>NZ_OVCN01000001.1 GCF_900406815.1 Acinetobacter haemolyticus
AGGTTGGGTGTGGAAGCACGGTGACGTGTGAAGCTGACCAATACTAATTGCTCGTGAGGCTTGACTATACAACACCCAAACAGTTGTTGTATGCAAGATAAATTCAATACATAACTTGATTTAGTGTCAAAACTAGTTACAATACAGACCCAATTAACTAATCCGTTAATGAGCTATATGTAAAGCACTGCTTTGCATAAGCGCAAGATTTGGAAAACGCCTTGGCATATATAAGACCAAAGCAAGTATCCATAAACAGTTTGCTGGCGACAATAGCAAGAGTGAACCACCTGATCCCTTCCCGAACTCAGAAGTGAAACCTCTTCGCGCTGATGGTAGTGTGGCACTTGCCATGTGAGAGTAAGTCATCGCCAGCTTTTAAATCTAAAACACCCCCTAACCTAACGGTTAGGGGGTGTTTTTTATTGCATAATGAAAAAATAGCCTGAATACTTTTTATTTCAACAGCACTAAATGCTTTAAAACACTTTATTGTCATATCTAAATCAAATATAAATATTTCAATAAAACAAACGAAATTAATGCTAAATCAGTATAAATTTTTAATCTGAAAATTATAAAAAGGATGTTTTTGTGCTCGAAGTCATTGTTAAGTTAGTAGGTGGAATTGGTTTATTTCTTTTAGGCATGTCTTTGATGACAGATAGCTTAAAGGCAATTGCGGGTGAAGCATTACGACAATGGCTCGTTCGATTTACAAACTCACCGATTAAAGCTGTTTTATCTGGAATAGGTCTAACAGTGGTGGTTCAGTCCTCCACAGCGACGACATTGGCGACTATTGGTTTTGTGAGTGCGGGTATCTTAAGTTTTAGTCATGCTATCGGTGTGATTATTGGTGCAAATATTGGTACCACAAGCACTGGGTGGATGGTCGCATTATTAGGATTAAAGTTTTCAATTGCAAGTTTTGCTTTACCACTCGTAGGTATTGGAGCCTTACTTAACTTAATGGGTAAAGAGAAGTTTGCATTTATTGGTCTAACTTTGGCTGGTTTTGGATTATTGTTTTTCGGCATTCAATTTCTACAAGATGCCATGAGTGGATTGGCGTTATTGATCGATTTGTCACGCTGGGCAGAACCGAGCTTGATGATGAAGTTTTTTTTGGTACTCATTGGGATTGTGATGACGATTTTATTGCAATCCTCTAGTGCCGCGATTACAACCACATTAGCTGCACTTTCTACACAAACCATTAATCTTGAACAAACTTTGGTTTTGGTGATTGGTCAAAATATTGGAACAGTCGCCACAGCAGTATTGGCTGCAATTAGTGGCACAACAAGTGCCAAGAGAACTGCGGCTGTCCATGTGATTTTTAATGTTGTGACAGCTGTATTCGCTTTTATTTTATTATCACCTGCTTTTATTTGGGCATATCAGCATTTTGAAAGTGTTCAGCAATTAGGTCCTGTGTTATTGGTAGCTGCATTTCATACTACTTTTAGTCTATTAGGGGCATGTATTTTTATGCCTTTCTTAGCTAAATTTGAACAATTGATTATTCGATTACTACCAGAAAAAGAACATGCCACCACACGTTATTTGGATGAATCACTTTATAGCGTACCAGCACTTGCAATTGCAGCTGTTGAACGTGCCTTATTAAAGTCAATCTCGGAAATGTATGATATTTTCGTGCACTGTATTCGTAAGCGTGCGAAGGCTGAAGTCGCCAAAATAGATGAGTTTGACTATACGTTGAGCAAAATTGAAGACTATCTGGATAAGATGTCTGCCCCTCAATCTACAGCGGTTCAGCATCGATTGCTGGTTTTGCTAAGACTCGTTGTATATGCACGTGTGCTTAAAAATGATTTAAGCAGTGTGGGTCATATAGAAGACATTGAAAATCAAAAAAATATTGAAGAATTAGCTGATCGTTTTGCTATGATTCTTGAACAATTCATTCCTCATTTATCGAATGAACCATTTGCACGAATCCCTAAAGCTTTAGTAGATGAATTGGCGAATTTTTCCGCAGAAATGCAAGCCGATCAAGATTTAGTTCGTCAAAAAATAATTGAGGAATCTTCATCCAGAAAAGTATCAGCAGCTTCTACATTAGAACAACTGGCGGCACAGCGTTGGTTGGAGCATTTGGTTATTCATTGTGAAAGAGTCGCAGTTTTATTAGGTGAGAGTGAGGAAGTGGTGGCAAATGATGAGTTAGGCGCTACTCAAACGTGAGATTTAACTTTGATGTTCTAAAAGATAGTTTTTCGTAAAAGCAGCTGCTTTATACTTTCTTCATTTGCTGACAAGCCTATAATGATTTGAGAATCATTCCAAATCTAATAAGGAAATAACATGTCAACTGATCAACAATTTCCGACACCAGCCAATCTTGGTATCGCAGTGTATTCAAATAATGCCGAAGCAATCGGTAACACGCCTTTAGTACGCATTAACCGTGCTATTCAAACAGGTGCAACTGTACTGGCAAAAATTGAAAGTCGTAATCCTGCATTTTCAGTAAAGTGTCGTATTGGTGCGGCATTGATTGCTGATGCAGAGAAACGTGGTGTACTTAAAGCAGGTATGCATATTGTTGAGCCAACCAGTGGTAATACTGGGATTGCGTTAGCATTCGTTGCAGCAGCAAAAGGTTATCCAATTACTTTAACCATGCCATCAAGTATGAGTTTGGAGCGTAGAAAAGTATTAAAGGCATTGGGTGCAAATCTCGTTTTGACTGATCCTGCGAAAGGTATGAAGGGTGCGGTAGATGAGGCAGTACGTTTAGCCACTGAAAATCCACAGCAATATTTTTTACCACAACAATTTGAAAATCCAGCTAATCCTCAAATTCATGTGGATACCACTGGCCCTGAGATTTGGCAGGCAACCAATGGTCAAGTCGATATCTTAGTCGCTGGTGTGGGGACGGGTGGAACGATTACAGGAATTTCTCGCTATTTTGAGCAAGTTCAGAACAAGCCATTATATTCAGTCGCTGTTGAGCCTGCTGAATCTCCAATTATTACTCAGACTCGGAATGGTGAGAGTATCAGCCCTGCACCACACAAAATCCAAGGGATCGGCGCCAATTTTATTCCTAAAAATTTAGATTTAGATTTAGTTGATGAGGTTGTGCCTGTAAATAGTGCCGATGCAATTGAGTGGGCAAGAAAATGCGCAACTCAGGAAGGAATTTTGGTGGGTATTTCAAGTGGTGCAGCATTAGCAGCAGCGGCAAAAATTGCTGAACGTCCTGAAAATGCAGGCAAGACCATTGTGGTGATCTTACCTGATAGTGGTGAGCGCTATTTATCTTCAGTCTTGTTCGAAGGGATGTTTGAAGAAGCTTAATATCTTTTTAAAACCAAAAACCATGCTTGATCAGCATGGTTTTTTTATAGATTACAGCGCTCTTTTGAGCTCTTTTTTATGCCGTTCAACGGAGCGGGCATATTTTCTGGCTTTGTGCCGATTGCTAAAACTACGTTGATAACCCGTCGGACCTACATAGTAATAGCCCAATGCTTTGTGCCAACTACCTGCGGATTTGTAATAGGTTGCAAGGACATGTGTACCACAATTGATATTAATATATTCGTTGTATAAATCACCAGGACAATCTTGTCTCCAATGACTTGGGATGATTTGCATGAGCCCAAGTGCTCCTGTTGGTGAGCGTGCATTTGAGCGATAACTGGACTCTTGACGAATCACCGCTGCCACTAAGAGGGGTGGAACATCGTGTTGCTTAGCACTTTGGAGAATAATGGGAGAAAGTCGATCAGCTGTGGTCGGAGAAACAGAATAAGCTTGCTGGATACCTTTGGATAGTTTTGGGGCATTTAAACTACTACATGCGGTTAAACTCACAATGGATAAAAATATGATCAATTTGAATGGAATCAAAAAGTAATTTTTGAGTGTAAAAAGAGTCGTCGTGTTAAAAACAACCAAAGTAATTCATCCACGTGCCAAAAGTTGGTCCGATGTTAGAAATTATGAGGTTGAAGATCAATAGAGATTCTGTTGTATAAATAATAAAACAAGAGCATTGTTTAGCGTTTTTCAATCGCTTCAGGATAGGCGTATACTGTTTCCAGTCAAGGAGTCACGATGTCTAAGCCTGAAGCACTGCCTACTCATATTGAGTATGGGTCTAAATCATTTACTGCAATTCTATGGTCATTGTTCTTTGCAGGTTTTGCCTCATTTTCATCTTTGTACTGCGTACAACCGATGATGCCAATTTTTGCAAAATTCTTTCAGGTTTCACCTACACATAGTAGTTTCCCACTTTCTTTTTCCACCGTGGCTTTAGCCATAGGTTTATTGTTTACGGGTTTTATCTCTGATCGTTTTGGGCGAAAACCCATTATGGTTTTTGCTTTGTTTTTGGTTTCTCTTCTCTTGCTCATCAGTGCCTCATTTCCGATTTGGGAAGTCTTTTTGACCACCCGTATTTTCATTGGTTTGGCGGTGAGTGGCGTTGCTGCGGTTGCGATGACGTATATCGGGGAAGAGATTGCCCAGCAAGATATTGGTTTTGCTATGGGATTGTATATCTCAGGCACCGCCATTGGGGGGATGGGGGGGCGTTTGATCGCAGGTGTTTTAGTTGACTTTATTTCTTGGCAATCGGCTACTTATATCATTGGATTTTTGAATCTGGTCATCGCTTGTTTATTTTATTTGTTATTACCAAAGTCTCAACATTTTCAACCTTATCCATTTCGATTTTCCCGTTTTAAAGCTGCATTTGAACAGAACCTTAAAGATCCAAAATTACGGATTTTATTTGCTCAGGGTTTTATCTTAATGGGCTGTTTAGTGACGGTATTTAACTACATTAGCTATCATTTATTAGAAGCGCCATTTCATTTATCACAAGCATGGATTGGTGTGATCTCAATTGCTTATCTAGCAGGTATTTATAGTTCACCTAAAGCGGCACAATGGGGCTTTAAATATGGACGTGATAAGGTGTTGCCTTGCTTGTTATTGAGTATGATACTGGGATTATTCATCACCCTCATTCCATCGCTATGGGCGGTTTTACTCGGTTTAACGATTTTCACTTTTTCCTTTTTCGCAGCACATTCAACAGCCAGCAGTTGGGTTTCTGTGCAAGCGGTGCAATATCGTGCGGTGGCCTCGTCCTTGTATTTATTCTGCTATTACGTTGGTTCAAGTTTGCTTGGTAGCAGTGGTGGTTTGATTTGGGAAAATTTTGGCTGGGTTGGGATTAATCTGAGTGTAGGGATGGTGTTGGTGCTTGGTTTGGTTTTGGCAGTACATTTAATGCTTAAAGAAAAAAATTAAAATAAAACGACAATTAAAGTCGCACTAACTTGATAAAAGTCTTTGAAATTTAGTAAGTTAAGCCTATGTCATGTTGGCATAATTTTGATATTAAAATTGGGGAAAATAAGATGGAACTGCACAGTCGCGTTTACTATAAGCATCCTGATACCAAAGTAATGGGGCTATTAGAATCATTATTTAAAGATCATGCAGGGAGTGCAGAAAAGTTTCTAGAAGCTGCACTAGAGATTAATGCTGACGGTATGGAACTAACGCAAGCTTTATTAGATCAGATTGATTCAATTCAATACGATTTAGATCCAGAGCACTTAGATTATATTGCGGGTTATGCTGTTTTAGAATTTACACATGGCTCAAATGGCGATGAAAATATTGAGAATATTCTATTATTTTTAAAAGGCTTATTACCTGATATTCATGCACAAGCTTGGGGTTGTGGAGATGATGATCCATGGGAGTTTTGGTTCAAATTTGATGGTGATGAACTTATTCGTGAAGATGATGAACCTTATAATGACCCTGATGAAGATGAAGAAATTAAAGCTTCTATTTACGTATGGTGGCATCAAGACTTACCTGTAGAAATTAAGGAAGGTTTCTTGAACGAAGACGAATAATTATCAACGCTTTATATGTGTATTTCCTCGAATAGTTACAAATTCTTTTTGAGGAAATGCCTTTGTTTATTTTTTAATCTATAAAAATGAATGAAATTCATGTTAAAATGATCGGCTTTCATCTTTGATGCTATCCCAGCATTTCAGCTAGCCGAGATTCGCAAGCCATGTCTACTGCCTATACCAAGCAAACTGCGCCAAAAGCGCTGTTTGATTACGACAAATATTGGGCGTCGTGTTTTGAACCTGCACCATTTTTACCGATGTCACGAGAAGAAATGGACTTACTCGGCTGGGATGCCTGTGACTTTATTTTAGTTTGTGGCGATGCTTATATTGATCATCCATCTTTTGTATCGGGTGTGATTGGTCGTGTGCTTGAGGCACAGGGCTTTCGTGTGGGGATCATTGCTCAACCCGATTGGACCAATGTCGAAAGTTTTCGTGTCTTAGGGAAACCGACTATTGCATGGGGTGTAACCGCAGGCAATATGGATTCGATGATTAACCGTTATACTGCAGATCGTAAAATCCGTTCGGATGATGCGTATTCGCCAAATAATGAACCGAATAAACGTCCTGACCGCGCAGCAACAGTATATTGTCAGCGTTGTCGTGAGGCTTTCCCTGATGTACCTGTATTGCTCGGTGGGATTGAAGGTAGTTTACGTCGTATCGCACATTATGATTATTGGTCCGATAAAGTCCGTCGTTCTATTTTGATGGACTCTAAAGCGGATTTATTAATGTATGGTAATGGTGAGCGTGCCATTATTGATGTGATGCACCGTTTAGCTAAGGGTGAAAAAATCCACGAGATTACCGATGTTCGTGGTACTGCATTTATTATTAATAAACACAATAAAGCATCAAAAGCACAATTCGTTGAAATCGCAAGTAATGACGTGGATAGCATTGGTCGTGTTGATCCAATTATCAATCCTTATGTCATGACTGAAGATATTGATGGCTGTGAAGTTGAAAAAGAAAAAGGCAACTCACTGGCACAATATCAAAACTTCCAAAAAGAAATTGTGACCAATCCAATCGTTCGTGAAGGTGATCAACTCGATCCAGATACACAGATCGTACAGTTAAAACCTGCACCATCTAAAGCGATTAAACATAAATTACCGCCACGTGAATTGGCTGTGATTCGTTTGCCTTCATTCGAACAAGTGGCAGATGATCACGTGCTGTATGCGCATGCCAACCGTATTTTGCATTTGGAAACCAATCCAGGAAATGCTCGTGCACTGGTACAGCGTCATGGTGAACGTGATGTTTGGATTAATCCACCTCCAATTCCGTTAACAACGGAAGAAATGGATTATGTATTTGATTTACCATACGCACGTTTACCGCATCCAGCTTATGGCAATGCGCGTTTCCCTGCATTTGATATGATCAAATTCTCTGTGAATATCATGCGTGGTTGTTTTGGTGGTTGTACTTTCTGTTCGATCACTGAACATGAAGGGCGTATTATTCAAAACCGTTCTGAAGAATCAATTCTGCGTGAAATTGAAAAGATCCGTGATACTGCACCTCAATTTACAGGCATTATCTCAGACTTAGGTGGTCCAACAGCAAACATGTATCGTTTGCACTGTAACGACCCTGAAATCGAGAAGAACTGCCGTAAACCGTCTTGTGTTTATCCAGGTGTCTGTCAAAACTTACATACTGATCATGCGCCCTTGGTTCAGCTTTATCGTAAAGCACGTGAAATCAAAGGTGTGAAGAAGATTTTGATCGGTTCAGGTCTTCGTTATGACCTTGCTGTGTTAAACCCTGAATATGTCAAAGAGTTGGTACAGCATCATGTTGGTGGTTATCTAAAAATTGCACCTGAGCATACCGAACATGGTCCATTATCCAAGATGATGAAACCAGGGATCGGCACTTACGACCGCTTTAAGCAAATGTTTGAGCGTTTTAGTAAGGAAGCAGGAAAGGAACAATATTTAATTCCTTACTTCATCGCTGCGCATCCCGGTACAACGGATTACGATATGATGAACTTGGCGATTTGGCTGAAAAAGAATGGTTTCCGTGCCGATCAGGTACAAACCTTCTATCCATCGCCAATGGCAACTGCGACTACGATGTATTATTCAGGCAAGAATCCATTATCTAAAGTGGCGCGTTATACTGAAAATGTCGATATCGTGAAAGGCGAAAAACGTCGTCGTTTGCATAAAGCTTTCTTGCGTTACCATGATCCAAATAACTGGCCTTTATTACGTGAAGCGTTAAAAGAAATGGGACGTTCGGATTTAATTGGTAACTCGAAACAACATCTGATTCCAACCTATCAGCCACAAGGCACAGCTGAAGGTGAATATAAGTCCGCGCGTAAGAAGAACTCGAGTGTTGCGGGTGATTCTGCTAAACGTGGTCAATCATCTCGTCCACAGTCTAATTCTGGTCAAAAACGTCCACAAAAAGGCCAAGTGCTGACTCAGCATGCGGGTTTGCCCCCACGTGAAACTGGTGAAAAAAGACCATTTTCAGGCAAACCAAAGTCGAAAGTAAAAGCACATCGTTAATCACCATCTTCAAATGAAGAAAAAGGACATCTAAAACGGTGTCTTTTTTTTTAAAAAAAACGTTAATTGTGTCGCATTCTAATTTCAAAACTATAATTTATAGAAACATATACTGACAATATTGACTTGAATATTCAGTGGATGCTGATTATAAGTAGAGCTAGGGTAAGCTTTTACGACTTTGGTCGCCTAGTATAAAACGATTAAAAAATTTAAGTTTACGCTGTTGAAATAACTTTACTATCGTTTGTTATTGATTAAAAAATTGGCATAAAGCCAAAAATGATTATAAAAAATCTAAAGGGATTAGTTAGAAATGTATTATTTCATAACCATTATTGGTTTGCTGCTTATTACAGCACTTGCACTTCGTCGCCTACATCAAAATCGGCGCCAAGACAGTCCATTAAAGCGACGCGGTATATTAAATATTGCTGAGCAAATTACCTTGATGCGCTTACAAGCTGTGTTGCATCGTCATACTGTACTGGCCCATGTTTCGTTTGATGCATTATTAACGACCAAATTTGCACATACACGACGCAAATATCAGGGCTTGGTCGCTGATTTCGTGGTATTGGATCAACAGCTGCAAGTCTTGGCAATTATTGAGATTGCAGACGAATCTTATGTGAATCGTCTGCATTTAAAACATTATCAAGACAGCTTGTTAGAGTTGGCTGGGTATCGTGTCTTGCGTTATAGCAGTATTCCAACTGAACAAGAGTTACGAGAAGATTTATTACCTGACTTATTTGATCCAATGATTTCATCGACTAGCCCATTTAATGCCATGCCTCATACGGACCGTATGATGAAATATAATGTACTTGCCGCAAAATCTTAAGGGGTGTCAGGTCGTACAGCTGTTACAGTCATTTCAACTAAAACATCAGGTGCATAGAGTTTAGATTCAACACAGGTACGTGCTGGGGGATGTCCCTCAGCAATCCATGCGTCCCACACCGCATTCATTGCTGCATAGTCTTTTTCAATATCTTTTAAGAAAATCAATACAGACAAGATATGAGTTTTATCGGTGCCTGCTTCTGCCAATAAACGATCAATATTGTCTAAGGTTTGTTGAGTCTGTGCGCTCACATCAACGCTGGTATCATCTGCCAGTTGACCTGCTAAATGAACGAGATTTCCTGAAATTGCGACTTCGCAAAAACGTGATGTAACATGCAATCGTTGCACAGACATAGCGAAACTACCTAATTAAAACTGTATCAATAGGATTGTACTTGAAGCATTCTTAGCACAGTGTAATTTTGTATAAATCAAGCTAAAAAAGTTTCTATTTCCATTAATTTGCGCTGTTTGAAAATTAAAATGGAGCGGGATTGGGGGCAAACAATAATATTACCAAGATTCAGAAATTGAATTTTGGCGTGTCGAAGTTGATTTAAACAGCTCGCAATTGAACTCTGCTGGGGACATAGTTGTTTGAGTTGGCTTAAAGTTGAAGTGGTGGTGTGATACATATTCTTATTCCTTAGCGTCATCGTTAAAAATTGAGCAAGGAACTAACCTTGCCCGATTCACTTATATGTGTTGTTGTTCGGATTGATACCAATTGACATGACGGGTGATATACATGACGCATGCAATTAAAATGAAAGACAAAATTGAGCCAAATAAGAAAGTTTTTCCGCTGGATTGTAGTAATAGATACATCATGCCGTATAAAGCACTGAGCAAAACACCGAAAAGTATGGCGGCTTTTAATCCTTGAACGACAAAGTATAAATACCACGTAATCAAACCAATACATGCAACTGCCGCAATCAGATAGGCGAGGGAAAAAGCGTAATATTCACTTATAGAAAGGAGTAAAACAAAGAACACGCCTTGTGCTATAGCAACTAGAGCATACTGAACAGGGTGAATTTTAAGATTCTTCAAGACTTCAAACAGAAAGAAGCAACCAAAGGTAATAATGATCACCATAATGCCATATTTGATTGCACGATCCGTTTGAGTATAAATATTTACAGGTTCTAAAAACTGCGTCGAAATACCAGAAATGTTGTTTGAAGATGCATTTGAAACAGCATAAGCAGCTTCTACATCACTGATCAGATTGTTTTGAATATTTAAAGCTTGGTACAAACACTGACTGTTTTCACAAGTTGAAAGACGATCTAAATTACGTTTACCTAAAGCAATATTTTTCCAGTCCGCTTCAAAAAATTGTTTTTTGCTGAGTTTCTTAAACGGTAAACTTTGACCATCGTATTTCACATCACCCCAATTACCTGTAGCTTGATAAGTCATTTCGTAACTGGTTGGGATAAAGGCAAATTCGCTTAAACCTTCTAGATCAAATTGCAGGCTAAAGCTAAAACCTTGTTGCAGTTTTTGGATCAGTTCAGGATATTGCTTGCTGGTGATATGTAGTAGATCAAAGCTGTGTTGCCCTTGGCTTTGTTCAGAAAAGTCAAATTTATAATTTTTTCCATCAATATTAATTTTTGGTTTGGCATTCAGACCGCGAGCATCTTGGATAGGAAAAATGATTTCAGCTTGATCCCAAAGATAGTTGCGTTGCGATTCAATCGTGGCGCCTTTAAATATACCTTTACCTATCATGTGATTTTGATAGCTAATTGCTTTATACATACTGCGTTTGTAGGTGCTATCAGAAACTTTAAATTGAGCTGTCCAATCTGTAGTTTCTGCGCCTATGGTGACAAATAATGTTTGGGTACAATCGTAAGTTTTCTTTTGCTCATCGGTGCATGTGGTTTGAACTTGATAAGGAAGTTTTAAATACGGTGCAATGACTTGTTGTGGGCGAATTTGTTCTTTTGCAATGTCTTGAATCACTTGTTGTTGATAGCTTTGGCGTTCATCTACCAAGTTGGAGATAAAAAAGAGACCAATATAAAAAATCAAAATAAGGAACAAAATCGCTCCTATTTTCAGATTAATAAAGTTTCTGCGCATGGTGGATTCCATTGTCATGGTGATATGAGCAGTATCTCGAATCCATATGCGTTCTAAATGAGTTGCAATTGAAGCTTATGTGAAGTTTCGATGAAGTATAATTTTTACTAGTACCCCTGATTTATGCCGCTCTAAAAAATCTAAATAATTTTCAGGAATATTTTGAATGGTGACATGACCTTGATGCTGTTGGATAATCTGCTGCACAATACTCAGACCAATACCCGTACTTCGTTGCTGATTATGCGGACGAGGTAATGAAAAATAGGTTTCAAAGACACGATTTAAAGCGTATTCGGGAATGGTTTCTCCCTCATTGAATAACAGGATTTCAATGCCATCAGTGATGTTATTTTCCTTTAATTGAATGGCGAGAAGACCTTGTTCTGAGCAAAAGTCTCTCGCATTATCTAAGATATTATTGATTGCTTGTTTAAGCCAAAAGGGATCAGCATAGATTGCACAATCTTCAGGAAGATTAAGCTCTATTTCGATCTGTTTAATTTTGAGAGCACTATATTGTTGTATCAAGCAATCTCGAATCAATTTTGCTAAATCAATATTTTGAAACTCTAAAACATGCTGATTTTTCTCTAAACGTGTCAGCAACAACATGCGTTCAATCAAAGATTGCAAGCGATGACTTTGCTCAACAATATGCGCTGCAAATTGTTGTTGATCTTCTAAGGGCAGATCATCTTGTAACAGCTCTGCACTGGCTTGAATCGCCGTAAGTGGGCTTTTTAACTCATGGGTTAGCGTATTGACATAGTTTTCAACATAAGCACGGTCTTCCAACTTTTCCCGCATCTCACTCAGGGCTTGGGTCACTTGATTTAGTTCTTTGGCTGAATAGAAAAACGGTGCTTGATTCACAGGCGCGAGTGCCTGGGCATAGCGTCGCACTCGGTCTATACTATGTTTAAGCCAATAAGCCACTATGCTGGCAAGTAATAAGCTGAGTGCCGCAATCCATAAGGCTTGATGAATGAGTTGACGTTCTGCGCGTGCGATATACGGTTGTACGGATTGATTCGGTTTGCCGATACTGACTACACCTATTAATTCTTGTTTGTAGATAATTGGTGCAGCAATATGCATCACACTGCTATTTCGGTCATAAGGGTTGGTTGCCGTAGAACGTGCCCCATATTTACCGCGTAAGGTAAGATAAACATCATTCCATTTGGAATAATCTTGCCCAACGGCTTGACCTTCGGAGTCATAGATCACAATACCATGCTGATCTGTAATATACAGTTGTTGGTTAATTTCATCTTTCTGATGCTGCCAAATAGTGGCATTGAGTTGGCGAGATAATGCAGCTTGAATTTTCTGGTCAAATTCAGGTGTACTGACTTTTTGTTGTGCCACATCTTCCGCAACCAGTTGGGCAATGATATTGGCATTTTCAGCGAGTGTATCTTCAACCACTTGGCGGACATTTGGTTTGACCTGTTGATTTAATGTATAAGCAATAAAGCTTAGGCTTAGCACGACCACCAAGCTAAAGAAAAACCAAATGCGGATAAAGATGGACATTGATTAACCCAACTTTACCAAACTATACCCAAACCCTCGATGTGTCCGAATAGGATCATCAGGGGTAATTTGTTTGAGTTTTTGCCTTAAACTTTTGATATGAGTATCGACTGTGCGTTCTAAGCTATGCTCCGGATGTTCCCAAATATGATCCATTAGTTGTTGACGGCTAAACACTTGTTCAGGATGCTGAATCAATAAAAATAACAACCGATATTCATAACGTGTTAGTTGCAGTATTTGCCCATGATATTGAATCTGTAGTGACTGTGGATTGCACGTCCACGTCGCAGGTTGTAGAGTTATTTTTGCTTGGGTGATTGATGGTTGTGATGAGATATTTTGTGCCTGTATTTCCATTCTGCGCCAAACCGCTTTGATTCGTGCCACAATTTCCCGTGCACTAAATGGTTTTGTGCAATAATCATCTGCGCCAATTTCTAAACCAACAACACGATCAATTTCGTCATCACGTGCGGTGAGGAATAATAAAGGTGTTTGATATTTTTGGCGTAGCTGTTTGCAGACTTCAAAACCATTCAGATCAGGTAATCCAACATCTAAAATAATAAAATCAAAAGTTTGTTCTGAAAGATATTGTAGTGCTTGAGCACCTGTATTTGCCCAACTAACACTCCAGCCTTCGCGTTCAAGTGCATAACGTAGAGGAAGAATAATCGCTGCTTCATCTTCAACGCATAGAATTTGTTTTTGATTCATCATGATTAACTAATCAATATTTTCTAATTTTATTGAGTTAGTTTAGCGGAAGATGTGGTAGAGAAAAGTAGTAATACTCATTTTTATAATTCTTTAATGAAAAAAGGACACTTGAAGTGCCCTGTAATATTCGGATTTGATCGTCACGCCAACCACAGGAGCAGATGCTAAAAGCGAGGATTTCTTTAGCAAAGCGAATAACATGGATAATGTTACTGCGTTGCTTAGAGTACTGAAAACTGCATAAAAAGCAAACATAAATTTGAACCAAAATCGTCCTGTTGTGTAAAAAAACAACATTACCATAGGGAAAGTTGTGATTCTTGTTGTAGAGCTTGCAGTTGATAAACGCCAACACCAACGAGACGAAACTGAAAGTCTGGATCGATATGCATTTCATTGAGTAGTTGTAAAACCACTTGTTCTAAATCTTGTTGCGAGCGAAGCGGTAGTTTAAAACTTTTACTATGCTGTAGTGTTTGAAAGTTTTTCAGTTTCAGTTTGACGTTAACTCCGCGAGCAGTCAGTTTTTTTCTTTCTAAACTACGCCATACTTGTTCGGTTAAAGGTAGCCAAGAATGACTACATTGATTAAGCGTGTAATCATCATCAAAGGTCGTCTCTTTGGAAATTTGCTGTCGTTCACGTTCGGCTTTAACAGGACGATGATCAATACCCTGTGCGTATAAATACAGTTGTTTACCATATTTCCCGAAATGATGAATGAGTACATTTTCTTCTATTTGATGTAGGTCACCTAAGGTATGCAAATTTAATTGATTTAATTTTTCATGTGTGACTTTGCCCACCCCTGGAATTTTGTTGAGTGCCAAGTCTTGGATGAAATGTTGCACTTGTTGGGGTTTAATCACAAATAAACCATTCGGTTTGTTCCAGTCGGATGCGATCTTAGCCAAAAACTTATTCGGTGCAACCCCAGCTGAAGCAGTCAGTCCTGTTGCTGCAAAAATATCTGCACGAATTTGTGTCGCGACCTCAGTTGCACTGGGTATATTCTTTAGATTTTCTGTTACATCCAGATAGGCTTCATCTAAAGACAGGGGTTCGATGATCGGCGTATATTGCTGAAAAATTTGATGAATTTGCGCTGAAACCTCTCGGTATTTTTCGAAGTTTGGTTCAATCACAATCACGTGTGGGCATAATTTTTTGGCTTGTCCCATCGACATCGCTGAGCGTAAGCCAAACATACGGGCAGGATATGAGGCTGCGGCAACGACTGCGCGTGGATGATGCGATGAAATGACTACAGGCAGATCTTTAAGTTCAGGGCGTTCACGCAGCTCCACTGATGCAAAAAACGCATCCATGTCGATGTGAATGATTTTGCGTATTTCATTTGCCATCTTGAATGCCTTGTTGCTCAAGAAAAATCCGCCACTGGCGTGGTGACTCGGCATAAACATTCAAGTCGACTGCTTTAGGAATACCGTCAATTTTTCCAGTTTGACTGTGTTGCCAAAACAGCCATTTACGACCGTCTTTTAATTCGGGCTTAGCCTCGTAATCACGTACCCATAACGGTGTGTCATTAAAGCTGCCCATCAATACGATATGATAAAAACGCTTCGAAATATAGAATATCGGCTGTTTGCCATAATGTTGATGCAATTGATCATGCATGATCTGAATTTCTTTGAGTAGCTGCTCTTTGGTATAGGTATTAATACAGTTGCTGTCATATTCCAAATCAATCACAGGGGGGAGTGCATTTGCTTTGTTTGGGACAGTCGCAATAAAATTTTCTGCTTGTACCTTGCCATCACGACATAAACGATAGAAATGATATGCACCAACGTGAAAGCCTTGCTCCCGTGCTTTAAGCCAGTTGTCCTGAAATTTTCGATCTTTAAAATCACCGCCTTCAGTTGCTTTTATATACACAAATTGATATGTCAGCGGAGAGATCTTTTTCCAGTTAATTTCACCTTGATGATGAGATACATCAAAACCACGAATGGCATAGTCTTGCGCTGAAGCTTTTTGCTGATAGAACAAACCGAAATAGCTCAGCATACCCAATACGACAGCTAAAGTAATACTGACATAAGTTGGATAATATTGAGCATATGGATGTTTCGTTGCTTTCTTTGCCATGTCGTCAGAAGTTATGCAAGGTCTAATTGAGAGTCGGATTTACAATACTGATCATGAATCGATTGTACTCGTTTTGCTTTGGGATGAGTCATTTGACTACCAAATTGTGCCACAAATCTGCACGATGCATAATTTTTAGATTGTCGCTCGTACTCACGAATCCAACTTTCTCTGAGTGCCATGCGCTCCTTGGGTATAGGCCAGATACCTTGCCTTAAACGTTCTATACCTATTCGCCATGGTTTAGGGCTTACTCGGGCGCGGAAGCAATTTTGATTTTTGCACATCAGGTCATAATTGGGATCGGCATAAATTGTTTTAAAAAACGATTGAACCTGCTCACCTCGAGGTTCAAAGATTTGATGCATAACCAAAATCCGATAACCATTAGGCGTGCGATAAACACGCAAATGCCATGTGGGGTAATTTGTTGAGAATATTCTAATTTTCTCTAAAGCTTGTTGTTCAGGTGTGCCTTTGAGTTTTTGTTGGAGCTTAAATATCCATTTTGTAATCGTGCTCGCAAGTAAAAGTGAAAAGACTAATCCAATACCAAATATGAACCAAGAAGAAAAATAGACTGCGCCTAAACTGCTGCAAGCCAGCAATACAAAGAAAACGATTAGATACAAGTTGGAATGAGGCTGAGTAATAAAATCAATATCAGCAAATAATACATCAGGTGTGTTTAGACATAAGACACCATAGCTGTTACGCGTAATAATCACATCATCGTACTGGGTGATAATTTCCTCTCGAATAGGTAAGCCTTCTGCGCCGTTATAAGCGACTTTATGGTCAATACGTCGAATCTTTTTATTGATTTTAAGTTGTTCGAGCGCCTCTTGAACACGTTGCTCGGCATGGTGCTGAGCAGTTTCTAGACTTTCATCAGACCAACCAAAGCGTTTAATCGTATATTGGCGACCTTCAAATTTAATTGTTGTTTTAGCTTCGGCCCAATATTTGGGAATAATCATTTAAATTTCCTTTTTTATTAATTAAATTTGTTGTTTTACACTTAGTCAGCAACTTCTTTAGGAATTTGCCAAAATACCATCGCAGTAATGATATTAATACAACCTAAGGCAATGAGGGCTGCATGAAAAGCACTGGTCACAGAGGCAGTTGGATAATGCTGACCAAAGAGGTTGATCAATGTTCCAGCCAGAGCGACCCCGATACTCATCGACAGCATCATAATCATGGACAAGAAACTATTGCCACTACTAGCATCATGCTGCGGTAAATCTTTTAAAGTCAGCGTATTCATGCCGACAAATTGTAAAGAGTTGAGCGTCCCAAAGATAAAGAAATGCAACACTTTTAGCCACAACGGTGTGTCCGTAGTCATCAGTGAAAAACTGGCGATACATAAACCCACTAATACGGTATTGGTCAGTAGAAACCGACGATAACCGACACGTTGAATAATCGGACGAATAATCGGTTTGGAAAATAAGGATCCTAGTACCAAAGGAATCATCATTAAACCTGTGATAAAGGGTTCAAAACCAAAGGCGACTTGTAGCATCAGGGGCAAAATAAAGGGAATTGCATTGCTTCCTAAACGCGCAAAGAAATTGCCTAAAATGCCGATTGAAAAAATTTTGTAGCGGAACAATCGTCCATGAAATAAGGCATTCTGATGGTTATGTGCATGATACGCATAGCCAAGCGTTGCTAAAGATCCGATTACCAGTAGACTGATGCTGATCCAGCCAGAATATTGTGGCGCAGCGATATTTTCAATCCCAAGCGACAGACCCACCATAGCAATCATCAATAAGATAAATCCACCGAGATCAAAGGATTTGACGGTTGGTTCTTTTTGATTTGGCATGACTTTAAGCGCCATGATTACCCCAAGCACACCCATGGGGAGGTTAATCAGGAAAATCCAGTGCCACGTGGCAACTTCGACTAACCATCCACCCAAAGTCGGCCCCATCAAAGGACCTATGAGACCAGCCAGACTCATTAAACTCATTGCTGAAAGAAATTGGCTACGTGGAATAATTTTAAGTAAAGCCAAGCGTCCAACGGGCATCAATAATGCGCCGCCCATCCCTTGAATAACACGACAAATCAAGAGTTGATTTAAGGTCTGAGACAGACCACAACCGAGTGATGCCAGACTAAAAATCACCATAGCAGCAAGATAAGTATTGCGGATACCAAAGCGGTCTGCCAACCAACCACTTAATGGGATAAAAGCAGCAACTGATAGGACGTAGGCAACAATTACCCCATGCATTTGTAATGGATTTTCATTGAGCTGAATTGCCATCACAGGAATCGCCGTATTGACAATCGTGGTATCCAAGGCCTGCATAAAAAAGCCGATAGAAACCAATAGCACCAATAAACGAAATTCAGGCTGTACGGCTTGATGAGTGGTTGTTGTCATGAGTGGTGACGTATGAAATATCAGCTTTAGTTTAATAGAATTGTATTTGAAATAAAGCCCAAAATTGTCAAAGACTCGTCATCGAACTGACATGAAAATGTCATCGTATTTGCACCTCAAATGACTAGATTAGCTCTACAAAATAAAATCTATGGAATTTGATCATGAAATTTAAGATTTCAGTGTTATTCACTGCAATGCTGTCAGTGGGGTTGGTGGCGTGTAATGATGATGACAAAACAGAAAAATCATCAAATCCTGATCCTAAACCTGAAGTAGTAGAGCCTACACCAGAGCGAATTCAGTTGAGCTTTTTAAGCCGATATGAATCAGGTGTTTTTGGAAAGAGTGCAGCTGAAATTCCTGCCTATGACCCTGCGACAAAACGTGTTTTTGTGGTCAATGCTGAGCTGGGGGCATTAGATGTACTTGATCTTGCTGATCCAGCTAAGCCAACTTATTTACAATCACTAACTGTTGATGACATCGCGGAAGGTGCAAAGGTGAATAGTGTCAGCATCCAAAATGGCATTATTGCTTTGGCTGTTGAAGCTGCGAATAAAACAGATCTTGGTTTTGTTGCCTTTTATCAAGCCAGTGATCTTAAACGTCTGAGCCATGTACAGGTGGGTGCTTTACCCGATATGCTGACGTTTACACCAGATGGGAAAACAGTGTTGGTGGCCAATGAAGGTGAACCCTCTGATGACTATCAAACCGATCCAGAAGGTTCAGTCAGTGTGATCAATGTGACTGATATCAGCAAGCCAACAGTCAAAACTGCTGATTTTAAAGCGTTTAATAGTCAAAAAGATGCGTTACTTGCCAAAGGAGTTCGTATTTTTGGACCGAATGCGACAGTCGCTCAAGATCTAGAGCCAGAATATATTGCAGTTTCGGACGATGGTAAAACTGCTTGGGTTGCGCTACAAGAAAATAATGCGATCGCGGTTTTAGATATTGCGACGGCAACGGTGACTTCGATTGAAGCAATGGGATTCAAAGATCACGGGCTTAGCGACAGTGGTTTTAAGTCGATGCTGGATCCAAATAAAAACTCAAGTAATGCTTTGGATGTGAGTGATTTTGACGGTAAAAAAACAGTTCAAGATATTATGATCAAGGCATGGAATGGACTTAAAGGGATTTATCATCCTGATGCGATTGCTGCTTATACTGCCGCGGATAAAAAAACCTATTTAATTTCTGCAAATGAAGGTGATGCACGTGCATGGGGTGAAAATACAGCCGAATATTTTGGGCTAACTAAGCTGAAAGACTTTGAAAAGAATAAATTGCAGCGCTGTGACAATGACAATAGCAAAGGATTTGTTGAAGAGTGGCGCGTAAAACATCTCGTGCACAAGGATGGTTTTGATCGCCGTTGTGCCGATGATCTTCCTGCACAATTACGTGATTTAGCTGCTGGTGCGCACCTGAATCCGACCACTTTTGCCTACTGTGGTGCGAGCAAAGGTGATGCTGGTAACTGCCGAGATGACAAGCAATTGGGCCGTTTAAAAATTACCTGGACACAAGGTTACCAAACTGAAAATGGTAAACCTGTGTATTACTCAAAAGCTGGCGATAAAATTGGTATCAATGGTAATCCACTTACCGATTATTTGATGTACGACGACTTGTACCTGTTGGGTGGACGCTCATTCTCAATTTGGGATACACAAAATCAAGTTAAAATCGCTTATGACTCGGGTGATTTCATTGAACAATATTTGAATAGTGATCAATGTAAACTTGGTAAAGCACGGAATATTCCATGCCAAGATTGGTTCAATAGCAATCATGAAAAAGGCAACACATTAGGCGGACGTAGCAGCAATAAAGGACCTGAACCTGAAGGCTTGACGATTGGCAAAATTGGCAACAAACAATTCTTGTTCTTAGGACTTGAGCGTATGGGTGGGGTCATGGTATTTGATGTCAGTAATCCTAAACAGCCAATTTTCCAAGATTATTTAAATACACGAGAAGTATGGGATCAGGCTGATCCGTCGACGGCATTGTCTGCACATGGTGATCTTGGACCAGAAGGTCTAATCTTTATCTCTGCCAAAGACTCGCCAAATGGCAAGCCACTATTGGTTGTGGGTAATGAGGTGAGTGGTACCACTAGCATTTATCAAGTAAATCTATATTAAATTTAGACATAAAAATGCGGATCTAGATTGATCCGCATTTTTTATAGGTGATGTTTAAACTTCAATGTGTGTTGGTGCATTGAGGTTCTTGATGACATTAGAGATTTGTTCTGGGTTTTCACAAATAATAATTTTGGCGCGATGCTGTGGTGGTAGGAAGCCTTCTTCAACAGCATGATCGAGCTGGGCGATTAAAGCATCATAAAAACGATTTACATTGTAGATAATCATTGGTTTCTGATGTTGATTCAATTGTCCCCACGTGGCAATTTCTAAAATTTCCTCGAAGGTACCCAATCCGCCCGGTAAAGCGATAAAAGCGCTGGCACGTTCAGCCATTAAAGCCTTACGTTCATGCATGCTTTGAACAATGTGCAATTCGGTCAGTTGGTTATGTGCAATTTCATAATCCAACATAAATTCAGGAATAACACCAACGACTTCACCACCATGCTCTAGGACGGTATCTGCAACTTGGCCCATAAGTCCGATACTTGCTCCGCCATAGACGATACCAAAGGATTGATTGGCAATATGTTGAGCCAATTCAATGGCAGTGTCACGATAAATAGGCTTGTTACCTGTGCGGGAGCCACAGTACAACGCGATGAGAGGTTGGGTTGTCTTTATAGGAGTAGATATAATCGTTTTCTTTTCAGTCATTATTAAAACACTATTCATTTGGTTTATTTTTACCTTATCATTTTCATTGTGCTTGTCTAGTTTAAATCACAGATATGACAGTTTTATGCACATTTCGCATACAAAGTATGGAAGCGTATTGCGTAATGAATTGCAAAAAACATCCCTATAAAAAATGATGAATTTTATTTTGTTCTTGCCTATACTGAAAATCCGTTAAGTAAAAAATGTACTTCTATGAGTAGTGGTTGTTGTCACTCCGCTTTGATATTTTATATTTCTAAAAAAAATGTTTTGGCTGCCAATGCCGATCTTTTCAATCAGCAAATCCATGCCGATCTTTATGATTCTGTAGGGGAGTCACATCTATGATTTTTGAATGGATGTCTGATCCCGCAGCGTGGGTCGGTTTGGCGACTTTGGTGGTGCTTGAAATTGTACTGGGTATTGACAACCTTGTTTTTATTGCAATTTTAGCTGAGAAGCTGCCTCCTGAACAACGTAATGCCGCACGTAGAATTGGCTTGATTCTCGCATTATTGATGCGCTTAGTCTTGCTGGCCTCCATTGCTTGGGTGGTCACCTTAACAGCGCCATTATTCCATGTTTTTGATCATGCCTTTTCAGGACGAGACTTGATCTTATTATTTGGTGGGGCGTTCCTTTTATTTAAAGGGACTATGGAATTACATGAGCGTATTGAAGGTAAGCAGGCTTTAAGACAGGAAAATCCTGTACATGCTGTGTTCTGGGTCGTAGTGGTTCAGATCGTCGTACTTGATGCGGTTTTCTCGTTGGATAGCGTGATTACAGCTGTTGGTATGGTGAAAGATCTCTCGGTGATGATGATCGCAGTCACGATTGCGATTGGTATTATGCTGATTGCTTCTCGACCATTAATGGATTTTGTAAATAAACATCCAACCGTTGTGATTCTGTGTCTTGGCTTTTTGATGATGATTGGTTTCTCATTGATTGTCGAAGGCTTTGGATTCCATATTCCAAAAGGTTACTTATATGCCGCAATTGGCTTCTCGGTTTTGGTCGAGGCGGTCAATCAAACCATGCGACGCAATCAAGAGAAATTGGTAACGACCACGGATTTGCGTTATCGCACTGCTTCTGCGGTGTTGCGAATGCTCGGCAATAAAGGCATTAACAGCGATAATCAACACAAAGAAACAGAAGATGTATTGGCAACACAGGCCTATGCCAAAGAAGTGTTTGATGAAGATACAGGCGTTTATCACAGTGTCTTAGTACAAGGTGTATTAGGTTTGTCTGAGCGCCCAGTGAAATCGGTGATGACGCCACGACCAGAATTGGAGTGGTTGGATCTCGATGCAGATCCAGCTGAATTAAAAGAACGTTTAATGGTAATGACCCATTCACGTTTAATTATTGCTCGCGGTGAATTGGACAATATTGAAGGTGTTGTTCTTACTCACAAAGTGTTAAATGAATATATTGAAACAGGAGCAATTGATTTCGATAAACATTTACGTGAACCTGTGATTGTGCATGAAAATGCACAAGTTCTCATGGTCATGGAGCAACTGCGTCAAGCACCATTGCAAATGGCGATCGTACTCAACGAATACGGTTCGATAGAGGGGATTGCAACACCAATTGATATTCTTGAAGCGATTGCTGGTGAGTTCCCAGATGAAGATGAATTAGAGGCAGCGGCTGAAAGTCTAGAAGATGGCTCACTTTTATTGGAAGGCTCAACGGATATTCGACACGTTTCACTTTTGTTGGCGAAAGATTTGGTGGATGAGAGTGAAGAATACTCAACATTATCCGGGTATATTTTATTCCATCTAGGGCGCTTACCTGAAAATGGTGAAGCGGTGGAAGCCGATGGATATTTATTTGAAGTGGTTACAATGGATGGGCACAAAATTGAAAAAGTGCGTATTGTTGCTAAAGAAAAGCCTGAGCGAGGTTGAGCAAACATTTAAGTATGGCTTAGACGTATAACGTTAGAAAGCAAGGCTTTGTTCTATTGTATTGATAAGTGACGAAAGCTTTTTAATAAGATGAATCGCTTAACTGTAATTAGAATAGTAAATAAGTTAAATAGCCCTAGGGTTTGGCCATCGTGACATGATGATGGTTTTTACTCGGGCTATTTTTATTTGAGAAAGAAACATGACACTGTTAAAGAACTGTCCATGTGGACGCGGCTTATATGTAGAATGCTGTCAACCGCTTCATTTAAAACAGCAAGTTGCTGAAAGTGCTGAGCAATTGATGCGCTCGCGCTATAGCGCCTTTGCCCTACAGCAAATTGACTATATTTTGGAAACAACGGCTCTGGGACAACAAGCATTGTTAGATCGAGAGGCGATTGCTGATTGGAGTCAGTCTAATCAATGGTTAAAATTAGAGGTGCTTCGACATCAACCCAAGCTCGATAAAACACATGCATTGGTTGAGTTTAAAGCGCATTACTGTGATAAAAATCAGGATGGAAAACAGCCACATATTCATCATGAAGTTTCGCATTTTGTCTTGTATCAACAGCGTTGGTATTTTCTTGATCCTACTTTAGATATGCAAATCACCATGAAACAAGCATGTATTTGTGGCTCAGGGAAAAAATTTAAGCAATGTTGTGCACAATTCATCTAAGTTTGTCTTAAAATAGCGCACACTTTTCCGCCTTGTTTAAGGATTCAGGCAAATGTTACTCACCGTGATTTATATTATTGCCATTACTGCAGAAGCAATGACAGGTGCACTGTCAGCAGGCCGCCGTAGTATGGATTGGTTCGGTGTGACATTGATTGCTTGTGTGACTGCTTTGGGCGGTGGTTCTGTACGTGATGTTTTATTGGGGCACTATCCTTTAACTTGGGTCAAACATCCTGAATATTTGGTTTTGACCTGCATTGCGGCTTTTGTGACGATTATTATTGCCAAATGGATGCGTCATTTACGCAATATCTTCTTGGTACTCGATGCACTTGGTTTAATTGGTTTTACCATTATTGGTTGCCAGATTGCTTTAGAAATGGGACATGGCTTTGTCGTCTCGGCAGTTGCTGGCGTATTAACGGGGGTCTCAGGTGGGATCTTGCGCGATATTTTGTGTAATGATGTACCTTTGGTATTCCGCCGTGAGTTATATGCCAGTATTTCTTTTGTTGCGGTGATTTGCTATTGGGTGTGTTTACAGTTAGGGCTTGGTCTCGAGCTGACTGTGATTGCAACTTTAGTTTTTGGTTTCTCACTACGTTTGATCGCGATTTATTTTGGTCTGGAAATGCCAAAATTTATTTATAAAGATGATGATGCGGAGTCGGCTTCTTCGACGGATGAGCATTGATTAAGAATTACCTCAATTGAAGGTGATCATATGTTAAAAAGAATTAATATAAGTACTTATCACTATCATTCGGTCGAAATAGATGGTTATGTACCCTTTGATATTCATTTCAATGAAAAATCTCCAGATTTGTATTGGAGAGGCGGTAATGGCCATACGTCTTTAGTTGAAATCGGCCTTTTAAAGACTGGTGAATTATCAACAATTACATTAGTTAGCTTTAGCTGTCATAAGCTGATTCAAACAGGGAAGAATTTGTCTTCTAGTGATTTAGCACAAGTATATTTACCAATTTTTGATGTGTCATCTTGGTTGAATGATTCGGATGATTTTTCTAGCAGGTTTAAGGATGCATTTGATACAGAGTTCCAATTATTCATGGGTAAAAATTATATTGAACTCGTATTTTTACCTTTAGAAAATACAACTGAATATGTGCGTGATTGTAATTTCAGTTTTGGCTTTAACGTTAATAATGAATTGACCTACTTGCAAATCTTGAATATTGATGAAGTTAAAATGAAATTATTCAGAGAAAGTCTCTGATTTGATAGCTGAAAAGTTGGTTCAGTACCTTATTCAATTACAAATTCTCCGAACAAGACGCCATTTGACGTTTAAACAACAACAAGGGCTTGTCACAACGCTTGCATCCACATAGCATACAAAATATTGACGATAACAAATAATTTTGGATGAATCGCTGAAATGACCAGCCTTGCACATCATGCAACCGAAAACCGTTCCGTAGCTGAATTCACAGAACAAGCTTACCTTAACTATGCCATGTACGTGATTATGGATCGTGCATTGCCGCATATCAGTGATGGTCTAAAACCTGTACAGCGTCGTATCGTTTATGCGATGAGTGAGCTCGGTTTAAAATCGACAGGTAAACCGAAGAAATCGGCACGTACCGTTGGTGATGTACTCGGTAAATATCACCCACACGGTGACTCTGCTTGTTATGAAGCAATGGTGTTGATGGCACAGCCATTCAGCTATCGCTATCCATTGGTTGAAGGTCAGGGTAACTGGGGTTCACCTGATGATCCAAAATCATTTGCAGCAATGCGTTATACCGAAGCTAAACTCTCAGCGTATAGTGAACTATTACTGAGTGAGCTTGGGCAGGGTACCAGTGAATGGCAAGATAACTTTGATGGTTCAATGAAAGAACCAATCACGCTGCCTGCTCGTATTCCGAATATTTTACTTAACGGCACAACGGGTATTGCGGTCGGGATGGCAACCGATATTCCACCCCATAATCTACGTGAAGTGGTGAAAGGAACGATTGCGCTGATTCGTAATCCTGAAACTACAGATGAGAAATTGGCTGAATATATTCCCGCACCAGATCTGCCAACCAAAGCAGAAATTATTACCCCACCTGAAGAATTGTTAAAAATTCAAACCACAGGTCGTGGTAGTTACCGTATGCGTTCGATTTATACGGTAGAGAAAAATGAGATTGTGATTACTGAACTGCCTTATCAAGTTTCAGGGTCAAAAGTGATTACTCAGATCGCAGATCAAATGATTGCGAAAAAGTTACCTTTGGTCGCAGATATTCGTGATGAGTCAGATCATAAAAATCCAACGCGCTTGGTGATCGTCCTCCGTTCTAATCGTGTCGATGCTGAAACGGTGATGAGTCATTTATTTGCAACCACGGATTTAGAATCAAGCTATCGTGTCAATCTCAACATGATCGGTGCTGATGGTCGCCCACAGGTAAAATCTATTCGCCGTATTTTGTTGGAATGGATTGAGATTCGTAAGCAAACCGTGACACGTCGCTTGCAATATCATTTAACCAAGATTGAAAAACGTTTACATATTTTGGCAGGACTTTTGATTGCTTATCTCGATATTGATACGGTCATCCGTATTATTCGTGAAGAAGATCAACCAAAACCTGTGTTGATGCAGCATTTTGGGATTGATGAAATTCAAGCCGAAGCGATTTTAGAACTCAAACTACGCCATTTGGCTAAACTTGAGGAAATGGAAATTCGCCGTGAACAAGAAGAGTTAGAAGCAAAAGCGGCAGTAATTCGTGAGCAATTGGCAAATCCTGAATCATTGAAAAATTTAATTATTACTGAACTGAAAGAAGATGCGAAAAAGTTTGGTGATGATCGACGTTCGCCGATCGTTGCCCGTGCTGAAGCGGTACAAATTCGAGAACAAGATTTGATGCCAGCTGAAACGGTCACGGTTGTATTGTCAGAAGCAGGTTGGGTCCGCGCTGCGAAAGGTGCGGATGTCGATGCTGCCAATTTAAACTATCGTGCAGGTGATCAATATCTCAGTCATGCTGTGGGTAAAACCAATCAGCGAGTCTACTTTTTAGATCAAAAGGGTCGAAGCTATGCTTTGCCGATTAGTAGCTTACCTTCGGCGCGAGGTTTAGGAGAACCGTTGAGTTCAAAACTTTCACCTGCAAGTGGTGTGTCGTTTATTCAAGTCTTGGTCGAAGATGATGCGAATGAATTACTGGTGGCAAGTTCGAATGGCTATGGTTTCAAAACTCAAGCAACACAGTTAGATACCAATGCCAAAGCAGGTAAAGCTTTCCTAACTGTGATGGAGAAGGCAAAGGCATTACCATTGTTGCCAATTCAGCAAGCAACGCATGTTGCAATCTTGAGTTCATCGGGTCGTTTACTGATTATTGATTTAGCAGAACTTCCAGTTCTGAATAAAGGTAAAGGTAACAAGTTGATACAACTTGATGAAAAAGAGCAAATTTTATCCATGACAACGCTGGCATTAGATGAAATAATCCAAGTCGCTGCAGGACAACAGCACTTAAAACTGAAGGGAGATGATCTCCAAAAATATCTAGGAAAAAGAGCAACAAAGGGCCAACTTTTACCACGGGGATATCAAAAAGCAAATAGACTCTTCATTCAGAGATAGGGCTAGTATTCTGTGATATAAATACGTTATATATGACGATGTATTCATATTGTTTGGATAGATGAACAGGGCAATTCAAAAAGTTAAAAAAAATGTTTTGCCATGGAAAGTAACGTTGTTACATTTTAAGGATTACCACTCGGAGATAATGGCATTATGGAAAAGATTTGGTTTGCAGAATACCAAAAGACAGGAATTCCAGAAACAGTTGAACTGCCTGCTGAAAACACCTCACTTGTTGATATTTTTGAACGCAATTTCCAAAAATTTGGGTCACGTGATGCCTTTATCTTTATGGATAAAGTTTTAACGTTTAATGAATTAGAAGTTGCTAGTCGCAAATTTGCAACGTATTTACAAAGCTTGGGGTTAGCAAAAGGAACACGTGTTGCGGTGATGATGCCGAACGTTTTCCAATATCCAGTAGTTGCATTGGGCGTATTCCGTGCGGGTCTGGTACTTGTAAACGTAAACCCACTTTATACAGCGCGTGAATTAGAGCATCAATTGAATGACTCTGGTTCAGAAGTGTTGGTGATCATTGAAAACTTCGCAAGTGTCTACCAAAGCATTATTGGTAAAACACCAGTGAAACATGTTGTTGTTGCAACTGTTGGTGACATGCTTGGGACTTTAAAAGGGACGATCGTTAACTTTGTTCTACGTAAAGTACGTAAGCAAATCCCTGCATGGAGTATTCCGGGTCATACCAAATTTAATACTGCATTAAACAAAGAAAACCCAAGTAACTATAAGCGTCCAAGCTTAACCTTGAGTGATACAGCAGTACTTCAGTACACAGGTGGTACTACTGGTGTATCTAAAGGTGCAGAACTTACTCATCGTAATTTAGTGGGTAACCTTTTACAGTGCGAAGCAATATTCTCAAGCAAATTTGGTGCATCTGATAGTGAAAAAGGTGATCGTATTGTTTGTGCATTACCGCTTTATCACATCTTTGCATTCATGGTTTGTGCAATGTACGGTATGTACAAAGGTCAAGCAAACATTTTGATCCCGAACCCACGTGATTTACCTGCGGTTATTAATGAGCTACGTAAATATCGCCCTTCTTTCTTCCCAGCGGTAAACACTTTGTTTAATGCATTGGTAAATAACGAAGAATTTAAGCAACTTGACCATAGTAACCTTAAGATGGCGATGGGTGGTGGTATGGCAGTATTGCCATCAACTGCTGAAGCTTGGAAAAAAGTGACAGGTACAATCATTATCGAAGGTTATGGTTTATCTGAAACTTCTCCTGTTGCAACTGCAAATCCACCAGCAACAACTGAATTCAGCGGCACAATTGGTATTCCATTGCCATTGACTGATGTTGCGATCTTAGATGATGATGGAAATGAGCTTCCTCAGGGTGAACAAGGTGAGATCTCAATTCGTGGTCCTCAGGTCATGAAAGGTTACTGGAATCGTCCTGATGAAACTGCAAAAGTGATGACTGCTGACGGTTTCTTCCGCACAGGTGATATCGGTATCATGGATACACGTGGTTACTTCAAAATCGTGGATCGTAAAAAAGACATGATCTTGGTTTCTGGCTTTAACGTATATCCAAGTGAAATTGAAGAAGTCATTGCGCAACACGAAAAAGTATTGGAAGTTGCTGCGATTGGCGTTCCTGATGAAAAATCAGGTGAAGTTCCAAAATTATTTGTTGTGAAAAAAGATGATTCTTTAACAACAGAAGAAATTCTTGCTTTTGCGAAAAAGAACTTAACAGGCTATAAATGCCCACGTTATGTTGAATTTATTGACGAGTTACCAAAGTCAAATGTAGGTAAAATTTTGCGTAAAGATTTACGTAAACCTGCTTAATACTTTAATGGTCAACACCATCTAAAAAAATGCCGTAATTCAGATTGCGGCATTTTTTTTTAGATCTTCTAGTTTGATTTTTTCATAAGCCAGCGATCAATATAAGGGCGACCAATGCCGACGATACCCACAAAAATAAACATCGTAATTAACTGAAAGCGCAATCTAGTTATATCAAAGCCATTGAAACTAAAGTAGTTATCCGAAAAAACATAGAGCACAATAATAGTTAACCAGTGCCAAAGCGTGAGGCGTTTAATTCCAACGGCATAAAAAGCGATGGTTAAAATCAAAAATGTACCTAATGTTGATTGCCAGTTAAGATTTGCACAGATCACACTCAATAAAAATGCAACGATAGGCAACACAATTTTTAGAATACGATCAACTTTGAGTTGGTGTTGACGTTGTTGTGCGAGAACATCCAACATTTCTTTTTGATCTTGGTTTTGCATAAACGGATCCTAAAAATAAAACAACGAGACTTTATTCAGCTTAGACTGCAGTCCATACAGAACCGCAAAAATGCTTATCGAACAAGTACAAATGAAAGTTTAAGTTATGATAGCATGATGAGACGAACTTCAAAGATGGATGTCAACGCATGCAAGGTATTAACGGTATTATATTGATTATTATCATCGCATGTTTATTACCTTATGTTTTTACCTTGATTGCAAAATCAACGGGTGGTTTCCAAGCCAAAGACAATCAGAACCCTCGTGAATTTTTAGCAAAAACCACAGGTCTTTCCGCTCGGGCAAATGCAGTTCAACAAAATAGTTTTGAAAGCTTACCTTTGTTTATTGCTGCGATGTTGATGGCAGAATATATGGTGATTCCTGAACGCTTTATTTTGGCGTTGGGATGGGCTTATATTGTTTTCCGAGTCATTTATGGAATTTGTTATCTCGCAAATTGGGCAACTTTGCGTTCGATCATTTGGCTCTTTTCTATACTTTGCCCAATTTTATTATTTGTGATTACCATAAAAATCACTTAAATCAAATGGAATGTAAAAATTCATTCGCTCTAATACCAATATACAGCATCATTTTGCTGGTATTCACGTTATAATCTGACCGATTTTTTATATTCAATTCACATATACGAGTGTTGATATGAGTTATAGCAATATTCCTGCGGGCAAAGACGCACCAAATGATATTTATGTCATTATTGAAATTCCTGCGAATGCAGCACCAATCAAATATGAAATCGATAAAGATTCAGATGCATTATTTGTAGACCGTTTCATGGGTACAGCAATGTTCTACCCAGCAAACTACGGTTATGTACCAAATACATTGTCTGAAGATGGTGATCCATTAGACGTACTTGTTGTAACTCCACACCCTGTTGCTGCGGGTTCTGTGATTCGTTGCCGTCCAGTCGGTAAATTGAACATGGAAGATGACGGTGGTATCGATGCGAAATTGATCGCTGTTCCACATGAAAAATTATCTCCACTTTACAAAGACGTTCAAGAATACACTGATCTACCACAACTATTGATCAGCCAAGTTGAGCATTTCTTTGCTCACTACAAAGATTTAGAGCCTGGTAAATGGGTTAAAATCAGTGGTTGGGAAGGTGCGGATGTTGCGAAAGCAGAAGTACTCAAAGCCATCGAAGCTGCTAAAAAGTAAGACTTTGAGGTTGCAACCAGATGTTATGATTTAACTATCTGGCCAATAAAAAACTCCATTCAACTGAATGGAGTTTTTTTATGTATAGCTTCTATTCTATGAATTAGAAAAACTTCACAGGAATATCAAGCCAGATACGCCATTCGTTGGTATCGCCGATATAAGCATTTTCATATTCATTGCTAGCACGGTAGTAAGAGTGACGTACACGTAAGCTCGCATCTTTCGCAAAACCTGATTGAACAGTGTATTTCACTTGGTTAAAGAACTCACGTTCAGTTGCATTGTCTGCTGTGCGTACACGGCCTACAACGGTATTGCCAGATGTAACCGCTGTATTGGCATCAATATCCCAACCATAAACAAATGCTGTAGTCCAACTTAAGCCCGGTACCCCAAAGCTTCCAAAATCAAGGCTGTACTGGAGTTGAGCTGATTTTTCATCGTTACCAATGAAATCAGAAAGGTATGAGTTTGGCAAATGAATGGTTTGATGGCCATCTCCAACGCCTTTACCAAGTCCATAGTCATAACCTGCATTACCACTATTTTGTTGATAAGCAAGCATTACTGTGTGTGGACCAGTATTGTAAGTGGTTGAAATTGCCCAGATAGAGTTCTGGAACTTATCATCTGCTGAGCCAATATAAGAGTACAAACTGTTATTTGCTTGGCGATCCCAATCAGTATGGTATCCGCTGAAATCATAGGTCAATGAGCTATTATTTGCTAACGCTTGCTTGTAATTCACGTTTACATAATGGCGTTCTAAGCGATCTTTAATATCTGTACCAAAATAAGCTGTATTGAGTTGCTCATTAACTTTGTACTTCGCACCCCAAACGACAGCACGATCCAACTCATTACCATCAGATTTGATTTGATCTGAGTATTGGTTCTTAGTGAATTTACCCGCCGTTACTTCAAGACCGTCAATCTCGCGGCTTGTAGCTAATACACCTTCAAAGTATTCAGGTACTAAACGTGCAGTGTTGCTTGAAAGAACAGGGAGATCAAGGAGTTGAGTACCATAGGTAACAGTTGTATTTGAAACACGTGCTTTTACATAACCGCCACCACGTACCCAATGATCATATGCTGAACCATCTGGGTGCTTAGGAATCATGCCGTTACCAGCATTGTTGTTAGAGCCTAGTTTGAAAGATGCATCACCAATGATACCAGCCCCGAATCCCACAATGCCTTGAGTAAAGCCTGAATCTAGCTTAACGATTGCAGTTTGTGCGTATGAGCTCGTGTCTTCTTTGCCGTGTTTTTTGTCACGAGTTAAATAACCAGTACGGAATAAAACGTTTCCATTCGCATCTTCAACAAATCCTTTTGCTTCGCTTTGTTCGCTTGCATATGTTGAAGTGATTAACGCAGCATTAATTAATACCGCTAAAGTAAGTTTCTGTGCCTTTGGCATAGTTAGCCTCATAAAATAAATTAATTTGGGAAGAAACCGAAATTTTGACCAATTGTATAAGTTATACATAAAAAAGATAGATTTTTATTAAAATATTTTAACTAATTTTAAATAGAATACTTATAAAATATTATGATTTATTTCTTGTTTAAAAAGTAGTCTAAATAAAATTAAGTATATGAATATGTTGTATAAAAAACTATATATTGGTCGTAATATTGTGTGGTATTTTTTGATTTTATTCAGCATATAATGTGTGATTAAGGTATGTATTTTCTCTTTAAATTTAATGATTTATTTATTTTTTGGTTAAAAAGTTATCGATTTGATTTGCAAAAAATTACATCCCGACGAATGGTATCTTTTCATTAATAAGAGGGCACTATCCCTGCAAATCCAACTAATACCTAGATATGCACTTTTATTGCGCATTTTTGATATGTGGAATATATAACTTGGATTTCAAGCATTTTAGTAGCGTGCATTTTTTAATGGTGCATCTTTATTGTGCAATAAACGACCTGAAATTGTTTATTGCTTCTAAATTGATCATAAAAAGTTGGGAAATCATGTGTTTTAGAGCGGTTGTGACACATTGTTGTACTTGTAACAGCACTTTTATGGGACAGACGCTATATTTTATAAGAAAAATTTGAAGTTGGCACAGCATTTGCTAATTACATTCTGATGCAATTTAAAACATAAATCAGTCGAATATCCATCATGGGGGAGATCAATATGATGAAATTTGCATGTAAGGCACTTGTACTTAGTATGGTTGCTGGACTATCAACAGTAAGTTTCGCTTCAGAAGATAACGCACTTGCTAAAAGTGGTTTAAGCTTCTCTGGAAGTGCTGCGTTAACAACCGATTATCGTTTCCGTGGTATCACGCAAACGGAAAATGATCCAGCGATTCAAGGTGGTTTTCAATTAGATCATGAATCAGGTCTTTATGCTGGTGTGTGGGCTTCAAATGTACATTTTGGTTCAGATGATCCAACTCATTTAGAACTTGATCCATACATTGGTTATGCAACAGAGTTACCACTTGCTGGTAAACCTACTTTAGATGTTGGTTTATGGTATTACGGCTATCCAAGTTCATCTGACTTAAATTGGTTAGAAATCTACGCGAAACTTGGCTTTGATAATGCAATTGTGACTGGCGATAACCTATTGGCGGCAGTGAACTATAGCAATGATGTAGCAGGTACAGACGAAGATGGTTGGTATCTAAATCTTGCTTATAGTGTTCCTTTTGCTGATACTGGTTTTGGCGGTGTCGCAAGTGTAGGTTATACCAAAGTAGATATTGATGATGCTTTCAATGGAAAAGACAACTATGTTGACTGGAAAGTTGGTGTAAGTTATGACTTTAAATCAATTGAAGGTTTTAGTGCTGAGTTAGCAGCGATTGGTACCAATATTGATACTGATGAGTTAGCAAAGTTCGAGAAGCGTGGTGTAAAAACTGGTGCAGTCTTTACATTAACTAAGAGCTTCTAAGCTTTTTGAGTTTTAAAAGCAGAGCAACGGCTCTGCTTTTTTATGTCAGAATTTTTGTTGAAAAAATATACTTTATGTGTTTTCAGATTTTGCTCAACTAAATGATCAGCCAAGTAGAGCTTTAAATCCGATTTGTTATTGAAAAATAAGAATATTTTAGATTTAAGGCATGCATGTATGTTCCATTATTTTGCTATTTAAGTGTGAAACGCCCCATTAAGTTCTAAACTGCTTCAGTTTGGAGATCTCCTTCAAATCAAAATAAGATTTTTTAGATTAAAAAACTTTAAATTAGGTATTTTTTTATTTAAGTTGTTGTTTTTAATCTAATTAATTTGTTTGGCATAGCATTTGCAAATTACACCATGATGCACTTTTAAACTTAAATCATTTGAATGTCTAAATCATGGGGGAAATCAATATGATGAAATTTGCATGCTCAGCTGTTGTTTCAGGGGTTGTTGCAACAGCATCAACTTTTACATTTGCGGAAGAATCGAAGCTTCCATTTCCTGGCTCGATTTCAGGAAATATTAGTGTTGTATCAAGTTATAACTTACGTGGGATGACCAATTCACCTGAAAGTGATACACCTGCGATTCAGGGTGGGCTTGATTATACGCATGACAGTGGATTTTATCTGGGCTACTGGTTTTCAACATTGACTGCTGCTTATGCTGACTTTAATACTTCACCAGATTATGTGCCTCAAGAGAAAAAATCATTCGAAAATGATTTTTATGCTGGATATAAAGGGAAAATTACTGAGAATTTAGGCTTTCAAGTGGGCGGGACCATTTACTATTACTATCCGGGATGGGAATCGACAGGTTATGAAGCAATTGTCGGATTAAGTTATAAAGATCTCACTGTAACCGCACAAACGCTTTTGAATAATGTGACTTTTGGCAACAAAGGTGATACCTACTTCTTGGCAACTTATACACCAAAGCTACCAGGTGGGTTCACAGGGAAAGCACAAGTTGCAGCGTATTATTATGGTGACGATGATGAGTATTTAACCTATCAAGCCAAAGCTGGTGATGTCACAAAAACAGATTTTGCGTTCCGTCATGCAACCTTAGGTGTGTCACATCCATTAGGTGAGACGGGGGCAACCTGGAGTTTGGATTATATTTTTGGGGGTTATACGCGTGATGAAACCAAACATAAGAATAAAGTCGTTTTAGGCTTAGGTTACGCTTTTTAATGATAAGAAGAATTGAAGCGACCTGAGGGTCGCTTTTTTAGGTGTATTTAATTTGAATTGCCTCGATAAGATAAGGCTTCTGTTAAGTGACTGCTTGAGATAATTTCACTTTCTGCTAGATCTGCAATGGTTCGAGCAACGCGTAGTACCCGATGGTAGGCACGTGCAGAAAGATTCAAACGTTGTTGTGCCATTTCAATAATTTTGGCAGAGCTTTCATCTAAACGAGCGTATTGTTCTAATCGTTTTGGTGAAAGTGCTTGGTTTAAGCATTGCTGTCTATCGATTTGTTGGTGATAGGCTCTGATGACGCGTTTGCGAACGGTTGCAGAGTCCTCACTTGCTGTTTGATCTTGCAATTCCTGTGCTTGTAATGGAGGAACATCGATATGAAGATCAATACGATCTAATAATGGACCAGAAATACGGTTTTGATAGCGCTGAATGCTTTCGGGTGAACATTGGCAACGACTATCTTGATTAAATGCATAGCCACAGGGACATGGATTCATAGCCGCGATAAACTGGAAATTGGCAGGAAAAGTCATCTGTCTGGCAGCACGGGAAATCACAATCTCTTTCGATTCTAGGGGTTGGCGCAATACTTCAAGAACTTTGCGATCAAACTCAGGGAGCTCATCCAAAAATAACACGCCTAAATGGGCCAGTGTAATTTCACCAGGTTTGGGTTGTGAGCCGCCTCCAACCAATGCAATTGCAGATGCGGTATGGTGTGGCGCACGAAATGGGCGCTGTCCAAAATGATGTTGTGCATTTGCGACGGAATAGATGCTGGCAACCTCTAAATTTTCCTGAGCATTGAGCGGTGGTAAAATAGAAGGTAAACGTGAGGCAAGTAAGGTTTTTCCTGTTCCAGGTGGACCTTTGAACAGTAATGAATGACCACCTGCGGCCGCAATTTCGAGTGCACGGCGAGGGCGAAGTTGCCCCTTCACATCTGCAAGATCAAATTGATATTGTGAGCTGTTGATATTTTCTCGTTGTGGTGCAGCACTGAGCTTGGTGTTGCCCAAAAAATGTGCACAAACTTCTTGAAGATGTTGAGCCGCATATACTTCGAAGTTTGGGAGTTGACTCGCTTCATCTAAGTTTGCAGTCGGGAGTAACATACGATGCTTGGCTTGCTGACAGGCCATTGCTATGGTCAATGCACCAGAAATTGGGCGTAAATGACCATCAAGTGCTAATTCACCAATAAATTCAAACCCATCCGTACATTGTTCTGGTAATTGCCCTGATGCAATCAAAATACCCAGTGCAATGGGCAAATCTAGGCGAGACCCATCTTTGGGTAAATCTGCTGGCGCCAAATTAATAGTTAAACGTTTGGTTGGAAACAAGAATCCACTGTTGATAATTGCTGAACGAACACGATCTTTACTTTCTCGGACAGCAGCTTCGGGTAAACCAACGATGGTCAAAGAGGGTAGCCCTGAACTGATATGAACTTCGACCTCGATTTGAGGCGCATGTAGCCCCAATAATCCCCTCGTATAAATTTTTGCAAAAGACATTTTATTGTTGTTCCATTGTGGTGCTTTATTTTTAATCATTTTGAGGTGCTTTTTGCACCGAGTTGGTGCCTATTTTTTGTTCTGCACCATTTCCTCTAAAGTTTTCATTTGCTGCTGTAATTCGGTGAGACGTTGATTTGCTAAATTTAGGGCTGTTCTTTGGCGATCGAGCTCTTGTTTAGAAACCAAATCTAATTTTTCGATACTTTCATTTAACAATGCTCGCAAGTTTTTTTCCAAGTCTTTTTTAGGTTGATCAACTTGCTGCAAAATCGCTTGTAAAAGAGTTTCAATCATAAAGTGCTCAATAAGTTATGTATATTTGCTGCTCAGTGTACCACTGCTTGTTGGAATCCTCTAGCACTGCTGAGCAGCTTGGGATGTGACTGAGAAATCTAGTTAAATCTTGGCAAATGATACTTATTTTCTATTGATGATCTACTTCTATTCGCTTAAATAGGTTATAAAGAAGCCATATGTCCAATATTTAAAAACCCCCAACCTTTGAATATTGGCATGAAAATTGAACATAAAACCTTACTGGTGAAAATAAGCCGAAGGAAAACACACATGAAGCTTGTAACTGCAATTGTTAAACCATTCAAGTTAGATGATGTGCGTGAAGCACTCTCTGATATTGGTGTTCAAGGGATTACCGTAACTGAAGTCAAAGGTTTCGGGCGTCAAAAAGGTCATACTGAATTGTACCGTGGTGCTGAGTATGTGGTTGATTTCTTACCGAAAGTAAAAATCGAAATCGCGATTAGCGATGAGATGGTTGATGCGGTTATTGAGTCAATCACTCGTGTCGCAAGCACTGGAAAAATTGGTGACGGGAAAATCTTTGTCACGAATTTAGAACAAGTTATCCGTATCCGTACGGGTGAGACTGGACCAGATGCTGTCTAAATTGGCACAAACTTTGCTGAGTTAGAAATTAAGAGAAATAGCTCACAAAATGAGGTTGGGGGACACGAATGAAAAAAATGCTTATGGCGCTCAGTCTATCTGGCGCACTCTTAGGTGGTTCGACTGTCGTTTGGGCAGAACCAAATCCTGAACAGAATGCTGTTACTACCGAAGCAGTTGTCTTATCTACGACAACTGACGTTGCGGATGCACCTGAGGCTGTTGAAACAGAAGTTGTTGCAGTTACAGAAGAGGCAGTGGAAGCTGTAGATAAAGCTGACACAATGTTGATCTTTGTATCGACAGCTTTAGTCTTGTTTATGACCTTGCCTGGTTTAGCACTGTTCTATGCAGGTATGGTACGTCGTAAAAACGTTCTATCTACCATGATGTATAGCTTTGGCGCAGCAGCGATCGTCAGCGTAGTCTGGGTCATTATTGGTTACTCTATCGCTTATGGCGAAGGTAATGCCTTTATGGGTGACTTCAGTAAAGTCATGCTCACGGGTATTACGGCAGAAACAGGTGGCGCACTCCCTGAAATTATCGATGTCATTTTCCAAATGACTTTCGCGATTATTACTGTTGCCATTATCAGTGGTTCTGTTGCAGAACGTATGAAGTTCTCAGCATTTATGGTCTTTGCCGCACTTTGGGTTGTACTGGTTTACGCTCCAATCTGTCACTGGGTTTGGGGTGGTGGTTGGTTAACTGGTAAAGCACTTGATTTTGCTGGTGGTACAGTTGTCCATATTAACTCTGGTGTTGCTGGTTTAGTTGCGGCATATATGATTGGTAAGCGCGTTGGCTTAGGTCGAGAGTCTATGGCACCGCATAACTTAACCTTAACTTTGGTTGGTGCAAGCATCCTTTGGGTAGGTTGGTTTGGTTTCAATGGTGGATCTGCGTATGCAGCAGATGGTACCGCAGGTATGGCATTGGTTGTTACTCAAGTAGCAGCAGCAGCAGCGGCACTATCTTGGTTGGCGGTTGAGAAAATTGTACGCGGTAAAGGTTCTGCTTTAGGTGCAGCGTCTGGTGCAGTTGCTGGTTTAGTGGTTATTACTCCTGCTGCTGGTTTCGTAACAGTCAGTGGTGCTTTAATCATGGGCTTGATCGGTGGTGCTGCATGTTTCTGGTCAGTGACTGTTCTTAAACGTATGCTTAAAGCGGACGATTCTTTAGATGCATTCGGTCTACATGGTATCGGTGGTATTATTGGTGCGATCTTGACGGGTGTTTTTGCAAGCTCGTTCATTATGGGCGATGATGCGCCAACCAATATGTTGGCACAATTATGGATTCAGGTTGAAGGCGTGCTTGCAACTATCGCTTATAGTGCTGTGATGACCTTCATTATCCTGAAAGTGATTGATCTTGCGATTGGTATTCGTGCTAGCGCTGATGATGAGCGTACAGGTCTTGACCTTAGCCAACATGGCGAACGTATTGAATAATCAGAAAAATTGATCTAAAAAAACAGCTCCAGTCAGGAGCTGTTTTTTTATGCATTGTGGCAGGTTGAATGTCCTCTAGTTCAGCAATTGCAGAAACTTTGCTACACTTAAGCAAAGTGAGGAAATAACGCACCATTATGCATTGTCCATTTTGTAACGCCGCTGATAGTAAAGTCATTGACTCCCGTTTGGCTGCCGAAGGGTGCCAAATTCGGCGTCGTCGTGAATGTGTGGTTTGTGGTGAGCGTTTTACAACATTTGAAAGCTATGATGTTGTGATGCCACGTGTGTTAAAGTCAGATGGTAAAAGTGAGCCGTTTGATGAAGCAAAATTACGCCGTTCATTAATGCATGCACTACAAAAACGTCCTGTGACCCAAGAACAGATTGAAACGGTTCTCAGTGATATTCAATCGCAAATCCGTCGTCTCGGTGAACGTGATGTGAAATCGAGAATGATTGGTGAAATTGTAATGCAAGCATTGTTTGCATTGGATCATGTTGCTTATGTTCGGTTTGCCTCTGTTTATCAAGATTTCCAAGATGTTGAAGCTTTTCGCCATCAGATTGAGCAGATGCAACAACGTGAAAATGAAGTCTAAGTTAGAGAGATTATGTCTGAGTTAACCCCAAATCATTTATCTCAAGCGCAGTATTGGATGCAACGGGCAATTGATTTGGCTCGACTTGGGCAATATTCAACTAAACCCAATCCCAATGTAGGTTGTGTCATTGTCAAAGATGGGAAAATCTTCGGTGAAGGCTTTCATCCAAAAGCAGGTCAGCCCCATGCAGAAGTTTTTGCATTGCGCCAAGCGGGTGAAAATGCAAAAGATGCAACGGCCTATGTGACCTTAGAGCCTTGCGCACATTATGGTCGCACACCGCCTTGCGCTGAGGCTTTAGTAAAGGCACAAGTGAAGAAGGTTGTGATTGCTTGTTCGGATCCGAATCCATTGGTTGCAGGCAAAGGTGTAAAGATCTTGCTAGATGCAGGGATAGAGGTTGAAACGGGTGTTTGCACCGAGATTGCAAAAGGTTTAAATCTAGGATTTTTAAAAGCAATGTCTATAGGTTTACCTTATGTCCGTTTAAAAATTGCATCAAGTCTAGATGGGCGTACTGCGATGGCTTCTGGGGAGTCAAAATGGATTACAGGAACCTTGGCTCGACAAGATGTGCAACACTGGCGGGCGATCTCTGGTGCGGTGATTACAGGCATTCAAACGGTTTTAGCCGATGATTGTGAGCTGAATGTCCGAGTACTAGAGGGTGTTGATCTTTCTACAGTGGTGCAGCCAAAGCGAATTATTTTAGATCGTCAGGGGCAATTGCCGCTTACAGCCAAGATTTTGAAAAATCCTGAAACCGTGATGGTGATGACACCATTTCGCCAAGAACTTGCTGATTTAGGCGTGATACAATTGTCACCGCAACCTTTAAATCAATTATTACAGACCCTTTCTCAACAATACCAAATATATGATGTATTGGTTGAGGCGGGTGCAACTTTATCGACTGCCTTTTTACAACAGGGTTTGGTTGATGAAATGATTAGTTATGTTGCTCCAACTTTACTGGGTCAATCTGCTCGGGCGATGTTCAATGCTGAATTTAGCCAAATGGCCGAACAACGACGATTTGAGTTGGTCGATGTAACCCAACTTGGGCAAGATATTCGCCTAAGATTGCTCCCTATCCAAGAGATGATATGAATCCAGAACCATCGGTTTATCACAAACGCCGTCATGCTGCCCGTACGACTGATGAATATCTTTTTCATCAGCTTGTTCCATATCTTGGGAATAAACGTCGTCTTTTGCATCTTATTTTAGAAGCGCTTGAGATTACTGGGACGTTGAATAGCAAGAAAAAGAATCCACCGATTTTTGCTGATTTTTTTGCAGGGAGTGGGGTGGTTTCTCGTTTAGCCCGTCAAAATGGCTACCGTGTGATTGCCAATGACTGGGAACCGTATAGCCATGCGCTGAATCATGCGATTTTAGCTTGTGTTGATGCGCCAGCATTTAAAGAATTGGGTGGCTATCAAAAAGCGATTGATTATTTAAACCGTTTGCCTGAAGTCAAAGGTTGGGTTACCCATAATTTGTGTCCACGTAATGACGATGTCTATGATCCTGCTCGTGATCGTTTGTTCTTTAAGCGTCGTAATGGGATGCGAATTGATGCGATTCGTCAGCAGATTGCAACTTGGCAAGCACAAGGTGCGATTAATGATGTTGAAATGAGTGCTTTACTCGCACCGTTACTTTACTCAGCAAGTTTTGTGAGCAACACCAGTGGGGTGTTTAAAAGCTTCCACCAAGGTTGGGGTGGACGGACTCAAACTGCTTTGGAACGAATCGAATCATTACTTTGGTTAACACCAAGCCGCTTCTGTGAAGTGGGTGATGCAAAACGTCCTGCCGCAGAAGTGTGGTGTGTTGATTCACAACATTTGGCTAATCAAATGAGTGGCTTTGAAGTTGATGTTGCTTATCTCGATCCGCCTTATAATCAACATGCCTATAGCAGTAACTATCATGTCCTGAATGCGCTGACTTTATGGGATCAGGTTGATTTGCCTTCACCTGATACTAAAGGTTTCAAGAGCGGGATTGATCGTGCGTGGCGCAAAGAACGTCCAAGTCCTTATAATTCTTCCAAGCATGCCAAAGATGCCTATGAAAAGTTATTGGAAACGATTAATGCCCGTTATATCTTGACCAGTTATTCGACGGATGGGAATATCGAGCCAAAAGATTTACTGACCGCCAATTTAAAACGTGGCAAGGTCACTTTGTTAACGCAAGATGTTCCTCGTTACCGTGTTAGTAAGCAGCGTCAGTCTGAACGTGCGCGGGTACTAGAATTTATCGTGATTACTGATACCCATGCCAAGTCTGGACCACCACTACGACAGCTTTTGGGGCAGTTGTATCACTTTGCTGAATTAGGTGGAGTAGATACCACTGGCAATAGTACCCAACTTGCACTTTGGTAAGATAACAAAAACACCACTTTGCCATACAAAGTGGTGTTTTTTTTATTTCATTCTCTTATTTAATCGGTTAATACAATAAATAGAATCGTTTTGTTAAATAACTCACTGTTTTTATGATAAATATCTTGTAATTTTTATTGTATTTCTAGATGGTGAAGCTTAATCTTTTTGAATTTATTTACTATGGTATTTTATATTAATTTATAGATAAAACAAATAATTATGCATACTCTTTATGTGGTGGTTATTCGTTCTTTAAGTTTGATTTGGGTAGGGAGTAGTTTTATCAATCGTTCAAAAAACTATCAAAGATGATTGACCGAGTTTGAAAATAAATATAGTTTTCCGAGCTGAATTTAGGGTCTTGCCTATGAGTAGCGATGACCAAGAGAGGTTGTTATGAGTCGCTCGGAACCCACATTATTGGGGCAATGTGTAGCTGAATTTTTTGCTACCGCAATTTTTTTATCATTTGGTATCGGTGTGGTGGCTGCACTTAAACTTGCTGGAGCAGATTTAGGTCTGTGGGAAATCAGTATTGTTTGGGGCTTAGCAGTTGCCTTAGCAGTTTATTTATCGGCAGGTATTTCAGGTGCACATCTTAATCCAGCGGTGACCATCGCTTTGGCTTTATTTGCAGGCTTTGATAAACGCAAAGTTCCTTTTTATATCATTGCTCAAGTGGCGGGCGCTGCAACCGGTGCGTTGATGGTATATGGACTGTATAGCAGTTTGTTTGTAGATTTCGAACAGACGCATCATATGGTACGAGGTAGTATTGAAAGCCTTGAGTTAGCTGGAATTTTTTCGACATATCCGCATCATTTATTGTCGCTTGGTCAGGCGTTTATGGTGGAAATGTTTATCACCATGCTATTACTTTGGTTAATCATGGCGATTGGTGATGACAGCAATGGTTTACCGCGTGGGCCATTAGCACCAATTTTAGTTGGTCTATTGGTTGCCGTAATTGGAGCATCTTTTGGACCGCTGACAGGCTTTGCCATGAATCCTGCACGTGATTTTGGTCCGAAAATCGTTGCCTATTTTTCAGGATGGGGACCCGTTGCGTTTACGGGTGGACGAGATATTCCATATTTCATTGTTCCTATTCTTGCGCCAATTGTTGGGGCTTGCTTAGGAGTATTGGGCTATAAACTGTTTTTTAGCCATTTCTTGTTGAGCAATAAAGTTGAAGAAACGCATCCTGTCGAAAAACAAGTATCAGAAATGCAATAGTTGATCACTTCATCTATATCTATAGCAACATGGGCGGTCAGAGGATCGCCCTTTTTATTCATCTGAATTTGAACTAAGCGTGCCTTGTTATCTGGGTTTCTTTGCTTTAAGGTATTTGCTTTACTGCGATGCGTACTGCAATAAAGGTAGGTTAAAAGTCCCATGTTTACAGGCATTATTGAAAGTTTAGGTAAGGTAGAAAGCTTACAAAGTGTAGGTGGTGATGTTCGTCTGCGTATTCAGACTGATTTAGACATGTCTGATGTGCATTTGGGCGATTCAATTGCCACCAATGGGATTTGTCTCACTGTGATTGAGTGGGGAGATCATTGGTATGCAGCCGATGTTTCTCGTGAGAGTTTAAACCGTACCACACTGGGTCAATGGAAAGTTGGTCAAGCAGTCAACGTGGAAAAAGCCATGCTGCCGACGACACGTTTTGGTGGGCATATTGTGAGTGGTCACGTTGACGGTTTAGGCGAGATTACGCTGGTTCGTGAAGATGCGCGCTCCCTCTATTTTGAAGTTACAGCACCAGTTGAACTAGCAAAATATTTGGCGGAGAAAGGATCTGTGACGGTAGATGGAATTAGCCTGACCATTAATCACCTACGTGGCAATATTTTGAGTTTAAACTTGATTCCGCATACTGCAGAACGGACTAACATTGGAACATGGCAAGTGGGCACTAAAGTGAATTTGGAAGTTGATGTACTTGCGCGTTACATTGAGCGTTTGTTGTTAGGTGATAAGGCCGCTGAGCAAAAAGCTGAATCGAATATTAGTATGGCTTTTTTAGCTGAAAATGGATTTTTAAAATAAAAATCTAGCTAATTAAAAAGCCCAGTCTAGCTGGGCTTTTTAATATTTACTGATCGTTAGAAAATTCACTATTTTTCAAGATGTATTCGATTTCGTCTTGTGCCAGTGCATGTAGTTTAGCCCGGAATACAGTCACGGCTTGTTCAATTAGACTTTCAGCTTCTAATTCGAGTCGAACACGAACACTTTCTAGTTCTGAAAGAATTTGCTGATCATCAATCATGAGTCGTTGTCCTTGAGCATAATCCACACTTGGTTGTTCAGGATTACTTTGATAACGTTCCGTTTGTGCAACGATTTCTTGATCAATATGTTCACGTAACGCCAAGAGATTTTCAGTTTGTTGTTGAAACTGTCGTGCTTCATCTGCTTGAAGTTGGGCTGCGTAGGCTGCTTCAGCAGCACGTTTCTCAGCTAAGGCTTTTTCTAAAGCAAGTTGTTTACGGATACGGGCTTGTTCAATCAACTCTGCTTTAAGATCAGCATAGGCTTGATCAATGCGTTGCTGTGAACGCAGTTCAGCTTGTTCTTCTTGCTGACGCCAAGTTTGAATGGAGGTTAGTGGTAATAGCAGATCACAAATGCGTGCTAAATCATCCTGATAGGTTTGACGTACAGCCTCAGGGGTATTTAACCAGCGTTTTTTAAAATCTTGACCTACATTTAATGCCACACCACACTCCTCAAATGATACGCTTGTTTGTCGATTTATAATTTAAAAGTTCGAGGCTCGATACCTAAACGACGATACGTTTTAAATTTTTCTCGTCCAAGTTGCTTCGCAGTTTCATTATTCTCGATAATTTCGATAATGTGGCGAAAATCTTGAATTTGTTCAAGTGCATGATTGTTAAAATTAAACACGATCCAGTCGTTGGAAGGTGGTAAATGTTCCGAAATACAGACTGGGCTATGACTTTGATTGACGCCATGGGGGATAAAGCTATTGGGATCAAAGCTCCATAATTTGTCATCAAGCTCATTTTGGATCTCTGAATCCGTACAATACCACCAAATTTGTGGATGTTGATTCAGGATCTTTCGGCATAAACGGCAAGCACTTTCGACTTGCCGTTCGGTACTCTGTTCAAAGAGATAAAAGCTAACTTGTGCCATGTTTTAGTTTTTCGTTTCAACACGATTTGCTAAAAATTGCATCAGTAAAGGAACTGGACGGCCTGTGGCACCTTTGGCTGGACCAGATAACCATGCTGTGCCCGCGACGTCCAAATGCGCCCAACGATAATCACGGGTAAAACGCTCAAGGAAGCATGCGGCTGTGATTGCACCACCGTATGGACCACCAATATTAGCGATATCGGCAAATGGAGAGTCCAGTAATTCTTGATAGTCTTCCATCACTGGCATACGCCATACACGATCGAGGGATTGTTCGCCTGCCTGCTGGAGTGCTTGGGCAAGTTCATCGTCTGGTGTGAATAGGCCGCTGACGACTTTACCCAGTGCAACGACACAAGCACCTGTCAGGGTTGCAATATCAATCACCAATGCAGGATTAAAACGTTTTACATAGGTCAGCGTATCACATAGGACTAAGCGACCTTCTGCATCGGTATTGAGGATTTCAACTGTTTGACCGCTCATCGTCGTGACGATATCTCCAGGACGCGTAGCACGACCTGAAGGCATATTTTCTGCGGCTGCAATTGCACCCACCACATGAATCGGCAATTGCGCTTCACAAAGGGCTTGCATGGTCCCTAGTACGGATGCTGCACCGCACATATCGAATTTCATTTCATCCATGCCTAAGCCAGGTTTTAGCGAAATACCGCCAGTGTCAAACGTTACGCCTTTACCAACAAGAACGACAGGTGCTTGTTCAATTTTGGCATTATATTCTAGCGTGATGATACGCCCTGGACGGTCTGAACCTTTGCTAACGGCAAGAAATGCATGCATGCCCAAGTCAGCCATTTGCTGTTCATCCAGTACCGTTACTTTTAATAGGTCTGGGTATTGAGCCGCTAGAGAAAGTGCCTGCTCTGCAAGATACTCAGGGAAACAGATATTACCTGGACGGTTGCCTAAGTCGCGAGCATAGCTTTGACCCGATTGAACGGCATGAATAAGATCGAGTTGGGCCTCATCTAAGGTCGTTTTGCTCGCTATAAGTTGAATTGTTTCGAGTACAAACTCATTTTTTTTCGATTTGAACTCGTCATAACCATACGCAGCCTGAGTCAAACTTAAAGCAAATAGTGAGTGAAGCTCTAAAGGTAGCGATGATAAATCAACGCTAATTTGTTTAAATTTATTTTGTGATGATTTGATAATCGTTTGTGCAAGTTTTGCTAATTTTGTCGCTTTGAGCTCAGCAGCATTTCCAATTCCGAGTAATTGAGCATTACTCTGCTGAGCAACCTTTGCAATTAACGCTAAGCCTTCATTAAAACTCGCTTTAAATTGAGTTGCATTTAAAACTTCTTCTAATTGATTGATTTGGTAAGTATTTAGATTATGTTGTAATTGTTCTGAATCTACCAAAATCCATAAAGATTCACTTGCTGTTTGTGTCGGAAAGGTATGATGAAGAGTAAATTTCATTGTTTGTTTAGAACCTAATCGGTAAAAAAATAAAGATAATCTCATTAAACACTTTCAGATATGAGGTTGCAATCCGCAACATGCGATAGGTTTTATATTTTTAACATTCGGGTAAACTAGCGATACCCCTCGATTGGTTTTTTGGAAGCATTACTTTGATTATTCGACGTTACCTCGTCAAACAAGTGGTGTCCACCTCTTTGGTTGTGACGGCCTTGCTCACCTTGATTATTATGGGTGGGCAGCTCATCAAAATTTTTGGCCGTGCTGCACAAGGTCGTCTCGATGGTGGCGTACTGCTTAGTATTATTGCTTATCGTTTGCCTGAATTTTTGACACTAATTTTGCCGTTGGGTTTCTTCATTGGTTTGATGTTGGTGTTTGGTCGTTTGTATGTCGATCATGAAATGGCAGTATTAAATGGTAGTGGGGTAAGTCGTAATCAGTTAACACGCTTATTATTGCCAATGACCGCAGTTTTTCTGATTGTACAGGCAGTACTTATGTACTGGGGAACGTCAGCAGGGATAAGAGGCTATCAAAGCTTAATGCAGACTCAAGCTGTACGAGCTGGCTTTGATTTGGTACGGCCTAAAGAATTTATTTCTTCTGGTTCCTATACCATTTATGCGGGTTCGCTTTCAGAAGATCGAAAAAATTTAAAAGATATTTTTTATTATTATAAATCCGATCGTGAGGACAAGCCTGATCAAATGATTTTGGCGAAAGAGGCCACACGAGTTGAAATTGAAAATGATACTGCTAGCGTTGTCGATCTGGTTCAAGGTCGCCGTTACGAGATTTATCCGAATCAACCACGATATACCCAAGCCGAGTTTCAGTCTTATCGTTTACGTCTAGAAAATGATAAAGATGTAACGTTTGAAAGTGAGGATGTTGAAGCCTTATCAATGGCAAAGTTATGGCAAAAACGTGATGATTTCGTGGTGAGAAGTGAATTAGGCTGGCGTATTTTCGGTCCATTTGTGATGATCGTGGCGTTATTATTGGCAGTCGCACTTTCTGAGGTAAGTCCACGTCAAGGGCGATATTATCGTCTGATTCCCGCTATCTTTATTTTTGCCAGTTTAATCGTACTAATGATTGCGATTAAAACGCGTATTAGTAAAGAAGAGCTAGATATTTGGGCTTATCCTGCAGTGTTGTTGATTTATGGTATTGCGGCTGCCCTGTTTACGCGTAAACAAAAATTAGCACCTAAAATTAAGAAAAGTATGCAACGAGTGGGGTTGTGATGTTAGCACGTCGAATAGTCGCCAAACATGTAACAAAAACCACGGTACTGGCAATGCTCGGTACGACGTTGGTGCTGTCTTTTTTACAAGTCCTATTTACCTATCTGGGTGAGTTGGGCTCATTAAAGCCAAACTATAATGCGTGGCAAGCATTCCTGTATGTGTTATGGGGTGCACCGCGTTATTTATATGAAATTTTACCTGTCGCTGCTTTGATTGGCTCTGTTTTGGGGTTGGGTGCACTGGCTTCTAATAGCGAACTGATCGTCATGCGTTCGGTCGGGATCAGTCTCTGGCGAATCGTGGGGTGGGTGATGCGGTCAGCTTTATTACTGATTGTTTTATCCTTTACATTGAGTGAATGGGTGATCCCTTATACCAATGAAAAGGCCCAAAGTATTAAAAAACAACGAAGCGTCGCTGCACTAGGTGAAGTTAAAGGTTATTGGTCGAGAGAAGGGCAGCGTTTTACCTATATTGATTATGCTAACTCGCAAGGTCAGTTGCGTAATATCCAATCCATTGATTTTGACGAAAACTACCGTTTACAGTCTTTTGTTACAGCTGAACAAGGGAATTTTGTTAAAGATGGACAGTGGACACTTGAACAGTCTCATCAGATTGATTTATTGCCTCAAGGGAATGCGATTAAAACAGATCATGCCAACCAAGCACTGGCATTGGCATTGCAACCAAAATATGTCCATATGGTAACGATAGATCCTGAAGATTTATCTCCTACTCAGTTGATCAGTTTTATGCGTTATATGGAGGAATATAGCCAAGTGCCTAAAACCTATGAATTGGCATTTTGGCAGAAAGTGGCCTCACCATTTGCCTTGATTGCTTTGGTGTTGATCGCATGTTCGTTTATTTTTGGTCCCTTACGTCAACAATCTATGGGATTTAGATTGGTGATTGCGCTCTTTACGGGACTCGGTTTTTTCTATCTACAAGATTTTATGGGATACGCGAGTTTGGTTTATGCACCGTCACCTGCATGGTTTGTACTACTGCCAGTGGTGCTGATGTTTATGATCGGAAGCTATTTATTGTACCGAGCAAGATAGCGAGTTGATCGATATGCTTGCTCTATCGCGAACATTGGTGAAAGCCATCGTTAAGATCATAGAGAATTGATGTAAATTTCGGTAAACTATGCCGATCAAATGATAGACAAACAGAGAGTCCATTATGACGGATGCAAATGCTGGCAAAATTCCTCACGTTCTTGTAATTATGGATGGTGTAGGACATCGTGAAGCAGTTGAAGATAATGCGTATTTAGCTGCGCAAACCCCAAATTTGACTGCGATGAAAGCCAAGCATCCGAATAGTTTAATTTCTGGCTCTGGAGAAGATGTTGGTCTTCCTGATGGGCAAATGGGTAACTCTGAAGTAGGGCATATGAATCTTGGTGCGGGTCGCGTGCTATATCAAGATTTTACTCGTATTACAAAAGATATCCGTACAGGGGATTTCTTTGAGCATGAAGTATTGGTCGATGCGGTTGAGAAAGCCAAGGCCGCCAATGGTGCAGTTCATGTGATGGGCCTACTTTCAGAGGGTGGTGTACATTCACATGAAGATCATATCGTTGCGATGTGTGAGCTTGCACTAAAACGTGGGGCAACAGTGTATTTACATGCATTCCTTGATGGGCGTGATACACCGCCACGTAGTGCTCAACCCTCATTAGAAAAATTAGATGCTTTATTTGCTCAATACCCAAATCAAGGACGTATTGTGTCAATGATTGGTCGCTATTTTGCTATGGATCGTGACAATCGTTGGAATCGTGTCGAAGAAGCTTACCGTTTGATGACCGAAGGTGAGGCTGTTCGTGTGGCAAACTCAGCAGTTGAAGGGCTAGAACAGGCCTATGCTGCTGAAGAAAATGACGAGTTTGTCAAAGCAACACGTATCGGCGAGATTGTTAAAGTACAAGATGGGGATAGCCTTGTATTTATGAATTTCCGTGCCGATCGTGCACGAGAAATTACCCGTGCCTTTGTGGAAAAAGATTTTGTGGGTTTTGAACGTAAGGTTGTTCCACAACTCTCAAAATTCGTCATGTTGACACGTTATCAAGCCAGTATTGATGCACCAATTGCGTATATGCCAGAAGAATTAAAAAATTCGATTGGTGAGTATTTATCGAGCTTAGGTAAGACCCAATTGCGTATTGCTGAAACTGAAAAATATGCACATGTGACTTTCTTCTTTAGCGGTGGACGTGAAGATGAGTATGTGGGCGAGAAGCGGATTTTGATTCCGTCTCCGAATGTTGCGACCTACGATTTAAAACCTGAAATGAGTGCGATTGAAGTGACGGATGAATTGGTCAGTGCAATTAACTCAGGCGAATTTGATCTATTGGTGGTGAATTATGCCAATGGAGATATGGTTGGGCATACAGGTGTGTTTGATGCCGCGGTGAAAGCAGTAGAAACAGTCGATACCTGCCTCGGACGTGTTTATGATGCGGTGATGGCAAACAAAGGGCATATGTTAATTACGGCGGATCATGGTAATGTAGAGCAAATGCAAGACTATGACAGCGGTCAAGTACATACTCAGCATACAACTGAACTTGTTCCATTTATTTATGTTGGCCCTACTCAAGCAACCATTGCTGAAGGTGGTGTATTGGCAGATGTTGCACCAACATTATTACATTTGATGAATATCCCTGTACCGCAAGAGATGCAAGGAAAAAATCTAATTACTTTACAATAAGGTGAAAGAATGACCCCACGCAACAACATTTATCGCGCTCTATTCGCCAGTTTGTTGTTGTGTTGGGGGCATACGCTTGTTGCTGCGCCATTGTCAGGATGGGGAGAAAATCCTCCCTCACGAAGTGCTGAAGTGCCAATAGAGTCGATTCAGCAGTTTGTGCAGATCTATGGGATTGTCCGTGATAATTATGTTGAAAAAAAATCAGACGATGCTTTATTTCAGCAATCAATCAAAGGTTTGGTCAGTGGTTTAGATCCTTATTCGCGTTATCTGTCGGCTGAGGAATATCGTCAACTGATCCAATATACAGAAGGCGATTTGGCTTCAGTTGATTTTAATCTAGGCTTTGATCAGCACAGCAAGTTATGGAAAGTTCAGGACTTAAAAACAGGCTCGGATTCGAATAAGCTGGGTCTGAAAAATGGTCAAGTGATTCTTAAAGTTGATAATCAAGAATTAAAAAGTTTAAATCAAGACCAAGTACAAGGTCTGCTGTATGGTTCGATAGGTAGTACCGTACAAATATTATCCGAGAATGCTACAAGCACAGTGATTCTGGTTAGAAATAAAAAAGTGGAAACCGATATTGAGCCTGTGCTGTTACCCAATCAAGTATTGGTGCTTAAAGTCAAAGTTTTTCAGCAAGATACAGCCAATGAAATCAAACGATTAATTGAAGAGTTTGGTTCGCCAAGACTAAAAGCAGTGGTCTTGGATCTCAGAAATAATCCAGGTGGGCTTCTGTCTGCTGCGGTTGAATCTGCGGACTTATTCTTAAATCAAGGTCTGATTGTCACGACGAAGAGTCGTTCTGAAGGTGATCAGCAATTTCAGGCTTTACCATCGAAAGAGTTTCAAAACTTGAAGCTAGGTGTATTAATTAATCGACGCTCGGCATCGGCAGCAGAAGTGTTTGCCGCAGCATTAAAAGAACACAAGCGTGCTTGGATTGTTGGGGAAACCAGTTACGGCAAGGGTGTAGTGCAAAAGCTATTTCCATTACCGAATGGTGCCGCTTTACAAATGACGGTTTCGCATTATTATACGCCGAATGGCTCGATGATCGAAGGACAAGGCATTCAACCTCATCAGAACTATGCTTTGCAGCCAGAAATGAAAGAAGAATACTATTTAGAACATATCGCTGATTTAGTGTTAAAAAGCCGATATTAATTAAACAAAACCTCGATCCATGAATCGAGGTTTTGAGTTAGTCATTACTCATCTTCTTCGGTGTCTAAACCAAACTTTTTCAGACGATAACGTAAGGAACGGAAGGTCATTCCTAATTTCTTTGCGGCGAGCGTCCGATTCCAATGAGTTAGGTTTAATGCATTCATTAGAACTTCTTTTTCAATATTTTCTAAATAACGCTCTAATCCCTCAGGTGGAAGTTTTTTCGAACTCGTACTTGGGCTAGTGTATTGTGGTTGCTCAACTTCTTCTTGGATAAAAGACGGAGCTGATGGCATTGAAATTGGACTGCGTAATGGGGCTGTTTGTAAGTGCGCCAAATCAATCGTTTCATCATCACTGAGGGTCATAGCTCGTTCAATGATGTTGCGCAGTTCGCGCACGTTACCAGGAAAGTATTGCTGTAACAAGAATTGCTCTGCACGAGATGATAATGTCTTGGCAGCGAGTTCCCATTCTTGACTAATTTTCTGAATAAAGTGATTTGCCAATAACAAGATGTCTTGTCCACGCTCACGTAATGGAGGAAGTACGATATCCATAACGTGGATACGGAAAAATAAATCCTGTCGGAATCGTCCTTGCTGAACCAGTAACTCAAGATCTTGGTGACTGGCACTAATCACACGGAAATCGACATCAATTTCTTGGTCTGAGCCTACAGGGCGGATTTTCTTTTCTTGCACTGCACGCAATAATTTTACTTGCATGTTGAGTGGCAGTTCAGCGATTTCATCGAGAAATAAACTACCGCCATGTGCTGATAAAATTAAACCTTGTTTATCTTGGGTCGCCCCAGTGAAACTGCCTTTTTTGTGCCCGAAAAGCTCGCTTTCCATCAGTTCTGTTGGAATTGCACCGCAGTTTATGGCAATAAAAGGCCCTTCACTACGATTACTTAAGCGGTGAACCAAGTTGGCAACAACTTCTTTTCCAGTTCCCGACTCCCCAGTGATAAAGACAGGCGCTTGTGATCGCGCGATTTTCTTTAATGCAATGCGCAGTTGTTGAATTGGCGCAGAACGTCCAATCAGGAGTTTATTTTCTAAGGCTGTTTCAGCCGCTTCTTGCTCAGGTCGTGGTCGATTCAATGCTTTTTGAATCAATTGATCCAAATGCACTTGGTTGACTGGTTTGCTAACGAAGTCAAATGCCCCGGCTTTTAATGCTGCAATCGCAATGTCCATATTGCCATAGGCCGTCAGCACAGCGATCGGAGTATTTGGGTAATTTTGGGTGACATGTTGGACGAGATCTAAACCGTTGCCGTCTGGAAGATTTAAATCAGTTAAACATGCATCATATTGAAATTCAGTAAAGAATTTTTTTGCTTGCTCTACACGATAAGCCAAATGTGTCTTAATTCCCATACGTGCAAGTGTCATTTGCATGAGAAGACACAAGTCCTCTTCGTCGTCTACGAGCAAGACGAGTGGTTGTTTAGTTGCCATTTCCCCGAAAAACCTAATCTAATCAATTAATTATTGAGCATTCAATCCTGAAGCATGCTCCTTGTTGTCGCTCTACATAAGTGAGCTTTGCATGATTCGCCTCACAGAAACTATGAGACAAATACAATCCTAAACCAGTTCCTTTGATTTCGGTACTAAAAAATGGTTTAAACAGTTGAGAAAGGTCTCTTTTTGCTACCCCTAAACCAAAATCGATAACATCAATTCGAACTTTAGTCTCTTCAGCGTGTACTTTAATTTCGATATAAGGTATATCCGATGCGTTGTGTCTTAATGCATTTCTCACCAAATTGATCAGCACTTGGCGCAACTGTTTGTCATCAAATAAGATTTGAATATTCTCTGAAAGCTCTAATTGGATCATGTGTTTGACATCGACTAGATCCTCTTCAAATAAACTTTCAAAGAACTCCACAAGATGAATATTTTGTGGTTCAGTCGGTTTATTGCGTGCCATTGCCAAAGTATCTTCTACAATCCGATCGATACGTTTTGCTTGTTTACGAATCATACGAGTGAGCATTTGTTGTTGATGCGCATCGCTTTCATTAAACAGCTCATTGGCTTGCACAATCGCGGCTAAAGGATTGCGAATTTCATGTGCAATACTGGCAGAAAGTTGTCCGAGCGCTGCGAGTTTAAGTTGTTGTACACGCTGAGTTAATTTCTGAGCATCTTTGAGAATTAATAAAACTAATGCTTGTTCAGGTACGACCAAATGTTTGACACGTACATGGACGGTATACAAACTTTGTTGTGACTCAAAAGTGAACTCTTCACCATCTTCTAGGTCACTGAATTTGATCAGTTCAAATAGATCGGGTTGCCATTTGATTAAGGGCGTTTTTTCATGGGAAACAGGTAAATGAATACCTAATAAGGTATTGGCAGCAGGATTGGTTAAAACAATATGATTACTTTCATCTAAAACCAGATATCCATCCTCAATTTGCTCCAAGATATAACGGTTAATGTTTTGGAGTTGATGAATTTCAATGGATTGATGAAAAGTAAGGGCTTCTAAAATTTTAAAACGCTGTACTGCAATACGCCCTATGGCATATACCACCAAGAATAAAAATACCAACAGCAGGCTATTACTGAGATGGTTTAAATTGTTGTAGTCAAATAAATTTCCCAGAAAACGCTGATACACAATCATGATAACAGCGAGCAGCGTTACCACTAGAGAAAGCTGAGCATTCAATAAAATTGCCGAGGCAAAAATAATAATGACATAAAGCAAACTGAGCTGTAAGTTTGGCCCGCCTGTTGCAAAGGTAATGGTACTTAAACAGATGACATCGACGAGAAAGATCGCAATCAGCTGTTTATTCACGTGGGTCGGAAATAATTTAAGAAATAAAAGCTGACTGACATTTAATGCAATATAGACAATCAGCGTATATGAATACAATGTTGGGTAAAGATAATTGGTGGTCAGTTGCTCAGCAGTTAACAAGAAAATGAGCAATAGGCATACGGAAATAATGAGGCGATATCCGCTATACCACATCCCAAGCTGGTAAATGGTTTGTGACACCGAAGATGCAACTTTTCCCAACATAGGCAATTCACAATGGTTTTAAGGTTTGATCAGTCCATAACGAATCGCAAGATGGGTCAGTTTGACATCACTGTCAATTGCCAATTTCTCAAAAATACGATAACGGTAGGTATTTACGGTTTTTACACTAACAAAAAGTTTATCAGCAATCTCTTGAGCACTTATACAGTTTACAACCATCATTGCCACTTGCATCTCACGTTCAGACAATGCATCAAAAGGAGATTGTTGTGTATCAGATAAATATGAGCTGGCAAGCTGCTCAGCAATATCAGCACTGAAATATTTACCACCGAGCATGACTTTATTAATGGCTCGAACCATTTCAGCAATCGGTGCGCCTTTGGTGATATAGCCTTTTGCACCTGCTTTTAAAAGTAATGATGGGTAGGGTTCTTCAGCCAAACCGCTCACCGCAATTACTTTGGTATCAGGTGCGGTTTGTAACAAACGTCTTGTGGTTTCAACACCACCAATACCCGGCATGTTGACATCGAGCAGAACAACTTGAGGATGTTTCTGACGGACTAAAGCAATTGCTTCTTCGCCAGACTCAGCTTGCCCTACAACCTCAACATCGGGGTGGTCTTCTAACATACGACAAATACCAGTGCGTACGAGTTCATGATCATCAACAACGAGAACAGTGATCAAGAAGACCTCCTTTTTATCAAAAAATTGGTTTTTTGTTACATAAAGCAAAATTAGCTTGCAATGAAATGACAAAATTAGCAATGCTATTCTTCATTTTTAGAGAATAGTTGTACACAATTGTGTCTATAAAAGCTTTACCCAATATGCTCAAATGTAAGGCATAATGATAGTAAGCGCAAATGTGCAGCACCTTGAGTTGAGTATTGTGTCGTGAAAAATGCTAAAAAATCTGTCATGCATGTATTAGGCATGTCAATCTTGTTGGCGTGGAGTTCAACAAGTTTTGCTGAGTTAGTGGTCAATAATAATTCAGCAATTTCGGGTAATAATGGTTCAGCCTCAATGAGCTGGTCGGCGAATGACGCCAGTCAATTGATGAATGATGATGAGCCATTAGATTTGAGCCCAGTAGGTTCGACTTCGGTGACCACAACGTTACGAAGTGGTGGTTCAGCGACGATTACCTCTTCGACCTCACCTCAACAAAGCGTGCAGATCCGTGACACGGTGGGCTATAGTAGTCAACCTTCAGTCAATGCACGTGCGGCATTGGTGATGGATGCTCAAACAGGTGAAGTATTATTTAGTAAAAATACCAACACAGCGCTACCTATTGCTTCGATTACTAAAGTGATGACTGCTGTTGTCACTGCAGATGCTCGTTTAAATATGTCTGAAGAAGTGACTTTGCAACAGATCGATTTTGCAGGGGCGGGTGGCAAGAACTCTAGTTCTACACTACGTGCTGGCGATAGTATGAATCGCGCTGAACTTTTGTTATTTGCTTTGATGAAATCTGAAAATCCAGCAGCAGCTGCATTGGCTCGTACATACCCAGGTGGGCGTACGGCTTTCTATGCAGCAATGAACAGTAAAGCTAAACAACTAGGTATGACTGCGACACATTTTATTGAGTCTACGGGTTTGCATCCAGGCAATGTTTCTTCGGCACGTGACTTGGGCATTTTAGTCAGTGCAGCTTCACAGTATGGTTTGATTCGTCAATTCTCAACCACACCGACCTATGATTTCAATTTAGGTTATCGTGTATTGAAATCAAATAACACCAATGCTTTGGTTCGCAACGGTGGATGGAATATTAACCTTTCTAAAACAGGTTATATCAATGAAGCTGGACGTTGTGTCGTGATGCATACTACAGTCAATTCGCGCCCTGCAGTTGTGGTGCTATTGGGTGCACCAAGTACTCAAGCACGTAATAGCGATGCAACTAACTTATTGACCTGGTTAAATACTCTACCAAAACGCGTTTAAGCTTTTTCAACGTATAAAAAAACCAGTTGCAGGCAACTGGTTTTTTTATCAACTCTATTTTACATATTTGAAAGGATAGAGTCTTTAACTTGATCCATTGTTGCATCGATTGACAACATAACGGCATCAGCACACTGCTTGATTGCTGTGTCAGGATCTTTTAGACCATTACCTGTCACTGTGCATACGATCACAGAACCTTCAGCAATTTTACCTGCTTTGATATCGCGAATCGCACCACCGATAGAAGCTGCTGACGCTGGCTCAACAAATACACCTTCATACATAGAAAGCAAGCGCTGAGCTTCTAAGATCTCGCTGTCTTGAAGTTCATCAAACCAGCCTTTAGAGTCACGTACGACGGCTTTGGCATGGTTCCAGCTTTGTGGGTTACCAATACGGATTGCTGTTGCAACTGTTTCAGGGCTTTCAACTGGCGCACCACGAAGGAATGGTGCAGCACCTGATGCTTGATAACCGACCATCGTTGGTAAGCCTTCTGGTTTTGGACCAGTAAATTGATCTGTTGCAGCATCATAGATCACTTGTTCAAACTGATCAGCCGGTTGGTTTGCGACAGCTTCTGTATAACCCATCCAGTGTGCAGTGATATTACCTGCGTTACCTACTGGCAAGCAGTGGTAATCAGGTGCGCGACCTAAAGCCTCAACGATTTCATAAGCAATGGTTTTTTGACCTTGTAAGCGGTATGGATTGATTGAATTCACAATCGTTACAGGTGCTTGATCTGCTACTTCTTTTACAAGACGCATACCATCATCGAAATTACCACGAATTTGCATAGTAATCGCGCCGTACATCATGGCCTGTGCCATTTTCCCCATTGCAATCTTGCCTTCAGGGATTAAAACAAAAGCCTTGATTCCTGCACGTGCTGCATAGGCAGCAGCTGCGGCTGAAGTATTTCCGGTAGAAGCACAGATAATTGCTTTTGAACCTTCTTCGACTGCTTTGGTCACCGCCATCGTCATACCACGATCTTTAAATGAACCCGTTGGGTTAAGCCCTTCGTACTTCACATAAATTTCTACGTTTTTGCCAATCAGACGTGGAATATTCTCTAATTTAATTAGAGGCGTGTTTCCTTCACCTAGAGAAATAGCACGTGTAGTTGCAGACACAGGTAAACGGTCACGATAACGATCAACAAGACCAGTATAACGATTGGCATTCGACATGATGGTGTTCCAATATGAGGTAGAGCGGGGTGAGGGAAGGCATTTCCCCTCAACCTGATTAACTATCGAGCGATTCTAAACGAATTCTCACAATTTCGCCATGAATTGCAGGTAAAGCTTGAATTTGTGCAAGTGCTTCATCCATTTTTGATTCAACAATTGGATCGGTTAAAATCACAATTGGGATGAGATCTTTAAGACGAGACTGTTGCATGATGGCATCAATACTAATCCCTGCACGACTTAAGATCGCCGTAACATCAGCCAAGACACCTGTTTGATCTTCGGCATTCAAACGAATGTAATATCCAGTCGTCATTTCTTCACGACTGAGAATCGGCATATCGGTGAGTGCTTCAAATGCAAGTTGTGGAATTGTTCCAGCGCCATCTTCTGTGTAAGAAATATCACGTACAATATCAATGACATCTGCAACTACAGCAGAAGCTGTAGGCCCTGCGCCCGCACCCGCGCCATAATACAAGGTTGGACCGACGGCATTGGCTTGAACCAAAACAGCATTTTTAACGCCATTGACGTTAGCAATCAGTTCTTCTGCAGGAATTAGAGTAGGGTGTACGCGTAACTCAATACCTTTTTCAGCGCGACGTGCAATTCCCAAATGTTTGATACGGAAACCAAGCTCTTCGGCATACTTGACATCTTGTGCCGTAATTTTGCTGATACCTTCGGTATAGACCTTGTCAAACTGAAGTGGGATACCAAATGCACAAGACGCTAAGATAGTAAGCTTATGTGCTGCATCGATGCCCTCGACATCAAAGGTTGGATCTGCTTCTGCATAACCAAGTTGTTGGGCTTCAGCAAGGACATCCGCAAAGGCACGACCTTTCTCACGCATTTCTGTGAGAATAAAGTTACCTGTGCCGTTAATAATTCCTGCCAGCCATTCGATATGGTTTGCTGCTAGGCCTTCACGAATCACTTTAATAATTGGGATACCACCAGCTACAGCAGCTTCATAAGCGATTTGTACGGCGTTATCTTCAGCAGCTTTAAAAAGTTCATTACCATGTTCTGCAAGTAATGCTTTATTCGCTGTTACCACCTGTTTACCATGTTTGATGGCTTCCATGATGATTTCATAAGCAGGGTGAATTCCACCCATCACTTCAACAACGACATCCACATCAGGTTGGCGTACGATTGCCATCAGGTCATCGCTTTGCTGAACTCCTTCTAATTGTAGATCTGGACGTGGACGGCGAGTGCCTACGTGTGTAATTTGAATTTCTCGACCGGTACGGCGTTTAATTTCAGCAGCATTTTCTTGTAGTAGTTTAAGGGCACCACCACCAACAGTACCAAGACCGAGTATCGCCAGACGAACTGGTTTCACGTCACACTCCATTTTATTCAATCATTTTAATGAAGCTTGATCATAGCTAAAAAAATGCGCAGACACTAGGGCTAAGATCATCTTTAATCTGTCGCCCAAGTCGTTCAATTTTTGAATGCTAGAAGCATTGGTTATTTGTTTAAACGCTGAACGATTTCATCAGCCGTCATATAACCACCTAAGTACTCACCTTCAACGTTATAAATCGCTGGTGTGCCATTTACGCCCATACTAAGTCCCAACTGATATTGATCTCGGACAGGGTTTTTACACTCGGCTGAGGCAACGGGTTGATCTTGGATTGCTTGCTCAAACGCTGCTTTGCGATCAGTGCTACACCAAATGGCTTGCATGGTCGGCATGAATTGTTCACCACGTGGCCATGCGATATAGCGGACTTCGATGCCTTTGGCTGTGATTTCCGGAATTTGTTCATGTAAGCGATGGCAGTAAGGGCAGCTTGAATCGGTGAAAACGTAGACGATATGTTTGGCTTTTCCGCTTTTGGCTGGATAGACAATCAAATCTTCGGTTTTTAAGGTTGCGAGATGCTTTTTATTTTCTACAGCTTGCAATGCATCGCCGACATTGTGCAATTGTTTATCACCTAAGCGAATAACATCACCTTGGATAATGTATTGACCATCACTCGTTGCATAGACAGAGCCCATGCCATCAAGATTGACCCAAAACAAATTAGGGACTTCGGTTTTTTGTACGGCGATGATTTTAGCGTTAATTTTGGCAGCTTTGAAATGTTTGTCTAAAGTCGAGATTAGTCGTTGTTGTGCATTACGTTCATTTAATGTTGAAGCCTCGCCCGTTGCTGGCGTACTTGCTGTCAGCGTATCTTGTTTTGGGGTCACGTTATCTTTTGAGCAAGCACCTAATATTAATGTTGATGCCAATGTACAAGCCAGTACTAATCTAGACCGAGTAAACACCATAAAGAACCTTTTTTTCATACTGTATTTATAAACTCGCTCAAGCATATCAAAAAAATGCAATAACATCGTTAAATCTTGCATCGTGTCTGTGAATATGTTGCAGTTTATTTTTAGTGTTAAGCAACAGACATATTAACCTCTCGGATGATATTGATGATGCAAGGCTTGCATTCGATGCTGAGCAACATGGGTATAAATCTGAGTGGTAGAAAGATCACTGTGTCCGAGTAGCATTTGAACGACACGTAAGTCAGCCCCATGATTGAGTAAATGTGTCGCAAATGCATGTCGTAAGGTATGGGGGGAGAGCTCTGCTTGAATATTGGCTTGCAGCGCATAACGTTTAATTGCATACCAAAAATTTTGGCGGCTCATAATTCCGCCATGCTGAGTTAAAAACAAATAATCTGTACTACTCTTATATAACTGCGGACGAGATTCTGCTAAATATTTTTCGATCCAATCACAGGCATATTGCCCTAGTGGAACAAGACGTTCTTTATTGCCTTTGCCTGTAATACGCACAAACCCTTGTTTTAAGTTGATCAACTCTAAACGTAGATTGAGTAATTCTGATACACGTAATCCACAAGCATAGAGAACTTCAAACATTGCACGATCACGTAAGCCTAGCGTTGTACTGATATCTGGTGCATTGATTAAGGCCTCAACATCTTGTTCAGATAGATCTTTGGGTAATGCACGACCAATTTTAGGTGAGTGGTGTGAGGCAACAGGGTTATCTTCTCTTAGTTTTTGCTCGCGTAAGAATTTATAAAATTGGCGTAGGGCAGATAGGCAGCGTGCGATTGAGCGAGGACTTTTCCCTGCTTTGGTTAACTCAATTAAAACATCACCGATATCCTCACTAGACCACTGCGGTAGTGAAGCTGTTCGATGTAACTCGCTGCATTGAATCAAATCAGATAAATAAGCATTACGTGTATGAGGGCTTACAGTTTGTGCAACTAAATAATCACGAAAACCCTGCAAAAAACTTAAATTTTCTGGGATAGAAACGGCAGTAGGAATACGTGGTTTTTTATTTAACATAATTGAATAAATTGAGGTTCTCTGTTGGCACTGTAAAAGAAAAAAAACATATTGTCGATCTGTGAATTGGGTAAATGCCATTGAGATTGCTTTTGGTAATTATTCTCATTTGTCTGTATACTTGGTGAAAACGGTTTATGGTGAAATGTGGTGCGTTTATCAGCATTAAAAGTCAAGCAAACAGCGATGATTACCAAAGTTAATCGCTTAGTCGATGATACGGAACAGACAGACCTTGTAGCTGTTCGTTTAGAGAGTCTAGGCTTTGTGCCAGGTACACAAGTACAGGTGATTACCAAAGGTATTTTTGGTGGTGACCCGATCCTGATCCAGATCGGTTTTACGCGATTTGCATTGCGTAAAGCTGAAGCCGATAAAATAGAAATTCAACTTGAAGGAGCACCTGCATGAGTGATGCGTTACGTGTTGCCCTTGTGGGAAATCCGAACTGTGGTAAAACTTCATTATTCAACCATTTAACAGGAACACGCCAAAAAGTTGCCAACTACGCGGGAGTGACAGTTGAGCGTAAGGTTGGGCATTTTCAACTTCCTTCTGGGAAGAATGTTCGAGTGCTAGATTTGCCGGGCACTTATAGCTTAAAAGCAACTAGCCCAGATGAAGAAATTACCCGTGATGTTTGCCAAGGTAAAATTGCAGAAGAAGGTCATCAAGATGCTTTCTTATGTGTTGTAGATGCGACTAACTTAAAATTGCATCTGGGTTTGGTCTTAGAAGTGATCGAGCTTGGACGTCCTGTTTTAGTGATATTGAATATGATGGATGAAGCGCGCCGTCGTGGCATTCAAATCAATACACAAAAACTATCGGAACGTTTGGGTGTTCCTGTGGTGGAAACTGTTGCTGTTCGCCGTGCAGGTGTCGAAAATCTATTGCATGCCCTTGATCAAGGTAACTACAGCATTCCAAAAACTGAATTGAGCGGTTTGACGGGCGATCATCATCAAAAGATCGAAGTGATTTTTAACGATGTGGTTAAGTTTGTTGATCAGGAAGATCAGCGCACCAATTTCCTCGACAAAATTTTCCTACATCCAGTGCTTGGTTTGTTGAGCTTAGCAGTCATGATGTTTGTGGTTTTCCAAGCAGTTTTTGCTTGGGCTGCACCATTTATGGATGGGATTGAAGAATTTTTTGCTTGGGCGGGAGAGATTTTAGGTGATCATATTAGTCAACCTTTGCTCAATAGTTTAGTGGTTGATGGGATTATTGCTGGGGCAGGGAGTGTTCTAGTTTTCTTGCCACAAATTCTGATTCTGTTTTTCTTTATTTTAGTATTGGAAGAATCGGGTTATTTACCTCGCGCAGCCTTCTTGTTAGATAAACTGATGTTTAAAGCAGGGCTAAGTGGGCGTGCATTTATTCCTTTGCTTTCAAGTTTTGCTTGTGCAGTGCCAGGCATTATGGCGACCCGAAGTATTAGTGATCCACGTGATCGTTTTACCACGATTATGGTTGCGCCATTGATGACTTGTTCAGCGCGTTTACCTGTGTATGCACTATTGATTGCTGCCTTTATCCCAAGTCAAACCGTGTGGGGGATTTTTAACCTGCAAGGTTTGGTGTTATTTGGTTTATATATGGCAGGGATCATTAGTGCTTTATGCGTTGCCTTTGTGACAAAATTTTTGCAAAAAGATAAGTCGCAACATGCATTATTGTTGGAGTTGCCAAGTTATCGTATTCCTAACTTCAAAAGTGTAGCGATTGGTCTGTTAGATCGCGCCAAAATTTTCTTAAAGCGTGTGGGTGGAATTATTTTCGCTCTTTCGATTTTATTGTGGTTCTTATGTACTTTCCCTCAAGCACCTGAGGATGCAACGCGTGCTGCAATTGATTATAGCTTTGCGGGAATGATTGGGCATTTGTTACAACCAATTTTTGCTCCACTTGGCTTTAACTGGCAAATCGTCGTTGCATTGATTCCTGCAATGGCGGCACGTGAAGTTGTGGTTGCTGCCTTGGGAACGGTATATGCATTGTCTGGTGTGGATGATGATGCGATTGCCGATGGTCTGGCGAATTTAATTAGCGCCGATGGATCAGGTTGGTCACTTGCAACAGGATTATCGTTATTGGTTTGGTTTATCTATGCTCCACATTGCTTAGCTACTCTAGCGACTGTACGCCGTGAAACAGGTTCTTGGCAGCATGTGGGTGTGATGACCGCTTATCTGTTTGGGTTGGCTTATTTGATGTCTTTCTTTACCTATCAAATTGCATCTCGCATTTGGGGTTGATTGGAGTGCCTTATGTTTGAATACCTGATTGTCGCTGTATTGGTACTGTGGAGCACTATCGTTGTATTTAAGAAAGTGTTTCCTCAAACAGCAAATTCAGCGTTTAATGCTTTATCAAACTTGTGCCAACGTTTGGGTTGGCAGCGTTTAGCAACATGGTTAAAGCCTAAAATGGCTGCAGGCTGTGGCGGAGGTTGCGGTTGTTCAACTGATGAAGCAGACAGTAAAAAGGCAGCGCCAATACAAACTGTCAAATGGCGTTAAAAAATAAGGATTGCCCATCTTAAGATATGGGCAATTTTTTTTGCAACTTTAATGTGTTGAGCTTTTACGCACTGACACAAAAAAGAGTGAATAAAACTAAAACTGAAAAAGCATTTAAAACAGTAAAGTGCTAACATTTTTGCCATTCCGTGATCCGTAACAAATGGGGCAAAAATGTTAATACAACGTGGTGGATTAAAAGTTGTGGCTGGCTTGGGTATTTCAGGCGTATCAGCAGTAGACTTTCTGCATGAACAAGGCTACCAAGTTGCAGTCACGGACTCCAGAGAAACACCGCCCGGACATGATCAAATTCCTGAAAATATTAAAAAAAGCTTTGGAAAGCTAGATCTGGATCTATTGCTACAAGCCGAAGAAATTATTTTAAGTCCAGGATTGGCACCCCAACTACCAGAGATCCAACAAGCTCTTGAAAAGGGTATTCCCGTTATCAGTGATATCCAATTATTACGTCGTGCAACAGACGTTCCAATTGTTGCAATTACTGGATCTAATGCCAAAAGTACAGTTACAACTTTATTTGGCTTGATGGCAAAGGATGCAGGAAAAAAAGTGGCTGTAGGTGGTAATTTAGGTCGCCCAGCACTAGATTTACTCAAAGATCAGCCTGAACTCATTGTGTTGGAGTTATCTAGCTTTCAGTTAGAAACGACCTCACATTTGAATGCGGAAGTGGCCGTGTTGCTGAATATGAGTGAGGATCATCTAGATCGTCATGGCGATATGCTCGGCTACCATAAAGCAAAACATCGTATCTTCCAAGGTGTGAAAAAGGTGGTATATAACCGTGATGACAGTTTAAGTCGTCCTCTCGTTCCTGATGTCACACCGATGCAGAGTTTTGGTTTAAATGCACCTGACATGAATCAATATGGTGTACTTCGTGAAGCTGATGGGAGCATGTGGCTAGCCCGTGGTCGTGAACGTTTAATCAAAACCTCAGATTTGTATATTCAAGGAATGCACAATGTTGCAAATGCCTTGGCATGTTTGGCGTTAGGTGAGGCGATTGGTTTACCAACGCAATCCATGTTGGAAACATTACAACAATTTAAAGGGTTAGAGCATCGTTGTGAATATGTACAGACGGTTGATCAGGTGCGTTACTACAATGATTCTAAAGGCACCAATGTTGGCGCAACACTCGCGGCAATAGAGGGACTGGGTGCTGCAATCGAAGCAAAACATGGCAAATTGGCACTGATTTTAGGTGGTCAGGGTAAAGGGCAGGATTTTAAGCCTTTGCGTAATGCGATACAGAAATACGTTAAAACTGTTATTTTGATCGGTGAGGATGCTGCCATGATTGAGCAAGCCCTACACAATACAACCCTGATTCAGCATGCGATTAGCTTGAAGCAGGCGGTCGATATTGCCCATCAGGCAACACAAGCTGAAGATGTGGTTTTGCTTTCACCTGCATGTGCAAGTTTTGATATGTTTAAAAGTTATAATGACCGTGGTCATCAATTCGTGGCGTGTGTGCATGCCTTGAATGGTAATAAAAATTAGGAATAGAATTATGGCGGATTTAGCCCAAAACACGGCGCAAAAAATTTCGCAATTATTGAGTCGTTTACCAAAACTTCCAGCAGAAATGACGGCGCGAAATATTCTTATTTTTTGCGTGATTTGTTTATTGTGCTTTGGTTCAGTGATGGTGGCATCTGCTTCGATGCCTTATGCAGAGTATATTCATGAAAATCCATTTTACTTTCTAATCCGTCACGGCATTTCTATTTGTGTGGCTGGTATCGTGGCTTTTCTAACGTATCGAATATCGCTCAATCTATGGTTTAAGAATGCCTTTTTATTGTGGTTGATCACGATTTTATTATTGCTAGCGGTTTTGGTGATTGGTACAGAGGTCAATGGTGCGCATCGCTGGATCAAGGTCGGCGGTTTTACTATACAACCAACGGAGATTGCCAAAATTGTTATGGCAATTTTTACGGCAGATTATGTGGTTCGCCGTGCTAAAGAAGTACGTACACATTGGAAAGGACTGCTACGTCTAAGTGGTGTGATGGCGTTAACGGTAGGATTCATCGTTGCGGAACCTGATTTGGGGGCAACGGTGGTGATTGTCTTGATGATGGTGGGTGTCTTCTTTTTGGCAGGCGCACCAGCGACCCAGTTTTTAATCATGTTGGGTGCGATTCTCGCTGGCATCAGTGCGTTGATTATCTTCGAACCGTTCCGTTTTCAGCGATTGATTTCATTTACTAATCCTTGGGCTGATCCTTTGGGTGTTGGATATCAGTTGTCTAACGCTTTGATGGCTTTTGGGCGTGGGGAATGGTTTGGAACGGGTTTAGGACATAGTGTGCAAAAACTGTCTTATTTACCTGAAGCACATACGGATTTTATGTTGGCGGTATTGGGTGAGGAGTTTGGTTTTGTTGGTGTAACCTCAGTGATGATTTTGTCATTCACCATGCTTGCATGCTGTATCAAAATTGGACACCGTGCATTACAGCATAACTACCTACGTGCGGGTTATTTGGCTTATGGGATTAGCATTATTTTCTTACTGCAAATTTTGGTTAATGCAGGTATGAATATGGGCCTTATGCCAACCAAAGGTTTGACATTGCCGTTCATTAGTTATGGTGGGACATCTTTAATGATGTGTGCAGCGATGATCAGTTTGATTCTAAAAATTGATGCCTCGACTCAAGAGCATAATCCTGTCAAAGAAGAGTCGAATTTCTAGTTGTTCTGAGCTAGGATCGAAACTAGAAAGCCCTTAATTCGAATAAGGGCTTTTTTTATTGTTTATTGATATACACCAGAAAGATAAATGCCTTGTGGGATGAGACTCACATCCCATTGTTGTATCGCTTGCTTAAGCATAACGTTTGGTTGGTCGAGATCGACATGGGGCTGACCGAGTGCCAAAATGGCATGCTGTAATAGTTCAGGCGCTTTTGAAAGTTCAAGCGGTTGAGCCATATTCTGCTTTGATAGTTTTTGGCCTTGATCATTCATTGCTAATGGCAGATGCATATACTGCAAAACAGGATAATTCAGCACCGAAGCTAACCAGATTTGTCGTGCTGTGTTATCTAGTAAATCTGCGCCTCGAACAACATGGGTAATCCCTTGTAAAAAATCATCAACGACAACAGCGAGTTGATAGCTAATAATGCCATCACGGCGTTTTAATATGAAATCGCCTAAATCATGTTGAAGGTTGGAGCATTGTTGACCGTGTAGGCGGTCTTCAAAACAGATGCGTTGATCAGAGACTTTTAGGCGAATAGCTTGTTGGGCAAAATCTAAGTTAAGCTCTCGACATGTACCTGCATAAATATGGTTCGAGCCGAGAATTTTCCGTGTGCACTGACATGCATAAATCGCGTGAGTTGTTTTGAGTTGTTCCAAAACCTGTTCATAGTACGCTAAACGATCTTTTTGAAATATTATCTCGGCGTCAGGTTGGAACTGGAAGGCATCGATACAAGCAAGAATATGCGCTTCGCTATTTGGATAGATGCGAGGAATGTCAGTATCTTCAATCCGAACCAACCATGTCCCCTGATTGGCTTTAGCATCACAGTAACTCGCGACTGCGGTGAGCAAAGATCCAAAATGTAAAGGACCAGTAGGGGATGGGGCAAATCGACCTGAGTAGCGAATCAGCGAAACATCGTTTCGCTGATTCGCAAGAGCCGAGCTGTGCTCGGCTAGAGCATTCTCAACAGTCACAATTATCCGTTGTTTTGCTTTTCTTTGATTTCAGCCAAAGTTTTGCAGTCAATACATTGGGTCGCAGTTGGACGCGCTTCTAAGCGGCGTAAACCAATTTCGATACCACAAGTTTCACAGAATCCATAATCACCCGCTTGAATTGCTTCAAGTGATTGTTCGATCTTGCGAATCAGTTTACGTTCACGATCACGTGTACGTAATTCGATGGCAAACTCTTCTTCTTGTGTTGCTCGGTCATTGACATCAGGTAATGCTGTTGATTCATCTTGCATGGTATTCAAGGTACGATCAACTTCAGACATTAACTCAGCTTTCCACGCATCTAAAATTTGGCGGAAATGCTCAAGTTGCCCATCAGACATGTATTCTTCATTTTTCTTTGGCTGATAAGGTGCAATACCAAATAAACTTGCAGTGGTTCCACCTTCCGCAGCCTTGGCTTTGGTTTTACGCACACGTTTTACAGGCGCTTTTTGCTCATCAATCACTTCGGTTTGTTCATCCAAGACTTGATTTTGGTTGTCATTCGCCATAAAGGGCATTCCTCATCTTACACGTACTATCTATACGCAAAAAATATGGTGCTATGCAAGTGTTTTTATAGAAACCTGCGATGGTTTTTTCCATCAGGGGTCGTCATCATATAGAGTTTTTTCGCAAGATGGTAGTCATTCATGTCTAGATTTGGTGAGAAATCATCGATGTGATTTGTAATCAAAAGTTTAACAAACCACCGTTAATCATAACCCAATACCTCAGAGCTGCTCATGCGTTCAGAGGTTTTTAAGCGGTATACTTGTGTTTCCAACTCACCATTGGCTTTAAGGCAAATATAACGATAACCTGGATGTTCTTCATCCAATGCAAATTTTTCACTTTTTGGTTTAAATTGAATGCATGTTGATGGCGTTGATAAAAATTCAATCCCTTGCCACTGATGAATCGCATCTTGATGAACATGTCCACAAACGATGGCTTTGATATTGGAAAAGGGTTTAACGGTTTCCAATAAATCAGAGGCATTTTTTAGTTTATGTTGATCGATCCATGCAGATTGCATAGCAAATGGATGATGATGACAAGCAAGAATCACGTAACGATCATGTAGTTTTAATAATAATGTGTGAAGTTGCTTTAGTTGTGATTCGGTTATTTTTCCATCAATACGCTGGGGTTGTGCGCTATTTAATAAAATAATGACCCATTTCCCAAGTTCGATCACGGTAAGTTGTGTTTGATCCACTTCGTGAAAAGGAAAATGTGCGACGTCATCATGATTGCCTGGTGTGTGGAAAAAAGGAATTTCCAAACTTTGCATATGCTGGATATAGCGATTGTATGTTACAGGTGTTGGTGTTTGTGCCAAATCACCCGTATGCACGATCAGATCGATTTGAGGATGTTGTTGACGCATCAAGTCAATTACTGCATGAAAGCTTTGTTCGGGTTGCATACCAACGAACTCTAAATGCGAATACTCCAATAAATGTGTATCAGTAATCTGTATCATCACAAAATCTTGTTGTGATGAGGTTGAGACTTGGTAGGTCACCGTGTTTAGCCCCTCAGACTTGTTATCGTTGTTGTATATGTTGAGCAAGCCATTGTAATGCCATGATTACAGGTGCATTTCTCAACCGCCCGTTATTTAATAGTATGTTTAATTGGGAGTAATCAAATAAATGAAGTTGAATGTTCTCACCTTCATCCGCTACCCCAAAAACACCCCCATCCTTAGGTAATTCAACTTCTGCTACATATAAATGAAAAAGTTCAGAGCAAGCTCCCGCAGACGGGTAGAAGCTAAATAAATGTTTTAATGTTGTGATGTCACATCCAGATTCTTCTAATGCTTCTCGACGAATACAGCACTCCGGAGATTCATCGCCATCAAGTACGCCTGCTATGACTTCAAGTTGCCATGCAGATACCGTATCGTTGATCGCACCAATTCGAAATTGCTCGATCAGAGCGAAGCGTTGTTGTGCGTCATTGTATAGTAAAACGCCAGCAGCTTCAGGTCGATGAATTAATTCTCGTTGAATGACAGGTGAATACTCTAATCGATGAAATAATCGATGTTTGAGGCTCACTTTCTCTACTTGAATGAATCCCCGATATAAAAACGTTCGAGATTCTATCGTAACGTCGGAGGCTGAATAGCTGGCGTGGTCAAGAATATTCATCTTCAATCAGGATGAGATTGTACATATCTCATCCTAACCGAGAATGTTTCGCAGGCAAATCTTTTTTTAGTTGATTTACACTTTGTGGTACAATTTTTGACCATGTTCCTGATAAGCGGTTTTCATCGCATTGAGACCTGCTTCAACTTCTGTGTCGGCATCATTTGATTGTTTGGCATTGCGTTGATTTTGCGCATAATCTCGCACATTTTGCGTGATTTTCATCGAGCAGAACTTAGGGCCACACATTGAACAGAAGTGTGCTGATTTGTGTGCCTCTTTTGGTAGTGTTTCATCATGCATACTGCGTGCGGTATCAGGATCTAGGCTAAGATTGAACTGATCATCCCAACGGAATTCAAAACGTGCTTTAGAGAGGGCATTATCACGGACTTGCGCACCTGGATGACCTTTGGCTAAGTCTGCTGCATGTGCTGCAATTTTATAGGTAATAATTCCATCTTTAACATCTTTTTTATTCGGTAAGCCCAAGTGCTCTTTCGGTGTCACATAGCACAACATCGCTGTACCATACCAGCCAATCATTGCTGCACCAATTGCAGAAGTAATGTGATCATAACCTGGAGCAATATCTGTGGTCAGCGGTCCAAGCGTATAGAACGGCGCTTCTTTGCAGACTTCAAGTTGTAGATCCATATTTTCTTTGATCATATGCATTGGCACATGCCCAGGCCCTTCGATCATCACTTGTACGTCATGTTCCCAAGCGCGGTGGGTGAGCTCTCCTAAGGTTTTCAGTTCACTAAATTGTGCTTCGTCATTGGCATCCTGAATACAGCCTGGACGTAAACCATCACCTAAGCTGAATGACACATCATATGCTTTCATGATTTCACAAATTTCATCAAAATGCGTGTATAAGAAGTTTTCTTCATGGTGAGCTAAACACCATTGCGCCATAATTGAGCCGCCACGAGAGACGATTCCTGTTAAGCGATTCGCCGTCATTGGAACATAACGAAGTAATACACCTGCATGGATAGTGAAATAATCGACGCCTTGCTCGGCTTGTTCAATCAAAGTGTCTTTAAAGATTTCCCACGTCAAATCTTCGGCAACGCCATCGACCTTTTCTAGGGCTTGATAAATAGGAACAGTTCCAATTGGAACAGGTGAGTTACGGATAATCCATTCACGCGTTTCATGGATATTCTTACCAGTTGATAAATCCATAATCGTGTCGGCGCCCCAACGGGTTGCCCATGTCATTTTTGCAACTTCTTCATCAATCGATGAACCGAGTGCTGAATTGCCAATATTGGCATTAATCTTCACCAAAAAATTGCGACCAATAATCATGGGTTCACATTCTGGATGGTTAATATTGGCCGGAATAATGGCGCGTCCTGCTGCAACTTCTTGGCGTACAAATTCAGGGGTAATTTCTCTTAAATTTTGTGCCCCAAAGTTTTGGCCTGGATGTTGACGCATATCAACATCTTCGCGCTGGCGTTGGTTTTCACGAATTGCAATATACTCCATTTCAGGCGTAATAATGCCTTGTTTGGCATAATGCATTTGCGTGACATTTTTCCCTGCTTGTGCACGACGTGGATTTTGGATGTGAGCGAAACGAATTTCAGCAGTACGAATATCTTTTAAACGTGCTTGACCAAACTCAGAGCTCAGACCCGTTAAAACATCAGTATCGTTACGTTCTTCAATCCATTTTTGGCGAATCGAAGGTAAACCTTTGTTTAAATCAATTTGTACATTTGGATCAGTATAGACCCCAGATGTGTCATATACCATGATTGGGGGATTGTATTCACCGCCTAAGCCAGTGGGTGTTTCTGTTAAGCTGATTTCACGAAATGGAACTTGAATGTCTGGGCGAGAACCTTGGACATAAACTTTTTTGGATGCAGGTAAAATACGAGTTAAATCTTTAGCATCTTGCTCATGTTGAGCAGAGATATCAGCTGGAGAAAGATTCGTTAATTGGTTCATGGCATGATCCTTATGTTATGGCATTAACGAATCAAGCACGACCAAAAACAATGGCGGATTTATCCTTCGAAACGTGGATAAAACTGAGCTAGGTTTTTGCTGGGCTTGATTCCTACGCAGGTGTTAACCTGATCAGGTTCAACGGTACTCATATTTAAATCATGTGATTATTATGATCTCAGCAGTTGATTAACTGCGCTCCGTCAAGCTATGTATTAGATTATCAGATTTAAAAAAAAATGTAGGATTAATTCCACTTATGTCTAAAACAAATTGCATCTGTATAACAATCGCGTGAAGTATTCCAATCTCGAGGTTTAATATTTAGTGCCAAACGTAATTGTTCATGTGCAATTTGTTGTGGATGCTTTTTATGGCCATATTCATCAAATAATTCAATGGGTTGAAGTTTGAATTTTTCTTGACGTTGTTCTGTGGGGGTCTTTATAAAGCTGAGGAACTTTTGGGCTTTTTTGTTTAGCTGAGTATTGTGGTTTTTTGCGAGAAATTTAATTTGCTGAAGTGCATCTTCATCAATCCACGAATCTGTGGTGTAATTTTCGGATACAGGTGTATTATCCAGGCCAAAGAAAATAAAATTACTATAATCTTCAAATAGTTTTTTGGCATCAGGGGTGAAATATCCTTTAGGATATTTTTGGACATATCGTTCCCAAAATAACGCTCTTTCAACTAATTCCTGCCAAGAGATTGTTAATGATGCATCTCCAAAAGTGGGATCACGATTGTCTTTTGCCATGCGTTGAATAAAATCTTGTTGATCTTTGGGTAAAGTAGAAGCAAAAATATCAATTACATATTGTGGTTTACGGTGAAATTCAAATACACCTTCACTTAATGCCTGTAGATGGATATACGCTTGTTGTTGATGGTTAAATAAATATTGATCACGTGGGGCAAGTTCTCTAAATAATGTAATATCCCCTTGAACAGGTTCGTTTCTATCTAACTGTTCCCATACATTTTCATTATCTAATAAGCTGATTGTATATTTCTCAAAATGAGGGTAATAACGCGTGTAATACTCTTTAGTTTGTTGATGCCCTTCTAAAAAACGTTGATACATTTCTGTTGAGCTTTCTAACCACTTTAATTGTTGAGCATTTTCTACAGTGGCAATACATTGTTTGAGTTGAACGTTAATTTGGTTTAACGCCTCAATAGCGCTGTGATGGTCAATTTTCTGCATGATTTGATCTATTTTTTGACACTCTTCTTGAGAAGTTATTTTTTTTGCAGCTTGTTGGGAAGTCAGTTCATCTTCATTTTGGTGTGGTATTGGTTTTTGGCAGCCTAATAATAAAAGACTGCTCATAATAAAAAAAATAAAAATATGCATAAAAAGTTCTTGGATATAAGTTGTTATCACGGCATGATTATAAGGTTATAGAGATAGAAGATGAAATCTAATAGATAGACTGTCATAAAAACTTCATCATTGTTATGTTTTAATCATGCATCATTTTCCATGTGTCTAATGGAGGCATTCTGTGAGTCCAAGTAATCCTGTGTTAAGTCATCATATTTCTTCACAATTTAATGAAGACTTACAAGATGTACATACCAAATTTATGAGCATGGGGGGCTTGGTAGAGCAACAGGTAGCCAATGCCATCCATTCTTTATTAGATACAGATGCCAATCTCGCGATTGACGTTCAGTTTAAAGACAATACTGTCAATCAGCTTGAGCGTGATATTGATGAAGGTCTAACCTTGATTTTGGCACGTCGTCACCCAGCTGCGATTGATTTGCGTATGGTCATCGCAATGAGTAAGGCCAATACTGACTTGGAGCGTATTGGGGATGAGGCTGCAAAAATCGCACGTATTGCTCAAAACCTATGTGAAGAGGGTGAATCTCCACGTGGTTATATGGAAACACGTCATATTGGAAACCAAGTACGTGTCATGATCCATGATGCCTTGGATGCTTTTGCACGTTTGGATGTAGATCAAGCTTTGAAAGTTGTGATGGCAGATGTTGATATTGATCGTGAATATCAGTCAGCAACACGGACATTGATGACTTATATGATTGAAGATCCACGTCATATTTCACGTGTGATGAATGTAATGTGGGTATTACGCTCTTTGGAGCGTATTGGTGATCATGCACGTAATATTTCTGAACAAGTGATTTATATGGCAAAAGGGACCGATGTTCGTCATACCAGTATCGAAGAAATAGAACAAAAAGTTAATCAAAAATAATTTTATTTGATCTGCCTGAACTCTATTGTTTACCAGTTTTGTAGGATGCCTCTACCTGATCGTAGAGGCATTTCTGTTATAGTTTTTTGAAAAATTCTGTGTCTATATTTTAACGGATGGGTCATTCAAAATGGGATTAATCTCATTTGAAGGTGTGACCGCGATGCGCTTTTTAAAAAAGAATAACTCAGCAAGTTTTGTTTTTTTAATTATTACGCTCTATGCTTTTCTTGGCTTTGCGATTGGATTCGTAATCTGGGAATATTTCTTAGTGAGCTAAATGATACATAAAAAAATCCCAGACTTCGGGGGAAAGTCTGGGAGAGAAATATCATACTTCGGTGAGATCTCTAAGGGTCTCTTTGTCCTTCTGAATTAACTATAAGGGTGATCCGGAGTTGTGTCATGTAGACAAGTGTGTATGCTCTGTAAGACTTTATTGCTAATGTAAATATCACGTAAAAAAGAGAGCGAATTTGCTCTCTTTTTCAGTTGCTTACAGGTGTCTTCTTCGTGTCTTGCAGAAAACCAAAGCGTTGCTTTCCTGTTTAACTCGAAGCATAGCTTCTCGTCTTGCGCAAGGGCAGAGCCTTAAAACGATGTTTTAAGTTTGCTTATCCTTGCACTCCGAGCATAGCTCTCCGTCTTGCGACACAGGCAACGATTATTAATCGTTGCTTTCCTGTTTAACTCGAAGCATAGCTTCTCGCCTTGCGCAATAGATTCTTTTTGATTGTGGCCTACGCGGACTTCGTCCTTGTCTTGCAGAAAACCAAAGCGTTGCTTTAGTTTTCTTCAGGCTTCCAGCCTTCAGCTTTTTCTACGCTTTCATCATTGTTAAAGAATTTCTCACGTTGTTCTTCAAGAAACTTTTTAGCTTCAGGTTCAAACACATTTAAGCGCTTTTCATTAATCAATGTAGTTTGGTGCTGTAACCATTCTTGCCAAGCTTGTTTAGAAACGTTTTCAAAGAACTCTTGACCTTTCGCACCAGGAAATGGAGCGAAATCTAGACCTTCAAGTTCTTTTTGATATTTACGGCAAAATACTTGTCGAGTCATTATAATGTCCTTAAGCGTAAAGCTGTTCTAAGCGAGTATGGGCACGAGTAATTGCTGCTTCGACCTGTTTTGGTGACGTACCACCGATATGATCACGCGCATTGACAGAGGCTTCTAGTGTTAATGCTTGATCGAATACGTCCGCATCAATTAAATCTGAGAATTGTTGAAGCTGTTCTAAGGTTAACTCAGATAGATCTTTTTCTTCCGCAACACCTAAAGCGACTGCTTTACCTACAATTTCATGTGCGTCACGGAAAGCAACACCTTTTTTAACTAAGTAATCAGCAAGGTCTGTCGCTGTTGAGAAACCACGGAGTGCAGCTTCACGCATAATCTCGATATTTGGAACAAGTGCAGGAATCATATCTGCAAATGCCATCAATGAACCACGAACTGTATCAATCGCATCAAACAAAGGTTCTTTGTCTTCTTGGTTGTCTTTGTTATATGCCAAAGGTTGACCTTTCATCAGCGTCAATAGGCTAATAAGATCGCCAAACACACGACCTGATTTACCACGGATCAGTTCAGGAACATCTGGGTTTTTCTTCTGTGGCATGATCGATGAGCCTGTACAGAAGCGATCAGGAATGTTGACGAATTTAAATTGTGCTGAAGTCCATAAAATCAGTTCTTCTGACATGCGAGATAAATGCATCATGATCAAAGAGGCAGCGGCATTAAATTCAATCGCAAAATCACGATCCGAAACGGCATCTAATGAGTTTTCTGAAACAGACTCGAATCCAAGTAACTCTGCTGTATACGCACGATCAATTGGGTAAGTTGTTCCTGCTAAAGCTGCTGACCCCAGCGGCATACGATTAACACGCTTGCGGCAGTCTTGTAGACGCTCTGTGTCGCGGATTAGCATTTCAAACCAAGCCAGCAAATGATGACCAAAAGTCACGGGTTGAGCCGTCTGAAGATGGGTAAAACCAGGCATGATCGTGTTGGTATTCTTGCTTGCAAGTTGCAAAATACCTTGTTGTAGACGCTGTAAAATTGTCAAAATATCATCAATTTCATCACGCAAATATAGGCGAATATCAGTTGCAACTTGGTCATTACGGCTGCGGCCAGTATGTAGTTTTTTTCCTGTAATGCCGATACGTTGAGTCAAGCGAGACTCAATATTCATATGCACATCTTCTAAATCAATACGCCATTCAAACTCGCCTGCTTCAATTTCTGCTTGAATTGTGGTTAAACCTTGAATAATGTCATCACGTTCAGCTTCAGTGAGAACACCCACTTTAGCAAGCATGGTTGCATGTGCGATTGAACCTGCAATATCTTGCTTATAAAAACGTTGGTCAAATTGCACAGATGCGGTAAATTCTGCAACAAAAGCATCTGTTGCTTCTGAGAAGCGACCGCCCCACATGCCAGAGGTTTGATGAGGGCTTGCTGAAGATGAGGATTGAGAAGATGTGGTCATGGCGGCTCAGTAAAATAAAAAAGAGTATAGCAAATCCAAACGCAGTTGCCGAAACTCGTGCGAAGAAGTTATCGCAATCACGTTCATTGAATCCATCAGGCTCCTATTTTTTTACGAAAATTGGGCAATGGCAATACTTATTAGAATTAATTGTTGCAAGTAATGTTCTGGCGATGGTGTTGGCTTTGGCCGAAGCGCAGTCGTGGCAGGCATTGCAGGGTATTCGTGTCTTGCAATATATGTTTTTTATTAATTGGGTGATTTTGTCTTTTGCTGCATTGGTGGATTACTTCCAAGCTTTTTTTTCTAAATTTAGTCAGAAAACCGCTTTAACTTTGGGTTTTATTCTGTTGCAGCTGATTGTTTTTTCAACCACCTGTGCAGTAAATGTGATTCAGTATTGGACAGTACGCTCAGGTGGCTTTAATGAACAGATTTTATTTCATGGTGTGGGATTGCATTTGAGTTATGGTGTCTTGCTTGGTGCATTTTGTTTACGTTATTTATATATGCGCGAACAATGGTTGAATCAGCAATATAGTGAATTGAATGCTCGAATTCAGGCGATGCAAGCACGTATTCACCCCCATTTTTTATTTAATAGTTTAAATAGCGTGGTGAGTCTAATTAGTATTGATCCTGACAAGGCTGAAAATATGCTGATCAGTTTGTCGCGGTTGTTTCGAGCAAGTTTCCAAGAGCTTAAATTGGTCAGTTTGGCCGAAGAAATAGATTTATGTCAGCAATATCTCAGCATTGAAAAAATACGTTTGGGTGATCGTTTAAAAGTCGAATGGAATATTCAAGCCACACCGATTGAGCTAAAACGCGTTACGATTCCCTTATTAACATTGCAACCCCTGCTGGAGAATAGTATTTTTCATGGGGTAGAAAGGGTATTGCAGCAGTCAACCATTACGGTATTGGTTGAAATATTGCAAAATCAAGTCAGTATAGTCATTACTAACCCTTATTCTCGCGATACAATAAAACCGCGGAAAGGAAATGGTATTGCGATCGAAAATGTTGAACAACGTTTGAAAGCGTATTACGGTCAAACTGTAAAATTTCAAGTGTATGGCGGCACATCGTTATATACCACTGTGGTGAATTACCACTACCGAGTAAAATAATAAGTCGAGTTAACCATAAAAAATATGGATGAAGTTAACAGTGACAAGGAGAAATGGATGAAAGTCCTCATTGCTGATGATGAACCACTTGCAGTAGAGCGCTTATCACGTTTGGTAACTCACATGGGACACGACGTTGTGGCAACCGCACATCATGGACAAGATGTGTTAAGCCAGATAGAACAAACTTCACCTGATGTGGTTTTGTTAGATATTCAAATGCCAGGCATGAATGGTTTAGAGTGTGCAGAACAATTGCGCCATTTAGATCCACGACCTGCTGTTATTTTCTGCACGGCTTACGATCAGCATGCATTGGAAGCATTTAAATTTCAAGCACAGGGCTATTTACTAAAACCTGTCGCACAAGAAGATTTACAACAAGTATTTCACCATTTAATTCAACTAACCCAAGCACAAATGACGGGTTTACAATTAGAAGATATGGACGATTCCAAAACCCAGCGTCACCAAATTGCTGCTAAAACGTATCGCGGCGTCGAGTTAATTCCATTAGAGAATGTATATTATTTTCTAGCGGATCAGAAATATGTGACCGTTCGCCACAAGAATGGCAGTGTGTTGATTGATGAAACATTAAAAGATCTGGAAAATGAGTTTTCAGATCGTTTTATTCGTATTCATCGTAATGCGTTAGTCTCTCTAGATTATTTAGAAGGTTTAGAGTTGGTGGCTGCGGGGCAATATCAAGTCCGTCTACGTGAGTTGGATGAGCGTTTGTCGGTGAGTCGTCGACATCTACCGAGTTTAAGAGAATGTATGCACCAGCTATAGAGGTTGTTTTACCTGAGCTGAAAGATTGTTTGTGATTTTTTACTTGCAATTTTAGATGATCAAGTTAAGTTGGGAGCAATTGCTTTAATCAATGCTTGACGTAGATTTATGAAAACTCTAAAAATTGCGACTCGACAAAGTCCTCTTGCACTTTGGCAAGCGGAGCATATTCGTTCTCGTTTAAACGCACTTTATCCAGATTTAACTGTTGAGTTGGTTAAGTTTGTCACGCAAGGTGACAAAATCCTCGATACGCCATTAGCCAAAATTGGTGGTAAAGGCTTATTTGTGAAAGAACTGGAAGCCGCGTTATTAGATGGTCGTGCTGATCTGGCTGTGCATTCTATGAAAGATGTGCCGATGCATTTACCTGATGGTTTAACTTTAGCCGTTATTTGTGAGCGTGAAGATCCTTTAGATGCCTTTGTGTCGAATCAGTATGCGCGATTTGAGGATTTGCCGCAGGGTGCAAAAGTTGGAACTTCAAGTTTACGTCGAAAATGCCAGATTTTGCAGCAACGTCCAGATTTAGAAATTGTTGATTTACGTGGCAATGTGGGAACGCGGTTATCAAAGTTGGATGATGGTTTATATGATGCGATTATCCTCGCCAGCGCAGGTTTAAAGCGTTTAGGTTTGGCTGATCGGATTCGTCATTGTTTGGCTCCTGTCCTTAGCTTGCCTGCGGTGGGGCAAGGGGCATTAGGTTTGGAATGTCGTGCAGATGATGAAAAACTTTTGGCATTGATTCAGCCCTTACAACATGAAGAAACCTCGATTTGTGTGCGTGCGGAACGTGCCCTAAATGCTTATTTGGAAGGGGGGTGTCAGGTGCCAATCGCAGGTTATGCTACTATAGTCAATCATCAATTACGGATTGAAGGCCGTGTTGGGAGCGTTGATGGAAAGACGTTACTTAAAAAACAATTGATTGGTTCAACGGATCAAGCTGAACAGTTGGGTGAGCAACTTGCACAAGATTTATTGGATCAAGGTGCAGGTGAATTATTGAAAGCCCTATATTAATGCGATTTATTAATACTCGCCCGCAAGATCGTGCAGATCGCTTGACTCAAGCGATGCAGGATGCGGGTTATCAAGTAGAACACTTACCCTTATTAGAGCTAATTGCTGTGCCTCTTTCTGAGGAGTTGCAGCAACTATATCAGCAATTAGATCAGGTACAGGTGATTGTTGTTGTCAGCCCAACAGCGGTTGATATCGGAATGAAGTATTTGATCAAGTCTGGGTTGAACTTGCATCAGCTCGCACATATTCGCTGGATTGCGGTAGGTCAGGCAACAGCTAAAGCGTTGGCCCAGTTTGGTATCCAAAGTGATGTACCTGAGGTGGAAAGCTCAGAAGGCATGTTGGATCTTCCTCTTTTAAAGCAACAGAACGATTTGCAGAAAATTGCTTTTTGGCGAGGATTAGGTGGGCGTCAGTTTATGATGCAGCAATTACAACAGCAAGGCGTCAAAATTGCGAACTTTGTGCTTTACCATCGGCAATGCCCTCAACAAAGTGTGTTTGAATTCCCTCGTTTATTAGAAAAAATGGAACTTGATCAACCAGTCGCGGTGCTGATAAGTAGTGAGGCGAGCTGGAAAAATTGGCTTCAACTTTGTGCACAAAATCCTTGTAAGCAGAAATGGGTGTATTTGGTGTTAGGTGAGCGTTTAACTGCTATTTTAAATCAAGCGCAACATAGTTTAGGCAATACAATTAACATTATTCAGCTTGAAAATTTATCTGCATCGGAGATTATTCAACGCATGAGCGATTGGCGAGGGGCGGTATGAGAAAAATTGTCTATTTAATATTATTACTTGGCTTAGTGTGGTTGGTTAAGCTCAGTTATGATATGGCTCAAAATGCTCAGACGATTCCTCAACTGCAACAGCAACTTTCGCAAACTGAACAACGTTATGCTTTATTGAATGATCAGTTAGTCGCATTACAGCGTCAGTTACAAAGTAGTAGCCCAGAAACACCTTCTGGTTTAAATATGTCTCCAATGGTCATTACTGGTGTAGCACCCGTGATTTTGATCCAACAACAACTGCAACTGGTTCAGTTCGCGCTAGATCAACAACAATTTATTTATGCTTTGGAGCATTTGACTCAAGTTCAACAGCAAGTGCTTCAATCGAGTCTGGCGCCTGCACTACAACACAGTTTGCTCAAAGCGATTGAACAAGATAAGCAGTCAATTCAACAATTCGTTTTGACTCAAACACAGCAACAACAACAACTTGAAGGTTTATTGCAAGAATTGGATCAGCGGATTCAAAAAGAAATACAAAATCCTCAGTTGAAAGCTACAAAAGGCGAATCTTCAATATGGCGGCATTGGTTTAATTTGGAAAAAGTGCAGCGCAATCCACCTGACTTAGTGCATCGTAATCTTACTTTGAAAGAGGCGCAATTACGGATGTTACTTGCGTCAGATGCGTTACATCGTGGTCAGCAGGCTGAATACAGAAAATCAATTCAAGAAGTGATGCAATTGCTGGCTGAACTACCAGATCAGAATAGCCAACAAATGAATCAACGTCTTGATAAGATTTTGCATTTACCAACAGTAGCAACGCCGAAACTGATTACACTCGGGTTAGTGGGGTAAGCACAATGAAACATTTGTTGCTTCGTTATGTGTTGATTAGCTTATTCTTATTCGCAATTTTTGCGGTTTTGAGTTATGGCTATGGGCATGGTTATGCTTATCTCTATTGGCGTGATTGGCAATTACAAAGCAGTGTTTGGGGCTTAATTGCATTATTTATTATTATCAGTTTGTTGGCACAATCATTTTGGTTATTGGGTAAACGCTATTTTGTACGTGAACAACGTAAAAAAGAAATAGCCCTCCATTTTAAGGATTTGCATCCTTATGAGCAATTAGGTGTTGTTTGGTTGTTGGATGCGGCTAAAGATCAACAGGTTTTTATTGAACGAGTGTATACCCAATCAGGCTTGTTAAACCACATTGTTGCCGCCCAATTTGATTATAAAAATGGGAATTATGACGCAGCTTTGCAGCACTTGGAGCAATCGGCGCCGGTCGCGTTTGAATTGGCTGAATTGCAACGTATAGATATTTTTTTAGCGCAACAACAAGAAGAAAAAGCACTCACGCATTTAGAGTTTTTGACTCAACATCAATTATCTCCTTGGTTACTTCAAATCGAAACGGCTTATCAACAGCGTATCACTGCTTTATGGGGGAAATTGGCATTACAACGTCCGTGGTTGTTCCTGCAAGCAACGCAATATGGTTTGCTTGATGCTGAACATCGAGATCTATGGTTGCAGCAATTGCTGATTAAGTTTGATCAGGCATCCGTGGATGATTTAGCGGCATTGCAGCAGCGTTATTTAGCCTTGCAGAATGAAATACAGACTCGCCCATATACGAGTAAGGTGTTGTGGCTTAAATTATTGGCTCGAATGCCTGAGATGAGCATACAACATGAGCAATTGGCTTTGCATTTATTACAAGAGCATTTTGATCCGGAAGTATTTTATCTCTGGTTTCAACAGCAACTCCTGAAGCAAATCCCAGATTATGCTGATGTAGAGCAACGTATTTTGCTGTTCGAGCAACGTTATGCGGGTGTGCCGATGTTAAGTTTTGCTAAATGGCATATTTATGTGGCGACAGACCGTCAACAGGAAGCTGAGCAGTTATTAACTTTATATCCTGATAATATATTAATGAGTTATTTAAGGATTAAGTCAGTCCTAGGGGATAATTTTGATTTAATCAAACAGTTGAATTTAATATTTGAAAATGATGTTAATTTTCTGAACTTTAAGCTGTGAGTGAAAATATGAATGAGTTGTCTGTCTACCCTGTTATACATAAGCAAAGTGTTGCTTGGGGAGATATGGATGCATTTGGTCATGTAAATAATGTGCAATATTATCGCTATATAGAAAGTGCTCGTATTGCCTATTTGATGGCATTGAATATATTTGAGCAAGATATATTGACCGTAGTTGCATCGAGTCAATGTAAGTATTTAAGCCCTGTATTTTATCCAGATGTGTTGCATGTTGGTGCGCGTATTGAGGAGATCCGAAACAGTGCATTTAGAATGCAATATGTATTGTGGAGTGAGCAACAACAACAAATTGTTGCAACAGGCGATGCTGTAATGGTGTGTGTTGATAAAGTGAATGCAAAAAAAATAAATATCCCAGACCATATTAAGCAAAGGATCATTCAGTTAGAAAAGACTGTAGAGCATGATTTAATTTGAAACTAATCATCGTAAAGACAATTATGTCTGATATTGTGATTTTATAGAAAAACTTCATTTACTATTTTTCTGTAACACATCTTGCGTAGGTGTGATGGATTAAGGTTTGTAAATGGAGTTTTTCAATAATAAGTAAATCAAAGTGAGCCATAAAATTATCGGGTGTGATTTTTTGAAGTCGAAATATCAGTGCTATGCACTGTTTTGAACTGAGCTAAATTAAAAATAGATTAATATATATTTTATTTTGAGTTTTCATTTTAAGTTTTCTTGTAAATAAAAAGCATTTTTTTTGTTATAGTGTGATTAATTCAGCTATTCTTATATTGATTAATTAAATGCATATAAATTAATATTGAGCTGAATTTAGAATTCATTTTTTTTATTTTTGCGTGAAATATTTTCTTATTGAGTTGGAGTGGTTCGGATGAAACCAGATATTAGTGATTTATCAGTTGAAGATTTAAAGCGTTTGCAAGCAGAAGCTGAAGCTTTAATTGAAAGTAAAAAAGACCAAGCAATTGAAGATGCATATAATCAAATCATAGCAATTGCTGATGGTATTGGTTTAAGCGTTGAAGAGTTATTGGCTGTAGGTGAGCAAAAGCGTAAAAAGACTACGCGTAAAGCTGTAGAACCACGCTATCGCAATAAAAATAATACTGAAGAAACTTGGACTGGTCGTGGTAAACAGCCGCGTTGGTTGGTTGCTGAATTAGAAAAAGGCGCAAAACTTGAAGATTTCTTAATCTAAGTGAGTTTTAAAGTCATCGTTTTGTCATACCATGACTTTATCCTTTGTAAAAAACCAAGCTTAAAAGCTTGGTTTTTTTATATGAGAGAATTGGCGATGTTGAAAAATTATGCATAATGTCATTCAGAGCAAGTATTTTAAATGGATGATGTTAGCGATGTTGGTAAGGGTGGAATGAAGAAAAATACCAAACAATGGAGATGGTGGCTATTCGCCATTTTTGCATTTTTAATTTTTATTATTTTACAGATTCCAGCAACATGGCTTATTGCGAAATTTTCTAAAGATAATCAATTACTACATAATGTTAGTGGCAACATCTGGCAGGGACAAGCGGACTGGCAACGTGGGCAGTTACGAGGCTCTGTGCATTGGAAGACACGACCTTTAGATTTGTTGCTATTACGTTTTGGGGCTGATCTCGATATCCATAGTGGCAACACACAATTTAATGGTGTCTTTGCTTATGGCTTGGGGAAAAAAATTATTGTTAAGGGGTTACAAGGTCAAGTGGCACCTGAGACTTTGCGTTATTTTGCCAATTGGCAATGGCCTGAGAATGCAATTCAACTCAAGGATGTACAACTTCATTATCACAATGAAAAAGGTTTTAGTGCCACTGAAGGGCAACTGAACTGGGGTGGTGGCGAATTGACGTATACTTTTGGTCAGCGTCAAGAGCGTATGACTATGCCATCTTTAATTGCCGAGTTAAAAGATGCCAATGGACAATTGCAACTGGATGTACGCGATCAACGCAGTCAAAAAATGGCAAACATAAGTTTAGATGCCAATCTTATGCTTGATGTACAACTGACACAGCGAATGCTGTTAAACGTTCCTTCTTATCAGGGTAAAGCAGGACTAGACACTTATGTGATTAGCTCACGCCAGCCATTGTTACAAGGTGGAATGTGATGGACGTATTAATACAAAAAATACAACGGTTAGATTGGCAAAAGCTCGATAAGCTCAGTCCGTTGATTTTGGCAATCTTGTTATTATGGCTGTGTTGGAAGCTCGCTTCGTTTTTTTGGTTGGTAGTTGCTCCTCCTCAAGCGATGCAATTTGATCGGGTTGAGTTGGGTTCACAACAAGCACAAGTTCCGAATATCAGTTCATTCGCTTTATTTAATGAGCCCGCTGCGAGTACAGTGCAGGATAATGTTAATTTGGAATTACAAGGGGTATTGCTCGGTTCTTCCAACTCATTGTCCTCTGCAGTGATCAAATTAAATGATAGTGCTGAGCGTTATCGTGTAGGTGAAACCTTAGGTTCAACGTCATATCAACTGGTTGAAGTGTATTGGGATCGCGTGGTGTTGAAACAAGGCAATGGTGCAACACGAGAAGTGACCTTTAAAGGGTTGGAGAAAGGTTTATATCAGCCTATAGAACCAATCAATAATCGCAATAATCAGCCGCCGCCTGCACATATGCCAGAGCCTGTTCAAAACTCTCCTCAGTCTGCATTGGGGCAGGCAATTCAACAAATGCAGGATAACCGTGAGCAATATTTGAAGAATATGGGAGTGAGTGGTGGTGCAGATGGCTATGAAATCACAGATCAAACACCCGTTGGTCTTAAAAATACATTGGGTTTGCGTGCGGGGGATCGAGTTCTATCGATCAATGGCCAAACCGTTGGGCAGGGACTAAGCGAAGTACAATTACTAGAGCAAGTGCGTCGTCAAGGGCATGCCAAAATAGAAATAAAACGTGGTGATCAAGTGATGACCATTCAACAGAGTTTTTAGTGATCACACATCATCACAATAGTTAGGAATAAGTGCAGGTTATGGCTTTTTTGAATCATCAGCGTCCACTTTGGGCATTACTTGCCGCAGCACCGTTAGTTGCGACAATCAGTACCCATGTACAAGCACAGACATGGAAGATCAATCTACGTGATGCGGATTTGGCAGCATTTATTAATGAAGTTGCTGATATTACGGGGAAGAACTTTGCAGTTGATCCTCGTGTTCGTGGCAATGTGACGGTTATTTCTAATAAACCACTCAATAAAGATGAGGTTTACGATCTCTTTTTGGGTGTGTTGAGTGTTAATGGTGTGGTTGCCTTACCTTCAGGCAATACCATTCGTTTGGTTCCTGATAGTAATGTAAAAAATGCAGGTATTCCTTATGATGGGCGAAATCGTGCGGGTGGGGATCAAATCGTAACGCGTGTTATTTGGCTACAAAATACCAATCCAAATGATCTCGTACCTGCTTTGCGCCCATTGATGCCGCAGTTTGCGCATCTGGCGGCAGTGGCGGGAACCAATGCGTTGATCGTCTCTGATCGAGCAGCAAATATTTATCAGCTTGAGAATATTGTCCGAAACTTGGATGGAACAGGGCAGAATGATATTGAGGCGATTACGTTGCAGTCGAGTCAGGCAGAGGAAGTGATTGCTTTGCTTGAGACAATGAGTGGAACGGGATCATCTAAAGATTTGATGGGGTCTCGAGTACGTATTGTTGCGGATAATCGCACCAATCGTATTTTAATTAAAGGTGATCCAGATTCACGCAAGCGGTTGCGTCAAATTATCGAAATGGTCGATGTGCCGTCAGCAGATCGTTTGGGCGGATTAAAAGTATTTCGTTTGAAATATGCAAGTGCAAAAAATTTAGCTGAAATTTTACAAGGTTTGGTGACAGGTCAGTCAGTTTCATCCTCATCGACATCTAATAATAGTAGTTCAAATACTGTTAGTAATCTGATTTCGAATAATCAAAATAGCAGTTCATCCAATAACGCATCGGGAAATTCAGCGATTAGCCTAAATAGTGGTTTTAATAATCGTCAAAATAATGATGTGACCAGCTTTAATGGTGGTGGCGTGAGTATCATTGCTGATGGTACGCAGAATGCCTTGGTGGTTAAAGCTGATCCACAACTCATGCGTGAGATTGAGTCGGCAATACAACAACTGGATACACGCCGTCAGCAAGTTCTGATTGAAGCAGCAATTATAGAGGTTGTTGGAAGTGATGCTGATCAACTTGGTGTGCAATGGGTGTTAGGTGATTTGAGTAGTGGTGTTGGACTGGTTAATTTTTCAAATCTTGGTTCTGGACTATCCAAAATTGCAGCAGGTTATCTCAGTGGTGGTGCAGCAGGTGCAGCAGGCGCTTTGGGAGATGGTGCTTCAATAGGTGTCGGGAATTTTGAAAACTCACGCAAGGCGTATGGTGCGTTGATACAAGCTTTAAAAGCGAATACTAAATCTAACTTTTTATCGACGCCATCAATTGTTACGATGGACAACGAAGAAGCCTATATTGTAGTAGGACAAAATGTTCCATTTGTCACAGGATCAGTTGCAACAACAGCTGGTAGTACCGTCAACCCATATACCACAGTTGAACGGAAGGATGTCGGGATAACGCTGAAAGTTGTACCTCATATTGGTGAAGGAGGGTCAGTTCGTCTTGAAGTTGAACAAGAGGTTTCGAATGTTCAGCCTAATCGAGGGCAGGCAACGGATTTGGTGACCAGTAAACGGGCAATTAAGACCTCAGTCTTGGCTGATCATGGACAAACCGTGATTTTGGGTGGTTTGATTTCTGATGATACCAGTCTAACGCGTCAGGGTATCCCTGTGTTGGGTGATATTCCTTATTTAGGACGTTTATTCCGTGCTGACACGCGTAGTAATGAAAAACGTAACCTTTTAGTGTTTATCCATCCAACGATTGTGGGGGATTCAGATGATATTCGTCGTATATCACAGCAACGCTACAATCAGCTTTATAGCTTGCAGCTTTCGATGGATAAAAACGGAAATTTTGCCAAACTGCCTCAAAATGTCTCGGAGATTTACACTCAACCAGTGGTCAATAACTCACCATATCAGAACGTTCCAACAGCGACACAACAAAAGACCTCTGTGGTGACTACGCCAGTAGCGACAGCACAGCCACCTTTGCAAAAGCAATCGGTTGAGCGAAGTCAGAATACGGTGACAACCACAACGCTTCATCCGGCATCTTCACAGTAGATGCACACAAGCACTTCTGTCACAATGTTATGATTGCAAGAGCCGATAATCAATAAATCAGGATAAGGGTTGATGTTTATGACTTGGAAACTACAAGCCATTACAGGTGAATTTACGGGGAAAGAACTCACGATTGAACGTGATATGTTGGTAGGGCGTCATCAAGAGGCTGATATTTTATTGCAATCTGCCGATATTTCACGTCGCCATGCTGCTTTGTTGCTTAAGGAACAACAATTGTGGGTGCAAGATCTGAACTCATCAAATGGTACTTTTGTGAATGATGTGCGTATCACTCAAGATACTGAATTGCATGATGGTGATATTTTGCAATTTGCAAGTTTTGTATTTAGCGTTCTTGCCTCAGAAACTGAATTACCAGAAATTGAAGTGGAACCTGTAAACACAGTCACGCAAGATCAAGGTATGCCAAGTATTGCAGAAAGAGCTGTTGAAACGCCAATTAGTCGCGATGGTATGCCTCAGCAAGTGGGTATTCCTAAGCCTGCACCGATCCCTGAAGGGGTGAAAGTTGAGGTTTCTGCTGAACCAAAATCAGTGCCTATGCCAGAGCCTGTGTCGCGAGTTGCGCAGGAAAAAGAGCAACAAAAAAATGCTTCAGTGGGCATGATTTCTCTGATTGTGTTGATCATTTTGGCGGTGATCGCTTGGTTGTTCTTTAAATAATTAGACTAAACTTTTACAATCAAGGCATGCTTCGAGTTGCTCTAACATTTTAGTAAAGTGGTGTTAGGGTTTAGTTGAGGGATGCCTTTTTCATTTTATAGGTGGAAATTTAATGTCCATTGCACAGTTACAACGTCGTGATCTTATCTTGTTTGATTTGGATGGAACACTTGTAGATTCTGCTGCTGACTTATATCGTGCAATGAATATGAGTTTGGAAAAATTGCACTTTCCTGTAGTTACTGAAGATCAGATACGAGCATGGGTTGGAAAGGGCGCCGCAAAACTTTGTGAAACAGTCCTTGAATATTTATTTGAGGATGCAAGCCCTCCGCAACATACGCTCTTGTTAAACACATTCGTTGATGTCTATGCACAAGAGTTATGTGTCAATACTCAGGTATATGAAGGTGTTTTACCTTTTTTGGATTATTGCCAAACACATGGGATTGCTATGGCATGCGTGACCAATAAACCTGAGCAGTTAGCGAGAGGTATTTTGGATATTTTGTCACTTTCATCTTATTTTAAGATGGTGGTTGGTGGTGATACCTTGCCTGAGCGTAAACCTCATCCCTTGCCATTATTGCACTGTATGCAGAGCCAAAATGTTGCTGCCGCACAAACACTAATGATTGGTGATTCAAGTAATGATGTTGAAGCTGCACGACGTGCAGGTATAGATTGTATTGTGGTCAGCTATGGCTATAATCATGGGGAGAATATTTACGATTGCCAACCGCAACAAGTGGTGGATCGTTTAGTGGAACTTGTTGAAGAAGATCAGATCAGGAGACAGGCATGAAAGTAGTTATGGTTTTTCGATGGCGGGCTTGAGAGAGCACTAAAGAAAAAACGCACAGAAATTAAAACCATAGAGAATATCCATGACTACCTTAGTACAATTTGAGCAATTAAAATCAGCCGGCTATAACACCATTCCTGTTTACCGCCAACGTTTAGCCGATACTGAAACCCCACTTTCCGTTTTTGCTCGATTTAAAACACATAAACATGCCTATCTTTTCGAGTCTGTTGAAGGTGGTGAAAATTGGGCGAGATACTCAATGATCGGTTTGGGTGAATCTACGGTTTTCTCATGTAATGCAGGTGTGCTTACCGTTCAGCAAACTGATGGTACTGTTACCCAACAAAATTGTACCGACCCATTTCAATATATTCGCGACTTTCAGCATCAATTTAAAGTACCAAGTAAAAAAGAATTGCCTGAACTACCGAGCTTTACAGGTGGTTTGGTGGGTTATTTGGGTTACGATGCTGTACGCTATATCGAGCCAAAATTAAAAAATGTTCCAGCAGACGATCCTGTGACATTGCCAGACTTATGGTTAATGCTGTCAAAAACAGTGATCGTATTTGATAATTTAAAAGATACTTTATTTTTAATCCATCATGCTGATGCAAATCAAGATGATGCTTATGCGCAAGCACAACAAAAATTGGATCAATTAGAACAACTGCTTGCAACACCTGTGAGTTTGCAGGCAAAACCGCATACAGCTCCGCACTTTGAGTCGATCACGGGGAAAGAAAAGTTTCTTGAAACGGTAGAAACGGTGAAAGAGTACATTCGTGCTGGTGATGTCATGCAGGTGGTGCCAGGACAGCGAATGGTGTCTGATTTTGATGGTGAGGCATTACAGGTTTATCGTGCTTTGCGTCATCTCAATCCATCACCGTATTTGTTTTTAGTGCAAGGACGAACGCTTGTTGATGACAAGCCTTTTCATATTGTGGGTTCATCACCTGAAATCCTATCTCGTTTAGAGGATGGGATCGCAACGGTGCGTCCTTTGGCCGGTACACGACCACGTGGTAAGACTAAAGAAGAAGATTTGGCACTCGAGCAAGATTTATTAGCAGATGAAAAAGAGATTGCTGAACATTTGATGTTGATTGATCTGGGTCGTAATGATGTTGGGCGTGTTTCAAAGATTGGAAAAGTCCAAGTCACTGATCGCATGGTAATCGAGCGTTATTCACATGTGATGCATATTGTGTCAAATGTACAAGGTGAAGTGCGTGATGATGTCGATGCTTTGGATGTGTTTAAGGCAACATTTCCCGCAGGAACGCTTTCAGGTGCTCCTAAAATTCGTGCGATGGAAATCATTGATGAAGTTGAGCCTGTAAAACGTGGCGTATTTGGTGGTGCTGTTGGCTATTTAGGTTGGCATGGGGAAATGGACATGTCGATTGCGATTCGTACTTGTGTGATTCGTGATAAAAAGGTTTACGTGCAAGCGGGGGCAGGGTTGGTTGCAGACTCACATCCTGAATCAGAATGGAATGAAACCCAAATAAAAGCTCGCGCAGTGATCAAAGCGGTTGAATTATCGTCAAACGGATTGATTTTATGAGTTTTTAGCGTTTTTTTTAAAAAAACCACTTGCATCGATTCAGAGTTTTGCTAAACTGCACACCGTTCCGATACGAAACGTACGAAACACTAAGAAGCGCCGGCATAGCTCAGTTGGTAGAGCAACTGACTTGTAATCAGTAGGTCCACAGTTCGAATCCGTGTGCCGGCACCATCTTAAGGTTTTGAGTTTGAAGTAAACGAGCTGCACTGTGCAAGTGTGATTTGGTGGGATTCCCGAGCGGTCAAAGGGGGCAGACTGTAACTCTGCTACGAAAGTTTCGAAGGTTCGAATCCTTCTCCCACCACCATATAACTTCGATTGAAGTGGTAAAGTACCAACGCGCGGGAGTAACTCAGTTGGTAGAGTGGCAGCCTTCCAAGCTGCATGTCGCGAGTTCGATCCTCGTCTCCCGCTCCATCGAAGAGATCGCTCTTATAGCTCAGTGGTAGAGCACTCCCTTGGTAAGGGAGAGGTCTCGAGTTCAAATCTCGATAAGAGCTCCAGATATACAGCTTAGTAGAATTTCTACAAAATTTTAAAGAAGCAGGCTATTATAGTCTGCTTTTCAAGTATTAGGTGTCTAGTTTTTTAGGCGAATGTCGATAAAGAAAGTTTTTCAGGGTTGTTTTTCTCTAAACTGGTGTCGACGTAAACGAGGAAAATCAAAATGGCTAAGGCTAAGTTTGAACGTAATAAACCACACGTAAACGTGGGTACAATTGGTCACGTTGACCATGGTAAAACAACTTTAACTGCTGCGATTGCAACGATCTGTGCAAAAACTTACGGCGGTGAAGCTAAAGATTACGCAGCTATCGACTCTGCACCAGAAGAAAAAGCACGTGGTATTACAATTAATACTTCACACGTAGAATACGATTCTCCAACTCGTCACTACGCTCACGTAGACTGCCCGGGCCACGCCGATTATGTTAAAAACATGATTACTGGTGCTGCTCAGATGGACGGCGCGATCCTTGTATGTGCTGCGACTGATGGTCCAATGCCACAAACTCGTGAACACATCCTTCTTTCTCGTCAGGTTGGTGTACCTTACATTCTTGTATTCCTTAACAAGTGTGACCTTGTTGATGATGAAGAATTACTTGAATTAGTAGAAATGGAAGTTCGTGAACTTCTTTCTACTTATGACTTCCCAGGTGATGACACTCCAGTTATCCGTGGTTCTGCGCTTAAAGCGTTGGAAGGTGATGCTGGTCAGTACGGTGAGTCTGCAGTTCTTGCTCTTGTTGAAGCGCTTGACTCTTACATCCCAGAGCCAGAACGTGCTATCGACAAAGCATTCTTGATGCCAATCGAAGACGTATTCTCAATCTCTGGTCGTGGTACTGTAGTAACAGGCCGTGTTGAGTCTGGTATCGTTAAAGTAGGCGAAGAAGTTGAAATCGTTGGTATTAAAGATACAGTTAAAACAACTGTAACTGGCGTAGAAATGTTCCGTAAACTTCTAGACGAAGGTCGTGCGGGCGAGAACTGTGGTGTTCTTCTACGTGGTACTAAGCGTGAAGACGTACAACGTGGTCAAGTACTTGCTAAACCAGGTTCAATCAAGCCACACACTAAATTCGATGCAGAAGTATACGTACTTTCTAAAGAAGAAGGTGGTCGTCACACTCCATTCCTTAACGGTTACCGTCCACAGTTCTACTTCCGTACAACTGACGTAACTGGCGCGATCAAATTACAAGATGGCGTAGAAATGGTAATGCCTGGTGACAACGTAGAAATGTCAGTAGAGTTAATCCACCCGATCGCAATGGACCCAGGTCTACGTTTTGCGATCCGTGAAGGTGGTCGTACTGTAGGTGCTGGTGTTGTTGCGAAAGTAACTGCATAATAGATTATGAAACTCAAATCGGAAGCTTCGGCTTTCGATTTGCATCATAGGTCAGTAGTTCAATTGGTAGAGCGTCGGTCTCCAAAACCGAATGTTGGGGGTTCGAGTCCCTCCTGACCTGCCACTTTTTTTAAATAAAAACGCTTGATTCTGGCTAAGTTGTCATATAATAAGTCGCGAATTCTACGACGAGTAAAAAAATGTCGAATGATAAATCGCGTGACGCATCGAGCGACGCGCCAATCCCTCAAAGAAATAACGCTGCAGAAATTGTAAGCTCAGGTTCTCCATTAGATGTTGTCTTATGGTTGATTGCATTGACTTTGCTGATTGGTTCAGCAATGGTAAATCAGCATTTACCTGCCTATTGGGCACCAGCAAATGATATTTGGGTGCGCATTGGGGTAATTTTGGCTTGTATCGCGGTCGCTTTAGGTTTATTATACGCCACCCATCAAGGTAAAGGCTTTGTGCGTTTATTGCTAGATGCGCGGATAGAACTACGTCGAGTGGCTTGGCCGACAAAACAAGAGACGATGACCACCTCGTGGCAAGTTCTTGTGGTTGTAATTGTAACAGCAATCGTATTGTGGTGTTTTGATTACGGGTTGGGCTGGTTTATTAAGTTAATTATCGGGTAAGGTGCGATGAAGCGTTGGTATATTATTCATGCCTATTCAGGTTTTGAAAAGCAAGTGATGCGTTCGCTTAATGAACGTATTCAACGTAGCACGGTAGCTGATAGCTTTGGTGAGGTTCTTGTTCCTACTGAAGAAGTAGTTGAAATGAAGGACGGTAAAAAGCGCAAGTCTGAGCGTAAATTCTTTCCTGGCTATGTGTTAGTCGAAATGGAAATGAATGATGATACTTGGCACATCGTGAAAGAGTGTCCAAAAGTTCTTGGTTTTATTGGTGGAACACCAGAAAAACCTGCGCCAATCACTCAGCGTGAAGCTGATGCGATTCTTGCTCGTGTACGTAATCTTGGTGAAGCACCTCGTCCTAAGACGATGTTTGAACCAGGTGAAGAATTGCTCGTTATTGATGGTCCGTTCACTGACTTTAAAGGGGTCGTGGAGGAAGTTCAATACGATAAGTCACGTTTAACGTTGACAATTAATGTATTTAATCGACCTACTCAGGTTGAGCTGGAATTTCGCCAAGTCGAAAAAACAGTTTAATTTGAACTGGTTGAGAAGCGCCCGATTTGATCGGGCATTGTTGTTCTAACACTTCGGTGTTGTTTAATTTTTGGGGAGCCTAGCGGCGCTTGTACCCAGAGGTAATTTTCAATGGCTAAGAAGATTGACGGCTATATCAAGCTGCAAGTTCCAGCTGGTAAAGCAAATCCATCTCCACCAATTGGTCCTGCTTTAGGTCAACGTGGTGTAAACATCATGGCATTCTGTAAAGAATTCAATGCTGCTACACAAAAACTTGAAGTTGGTTTGCCAATTCCTGTCGTGATCACTGTGTACAACGATAAGTCGTTCACATTCATCATGAAAACTCCACCTGCATCTATTCTTCTTAAGAAAGCTGCTGGTATTCAAAAGGGTTCTTCTGTACCAAACAAAACTAAAGTTGGTAAGTTGACTCGTGCTCAATTAGAAGAAATCGCGACTACTAAAGAACCAGACTTAACTGGTGCTGATTTAGACGCTCGTGTGCGTACCATCGCTGGTTCTGCACGTTCTATGGGCTTGGAAGTGGAGCTATAAGACATGGCAAAGTTAACTAAACGTCAAAAAGCCATTGCTGCTGCTGTAGAAGCAAACAAAGTTTACACTTTGGAAGAAGCAGTACAAGTTCTTAACAGCTTACCAGCTGCGAAGTTCAAAGAATCTTTAGATATCGCTGTAAACCTTGGCGTAGACCCACGTAAATCTGATCAGGTTGTTCGTGGTGCGACAACTTTACCAGCAGGTACAGGTAAAACTGTACGTGTTGCAGTTTTTGCTCAAGGCGCTGCTGCTGAAGCTGCGAAAGAAGCAGGTGCTGACGTTGTTGGTTTTGATGACCTTGCTGAAAGCATTCAAGGTGGAAATCTTGACTTTGATGTCGTAATTGCTGCTCCAGATGCAATGCGCGTTGTTGGTAAGTTAGGTACTATTCTTGGTCCACGTGGCTTAATGCCAAACCCTAAAGTGGGTACAGTAACGCCTGACGTTGCTAACGCGGTTAAGAATGCGAAGTCTGGTCAAGCACGTTACCGTGTAGACAAAGCAGGTATCATCCACGCTGCAATCGGTCAGCTTGGTTTTAGCGAAGAAGCAGTACGTCAAAACGTTGAAACTTTAATTGCAGATTTAAAACGCTTAAAGCCTGCAACGTCTAAAGGTGTATACGTTAAAAAGATCACTTTGAGCTCAACTATGGGTCCTGGTTTGATCGTTGACGTAAGCAACGTTTCTAAGTAATTAGACAGAATTTTAAAGCCTTAGACTTTTTCTTTGAAAAAGTCTAAGCAAACTTTGAATTGATAAATGAATATTTATCAGCGTCAAAGACCTCAGGCGAGAAATATTTTCGAATGTTTTTCTTAATCTTCCAGTCTGAGTAGACGCGGTGGTGTGATTTATTCCTCCTCCGCGTGTAAGTCTTAGTCAGACTTACGAATTGGGAGTGCATCTTTTGGGATGCATAAATCACCGTTAGGAGGTTTTACGATGGCTCTTCTTATCGAAGACAAAAAACAGATCGTTGCAGAAGTAAACGAAGTTGCTTCTAAAGCGTTCTCTGCCGTTGTTGCTGACTATCAAGGCTTAACTGTAGAGCAATTAACAACACTTCGTGTTGAAGCTCGTAAGTTAGGTGTTACTACACGTATCGTGCGTAACACTTTGGCTAAGCGTTCATTTGAAGGTACTCAATTTGATATCTTGAATGACGACCTTGTTGGTCCAACAATTCTCGGTTTCTCTACTTCTGAAGATGACATGGGTGCTGCTGCACGCTTGTTCGAAGAATTTGCGAAAACTAATAAAGCATTTGAACTTAAAGCAGCTGCATTTGATGGCAAGCTTTATAAAGGTGCTGAAGTTAGCGTAATTGCAAACCTTCCGAACCAAGAGAAAGCGCTTACTATGCTTGCCTCTGTTCTTCAAGCTCCTATTTCGAAATTGGGTCGCCTCATTACAGCGCTCAAAGAGAAAAACGAGTCAGAAGCGGCTTAATCCTATTTTCACACCATTCAATATCCATTTGGAGTTATTCTCATGGCTTTAACAAACGAAGAAATCTTAAACGCAGTTGCTGAAAAAACAGTTCTTGAACTTGTTGAATTAATTTCTGCTTTCGAAGAAAAATTTAACGTATCTGCTGCTGCTGTTGCTGTAGCTGCTGCTCCAGGTGCTGGTGCTGCTGCTGCTGAAGAACAAACTGAATTCAACGTTGAGTTGACTTCTTTCGGTGCTAACAAAGTTGCTGTAATTAAAGCAGTTCGTGAAGCTACTGGCCTTGGTCTTAAAGAAGCTAAAGATCTTGTTGAAGGCGCTCCTGCTGTTCTTAAAGAAGGCGTTTCTAAAGAAGAAGGCGAAGAACTTAAGAAGAAGCTTGAAGAAGCTGGTGCTACAGTTACACTTAAGTAATGCTGTAGGGAGTCGATTTTTTGAAAATCGGCTCCAAAAAATGGCTGATGGCTCTTGGGTCATCAGCCTTTTTGCGTTACAATAATCGGCTCGTTTTTTGTTAGTTTTGCGTTTTTGACGCATATAATTAGAACAAACGGCTAAATATCAAACGCTTACCAATATTTTTTTGCTTATAAAAATATTGTTAAGCGTTTTAATACCACTAAAAATTGCAGCATTTGTAAACAGTGGTGGCCATATCGGCTTGCGTAATTCCTTCTAAGCCCGTTCTGCAGGCGGCTTAGTTTACTTTCCGAGGACTCCAGATGGCATACTCATATACCGAAAAGAAACGGATTCGTAAGAATTTTGGTAAATTGCCCCACGTAATGGAAGCACCGTACTTACTTTCGATTCAAGTCGATTCGTACCGTACTTTCTTACAAGGTGGCAAAACTCCAAAAAATCGCGAAGATATCGGTCTCCAAGCCGCATTTCGTTCAGTTTTTCCTATTGAAAGTTATTCTGGCAATGCTGCTTTAGAATTTGTTGAGTATAGTCTTGGTAAACCAGAGTTTGACGTACGTGAATGTATTTTACGTGGTTCAACTTATGCGGCACCAATGCGCGTAAAAATTCGTTTGATCATTAAAGATCGCGAAACCAAATCAATTAAAGACGTTCGTGAACAAGAAGTTTACATGGGTGAAATGCCACTCATGACCGATAACGGTACATTCGTTATTAACGGTACTGAGCGTGTAATCGTATCTCAATTACACCGTTCGCCAGGCGTATTCTTTGATCATGACAAGGGTAAGACCCACTCAAGCGGTAAAGTGTTGTATTCAGCACGTATTATCCCTTACCGTGGTTCATGGTTAGATTTCGAATTTGATGCTAAAGATTTAGTATTCGTACGTATTGACCGTCGTCGTAAATTATTGGCGACTGTGATTTTACGTGCTTTAAATTATACCAATGAGCAAATCCTGAATTTGTTCTATGAAAAAGTACCTGTCTATTTAGATATGGGCAGCTATCAAATTGATCTCGTTCCAGATCGCCTACGTGGTGAGATGGCGCAATTTGATATCTTAGATAACGATGGCAAAGCGATTGTTGAACAAGGCAAACGTATTAATGCACGTCACGTACGTCAAATGGAAGCAGCGAACTTAGCGAAGCTTTCAGTACCTGATGAATACTTGTATGAGCGTATTACAGCTGAAGATATCACATTGAAAGATGGTGATGTGATTCCTGCAAATACGGTGCTTAGCCATGAAGTGATGGTGAAAATCGCTGAAGGCGGCGTGAAACAGTTTAATATTCTGTTCACCAACGATATCGATCGTGGTCCTTTCGTTGCGGATACTTTACGTGCAGATACAACAACAGGTCGTGAAGAAGCACTTGTTGAAATCTATAAAGTCATGCGTCCAGGTGAGCCGCCAACGAAAGAAGCTGCTGAAAACTTATTTAATAACTTGTTCTTCTCTTCTGAGCGTTATGACCTGTCTCCAGTGGGTCGTATGAAGTTCAACCGTCGTTTGGGTCGTCCATACGAAGTGGGTACTGATCAGAAGTCTCGTGAAGTTGAAGGTATTTTATCACACGACGATATCATTGATGTACTTCGTACATTGGTGGAAATCCGTAACGGTAAAGGTGAAGTCGATGATATCGATCACTTAGGTAACCGTCGTGTACGTTCTGTTGGCGAAATGACAGAAAACCAATTCCGTGTTGGTTTAGTGCGTGTTGAACGTGCTGTTAAAGAGCGCTTGAGCCAGGCAGAAACAGATAACTTGTCTCCGCAAGATTTAATCAACGCAAAACCAGTTGCTGCTGCGATCAAAGAATTCTTTGGTTCAAGCCAATTATCTCAGTTCATGGACCAAAACAACCCATTATCTGAGATTACACACAAACGTCGTGTGTCTGCACTTGGTCCTGGTGGTTTGACGCGTGAGCGTGCGGGCTTCGAAGTACGTGACGTACACCAAACTCACTATGGTCGTGTTTGTCCGATTGAAACGCCTGAAGGTCCAAACATTGGTTTGATCAACTCGCTTTCTGTGTATGCAAAAGCGAACGACTTCGGTTTCTTGGAAACACCGTATCGTAAAGTTGTAGATGGCCGTGTAACAGATGACGTTGAATACTTATCTGCAATTGAAGAAGTAGGGACTGTCATTGCACAAGCCGACTCTGCAGTTGATAAAGATGGTAATTTAACTGAAGAAATGGTTTCTGTGCGTCATCAAGGTGAATTCGTACGTATGTCGCCTGAACGCGTAACGCATATGGACGTTTCTGCACAGCAGGTAGTATCAGTTGCGGCATCATTGATTCCATTCCTTGAACACGATGATGCGAACCGTGCATTGATGGGTTCGAACATGCAACGTCAGGCTGTTCCTACATTACGTGCTGACAAGCCGCTTGTTGGTACAGGTATGGAAGCGAACGTAGCGCGCGACTCGGGTGTGTGTGTGATCGCAAACCGTGGTGGTGCGATTGAGTATGTAGATGCATCTCGTATCGTTATTCGTGTCAACGAAGATGAAATGATTGCGGGTGAAGCAGGTGTAGATATCTATAACCTGATCAAATATACACGTTCAAACCAAAACACATGTATTAACCAGAATGTCATCGTGAACTTGGGCGACAAAGTTGCTCGTGGTGATATCTTGGCTGACGGTCCTTCGACTGACATGGGTGAACTTGCGCTGGGTCAAAACATGCGCGTCGCGTTCATGACATGGAACGGTTATAACTATGAAGACTCGATTTTACTTTCTGAGCGTGTTCTTCAAGAAGATCGTTTAACGTCGATTCACATTCAAGAATTGTCATGTGTAGCACGTGATACTAAGTTAGGTGCAGAAGAAATTACTGCCGATATTCCTAACGTTGGTGAAGCTGCACTGTCTAAATTGGATGAGTCAGGTATTGTTTATATCGGTGCTGAAGTGACTGCGGGTGATATCCTAGTTGGTAAGGTAACGCCTAAAGGTGAAACTCAGTTAACACCTGAAGAAAAATTACTTCGCGCAATCTTTGGAGAAAAAGCGGCAGACGTAAAAGATTCATCTTTGCGTGTTCCGTCTGGTACCAAAGGTACAGTGATTGACGTTCAAGTCTTCACACGTGATGGTTTAGAAAAGGACGAGCGTGCTCAAGCAATTGAGAAAGCTCAACTTGATGCCTACCGTAAAGACTTGAAAGAAGAATACAAAATCTTCGAAGAAGCAGCACGTGAACGTATTGTTCGCTTGTTGAAAGGTCAAGAGTCAAATGGTGGCGGTACAACCAAGCGCGGCGATAAACTCTCAGAAGATGTATTGTCTGGTTTAGAGCTTGTTGATTTACTTGAAATCCAACCAGCTGATGAAGCGATTGCTGAACGTTTAACGCAAATTCAAGTGTTCTTGAAAGAGAAGAGCATCGAAATCGATGAGAAATTTGCAGAGAAGAAGCGTAAGCTTTCTACAGGTGATGAATTAACAACGGGTGTATTAAAAGTTGTTAAGGTTTACCTTGCGGTTAAGCGTCGTATTCAGCCTGGTGATAAGATGGCGGGTCGTCACGGTAACAAGGGTGTGGTATCAAACATCTTACCTGTAGAAGACATGCCGCATGATATTCACGGTGTGCCAGTTGATATCGTATTGAACCCATTGGGTGTACCATCACGTATGAACGTGGGTCAGATTCTTGAAACTCACTTGGGTATGGCGGCAAAAGGTCTGGGTGAGCAAATTGATAAGATGCTCCAACAGCAACGTACGATTGCTGAATTGCGTGCGTTCCTCGACAAGATTTACAACAAAGTTGGTGGCGAACAAGAAGATCTTGATAGCTTAACCGACGAAGAAGTTTTAAAACTTGCAGGTAACCTGCGTGCAGGTGTGCCTTTGGCGACACCAGTATTTGATGGTGCTGAAGAAAGTCAAATTAAAGAGTTACTTGAGCTTGCTGAATTGCCACGTACTGGTCAAACCGTATTGTTTGATGGTCGTACTGGTGAACAGTTTGATCGTCCTGTAACTGTCGGTTATATGTACATGCTCAAATTGAACCACTTGGTTGATGACAAGATGCATGCGCGTTCAACTGGTTCTTACTCACTAGTGACACAACAGCCGCTTGGTGGTAAAGCACAATTCGGTGGTCAGCGTTTCGGTGAGATGGAAGTATGGGCACTTGAAGCATACGGTGCAGCATATACGCTTCAAGAAATGCTTACTGTGAAGTCGGATGACGTTGAAGGTCGTACACGCATCTATAAGAATATTGTAGATGGTAACCATTATATGGATCCGGGTATGCCTGAATCGTTCAACGTATTGACCAAAGAGATCCGTTCTTTAGGTATCAACATTGAACTGAAAAATGGTGACTAATTAGCCATTAATCCCCCCTCAACCCCCTTTATGAAAGGGGGAGTTCCCACTCGAAAGAGTAGGGGCTTCCCTCCTTAGAAAAAGGAGGGACTGAGGGAGGATTATTCAGTTAAAAAACAATATTTGTGACCCAGTTGAGTGAGTGTAGCTCCTCGACACACGGAGAAAAAAATTGAAAGACTTGCTCGATATCATGCGTAAGAAAACGGATTCAGAAGGTCATGCACCCGTTGAATTTGACCGTATCCGTATTGGTCTTGCGTCGCCAGAGATGATTAAGTCATGGTCTCACGGTGAAGTTAAAAAGCCTGAAACCATTAACTACCGTACTTTTAAACCTGAACGTGACGGTTTGTTCTGTGCCAAAATTTTTGGTCCAGTAAAAGATTACGAATGCTTGTGTGGTAAATACAAGCGTATGAAATACAAAGGCGTCATTTGTGAAAAATGTGGCGTTGAAGTTACAACAGCAAAAGTTCGTCGTGAGCGTATGGGTCATATTGACCTTGCATCACCAGTTGCACATATTTGGTTCTTGAAATCATTACCGAGCCGTATCGGTTTACTTCTTGATATGACATTACGTGATATCGAGCGTGTATTGTATTTCGAATCTTATGTTGTTACTGATCCTGGTATGACTCCGTTTGAAAAGTATCAACTTTTAACAGACGAAGAATACTACAATGCACTTGAAGAACACGGTGATGAATTCACTGCGAAAATGGGTGCAGAAGCAGTTCAGGATTTATTAAAAGATATCGATCTTGAAGCTGAGATTGCTCGTTTACGTGAAGAAATTCCGCAAACAACTTCTGAGACGAAACTTAAAAAAGCGTCTAAGCGTTTGAAGTTGATGGAAGCATTCAAAGATTCGAACAATAAGCCTGAATGGATGGTGATGAACGTACTTCCTGTACTTCCACCAGACTTACGTCCGCTTGTACCACTTGAAGGTGGTCGTTTCGCGACTTCAGACTTGAACGATTTATATCGTCGTGTGATCAACCGTAACAACCGATTGAAGCGCCTTCTTGACCTTGCTGCGCCAGACATTATCGTACGTAACGAAAAACGTATGTTACAAGAGTCTGTTGATGCGTTGCTTGATAATGGTCGTCGTGGTCGTGCGATTACAGGTTCGAACAAACGTCCATTGAAATCTTTGGCAGATATGATCAAAGGTAAACAAGGTCGTTTCCGTCAAAACTTGTTAGGTAAGCGTGTTGACTATTCTGGTCGTTCGGTCATTACTGTAGGTCCTACTTTACGTCTGCATCAATGTGGTCTTCCGAAGAAGATGGCACTTGAATTATTCAAGCCATTTATTTTCGCGAAATTACAAGCTTCAGGTCAGGCGACTACCATTAAAGCTGCGAAGAAAATGGTTGAGCGTGAGACGCCAGAAGTTTGGGACGTTCTTGCTTCCGTGATTCGTCAACATCCAGTGATGTTGAACCGTGCGCCAACACTTCACCGTTTGGGTCTTCAAGCGTTTGAACCTATTCTGATCGAAGGTAAGGCGATCCGTCTTCACCCACTCGTATGTGCTGCGTTTAACGCTGACTTCGATGGTGACCAAATGGCGGTACACGTTCCATTGACACTTGAAGCACAGCTAGAAGCGCGTGCGTTGATGATGTCAACAAACAACATCTTGTCACCAGCCAACGGTGAGCCAATCATCGTTCCTTCTCAGGACGTAGTCTTGGGTCTTTACTACATCACGCGTGATGCGGTAAATGCCAAAGGTGAAGGCATGGTGTTTGCTGATACTCACGAAGTGAACCGTGCGTTGGCGACTGGTAAGGTTGCGATCCATGCACGTGTTAAAGTACGTGTACACCAAACTGTAATTGATGAAAATGGTGAGCGTGAACAACAAACGATTATTGTTGATACGACACCTGGTCGTTGCTTGTTGTGGGAAGTTGTTCCACAAGGTTTAAGCTTTGATATGATCAACCTTGAGATGACCAAGAAAAACATCTCGAAGTTAATCAACTCTTGCTACCGTAAGCTTGGTTTGAAAGACACTGTTATCTTCGCTGACCAATTGATGTATTTGGGCTTCCGTCAAGCGACGCGCTCAGGTGTATCTGTTGGTATGGAAGACATGTTAATTCCACCAACCAAGCAAACGATTATCGATAAAGCTGAAACCGAAGTTCGTGAAATTGAACAACAGTTTGAGCAAGGTTTCGTAACCGCAGGTGAGCGATATAACAAAGTGGTCGATATTTGGGCACGTACCAATGACCAAGTTGCTAAAGCGATGATGGATAACTTGTCTTATACACTTGTTAAAAACAAGCAAGGTGAAGATGAGAAGCAGAAATCATTCAACAGTATCTACATGATGTCTGACTCAGGTGCCCGTGGTTCGGCAGCTCAGATTCGTCAGCTTGCAGGTATGCGTGGTTTGATGGCGAAACCAGACGGTTCGATTATTGAAACCCCAATTAAAGCAAACTTCCGTGAAGGTTTGACAGTACTTCAGTACTTCATCTCGACACACGGTGCACGTAAAGGTTTGGCCGATACGGCATTGAAAACAGCAAACTCTGGTTACTTGACTCGTCGTCTTGTAGACGTAGCGCAAGACTTGGTAATTACTGAACCTGACTGTGGTACAGCCGGTGGTTTAGTGATGACTCCGTTCATTCAGGGTGGTGATGTCATTGAGCCATTACGTGACCGTGTATTAGGTCGTGTAACAGCTGAAGATGTACGTCGTGCTTCTGATGATGAAGTGGTATTACCTCGTGGTACGCTCATTGACGAGAAAATCGCTGCTCAGCTTGAAGAAGCGGGTGTCGATGAAGTTAAAGTACGTTCTGTAATCGCTTGTGAATCTACATTCGGTGTGTGTGCACGTTGTTATGGTCGTGACCTAGCACGTGGTCACTTGGTGAATCCAGGTGAATCAGTCGGTGTAATGGCTGCTCAGTCAATTGGTGAACCTGGTACACAGTTAACGATGCGTACCTTCCACGTTGGTGGTGCTGCGAGCCGAACTTCTGCTGCGAACAGCGTTCAAGTACGTAACAAAGGTACTGTACGTTTCCACAATGTGAAAACTGTACAACATGCCAAAGGTCACTTAGTGTCAGTTTCTCGTTCAGGTGAAATTGGTATTGCGGATGACTTAGGTCGTGAGCGCGAGCGTTATAAACTTCCTTACGGTGCAAGCATCTTATTGAAAGATGGTGAGACTGTAGAAGCTGGCGGTATCGTAGCGACTTGGGATCCACATACCCACCCACTTGTTACAGAAGTTGCGGGTAAAGCACGTTTCAGCCAAATCGCTGATGGTGTAACTGCAACCTCTAAGACTGATGATGCAACAGGTATGACGACTGTTGAAATCTTGCCAGTAACAGCACGTCCTGCGTCTGGTAAAGATTTACGTCCTGCGATCGTGTTGGATACAACAGATGGCGGCGAACAGTTCTACTTCTTGCCACAAAATACAATCGTGACTGTCCGTGATGGCGAAACGATTGGTGTGGGTGATGTAATCGGTCGTGTACCACAAGAATCTTCACGTACGCGTGATATTACCGGTGGTCTTCCACGCGTTGCAGACTTGTTTGAAGCACGTAAACCAAAAGAGCATGCGATTTTGGCAGAAGTGTCTGGTATCGTAAGCTTTGGTAAAGAGACCAAAGGTAAGAACCGTTTAGTGATTACACCTGATGATGGTTCAGAGATCTACGAAGAGTTGATTCCTAAATGGCGTCAAATCAACGTGTTCGAGGGTGAGCATGTAAACCGTGGTGAAACCATTTCTGATGGTCCACAAAACCCACATGACATCTTACGTTTGAAAGGCGAAGTGGCTTTAACAAACTACATCGTGAACGAAGTTCAAGATGTTTACCGTCTCCAAGGTGTAAAAATCAACGATAAGCATATTGAAGTTGTTGTACGTCAAATGTTGCGTAAAGTTGATATTACTGATGGCGGCGATACAAGCTTCATCAAAGGTGAGCAAGTGGATTACATCCGCGTTGTTCAAGAGAACCAAGCTGTCTTGGCTCAGAACAAGTTCCCTGCGAAGTTTGAACGTCAGTTAATGGGTATTACCAAAGCATCGCTGTCTACTGACTCATTCATCTCTGCTGCATCGTTCCAGGAAACCACACGTGTGTTAACTGAAGCGGCTGTAACAGGTAAAGAAGATGACTTACGCGGCTTGAAAGAAAACGTTGTTGTGGGTCGCTTGATCCCAGCGGGTACAGGTCTTGCGTATCACTTAGAGCGTCGTCGTCAAGAAGCAGAAGCTGCTGAATTTGAACTTCATAATGATTTTAGTGAAGTTGACCAAGCATTTAGTCAAGCGTTGAACTCAGACCAGTTCTAAGTCTTAACGAATTAGAAAGGCACCTTCGGGTGCCTTTCTTAATGGAGAAAATACGAGCAAAATATTACAAAAAAGGGTATAGCACTCGCATTTGGTTACTTGATCTGAGTAAAAGCTTCATCAAAGCATATTATTCTAGCGGCATATAAAAGCGGAGTATTTCAAATGAAAAAAATGATGATTCTAATGGGTGCGGTATTGATGTCATCGACAATCTTAGCGGGTTGTCAACATGCAAGTCCAGAAAGTAAACGTATTGGTGCTGCTGCAATTGGCGGTGGTGCAGGTGGTGCTGTAGGTAAAAATCTAGGTGGTAATTTAGGTGCAGGTCTTGGTGCTGCTGTAGGAGCTGGTGTTGCTGCGAATACGAAAGGTGCGAACAGTAAGAATACGCGTAATAGTGCAATAGGTGCTGGCGTAGGTGCATGGTTGGGTGGCGCAGTATTAGGTGGTGAAGCTGGTGCTGCAACAGGTGGTGCGCTAGGTGGTAGTGCTGGTGCAGCTTATGGTGAGAAAAAAGGTAAGTACTAATATCGGCTCAGTACTGCTTAAATAATTCAAAAGCTCTTATGATGATAAGGGCTTTTTCAGTTTTGCTTTTAGTGATGTGATCATCAAGGCAACGACTTTACAAAATATCAATCGATTGGGACAGACTGGTAACACAATGTGATCAAATTCCCCATAAAAGAAGATTATGCTTTTCAGTAGAGCATAAAAGGAGTGAGTACGATCATGAAAAAAACAATCGGTTTAGTATCTACTTTAATGTTATCGGCGGTGATGTTTACAGGCTGTCAAAATATGAGTGCATCTGATCAGCGTATTGGTGCAGCAGCGTTAGGCGGAGCAGTTGGTGGCGGCGTAGGTAACCATGTCGGTGGCGGTTTGGGTGCAGGTGTTGGTGCCGCAGCAGGCGCAGGTGTTGGTGCAAATGCCAAAGGTGGTAGTAGCAGTACAACCACGAGCAGTGCAGTCGGTGCTGGTATTGGCTCAGTGGTTGGAAAAGCAATTTTTGGTGGTGACTCAGGCGCTGCGATTGGTGGTGCAATCGGTGGTGGTGCTGGTGCTGCTATCCAAGAAAAGAAATAGTGTTGAGCATATATCTACATTTTACGAGAGCAAAGAAAATGCCTGAAAAAATAAATTTCAGGCATTTTGTTTTGAATCAGTGTTGGTTTGAACTGGCTTTGGGTTTTTTACGTCGAATATAAAGTACTTTTTCGACTTCTGCGATTCGTGTACCTGCATCATCAATGATATTCAAAGTGTAATGTCTATAGACTGGTTCATAATTTGCGGTCAGGCGTTTAATTTCAACAATTTCATCGGCACTCAATTCTATGTCTGCATACACCGTATTTCTACCTGGAGAGAGGAAATTAATCGAAGCACTTTTATCCCACACAATATATTTGTGACCTAGATGATGCATCAGAAGAAGCATATAAAATGGGTCAACCATTGAATAAAGACTGCCTCCGAAGTGTGTACCTACGATATTACGATTTTTTCGTGTCAGTGGCATTTTGACGCGAATAAAATAGTTCTCTAGGTCGATGGTGTCTATCGCGATACCTGCACCACGATAAGGTGAATAATGGTTGATGATAAATTTAGACACAACTGGAATGGTGCGAATTTTTTTGAAAAAGGCTTTCATGGTCAATTTTTTTTCTTGCAACTCTATTCATACTCCATAAGTATCATTTTTATTGCATCGCTGGCAATGGCTGTTTTATGACCAAGCCACTTAAAAAACAAAATGGGAAAAAGTTATGCAAGTACAAGTAAAAACAGTGACCACATCTGACCAACAAACCTTATGTGTTAAAACATGGGGAGATCAGCAAAAGACACCATTGGTTTTGGTGCATGGATATCCAGATAACCAAGAAGTTTGGGAACCGATCATCGAGAAATTAGTAAATGATTACTTTGTTGTAACTTATGACGTACGTGGTGCGGGCTTATCGTCAATTCCAAAACGTATTAAAGATTATCGTTTGCCGCGCTTATCTTTAGATCTACAAGAAGTGGTTGATCAAGTTTTACCAAACCGCAATTTCCACATGGCAGCACATGATTGGGGATCTTTACAGTCATGGGAGTCAGCAACTGAGCCGAAACTCAAAGGGCGTTTGTTGTCTTATACAACGATTTCAGGGCCTTGTTTAGATCATGCATCTTTATATTTACGTGAAAAATTCAAATCCGCACCAAGCAATGTTTTGAAAATGTTAACGAAATCTTGGTATATCGGCGCATTCCATTTACCTTTGCTTGCCCCGACCGTATGGACATTTTTTAGCCCAGAAAGATGGGGGAAAATCTTGAGTGGTCTTGAGAAGAAGCAAGGTTTACCATTGAATGCAAATATTGTTGCGGATGGTAAATATGGAATTAATTTGTATCGTGCTAACTTTATTCCATCCTTAACTCAGCCACGTCAGCGCTATGCACAATGTCCTGTTCAGGCAATTGTATTACGTCGTGATGCCTTTGTAAGTCCAGAATACATTACTGAATCAATGCCAAAATGGGTTGAAAATTTTGAGTATGTAGAGTTGGATGCAAATCACTGGGCGGTACTGAGTCAACCTGAAAAAATTGCAGATTATATTCGCCAATTTATCGTGAAAAATGCATAAATAAAAAACATCAGATAGCAATCGCTCAATTTAAACTCTGCTAAAATGGCGCCCTCGTTTCATTTAGTTCAGAGTTATGTTTGCAATTATTGCAGCGGTTGCTGTCATGTTCGGCCTCTCCTTGGGGCGTGTTCCAGTGGTATTTGCATTGGTCATTGGTGCTTTGACTGGCGGCTTATTGGCTGGTTTAGGGCTACAAGGCACTTTAGATGCATTCAACAATGGTTTGGGTGGTGGTGCGAAAATCGCACTCGCTTATGGTGTTTTAGGTGCGTTTGCCTTAGCTTTGGCTCGTTCGGGATTGCCTGATCTTCTGGCCTATAAACTGGTTAAAAGTCTTAAAAATGATGCAGATATTCGTGCGCAAAAGCAGGTGAAATTTCTCATTTTTAGTACCATCGGACTCGCTGCTATTGCATCGCAGAATATTATTCCTGTACATATCGCTTTTATTCCTGTACTCATTCCACCGTTACTCATTGTGTTTAATCATTTACGGTTAGACCGTAGAGCGGTAGCTTGCGTGCTTACATTTGGCTTAGTCGCAACTTATATGTTCTTGCCGATGGGATTTGGCGCAATATTTTTGAATGATATTCTCGCACATAACATCAATCATTTTGGTCAGAGTTATGGCTTGCAAATCAGCAATGATCAAATTCCTCGCGCTATGATTATCCCTGTGGGGGGGATGTTTCTTGGTATGTTGACTGCTTTATTTGTGAGTTACCGTAAGCCACGAGTATATGAAGATAAGCCCTTGCATAATGTAACACGAAGCATCGTGGGCGAAATGGCACAGGAGCAACAAGCACCGCAAATTGCACGATTTACTTTATTTATGGCAGCTTTTGCCGTGATTGCAACCATTATTGTTCAGCTTTACTCGGATTCTATGATTGTTGCTGGATTAGTGGGCGTTGCAATTCTGAGTTGTGCTGGGATTTTTAAATGGAAAGAAGCTGACGATGTTATCGTGAGTGGAATGAGAATGATGGCATTGGTCGGCTTTACCATGATTGCAGCTCAAGGTTTTGCTGCGGTGATTGAGGCAACACATCAAGTTCCTGAGTTGGTAAAAGCGACTGCAGGATGGATTGGGGATAGTAAGGCACTTGCTGCTTTTGTGATGTTGTTGGTTGGATTATTGATTACTTTAGGGATTGGTTCTTCATTTTCCACGGTGCCAATTTTGGCAATCATGTATGTACCTTTGTGTTTGCAATTCGGTTTTAGTCCTATGGCAACAATTGCGCTTATAGGAACGGCTGCTGCTTTGGGGGATGCAGGCTCACCAGCATCCGATTCAACTCTAGGGCCGACTTCAGGTTTAAATATCGACGGACAACATGATCATATGCGAGATACAGTTGTGCCTACCTTTTTACATTTCAACCTGCCATTACTGATTTTTGGTTGGATTGCGGCGATGGTTTTATAAAAAATAACAAAGGCTCTTTTAGAGCCTTTGTTATATTAAGAAATAATAAAGTATAAAATTTAAATAAAAAGATTTATTTTATTATCTAATTAATAGCTTTAACTATTTTAGAGAGAGTGAATAAAAAAATTAGATATAATTTATTAATAAGGTATTAAAGTGACATTTTTTGACTTTATTGTGATTTATTTTTCAATCTTTTTATTAATTTCAACTAAAATATATAAAATTAATTTCATTTAAAAAATAAACTTATGATAGTTTAAATCTTACAAAAATACTTGGTTTTCATGGGTTTAAACCAAAGTAAAATACTTGGTTTTAGTTGTTGTTACATATATTTACAAATATATATCCTTTTGAATCATATATTTGAAAATATAATTAAAATAGTCGGAATTAATATGTATTGCATAATATTAAAACTCGTGATTATTATAAATATGTAAGTTTTTATTTTGTTATAGAGGTTATTTTAATGTTAAGAAAAATATTAGTTATTAGTTTATTGGGGATGTCTTCAACTGTTTTTGCGGGAGGTTTTCAAGTTAAAGTTGGGGCAAGTGTTATTGCACCAACAGATAAAACAACGATAGCTGATGTGGGAACATTAAAAGCGGATTATGAATTTGCTTTTACTCCGTCAGTTGAGTACGTTTTCGGGGATACACCATTTTCAGCTGAGTTATTACTGGCAACACCAATATCACATGACGTTTCTTTAGATGGAACCAAAGTGGTGAAGCTCAAACATTTACCACCCACCATTACTGCCAAATATAATTTTAAGAACTCAACTGCTTTTACGCCTTATATCGGGGTTGGGGGAACTGCATTTCTTGCATGGGATGAAAAAACAGTTGGCCCATTATCAAGTGAAAAAATTAAGGTGAAAGATGACTTTGGCTTTGCGGGACAACTGGGTTTTACTTTCCAGCCTGCTGATGCGAAAAATTGGGGAGTATTCTTTGATGCACGCTATGCTCAATTAAAACCACAAGTGAGATTGAATGGTACAAAACTGACTAACTTGGATATCAATCCGATGGTGTATACATTAGGTTATAGTTATAAATTTTAAATAAAAACATATAAAGAGACCTCACATCTAGTGAGGTTTCTTTGCAATATAAGCATGAAATAAATACAGTTCGGGAATGTTCAGTTTAGTATGCTAATTGAGTCGCTCATACAATCGTAGAGAAAAAGATGAAAAGGTTGCCTATTGCTGTATTTATATGGATATCATTTGCATTATTTTCTCAAACCCATGCAGCGAGTTTCTCTTGTAAGGCAGTCAAGTTAAAAGCAGAGTATCAAATCTGCGCTGATCGTGAGCTCAATGATGCTGATGTAAAGTTAGCAACAACTTATCAGATCATTTTGCATGCATTACCCATGGGTGGGCGAGATGCAGAAAAAGATCAGCAATTTAAATGGTTAAAGCAGCGTAATGCCTGTGAAACAAATAAGGCTTGTATTAAGCGGGCATATTTACAACGACAACAACAACTCGATCAATTGCTCCAAGAGCGTGTGCTGAGTCAAGGACCATTCTAATGTGATCTTTGAGTTGATTTGATATAAAAAATTCAAAAACAAGCATTGAAAAATTGGAGTTATCCACCATTCATAAATCATTCCAAATAGATAAGCCTCACAAATAAGGAGTGATGTATGAGTGAACAAGCCTCACAGAATTATAGTTTCCAAGCTGAAGTTGCTCAGTTATTGCATTTAGTGACGCATTCTCTCTATTCCAACCCAGAAATTTTCTTGCGTGAACTCATTTCGAATGCGTCAGATGCTTGTGATAAATTACGCTTTGAGGGGATTAATCACCCTGAATATTATGAAAATGATCCAAACTTACGTGTGCGTGTAACACTTGATAAAGACAATAAGACACTGACAATTTCTGATAATGGTATTGGTTTAAGTCAGCAGGAAGCGATCGATAACCTCGGAACGATTGCAAAATCAGGTACCAAGGATTTCATGTCTAAACTAACAGGTGATCAAAAAGCAGATGCGCAGTTGATTGGTCAGTTTGGTGTAGGCTTTTACTCAGGTTTTATTGTTGCTGATAAAATTACCGTTGAATCTCGTCGTGCGGGTTTAGATGTAGCAGAAGGTGTACGCTGGATCAGTGGTGGAACAGGTGAGTTTGAAGTTCAAAGCATTGATAAAGAAACCCGTGGTACTGACATTATTTTACATTTACGTGATGATGCACTTGAATACTTAGAATCTTGGAAAGTTAAACAAATCGTTAATAAATATTCAGACCACATCAGTTTGCCGATTGAAATGCAAAAAGAAGTCTGGCAAGAAGAAGAGGTCGCTGAGGGTGAAGAGCCAAAAGGCGGTCAAATGGTCAAAACTGATGAATGGGAAGCGATTAACTCTGCAAGTGCCTTATGGACACGTAGCAAGAGTGAAATCACTGCAGAACAGTATATCGAGTTTTATAAGAATTTAAGTCATGATTTTGCTGAACCTCTCGCTTGGACACACAATCGAGTAGAGGGAAGTACTGAATATACGCAATTGCTGTACATCCCAAGTCAGGCAAAACAGGATTTATTTACTCGTGAAGCCAAAGCCGGCATTAAGTTGTATGTAAAACGTGTATTCATCATGGATGAAGCAGACAACTTGATTCCAAACTATTTACGTTTTGTCCAAGGTATAGTGGATAGTGCCGATTTACCATTGAATGTCAGTCGTGAATTACTACAAGAAAGTCGTGATGTGAAAACCATTCGTGAAGGGAATACGCGCCGTGTATTAACCTTATTAGATGGTTTGGCAAAATCAGAAGATGAAAAAGACCAAGAGAAATTTAAAAAATTCTATTCAGAATTTGGTTCTGTACTTAAAGAAGGTTTAGGTGAAGATTTTGGCAATCGTGAACGTATTTTGAAACTATTACGTTATGCGACGTCAAATAATGATGAGATTTCAACTTCTTTTGCGGACTACAAAGCACGTATGAAAGAAGGGCAGAAAGCAATTTATTACGTGACTGCCGATAGCTTAACGGCTGCAAAAAACTCACCGCAGCTTGAGTTGTTTAAGAAAAAAGGCATTGAAGTATTGTTAATGGCAGATCGCGTTGACGACTGGGCAATGAATTTTGTGCATGAGTTCGATGGTACACCATTACAGAATGTCTCTAAAGGCGCCGTGGACTTAGGTGATTTACAAGATGCTGAAGAGAAAAAAGCACTTGAAGAAGCCGCAGAGCAATTTAAACCAGTCGTTGAGCGTTTAAGTAACTCATTAAAAGACAAAACTAAAGAGGTTCGTGTCACTACACGTTTAGTTGACTCTCCTGCATGCTTAGTCACCAGTGAAGGTGAGCTTTCTCCACAATTGGTTCGTATGTTAAAACAAGCGGGACAGGCTGTGCCAGAAGTTAAACCGACTTTGGAAATTAATCCAGAGCATCCATTGGTGAAAAAACTTGAGAGCTCAGCGCAATTTGATGATCTTGCGAATGTAATCTTTGACCAAGCGGTGATTGCAGAAGGTGGTTTACCTGAAGATCCTGCTGCTTATGTGAAGCGTATTAATGAGTTGTTATTGAAGTAAAATAAATTATTCGGAAAACCTCTGCTTTGTTGGCAGAGGTTTTTTATATTTATGGATAAGTCTAAAGTTATCCACAGTAATGTCTAAAAAATCATCTTCGTTAGAATAAGGTCTCAAGACGGAGGAAGGTACTCACATAATGATTGCGATCTTCACGATGATCATTAAAGTAGTTTAGGTCACCTTGCACATAGAACCATTCACGCCATAGCGGTTGCCGCCATGATACAAATGGACCCCAGCTATTTAAGCGTAAATCATTATCATTATAGTAACCCCCTGTATAGATGCCATAATTAAATCGATTATGCGCAAAGAATTGATGTTCACGGAAGGTACGATTATCCCATCTAAGGTCATCATCTTGCTTGTCTGCATAAGTAAGACTGAATTGATTGGATAAAAAGGGTTGATTCGGACGAGCATGGATGAGTTCTAGATTGGTACGTAGATAATTTTCACTTTTACTGCCATAACGATAGATTTGTTCAGCATTGAAGCTAAAGTCATGTTCTAACTCCCAGTTTTTCTTTGCTCTCAATCGCAGATAAATATCATTACCAGACCGGAGACCAAGATCAGCATTGGTTTCAAAGGGGAGTCTTTTTGATAAATCAGAGAAACGTAATGCAACAGAGCCATTACTATCGCGAGTTTGTTTTGAGCTAAATCTTTTATCTGGATCTTGATTCGGTTGCTGGTTAATACTGCTGATATGATTATCGAACTCATCATCTAAAGAGTCATCGCCAAAAACTAAGCTTAACCGTTTTTCCAGAGTCGGTAATTTGATCTTACCGCGAATACGTGGTTTAACCTCATAGTTGTCATATTCATTCCAGTAATTATCAAGCATGACGCGAATTGTTGCTGAAGCTGGTTTATCTGGATCAATTTCACCAAACCAATTATCAATTTTCACTGAAGTGCGATCTGCCCATTCTCGGATATGGCGTTGTTGTTTATCCACCCATGTCTTATCTTCTGTTTCCTTAATAGGTGGCACAACGGGTTGATTCGATTGCTCAGGGAATACTGTCGGTGTTGCATCTACAAATTTGGGAATATAACCTAACCAGCTTTCTGTAGGTGCCGTATGAGCGGGAGATGTTGGAGTTTGTTGCTGCACAATCGTATCCAAATCTGTTTCTGCATAGCAGGTATTGATCGCAGCCAAAGATAATGTTGCGAAGCAATAAAATAAAGGTGTTGATACCGTTCTGATAGAAATTGCCATAATGCATGCTTTATATATTGTTCTTGGTTTCATTTTTGATGATTCATCTGTCAAAAGCAAGTTACAGAAACAAAAAACAGCAATTTAATTATATAAAACAAGGAAAAGGGCGGAGTAAATATATTTCTCGGCCCTTATTATCATGCTTGGTTAAAAGGTGCAAATGATCACGGTGTCGATACAATAAAACCATAAAAATTAGGTACTGTTCTTTAAGAAGACTCAGAGATCGCACTATTTTCTAAAGCTTGATATAAATCGTGTACTGAGATGGGTTGTGGTAAACGACTAATTGCTTGGCGAATCAATTGCCAGGTATAACCATCTGCTCGATCTAATAACAAATAAGGATAAGCCTGATCTTCACTGGACAGTTTGACGCGTTCAGCGCCATGAATCACACGGATTTTATGACGTTCTCTTAATAAGATAACTGGTGTGAAAAAGGTGGCGGCAGTTTCTTCAAATGGAATGAATTTTTGTGTATTGATAAATGATGCTGGAATATAAGGATAAGCACGTTGATCACGTTGCCATATCAAACTGCCATTCATAATACATTCATTAAATAAGCTTTCGTGTTGATGATAATGCTGTTTGAAATTTCTCCAGCTGGTTTGGTGGATAGAGCTGGTTTGAGTATGTTGTTGGTTGGTATAGGACTGCAAGATAGACGTTGCATATTCAGTATTATGTGTTCCTACCAAAACCACGTAATGTGAAAATTGTCCTTGAGCATACAGTTGCTCAGCAATAAAAATCTGTGTGGACCCCCAAACAGGTTGGGCTTCATTTTCCGCTTTGAGATATAACCAATCAATTTTGATGTTCTGATCCATCTCGTTGTGCATATCAACACGATATAAGGATGGAAAATGACGAGCATTGACGCGTTCTAGGCGACAGAGAAAGCCATCTAAATTGAAATCATTTAGAGTTACAGGTTTCGCTTTGTTGAGATTGCTAGGACTACGATAAGATGATTTGATGGTCGATGGCGTGCCAGCGTGACTCTTGGAGGTGATTGGCTGAATTTTTTCTTGAATGATTGCGTCAAGCTGAGATTTGAATTGCTCGGTTTCTTCTCGGATTACCGATAAGATATCAGTTTGAGCTGGGTGATTTGTATTTGAAGATGCTTGTATAGGTTCTAAAACAGGAATCAGCGTTTCAAGTTCATGATCTGTTTTTAAGTATTCACTGGCATGGTTTTTTAACCATTGTAATGCATCATGGGATGATGGCATCCATGGGCTTTTCAGAAAAGATAATGCTGGACGAATCACCCAAACTTGCCAAAGTTGAGCTTGTCGTAATGCAGCCCACCCCATATCTCCAGAGGCGAATAATGCATTTTCAACACGACCCATAAAGTTATAGGTGCCTCGATATGTCATGGCAAAACCATGGTGACTCAACTCTTCGTTGGAAAACTCTTCATTTTGAATAAATGCCTTGAACGGTGTAATTTGATCTTGAAAAGTAGGATCGTCGCAAGATGCGCAAATATCTTTAATTCGTTGTTTTGCTTTCGCAATTTCAAACAGTGATGCTTTATCATCACTGAGCCCCTCAATCAGACTTTTGAGCTCATCAACCAAAAGTGCTTTCTCTAATACGTCCATCTATTGTTTCCTTAGAGATAGGCTTGAGCCTGTTCAAATAATAAATTAACCGTATAAATCGCAATGGATATACATTTTTTAAGTCAAATTGGTTCTGTTTTTTCCATGTAAAAAGTGATTCACAATAGTGATCAATCGTCTGGTTTTAGAACAACCATAAAAGCTGTAAAAACTTGTATTTTCATCACAAAAGACGTCACTTTATGACAATTATAGAAGAAAAAAAGTCAAAATCTATAGTCTGATAGTTAGCAAATACTCTCATTTGGCTAGGTGAAATAGAGATGCTGTTCATGCTTTATCCTTGAAAACAAAAACATTTTAAAAGAATAAATCGGATAAATAGATGATCAAATAGAAATGTATCTGTAAATTTATGACTAAGTTGTGAACAGTCTCACATATCAAAGATAAAAAACTTAAACAAATAAAAAATAAATCTAATTTAATAGTGATTGTTATAGTTAAAATACTGAAATAAAAAGAAAATATACGGATCTGTATAGAGGCAAGCAACGGTTTTACTTGTTGCTTGCTTATGGTTTGAACCACAATAATTATGGTTTTATTTCACATTGATCATCCTGGCATTGGGCGGTCTCGGTTGATTCCACTTGCTGGGGAGCTGTAGATTGTGCTTGTTGCAGCGCCTGTAAGAAAATTTCACGTGGTTGAGCACCTGAAAGCGCAAGTTTTTGATCAAATACAAAGAAAGGTACGCCTGTGACATTTAACTGTTCACGTGCAATTTTTTCATCATGACGAACAAAATCAGCCAGTTCATCTGAGTCAAGGACGTATTCCACTTCAGCATTATCCAAACCAATGCGTGACGCAATTTCTTCGACTACTTCGCGTTCACCAATTGCCAAGCCTTCAGTCATATAAGCATGGAAAAAAGCTTCTTTTGCTTCGTTACCTAAACCTTTGCTTTGCGCCAAGTGAATGATTCGATGGGCATTGAAACTATTACCAGAATTGGCTTTCTGCCATTGGAAATCAATACCTTCGGCAGCTGCCATGGTTGCAATATTACGTTCCATTTCTTCCATTTCGGCAAAAGTACGACCATATTTCTGAGCTAAACGTTCGGTATTTGATGTGTCATGCTTTGCTGGGGCATTGGGATCAAGCTCAAAACTATGCCAATGAATATCGAGTTCAATTCCAGCTTCTTCTGCAACATGTTCAAGACGTTTTTTACCAATATAACAAAAGGGACAAACGACGTCCGACCAGATATCTACGCGCATGGTGTTATCTCAATAATGATCATTACATCTGATAATAAGGGTGATCATGTTGAATTTAAAGCGAACATTATGTAATGCTGCATTACAAGGACTGAAATAAAAACATCTAAAGGTAGATTGTTAAACGGATTAACATCAACTTTAGAACTAAAAATATAATTAAATTTGGAGATGATATGCGTCGTTTGTTGATATTTTTATTCATTATTATTGTCTGTATTGGTTCATTTTTCTTCTATCAGGATTATATAAAACAGCACCGACTGAATAATCAAAAAATGTTTGAGGTGGTGATGGCTGAGAAAATGCGTGAACTCTATGATCAGGCTCAAGATTGGTCAACGCCTGTAGAGTTTGATGTGCATGATGATCGCTTATCTGGTGATTACCAAAAAATGTCTGCGTTTTTACTAGGATACTGGATGCAAAATGTCGAAGCTCGAAATCATTATTTGCGTGAGTTAAAAGCAGCGAAATGGGATACTTTTCTAGATGTTGAACGATTAGATCGAGATCGTACAGAGAATTATAAAGAAACAACCCAGATGTTCGTTGAGGTACGAAATGCTTCAGTACAATATGAGCAACAGCGCCAGAAAATTTATTTGGATTCACTAGAACAAGTCAAAAAAATGTCGATTCAGCAAGATTTACGTCAAACTCTACTCACCAAGTTAGAAAGTAATCTGGAAATTGATTCAAATGAGGATATCTTCTCTATTGAACAGCAAATTATAGAAAAGGCCCAAGCGATGTTTGATTTATTAAAGGCGCATCCATGGCAAAGAAAAAATAAAACTATTCTTTTTCATGAAAATACGCCTGTGAGAAAATTTAATACACTCTATCAAGAGGTACTTAAATTAAATAGTCAGATGAATAAGATTAAGAAAAACAATGTCGAGGTACTTGAAGAGGAACTATGAGCTTTAGTTAGGGCAATTATTGGCATCATCCATAGTTGCCCTCGCTAGCAAAATACTTGATTAATCAAAAATCTTTTCGGCAGCTTGAAACGGTAAACTCACCACATCAATTGCAACAGCAAAAGGCAGTAACACTAATTTCTCAAAAGGATTGAGACTAGATCGAGATTTATAACTTTCTTGTTGATTGGTATAGATCGTAACTTGATAGGGTTTGCTTAATGCTTTTAATGAGCTGAGATTATTAGCGACAGGATATACAACACCTGCAAGCTTAATATCAAAACAAAAGCGTTGTGCTTGCATACGTGTATCACTCGAAGATGAACACTCTTTTGCACCATTTTCAATAAAAAATTCTAAGTCTTTTTTACTTAAATCTTCTTTGAGTTTGACATAAGAAAGCGGTAAGGTGCCTGAAAAATGCCCATCATTTTTTGCTGAGTAAAAGTTTAAATCACGGGTGATTTGTATGTTTTTGGGATCTAGCTTGTTGATGATAGTCACGAACTGAGCACCGCCTTGAGTCAAAATATAACTATTTTTTTGACCGGCAATGACAATGCTATCTCTGGGCAGATTGGCTGTAGCTTGGGCTGGTCGTCCAAATGCCACCACATTGTCTTCAACTAAAGTGACTTTGGCAGTTCGTGTATAAGTTTTACTGTCTTTGGTGATTAGGGTTTTGGTGGCGCAGCCTGACAAAAAAGTTCCTGTTAGTACTAGTGCAAACGTCGTTTTCGCCAATGTAAATAGCATTTATTTCTCCTTGTACTTTAAAATTGAAATTTTTAAAAATTAATTATTTATAGCCCTAAAATGACATTCATCGAAAATATTGACCAAATAATATCTCTTATAACAAATGTGATTGTTTCTATAAAGATTCAAGTGATTTCAGAATGAGATTCGATTTTGATCTTTCGGTCAAAGTTTTATTGATATTTACCGTTTATCTGAGCTTTACTGAATCAAGTCGGACTTTGTTGTAGCCTATTATATAGACACTTTTATTTCTTGTTTTTCTATTGGGTGACTGATTTTTTGGAGCGAGCCATGAATTTTCTAAAACGATCAGCTTGTATCGCCGTATGGGTTGCTATAGGGTTGCCAACGGTGCAAGCCAATGATGTTGTTACGTTACCAACCATTAAAATCATGGCTGAATCTGAGCTACGTGAAGAAGTGGGCTTTATTCCGTTTCAAGAAGATGAGAAAGTTCGTGAAGCTTTGCAACACCATATTTATAAGGTGCATAGCGATATGCAGAATGCTGGCGTAGATGAAGGGATGACTACAGTCAATTATCAGCCTAAAACAACTGAACCAGATTTATCTCAGCTATCACCAATATTGCAGCAATATATTTTAGCTGTGGCGAGAGGATTTCAATCATCTGATCCAACCACAGGTGTATTTAAAATGTTGGAGCCTTTGAATATTGATCGAAATAATATCATGGGCATCCGAGATGGAACGATTAAGATCAATATGGATGATATCTTGAAATTGCAGCAGCAAATTCAAGATGGGTTAAATCCTCCCCAGAATCCTTTGTTTCCGCGTTAAAAATTCTATTCTATTTGGAGAATAAAAAATCCCCGCAAAGTGCGGGGATTTTTTTATCTTAGTGTCGATTAAACACGTTCGATAATGGTCGCGATACCTTGACCAAGACCGATACACATGGTCGCAAGACCGATTTGTGTATCTTGTTGTTCCATCACGTTCAACAATGTTGTTGTGATACGTGCACCTGAACAGCCCAATGGGTGACCTAATGCAATCGCACCACCATTCAAGTTGATGATGTCTTGTTTGTCATAAACGCCTAAGCCTTTCATTACTGATAAGCCTTGAGCAGCAAATGCTTCATTTAACTCGATAGTTTGGATGTCAGCCATCGTCAAACCAGCACGTTTAAGCGCTTTTTGAGTTGCTGGAACTGGACCGTAACCCATGATCGCAGCATCACATCCTGCAATCGCCATTGAGCGAATCACAGCACGTGGTTTTAAACCAAGCGCTTGAGCACGTTCAGCAGACATCAGTAACATTGCAGATGCACCGTCAGAAAGAGCAGAAGAAGTTGCTGCTGTTACTGAACCGCCTTTAGGATCGAAAACTGGTTTCAATGCTTTGAATGCTTCAAGGTTAGCATCTGGACGAATTACTTCATCGATATCGCAAAGGATTTTAAAGCCATTCGCATCATGACCTTCAACACCTACGATTTCGTTTTTGAAACGACCTTCTTGAGTTGCAGCCCAAGCGCGACGGTGAGATTCAACACCGAATGCGTCTTGTTCTTCACGAGAGATTTGATTCATACGACCTAACATTTCAGCGGTTAAGCCCATCATGTTAGATGCTTTTGCATAGTGTTTAGATGCTTCAGGGTTAAGGTCGATGCCGTGCATCATACCGACGTGACCCATGTGCTCTACGCCACCGATGATGAAGATATCGCCTTGATTCGTCGCAATTTGTGCAGCAGCAGTATGAAGTGCTTGCATAGAAGAACCACAAAGACGGTTAACGGTTTGACCGCCAGCGGTCTTTGGAATATCAGCCAATAAACCAATGTTACGAGCAATGTTCATACCTTGCTCTAAAGTTTGGTTTACACAACCCCAAATGATGTCTTCAACTTCGTTGGTATCAAATTGGTTACGAGCAACAAGTGCACGTACTAATTCAGCAGATAAACTGTCGGCACGTACATTGCGGAACATACCGTTACGTGATTTGCCCATGGCAGAACGAACGCCATCAACAATCACAACGTCACGTGGATTTAAAGTAGCCATTCACGTCGCTCCTTAACCGTAGAATTTTTTGTTGTTAGCAGCCATGTCACGCAACATTTGTGGCGCTTCATAAGCTTTACCTAAGTGTGCATATTTGTCGCAAAGCGCAACGTATTCAGCAACACCAGTTTGGTCGATATAACGGCATGGACCACCACGGAATGGAGGGAAACCTACACCCATGATCATCGCCATATCTGCTTCAGAAGCAGTTGCAACGATGTTGTCTTCTAAGCAACGAACCGTTTCGTTACAGAAAGCAAGCATCATACGGTCAATGATTTCTTGTGGATCAAATTCACGTTTTTCGCCAGTCACGAAAGGCGCAATGATTTCGTAAGCTGTTGGGTCAACAGTTTTCGCTTTCTTACCTTTCTTGTCTAACACATATTTGTAGAAACCAACGTCATTCTTTTGACCAAGACGTTTTGCTTCGTACATCGCTTGGATAGAACCTTTGTAGTCTGGTTTCATACGGTCAGGGAAACCTTCAGCCATCACCTCTGCGCCATGAACACCTGTATCGATACCAACAACGTCGATCAAGTATGCAGGACCCATAGGCCAACCGAATTTCGCCATTACATTATCAACTTGCTGGAAGTCAGCACCGTCTTTAACGAGTAGATCGAATGCACCGAAGTAAGGGAACAATACGCGATTTACCAAGAAACCTGGGCAATCGTTTACAACGATAGGTGTTTTACCCATTTTCTGAGCAAGAACAACAGTTGTTGCGATTGCTTCATCAGAAGTTTTTTCACCACGAATAACTTCAACCAATGGCATCATGTGTACTGGGTTGAAGAAGTGCATACCAACGAAGTTTTCAGGACGTTGTAATGCTTTCGCAAGGCGTGTAATCGAGATTGTAGATGTGTTAGATGCAATGATCGTGTTTTCACGAACATGCTTTTCTGTATCTGCAAGTACGATTTCTTTAACTTTAGGGTTTTCAGTTACCGCTTCGATCACGATATCCACTTCTTTAAACTCATCGTAGCTTAAAGTAGGACGGATGCGAGCAAGGGTTTCACCCATTTGCGCAGGTTTCATTTTCTTGCGTTCAACTTGCTTTGTTAACAAGCCATTCGCTTCTTTCATACCTAATGCAAGTTGTGGGTTCCCAATATCTTTCATGATGATTGGAGTGCCTTTGCTTGCCGCTTGGTAAGCAATACCACCACCCATAATACCAGCACCTAATACAGCTGCTTGGTTTACAGGATGAGCACCTTTTTCATATTTTTTCGCAGTTTTCTTCACAACTTGATCGTTGATGAATAAACCGATAAGTGCGCCAGCTTGTGGGGTGATCGCAGCTTTAGCGAAACCTTGAGCTTCAGCTTTTAATGCATCATCACGAGTTGAGCCTGCGCCAGCTTGTAAAGAATCAAGCAATAATTTAGGCGCTGGGTATTGAGCCGGGTTTGCTTTTGCAAGAACCGCACCTTTCGCCGTATTGAACGCCATCATTTGCTCAAGTGGGTTCAATTTAATAGCATCTAATTTTTCTTGACGCTTTGCTTTCCAGTTTAAACGACCAGCAAGTGCTTGTTTCACTAAGTCAACAGCAGCTTCTTGAAGTTTGTCAGCAGCAACAACAGCATCTACAGCACCATCTTTAAGCGCAGCAGCTGGCTTCTTAGGATTCGCCATCGCCATCCATTCAACGGCATTGTCGATACCGATCAAACGGCTTAAACGAACGCTACCACCAAAACCAGGATAGATACCGAGTTTGATTTCTGGTAATCCTACTTGTGCTTGTTCAGACATGACACGGTAGTCACACACTAAGCACATTTCAAAGCCGCCGCCAAGCGCCATGCCATTGATGGCAGCAACTTTAGGGATGTCTAAATCTTCAAAGCTATTGAAGATCTCATGTACAGGCATAAGCCAGTCAACAATTGCTTGTTCACCAGCAGCGAAGTTTTCGCCAAATTCAGTAATATCTGCACCAACGATAAATGTTGATTTCCCAGAAGTAACAACTAAGCCTTTAATATCGTTATTGGCTTTAACCGCAGCAATTGCTGCTTGGAAGTCTTCAATGGTCGCACGGTTAAATTTATTAACCGACTCACCTTGTAAGTCAAAGCGGAATTCTGCAATTCCGTCCGCAAGCATTTGGACGGTAATGGCATTGCCAGCGTGGATCATGCCTGATCTCCTTGTTGTGGAGGATTCTAAGTTGATGTCAAAAAGCTTATGCGCCTGTTAGGTCGCAAAAATGCTTCGGTAATCTTACGATAACTATATCTAAAAAGGGCATAACAAAGTTGTATCAAGCCGTGACGCAGTGGTCATCAAATTTTTATGCAGAAATATCGGTGTCATAGTTTTATTGTGGATTTTAATGGCGTAGCTGTGAAAAACCCATTAAAAAGATAAAGCTACTGTATATTTCTTATAAGGGAAATCATGATGAGAAGGGTATGTATTGGCTTTAAAATGAGGTTTTTTAGATAAAGGATAAAGACGGATTGAGTAGTTAATTTTTTTGACTTTGTAATAAAAAAATAAGTTTTTTTGTGAATTGTTGGACAGAAAGTATTGTCTAATTTTTTATCTATAGATAATATTTATGTTATAAAAATGTTCAAGAAAGTAATATTATGTTAAAAAATAAACTTGTTGTTCTGGCAATGCTTCCATTCATGCTAAGTGCGTGTGGAGGTGGTGGTGGTAGTTCAGGTAATAATAGTTCAACAGGTAGTAATGGGGCGCAGGACTCTACTGCCAATGGTACACGTTATTATTTTATGGATCATGAAGTTTCCTTATATGAAGATGATGACATCAGTGTTGAAATTGGTGATACTTTATCTTTTGGCGCATTTGAAATTTTTAATAAACAAGTCAAGGACCCTGCATCAAATCAACCATTAAATAACTATTTATTAACCGAGAAAAAGCTTTATTTACCGACTGATATCGCAACTAAGGTGATGAATATTCGTTCGATGACCGATTGGACATATGATGTCATTGGAGATGTCAAAGAAGATTGGAAACTTGAGCGTGTTGATCTCACAAACAAAAATATGTTCGATACCGTATTACCTAATTACCGAACTTTAGGCTTTGATGAGTTTGCTTTGGGGAATGCTGAGATATTCTTAAATGTACATGGCAATAAGGTATTTCCTGCTGGAAGCGCATGCTATCGTTTGGTATCGAGAAAAACGAATCAAGATACGTTTGCTTTCAATCAAAAAACGATGATTGAACAGAGTTTTGCAGATTTTAATCTAGAGAATGAATGGTACCTATTGGGGCTCAATGAAAATAATCTATTTGATTTTACGTATAGAGCCGCTAACGGGAAATGGCAAGATGTACCTTGGACAACCATTTACAGCACAAGTTTAGGCTTTTCAGCTAATGAGAGTGTAGCTGTTGAATACCAAGGTCAAACGTATGCAGCTGATTATACCAGTAGTATTGAATGGACTGCGAAGAAAGAAATTGAGCATTGGGAAACCTATTTAAAAAATGTGAAAGAAACGGAACAGATCCGTGGAGCAAAATTGAAGATTGCTCAATTAAAGTCAGGTTGTTATGTGTATAATGAAAAAGCAGCAGAAGCGCTTTATACTTTACCGTCTTTAGATTGGCAGCCTTATAAGTAAAATTAAAATATAGGAAGTATATGGATATCCCAAGTTTAAGGATTTGAGATATCCATGGTTGTAATATTAACTTGATCTGATTTTTTTTTTTGAATTTGCTAATATCACCTCACTTCTAAAGTCTAAAATTCTATTGCGATATTTTAATTAGTATCCAAAAGTGAGTAACTATATGATTAAGTGGATCATATTAGCGATTTTTATCATTTCTGCGTTGTATATTCAGCGTCGCGGGAAAGTAAAACATTCGTTTTATCGTCAGTTTTTTGACCATTCTACGATTCTCGCGCCAATCAATTTTTTAATGTACATGTTTTCCAAAGTGCCGAATCAGCCGTATATCGACACCCAGCATTTTCAGGACCTAAAGGTTCTGGATGAAAACTGGGAAATGATTCGTGATGAAGCGAAAGCATTATATGACAAAGGTGGCATTAAAGCGTCCAGTACCTATGATGACTTGGGTTTTAATTCCTTCTTTAAAACAGGTTGGAAACGTTTCTACTTGAAATGGTATGACTCGGCGCATCCATCGGCAGCGGAACTTTGTCCGAAAACAACTGCATTATTAAAGACTTTACCAACCATCAAAGCCGCAATGTTTACCGAGCTTGCGCCTGATAGCCGTTTGGTGCGACATCGTGATCCTTATGCAGGTTCGCTACGTTATCATTTAGGTTTAATCACACCAAATGATGATCGTTGCTTTATTGATGTGGATGGTGAGCGTTACTCATGGCGCGATGGTGAAAGTGTAGTATTTGATGAAACTTATATTCATTATGCTGAAAATACCACGGACCAAAACCGTATTATCTTTTTCGCAGATGTTGAACGTCCACTTAAAACTCGTTTTATGGAAAAGTTTAATCATTGGTTTGGCAAAAAAGTAATGACTGCAGCAAGTTCTCCAAATGAAGCTGGAGATCAAACAGGTGGTTTAAATAAAGCTTTTGGTTATGTTTACCAAATTCGGATTAAAGCCAAAGCACTGAAGAAATCTAATCGTCAGTTGTACTACTTTTTGAAGTGGTTCATCATGTTAGGCTTGTTCTTCCTCATCTTTGTTCGTCCCTATGTGTTTTAAATCATAATCAGATAAATTATCACTAAAATTTTTTGTATTCAGCTCTGAGATCTAATCAATTTCTCAGGGCTTTTTTTATTGCTCAAATTACATTTCAATCGGGACTTGAAATTCATCAATACAGCCTACATCATCAAAAGCATTACTGATCATAAAAGTCTGCCGTGAATCCAAACGCACGTGAACATATTGAAAAAATACTTGCTCATATGACCCAATTGCCGGGCGTTTATAAAATGCTGGGCAAAGATGGGGAGTTGCTCTACGTCGGTAAAGCGAAAAATCTAAAAAACCGAGTATCGAGTTATTTTGTTAAAACCATTGAGCATCCAAAAACTCAAGCCTTGGTTGCGCGCATTTATGACATCGAAACTTTAGTGGTTCGTTCCGAAACCGAAGCACTATTACTCGAACAGAACCTGATTAAATTGCATCGTCCCCCGTATAACATCATGTTGCGGGACGATAAATCTTACGTTTATATTTTCGTTTCGGCAGATAAACCTTACCCAAGGATTGCCAGTGGGCGGGGTAAAGGCAAACATCAAGTTGGTAAATTCTTTGGACCTTATCCAAGCGCTTATAGTGCAAGAGATACTCTCCTGACCTTACAAAAATTATTTAATGTTCGTCAGTGTGAAAATAGCTACTTTTCCCAACGTAAACGCCCTTGTTTACAGTATCAGATTAAGCGATGCACCGCGCCTTGTGTGGGTTTAATTAGTCCAGAAGACTATAAAGAAGATGTAATTAATTCGATCCGTTTTCTCCAAGGAGATACCAAAGAACTGAATCAAGAGTTGATTGGAAAAATGGAACAGGCGGCAGAAGCGCTCGAATTTGAAAAGGCGGTATTCTATCGGGATCGTCTGGCTTTACTGCGTGAGGTTCAGGCTCAGCAGGCAGTTTATAAAATTAAGGGTGAGGCGGATATTTTAGCCATCGCACATCAAGCTGGTGTTACTTGTGTCCAGATCATGTTTGTGCGTAATGGTCAGATGTTGGGTGGAAAAAGTTATTTCCCAGATATGTTAGGTGACGATCTAGGGCAAATGCTGAGTGATTTTATTGCGAACTTTTACTTTCAAGTTGCTGATGAAATCCCAGTCGAATTGATTGTTAATCTAGAAGTACCTGATAAAAAACAATTAGAAGAGGCCTTACAACAGACTTTTAAGAAAAAAATTCAGATTAAACATAAGGTGCGTGAAACGCGAGCTGAATGGCAAGAACTCGCCCAAATGAATGTGCAGCATGCTATTAAAGGTAAACTGAGTAATCATTTAGAGTTGAATGAGCGTTTCCATCAATTAGAGCAAGTGGTTGGTCGTCCAATTGATCGTATCGAATGTTTTGATATTAGTCATACCATGGGTGAAGCACCAATTGCTTCATGTGTGGTCTTTGATCAAGGTGGCGCAAGAAAACGCGATTATCGTCAATTTGCCATTCAGGATATTACGGGTGGGGATGACTATGCAGCGATGCGGCAAGCCCTGATTCGACGTTATAAAAAGAATATGTTGCCTGATTTACTCTTGATTGATGGTGGCAAAGGGCAACTACATATGGCAATGGAGGTCATGCAAGAGCTTGAACTGGATGCTTTTATGATTGGTGTTTCTAAAGGTGAGGGGCGTAAGCCTGGGTTAGAGACTTTACATTTCACGGATGGCACCAAGATTCAACTTGCCGAAGACCACAAGGCTTTGCACTTAATCCAACAGGTACGAGATGAAGCGCATCGTTTCGCCATTACTCGACATCGTGCAAAACGTGATAAACGCCGCAGTAGTTCAGTGCTAGAAGCTATTCCTGGTTTGGGACCAAAACGCCGTCGAGATTTATTGACACATTTTGGTGGTATTCAAGGCGTACTCAATGCATCTGAAAAAGAATTGACTCTGGTACCCGGCTTGGGTGAAGTCATGGCAAGGATCATCTATAAAATTTTGCATGAATAATTTGACCAATTGACCAAATTTTTTAATGATTAATTGGTCAATGACCATTCACAAATCTCGAAAAACATTCAAAGATAGAATGGATCGAAGATAAAAGGAAAAATGATGTCATTGCTTCCGCTGTATCAACAAGTTAAACAACAAGAATGGATTGATATTCCATCAGGATGGTTACAAGGTCGAACCGTATTTGGAGGACTCATCGCAGGACTGATGATCCAAAAAGCAATGGAGACGGTCAATGATTCTGCAAAACAACTTCTAAGCTGTAATGTCACCTTTATTGGGCCTGTACAACATGGATCTGCAAGGCTTACCGCTGAAATACTACGTGAAGGAAAATCGGTAACGAGCTTGGAAGTTCGTTTGTGGCAAAATGATGCAGTGCAAAGTATTTTGGTTGCTAGTTTTGGATTGCAACGAGCATCTCGAATTCATGTTAGTCATCTGCCGCAAGAACCCGATTATCCATCACCTGAAGCGCTCGATAAAACATATTATATTGAAGGCTTAATGCCTGAATGTATGCAGCAATTTGAATTATGTTGGGCTGAAGGTCAATATCCGATGGCGGGGAGTAAAGTGCCTGATTTCGGCGGTTGGTGTCGTTTTGCACCAAACCTGCATACTGATCGTGAAATGCAGCTTGCAGACTTATTTGCATTAATGGATGTATGGCCACCAGGTGTTCTACCCATGTTTAAAACACCCGCTCCAGCCAGTTCATTGACTTGGCAGATTACTTATATCCATCCAATTGCTCATAATATTCAGGATTGGTTTAAGTATAAGGTAACTACGGAGTATGCTGAACATGGTTATGCTACTGAATATGCTTATGTTTGGGACCGTGACCATCGACTTATTGCGATTTTAAGACAGACGGTTGCTGTGTTTGCCTAATCGACATTAGTCGGTATTTCGTATAAAGTTGCTTACAGATCGAAACAATCTCGGTACATCCTTTGCGCAATATGCAAATTTGATGCGAACAACATGGCGGTGTTTATGAGTACAGGGCGAATCCTGAACATTCCAAATATATTAACTTTGGCGCGTATTGCTCTCATACCTGTTTTTTTGGTAATCGCATATTGGCCACCAGCGATTGGCGCTGAACACCATGGTGGAATGATACGTCATATCATATTGACAGCAATCTTCGTCCTTGCCGCACTGACAGATTGGTTTGATGGCTATTTGGCACGAACATTGAACCAGACTTCTGCTTTTGGACGTTTTCTCGATCCCGTCGCAGATAAGTTAATGGTCGCGGCAGCTTTAATTGTACTTGTGCAATGGCAACCTACCATTTCAATGGCATTTGCAGCGATTGTGATTATTTCGCGTGAGATCACTGTTTCTGCTTTACGTGAATGGATGGCTGAGCTCGGGGCGCGAACCAATGTTGCAGTTTCTACAGTCGGAAAATACAAAACAGCATTCCAAATGATTGCGATCAGTGTGTTTTTGTTGAACTGGCAACCCTTAGAAATGTGGGCTTATGCTTTGTTATATGCGGCAGTGATCTTAACGTTATGGTCTATGTTTATTTATTTGAAAGCTGCATGGCCGTATTTAAAGCAACCGTAGTCTTTTTCTCATTAAGCTATTTTCTTAAACCTTTCTTCTGAAAGGTTTTTTTATATATAGGGTATGGTTTTTGCAAAAATGAAAAGAAGAAAAAAGCCCATCTGTTGATGAGCTTAGTTCTCTGAGGAGACATGCTCTATTGGGAGAGTATGCTGAAGAACAAAATCATAATATGAGAATTTTGATGTTTTTTCAATCTTTGAAAATGTAAAATTTAAAAAAATTCTCATAAATGGCTCTATCCATTTTCAGAAATTAAGGCAAATTTGTGTTCAATTTGAGCTGCATTACTTTGTAAAATTTCGATCAGTTTTTGAATATTTAAAAAATCAAAGCGATTTTTAGAGGCGACTAAAGTAAGTGCAATCGGTGCTTCTTTGCTAGAAAAACGAATAGGTACAGATAGCCCGCAAACCATCGGGTCAATCTCACCTTGTGATAAATAAAAGCCTTGTTTCTTAATTCTTCGCATTTGTTGAGAGAATTCATCCAGGTTCTGTGCAAAACCCACCTGAGAAAGCTCTTGCGTGAATTGTTGATAATAGGCTTGGATACGTTGCTTGCTCAAATGAGCAATCACGATTTTAGGAGACGCGCCGATATAAACAGGACGAGGACAACCTCGACCAAAAGAGAGTAGTTCTGCTTCTTTGAAGGTTTCATGATGTAAATCAATACAATAATCATGATTTAAATAGGTGAGTAAACAGCAGAGTTCGGTTTTATCAACGATATCACGCATAAATGGAATACTGATCTGAACCAATGGATCAGTGCTATGCGAAATATAGTCTAAAACAGCGATTTTGGAACCTAAAGTATAATCTCCTGATGTCCCGCTAATGCGTTTAAGCATATCAGCAGAAACTAGTTCTTTAAGGTAACGGTAGGCAGTTGGTTTAGACAGTCCAAGTTCATCACAAATGATATCGACATTGATAATCGGGCGTGAGACTGAAAATAAATCCAGCACAGTGAGAATCTTACCAAAGCTCGAACTTGCCATGATGACGTGTCTACTCCTTAAAAAGAACGTGAAAATCAAAATTTTATTGTTTTATAACAGAAAAGCGCTGAGTCTCATATGGGCATTTAGATTTGATAAATTCATCTGAATAAATCTCTAGCTTTCTGAGAAACCTAAGCCATCTCAATGAAAATATGTTTTAAAATAACATTAAATTATCAAAATATGATAATTATGTTGACTAAATTATCATTTTTTGGAAAAATTATCTACGCAATGTCTTAATTGGATAATTATTGTTCTAAATAATAGTTTCCATAACGCTGTCCACATTGTGCCTCATTTCAAATTAATCAGCTTAGTGTTCATCGACTGTTTTGGGTTAATCCAAAAATAGGTTGGATTTGTTGCCCTTGGTTTTATACCGATAGCAATCTGATGAGCAAAAACTGACCTAGCATTGAGATATATACATGTTACTTAAACAGTTGTTGGCTTTTAGACCTAGCCGACTAGACATCATTTTTGCCTGCAAAACCTTTGTGGCAGGTATGTTGGCACTGTTTGTTTCATTTGAACTGGATTTGATTAATCCGATGTGGTCGATTGGAACCGTTTTGATTATTGCTAATCCATACTCAGGAATGGTGTCATCAAAATGTGTTTATCGGTTGGTGGGTACTGTTGTCGGAGCAATTATTGCTTTGATCTTAACCCCTCATTTTATTAATACACCGTGGTTATTCACGATTATTCTGTCACTTTGGGTTGGCTTTGCTTTGTACGTTTCTTTATTGGATCGTACACCTCGTAGCTATGTGTTTATGTTGGCAGGATATTCAACTGCGATGATTGTATATAACGCCATTACTTATATTGATAGCTACAATATTTTTGATATTGCTTTAGCGCGAGTATTAGAGATTTCGATCGGTGTCATTGCAACTGCTGTTGTCTCTGCAACGTTCTTTCCAGTACATGTTGGGGCGATGATTAAACAAAGAGTAAACAAGGCGCTACATGATCTAGAAAGCACGTTTGAGAATTTGGTAACTACTCAAGAAACGTCCCAAGACTATACTCAGATTTTATCAGTGATTACCCGAGATGCCTCAGATATTCATGCGCTTGCTGTGCATTTGAATTATGAAAAAGGTGAACTCAAAGGGATGACTAAACCGTTGCAGGAGATGTTGCATCAGGTTTCCTTGGTGGTTGCTAATCTCGTGGCACTTTCACAACGTGTGAAACAGCTTGAGCAGATGCAAATGGCTGAACTGGCACCGCATCTAGATCAAATTCGACAGCGTACTTTATTATTTTTAAAGCAAGAAAAAAATTTGATCCCATTGGATTTACAAACACTGCCAACAGGGTTTGAACAAGATTTCTCCGAGTTAATCGCCAAGGCGACAGCCGAACAGCAAGTGGTTTTAGGGGCCTTAAAAATGGATATCCGCCACTTTATTGCCAATATTCTGGCTGTGAAACTTATTTGGCAACAAATTCAGCAAGGCAAAAAAGATATTCCAACAGAAATTACCGCGATAAGTACTACCTATCCGAGTTTACATCGTGATCATGGTATCGCTGTTCGTGGGGGAATCAGTGCCGTATTAATTACTTTTATCGTAACGGGCGCGTGGATTATTTCAGGCTGGAAAGCTGGATTTATGATGGCACAGATGGGTGCAGTCACGGCATGTATTTTGACTGCCTTGGATAATCCGGTGCCTGTATTGCGAATTTTTATTTGGGGCAGTTTGTTTTCAGCAGTTTTAGTCTTTTTGTATGCATTTGGGATTTTTCCACATGTAACACATTTTTGGCAATTGGCTCTGGTTCTGTTCCCTGTGTTTTTGGTCGCTGTGAGTATGATGGCAAATCAAATGTTGATGCCTGTCGGGATGGTGTTGGGTATCAACACCATGATGGGCTTGAATCTACATAATCAATACACCATGGATGCTGTGTCTTATTTGGACAGTTCCTTTGCGATGGTGTTGGGGGTACTGGTTTCATTGATTGTGATTGATCTGGTGAGGGCTGTTTCTCCAGATACCAGTGCCACACGTATTTTGGCTTTACATTATCAAGCCATGCGTCAAGCAATCAATATGCCGTATGGGAGCAACTTCAAAATCCATCTGCGCAGTATGCTGGACCGTGTGGGGGTGTTGAATACCAAGCTGGTACAAAACCTTGAGATTAAAACCTCAATTCAACATGCTTTGATTGAGAGTAGTTCAATTGTTGATTTGGTTCGATTACAAGAAATTAGTCAGAAGTTGCCTCAGTCTGAAACTTTGCAAAACCAAGTGAAGCGCTTGCAACAACAACTGAGTGATTATTTTAAAACCCAAGAAAAGCAGTTGTCATTGAATCATTTCCCAACAGAAATTTTGCAGCAGATAACGGAACTCCAAATGATTGCCTCGGAAATCGATGATGAGCAATTACGACAACGCATGCGGATTTCGTTGAACAATATTCGTGTCAGCATTGGACATGTCTCTGCTGAAGAGATGTGCTCAACGATAAATGGTGTAGGTGTATCTCATGGGTGAAGTAAATCTGTATGGAATTTATATTCCGATTTTGTTGGTACAAGCCATTATTGCCTACCTGTTATTTAAGTTCTCTAGTCTGCTCACAGATCGTTTAATAGCGAAAGGTTGGATTGCATTGCCTAGCATTTTCAATCTGTGTTTTTACTTGGGACTATTGTTATTCGTACATGGATTGTTTGTTTGGTTGTGGGTTTAGTGGCTTTCACAAGTGCTCATTTTTGAAAATTGAATCAGTTAAGAATATGTACGAAAGGTGATGAACATGAATGCATTTGATGTGCGAAAAGTTATACGTCCCGTGGTTTTACTTCTCGCGATTTTGATCGCTGTCTATACGGTTGTGCATTTGTGGAATTATTACAATGCATCGCCCTGGACACGTGATGGACGTGTCCGTGGCGACGTGATTCAGGTTGCTTCGGATGTGAATGGTTTGGTTACTGAGGTTTTAGTGCAAGATAACCAGACAGTGAAGAAAGGGCAGGTACTTTTCACCATCGATGTGGCACGTCAAGCCTTAGATGTTGAGCAGGCGAAATCTGATTTGGCCAAAGCCAATGCGGGATTGGCACAGGCGCATGCGAACCTGGCAGGTGCAAAAGCAAGTTTGGTCAAAACTGAGGCCAATATGAAGCTGGCAGAAAAGAATGCAGCACGTTATGTGAGCTTGATGGAGGGTGCGATCTCAAAACAAGAACAAGATCAAGTCTTTGCTACGCGTGATCAGGCACTCGCAGAACGTGAGCAATTGACAGCAACGATTGAGCAGGCCAATGCAGCGATCAAACAACAGCATGCTTTGATAGAAGTTGCTCAAAGTAATTTACATTTAGCACAATTGAATTTGCAGCGCTCAGAAGTGGTTGCACCAGCGGATGGGACTTTATCTAACTTTGACTTGAGAGTCGGTAATTACGTGAAAGTTGGGCAACCTGTTGCGGCACTGTTGGACCGTCATCAACTGTACGTAGTCGGATATTTTGAAGAAACCAAACTCAATCGGATTCATGTTGGAGACCAAGCTACAGTGCAGTTAATGGGGGATCAGCAGAAGATTCATGGGCATGTGCAGGGGATTGCTACAGGGATTGAGGATCGCGAACGTTCGGGAAGTTCTAATTTATTGGCAAACGTAAACCCAACTTTTAGTTGGGTGCGTTTAGCGCAACGTGTGCCTGTGAAAATTGTTTTGGATGAACCGCCGCATAATCAATTGGCTTTTGTGTCAGGACGTACTGCGACGGTCAGAATTATTGAGAAATAATTTAGGGGATAATTCCCGTAGGGTCACGATACCAGCTCTGAATCAATAGTGCAGCGGCAAAGCTATCTGCTGATAAACGCTTTGCTTGCCCTTTGCTTTGATAAAATTCGAGTTCTTCTCGCGCTTCTCGTGTGGTTAGGCGTTCATCTACCATCCAAGTGGTAATATTGGTTTGATGGCGTAAGCGTCTTGCAAACTTTCGAGCTCGGGCTGACAGTTCAGATTCACTGTCATCCATATTTAAGGGTAAGCCCACAATAAACAGATTTGGCTGCCATTCTTTGACGATCTTTAACAGTTGATTCCAGTCAGGAATACCATCTTTCATGCTGAACAATGGGAGTGGATTGGCACTTTCAATACTTGATTGACCAATCGCCATCCCCATTTTTTGTGTGCCAAAATCAAAAGCCATAATGGATTGAGAAGGGTTTAACTCAGGCATGGCCAATCTCTGAGGCAAGCCAAGTACGGTCTACACCGATTTTTTTGTATGCTGCATCCCATCGATCGTCATAAGGTAGATTAAAAATCAAATCCATATCAGAATCACAAATCAGCCAATCTCCGCGCGCCATTTCTTCTTCAAGTTGATTTTTAGTCCAACTTGCATAGCCCAGCGCGATTTGATAACGGCCAACGCCTTCATTGTGTGCAATCGCATCTAAAATATCTTTGCTGGTGGTAATACATACATTTTCACCGACAGCAATCGATGAGTGCCATGTCGGTTGCCCTGTATGTAATACAAAGCCAGCTTCTGGACGCAATGGACCACCTTGCAACACAGCATGGGGTTGTACATTATCTGCATCAATTTCTAAATCATTGAGTAATTCTTTGATTTGTAATTCGGATGGGCGATTGATAATGATGCCTTGTGCACCGTCTTCATCATGGCGTGCAACATAGATGACCGTATTTGCAAAGAATTCATCAGCCATGTCTGGTGGAGCTATGAGACAACGATGTGTTAAATATTGTTTCGTCACCTAGGCGGTTCTCCATCAAAAGATTGAGTTAATCTATGTATATAGGTTCTTTTTATCAACATACAAGAGTTAATCGGATTTCGCCAATCATTTTCTGATATTTTGTCGCAAAGTTCAGGTTGACTGGAATTTGAGTTGACGTAATTGCTTGGCGTGTTGCAGAGTTGTCTCACTGATCTCTACACCACCAGACATACGGGCAAGCTCTAAAATACGGTGTTCTTCATCCAGTTCAATGATGGTACTGCTCGCAGGATCAGTTTGTTGTTTTTTCACAAGTAAATGCTGATCAGATTGTGCGGCTACTTGGGCTTGATGCGTAATACAAAGTAATTGGACATGTTGTGCTAAATCCGCCAGTAAACGGCCAACAACTTCAGCTGTTCCACCACTAATCCCCACATCGATTTCATCAAAAACTAATACCTCAGCTTCGGTTTTCTCTGCATTCATCACTTGCATGACTAAGGCAATACGGGATAACTCACCACCTGATGCAACGCGTGCCAGCGGTTGGGGTGGAATCCCTTTATTTGCGGTAAAGAGGAGTTGAATCGAGCTAAACCCTTCGGCATTGGCTTGTTCCATCGGTTCAAATTTGAACTCAAAATGTGCTTCTGGTAGCGCAAGTGGTTTTACCTGTTCAGTCAGCTGTTTAGCTAAAGGAATAGCGGCTTCACGACGAATTTGATCTAGGTATTCGGCTTTTTGCAAAAATGCTTGATAAGACAATTCGACTTGTTCAGCCAAAGTTTCAGGATCTTCAAGCTGATGTAGTTGTTCTAGTTCCTGTTGCCACGTCTCATATTCTTGTTTTAATAATTCAGGCTGAGTACGGTATTTTCGTGCCAAACGATGGAATACTTCTAAGGTCGAATTCAGCTGCTCCATGCGCTCAGGGTCAAAACTTTGACGGTCAATGAATTGACGTAGACTTGCAGTTGCATCATCAATTTCACTTTGAGCATTTAATAATGAATTATAAATATCTGAGAGATGCTCACTACGTCCCGCATGAGATTCTAAACGACGAATAATCGAGGCAATTTCTTGGGTAATATTTTGCTCTGCCTCATCTAAGACATTTAAGCTATACCCACAGTCTTGCATGATATGTTCGTGATGACTTAGACGATCAAACTCTTGTTCAGTTTCACGATAATCGGTCTGAATGACTTCTTCAAGTTCCTCAATTTGTAATTCTAGGCTTTGAATTTTTTGGAGACGGGTAGCTTGAGCATCTAATGCGGCTTGATGTTGGCGAATATTATTTTGCCATGTTGTATAGGCATCACGTACTGCCTGAGCAGGTTCTGCGAAGTTATTGTAGCGATCTAACCAATGTTTAGGATAGGGTGGTTCGAGTAACTGTTGTTGACTATGCTGACTATAAAGTTGAACCAGTAAGCGTCCAATTTCCTTAAGTTCAGCTAAACTGCTAGGTCGACCATTGATCCAAGCTTTACTTCGTCCCGTGGCAAAAACAACACGTCTTAAATGAATTTCTCCCGTATCTTCTTCTAATTCATGCTCAGCCAACCATTGTGCTTCAGCACTATTGGGTTGATAACTAAATACGGCAGTGACATCTGCTTTGTCTGCGCCGTAGCGGACATAATTGGTATCGGTGCGTTCCCCCAAGCATGCAGACAATGCATCTAACAATAATGACTTGCCAGCACCTGTCTCACCTGTTAAGACATTGAAGCCTTGTTCAATATCTAAAGCCAAGTGATCAGCCAGTGCAAAATTAATTAAAGTTAAATGGGTCAGCATGAATGCATCCAATGCACGAAATCTTTTGCTTAAAGATAGAGAAATTTTACTGAGGCGACAAGAGTATCTTGTTTGATTGAAATAAAAGAGGGCTGAATTTATTTGAATTCATGATTAATGGAATATTGTTGTAAATAAATGACTTGATCATTTGAAAACCATATTCTTATTTTATTTATTGAGCAAGGACGTTGTGCTGTCCTTTTATTTTAGATCATGCGTTAGAAAATTGCTGAGAAAGCACAATAAAAATGGATTGATTCGTGACGCTGGCACAATTAAACTAGCTCCATCATAACCTAATATAAATGCTGCATTATTTGGAGAGTAGGCATGAGTTCAGTGCAGTTTGATCATGTTACGGTCATTAAAAAATCAAATGTATATTTTGGCGGAGCATGTATTAGTCATACCGTACAGTTTGAAGATGGAACGAAAAAGACGTTAGGTGTGATTTTACCCACTGAACAACCTTTAACTTTCGAAACACATGTCCCTGAGCGTATGGAAATTATTTCGGGTGAGTGTCGTGTGAAGATTGCGGATAGTGCTGAAAGTGAATTATTCCGCGCTGGACAGTCTTTCTATGTACCAGGTAATAGCATGTTTCATATCGAAGCAGATGAAGTACTCGATTATGTTTGCCATTTAGAGGGCTAACCTATTTGAGCCTAAATCGAGTACACTATATCTAAAGAGAATCCTGTAAAGTCATTTACAGGATTTTTTTATTAAATTCCCTTGCAGAGCTATTCGCTCCTCACCTGTAAAGTTACTTTGCAGGATTTTTAATTTTTTCTAAATTCCCCTTAAGTTAAAGAGGTTGTTCATGGCTAAACCTGAATATTATTATGGCGTTCACTCAGTTGAGACGTTGTTAGAGTTGGAGCCTGAACGCGTTTTGACTTTATTTACCTTAAAAGGTCGTGATGATCAACGCTTACAAAAGATTTTGCAGTTGGCTGAACCATTTGGTATCAGCGTGCAAAAGGCGAGTCGTGACAGTCTAGAAAAATTGGCAGGTCAGCCCTTCCATCAGGGTGTTGTTGCAGCCGTGCGTCCACATCCGACTTTAAACGAAAAAGATCTTGATCAGCTGATGCAACAATCACCAAATGCTTTATTGTTAGCTCTAGATCAAGTGACGGATCCACATAATTTGGGAGCTTGTATCCGTACAGCGGCGGCGATGGGTGTACAGGCTGTAATCGTGCCGCGAGATCGTGCCGCCAGTTTGACACCGACCGCCCGAAAAGTTGCTGCGGGCGGTGCTGAAAAAGTTAAATTTATCCAAGTGACCAATTTAGCGCGGACTTTGGCGCATTTGAAAGACACCACGCATACTCGTGTGATTGGTACTATGTTAGATGAAAAGGCTTTGCCGATTCAACAATGTGACTTTAGTGGACCTGTTGTGATTGTTATGGGGGCTGAAGACACCGGTCTAAGACCAATTACGCAGTCGCAATGTGATCAAACGGTTTATATTCCAATGTCAGGTGATTTACAGAGTTTAAATGTGAGTGTCGCGACAGGCATGGCGCTCTATGAGGCTTGTCGTCAGCGCAACCTGTAAACTTGATGCATTACTCAGCCATAGATTAAGTGATTTAACATGACCTCGCGAACTCAAGGCTACATATTTATCTTGATCACGATGTGCATTTGGGGCGGATTTACTATTTTTTCTCGTCTTAATGCCCATTGGCATATTAATGCCTGGGATTTAGTGGCCATGCGTTTTGCGATTGCATCGATGATTTTAATGCCAATCTTAATTTATAAAAAAGATTTGGTTTTTTTATGGCAACCTCGTGCCGTGATTTTGGCATTGATTGGTGGGTTGGCGTATTGTTTTACGGTCTATATTGCTTTTTTACATGCACCAGCAGCACATGCTGCCATTTTCCTTAATGGTTGTATTCCTCTTTGTACCGCCGTGGCGGCCTATCTCATCTTTAAGCAACCCTTTGATAAACATACATGGGTGAGTTTAGTCATCATGTTGAGTGCATTAGCGCTGATGAGTTATTTGATGTTGCATGAACAAACCACCGTATTCGGGGTGGGGGATGTACTTTTGTTCATAAGCGCAGTCTGGTGGGGTATTTTTACCGTACTTCTTAAACAATGGAAAATGTCGGCGTGGCATTCTACGGCGAGTGTAGTGATTTGGTCGGCATTGATTTATCTACCAATTTATTTTTTATTTATTCCGAAGCATTTCCACGAGGCAGAACCCTTACATTTAGTTATACAAGGACTGTTCCATGGCGTATTAGTCGTCATTATTGCAACCTTGACCTATGTTGCTGCAATTGAGCGTTTAGGCGCATTTAAAACAGGAAGTATTGTCACTTTGGCACCCTTTATTGCTGCTGTGATTGCAGTGCCGTTGTTAAATGAGCCTTTAAGTCTTGCTGTTGCGTGTGGTCTAGTCGGGATGGCAATTGGTGCATTACAGCCTTGGAGATGGCGGAGACAAGACAGTTTAAGTCAGCAACTTTCCCAGCAAAATAAAAATTAGTTGTGTTTTTCAGCACGTTGCAAATAATTAAGATGTAACGGTTTAAGTTTTTCATGCAAATGTTCCAATAAACCATCATTCAGCACAATATCATTGGCCAGTTGTTGCTTTTGGTTTCTTGGCATTTGCGCTGCAATAATTTTTCTAATTTGTTCTTCGTTTTGTCCATCTCGTTGGCTAGCGCGTTGCAATTGCGTTTGTTCATCTGCATCAATCAGTAACGTATGATGGACCAATTCATGTTGATTCGTTTCAAATAAGAGGGGTGAAACTAAAATAACATAAGGACTTTCAGCATGCTGGAGTTGTTGGATAATGGACTGACGAATCGCCGGATGAGTAATGTGTTCTAGGGTTTGACGTGCTTCAGGAGATTTAAAAATATGCTCTCTAAGCGCACGTCGATTAAGGTGACCATCCTCAAGTAAAACCCAGTCACCGAAAGCTTGGTGGATATCTTGTAATGCTTTCTGACCTGGTTCAACCACTTCTCTCGCCACGACATCTGTATCAACGACAGTAATACCTTGGGACTCGAACCATTGTGTAGCAGCTGATTTACCACTGCCAATACCGCCTGTAAGACCCAAGATAAATTGCATGCTAACCACCTAAATAAACTTTCATAATTTGATCACCCCATAAAAATGCGATCCAGCCTGCAATTGCAATATAGGGGCCAAAAGCAAAGGGCTGATTTTCACCCCGCATTTTCAATAAGATGATACCAATAATTGCACCAACAACAGAAGAAAGTAATACGATTAAAGGCAATAACATTGGACCCATCCAAGCCCCCAATGCTGCCAGTAACTTAAAATCACCATAGCCCATACCTTCTTTGCCTGTAAAGATCTTAAAAAGATAATAAACAATCCAAAGACAAAGGAAGCCAATGACATAGCCCCAAATTGCGGAGTCCGCAGTGGTATAGATCGCAAAACTATTGATGGCTAAACCCAATGCTGCCAGTGGAAGGGTAAAACGGTCAGGGAGCAGTTGGGTATCAAAATCAATAAAAGTAAGCGTGATCAACACCCAAGTGAGAACTAAACCAAATAGCATTTGTAGGGTAGGACCAAAAACAGCAACGACCACTAGAGAACACCCCATGGTCAATAATTCGATCAATGGATAACGAATGCTAATTGGGTTTTGACAGGCACCGCATTTACCGCGGAGTATTAACCAACTGATAACAGGGATATTTTGATACCATCGGATAGGCGTGTGACACTTAGGGCAAGTCGATGCAGGTTGGCTTAAAGTCAGTTTGTCTTCTTCAATGATGGGTTGTTCTGGATGGAGTAACATTTGGCACTCATATTGCCATTCCTGTTCCATCATTCTTGGCGTTCGAAAAATAACAACATTTAGGAAGCTACCAATACATAAACTAAAAAGCCCAACTGCAAGATAAAGTGCAGTTGGGTTTTCGATAAAATAAGTCAAGAATTGCTGCATTAGACCACAGAACCCATTTGGAAGATTGGAAGGTACATCGCGATAACAAGTCCCCCTACAAGTACCCCTAGAATTGCCATAATTAGAGGCTCCATCATTGCAGTTAAGCCGTCAACCGCATTATCAACCTCATTTTCGAAGTGCGTGGCAACTTTATCGAGCATACTATCTAAGGCCCCTGATTCTTCACCAATCGCGACCATCTGGATCGCCATGGATGGGAAACGGTTAGAAACACGCATAGCAAATTGCAGTTGTTGTCCTGTTGCAACATCCTCGCGAATTTTCATCACGGCCTCTTCGTAAACAACGTTATTGGTTGCACCAGCCGTTGATTCGAGTGCATCAATTAAAGGAACACCTGCTGCAAATGTGGTTGCAAGCGTACGACTGTAACGCGCGATAATTGCTTTATAAACCAAATCACCAAAAATGGGCAAACGCAATGCAAGTTTATCAAGGGTGTCGCGGAATTTTTTACTGCGTTTTTTTGCCTCAAGAAAACAGGCAATAATCGCACCGATAACAATAATCAAAATAAACCAATATTCTTGCATCCACACAGACATATTCACGACCATTTTGGTAAAGGCAGGTAAGTCTGCACCAAATGAGCTAAATAGATCTTGGAAGACAGGAACCACCTTAACCATCAAAATAATCGTGACAATCACTGCAACTACAATCACTGTCGCAGGATATTTCATGGCTTTTTTGATTTTTTGTTTGAGTAATTCACTTTTCTCTTTATAGATTGCGACACGATCAAGCATCGTTTCCAATGCCCCTGATTGTTCACCAGATTCAACTAAAGAACAGAATAAATTATCAAAGTATTGCGGATATTTCCGTAATGCGCCTGCAAAGGTATTACCGCCTTCAACTTCGCCTTTGAGTCCAAGCACCACTTCGCGCATGGACGGATTCTCTAAACCTTCGGCTACGATCTCAAAACCTTGTACCAGTGGGACCCCTGCTTTCATCATGGTTGCCAATTGGCGTGTAAATACCGTGATATCAAGAGTCGAAACTTTCTTTTTCATTAAGCCTTCGAGAATATTTTTACGTTTCTCTCGAATATTCTTAATGGTTACCCCTTGTTTGCGTAATGTGACTTTGGCTAAAGCCATATTACGTGCTGGTAATTCCCCTTTAATTTTTGCCCCTTTGCGGTCTACCCCTTCGTAAGCAAAAGTAGGCATCATTTGCGCTTTTTTAGCTGCCATGATTGATAATCCTTTTTATTAATTTTATTCACTTGTGACGCGGTTAATTTCTTGCAATGAGGTAATGCCTTGCATCACCTTTTTTAAACCTGAGCGTCTTAAATTATTAAATCCTGCCTTTTCTGATGCTGATGCGATTTGTAAAGCATTGCCATCCTCCATAATAATCTTAGAGATTTCAGGCGTGACTTTCATTACTTCATAAATACCGACACGACCTTTGTAGCCTTCACGGCATTCTGAACATCCCACAGGTTGGAAAATTTGCAACTCTGGATCTGCCAAGTCTTGTTCAGTGAAGCCAAGCTCTAAAAGACTTTGTTTGGGGATCTCTATAGGTGCTTTGCAATGCGAGCATAAACGACGGGCTAAGCGTTGTGCAATCACAAGATTGACCGAAGTAGCGATATTGAAAGAGGGAACCCCCATATTGCGTAGACGTGTCAGGGTTTCAGGTGCGCTATTGGTATGGAGCGTGGACATTACCATGTGACCTGTTTGTGCTGCCTTAATGGCAATTTCAGCAGTCTCTAGGTCACGAATCTCACCCACCATGATAATGTCTGGATCTTGTCGTAAGAATGCTTTAAGTGCAGCAGAGAAAGTTAGTCCAGTTTTGGTATTGACGTTAACCTGATTAATCCCTTCTAAGTTAATTTCCACAGGATCTTCGGCGGTAGAAATATTGGTATCTTCGGTATTGAGAATGTTGAGACCTGTATAGAGCGATACGGTTTTACCAGAACCCGTTGGACCAGTAATTAAAAGCATACCTTGAGGTTTATCCAATGCCTCTAGGAATAATGCCTTTTGTTCTTCTTCATAGCCTAAGGCTTCAATTCCGAGCATGGCACTCGATGGATCAAGAATACGGAGTACCAGCTTTTCGCCAAATAGGGTAGGCAGTGAGTTGACACGAAAGTCAATCGCTTTGGTTTTAGAGAGTTTGAGCTTGATACGGCCATCTTGAGGCATCCGTTTTTCTGAAATGTCCATTTGTGACATGACTTTTAAGCGGGAAGCAAGTCGCGTTGCAAGCTGTAAAGGAGGATTGGCGATTTGCCGTAAGACCCCGTCTACGCGATAGCGAACCCGATACATCTTTTCATAAGGTTCAAAATGTAAGTCGGAAGCGCCCATGCGAATGGCATCAATTAATAACTTATTGATATATTTTACAATTGGTGCTTCTTCACCCTGTGGCGTTTCATCATCACTTTGTTGAGTCTCTGGCGTTACATCCAGATCCAGATCAAAATCTTCATTATCACCAAAGTCAAAGCTCTCGGTATCGCCAAACTGCTGTTCGATCAGTTTTTCAAGTTTACTGTGTTCAACGATAATCGGTTCAATATTGAGCTTGGTGTTAAAGCGAATCGCATCAAGCGCGTCAATATTGGTAGGATTGCTCGTCGCGACATAAAGGATCTGCCCTCGTTGGATGAGGGGAGCCACCCGATGCTTTTGAATTAATTTGCTGTCAGCCAGCTCACGAGGCAATAATGCAGTATCGAATACGGCTAAATCAAAAATAGGTTCGCCGAACTCAGCTGAGATCGACTCTGCAATTATCAATTGCGAGATACGATGATGTTCAATTAAATATCCAACAATATCTTGTTGTGTTTTTTTTGCCGTATCGATTGCAGTTTGCATTGTCGATGCAGACATATGACCATCTTCGACCAACCGTCGAATAAACCCCGAAAATTTTGGAGACGTATGTAATCCTGACATCTGTCCGCCTTATATCAAAATGTTTATAATATGTATCTTAAAAATTATACTTTTGTTATGCAAAAATACTACTAGAGAAAGTGTCGTTTTTGACTTGATTCATTGCTAAAACTTTGAACTGATCGAGTTTTTTGTCAATTAATTTTCTTTATTGTTGCGTTACTCACAACACGATAAAAAAGCCAAACCTAAAAATTGCGTGTTATCTCTGAGATTCGCCATTAGAAATGTGTTTAATGAATCGGCTCCTTTTGTTAGGTGGAAAGGGGATTTTGCTCTGATTTAAATTTAAACAATAGAAAAAAACTGAATTTTATAAAAATCCGTGTAAAATATGCAGCATTTTTGAGAAATTAACATTAAGGTAGGCGAAGTATGTCGAGCTCGACTATTACCCCATGGGTTGTCGGTAATTGGAAAATGAATCCAATGCATGCGAATGCTGTCCAATTAGTACAAGAATTTAAGCAGTTATTACAACAGCAAGAAATTGATTCTACAAAATGTCATATCGGCGTTGCACCGATTGCAATCGCATTAACTCAAATTCAAACTCAGTTAAAAGATGCTGCTAGACCGATATACACAGTAGCACAAGATGTTTCTCGTGTAGCAGGGACAGGTGCTTATACGGGTGAGGTGAGTGCTGAACTTTTAAAAGATAGCGCGATTGAATTCGTGTTGGTCGGTCACTCCGAGCGTCGTGAAATATTTGGTGATGATGTTGCAATTTTAAAAGCAAAGTTACAAAACGCTTTAAACGCGGGCTTAACCGTGATTTATTGTGTGGGTGAAAGTTTGGAGCAACGTGAGCAAGGGCTTGCTGAGCAAGTTGTATTGCAACAAATCTGTGATATCGCCCCTGTTGTGCAAGCAGAACAGTGGAAAAATGTTGTGATTGCTTATGAGCCGATTTGGGCGATTGGTACGGGTAAAACTGCTTCACCAGCAGATGCGCAAGCCATGCACGCTAAAATTCGTGAAGGTTTAAAACAGATCACCTCATGGGGTGCCAATATTGCAATCCTATATGGTGGTAGTGTAAAAGCAGAAAATGCGGTTGAGCTTGCGGCTTGCCCAGATATAGACGGTGCTTTAGTGGGTGGTGCATCTTTAAATGCGCAGTCTTTTTACCAAATTGCAAAAGCATTTGCACAAAGCAAATAACGAGGAATAGAGATGTATAGTTTTATACTCGTTGTACACATTATTTTAGCAATTTTGATTATTGCTTTGGTCTTAGTACAACAAGGTAAAGGTGCTGAAGCAGGAGCATCATTTGGTGGTGGCGGTGCAGCAACCGTATTTGGAGCTTCTGGCGCTGGAAACTTCTTGACACGTTTGACTGCAATTTTTACGGCTATATTTTTTGTGACCAGCCTTTCATTGGCTGTGATGGCGAAGAAAAGCACGACGGATGCTTATAGCTTAAAAACTGTTCAAAGTTCTAGTGCAACTCCAGCAGCATCGACTGAAACTTCATCAAATGCACCGAAAACGACTGAATAAGTCGAATTAGCACTTTCCTTTTTTCAATTAAAGGAATAGAATGCGTCCCACAAAGAAAGCTGCGGTGGTGGTGGAATTGGTAGACACGCTACCTTGAGGTGGTAGTGCTTTCGGGCGTGGGGGTTCAAGTCCCCCCTTCCGCACCAAGCTTAATAACCAGTAAGTTTGGTGTATGCAGTGATTTGTTGATGCGGGATGGAGCAGTCTGGTAGCTCGTCGGGCTCATAACCCGAAGGTCGTTGGTTCAAATCCAGCTCCCGCTACCATTTGATTAAGGTGCAACTTAATCAAGCAATGGTGAAGAAAACTCAAATTGACTTTTTTTCATAATTGTATATAATTTTGCACGTTGATGCGGGATGGAGCAGTCTGGTAGCTCGTCGGGCTCATAACCCGAAGGTCGTTGGTTCAAATCCAGCTCCCGCTACCAAGTTTCTAAAAAGAGGCTCACAATAAGGTGGGCCTTTTTGCACAGTGGACTTCTGTTTTCTGTGTAACATAGGGGCGGTTACGCCCTTTTTTATTGGTTGTTTAGCTATCGTGTAGTGTCGATATGAGCCGGATACGGCGCAAGATCAAATTATCGTGTTCACTATACGGTTATTGATTGGCTCGCATGAGAGCAACGAGAGTAAATGAAACTATCAAATAAATCTCAAGCACTATTTGATCTAATCGCACCAGCGGTTGCTGCCTGTGATGTAGATTTGTGGGGAATTGAATTTCTGCCACAAGGTAAACGCTCATTACTACGCATTTATATCGATAAAGCCATCGATGAGAATGCAGAACCAGTTCTGAATGAAGATGGTGAAGTTGAAGAAGGTCGAGGTATTGGTGTTCAGGATTGTGTACTTGTGACACAACAAGTGGGTGCAATGCTGGATGTACATGATCCGATTTCAGGTGAATATGCATTAGAAGTTTCTTCACCAGGTTGGGATCGTCCATTCTTTCAGTTGTCACAAATGTCTGGGTATATTGGACAACAAGTTGCTTTACGATTAATTGCTGCTGTCGAAAACCGTCGTAAATTCCAAGCGAAATTACTTTCTGTTGATCTGGAAAATGAAATGATTCAGGTCGAAGTAGAGGGTGGTCAAGTGCTTGAAATTGATAGTCATAATATTGATAAAGCAAATTTAATCTATCAAGACTAATATTAACTTAATTTTATAAGAAATCGGTAGGTGACTTATGGGCCGTGAAATTCTTACCGTCGCAGAGACGGTTAGTAATGAAAAAGGTGTTAGTCGTGAGGCGATCTTCCAAGCATTAGAGCAAGCCCTAGTTGCAGCGACGAAGAAAAAGTTTTACGAAAATACACATGCAGAAGAAGCGCAACTCCGCGTTGAGATTGACCGTAAAACTGGTGACTACCGTACATTCCGTCAGTGGACTGTGGTAGCAGATGAAGATCATGAAATGCCTGCATGCCAAGATGCAATTTCTGATGTAGATCCTGCACAGTGGTCGATTGGTGATGTACGTGAGCTTGAAGTTGAGTCGATTGAGTTCGGTCGTATTGCTGCACAAATTGCAAAACAAGTGATTGTACAAAAAATTCGTGAAGCTGAACGTGCATTGGTTGCTGATGCGTATGAGTCAAAAGTTGGCGAATTGATTTATGGTGAAGTGAAAAAGCAAACTAAAGATGGCTTTATCATTGATCTTGGTGACAATGCTGAAGCGTATTTGGCACGTGAAGAAACGATTCACAAAGAAATCTTGCGTCCTAAGCAGCGTATCAATGCGATTTTATATAATGTAAATCGTGAAGGTCGTGGTGCACAGTTGTTATTGTCGCGTGCTCGTCCTGAAATGCTGATTGCGTTGATGAAAAAAGAAATTCCAGAAATTTCTGAAGAGATCATTGAAATCAAGGCAGCTGCACGTCAACCAGGTGTACGTGCTAAAATTGCTGTCAAAACCAATGATCACCGTATTGATCCAGTGGGTGCATGTATTGGTATGCGTGGTACTCGTATTCAAGCGGTACAGCAAGAACTCAATGGCGAGCGTATTGATGTGGTGGTGTGGTCTGACGACCCAGCGCAGTATATTGCAAGTGCATTAGAGCCAGCTGATGTATCTGGTATTGTGCTTGATGAAGACGCACGTAGTGCGGATATCATTTTCGCGACCAATGATCAGTTAGCGCGTGCGATTGGTTCGCAAGGTCAAAATGTTCGTTTAGCATCTGAGTTAACGGGTTATAAGCTCGACATGATGTTAGAAGAAGAGTATCGTGCTCGTCAGCAAAATGAAGCACAGCAATATCTTGATATGTTTGTTTCACGTTTAGATATTGAAGAAGACTTGGCAATGGCATTGGTTGAAATGGGCTTCACTTCATTAGAAGAGATTGCTTATGTGCCAGCAGAAACATTTGATGAGATTGAGCTTGATGCCGATCTAGTTGAATTATTGCAGAGTCGTGCGAAAGAAGCTGCTTTAACGGATGCGTTGAAACAGCAAGAAAATATTCAAGAGCCAAGCGCAGAACTTCTCGGTATGGATGGTATGACCACTGAGATTGCATATGCATTGGCGGCACGTGGTGTGATTACAGTTGATGACTTGGCTGACCAAGCAACTGACGATATTTCTGATATCGAAGGTTTGGGGCATGACAAAGCGGGTCAATTGATTATGAAAGCACGTGAATCATGGTTTAACTAGGAGATTATAGATGACGGACAAGTCGATTCAAGAGTTAGCACTCAGCGTAGAACGTCCTGTAGAGAAACTCCTAGAGCAGGTTCGCGAGGCAGGTCTACCACAGCGTAAAGCAGATGACATTATTACCACTGAACAGCAAGATACTTTAGTCAATTATTTGAAAAAAGTTCATGGTCAAGAAAGTGGTAACACAGGAAAGATCGCGTTGAAACGTAAAACAACGAGTACTGCTAAAGTAACCAGTACATCGGGTAAAGCAAAAAGCATTAATGTTGAAGTTCGTAAGAAGCAAGTTTTTGCAAAGCCAAATCCAGAATTAATTGCTGCAGAAGCAAAAGCGCGCGCAGAAGCGGAAGCAAAAGCACGCGTAGAACAGAGTTCACGTGCAGAAGCTGAACAAAAAGCGCGTAATCAAGCTGAACAGAAAGCCAATGCAACGCTAGAAGCAATGCGTGCGGCACACACTTCTGATAGCGCTACACAAGCGCCTGCTAAAACTGCAGTCGTTGTGAAAAAGCGTAACAGCGATAAAGTAATTAAAGCACCTGTTGTGAAACCAACAGAAACTGCAGAGCAAAAGAAAGCACGTGAAGAACAGGCTGCTCAGTTAAAAGCGACTGAAGAAGCAGTACGTCGCAAAGCGGCTGAAGAAGCTCAACAGCGTACACTTGAACAGATGCGTAAAATGGCATCGAAATATTCAAGTGATGATGCAACGACTACGATTCGTGTGATTGATGACTCACCATTGGCAGCTGGTCTTGTAGGTCAGGCTTATGAAGATTCCTTTAATCAAGAAGACCGTGAAATCAAACGTGGTGGCGCGAGCAACACACGTGGTCAGAAGAAAGGTGGTCGTAATAACCAAGAAGAGCAAAGCTTTAACCGTACACATCACAAACGTGGCTTAAAAACCAGTCAGTCAAACAAACATGGTTTTGAAAAACCGGTTAAGAAACAAGTTTATGATGTGGAAATTGGTTCAACGATTGTTGTGGCTGATTTAGCACAGAAAATGGCGGTTAAAGTCCGCGAAGTCATCAAGATGCTCATGAAAATGGGTGAGCTTGTCACTCAGAACCAATCGATTGACCAAGATACAGCAGTATTGGTGGTTGAAGAGTTAGGCCATAACCCAATTCTAGTTTCTGATACACAAGCAGAGGATAACTTGCTTGAAGCTGCTGAAGAAGCGCGTGGCGAGCAAACCACTCGTCCTCCAGTCGTCACCATCATGGGTCACGTTGACCATGGTAAAACGTCATTATTGGATCGTATCCGTCGTTCTAAAGTGGCAGCGGGCGAAGCAGGTGGTATTACGCAGCATATCGGTGCTTATCATGTTGAAACTGAGAAAGGCATTATTACTTTCTTAGATACTCCAGGACACGCAGCATTTACCTCTATGCGTTCTCGTGGTGCCAAAGCGACTGATATCGTTGTACTTGTTGTAGCTGCGGATGATGGTGTGATGCCACAAACTGCTGAAGCTATTGATCATGCGCGTGCTGCAGGTACGCCGATCATTGTTGCAATCAACAAGATGGATAAAGAGTCAGCTGATCCAGATCGCGTGTTAAATGAATTGACCACCAAAGGTATCGTACCTGAAGAGTGGGGCGGTGATGTTCCAATCGCTAAAGTATCAGCACACTCAGGTCAAGGTATTGATGAATTACTTGATTTGATCTTGATTCAATCTGAGTTGATGGAGCTTAAAGCTTCTGCAGAAGGTGCGGCACAAGGTGTTGTCATCGAAGCGCGTGTTGACAAAGGTCGCGGTGCAGTGACCTCGATTCTTGTACAAAACGGTACATTGAACATTGGTGATCTTGTATTGGCTGGTTCATCTTATGGTCGTGTACGTGCGATGTCTGATGAAAATGGTCAACGTATCACGACAGCTGGACCATCTATTCCTGTTGAAATCTTAGGTTTACCAGAAGCGCCAATGGCGGGTGATGAAGTTCTTGTCGTGAACGATGAGAAGAAAGCTCGTGAAGTTGCTGATGCGCGTGCTGACCGTGAGCGTCAAAAACGTCTTGAGCGTGCAAGCGCAATGCGTTTAGAAAACATCATGGCATCGATGGGCAAGAAAGATGTTCCAACCGTGAATGTTGTACTTAAAACTGATGTACGTGGTACTTTAGAAGCATTGCATGTTGCACTTGATGAACTTTCTACTGATGAAGTGAAAGTACGCGTAATCGGTTCAGGTGTTGGTGCGATTACTGAGTCTGATGTGACGCTTGCTGAATCATCTGAAGCTGTGTTATTAGGCTTTAACGTACGTGCAGATAACACAGCACGTCAGAAGTCTGATCAAGATGGTATTGATATTCGTTACTACAGCATTATTTATCAATTGATTGATGACGTAAAAGCGGCAATGAGCGGTAAGCTTGCTCCTGAACATCGTGAAACGATCTTGGGTGTTGCGCAAGTACGTGAAGTGTTCCGTTCAAGTAAGTTTGGTGCAGCAGCAGGCTGTATGGTGATGGAAGGTGTGATTCACCGTAACAAGCCAATCCGTGTCTTACGTGATGACGTGGTTGTGTTCCAAGGTGAACTTGAGTCTCTACGTCGTTATAAGGACGTGGTTGAAGAAGTTCGTGCTGGTATGGAATGTGGTCTTGCTGTAAAAGGTTATAACGACATCAAAGAACTCGATAAGATCGAGGTTTATGATGTCCAATTGGTTAAACGGAGTCTTTAATGGCGGGTAGCCAACGCTTAAAGCGCATGGCGGATTCGGTACAACGTGAGTTGTCTGAGCTGATCCGTCAAGAGCTTAAAGATCCACGTCTGGGTGGTCTAGTGACCATCTCAGCCGTGAAAGTTAGTGCTGATATGGGATATGCTGAAGTTTATGTGACCGTAATGGGGCGTGAACTTGGCGATGATCAAAGTGAAGCGGCGAATAAAGAAACTTTAGATGTATTGAATAAAGCATCTGGTTTCTTGCGTCATGAGTTGAGTCGTCGTATTAAAACCCGTATCACACCTCGCTTGCGTTTTCACTACGACAAAACCAATGCTTATGGCAATTATATGTTTGGTTTGATTGCTGAAGCTGTCAAGGATTTGCCTGAACAAGAGCAAGATAAAGAATAAGTTTAAAAAGCCACCTTCGGGTGGCTTTTTAATACATGAGGTTTTTAGGATGATTAGTAGATTCTATCTTTTAGAAATTTAAAAAATAATTAAAGAGAACAAGTACTCACTTAAAAGAAATTTTGCTAGTTAAATCAAAAATATATACAGACTGATTTGTATGAAAAAGAAGCAAGTCAGCGTAAAATATTGTAGACGAAAAACTGAAATAAAAATTTAAAATGCATATTCATTTTACCATTGAAGATAACGAAAAGTTGATTGGGGAAGGACCAATTCAAGTGGGTTGGTTTTTAACAGAGGACAGAGCATCCATTCTGTATGAACCACCTTATCGGATGCGTTCGCAGTCACAGACCAAACATGCCAAGTCAGCAAGCCGTTGTCCTGCGGTATTGCAGTTGGAAAGTCGTTATTTTGTTATTAATTGCCCATTTGACTTCCATCTGCGTTTTGCACGAGATGCACAAGGCAAGCCGACCTTAGTGAATGTCTTGGGGGATCAGTCGCCTATACGTGCCAATAAATTACGAGAGCTGCTCACAATTGTCAATGAGAATGAATGGCGTACGCCTCAAGTCCCAATCTTACAACTGAAACTTCCATATTGCTTTATTGCAGATGAAGTGGTGTACATCACTCAATTGGATGCTTTTGGGCATTACCGCAAGAATCCGCTACCAGGCACAATATTTGGTGGACGTTTTCCGATTCATATTTGGCCACGACCACTAATGTGGGCATTTGAATGGTATGACACTTCAAAGGATTTAATTCTAAAACGGGGTGAACCTTTATTTTACTGTCAGTTTGATGGTTACGATCCATCACACACGATAAAACTGCTACAGGCTGAGAAAACACCTGAACTTATGCACTATATGGATCAAATTTCAGGTGTGGTGAATTATGTGAATCAAACTTTTAGTTTGTTTAATGAAGTAGAAAAAATAAGACCTAAAAAATTATTAAAAATGGATAAATAATAATGATGAATATAAAAAACTACAGGCCATCAAAAGGTTTTATATGGGCTTTACTTTTAATCTTTTTTACAGCTTGGCTAGTATATAAATGTGTTCCTTTAACGGAGAAGAGACAGGATGCTCGTATTCATTCATTGATGGAACGGCAAAGGATGAGGCTAGCTCAAGAGTTCGACTCATATACATCAGAAGATTTTGCTAGATTACCAAAATTTGACTCTCGAAAATATGCTCTATTAAAGCGTAATGGTCGTTTTTGGTTAATACCTAGAGAATATTATGGTGCTAATGGGTTTACCATTAGAGTTAGAGATATTAATAAGCTAATGAAAAAAAAATGGAAAGATAATGCTGTGGAGCAAGCAGTATTTAGAATATTTATGTACTCACCTCAGTATTATTATGGTGATGTAAATACATTTAACCACAATTCATGCAATTCTGAAATAGGTCGATTTAAATGGAGTGGAGTTCTTATTGAAATTTACAATGCTCATTTTATTAATGTTACAGATGAGCAATATTTAGATGTTTGTTTAACTACATTAAAAATTTTAAAAGAAGAAATAAAGGAAATACATTATGTCAACTAAACTAAGCCAAGTACATATGGATCAAATTGCTGCTATGCGTCTACAGGCAGAAAATGGGCAAATTGGTTATTGGCGAATTTATCAAACTTTAGCCAATTTATTACAAACTAATTATGGCTATGAATCAACCAATCCAACAGTACTTTGGTTGAGAGGGGCAACAGAAGCCAATGTTGGGCGTGGTTCGATGTCTGAACTTATTCGTGTGTATAGTAGCACTCAGGCAATGTTACGTTATGGAGAAACAGTCTCTGAAAGTTTAATGCAACAGGCATCAGATGAAGTAGCTAAAAATCTATTAAAGAACCTTTTTGGTGAAGAAAAAATAGAAACTTATGCAGTCATACCTGAAATTGATGAAATTGCCGAAAAAGATGCAACCGCAGTTGGAAAAATTTTATTTAATCGTGATCCAAATGATACTGCTGCTGAGTTAGGGGCTAACTCAGCATGGTCAGGAGCACTACTTTTTACCCAGCTGACCAGTGATCAAAGTTATCGTTTAATGAGTAAAGGAGATAAACCTTTAGTAGTAGATTCCCTCAATGACTGGCGCGATGTGCTATATGCGTATGTCAGCTATGAAGCAGGTTTTAAAGCAGCAGCAACAGAGTTTTTAAAAAATGTAATTATTGATGAAACAATAGGGAGTAATCAAACGGCAAAGGATATTGCCATTTTAGGACAAACTTTTTATGGTTATGTTGTGGGAGAGAAAACATTTATTGATTATCTTTCTACTTTGGTAACAGGAACAGATAATCAAAAATTATTATCTTCATTTGGTTTAATTAATAGTGTTGGTGTAAATCGTTTTCTTGATATGTTAATGGGTGCTGTATTAGGAAAATCAATTATAGGAACAACGAATGATGATAACTTTTTTGCGAATGCAAGAGCATTTTTTCAAAGCTCAATTTTAGATTTAGAAACACAATCTTTAAACCAATCAAGTCTATCCGAATTAATCACTTTAGCAAAAACAAACGCCAATGTTCGTTCTGCTCTCAGTGCTCTTTCAATGGTATCAGTCGAAACAAGTTCAGCAGTCCAAAGCAAATTTGGACTATATAATCCATTAACAGAACAAGGTGAAATTACTGAACAGTGGATAGAGGATAGGGCCAAGGCATTATTAACTATAAGAAATTATTGGATAACAGGAACAACAATTGGTTCACCTTTACCAGATCAAAACTGGTTGATTGAAGATATAAGTACAGGAATAAAAGTGGTTAAAATGGGAGCAAATCTCAGTATCCCACAAAACTCCTTTATATTTGGTACAGATGGCAATGACAGTAATATACGTGGAGGTGATGGAAAAGATCATATTTATGGTGGTCGAGGCAATGACGAACTCTATGGTGGCAAAGGTAACGACTATTTAGAAGGCGGAGCAGGTAGTGATGAACTCTATGGTGGAGATGATCACGACAAACTCATGGGAATGGATGGGATTGACTATTTATATGGCGGAGCAGGAAACGACATATTATATGGCGGAGCGGAAAATGATGAATTGCATGGAGGTGATGGCAATGACTACTTACATGGCGGTTCAGATAATGATTTATTAAATGGTGGTAAAGGTAACGACTATTTAGAAGGCGGAGCAGGTAGTGATGAACTCTATGGTGGAGATGATCACGACAAACTCATGGGAATGGATGGGATTGACTATTTATATGGCGGAGTAGGAAACGACATATTATATGGCGGAGCGGAAAATGATGAATTGCATGGAGGTGATGGCAATGACTACTTACATGGCGGTTCAGATAATGATTTATTAAATGGTGGTAATGGCAACGATATTCTCGTTGGCGGAGAAGGCTGGTTACATGCTGATGGCGGTGATGGCAATGACATTATTTATGCTGATCAAAATAATATTAATTTATCGCCAGATGAACTTAATGGTGGAAGTGGCAATGATATTATCTATGCTGGTGCAGGATTAGCTACAATCAAAGGCGGTGAGGGGAATGACCTTGTTTATGGCGGGCAAAGCGCTGATATTATTCAGGGTGGTGCTGGCATAAATATTCTAGAGGGAAAAGGTGGCTTAGATATATATAAATTTGATTTTTTATCTGGTTCTGGAAATGAAACAAGTCTTATTATAGATGGTTTGGGTAAAATATTAATAAACTCAAAACAACTCATTACTGGTGAATATGATCATGAGATTAAGGCATGGCGAAGTCAGGATGGCCAATATATTATAAGAAAACTGGGTGAAGAAGATAATAAGAAAATAATAAGCATCCACAAGGACGGTGATGAGAAAAATACAATTTATATAGATGGTTGGAAAAATAATGGAGATATGGGATTAATTTTTAGTAATATCCTAACTAGTCCTGATCCATCCTTAGAAAATTTACCAATCTTAACAGGTGGAAATAATATTGCCTATAACCAAAATAAGGTTAATGGTGGGGCGGGTAATGACTATATCAGTGGAAGTACGACATATGATGCCGACATACTTTTGGGAGGGGCTGGTAAGGACTATATTACTGGTGGTGATGGAGATGACTTTATTGATGGAGGGGATGATGCAGATATTATTATGGGGGGAGCAGGAAAAGATATTATTTACGGAGGGGAGGGAAATGATTTAATCCTCAGTGCCGGAAATGGGGCAATTCGTGCAAGTGTCATTGCCAGTCAATATAACTTAGATGCTGAGTATATCTTGCAGTCTGTCAATAGAGAGTGGCAGCTTGACTTTAACTATGAACCAATCTATAGCGAAGAATCAAAATCATATATTTATTACTATGGAACATCGTTACTTCCACATATCAATCTTTCGGCAACGATTAATAATAAACGGGTTGAATTAGGGACTGTTTTAGCTTTATTGCCAGAAAAAGATGAGGGTGGTGAGTTAGGTACGGATATTGTCTATGGTGGAGCGGGTCAGGATTTTATTTTTGGTTCAGGCAGTGTTGACCAACTTTATGGTGGAACAGAGAGTGATTATCTCTTGGGTATGGGGGGGAGTGATTATCTGTATGGTGGTGCAGGTGTAGATTATTTGTATGGTGGGGCTGGCCGTGACTATCTTTATGGTGGAGCCGATAATGATACCATAATGGGTGGGTATGAGTCAGATGTCATCTATGGTGGAGATGGGGAAGATAACATCATTGGTGATCTACCGAATCTAATTGGAACCAATGGACCTCCAAAATCGGCTGATTCATCTCGCTATGGTGATGACCTGATTTATGGTGGAAAAGGTGGGGACACAATTCGGGGCAATGGTGGAAATGACATCATTTATGGTGGGGATGATGGCGACTTTGTGTATGGTGGGGATGGCAATGATATCCTCTTTGGTGATCAAGGAAAAGACCACATAGATGGTGGGATTGGAGATGATATTCTGTTTGGTGGAACTGAGGATGATAAGCTCTATGGTAAAGAAAATAATGATATTCTATTTGGTGGCAGTGGAGTAGATCACTTATATGGTGGTGATGGAGATGATATCCTGTATGGCGATACAGGCGATGATTTCCTTTATGGTGGTCGTGGTTCAGATTTATATGTTTTTTCAATTGGTGATGGAAAAGATACCATTGTAGAAGAGGTCTCAGATTTAGCTGCACTCAATTATCAAAATTTTATTTATTTTACATTTGATCCAAGCCAAACTCGTGCTGTTATTCGTGATGGTTTTAACTTGGTGATCAAATATGGCATAGACGATCAAGTAACGGTCAGAGATTATTATAAAGTCAGAAATACCAGTAAAAATACTTATCTAGAAAATCAAGAATTATTTGAACAGATTGAAATCTCGCAAGTACGCTTTGAAGATGGAACAGTCTGGGATACTGATCAAATCATGCAAATGGCACCCCCTCCAGAAGACAATGAGTTACCGCCTGAACCTTTGGAAAACGTGGCTTATTTTGTAGATGCGCTTGTAACCAGAGATTATATTGCCGCACAAGGAAAGGAAATTCTCACATTTACTTTTCCTGTAAATAGTGCTTCAGGTAGCCAACCTTTTTATATCCAGCAAATGCAAGCCATAGAAAGTGCGCTTAATAAATTTGCTCAAGTCCTCAATATCACATTTGTAGCATCAGAAACAGGTGCAGGCGATCTTAGATTTTATTTAGATGATCTTTCGGATGTCGATGCGGGCGCAGCAGCAGGTTATGCCAGTGCATACAATGGGCAAATACACTTAAACTCTGCTTACTTTGACACTGCAAACTCATTTGATGAAGGCCAATATGGTTTTGAAGTCTTACTGCATGAGATTGGACATGCTTTGGGGCTGGAACATCCATTTGAGGCACCAGTATTGCCAGAATTGGAGAATACCCAGAATAATACGATTATGTCGTATAGCTCTAATGGAATAAATGATACAGAATTAAAAATTTATGATATTGCAGCATTACACTATTTGCATGGGGTCAATAAAAATATACGTGCAGAAAATAATAGTTATACCTTTGCCGATAAGTATATTTGGGATGGCAATGGAATAGATACTTTTGATGCTTCACAACAGGTCGAAAATGTCTATCTGGATCTGAATGCTGGTGGCTGGAGTTATATCGGTCAAAAGAACCAAAGTATTTTGGTGGATGGGCAAAGCTTTATCGGTTATGGCACCACGATAGAGAATGCAATAAGTGGGACAGGTGATGATACACTAGTTTCAAATGAAACAAATAATATATTACAAGGTGGTTTAGGATGGGATACTTATATTTTTAATGAAAACTTTGGACAAGATGAAATTATAGAGATCAATACAGAGAATATTATAAAGTTCAACTTTGGCCTTGATGAAAGCTATTTATTTTATAGAGAGGGGAGAATTCATTATAAGGATAATATAATCAAGGTTGATATAGATAAGATTTCATTGTTTGAGATCAATCATAAAAACTACAGTTTGGAAGAATTTAAGAGTAAATTCTTAAGTTTAGATGGAAATTATATTGGAACAAATGGTGATGATATTATTGAAATCAATCTTGGAAATAACAGGATTTATGGAGAGGGAGGTAATGATAAAATCTATGGGGGAATCGGTGATGATAGGCTTTATGGTGGTACTGGACATGATGAGCTTTATGGTGGTGCTGGACATGATTTATTAGATGGAGGCGAAGGAGATGATATTCTGGATGGTGGAAATGGAGAAAATATCTTTGTTTTTGGGTTGAATTATGGTCATGATCTTATTAGATACTCCAGTGAGAAAAATAAGGTACAGCTTATAAATTTAAATCCAGAGGATGTTAGTGCTCATAGGCAGGATAATGACTTACTGATAAAAACTAAGAGTAGCAATGATAGTTTAATACTGGAGCGCTATTTTAGTGATATTAATACAGTCATAAGGAAAGACTATCTCGAGTTCCAGAATAGTGTGATTTGGGAAAAGGAAGACATTAAGCAACAGGTACTCAAGCCGACCAAAAATGATGATGTAATTGTTGGATTTTATGGTGAAAAACATACACTTTATGGGTTGGCTGGAAATGACTATATAATTGGTCATAATCAGAATGATCATTTATATGGTGGAGATGGTGATGATATTTTAGAAGGCGATGGTGGAAATGATTATCTGGACGGAGGTGCCGACAATGATCATCTCTATGGTGGAGCTGGGAATGATATTTTAATTGGTGGCGAGGGAAATGATACTCTATATGGTGGTGGTGGAAGTGATATTTATATCTTTGATTCAGGTTTTGGGCAGGATCGAATCATTGATGCCAAAGTAGGTGGGGAAACAGGTCAGGTTATTTTTAACCAAATAGATATAGATGATATTCAATTTGTAAGGGATAAAAATGAATCCAGAAATTTACTGATAAAAATTAAAAACACAACAGATGTCCTAACTGTAGAATCATTCTTCTCTTCTGATCCTTATTCATATACCAATACATCCCATTCTATTGACTTATTTAATATTACTCAAAACAATTTGTTATTAAACTTTAATGATATTGTCAATATTGTTAAAAATGGAACTATGCAAAGTGATGTTATTTATATCAGGGGAGAACATAATTATATTATAGATACACTTGCAGGAAATGATTATATTAATGCAGTTGATGGGCAATATGAGATTTATGCTGGCGATGGTGATGATGATATTGAAGTGCAAAACGCCTCAAACTCTCGTCTCTATGGTGGCGAGGGTAATGATTCCCTTAGTGTAGGAGGACATTATGCAGAAATCTATGGAGGGCGTGGTGATGACCAGCTCAGGGTCCAGGCAGGTGATCATCATGTACTCTATGGTGGTCTAGGCTATGATAATTATAGTATTGCAGATGGTTCTAAGAACACTTTAATACATGATGAAGATTATCAAGGTAAGATTAATCTATCGATGGTTCCATTTTATGCTGTAAGAGCAGGGGGTCATATCAGTGACTTTGTGTATCCACTCAGTGGAAATTTTGAATATGAAGTAAATAATATTAAATATTATAGCTTTACTAAGAATACAACAAGAAATGTAACGATCGAATATGATGCATATTTGGGTGAAGTAAAGTTTGTTTTAGATGAAGATTCATCGGGTTATAGTAATATATATGGTGAGGCACGAACTAAATATAGTTCGGGTGATGTTTTGTTTTATTTTAAAGATATTTATAACTATCAAGATTTTGAAAATATTAAGAAATTAGATGTGTTTATTAATAATAGTCAAAACCTTAAGGTAAATTATAGCGGTGGTAGTGGTTACCAGTTTCTAAGTACGACATTGTCCATTGCAGATATTTTTGATCAGGGAGTGGTCAAGTCAGTCTATGGTGCTGGAAATGACATTATTTATGGTGTAACCGCACATCATTTTGATGGAGACCATATTTATGCGGGTGCTGGTGATGACCAGATCTATACTGGTTCTGGGGCAAGTCGTGTATATGGTGAAGAAGGCAATGACTACATTGTAGTCACAGATACTACTGCTGTGGATGAAGTTTATGGTGGTAGTGATGATGATATCATCTATAACTACGATCCAAATGATGATGATCAAGATATCAAGTTAAACTATTCTGGAGATAAAATCTATGGTGGTGAGGGTAATGATACGATTCATATCAGCTATCAATCTGCCACAGTTTATGGTGGTTTAGGCAACGATACAATCTTTGCCAGTAATGTAGCTACTGATATGTATGGTGGAGTTGGTCAAGACCTTTATATTGGTGGATTAGCCGATGATCGATATTATTATAGTGTTGGAGATGGTTTTGATATTATCAATCAAACTGGTGGCGGTAGTGATGTTATACATTTGTCAGGTATAAATCTTCATAATGTGGAATTTGTTAAGGAGCATGATGATCTTATTTTGATATTCAACAATGATTCTGAGAGTGGAATTCTTATCAAAGATCATTATCTCGGTGGAGAAAATGCCATCGATGGTATTAAATTTGAAGATAGTAATACCATCATAAATGCTTCTGATATCGTGAATATTATTAGACTGCGCTCATATAATGGATTATATGATCAGATTATTGAAGGTACGGTTTCATCAGAAACATTATATGGTACATCACAGAATGATTTGATAGAAAGTTTTGATGGTAACGATACCATCTGGGCAAAGGCAGGAAACGACCGCATAGAAGGTGGTGCAGGTAATGATTATCTAGATGGTGGTATCGGTGATGACCATATGTATGGTGGTTCAGGGAATGATACATTGATCGGTGGTTTAGGTAATGATTATTTAGATGGTGGTGCTGGTGATGATAAATACTTTTATTATTTATCAGATGGTGTAGATATTATCGATCAAACTGGGGGTGGTCATGATGTGCTTTGGTTAATGGACCATGGTATTACGCATGATCGGATCAGTTTTTCTAAAAAAAATGATGATCTGATAGTCATGATTGATAATAATCCAGATCAATATGTTCGAGTTAAAGATCATTTTCTTGGTGGTGAAAAAGCCATTGCGGCAGTACAGCCAAATGGTGGATATACGATTACAGCTGCACAGATTGCAGCAATATTGAATCAAGCAACACAGCCTGAGCCTGAAAATCCTGATCCAACTGAACCAGAAACATCAAATGTCGCAGGGGATACAACGTATCATTATACAACAGGTGAACTCACGATTACTGAGCAATCGGGGAATGATAAGGTTGTCTTTAAAAGTGGCATTACTTTTAGTCAAGTTGGTAATTACCTGAATAAATCGGGTAATGACCTTATACTTAAAGTGAATGGTAGCAATACTAACAAAGTGACGGTGAAAAATTTCTTCTTGGGTGGAGATCATTTAGTCGAAACATTCCAGTTTGAAACAGGTGGGCAACTAACAGCAGAACAAATCTTCGGGGCATTTGGATTAACCATTCCACCAACACCAACTGAACCAAAAAATCCGGAACCTCCAGTTACTGAAAACCCAGAAGTTATAGGGAATACTACATATAACTATACAACTGGAACTTTAACCATCACTGAACATTCAGGTAATGACAAAGTAATCTTTAAAAATGGCATTACTTTTAGCCAGGTTGGAAATTATTTAACTAAATCAGGCGATGATCTGATCCTAAAAATCAATGGCAGTAATACCAATAAAGTTACTGTGAAAAATTTCTTCCTTGCTAGTAATTATCTAGTTGAAAACTTTGAGTTTGAAACGGGCGGTAATTTAACGGCAGAGCAGGTTTTTGGGGCGTTTGGTTTAACATTGCCATCTACAGGTGGAGTAAATCAGGATTCCAGTGAGGTCACAGGTGACACTGTCTATAACTACACAACAGGTGATTTAACCATCACTGAACAATCAGGCAATGACAAGGTCATCTTTAAAAATGGTATTACCTTTAATCAGGTAGGAAGTTATTTAACTAAATCAGGTGATGATTTAATCCTTAAAGTGAATGGTAGTAATACTAACAAAGTCACAGTAAAGAACTTCTTCTTAGGTGGGCAATATTTAGTAGAAACATTCCAGTTTGAAACTGGTGGGCAAATTACAGCTGAACAAATCTTTGGTGCATTTGGAATGACGGTGCCACAACAAAGCTCATCAGCAAATGTACCACCTGAATCAACTGATTTAGACGCTTTTAATACCACCTATAATTATAGTTCTGGTGTGATGTTCATTAATGAAAAGTTAGGAACAGATCAAGTAATCTTTGGAAATGGAATTACCTTTAGTCAAGTTGGTAACTATCTAACGAAATCTGGTGATGATCTAATTTTAAAAGTGAATGGCAGTAATACCAATAAAGTCACAGTTAAAGATTTCTTCTTGGGCGGTGCGCATGAGGTTGAGTCTTTTAGCTTTGAGACAGGCGGTAGTATTACTTCAGATCAAATTTATCAGGTATTTGTGATTGATCGTCCTGTCAATGCTGAGGATGAAGTCGCCAATATTGTAATGGGTGATTCAGGTGATAACGTGCTGAGTAGTGATGCGGCGGTGAGTGAATTATTCATCTTAAACGGGGGCAATGATATTCTTGAATTGTTGCTCAATGCTTCAGGTGAAATTGCTGTGGATTATGTAGCTGACTTTGATATGGCGGAAGACCAGATTGATTTGTCGCAAATATTGGACAGGCATGCAACTAGTTCCAATCTTTCCAATTATATCGAAATTATTTATGACACTGTTGCTAAAACGAATACATGGAATGTTCGTAGTGAAGCGAATGGAGATTATCAGGAATTATTGGTAATGACCAATCAAAGCGAGCAAGTGTATTTACAGGACCTTATTAGTAATCAAAGTGTTATATATTAATAATCTGTTACGCTAAGTTCTAAAAATCTGAAATAAAAAGACCAACTATAGTTGGTCTTTTTAACTGAGGTTCTTTTGTAAAAGATTAATCTTTTTTACGGCGATAATGCTGCCAAGGAAGCGGGCGATTTAAGGCTTCAGGTACCTCACCACTATTTGAACGTAAGCGTAAATGGATCGCGGCTTGTGCCATTAAGTTGGCAGATACTGGTGCTGTGATAAATGCAAAGAAAGTAATCAGTAATTCAACAGAGCCGAAACGACCATGAGAAGCACCGAATGCTATTGCTGCAATTAAAAAACTACCTAAGCCTAATGTACTTGCTTTGGTTGGGGCGTGAAGTCGCATGAATAGATCTGGTAAACGAATCATACCAATTGACCCTACCAACATAAAAAATGCGCCAAATACCACAAAAAAAGAAATAATAATTTCTAAGCCAAGATGCATGATTTATCTCCTTAATCAATCACATGCCCAGTTGTGAAATAACGAGCAAGTGCCGCGGTAGAAACAAAACCAAGCATTGCAACCAAGAGAGCACCTTCAAAAAAGTTGGTGCTGGCCCAGTAAATTCCCAATAATACGATAAGACATGTCGCATTGAGGAATAAGGTATCGAGCGCAAGCAAACGATCAATCACAGAAGGACCTGCAATCAAGCGGATCAAACACATAAACATGGAAATGGTGATTGCAACCAAACCAATACCTAGCGCATACGGTAAAATAGTCATTTGCTCGCTCCCTCTGGTATCTTCGCGTTGAAGATTTCAATTAAAGGCATTTCATAGCGCTGTTTAATTTCTTGAACTACCACCTCAGTATCACCACAATTAAGGGCATGAACAAGAATATCACCACGTTCTTGATCGATTCCTGCAGAAACCGTACCTGGTGTCGTGGTGATAATCATCGCGAGTAAAGTGTTGACTTGTTCATGTTCAGTGTCTAAAGGAACACGATACCATTTGGGTTGCAATTTTTTCATTGGACCCAACACCATTCTTGCGACACGGAAATTTGAAATCACAATATCCCATAGCACCACAAAGAACAGTTTGATTGCTGCCCCAAACTGAATACGCGGGGTGTAGGCGATAAAAGGTCGCACCAACACTGGAATGATTACGGCTAATATGAATGCAAATGTAAGACTCGATATATGCACGCTATTTGCCAACATTAACCAACTGACAAAAACCAAGCACGAGACAAATGGATGTGGAAAACAACGATGAAGCAAATTAAGTTTTTGCATTAGTGTTCCTCCATTGGCTTGAGCTGGGCTTCATTTGGAATCGTAGGAGCTTCTAAAATCTGTTCAGCAATTTGACGTTGCTTATACTCAGAAATATGTTCGCCTTGTAAGCTGGCTTTTGAAATCACATCAGGGATGAGTATCGCATTGTGATCTTCAACTTCACCGCCATATTTTGTTTCAGGAATATAGCTTGGATCAAAAGGTTGTACGCTGATCGCGCGTCCTTGAGAATCCTTTTTCAAGATGGCTTCATTATAAAGTGCGTGGTCTTGAATTTGCTGTGCTGTCGCAACGGCATATTGCTGAATTGGTGAGGCAAATACCACATATGCCATCAAACCAGCGAGTAATAGATAAATGGCTTTATCATTACGGTTGGGTGCAACCTCTGGTAGTGCCAAATATTCAGCATGTGCAGGCTCTTTCGGGTTCTGTTCAGGTGCACTCGCACGCCAGAAAAGAATGAAACCTACACGGGTAAAGGCAATAATACTCAGTAAGCTCACGATCAATACGATGGCAATAATCCACGCTTGATAAGGACTTTCTGCTGTTGCTTGCAATATAAAAACTTTGCCTAAGAAACCACTAAATGGTGGTAGACCTGCCATCATTAGCGCAATCGTAAAGTAGGTAAATGCAGCCGCTTTTTCCTGTTTCATCTTTGGCGAGACTTTTAAGTGATCTTTGAATGCTCCTCGTTGAGAAGTGATCCAACCACAAAACAGGTAGAATGCAGCAGCAATTAACGTACTGTGAACAACATAGTACAATGCGGCTGACCATGCTTGCGTATTAAACATCGCAATTGCAATCAAGAGTGTACCAATTGACGACAGGACCATAAAGCCAACAAAGCGGCGTAAACGATCCGCGCCGAGCGCACCAATTACCCCATAAATCGAAGTAATTAGACCAATTACCATTAAACAGTTCTTAAAAATACTTTGTGCCATGGCATCATCAAAGACCGTGCCATTTACACGTAAAATGGCATAAATTCCGACTTTGGTCATGATGGTAAAGATCGCTGCAACAGGCGTGCTGGCAACAGCATAAGTTTTTGGTAGCCAAAATCCAACAGGAAGCATTGCGGCTTTAATTCCAAACACCACAAACAAGATTAAGCCACCAGCAATTGCCAGTTTATGTTGATCGCTATCTAAAGTTGACATCAGGCGACCAACATCCGCCATATTCAAACTTCCTACGCTGCCATAAATCATTCCTAAACCAACAAGGAAAAGGGCAGAGGCGAGTAAGTTGATTGTGACGTAATGAACACCGAGCTGAAAACGTTGACGACCTTGACCATGCAACAGGAGTACATACGACGCCATCAATAAAATTTCGAAGAAGACAAATAGGTTAAACAAGTCACCTGTTAAGAAGGCGCCTGAAATTCCCATAAGCAAGAAATGGAACATGGCATGGAAATAACGACCACGGGTATCCCAGTTTGCGCTGGCATACCACAGCACAGGTACAGCAAGTGCATAGGTCAACGCCAACATAAATGCGGATAAGCGATCAAGGACCAATACGATACCAAATGGTGCCGACCATTCACCCATCTGGTAAACGGTGATTTGTCCAGTATTGGCAATCACTAAATAACTTAGTGCTGTGATCAATCCTAAAATAACAGAAACCAGACTGATGCCACGTCGCCAAGGTTGTCGCCAATCTTGTTTTAAAGACCCTGAACCAGGATTGCCCAATATTAATAACAAAAAGCTCGTAAAAGCAGGAATTAAGATACTAAGAATTGGAGTATGAGTCTGCCAGAAGTGGTAGAAATCAAACATTATGGCTCATCCTCACGTGGTTCATAAGTCAAGGTCGCTTCTTCTTTGGAGTCAACATGATCTGATCCCGACTCATAGCGACTGCGTAAAGCAAGTTGCACAATAAATGCCGTTGTTGCAAAGCCAATCACAATCGCAGTGAGTACCAGAGCTTGAGGCAGAGGATCAGAAACTTTCGCTGTTTCAGTCAGCACGGCAGGTGCATTGACTTGGGTGCGCCCCATTGCAAATAAAAATAAATTAACGGCATAGCCAATCATGACCAGACCGAGAACCACAGGGAATGTTCTAGCACGAAGAATCAGGTAAATTCCGGTTGCAGTCAGTAAACCAATTCCAGAGGCAAGTAAAAATTCAATACTAAGCATATTATTTATCTCCACTTGGGATTGGTCCCGACATACCAGAGTGACGTGAGTCACCTAAGACCGAAATCAAGAGCATGGTGGCGCCTACTACCGTGATATAGACCCCTAAATCAAATGGCATTGCTGAAGCCAAATGCATTTTTCCAATCAATGGCGGTTCAACATAGATATGTGCGCTCGTAAGGAATGGGCGTGCCCAGAACCAAGCACCAACACCTGTTAAACCTGCAATCATTAAACCTGAGCCAATCCAGATTTCATATAAACGTCCAGACTGGGCTCTAATCATGCGTTCAGCTTGATCTTGTCCTAAAGCAATATACTGAATAATGAGTGCCATTGAGGTCACTAGACCTGCAATAAACCCGCCCCCAGGGTAGTTATGCCCACGCAGGAAGATGTAAGCGCTGATCACCAATGCAATTGGCAAGATCCATGACGCTGCGATACGTAACATCAGTGGAGATGGGTTAAAACGATAGGTCAGACCTTGGGTCATGGTTGTACCATGGGCACGCATACCATCCATCAAACATAAGGCACCAATCGCGGCGATCCCAAGCACTGCAATTTCACCGAAGGTATCGAAACCACGGAAATCGACGAGAATAACGTTAACAACGTTAGAGCCACCGCCTAGTGGGATAGATTGCTGTAAGAAGAACCATGAGATTGAATTATGATCACGGGTAAGTAATAGCCATGTAATCCAACCAATTCCTAAACCACCTGCAATTGCAAGACTGGCATCTCTCCAACGACGTGGTCGGGTAGATTCATATGGTGTTAATTGTGGTAATAACGACAAGCTCATTAACAATAGAATCGTGGTAACGACATCTACCGTGATCTGGGTTAAGGCAAGGTCTGGTGCGGATAAACCGATAAAGGCCATCGTAACGACTAAACCGACAGCACCACTGATCAAAATGGCTTTAATTCTTTCGTGGTGGAACCACAACATCATCCAGCAGCCAGAGAACAGCACGAGCCAAAGCACGATAGCCGCCCAAGGCGCATGATTGAGCTCACGCGTACCTGTAGTCAAACCTTGATTGAACAGTGGTATTGCGACCATCGCTATGCTGAACAATACAATTAAAAGTAGATAGGACTGTAAAGAACCTGTCTCGGTTTTTTGTTTGATCTTACGGCTCGTGAGTAATAAATGTTTCAGGAACAGTTCAAATAAAACTTTCCCTTGCCATTTGCCAAGATAAGGATCCAAATCGATCTTGCGAATACGACCGTCTTTTGCGAGTGCAAAATAAAAGATCGTCCCACCGACCAAGGCAATTAAACTCATAATTAACGGCGCATTCACGCCATGCCAAATAGCCAGATGTGTGCCTGCAAACTCAGGTTGAGCTAAGCTTGCACGAGTGACACTGTTCACAAAAGTTTCTGCGAGCAGCGCAGGGAAGATACCCACCAAAATACAAAGCACAGCAAGAATAATGGCTGGTAAACGCATACCGATATGAGGCTCATGGGCATCTTTATGCGGAACTTGTTTACCAATTTCGCCATCGAAAAATACGCCATGGACTAAACGGATGGAGTAACTCACTGCAAAAATACCTGCAAGAGTTGCAATCACTGCTGAAACCAACATGACTGGACCCGACAAGTTTGCCAATAACTCAGTAAAGAACATTTCTTTCGAAAGGAAGCCATTGGTCAGAGGAACACCTGCCATTGATGCAGCAGTGATCATGGTCAGCGTTGCAGTAAATGGAAGGAGTTGCCAAATTCCACTAAGTTTACGCAGGTCACGTGTTCCTGTTTCATGGTCAATGATGCCCGCAATCATGAACAATGCTGCCTTAAAGGTCGCATGGTTGATGATATGGAAAATTGCAGCTGCAACGGCAAGGGGAGAACCAATACCAAGGAGACACACAATTAGACCTAAGTGACTGATGGTGGAGTATGCCAAGAGACCTTTTAAATCTTCTTTGAAAATGGCAAAACCAGCCGCCATACACAAAGTAAAGAGACCGATAAAAGTCACGATATTGTGATATAACGCAGCACCAATAAAAATAGGTGCTAAACGAGCGAGTAAGAAAATACCTGCTTTAACCATCGTTGCAGAGTGAAGATAGGCTGAAACAGGTGTGGGTGCAGCCATCGCATTCGGTAACCAAAAATGAAATGGGAACTGTGCGCTTTTAGTGAATGCACCAAGTAAAATCAGTAATAACGTCGGTACGAAGAGTTCATGCTGTTGAATCACATCCTTCATCAACACCAGTTGATCGATTTGATAAGTTCCAGTGATTTGTCCTAATAGAACAAAACCACCCAGCATTGCTAGCCCCCCCATACCTGTAATGGTGAGTGCCATACGTGCGCCACGTTGAGCTGCATCGTATTGACTCCAGTAACCAACCAATAAGAAGGAGGAGATACTGGTAAGCTCCCAAAAAACCAACAATAAGATTAAATTGTTAGAAAAAGAAATCCCCAACATCGCTGCCATAAACAGCATCAATAATTGATAAAGTTTACTCAGGGAGTTTTTAGGACTGAGATAATAATAGGCATATATAAAAATAAGGGTGCCGATACCGCTAATCAGCAGACCAAACAATAAACCTAGGGCATCTAGGCGGAAACTTAAATTAATACCTAACTGTGGTAACCAATCCCAACTTTCTAGGAGAGCATTACCTTGAAGAACTGTTGATGCCTGAGTTAAGAGTAAAATGAAACAACTCAGACTGATGCCAATCGCCCCAATTGCAGCCATGCCACGTGAAATACGGTGCAAGTATGGGATTAGGGTGGTGCCGAGTATGAGCGGTAATAAGATAATAATCGGTAGCACACTGGTATCCATGTCGATGATATAGGTCAGAAACCTAAGGTGAAATTTATTCAAGACTTACAGGCGTTCAAAGAGAATGCCAAAGCTTTAAATCTTGAAGCCCAATCAAGTTAATAGAGCAGTAAGTTGTATTGCGCAACTTAGTAATAAAAAGCGCTTTATTTTACTATAAAATGAACAAAAAAGATTGGCTTATTACATGAAAAACACAGATCAACAGGTAAAAAAATATGCGGTGCTGATCTGTTTTGAGGATTAAGAAGAGCTATGTTGTGATGTATCGTCGATTCTTAATAAATTGAGCAACTCATTTTTTTCTTGTGGGTCAAGCTCTTGAATTTGATTAAATAATATATCCACTTTATTGGATGATGCCGTCGCTTCGAGCAGGTTGGGATTGAGTGGCTCAGTCAGTTCTAGGGGTTGGTACAATTCGTTATAAAGTTCAGAAAATTGCTGTTGGGATTGTTCTATGTCGATCGGAAAAATTGCCTTCATGTCAAGTTGTAAGCATTGATAATGCAAGGCGTGTTCAAGTAACTCATCACGATTGCCCGTGGCAATGATTTGCAGGCGGGGGAAGGCTTGATGTAGGCGTTCCAAGATTTCAGCACATAGATTTTGATCCAATTGAGTATCGATTTGATCAATCAACAAGATACCTTCGCCTTCCAAACAAGGTTCAAAACAGTTTTGGTTGAGTAAACAAAGGCGGCGACAAATATCCCCGACGAGCGCAATCCAAGTCTTTTGTGAGGCTGAAAGTTGCTGAAATGGTAGCACTTGGTCGTGATAACGAACCATCAGTTGTAACTTAGGGACATATTGAATGTAGATATCTTTCAGTTCTGGAAAAACAGTGGTTAAGCTTTTTTTGAGTGCATATAAATTGGGGGCAGACAGCTGTTTTGGGTGATTTACCAGTTCCTGCTGTAATTGTTCTAACATCTCGGATTGATTTTGTTGGTTAAAATCATTGCCCATTAAACGTCTAACAATGTGTGCCGAGTGAGCATTTTCAACATCACTAATTTCCCTAAACCACTCAAAAAAACGTGAAAAAGTGGTATAGGGAATGGCGGTCAAATCATAAGCTGACATCTTCTGTAAGATCCCAGGTACATTTTTACTTTGTAAATTGATGTCTTGCACAAAGCGTTCGGCAGGATAATAAGCAACCAAGGGTAAGCCAAATAACGGGTCTTGTTGATTGGTCTTTTGATATAAACCTACCATTTGATCAAGTTGTTGAGTCTCAACTTGACTGATACCAACACCTTGATTGTTATAGGTTTTAAAAAGCTTCCATGCACAACTTTGAGTGTTGATGGATTGTGCTGAACTACTCTCAGCTAAACTGCTGTTCAACTCGCTGCTGAGTCTGACTTGGACTTGGACTTTGGCTTGTAAGCGGGTCAACATAATATCTTGATCAGCAATTACTACGCCAGCCGTCCGAATATCTTTATAGCGCGCCGAGAACCAAGACAGGGCATGATAGATATTTTTTAAAACAGTCGTTTTACCTGTGGCTTGGTCACCCAAGATTAAGGTAATGGGATATTGATCAGGGTGAAATTCAAGTTTTAAATCCCGAAACATACCGACATGTTTAAATTGAACCGATTCAAGTTGCATATGCTCACCTTAGGGTCAATGGTTTTCCAACCAGCGTTGCCTTATCAGCTAAAACGACATAAACAAGGCATGAAGCGCAGGTAATGGGAACAGACCCTAGTCAAGCGCGCTTTTAACCTACGGACTGACGAAGAGTTGAGGAAGCGCTTTGTTTTAGCTTTAATTGTTGTATTAAGTCATAAAGATGATGAATATTTAAACTTACTTTAGCACGAGTACAGGCCACGTAAAGTAATCTCAGCTCTTCATCTGTAATTTTATGTTCCAGTCCATTTATTTTAAATTGATAATCATCTTCGATATGTACTCGATTCCATTCCAAACCTTTGGCTTTATGCGCGGTTGAAATCACATAATCCGCTTGTTCAATGGGAGTGATTTTTGCCAAAGCTTTCTTGAGTGGTTCAGTGCCATGATCATCAACCAATTTAACTAACGGTTTGATGTCACTGCCATCATTGGTTTCACAGTATTCATGTACATCATGCCAAGAGTTAAACCAAGCCAGCTCGGGGACATCGGTAATACGTTTACCTTGCTTTAGCAGACTAGCTGCATCGACAAAACGGCTGAGCTTCTGATGATCGGCTTGTAGACTGACTTTATCGCCATGTACTAAACCTGACAGTAATAATTCCATTGCCCGAGCATTGGTACGGCATAAAATCGCATCACGCATTTTGGTATGGGGTTTATTTACCACACTGGATTTCATGTTTGGATTGCCGAGTAGTGGAACTGTTTCATTTAACGCACCCAGTAGGCAGTTTGCCACATCGGCAATCGCTTCACCAAAACGAAATGAGGTGGTCAACCGACTTTCATGTAATGGCATTTGTTGCATGGCATTGACAGCACCACGCCATGCATAGATTTGTTGATGCGCATCACCGACATAAATTACTTGGGTACTTTTTTGACGTAACAAGATCCCAAGCATGAGTGGGTCGGCATCCTGTGCTTCATCAAACAGGACATAGTCTGCTGGGATATTCGGTTCAGATAATGCCCAAAGCTTTAGATAAATATCATGTCCAATGCCAGCTTGATGATTCTGATCAATCGACTCCAACCAGCGACGTTCTACCGCAGGGTAAAGATGTTGTTGCAGAGCTTCGATGTCATCCTGATGTAGCCAGCTCGGTGCTTGGATATGCCGAGGAGCAGGGTATTGCGAACTGGTCGAGCAGAAATAACTGACAGCATTGGCAACGAGGCTCGCAAGTCGACTTGGCATCAGTACATATTTTTCATAACGACCGCCCATGAGACGACGAAGAGTAATCGGTTCTAGGCGATATTCTTTAGCGATAAAACTTGGGCTTAAACGTGGTAAGCGTAATTTATCTGTGACGCCACGCGGTACACTGCGAAAGGCAAGTGAGTGAAAGGTTCTGCAATTCACATTGCCATGAAATTTGCTTTGTGCTTCAGATGCGATGGCTTTATTAAATGCCAAGTACATACCACGCCGTTCAGGCATGGCATCGCTGATCATTTGTAAGGTGGTGGTTTTCCCTGTGCCAGCATACGCAATCACTTTAAAGGACTGTCCTAAGCGGGCATTGTCTATGGCAATCGCTTGCTCATAGGTGGCTTTGGGTTTTTCGATAATTGACACAGGTTCTCGTTACGCTTCTTTGCTACGGTTGGCTTTTTCAACAAGGCCGGATAAACCCTGACGACGAGCCAATTCATCTAATACTTCTTGGGGTTCAAGGTCGAAATAACCAAGCATGACAATACTATGGAACCATAAGTCTGCCACCTCATAAATCAGGTCATGTTTATTTTCCAATGAGGCTTGGATGGCATAGTCTTTGGCAGCAATAATGCTTTCGACGCTTTCTTCACCGACTTTTTCTACAATTTTATTGATGCCTTTTTTGTAGAGGCTGGCGATATAAGAGTTATCTGCTTCGGCTGTTTTACGTTGTTGCATCAAACGGCCCAGATAAGCAAGCACATCAACTTGTTCATTTTGATTATGCGTATGGGTTTCTGTTTTAGCAGATGCACCGTAAATCGCAGTTGGATCTTTCAGTTGAGCATCAACAACTTCCCAACCTTGAGGGGTTAGTTTGCGATAGAAACAAGACTCACGACCTGTGTGGCAGGCGATTCCACCATGTTGTTCAATTTGCAGAATGATGACATCCGCATCGCAATCCAAACGAATTTCATGCACGGTTTGGAAGTGTCCTGATTCTTCGCCTTTGTGCCAGAGCTTTTGACGTGAGCGTGAGTAATACACCGCCTGATTTTTTTCAGCAGTGAGTTGTAAAGCCTCACGATTCATCCACGCAACCATTAACACTCGACCAGTTTGATGATGTTGTGCAATGGCAGGAACAAGACCATTGGAATCAAATTTAACTTCATCTAACCAGTTTGACATGAGTGAAAATCCATTTGGTGGAAAGCCGTTAGTGTAGCGTTTGTGGCTAGGGTTGGCTATCCTTGTTGGGTAAAAAGTCGAAGATAGAGCGTTAAAGCGCGTTCGAAATTTCAATCAAATTTTGATCTGACTCGCGCAGATAAATGAATAAAATTTTAAGCATAAAAAAGCCCTTGTTTATACAAGGGCTTCTGAGTTTATTTCACAATCCGCCAGAGCGCTAACAGACTGCTTAAAACGATCAATACAATTGAGACAAACCAAGGGCTTATAATTGCGATCGTCAGCATAATCAACATAGTGCTACCAAACATCCAGCTACGACGTTGTTGCTGTTGCATTTGTAAACGCATTTGTTGGATTTCTTTGAGCTGTTTGTCTTGCCATGCTGATTGGTTTTTTAAACCATTCAGACTGTCGATGAGCAGGCTTGGAATATCTTGCGCGCCCAATAATAAGTCTGGAATTTGCTGGCCCAGTTCTTTCATATTTTTAACTGGATTCATATTGGCTTTGACCCATTCGGTCAAAATTGGTTTCGCCAATTTCCAAATATCGAGTTGAGGATAAAGATCTGTACCTAAGCCTTCAACATGAACCAAGGTTTTTAGCAGCAACATCAGTTGAGGTGGAATTTCTAGATGGAAGCGACGTGCAATATCCATGACTTGAATCAGAATACCTGCGAAATCTAACTGATCCATTGGTTTTGAGACCATTGGACCAACCGTGCGGCGCATCTCACGAGATAAGGCATCTTGATCGGTGCCTGGTGGAATCCAGCCTGCTTGATGTACGATCTGAATCAGTTGCATGAAGTTACTGTTCATGACGGCAAGTAACATCCGCGCTACGGTCATTTGGTCATGTTTTGACAACTCACCCATAATGGCGCAGTCCAGCGCGATAAAGCGAGGATTACTTGGGTTAATTGTTTCTACGAAAACATTACCCGGATGCATGTCAGCATGGAAGAAGTTGTCACGGAATACTTGTGTAAAGAAGATCGTTAAACCTTTTTCCGCCAAATCAGCACGATCCATGCCTAGACGATCAAAAGTTGCGGTATCTGAAATTGGGACACCTGTAATACGTTCAGCGACCATCACGTCTTTACTGTCCATATAGACTTCTGGCACATACATCATGCTGGAGCCAGTAAAGTAATGACGCATACGACGGGTATTGTCTGCTTCTAGGCTTAAATCAAGTTCATTCAGGATAATTTGGCGATAATCTTGAATGATTTCAGATAAGTGCAGCGCACGAGCAGCCTCTAAACGGTTTTCTAACCAGTCGCCCAGCCAAGCTAAGATTTCAAAATCTTGCAAAATTTGACTACGAATATCGGGACGAGTGACTTTGACAATCACTTCACGTCCATCATGTAAAGCCGCAGTATGAACTTGTGCAATCGATGCAGCAGCCAGAGGTTGCTCATCAAAACGTAAGAATAGCGTTGAAATATCGGCTTTTAACGAGTCTTGTATACGTTGTTTCGCCAATTGTGTGTCATAGGGTTTTACACGGTCTTGTAATAAAATCAATTGCGATAACACTTCAGGCGGAATCAAATCTCGGCGAGTCGAAAGCAATTGCCCAAGTTTAATGGCCAAAGGGCCCATATCCTCTAAGGCTTCTTTTAACTTGAGTGGATTTTTTTTCTCACGACTTGACCATGCAGCAGGATGCATTTTGATGACATTTAATGCATGACGTGCTTTAACTGGTAACTCTTCCGCAGGAAACAAGGTGTCAAGGCGGTAATGTGCTGCAATACGCCAGAGTTCGAGTAACCGTGTAATATGCGGAATCATATGGAATTTTACCTAGTCTTGTGTGGGATTAAACTGAGATTTTAATTGCTGGAATTTTGCTTCTAAGCGATCAATTTCTTGATTGAGCTGACGAGTTTCTCGATTCAGATCATCCATTTGCCAACGTGGGGCAAATAAACCACTATCTTCTTTAAGTGCATCTTCGACAAAGAACAAATGACTTTGCAACGAGCGTTTTATTTGCTGAGGTGCGAGTTGAATTTTCCCTAACTCATGGGCGAGTTGCGGGCCAATCCACGGAGATAAATGCGCAGCGAGATCAGGTTCAGCTTGTTGCATGATCCGTTGAATATCTTGCAATAAGTGATAATCACCTTCGAGCGGAATATTACCGATTTGATCCATATCACTCAGCAATAATTTAATTAACTCAACAACATTTTCAACATGGAGTGTTGCAGTTGCATCGGTGATTTTATTACTTTTTCCTGTACTTGCGGAGCTTGAACGCTCCTCAGGACGCTGTTCAAAAATAGAAGGGGTTTGACTTTGTCCTGTCACGGTCGGTTCGAGACGAACTTTATTTTCATCAAAAAACACATCAACTGAGAGTTGTGGACTATCGATCACCACTCTCAATAGTTGACCTTGTAGTTGATTGAGCTGAATGCGGGTAATCGCATCCAAATCAATCACATGATGAATGATACGTTCGACTGCACCGAGTGCTAAAATCGACCACATATCTTAAGCCTTACAATTTGAATCCACGGTGTACTGCAACAATACCACCTGTTAAATTATGGTAGTCACAGCTTTGGAAACCCGCATTTTCCATCATGCCTTTAAGCGTGCGTTGATCTGGGTGCATACGGATTGATTCTGCAAGGTATTTATAGCTTTCAGAATCATTTGCCACCAATTTACCCATGATCGGAAGTGCAGTGAATGAGTAAAGATCATATAGCTTCGAGAATGGTTCAAACACAGGCTTAGAAAATTCGAGAATCAATAAGCGGCCACCTGGCTTAAGTACGCGATACATCGCCTGTAAAGCAGCATCTTTGTCCGTTACGTTACGCAAGCCAAAACTGATGGTTACTAAATCAAAGCTATTATCTGCAAATGGTTCTAATGTTTCAGCATTGGCAAGGACGAAATCGACATTGGTACAGCCTGCATCGATCAGTCGATCACGACCGACATTTAACATAGATTCATTAATATCTGAAAGTACCACATGTCCTTGAGGACCTACTTCACGGCTAAAGACTTTAGCTAAGTCACCAGTACCACCCGCGATATCTAAAACTTGTTGACCGCGACGAACGCCCGACATGTTGATCGCAAAGCGTTTCCATAAACGGTGAATACCAAATGACATTAAGTCATTCATGATGTCGTATTTGCTCGCTACAGAATGGAATACTTCTGCAACTTTTTGTGCTTTTTCATCACTACTTACGGTTTGATAGCCGAAGTGTGTCGTTTCACCAACATTGCCGGTATTGGCACCACGCGGCAAGTTGTACTTTGGTACAGAACCGCCTGTTGGGGTGGATGCAAGGCCTTGTTGTAATGATTGTTGCTGACCTTGTGGTGTGCCTTGTGGCAGTGGCGAGCTTAGGAAGGGACTGACTTTGTCTGAACTTGGTTTTTGCTCAACTTCTGGGGTGGGCTGTTGATTTTCGTTAGACATTGTTTTCTCCTAAACTTTCGTTCTAGCGGCACGAATCAGCATGCATAATGACAGATTTTGTATTTTTTTACAGGCTTTGCTGCGTAATTGTTATGAATAATATACAGAAACTCATTTTCCCAAAAGTTTTTTTAAATTGAATTGGCGAGTAGTCAATCTCCCCCTACTTTGAGAGGGAGTGAAACCTTAGCTTAAGCTTGGAACGGGTGAGGATGTCCAGCATGAACTTTATCAATAATCTCACGTTCTTTTTCTGTGAAAGTTTTGATGAAGTTTGCTGCGGATTTCATAGGTTTCATTGCCGCAAAACCTTCTTGTATAAAGGCATACATACGTTCAAATTGGTATTTATTGGCGATCCCTTTACACATTTTAAACGCAGCATACATCATGGTCGAGCGCATATATTTGTCTAATGTTAGGCCTAGCTCATCCAGTAACTGTAATTGTTCATATCGAGCTTCACCTTGATCCAATTTGATTAAGGTCTGACGCATGATTTCATCTGTGAGCGGTGTGTCCAAAGGGTAATCTTGTAAGAGCTGAATCGCGACTTGTTCATCCAATTGTGTTGCGAGGACTGCAAGACTGACCGATTTGGTTCCTGTTTTGATTGCATTTTCAGGGAGCAGGCTTTCTGCTTTATGCGCATATTTCAAGAGACGTTCGATTTGCTGAGCCATGGCATCAAAATCAGGCCCGCCATATAACCGATTTAAAAAATACTGAGCCATCAGTTGATTCTCAGGCAGGGCAAAAAACGCTTGGTGTGTAGCCGCGATACGAGTCTTCATCCATGCTTGAACTTCATGCAGACGTTGTGCAATCGCTGGATCTTGGTGGTAATTTAAATTTTGATATTTTAATAAAAGATCATCAAATGCAGCGAGTTTTGACATATTTGAACTCTATGAAAATAAAACCATGAAATCATAGGCTGCATCATACCCAAGAACTATGACAGCACAAACCTTAAATGTTTAATAATGGGTCACTGTGGCTATACACTGACAATATCTACAGAAATTGTACATTTGTGTTTCTAAACACCAAAACAGTTATGACTATACTCGATGTTATTAAATCATGCACTTAGGGTGAACAATGAATGCGCAAACCCCTGTATTTGAATTGCGAGATGAAGATGAGCTGTCTTTAGATTTGATCGAAGCACAATATGCTTTAAGAGAGAGTCGGGACCAGAAAAATGCAAAAAGTGTTTTGGTCTTGGTCAGTGGGATTGAATTGGCGGGTAAAGGTGAAGCCGTTAAACAATTGCGAGAATGGCTCGATCCTCGATATTTGAAAGTAAAAGCGGATGTCCCTCTGCATCTATCAAGCGATCAGGCTTTCTGGCAGCCTTATACGCGATTTATTCCTGCAGAAGGGCAAATCGTGGTGATGTTTGGTACGTGGTATAGTGATCTACTTGCCACGGCGATGCAGGATCCGAAAGCATTCAAAGACAGTGTGTTTGATCAATATGTGCAGAAGATGCGTGATTTTGAAAATGACTTGCGACAAAATCATGTCCATGTGATCAAGGTATGGTTTGATCTATCGTGGAAAGCATTGCAAAAGCGTTTGGATCAAATCGATCCATCTGAACAGAATTGGCATAAATTGCATGGATTAGATTGGCGCAACAAAAAACAATACGACACCTTGCAAAGCTATAGCCAGAGATTTATAGAGGATTGGTCTGTTATCCATGGTGAAGATGAGCAACGACGTGATCAATGCTTTGCTCAATATATATTGCAAACCTTACAGGCCTTGCCAGAGCATCCAACCCATGTTGAGCAGACATGGCAACAAGCCGGTATTCCTTCTGAACTAGTAGCGCCAGATCAAAAAATAATTGAAAAAGAAAAATATAAGGATCAGTTAAATGAGCTCACTCGTAAAGTCGCTGAAGCGATGCGTTGCGCTGAGCGAAATGTCATCATTGCCTTTGAAGGCATGGATGCAGCGGGTAAAGGCGGTGCCATCAAACGCATTGTTAAAAAGCTTGATCCACGAGAATATGAAATTCATACCATTGCAGCACCAGAGCCTTATGAATTACGCCGCCCATACTTATGGCGTTTTTGGAATCGATTGAATGATAGTGGCAAAATTACCATTTTCGATCGAACTTGGTATGGACGTGTTTTGGTGGAACGTATCGAAGGCTTTGCTTCCACAGTGGAGTGGCAACGAGCCTATGATGAAATTAACCGATTTGAACAGAATCTGACAGATTGTCAGACGGTCATTGTCAAAATTTGGTTAGCCATTAGTAAGGATGAGCAAGAGCGTCGATTTAAAGAGCGAGAACAAACCTTACATAAACGCTTTAAAATTACTGAAGAAGACTGGCGTAATCGAGATAAATGGGATCAATATCTAGATGCAGCTGCGGATATGTTTGAGCGAACCAGTACTCCAAATGCGCCTTGGCATGTGATTGCAACGGATGATAAATACACCGCAAGAATTGAGGTTTTGAAAGCGATCCTAAAACAGCTGAACGCAGACTAAGCGTTCAGCTGTAAAAAATGAGGGCAATTTATTTATGAGAAATGAGCTCAGAATGTTGAACACCTCAATATAATTATCTCCCTATGAATATATTGCTTCACAGGGAGTAAATGAATATTTTTATAAGGTTCAAGCAGATTTAGTTCGAAGCGAGACTTTTCTGTTGAATTTTTTTCGCAAGGTTATAACAGTCTTGGATATGTAGTTCTGTGATTTTTTTCATCATAAAATAGCCCAAGCTTGCTGCAATGATTTGCCCACCTAGCGGAATAAACTTAGTTACTTGTTTGGTTGCGATCTTTGCAAAAAAACCATTAAAAGATTTTTTCATCGCCGTGCGTGCGACCAAGAAGCCTGAAAATTCAAAACCTCGTTTGCGAAGTTCATTCCAATGAATTTTTTTAGTTTCAGGGTCGTATACACTAATGTGCTCTGGGGAAAGACCAAAACTTGTATTAATTTCTGGAATAATGCGTGTGAGCATACTGAGATCAACGACCACATCAAAAAAAGGAATTGGAACAATCGCTGCCCCTGCCGAGTAATAAGCTGTTTTTTTGGTGCGTTCTAAGCAGTCTTTGCGAATTTGTTCCAAATTTAAATTTGGGTCAATAAAGTCAGGTGCTTTTTCAATTTTCATAAAGTAATACCTAAGTTTGTCCCTTGAATATTGGATTTTGAGATGTATATGACGAGTAAGCAATCCATTATTCAATCATATTTAAAATAAATTTTATATTTTCATGTTGTCTAACGTGACATAGTTCGACAAGCTTGTATAGTGATGATTATGTACGTTTTCGTGCAACAAATTGATATTTTTTTGATGAGGTTATATTAATACATGGGTATTCATGTTATTCAAAGCCAAAGCCTTGAAGTGCTGTTACAAGGCGTAATGACATCAATTGCCCAGTCCAACAGTTCGCCATTTCAAGTATTTAAAACGCAACATTTTATTGTACCGAGCCCCGCACAAGAACAATGGTTAACGCAAAAAATTGCTGAACAGCAAGGGATGGTTGCAAATTATCAGTTTCATCATCGTATTCGCGGATTTCAATGGTATGCCTATCAGCAGGTGCTTGAAAATAAAGATCAAGTCCGTAAAGCGAACATACCACGTCTGATTTTAAAATGGCGTATTCATCAAGCCTTACAGCCTTTTATCCGTGCTGAACAGATGAATGTTGAGCCTGAGCATCCGCTGTATTCAATTGTGCAGCGGATTTATGACAGTGCTGATCAACTGCAAGCGGGACGAGAAAAACAACTTAAAAAACAAAGTATGTTGTATTGGGTGGCAGAGCAAGTCTCCCAGCTTTTTAATAACTATATGATTTATAGAGGGTATTGCCAACGAGGCTGTGGTGCTACATGTACATGCCCGACCAATTGGCTGTCCACTTGGGGACAAAATAAAGCGCTCGATATCGAAAATTTAATTTCGAAAACTGATCAGCAAACCTCAGCATTTAGTTTGCAACAAACGCAACAATTAGAAGCATGGCAGCGTTGGTTGTGGCAAAACTATTTCCATGATGATTTTATGGAAATGCAAGGTATTGATGCAGCATTTTGGCAGGTTTTAGAGGATCAACAGACTCGAGCGCGAGCATTGAACGAGTTGCCTGAACAAGTGATCCTGTTTACTTTGTTGGATTTGCCACCAAGTCAATTACAGTTTTTACGTCGTTTGGGGCAATATCTAGATGTGGTGATTTTGCACTATAACCCTTCACAAGAGTATTGGGCTGATAGTGTTGACCCACTTTGGAAGCAGCGTTATGACTTGGGCGTAAAAGAGCGTTTTATTCGTAAGAATCCTCAAGCCACCGACGCTGAAATCTCAGCATTTTTTGAAAGTTTTAGTTTAGGTTTTAATGCCCTAAATCGTGAATCCAGACATCCGCTTTTGACACGTTTGGGTAAACAGGCGAGAGATCATTTCTCCTTGTTGTCACAACTGGCTACGGGAGAAGAAGGGAAATGGGTTGATGCTTTTATTGATCATTTTCCTGAAACCTTACTTGGAAAGATTCAATCTGATATTTTTTATTTAGCAGAGCCTAAAGCTGAGCAATATGAATTGGCTGCTGAAGATCGTTCGGTTCAAATTCATGTGTGTCATTCTAATTTAAGACAATTGGAAGTCTTGAAAGAGCAATTAATTCACTGGTTATCACAAACCGATGTAGGACCACGCCGTCCAAGTGATGTATTGATCCTTACGCCAAACTTGGCAGAATTAGAACCTTTGATCCGCAGTGTATTTCCTGCAGTTCCAAATGAGCATGAGGTATTTTTACCCGTCAAAATTGCAGGCGTGGCGCAACTGGATGCACTGAATGCTTGGCGTGCAGTATTGGGAAGGTTGCAACTGACGCAAGGTCGCTTCACACAAGATGATTTTGCTGACTGGCTCAATCTTGCTGCCACCCAACAACTTTATGGTTTAGATGTTTCACAGACTCAACGGATTTTAGATTTACTCAGCGATGCTGGCTTTAAACGGGGTTTGGATGAAGAACATCTCAAACAAAGTCTAAACCCAGAGGATCAAGATTATCGTTATAGCTTTAAGTTCGCTTTAGATCGTCTGGCTTTAGGTGTTGCCGTACCAGCACATGTGATGGTGCAACAAACCTTGAGTTATGCATTGGTACAGCCAAGCGATTTTGAACTAATCGGTATTTTGATCCAGATTTATCAGGATTTATGTATACGGAGAAATTGGTTAATTTCGCATGAACAAGGTCAAAATCTGCCCGTTGAGATATGGTTAAATCGTCTTAAAATGGAAGTGCAGGAGTTTGAGCAGGCGGATATTGTTGCTTTAAAATCAGTTCGTGAAATCATTCAAAAACAAGAGCGTATGCTGACTTTGGCAAGCTATTACGAGGATGCTGAGACGCAATTACGTAAAATTTCCTTGCCTTTGCCTTATATTCTTGAAGAAATTCAAAGGACTTTAGAAAGTCAATCTGCACAGGTGGAACCAACAGGACAAATCACGTTTAGCCAAATTGGACAGATCCGCCCGATTCCTTATCGCTTAATTGTGCTGTTAAATTTAGATACAGGTAAATTTCCAAATCGCGATAGCCATATTCCTTTTGATTTGATGGATGCGTTGCGTCAACAACTGGGTGATCGTTCTCGCTTAGAAGATGATCAAGGGGCGTTTCTAGATGCTGTGCTATTGGCGCAAGAGCAGTTATGGCTGTTCTATAATGGTTTCGATATTAATGATGGAGAGGTTCGAGAACCTTCCAGTGTTTTGCAAGGTTTTCGAGATCATTTGGCGTTGATTGTGAAAGACTCCCTCTCTAAATCTCTCCCAGAGGACGAGACTTACTTTAATTCTTTTGGGGAAGACTATGAAGAACTCCAGATTCCACCACAGCTCTACCCACTTTATCATCTGCATCGCTTGCAACCTTTCGATCCACTCGGCTTTTTAGCTGAGCAAAGTTATACACGCTATCAAGATCATTGGTTTAAAGTGGCATCACAAATTCAACAGGTCAAAGGTGAGCGGCAAGCCTGGGTCAATAGTCCTTATCCAATTGAGCAGAGCGAAATGGTGATCTTGGATAGCCAGCAATGGATTCAAGATGTTAGTTTCCCCGCAAGACTCTATTTAAAAACCTTGGGTGTGGAGAATCTAAGTGCCACAGCGTTGGTTGATCAAAGCGAACCTTTGTTATTGGATGGTTTAGGTAAATATGCAATTCGTCATTTTTTACAGCAACAGGATGGTCAAGCCATGCCTGCGGTTTTGCAAGATCAATTGCCTGTGGGGAAGGTGCAGCAAAGTGTTTGGCAACAAAGTTGTCTAGAGCAACAGCGTTTGTTGGAGCGGCTACAACAATATGCAGCAGCACCGACTGAAACAACTCAGCGAGTTTGGCGTGTTTCCAAACAACTTCAGATAAGTTGTACGATTCCAAAACAAAACACATCAGATTGGGTTAGCTTAGATGCATCGAGCGCGCGTGCTAAACGCTTCGCCAAAGTTTGGCTGGAATATTTACTGTGGTTGGCGATATTGAATCATGATTCAGCAGCCCCAAAGCGCCGAATCGTGGTGTTTAGCGATCAGACTGTGATTTGTGAAGGTTTAAATACTCAGCAAGCACAGCACTATTTACAGGTATGGTTACAACTCTGGCAAAGTGCTCAACAGCAACCAGTGGTGTTGCCAGCCGCTTTATTGCTTAAGCCTCTGGAAAAAGGTAAATACTATGATTGGATACAGCAGGATACCAAGCAAGTTCTAGTAGAGGATAGCCAAAAGCAGGTGTTGAAAGATTGGAATGATACCGGTGATTTTTCAGGTTTTGATATGACACAAAACGAAGCGTGTAAATTACATCGAGACTGGCAGTTTATTTTGCAAGAACAAGATGCGAGCGCGTTATTGCAATATGCTTGTGATCATTATTCTCATGCGCTATATCAACCCATTTTTGAATTTTTACGCGTGGAGTAAGGCATGAATTCAAAATTTCCTGTGTCTTATCAACCCATCTGTGATATTCAATTTGAAGGTCTACATCTGATTGAAGCATCGGCAGGAACAGGAAAAACTTATACCTTGTCGAGTTTGATGGTCCGTATTTTTTTAGAAAAATATTTACCTAATCAGGTGATTGCCACAACCTTTACCCGTGCTGCCGCTGCTGAGTTAAAATGCCGTATCCGTGCTCGATTGATTGAAGTTCAACAATATTTAGAACCTCAAAGAACGGTATTGGAAAGTGATATTTATACACTTGCCATGCAAGAATCGGATCCGTTGAAGCAACATTTACTCAAAACTTTTGCTCCACGTATTGCTTATGCCTGTGAACGCTTAAAATTGGTGATTGATCAATTAGATGAGTTATTCGTAGGCACACTCGATAGTTTTAGCCAAAAGTTATTGCGTGAGTTTGCGTTTGAAAGTGGCAAGATTGAACGTGCTCAAATCTCCGAAGATGCCAAAGCTTATACGCGTCAATTGATTCATGATGTGTTGCGAGAATGGATTCAATCACAACCACAGCATGTGATTGATGCACTTTACAGTATTGGAGCACTGAAAAGTGTAGATCATTTTGTCGGGATGGTTGAGAGCGCTCTAAATTTTAGCTCTGCACAATTTAAGTTACCTGACATGCCCGAAATTGAGCTGGCTCAACTACAACAGTGGCAGCAACAAGCACAGCAAATTGAACTCAGTTCTTTGGCTGAATATTTTAATTTAGATGGTGCATATTACTCTCATATTAATGGCTCTTCTTTTCGTAACAATGCCTTCAATAAATTGTTTTGTGAGTCTTTGCCACAACTCTTAAAAGCTTTGTTAGAAACTGAAAATGTGCAGGTTTTTGATGCTTATTTTGCTGGGGCGCGTGATGCTGCTTTTAAATTCCTAGACAAGCTCGATGGTCAGAAAATTTTTAAAAAATGCCCTGCTGAAGTGGCGGATGGTTTTTATCAGCATCCGACGATTCTACAACTTCAAAAACTTTGTCATGCTTTACAACAAACGCAACAACAATTCGAACAACTACAGGTGTATTTAAAAGCCTATTTGTGTATTGAAGTCAAAAAACGCTTACCACAACTTTTACAGCAAAGAGGCGAAACCACTTTTGCACAACAAATCAAAACCTTATCAGAAGCATTAAAAGGCGAACAAGGACAACGATTTGCGGTATTTGTACAAGCTCGCTATCCGCTGATTTTGGTAGATGAGTTTCAAGACACCAACCAAGATCAGGACGATATGCTGGCAACCATTTGGCGGCATCCACAACGTTACCAAAAAGGCTGCATGATCATGGTCGGTGACCGTAAGCAGGCGATTTATGGTTTCCGTGGTGGTGATATGTTGACTTTCTTAAATGCTCATCAAGACATTATGTCGAAGCACGGGCGTGAGTATAAGTTGATTCATAACCATCGCTCAGTGAAGGAGTTGGTTGAAGTTGTGGATGTACTGTTTCAACGACAAATAGATTTTGGTGAACAAGTACTTTATGACCCCATTCAAGCGGGTTCACGTCCGCATCCTGCATTGATTGAAAATGGGCAACTCAACCCTGCACCGTTACGCTGGTTACAACTGCAAGAAGGAAATGAACAAGCAATCCAAGTGGCTTGGAAAATTCAAAGCTTACTGAATCAGGCACATTTACAGCAATTATATTTGGAAGGAGAAAATCGCCACATTATATGTGAAGATGATATTGCGATTCTTTCACGCAGCCATCGTCAATTAGATGAAGTTCAGTATGCCATAGAGCGGTTAGGCATCCGTGTGAATCGCCCATCAAAGCGTAGCGTGTTTGATTCAAAGATTGCCCAAGATGTTGGGGCTTTACTCACTGCATTGTTGCATCCTTATGATGAAGCAAAGTTGAAGCGTGCTTTACTCAGCCGTTTATTTGGTTTTAATTTGTCACAGTTAATGGCACTTGAGCAAAGCGCGGAAGGTCTCAGTCACTATATTCAGCAGTTTGATGACATTCGAGAAATGTGGCGGACTCAAGGCTTTTTGGTGGCATGGCAACGTTGTTTAAATCAATTCGCCATTTGGCAGCAACTGGTCGCCACCCAAAGCAAAGATAATGAACGGGCGGTGGTTAATTTACGTCATCTCTCTGATATTTTGAGTCAACACAGCGAGCATGTACAAGGTATCCAAAATCTCTATCACTGGTATTTAAAACAACTCCATTCCCCAAGTGACCGAGAATGGGAGTTAGAGCATAAGCTATCTAGTGAAGCGGGTGTGCAGTTGATGACCATTCATCAATCCAAAGGGCTAGAATTTAAAATCGTGTTCTTATTGAGTGCCAATAAACCATTCACTGAAATGCAAAAAACTTTGAATTTCTCAACCACTGAAATTCAAGTGCCTGAGACGGGACAGACCCGAACTCAGCGTGTGGTGGCAATTGCGGATAAAAATTTTCTACAACAAACTGATTTGGATCAACATCAACAACGGGCTCAAGCTGAACAAAACCGTTTATGGTATGTGGCATTGACGCGTGCGAGTCATCGTGTTTACGCCGTATTTGAGCCGGAAAAGGGCGATAAAAATAAACTCTCTGGTTTGGCATTTTGGAAAAATCAAGGGGATGCTTTTCAGCATATCTATAGTCTCGAAGACAGCTTAGTACTCGAACGACCGCAAGCGCTCAAGGCTCAGCAAGTGCAACAACTGCGATTATTAGCAGCGCAACCCTTACCTGAGCAGCGGTTTTATGCGCGTGGCAAAACCAGTTTTAGTTATTTGGCGCAGCATCTTAAGCATAAAGCCAATCGCCTCGATCGTTTAGCAAATGCGGATCAAGGTTTCGAACAGGCTGAAGATGAGTTTGATCTTTTGACTATTGAAAGTATTGGGGTATCACACCCCATTGCTTGGATTAAGCAATACTTCCCAAAAGGAACCCTAGCAGGAAATTTCCTGCATGAGATTTTTGAGCAAATCGATTTCCAACGTCCAGAAACATGGATCGAGGATATTCGACGCCGTTTTAAAAACACTTATCAAAGTCTATGGTTGTTATTGTTAGAACAATATCAACAGCATTTTCCAGAGCAGGAGAATGCCGAGCAACAGCTATATCAATGGATTGCGGCATGGCTGGCAGAAGTATTACAAACCCCGCTCAATCAAGGCTTTCAATTACAGCAGTTGGCAGCGGGACAGTATTTATCAGAGTGTCCATTTTATTTAGCACTATCTGATCGTGTGTTAGCGATGCAACGCATACAACAGCTATTTGAAGAATATGACATTCAAATGCCTGAATTTATTGATGCAAAATCAGCACGTTATTTAAATGGTTCGATTGACTTAGTTTACTTTGATGGACAGCGCTACCATATTGCAGATTATAAAAGTAATTACCTTGGTGAAGATCAAGCAGATTATCAATCTGCACAGATCGCTGAAAGTATGTCTTTATCCAGTTATTGGCTTCAAGCTGCTTTATATTTGGTGGCGTTACATCGTTATTTAAGTGTTAAGTTACAAAATTATCGTATCGATCAGCACTTAGGCGGTGCGTCTTATTTGTACTTACGTGGTATGAATGGGCAAGCTGATCAAGGTTATTTCTATTGGAAACCTGAAGATGAATTTATCCTGCGTTTGGATGCCATATTGGGATACTGTACTGAGGATAAATTACAATGAGGTGTGTAGATAAAATGGGTAAATTTAAATTAAACAAAATCTTATCTTGTGGATAAGCATGTTTATAACCTTGTGGACAAGCGTGTGGGTAAGTTTGAGGATAACTCTGTGGAAAAACTAAACAATGATCAGTCAGAGCAAATGACTTGGTTGAATATGTGGAGTAATTATCTTACACAAGTTCCATTTTCTCAATCAGCTCAAACAGTTAGCGCTGCACAAGTGCTTCAGCAACTGATCGAAGCCAGTCTACAAGGCGATAGTTGTATAGATGTTGATTCACTTCAACTTGAAGCTTTGAGTGATTTAGCTATTTCAAGCGAAAACGCAATGACTCAAGTCGCCCCATGCGTCTACGATCAGCAGGGCTTGGCATTATACCGATATTGGCAGCTAGAACAACGCTTGGCACAGCAGATTTGTCGATTAAAACGACAAATGACACAAGCAATTGATGTTTCTGAATATCAAGCCTTACTAGATGATGAATTTCAACAAGCAGCGCTGAAAATGGTACTTGAACAGTGGTTGAGTATTATCACGGGTGGTCCGGGGACAGGTAAAACGTATACTTTGGCACGCATCATTGCTGCTTTGAACCAAATTATTCCTGATATTCGTATTGCTATGGCTGCACCAACGGGGAAGGCCGCGCAGCGAATGCAAGAGGCATTGCAAAACTCATTTAACGATCCAAAATTAATTGCATCGGGTTTAGTCACCGATGAATTGCGTAATCAAACCACACAGACCCTGCATCGTTTATTGGGTATGGGAAATCGACAAATTCCACGATTCAACGCAAAACAGCCACTACCTTATGATGTTATTGTCGTTGATGAGGCTTCTATGTTGGATTTAAGCCTTGCAACAGCCCTATTTGAAGCTGTGCCTGATTCTTGTCGAATCATTTTATTAGGCGATGCCAATCAATTGGCTTCCGTCGATGTCGGATCAGTTTTAGCGGATTTACAGCAAGTCACGGACTTAGCAGGGAATCGGGTACAACTTAAAAATAGTCGTCGCTTTTCAGATGAAGCTAAAATTGGTCAATTGGCACGGTTTATTCAAACACAACAAGATTCTGCAAATCATCATTCAGTCTTAACTCAACTTGAACAGGAGATTGTAAAGCCTGCTTCTTTGCAAGAAATGGTTTTGAGTAAAGAAATGTCTGATGCGATCCAGTTGGAATATTTACCTGAGCAACAGGGTATAGAGGTTGAACAATATCAGCAGAAATTGATGTATGGATTTCAAGGTTATGCTGAAATATTAAAAGTTTATTTGCAGGCAGATCAGCCAGAGCAATATATCCAAAAAGTGATAGAGACTTTTGATGATTATCGAATCTTGGCGGCAGTGAAACATGGTGTTTTAGGGATTGAACAACTCAATCGCTATGCCGAAAGATGGTTGAATCAGCAGCTTAAACAAATCGCGGTTGCAGAATGGTATGTCGGTCGTCCTGTAATGATGACTTATAATGATTATCAGCTCGGGATCTCAAATGGTGATATCGGGATCTGCTTTAAACATCGGACCCAACCACAGCAATTCGAAGTGTTTTTCCCTAGTTTAAATAAATGGATTTCTGCCCATCGATTGCCACGTAATATGCAAACCGCTTTTGCTTTAACCATTCATAAATCCCAAGGCTCTGAGTTCACCCATACCGCAATTGTGCTAGATGCAAATGCAGAAAAACTCCTTAGTCAGGAACTGATTTATACAGCAGTTACACGGGCTAAAAAAGTGGTCACATTGCTGGCGGATCGGAATGCTTTGTTACAAGCGCTTACAGTACGCACAGTTCGCCGCAGTGGTTTAGTACAAAAGATCAATTTCCAAGGATTGTGAACTTATTCTTCAAAATTCACATCTTTGTAAGAAAAAGCTTACAAGGATTCGAGATATTGTCGCTAGAGCAACAGGCTGGTTTTTGAGATTATGAACACACAAAGAGCCTAGCATGGAAAGTTAGGTAAATCGCAAAAAGAATAATAATAATGTCGTGATGACAGCGGGCTTACAGTGAGGTAAGTGATAAAAGAGGAAATTTACAGCCGCTAAGCCTTGTAGTTTTGGGAGAGACTACAGGGCTTTTTTATTTTTATCATTTTTTGATGCATTTATCTAACCTTATTTGCTTCATAAAATTTTAAAACGGAAATGGATGAGGAGGAGATAAGGGTAGGCATAAAGACGATTTTCATAAGAGGGTAAAATTTTAAAAACACAATTTATGAGGAAATCCCTTGTTAGACAGTTTTTTTTAATTATTAAGTTAATTGTTATACAGAATCGTACGTTTTTGCTTACACGCAGATAAGAAAAATGCTATTTTTCTCCACAATTGATTGTGACAGAATAGTCGGTATAAAGAGAAGTGATTTTTAAATTAAATAACAAAAATGATGTGTAAATTGCATGCAGAGGGTAAGAAAGGCAAGCGAATACAAAAAAGATAAATAATAAAAAGAAATTAAAAATGACAATAATAACAATTTCAGCGCAAAAGCCCGAGTTTAACTTGGGCTTTTTTGTATGCTTGAATTATAGATTACACCAAATCATTTTCCGTACGATCAGTTGCAAATAATGAGCGACGTTGTTCCTTTGGAATCTTTGGACAGTTGGTTGAGATTTGATAGAGAGTTTTGGCTAAGGCTGGTAAATGTGTTCCCACCACTGATTTTCCTGTCGTGAGTAATGACACACTGATGTCACGCTCAGGATCAGCCCAACATAAAATGTTAGAAAAACCGATATGACCGAATGCTTGTCCCGTCATTGGACCAAACAAGCCGATCGGGTTACTACCTAACATTGGTCCAAGCGCATAGCGCATCGGTGCGAGTAATGTTCGATCTAAGCTCACCCCAGACGTGGGTAAGGTTGAACGGAATACTGTTTTGGCACTCATAATTTGCTTGCCTTGATATTCACCACCGTTTAATAACATTTCAAAAAAACGACCAGCTTGGTCAGCACTGGTATAAATATTTCCTGCTGGACAAATGGTATCCATAAAACGACTGTCATTGGTTACATCTACAGCCAGTTGTAATCCACCTCCTAGGACATGATTTAAATATTTATCCGTTCCTAAGCTTGGATGAATACCAGTTGCGTAGTTAAGTGCGACATCAGCACGATATTCAGGTTTCAAACCATAATTGAAATAATCTAACCCCATTGGTTTTTCAATTTGTTCTGCCAAAAACTCACGCACGCTTTGTCCAGTTACGCGTTTGACGATTTCGCCCAAAATATAGCCAGCCGTTACAGCATGATAGGCGAGATGGGTTCCAGACGGTGAAACAGGTTTGGCTGCGCAAAGTAACTTTAAAATTTCTTCTTGATTAAATAAAAGTTCAGGTGTGACTTCAGTATCAATGCGAGGAATGCCGCCACGATGAGAAAGCAAATGAAAAATAGTTGCACGACGTTTGCCATTTACTCCATATTCAGGAATGTAATAGCTGATGGGATCAAGTAGATTGAGGTCGCCACGTTCATCTAGCATATGAATCAGCATGGCCGTCACCATTTTGGATGCTGAAAATAAGCATATTGGCGTATCGGGAGTTGCTATTTTTGCATCAGCAGCTAAACCTTCTGGTGAATTCCCTTGAGCATAGCCAATACTACGATTTAAAAGGACTTGCCCTTGACGGCGCAAACATAAGGTAATGAGGGGGTAATTTCCAGTTTTATACAGGTTTTCCACACTAGTCCAGATTTTCTGAACTTGTCTTTCAGTCATCCCGCCTAATTCTGCTGCGACTTCATCTTTTGAGCGAATCACTTGATTTAAGTCATGGGGTACATAACAGGTATTGGTTGATAAAATTTTCACGATTCCCTCGCACTATTTTTCGTTTTCTTTCGTCTCTGTCATAAATTGAAAACAGAATTTGGCTAGTGTGCATCTTTTAATCGGGGTTGTCAGCTGCCGAATTGCCAGTAAACATAAAACATTTTTGCAATATAAAGATAGATCACTTAAAATAGACCACTTGCTGTAGTGATGCACGGCAGTCAGTTCTCGTAACTGATCAATATCGTTTATTTTTTTAAGCATCTCGGAGAAATCGAATGGCTTTAACTAACGCAGATCGCGCAGAGATCATTGCTAAATTTGCTCGTGCTGAAAATGACACTGGTTCACCAGAAGTACAAGTTGCTTTATTGACTGCTCAAATCAATGATTTGCAAGGTCACTTTAAAGAGCACAAACACGACCACCACAGCCGTCGTGGTTTGATTCGTATGGTTAACCAACGTCGTAAATTACTTGACTACTTAAATGGTAAAGATCACGGTCGTTATGTTGCTTTGATCGGCGCATTAGGTTTACGTCGTTAATTCGATTTGGCTTTGTTTTCGGTATTTCGCATGTTGCTATGCTTTATCGCTGAAAAGAGAGTTTCATCTAATTCACATTAGATGATTTTTAGAAGGGGCGCTTGTTCGCTCCTTCTTTGCGTTTAACTTTTTTAAATTTTGGTCTAGTGTGATGGCTTCTAAGCTTTGTCATTTATCTATAATCGTTGTAGTCTGAATGCCAAACCTTAGGGGTCTCACTAGAATTAAAACTAGGAAAATACAATACATGTCTATGTTTAATATCATTCGTAAAGAATTTCAATTTGGTCAACACCAAGTTGTTTTAGAAACGGGTCGCGTTGCACGTCAAGCAAATACAGTTTTAGTCACGATGGGTGGTGTAACTGTTTTAGTCGCAGTTGTTGCGCAACCTAAAGCAAAAGCGGGTCAGGATTTCTTCCCACTTACTGTTAACTATCAAGAAAAACAATATGCTGCTGGTCGTATCCCAGGTGGTTATGGCAAACGTGAAGGTCGTGCTTCAGAAGCTGAAACCTTAATTTCACGCCTTATTGACCGTCCAATTCGTCCGTTGTTCCCAGAAGGTTACTTCAACGAAATCCAAGTGACTGCAACTGTCGTTTCTTCAGACAAGACTATGGATGCGGATATTGCAGCGATGCTCGGTACTTCAGCGGCATTGTCGATTGCTGGTACACCTTTCCGTGGACCAATCGGTGGTGCGCGTGTTGGTTTGATCAATGGCGAATATGTTTTAAACCCGAACTTCGAACAACTTGCAGAGTCTGATCTTGATCTTGTGGTTGCAGGTACGGAATCAGCAGTATTAATGGTTGAATCTGAAGCGAAAGAGCTTTCAGAAGACCAAATGTTAGGTGCTGTGCTTTTCGGTCATGACGAAATGCAAATCGCGATTCAAGCGATTAAAGAATTTGCTGCCGCTGCAGGCGCTGTTGAATCAACTTGGGTTGCTCCAACTAAAAATGAAGCATTACTTGAGCAATTAAAAACTGCTTTCGAAGCGAAAATTTCTGAAGCATATACAATTGCGGTTAAACAAGATCGCTATGCGGCACTTGATGCACTTTATGCAGAAGCTGTAGCTCAGTTCGTTCCAGAAAATGACGAAACGGGTATTGCAGATGAAGTAAACGAATTATTCGAAGATCTTAAATACCGTACCGTACGTGACAACATCCTTTCAGGTAAACCACGTATTGATGGTCGTGATACCAAAACTGTTCGTGGTATCGACGTTCAAGTGGGTGTATTAGATCGTGCACATGGTTCTGCATTATTTACCCGTGGTGAAACTCAGGCGTTGGTAACAACAACTTTGGGTAACACACGTGATGCATTGATGGTTGATACCCTTGCTGGTACTAAAACTGACAACTTCATGTTGCACTATAACTTCCCTGCATACTCTGTAGGTGAAACAGGTCGTGAATCAGGTCCTAAGCGTCGTGAAATCGGTCATGGTCGTTTAGCACGTCGTGGCGTTCAAGCTGTTCTTCCTGCGGCTGATCGTTTCCCGTATGTGATTCGTATCGTATCTGACATTACTGAATCTAATGGTTCATCTTCAATGGCTTCTGTATGTGGTGCTTCATTGTCACTTATGGATGCAGGTGTTCCACTTAAAGCACCAGTTGCAGGTATTGCAATGGGCTTAGTGAAAGAAGGTGAGCGTTTCGCAGTTCTTTCTGACATCTTGGGTGACGAAGATCACTTAGGTGATATGGACTTTAAAGTCGCAGGTTCTGCAAACGGTATTACTGCACTTCAGATGGACATCAAGATCGAAGGGATCACTGAAGAAATTATGGAAGTTGCATTAAACCAAGCATTTGCTGGTCGTATGCACATCTTGAATGAAATGAATAAAGTCATTTCACGTGCACGTGCAGAAATCAGTGCGAACGCGCCAACTTTCGAAGTGATCAACATTAACCCGGACAAGATTCGTGACGTGATTGGTAAAGGTGGTGCGACCATTCGTGCCATTACAGAAGAAACCAAGGCTGCGATTGATATCGAAGACAATGGTACAGTTCGCGTATTTGGTGAAACTAAAGCTGCTGCTCGTGCTGCGATTGCAAAAATCCAAGCACTTACTGCAGAAGTTGAACCAGGTAAGATCTACGATGGTAAAGTGATTCGTATCGTTGAATTTGGTGCGTTCGTTAATATCATGCCAGGTACTGATGGCTTACTTCACATTTCGCAAATCTCGAATGAGCGTATTGCAAACGTGACTGACGTATTGAAAGAAGGTCAGGAGTTGAAAGTACAGGTTGCTGATGTCGATAACCGTGGTCGTATCAAGTTAACGATGAAAGACATCGAACAAGCTTAATCGCTGTTTGATATACAAAAAGTCCGCTTCGTGCGGACTTTTTTATGGCATGATATTTTTAATTTAAACCTAAATACGAGCGCTATGCAGCTTTATTATTTTTACCGCCACCATAGTGAAAATACAATTTTTATGAGCGTGCAAGAACAACAACAGCATACGCTTGAATTTCTATGGGTGGATAGCTTAAGACAAGATTTAGTGAATCATGCAGAGTCTTGGCAAAACAATATTTATGAACATACTGGTCTTGTATTAAATGAATTTCATATGCGGGATTTGTTGAATATTGAGCATCCATGCGCTTTTGACACTGTCGAAGAGTATGATTTATTGGTCTTCCGTAAGCTGATCAGTGCGGATGATCAGATTTATGAAAATGATCCTGTGCAAGATGTGCATGAGAGTGTATTTGGTCTTGCAACGACGCCCATGAGTTTTATCTTGACGCCACAAGTGTTGGTGAGTGTACGTGAACAGGGAAATATGGCAGTTGAAAACTATGTTCAACGTTTACAGCTGATTATGGAACGGACAGTTTCGGAACAAAATAAAGCTCGCAAATTACCGAGTACTCCAGCAGATTTGTGTTTACGATTATTGAATAGCATGATTGATGGCTATCTAAATTTAAGAAGTCCTTTGACTCGTCGTGTTGAATATTGGCAACAACAGTTGTTACAGGGCAATCGTCGTTTTAAGCAGTGGCATCAACTATTTCATGAAGATATGGCATTTCAGCAAATCGAAAATTTATGTGAAGAACAAATCGAAACTTTGCAGGAATTTCGAGATGAGTTAGTGGATAACTATCATCATGTTGTGGGTGAACGAAAATATAAAACACAAGATATACTTTTGGTACGTCTCAATGATTTGATGAGCCATATTGAACGTGTGCAAAAACATACGCTTCGATTGCGGAATGCGATTCAATCAGCAATTGATTTACATTTTTCTGCTACGGCAAATCAGACCAATGAAAATATGCGTATCTTGGCGATTATCACGGCTGTATTCGCACCATTAACCTTATTAACGGGGATCTATGGAATGAACTTCGAGTTTATTCCTGGATTAAAATCACCTGTTGGATTCTGGATTATGTTGGGTGTGATGCTGATGACCACCATATTGCTGCTGTACTATTTCTATCAACAGCATTTAGTTGGACGAGGTGAGCGTAGTGTGATTGATTTGCTGGCGCAACAGCACAAGCAACGTAACATTAATTTGTTGTGGTTCTTGGATTATGAACCTATTAAACAAACACTCAAAGAAGTGGAGAAAATGACCAAGCTGAAATAGTTTATCTAAGCTCAGTCATTTTCTTTTGTTCAGTGAAAATGTTTGAGCTGTTTACGTAATTGTTGTACTTCATCAATCAAATCCAGCATCACAGCAACTGCTGATAGGCTCGCATCAAAATCACGTTGTAAGCGATATGCTCGACGGGCACGTGCAACATCTTCACCGATGAATTGGTAATTTTGCGGTTCAACCGTGATTTGCAAAATATCGTAATCAATCAGTTTAAGTACCCATTCAGTACTTTGACCACATGCTTCTGCAAAATGTTCAAGATCAAGTGCCAAGTGTTCATCAACGATTTCAACTTGGCAGTGACCGTCATATTGAATTTCTTTGTATTGAATAGTTGTCATGATCTTGCTCCTTATGAGGCACGAGCTTTGAATGAAGAGAAGGCCTCAGCAAATTGTTGATAGGCCTGTTGTTCTTGTTCACTCTGTGCAGCTGGTAAAACAATATTAATGATCAAATAAAGATTGCCTGCGGTTTTGCTCGGAATTCCTTTGTCTTTTAGACGAAGTTGTTGACCATTTTTGGCATTTTTCGGTAAGTTAACTTTAAGCTGACCCGCAGGGGTGTTGATTTCAATGCTTTGACCTAAGCCCGCTTCCCAAGGTGCGACATCAATGGTCTGATAGACATCAGCACCTTCGACGCGGATTCGGTCCGTATCTTTGTATTGAATCTCTATATATAGGTCGCCACTTTCACCGCCATTGATTCCACTTTGTCCTTGACCTGTCAGGCGAATTTGTTGACCTTCTTTCATTCCTTTAGGAATTTTGACTTCTAATGTTTTGCGCTGAATTTCAGGTTCGCCATAAACATTATAAGTTGGAATCTGTAAGGTGATTTGCTGTGTAGAACCCTGATAAGCAATGCTTACATCGACTTGAATTGAGGCGTGTTGATCTTCACCCCGATAACTACGTTGTTGACGCTGCGAGCGTTGTTGACCCCCGCCAAACCCAGCACCGAAGCGACCAAATAGATCTTCAAAACCGCTAAAGTCGGCACCATCGCCTGAACTTTGACGATAAAATTGTGAGCCATCAAATCCACTGGTACCTTGATTGAATCCACCCGCACCTTGCCCAAAGCCAGAAAAGCCTTGTGGATGGTCAAGCATCTGGTCATATTCAGCTTTTTTATCAGCATTGCTTAAGGTGTCATAGGCGACATTGATCGCTTGCATTTTTTCTTCTGCATCTGCTTCTTTGCTAAGATCAGGATGGTATTTGCGTGCGAGTTTGCGATAGGCTTTTTTGATTTGATCTGCTGAGGCATCGCGGGGCACGCCTAGTTCTTCGTAGTAATTTTTTGTCATTGCTTATCGTCATAATTTATTACTTTTCATTCTATTATTTGACGATTCAGGGTGAAAAAACAGAGAGGATATGTGTTGATATTGTTTCAGCAAGAACCTTTATACTTTGTTGCATAAAGGTTCTTAACGGAATGTTAACTCAAATGCTCACCGAATAAGCCTAAAGCCTCTTCAGCGGTAAACTCATAACGGGTGTTACAGCATTGGCAATCCATTTGAATTGGGTTTTGGATTTCAAGGGACTCATGTACCGCTTCTACACCAATTTGAATCAAAGCATTGGCACAACGCTCTCTAGAACAGGTGCAACCAAACTTTAATTCCTCAGCCTCCGGCAAACGCACTTCTTCCTCATTATATAAACGATAAAGAATTTCATTGGCTGACAGGTCGGTTAACTCTTCAGGTTTTAAGGTTTCAGTGAGCATAGTTAAACGTGGCCATAAATCTTCATCAACGAACTCTTGTTCTTCTTCATTACGAGGAAGTAGTTGAATCAATAAACCGCCTGTACGTTGACTATTGGTTGCTAGCACAATATGAGTTGGGATTTGTGCTGATAAATCATAGTATTGTATTAAACAACCTGCCAAAGTCGGTTGATCAAGGGGAACAATACCTTGATAGCGCTCGCCATGCTCAGGTTCAATATTAATGAATAGAACAGGATTCGTTAAAGCAGCAAGAACAGTACGACTATCAGTACCTTCGGCGAAGCGAGGATCTTCTTCATAATCAGCCAAAGCACGAACCTCACCTAAATGGTTACACTCAGCCATTGCCCATTTAAAGGTACCAGTTGCTTGAATTTGTAAGCTAATACGCCCTTGGATCTTCAAGGTGCTTGCAAGTAAAGCTGTTGCACTCAACATTTCACCTAATAAGCTTTGTACCGCAGGCATATATTCACGTTTCGCCAAAATAGTTTGCAGTGCTTCTTCCAAATGAACTATTTCACCGCGAATAGGACTATCTTCAATAAAAAAGCGTTGGCGTAAATCAGACATTTTTTTCTCCAGCTCCTCAAATGAGGAAAACAAAGCGGTGCTTTGCCTTAAAAGCTTATAAGATGGTGAACGGTTATTCATTCAATAATGGTGTCATTTTACGAAAACTCAAGTTGTTCCATGCGGTGAATTTGCATCACTTTGTTGGTTTTGTTCATTGCTCATTCGATCAGGATTTAAAGTTTTCGTATTTTCAAATAAATATTCTAACTCTGCGATCACACTCGGATAAGCTTCAATTGAGTCAAAATCATCACCTGACTGATAGCGTAAATTAAATAATTGCTGATCTTGGTTTTGAAATTGTTCGATTTGGGCTTTAGCTTCTTCACTTGAGAGACCTGTTTCAGTCAAAGCCAGTTGCGCCATACTCAAGGATGAGGCATAGGTTTCACGCCAAATATGTTGAATTCCCATGCTTTTTAATAAATGCGCATGATGACGGTCACGTGCCCGAACAAATAAAACTAAATCAGGATAGTTTAGACGGAGGTGACGTGCCAGATTCATACTGTCTTCCACATCATCAATCGCAAGAATCAGCAATTTACAATATTCGATCCCTGCGGCTCTTAAATTTTCGACCTGAGTGACATCTGCATCAAAAAAGCGATGTCCGTATTGCTCAATAAAATCAGCATCTGGTTGATTGCTATCAATCACACTCAACTGTTGACCTTGTGCATGTAAGGCACGTGCCACTACTTGACCAAACCGACCAAACCCAACAATCAAAATTGGATGCTGGGGAATATCTGGGGTTAGTACAGCAACTTTCTTATGCAATATTGGTAATCGTTTGTTGTTCACTAACCAGAAAACTAGAGGCGTCAGAAGCATCGAACCCAAGATCACCAACAGCGCAGATTCAAAAATGGGTTGAGCGAGAATCTGTTCTGCAACAGCAATACTCAACAGGATAAAACTTAATTCACCACTCTGAGCAAGGACGGTAGCAGAAAGGAGACTAAGTTGTTGGCGACGATGTTGATAATAGCTGATCGCTGCGATGACCACAGTTTTGATCAACACCAAAACAAAGATTGATCCCAAAATCAAAAGTGGTGTTTCAAATAGGGGCTGTAATGAGAGATTTAAACCAATTGCAAGAAACAAGAGTCCAAGCGCGGTATCTCGATACGGATAAACAAGACGTTCAACTTCAGTGTTGAATTCAGTGTCTGCGAGTAATAATCCTGCTAAAAATACACCAATTAAGATATGAATATTTAAAATATCCATGATGACAATAATAGAGAGGATTGCTACAAGCCCTAATACAGGAATGAGTTCAATACTGTTGCGCTTGGCTAAATAGCGGAATGCAGGTCGTATCAGAAAACGGCTGGCTAAGAACAGCCCTGAAACTGTCGCAATGATGGCTGCAAAATATGCGATACCATGTCGTGTGGTCGCCGTATCGTCCCACAGAGGGAACAAGACGATAAATAATACCGCTACAAATACTTGCAACTGTATGGCACTTAAAATGGATTGTCCTAGTGTGCTATTCGATTTTTGTTGGTGATGAAGTAGTTGTTGAGCCAAAGTTACAGCGGAAAGCGTAAGTGCCACACCAAGAACGATACTGCTGGCAAAGTCATCAAAGAGGAAAAAGCAGATACCAGTTAAAAGCAAACTGATGATCAGTAAACTTAGGCCGCTATTTTTTAAAATTGTATAGCGTTGTACCCACAGTTGTATTGGGCGAAAGGCCAAGCCAAGAAAGAACATCAGCAAGAGCATCCCTAACTGAGTGACTTGGGCAATAAATTGAGTATCAGTGACCAGTGCAAAACCACTTGAGCCGAGTAAAAACCCAGCAATCAGATAACCCAAAACAGTATTTGAGGTATAGCGTTTTGTGAGTGGGACAATAATTAAAGCCGCAGTTAGTAAAAAAATGATGGATAGCAGTAAGGACATCTATTGCCTCAAATTTTTCTGTTTTTCATAGGGAATTAGACTAACTAAACTCTTGTGGGTCAACATCAATGGATAGTCTGAGTTGATGCTGACGAGGTAAATGTACCACTTGTTGCCACCATTGACGCAAATAAAAATGCAGTTTGGCGCGATCGGCTGACAAAATCACCATATGGGCACGATAGCGTCCAGCTTTACGTTCCATCGGTGCAGGAATTGGTCCCCAAATATCAACTAAATCACCAGCCGTGGTTCTGAGTTGTTGTGCAATATCCGTCAAGAAATGCTGGCTATACTCTCGATCTTTCGATTCAACACGTACCAATACCGTATAACGATAAGGAGGGAGCATTGCAAGTTTGCGCTCAGCCAGCATTTGTTTGGCCACCGTACGATAATCATGTTTAATCAATGTAGCGAGCATTGGATGGTCAGGGCGAAGACTTTGTAAATAGACATTCCCTTTATGTTCGCCTCGTCCAGCACGTCCGGCCACTTGTACAATCAATTGTGCAGTACGTTCAGGAGCTCGGATATCGACGCTCAGTAAACCAGCATCAATATCTAAAATAGCCACTAAGGTCACATGTGGAAAATGATGCCCTTTAGCAAGCATTTGTGTACCCAATAAAATACTCGGTTTATTTTGTTGGATACGGTCATAAATTTTCTGCCAACTTCCGACGCGGCTGGTACTGTCACGATCAACTCGAATCACTTCATGGTGGGGAAATAATTCTTGTAAATGTTCTTCAAGTTTTGCTGTTCCAGCGCCAATCGTTTTTAGACTTTGTTTCTGACAAGCAGGACAATGATCGGGAAGGCGATTGATGGTGCCGCAATGATGACAATGCAAATAATGATAAGGCTGTGAATGCAAAGTGAAATGCGCATCACAATGGGGACAATTGGCTTGCCAGCCACAACTTTCACACATCAGAATTGGTGCATAACCCCGACGGTTGAGAAAGATCAGCACCTGTTCTTTGCGCTCTAAGGTGAGTTTGATCTGCTCAATTAAATTTTGGCTGATACCATGTTTTTTCTTGGCAATTTTTAAATCAATCACATGCATTTTTGGCAGGACAGCGACGCCTGCACGTTGATTGAGTTCCAGTAGATGTAGTTTGCCTGACTCGACCAGATGATAGCTATCGATACTCGGTGTTGCAGATCCAAGAATTACAGGGCAGTGTTGTAAGTATCCTCTGTAGAGCGCTACATCACGGGTATGATAACGAAAGCCTTCTTGCTGTTTATAAGACAGATCATGCTCTTCATCGAGGATAATCAGTCCGAGATGAGGAAGCGGCGTGTAGATCGCAGAACGAGTCCCGATCACAATCGAAGCTTTTCCTGTTTGTGCGTGTTGCCATGCTTGTAAGCGCTTCGAGTCATTTAAACCTGAATGTAATAAAGCAATATCACAATGAAAGCGTGATTTAAAGCGAGCGACAGTTTGAGGGGTAAGGCCGATTTCTGGAACCAGTACCAACACCTGCTTACCCTGCTTTAATACTTCATGCATCACTTGCAGATAAACTTCAGTTTTGCCACTGCCTGTTAAGCCATCTAGTAAAAATGCTTGGTAATGATGCTGCTCTTTGAGGATTTGTTGGATCGCTCTTTTTTGATCCTCGTTGGCTGTGAGTGGTACTTGCGCCAATTGTACAGGTGTGGGGCTAAAATCATGCGGTTCCAGACAACACTCAACCAACCCTTTTTTCTCTAAGGCTTTCAGTGTTGCTGTTTCAACACCACTGAGATTCAAGACGTTTTCAGTGGTGCCATGAGGATGTATTTTTAAGATTTGATATGCATCATATTGTTTTTGAGAGCGTTTTAATAATGCATTTGGATCATCATTAGGCACGATTTTCCATAGATGAAATAAAATGTTTAAAGCACGTCCTTGTCGCAGGAGTGTGGGAAGGGCGCTTTGCATCACTTCGCCAATTGGGAATTGATAGTATTGGGCTGACCATGTCATCAACCTTAAAACATGTGGATCTAAAATCGCTTCTTTATCAAGTAATTCAGTAATCGCTTTCAGTTTGAATTGACCCGTAAAAACTTCATTTGGATCAATTTTTTCAACAATAATGCCCACCAGATTTTGGCGTCCGAATGACACTGCGACACGAGCGCCAATCTGTGCCTGATGATATTGTTCGGCACTGACCGTGTAGTCAAACGTGTCATACACATAAACGGGTATCGCAACACGAATACGGTACAAGGTGGCGTTAGAATTTTCGGTAGGCATATTGGTTTAATTCACATGTAAAATGGCATGACTGTATGTCATATAATTATGCTAAAGTGCTGAGCGTTGTGTATAAATGAATATGAATGATTCCAGCATATGGATGCAACAGTAACGACAACTATTTTGGGACAATTAGAACAGAACCATGCCAGCTTATCAATTTACTGCTATTGATGCTTCTGGAAAGCAACATAAAGGTGTGCTCGAAGGAGATTCTGCACGTCAAATTCGCCAACAGTTACGCGATAAAGCATGGACGCCAATTGCAGTCGATGCGGTTGAGCAAAAAGACAAACAACAACAGCGCTCATGGTTTAGAAAAGGTTTCAGTGCTTATGATCTGGCTTTGATGACGCGGCAACTTTCTGTTTTAGTGGCGGCGGGTATTCCGTTAGAAGAGGCATTACGTGCGGTCAGTAAGCAGAGTGAGAAATCACATGTGCAAAACCTATTGATTTCGGTGCGATCAAAGGTATTAGAAGGGCATTCGCTGGCGCAAGGAATGCAGCAGTCTGGCCGTTTTCCTGAATTATATATTGCTACAGTTGCTGCAGGTGAGCGTTCAGGTCACTTGGATCTGATTTTAGACCAGCTTTCAGATTACACTGAAAATCGTTTTGCCATGCAAAAGAAAATTCAGGGTGCAATGATTTACCCGATTATCTTAATGCTTATGTCATTTGCAATTGTCATGGGACTGATGACCTATGTCGTACCAGAAATTGTGAAAACATTTGAGCAAAGTAAAGAAGCATTGCCGTGGATTACAGTTGCATTGATGAAAGCCAGTGCCTTTATTAAACAGGCATGGGTGGCGATCTTGATCATTGGTTTTATCGCCATGATTTTATTTACGCGTTTTTTGAGAACGACAGCAGGTCATTATGCATTTGACCGATTAACGCTCAGATTGCCACTATTTGGTAAACTTTCACGTGGTATAAATGCAGCACGTTTTGCCAGTACCCTGTCTATTTTGACGCGTTCTGGTGTTCCTTTGGTTGAGGCGCTACGCATTGGCGCTGAAGTCAGTAATAACTGGGTGATTCGTGATGCAATTACTGTGGCGATGGAACGAGTTACCGAAGGGGGGAATCTAGCAACACAACTGGAGCGTTGCGGCTATTTCCCGCCAATGATGGTACAAATGATTCGCAGTGGTGAAGCTTCTGGTGAGTTAGATCGAATGTTGGATCGTGCATCAACCATGCAAGATCGAGAGGTCACTACATTTATCTCTACCTTATTGGCATTGCTTGAACCTTTAATGTTGATTTTTATGGCAGCAATTGTATTGGTGATCGTGATTGCGGTAATGTTGCCAATTATTAATATGAACAATATGATCTAATGAGTGACATGAAAGAGATGAATATGAATAATTCAATGAATAAGCAAAATGTTGAACAAAGCTTGAATACTTCCACTCAAAGTATAGCTCCTCGTCTTGCGGCACGTTCGAGTGTTACTCGAATGAATCGTGCCTCAGGATTTACGCTCATCGAAGTGATGGTTGTCATCGTCATTTTAGGTGTGCTTGCTGCATTAATCGTTCCGAATGTGATGGGGCGTGGTGAAAAAGCTAAAGTGGATACCACACAAATTACTTTAAAAGGTGTGGCTGGGGCGTTAGATCAATATAAGTTGGACAATGGTCGATATCCATCCATGCAAGATGGTGGTTTAGATGCTTTGGTCAATCAGCCTGCGTCTGCAAAAAATTGGTTGCCTGGTGGTTATGTGAAAGGTGGTTATCCAAAAGACAGTTGGGAAAATGATTTACAGTATGTCATTCCAGGTCGTGATGGACGCTCATTCGATTTATATTCATTTGGTGCAGATGGTAAAGAAGGTGGAGAAGGTAACGACGCCGATATTTATTATCAACCATAATTTTTAATTAGAAATATCACTTCACTCTTAAGTTAAATTAATAAGGAGTGAAGTGATAATGTTTCTTAATAATAAAAATAATAATAAGTTATTGAAATAAATGTAATTGATAAAATATTGTAGATTTGAGATTTATAATAAGAATTATTCCCATATTTAATGGTTACAAGAAAAAAGAAATAAGCGTCAAAATAGACTTTTTCTTTAGATCAAAGCTTTGCATAATAAATTCATATCATCGAGCTGATGTGTGGAGATAACAGATGAAAGCATTTTTTGTGTTGGATGAACTGAATCAGTTTCATTGGGCAATGCTGAAATCTGTGTTGCTTATTTTAAGTTTATTACCGATTAGTCAAGGTGCTTTGGCTTTATGGCAAACAGCTGAGGGCAGCAGCCAAATCATGATCGGCTTTTTTGCATTAAGTATGTTGAGCGCTTGGTTTGTGTTGTGTTTTTTAAGTGCTTTGAAAACTAGTGTTTGGCGCCATGCAGATTTGATTTCTAAATATGAGCAATTTTTATTTAAAACATATCGCTATATTCCCATGTTATTTTTGTCTAGTTTAGTTGCGTATTTATCACTGCAATTATCGCTGGTATTTTGATTTTTATTCAGCCCGAGCTATTGGATCTAATAAAAATATTCCTGGGATCAAAAAAAGAGCGTTTTATTGTAAAACGCTCTTTTCATATCATCGACGGGATTTGAATGAAACATCGACTTTACGTGGACGATAGACCCAACCTATGATCAATAGAAGTAATGAGAAGATGAGAATTGGATAATCACTTAAACGGCTATACAGGGTTTGTCCTTGCATAGCGGGTAATTCTCCACGTAATACCGCTTCTTCATCAATAGGGGCCTGTTTGACGATATGTCCATGATGATCGATAAATGCTGTCACACCTGTATTGGTTGCACGAATAAACCAACGGCCATTTTCTTTGGCACGCATTTGAACCATTTGTAAATGTTGCCAAGGGCCTGCTGTACCTGTAAACCATGCATCATTAGAAACCGTAATGAGGAAGTCACTATTGAGTGCATTCCGACGGGTTAGATTTGGATAGGCAACTTCATAGCAAATTGCAGCTGCTAAAGCATGTCCTTTAACCATTAGGGGCTTTTGATTGGCTTCGCCACGAGAAAATCCTGCCATACTGACATCATTTTGCATGGCTGGCAGCACCCACTTCAACATTCCTGATAGTGGAATGTATTCGCCAAAAGGAACTAAACGCTGTTTCTTGTATAAGCCAGAAGAATCACTACCTGAAGCCATAATACTGTTGTAGTACATTGGCTCACCCGCTTGTTGCGATTGGGGAATATCCCAATACGGAATTCCTGTGACCCAAGCCGTGTCAGTCTTTTTGGCCTGAACACCCATGGCTTTTAGAAACTCAGGAATATCAGTTTGGAACAAAGGAATCGAGGATTCTGGCCAAACAATGAGGTCTTGTCCCCATTCTGTGCGTGATAAATTGGCATAAATCTCGAGGGTCTTAATTTGATATTCAGTCAACCATTTAAGATCTTGAGGAATATTGCCTTGAAGCAAAGAAACCTTGAGAGGTTTTTCATCTTTAGGCTGCACAAATTGAATAAGCCCTGCTCCCCATGCACCTATTAATAAGAGTGCAGACGGAATTGCCCAGAACCAACGACGATTCAAAATCTCTACGAGTGCGCAAGCAAGTACAATCACTACAAAGGAGACGGCATAGATACCAAATAAAGGGGCATAGCCATCTAGGAAGCGTTCAGTGAAGGCGTAACCTGCAAATAACCACGGAAAACCAGTAAATACCCAAGTTTTGGTCCATTCAAATAAAACCCAGAGTGGCGCAAAAGTGAGTGGTGTTTCTGGGAAGAAACGACGATATATCCATGTTTGTAAGGCAGTGAACAGTCCCATTACCAATGCCATGATAGTGATCATTAAGACACTGAGAACCGCATTGGTGTCGCCGTAGACATGTATTGAAGTATAGAGCCAAAACGCTCCTACAAACCATAAACCAAAACCATATGCCCAACCTAATATGAAGGCTTGTTTTGGATTACGCTGTCTCAAGGTGGCATATAACAATGCAGGCGATAAAATCGCAAGCCACCAGAAATAATAGGGTGCAAGTGCCAAACTAAAGATTGCACCAGAAACAAGTGCAATTAATAGGGGAATAATAAATGGTAGCTGTTTTTGATTGTTGGCAGGGCTTAACAGCTTGTCAAAGAAGTTTCTCATTGACGGACTGCTCGGATCAGGTGAATCGTACGCGCATCAGCTTCAATAATGGTAAATTGCCATGTTCCAAGTTCAATAGTTTGACCTTGTAAATCACTGACGAGACCAATTTCTTGCAGTAATAATCCGCCCATGGTTTCGACTTCATCATCAGAAAAGTCTGCATTGAGCACTGTATTAAAATGCTCAATTGGAGTTAAGGCTTGCACAATCCATGTATTCGATGTAGTTGGATCATTATCTGGAACGATAAATAATGCTTCTTCATCCGCAATGTCATGTTCGTCTTCAATTTCTCCAACAATTTCTTCGAGAATGTCTTCAAGCGTAACTAAACCAGATGTTGAGCCATACTCATCAATGACGATGGCGATATGCGTTTGCGTATTTTTAAGCATACGCAAGACCTGATCGGAACGTGCGCTCTCTGGCACAAATAAAGGTTGTCGCATTAAAGCGCGAATATCAACGTTGACATTACGATCTGTTAAAAATGGTAAAAGATCCTTGGCTAACAGAATTCCGACAACATTATCGCCTTGTTCTGATGAAAACACAGGAAAGCGTGAATGTGCTGAGTCGATAAGAACATCTAAGATATCAAGTAAATGGTCATCTTCCTGTAAGCTAATTATCGCTGTACGTGGCGTCATGACTTCTCGAATCTTTGTTGCTGGCAGATCGAGAACACCCTCAAGCATAGCAACAGTATCTGGCTCTAAAAAGCGACGGGAGTCTTGAACTAACTTGAGTAATTCATCGCGGGTTTCGGGTGCGGTTCCTAACCATTTTCTTAAGCCACGCATACCCCACGACGGACTGGATTCCTCGATCATGATCTTTCCTAAAGACTCTCTATATCAATTAGATGATTTTCATCATACCGAAGATAAAGCAGATATGCATCAATAAAACGATGCAAGAAATGTACAGTTTTTCAAAAAACTGATGATGATTTTTAGAAGCCTACTTTATGCTAAAATGTGAATGTGAAAATATTTGAGCTTTATCATGTCTGAACAAGCAAAACTTCCCACAGTACAGCTAAATACCAGAGGTCTGCGTTGTCCTGAGCCTGTGATGATGTTACATCAAGCAATCCGTCGCGCTAAGTCAGGTGATATTGTTGAGGTGTTTGCAACTGATCCTTCCACCTCATGGGATATTCCAAAATTTTGTATGCATCTTGGGCATGAATTATTACTCAAAGAAGAGAGTTTGGATGAAAACAGCAATACTGAATATCGTTATTTGGTGCAGAAAGGCTAAGTATCTCTTTTATTTTCAAAAGAATATATAAAAATCCGAGCTGTTCAGCTCGGATTTTTTATAAAGTCTTTACATATTCGGGTATGAGAAGCGACTAAAGCTTCGCAAGGACTACCTGAATATTACATATTCGGGTAGTTAGGACCACCGCCACCTTCAGGCGTTACCCAAGTGATGTTCTGTGAAGGGTCTTTGATGTCACAAGTCTTACAGTGAACACAGTTCGCTGCGTTGATTTGGAAACGCTTCGAGCCGTCATCATTTTCCATGACTTCATAAACACCCGCAGGGCAGTAACGTTGTGCAGGCTCATCCCACTTCGGTAAGTTGACCTGAATTGGCGTTTCAGGATTAGTTAACTTTAAGTGAGCTGGCTGATTCTCTTCATGTACTGTATTTGATACGAATACTGAAGACAAACGGTCAAACGTTAACTTACCATCTGGTTTTGGATAGTTTGGTTTGAAGGTTGCTGAATCTACAGTTTTAAGCACAGCAAAGTCTTGTTTCAAATCATGCAATGTAAATGGCACTTTAAAGATGTTTTGATCGATAAAGTTAAATGCACCACCAATCCACGTACCAAATTTATGCATTGCAGGACCGAAGTTACGAGCTTTATATAACTCTTCTTTTAACCAAGAATTGTTATATTTTTCTGTATAAGCAACCAACTCTTTTTCGAAGTGGTCGTCACCTTCAGTAACGCGTGCAATCGCAAGGTCACCACCTTTTGCAACACCCGCAGCGATCGCTTCAAACACAGCCTCGCCACATAGCATGCCTGACTTCATTGCGGTGTGAGAGCCTTTGATTTTTGAGAAGTTCAAGAAACCAGCATCATCACCGATCAAGCAGCCGCCTGGGAACGTGAGCTTAGGTAAAGAATTGAAACCGCCTTTCACTACCGCACGCGCGCCGTAAGAAATACGCTTACCACCCTCTAGGAATTGCTTAATCGTTGGGTGTGTTTTCCAACGTTGCATTTCCATGAATGGATACATGTGAGGGTTTTCGTAAGATAAGTCTACGATCATACCCAAAGTCACTTGGTTGTTTTCAGCGTGATATAACCACCAACCACCTGCAGAACCTGTTTCAGACAACGGCCAGCCAGCACCATGCATCACAAGACCTGGTTTGTGTTTCGATGGATCGATTTCCCAAAGTTCTTTAATCCCGATACCGTAGTGTTGTGGATCAGCATCACGGTCAAGTGCAAAACCAGCAATCAAGCGTTTACCTAGGTGTCCGCGGCAACCCTCTGCAAATAAAGTATATTTGGCATGCAATTCATAGCCTGGTGCAAAGTTATGCGTTGGTTGACCATCTTTGCCGATACCCATATCACCAGTTTGAATCCCTTTTACAGTACCATCTTCATGGTAAAGAATTTCTGATGCAGCAAAGCCAGGGAAGATCGATACTTCTAATTCTTCTGCTTTTTGACCTAACCAGCGAACCACGTTACCTAATGAGATAACATAGTTGCCTTCGTTATGCATTGATTTTGGTACCATCCAATACGGCATTTTTTGTGCTTTTGTATCAGACAATAAGAAATAAGTTTCGTCTTCAGTAACAGGTACATTGAGCGGCGCACCTTCTTCTTTCCAATTCGGAAAGAGTTCATTCATGGCACGTGGTTCAAGTACAGCACCAGATAGGATATGCGCACCTACTTCAGAGCCTTTTTCAACAACACACACAGAAAGGTCAGGTAGGTTGTTTTCAATCGCTAGTTGACGAATTTTAATCGCAGCAGATAAACCCGCAGGTCCTGCGCCTACGATCACTACGTCAAACTCCATCGCTTCACGTTCGATGTGTTCCATGTAGGACTCCTCATATTTTATAGGGTGGCAACCGTAATGATTTAATTCGGTGCTGCCATGAGTATTCTCAATTACCAAACACAAATGCGACTAGTGTGCTTGCAAGTATTTGGGATAGTATAGTTTTAAACCTTGATCCCGCCAATTGGCTGAGCGGTCATATTTTCTCGTCAGCAAGGCATAAACTATGATAAATGAAAATGATTCTTCACAGAATACAGGAAAAATCGTGTTTTCTGATGATAAAAACTTAATGAACATTGCACAATACTTAAAAGATGTACAGCAAAGTCACAAAAGGTCAATTCCGCCTTTAGAGCAGTGGCATCCAAAGCATTGTGGCAAAATGGATTTAAAGATAAAAGCCAACGGTGAGTGGTGGCACGAAGGTCAATTGATTAAGCGACAGGCATTACTCGACCTATTTAGTAAAGTTCTCTGGAAGGAAGATGGAAAATTTTATTTAAAAACACCTGTTGAACAGATTGAAATTGAAGTTGAAGACGAACCACTTTTAATTAACCAAGCTGATCAGGTCGAGATTGAAGGAAAAACTTATTTACAACTCACCACAACCAATCAAGATGTAGTGATTGTAGATGAACAGCATCCTATTTTTATGCGCGAATTTGCGGGCGAGTTGCGCCCTTATGTGCATGTACGATTTGGAATGAATGCATTAATTCAACGGCAAAGTTTTTATCACCTCGTTAACTATGGCAACTTGTCTGAAAATCAACAAGGTGACACGGTTTTAACATTAAAAAGTGGTGATTTGGTCTTGCATTTAAGCACCTGAGGTTTAAGCTTGAAAGAGCAAATAAACCAATATTCGTGTATATGACAGCAGTGCAATTTTTAGCTCAATTACTTGACCCTATGCCTCAAGCATCCGCAGATGCGCCGATTGGTATTTTTGATTCAGGGATTGGAGGATTGTCAATAGCACAAGAAATTGCTCTGCATTTACCCCATGAGCGTATTGTTTATTATGCGGATACGGCACATGTACCCTATGGTGCACGTTCAGATCAAGAAATTCGTATGCTAACAGCACAGGCGGTCGAGTGGCTTTATCGCCGAGGATGTAAGATTGCTGTGGTGGCATGTAATACGGCATCTGCATTTAGTCTTGACTATTTACGTGAACATTATGGTGAGCGCTTTCCAATTATTGGATTAGTTCCCGCCTTGAAACCGGCTGTGATTCAGACACAAACGAAGGTTGTTGCAGTATTGGCTACGCCTGCGACTTTTCGTGGGCAGTTGATTAAAGATGTTATGTTAAATTTTGCTGAACCAGCAGGAGTAAAAGTACTGACGGTCACCAGTTTGGCGTTGGTACCTTTTGTTGAAGCTGGGGAGCAAATGAGTGAGGCATGTACAGCCGTATTACGAGAGATACTTCAACCTGTCATAGATCAAGGCGCTGATTTTTTAGTTCTTGGTTGTACACATTATCCATTTCTCAAACCCGCAATTCGTCAGGTTTTTGATGAAAATTTAAAGTTAATTGATTCTGGACAAGCAGTTGCGAGACAAACAGCGTATATTTTGATTAAAAATGGGTTATTATCTGACAAAATACGTCATGATATTTCTCGTATTGAATGTTTTGTCAGTGGTAATAATGCTGCGTTACTAAAGCCTGTACTTCAGCACCTTATACCCAAACAACTAACATGGACGATTCATAATTTGGGCGATGAATTACGTGCATAAACGTAATCAATCGAACCCTATTTCATAGTTTATCGGGGTTGTCTTTTAATAAAAATCAAGATTAGAACTTGATGTTATTGATAAATAAATTGGGGCTTCGCCTATGCAAGATACTCGTTATCAAGTCTTTATTTCCACCTCTGGTAATGAAATGCAACCAGAGAGAGCGGTTTTAGCACAAACTTTGGTGGGTATGGGCTTCTTCTCGTGGGGTTTGGAACAACGTACGCCATTAAGTACATCGATTGCGCGTCGTCAGATTGATGATTGTGATTATGTTGTCATTTTATTGGGGAGTCAGTACGGCGAGCAATCTGTTTCAGGTGTCGGTTATATGCATTTGGAATATATTTATGCAATGACCAAACAAAAACCCGTAATTGTATTTATGCATGAAGACCCAGAGTCTCGTGAAGCCAAACTCCATGATCATAAAACTGAACTGAAAGAAAAATTCAAAGAGTTTAGAAAGCAGTTACAACACGAAGTTGATCAAGTTTTTTGTTATCGTAGCTTAAGAGATTTAGAACTCGCGGTTCGTTCAAGTATGCCGCAAATGTTAGAGCGTTATCCTGTAGTCGGTTGGGTACGTCCGCAAAATACCCAAGTATTACGTGATGAAATAGATAGCTTACGCGCTAAAGTTAAACAACTTGAAACAGAGTTGGGGAGTCGTGAGGCTGATCCACTCACCAGTTTGCCGAAAGTTTCAATGTATGAGCTCTATTCCTTTGAATATCGTATGCATGCTTATCAAGATGGTAATTTTAAAGAGATTAAGCCCCATCGGAAAATGACTTGGGCACAGTTACTGTATGTCCTTGGTTCAAATTTTGTGATTCCTACACCTGAAGAATATTTTTCCAAACGTATGAATGAATATTTGAATGAAACAGGTTTGGAGGATGCACGCAAGGAAATGCCAAGAGCACACGCGGTGTCACGCGCACAAGTCAATATTCGAGCTTTGCATGAGATCAAATTGCAAATGCGTCAAAATGAGTGGATCATGCCGACAGGTCGTGATGATCGTCAACGTATGCTATGGCAATTAACTGCTAAAGGTCAGAAGCTTTTAGAAAGTAATGTCTTGGATAGCCATCGAGTTTTTCAGTTTAAGACGATGCATTAATTCAATTTAAAAAAGGACGCGAAAACTGCTAAAGTAATTGAATAAATTCAGCTATAGCGGATGCGATCTATGTCAGCGACACTAAAACCGAAAGTGACTGTGGTTCTGGCAAATCTAGGTACGCCAGATGAAGCAACTGCGCCAGCAGTACGTCGCTTCCTCAAGCAGTTTTTATCTGATACGCGTGTCATTGAAATTCCCAAATTGCTTTGGTGGATCATTCTAAATTTATTTGTTTTGCCATTCCGCCCAGAACGAGTTGCAGAAGCCTATGCTTCAGTTTGGTCAAATGACTCCCCAATGCGTGAAATCGTACTTGAGCAAACGCGCTTAATCAAAAAACGTTTAGAAGATGAAAATCATCATTTTGATCTGACCGTTGTGCCTGCAATGACGTATGGGCAACCCAGCATATATGATGTTTTGTCCCAACTTGAAAAATCACCACAAGAGCATGTGATTCTATTACCTTTGTTCCCACAATATTCTGCAACCTCGACAGCGCCGCTTTATGATGTCTTTGCTAAATGGATTCCAAAGCAACGTCATTTGCCAGGCATCACCATTATGAAAGACTATCACCAACATCCGATGTTTATTCAGGCATTGGCAGATAGTGTGTTGAATTATCAATCTCAGCACGGTAAAGCTGAAAAGTTATTGATGTCTTTTCATGGGATTCCGCAGCCTTATGCAGATAAAGGTGACCCCTATGCGGATCGTTGTCGAGTGACGGCACGTTTAGTGGCAGAGGCGCTGCATTTGAATGAAGATGAGTGGGCAATTAGTTTCCAATCCCGCTTCGGTAAACAAGAATGGGTAAAACCATATACCGATGTACTGCTTGAACAATGGGGGAAAGCTGGCGTGAAATCTGTGCAGGTGTTGAGCCCTGCATTTTCAGCAGATTGTTTGGAAACGCTCGAAGAGTTGGCGATACAAAATAAAGAAATCTTTCAACATGCGGGTGGTGGTGATTATGCTTATATTCCTGCATTGAATACCGATCAAGCACATATAGATTTGCTTGCGAGTCTGGTTCAGGCTAATCTTGATGGCCTAACTCATACCTTAGCCCACCGTTAACTGCGTTTTAGCCAGAGGTTTTTATGCTGCAAGTCAAAATTGTTCCTGTTACTGCTTTCGCCCAAAATTGTTCCATCTTATGGGACAGTGAGACCAAAGAAGCAATTTTGATTGATGCGGGTGGGGATGCGGCTGTACTTAAAAAAGAAGTTGAAGATTTGGGCTTAAAGGTAAAAGCTTTGTGGCTCACGCATGGGCATCTTGACCATGCTGGTGCTGTGGGGGAGCTTGCTGAAACATGGAAAATTCCAGTGATTGGTCCGCATAAAGAAGACCAGTTCTGGTTAGATATGATTCAAGAAGTCTCAGCACGTTATGGCTTTCCGATTCCACAACCTGTCAAAGTAAATCAGTGGTTAGAAGGTGGTGAAGTACTGAAACTGGGTGAAGATGAGTTTGAAGTACGTTTTGCACCCGGACATACGCCAGGTCATGTGATGTTCTATAACAAGAAACATGGTTTACTTTGGACTGGTGATGTGTTGTTTAAAGGCTCCATCGGTCGTACTGATTTCCCAAGAGGAGATCACCAACAACTTTTAGATTCGATTCAACGTGAGTGTTTTAGCTTACCTGATGAGACTCAATTTATTTCAGGTCATGGTCCAATCAGCACCATTGGATATGAAAAACAATTCAATCCTTTTGTTGCGAGTAAAGCTGGTTAATGGGTTGAGTTATGCTTCTGTATCATCTCTATACAGAAGCATATTGTTCGATCAAATCGTTTCTAGCCATTTCTGATTGGCAAGACTTAAATCAAAATTCAAACTATTACAGATACTTTGTAAGTCAAAAGACGCTCTGTCTTCTGGAATCTCAATCAATATCGGTAAGCGTGTAATTCCATTATCACCCGTTGGGAAAGCATAGTGACGCTGTTTGTGATTGACCGAAATCAATGATTCAAATTCTAAATAAACGATCAGGGAAGGGAATCGTCGTTGCATCCGAATAATTTCCTGATGGGCATTTTTCTTAATTTGAACCGTTTTCTCTTTTAACTTAATAATATTATCTTTAATTTTTTGAGGTTTATTCAGCAATTTATGCAGAAACGAAACGCTTTGCTTTAATAAACGTTGATTTTCTTTAAGCTCAGAAAAAGCATCCTTGTATTCTTGAAGAGAACTAAGGCTAAGGTCTTTTAGGAGATTGGTGGGTTCTAATGCTTCGGCATGATGTTGTTTCCAATCCTCATAGGAAAATACGGTGAAAATATCGGTATGTCTTTTTTGTAAAAGGGTCGCGTAAGATTTTAGTCTGGCGATGAACAAATGGACTTGTTTATTGAAAATAATGGAAGGTTGAGATTGAAATTCCAAAAAGTGTCGAATTAAATCATCTAGTATTTGTTTAATATTGATATATAAATAATGGCACTCATCTATGTGATGTACTGAATGTTTTAAGGCATCTGCGATTGGTTCGAGTACATGAGTAGATAATTTTTGTTCAAAATCAATGAGCCGTTGTTCTACCAACTTTTCAATAAAAATCCCCCGCGGATTGAGTGGCGCCATAAGAAAAGGAATCAGCTCTTTGTGACAATATAACTCGATATTGCGTACGATATCGGACACATATTGGTTCACTTGTTTATCAATGGTTATGATGTGATTGATCTGCCATTCAAATTGTTGCTGATGGATAGGGTCATCTATTTGTTCAAGCACTAAGATTGCTGCATTGATATAGATATTTTCACAGGCTTCAAATTTTTCTTCTTGGAGGAATCGCCGAATTGAAAACGTATTCACCATTCCTTCAGCGCTAGGGGCAAGTGCAAAAATATATTTGGATGTTTTTACAATATCGAGCTGTCTGGTTTTTTGTTGTTTATAAAGAAAGTATTTGAGCAGGTGGTTCTTTTCCTCTCTAAGTTGTTGTGAACGTAGGATATTAAAACTGTATTTTAAAAGTTGTTGTTTTAAGAATACTTCAGTAATAAAAGTTTTGATTACATCGTTATTAATATGACGGTGATTGTTGGATAACACGATATGATCTTTTTCAAGAATGATCTGTGCTGCTGCGTAAATAAATTCTTTTAGAATCTGCTGCTTTTGTGCTTGTAAGTCGAGATCATCCTCGGTATCAATTTGATTGATTTGACTCAAAATGTTTTCTAAATAATCAGATATTTGATAGATATCATCGTAATTTTTTAATTTATCCAATGAGTCTGCAATTTGCTTGATCAGGATCTTGGTATAAGTAGAGTGCGTTTTTTCAATCAATGAATGAAAATCATGTTTGGCAATGTAGCAGAAGGTATTCTCTTTTCTATTCCAGTGGATTTTCTTTTGTTGCAGAATATGTTGGCAAATAATCTCACGTTCATGAGGCTGGATATCTGCAAACAAGCATTGCAATGTGATTTGCCAATTGTGATCTAAATTCGGATCAATCTGTGTTGCCAATAATTTTAGAGGATATGGAATCTCATTATTCATTTTAACATCCTGTTGAATCTAAATATTTTTATTAAGGCTGATCGAAAATAATAGTGATTGAATCAGCTGAATGCTTTGGTTGTTATGGGTAATCTGGAAGCATGATTACAGAAAAATTACTCAAATAAGATTTGCATAACATCATGGAAAAGTAAATTACTGTGATGTAAGTCACATATTTAAAATGTGTAAATTTTTATTAAATTGAGCGGTGATTGAGTCTATGGGTGGGGACGAAATGCATCATCGGTGCAAGATACTAAAATTTAGACAAAAATCACAATTATCGAACAATATCTTCTATAGATACGGTCTACAAAGCTGGAATTTTTATTTAGAATGAATTTTTGAATGCTTTATTTAAGTTGAATCAGGTGTTTAATCTCAGAAGATAAATGCTGATTGGAGACGATTTTATGCAATGGACGAAACCCGCTTTTACTGATGTTCGAATTGGTTTTGAAGTGACAATGTACTTTGAAGCACGTTAATTATTTATAACCCCATTTTTCATAAGCCCTAGTTATTTCTAGGGCTTATCTCTTTCTAATAAGATATTAATTTTATGTATATTTATATTTTAGGTTCAGCGGCTGGAGGCGGCTTCCCTCAGTGGAACTGTAATTGCCCAAATTGTCACGGTGTCCGTACAGGTACGATGAATGCCAAAGTACGTACTCAATCTTCAATTGCGGTTTCAGAAAACGGCATAGACTGGATTTTATTAAACGCATCACCTGATATTCGCCAGCAATTATTTGACTTTAAAGCGGCTCAACCTGCACGTAAATTACGTGATACTGGTATTACCAACGTTATTTTAATGGATAGCCAACTTGACCATACCACTGGACTTTTAACTTTACGTGAAGGCTGTCCAATGAATGTGTGGTGTACTGAAATGGTCTATCAGGATCTCACCACGGGTTTTCCGGTGTTCAATATGCTGAAACACTGGAATGGTGGTCTTCAATATCATGAGATTGATCCTAAACAAGCATTTAAAATCGATAATTTTGAAAATTTAGAATTTTTACCTTTAATTATTCAAAGCGCTGCGCCGCCATATTCTCCACATCGCCATGACCCGCATGAGGGCGACAACATTGCCTTAATCATCAAAGATCATAAAACACAAAAACAGTTGTTCTATGCACCAGGGCTTGGAAAGATTGATGATCGAATCATGCAGATTATGCAAAATTCTGACTGTGTCATGATTGATGGCACACTCTGGACAGATGATGAAATGCAACAAACTGGCGTAGGGAAAAAAACTGGCCGTGAGATGGGGCATTTATACATTAGTGGTGAAGGCGGTTCGTTATCTTATTTGAACCAACTCAATACACCGAAGAAAGTACTGATTCATATTAACAATACCAATCCAATTTTAAATGAAGACTCTGCTCAATTCGCCGAACTAAAAGCAAATCACGTAGAAGTTGCCTTTGATGGCATGCAAATTGAACTCTAAGGTGAAACATGACTCAAACACCTGAAGCTTTAACGACTGAACAATTCAAACAGGCCATTATTGATAAAGGTCAGTATTATCATATCTATCATCCATTTCATGTGATGATGTATGAAGGAAAAGCCACTCAACAACAAATTCAGGCTTGGGTTGCAAACCGCTACTACTATCAGATCAATATTCCGCTAAAAGATGCTGCGATCATGGCAAATTGCCCAGATCAACGCGTGCGTCAGGAATGGATTCAGCGCATGATTGACCAAGATGGTGAATATCCTGATGGCGGTGGACGAGAAGCATGGTTACGGTTAGCCGAGGCTGTAGGCTTGAGCCGTGAACAGGTTATTTCCGAAGAGTTGGTTTTACCTGGTGTACGATTTGCTGTAGATGCCTATGTCAATTTTGCACGCCGTGCTTCGTGGCGTGAGGCAGCGAGTAGCTCCTTAACCGAACTATTTGCACCTCAAATTCATCAGTCTCGTCTTGAGTCATGGCCACAACACTATCCTTGGATTGATGACAAGGGCTATGAATATTTCCGCTCTCGTTTAAGTCAAGCACGCCGTGATGTTGAACATGGTCTAACAATCACACTTGATTCATTTACTACGCATGAACAACAACAAAGAATGCTGGAAATATTACAGTTTAAACTGGATATTTTGTGGAGCATTTTAGATGCCTTAATACTGGCATATGTACACAATCAAGCACCATATCACAGCGTGACTCAAGAACGAGTATGGCACAAAGGACTATTCAAATGAATAAAGAACAATTTGATGTAAAGCTTGTGCCGACATGGCGACAAGGTTATCGCTTTCAGTTTGAACCTGCTCAAAATGGTTTTGTGATTTTATATCCTGAAGGCATGATTACTTTGAATGAAAGTGCAGGGGCCATTGGACAGTATATTGATGGAAAAAATAAAGTTTCCGACATTATTACCCAGCTCAAACAGCAATTTGGCGATATAGCTGAAATTGATCACGATGTTATTGATTATATGTTAGTTGCTCAGCAACAGCATTGGATTGATTTTAGATGAGCCATGGTGTTGGTTTACCTCTATGGCTATTGGCGGAGTTAACGTATCGTTGTCCGTTACAATGTCCATATTGCTCAAACCCTTTAGATTACGCACAACACAAAAATGAACTGACCACCCAAGAGTGGTTTAACGTTTTTGATCAGGCGCGTCAGATGGGTGCTGTTCAACTTGGTTTTTCTGGCGGTGAACCACTGGTACGTCAGGATTTAGAACAACTCGTTGCACATGCTCATCAACAAGGTTTTTATACCAACCTCATTACCTCTGGTATGGGACTTACCGAACAACGTATTGCCGATCTAAAGCAAGCGGGCCTAGACCACATTCAAGTGAGCTTTCAAGCGAGTGATCCCGTCGTCAATGATGCTTTGGCAGGCTCAAAGCATGCTTTTGAACAAAAGTATGAAATGTGCCGACTGGTTAAGAAATATGATTATCCAATGGTCCTTAATTTTGTGATTCATCGACATAACATTGACCAGATTGATAAAATTATCGAGCTTTGCCTAGAACTTAATGCAGATACAGTCGAGTTAGCAATTTGTCAGTTTTATGGATGGGCTTTTTTAAACCGCCAAGGTTTATTACCGACACAAGAGCAATTGATCCGTGCTGAACGTATTACCAATGAATATCGGGAAAAGTTAAAAGCGCAAAATCATCCGTGCAAACTTATTTTTGTGGTGCCTGACTATTACGAGGAAAGACCAAAAGCTTGTATGAATGGCTGGGGCAAAATTTTCTTTACAGTCGCTCCAGATGGTATGGCGCTGCCTTGCCACGCAGCAAGACAATTGCCTATTGCTTTCCCAAATGTTCGTGAGCAAAGCCTCTCAAAAATTTGGTATGAATCTACTGGTTTTAATCACTTCCGTGGCGATGCATGGATGCCAGAAGGTTGTCGTAGTTGTCCAGATAAAGATCGTGATTTTGGCGGCTGTCGTTGCCAAGCCTATATGTTAACAGGTGATGCAAGCAATGCAGACCCTGTCTGTGGCAAATCGCCCTATCATCAAGTGATTGAGCAGGCACGTGCCGAGAGTGAACTTGATTCAACGCTAGAGAAATTGGTGTTCCGTAATACTAAAAATTCAAAGCAATTTACGGTTCAGCAAAACATTCCTATTCAAAATATTGCAGATGATTAGCTACGAGAAAAACGATATGAAGCATGGCAAATTTCCTGTTTTTGATGGCCATAATGATGTGCTCACGCGTTTGTGGTTAAGCGATCATAGCAATCCTGCCCAAGCTTTTATCCACGATCGTTTAGCAGGACATCTTGATTTAACACGTTGCCAACAAGCAGGTTTTGTTGGCGGCATGTTTGCGATTTTCTTACCTCCATACAGCTATGTTCAGCAGCATCATCCCAACAAACTATTTGACCAAACTGCCTCAGACTTTACACAACAGCAAATTGAACAAATTTGTCTGGAACAACTCGATTTAGCAAAACAACTTGCTCAGTATTCTAACGATATTCAAATTTGCACAAAGGTTGAGGACATTCAACACTGCCTCACACAACAAAAGTTAGCGATTGTGTTGCATATGGAAGGTGCCGAAGCACTCCAGCTCAATCCAGATTTACTCGATGTATTTTATGATGGAGGGCTTCGTAGCATCGGTCCACTTTGGAATAGACCCAGTCGTTTTGGACATGGTTTAAATGCCAAATTTCCTCACTCACCAGATACGGGAGCTGGTCTTACACGCGAGGGTAAAGCATTTATAAAGCGCTGTGCTGATAAAAAAATGGTGATAGATGTTTCCCATATGAACGAAAAAGCCTTTTGGGATACAGAGAATATTCTTCAACAGCCAATCGTCGCGACTCATTCCAATGTCCATGCTTTGTGCCAACAAGCCAGAAACTTAACAGATTCTCAACTCAAAGCCATTCGAGATTCTAAAGGCATCGTCGGTGTAAATTTTGACGTCGCATTTTTGCGTAAAGATGGACAGCGGGATGCGAACACGCCCATTGATGTACTTTTAGAACATCTCCAATATTTAATAGATCGAATGGGGGAGGATCATGTCGGTTTCGGCTCTGACTTCGATGGCGCGCTGATTAGCACTGAAATCGAGGATGTTACAGGTTTGCACAGACTTATTGAGCGAATGCGGGAACGACATTATTCAATAGAATTGATTAACAAAATTTGTTGGCATAATTGGTTGAATGTATTGAATCGAATTTGGATGTAATCAAATGAGGACATTTAGTCCTCATAATCATCTTCACCACGTTTTAGTTCTGCTTGAGGTGCATCTTGGGTTGGCAGTTTATATTCATCACTGGCCCAAGCACCAAGATCAATTAACTTGCAGCGCTCTGAGCAAAAAGGGCGAAATTCATTGCCTTCCCAAGTGCTGCTTTCGCCACAACGTGGGCAGGGGAATGTACGAGGCATATAAAATTCCTAAAACATAAAACAAATAGATTAGGCAAAAGTAAAGTGAGTTGTTAGACTTATGCCGATTTATAGATAGTTTGATGTGAATATGTCGATTCGTCAATTTCAAGCCTACCGAATGCAAGCACCTCGAGATTTTGTTGTGATTCCCAATACGCCGATTTGCGTTGAAATCGGTGCTGGAAAAGGTAAACATGCATTGCTGTTTACAGGGCAGAATCCACAAACAACACTGTATGCAATTGAACGAACCAAAGAAAAATTTTTAGCGATGCAAAAACAGCATCAGCTCGAAGTACGTGAACACCTATATCCGATTCATGCGGATGCTTTGCCTTGGATCGTACACGCATTATTTCCTGCTCAAGTAGAACAATTTTTCATTCTTTATCCAAATCCAGAACCGCATAACCCAGCCCAGCGTTGGTTGAATATGCCGTTTTTTGAGTTTTTACTCTCGCGTCTTCGACCGAATGGTACGATTACCTTAGCGAGTAATATTCCTTCATACATTGATGAAGCGGAACAGCAGTTAATGCATGTATGGAAATTACCTTATGAGAAACAAAAAATTGCAGTAGATTCTGCAAGAACACATTTTGAAATTAAATATTTGGAACGTGGGGAACCTTGCCAACAGTTAGTCATCACCAAGCCTATTACGTATTCAACTCACTTTGATGATTTTGCACCTTTACAAGGGCAAAAAGAGCAAGAGAACAATAATGCCTAAGCGTATCGCCATTATTGGAGCTGGGCCAGCAGGTTTAATGACTGCCGAAGTCCTTGCTCAATATGGTTATGAAGTTGATATCTTTGAACAGAAACCATCAGCTGCTCGCAAGTTTTTGATGGCAGGTAAAACCGGTCTTAATATTTCCCATGCTGAGCCCATACAGACTTTTATCCAGCGTTACGATCATGCCGAATGGCTAAGTCCTTGGGTCAAACAATGGGATGCACAATGGATACAAGGCTGGATGAAGGATTTGGGGATTGAATCCTATATCGGCAGCTCAGGGCGTGTGTTCCCCATAGAAATGAAAGCTGCGCCGTTACTTCGCGCATGGTTAAAACGATTAGCTGCGGATGGGGTTAAATTTTATTATCGGCATCGATGTGTTGGCTTATCTAAAAATCAATTGACCATCGAAAACCAGAGCCAACGCTTTACTGCGACTTATGATGCCATTGTACTGGCTTGTGGTGCTGTATCGTGGTCGCAATTGGGGAGTGATGGTGCGTGGCAGCAATGGTTGCAAAATGATGAGATCACACCCTTCCAAGCAAGTAATGCCGGTGTATTGAAATCATGGTCGCCATTTATGCAGGATTGTTTGGGGCAACCCCTCAAACGAGTCGATGCTTGGGTTATGCCTGAGCACAAGACCCATGGGGATATTGTGATTACTCACTATGGTTTTGAAAGTGGTGTGATTTATAAATTAGGGCGTGATTTAAGATCTCGGCTCGCTCAAGATCAAAATATGCAGCTTCATTTAGATTTGTTGCCTGATATCAGCCTTGATCAATTAGTAAAAAAATTACAAGGAAATAAGAAGCAGTCGCTCACCAATCTTTGGCGAAAAGCAGGTTTGGATCAAGTGAAAATTAATTTAATCCGTGAGGTGGTCGCTAAAAACATATGGTCAGACGCGAAGCAAATGGCCGAGCAGATCAAAGGACTTACAATTTCCCTTAGTGGATTTCGTCCAATCGAAGAAGCGATTAGCTGTGCTGGCGGGATTAAGCAAACGGCATTGTCATCACAGTTACAATTACAATCAAATCCTTACGTATTCTGTTGTGGTGAGATGTTGGACTGGGATGCACCAACGGGGGGATATTTGTTGACTGCTTGTTTTGCAACAGGACGTGCAGCAGGTGAAGGGATACATCATTTGATCAAATGATATAAAACAGCTACTTTTTTTCAAAATATTCGATATTATGCCTGAATAAAAAAATCTAAATGAATTTTAAGAGGGTATATGAATACTGAAACAGCTGTAGACGTTTACGATAAACAAATCATTAAGCTATTCCAACCTAAGCAATTGCTGAGTTTGTTTTTTCAGCCGAAGCAATTTTTCTTACAATCTCCTCATTATCATTATAAAAGTATTCTGTTGATTGCATATCTCATTGGCGTTGTGGGAGTTATGGATCGGATTGACCAGCAATTACTGAGGGCTGAGTTTGGATCTCCTACGGCGATGGTGAGCATGATTCAAGCCTCATGGTGGAATTACTGGTTGTGGGTGCTAGGATTGGGATTTCTGGGGGCGGCACTTATTTGGTTAGTGCAAGGCTGGTGGTACAAGGTTCGTTTACAATTTTCTGGTGCGACCCATATTGATCCTCAGCTTGCTCGACAGGTATTTGTATTACAATCATTTGTTTATGTTCTACCTATCCTGATTATTACTCTCATTCAAACTAAGCTATATACAAATTATCTCGATGCTTTTAGTCATTCTTCAACTTTATCGCTAGTTCCTATTCCTTTTTTATTTTTGTCTTGTTGGGTCAGTTATCGAGGTGCAACGGTAGTTTTTAAAACAAATGGCTGGGCAAAGTTCTGGTTTTTGGGACTTCCTGTCATTTTTTATCTTTTTATCGCAGGATTATTTGCGATGATTATGGGTTGAGCCTTAAGGTTTTTTACTATTGGCTGGATAGATGATGGATTGTTGCTATAAAAACTTATCTCACATATATGCTGGATGCTAGTGCGCATTTAAAAATGTTAGATTTAAAAGATTAACAAGGAGAATTGCAATGTCTCAAACTTCACCTGTATATCATGGTAGTTGTTTATGTGATGGAATTCATTATGAGATTCATGGCGAAATAGGCGAGATCATCCAATGTCATTGTCAACGCTGCCGTAAAGCGAATGGAACAGCTTTTGCGACCAATGCGCCGATAAAAATAGCTGATTTTAAAATTACCAAAGGCGAGCATCTACTGAAGAAGTTTCAATCTACGGATACCACACAGCGTTGTTTCTGTAGTGAATGTGGCTCTCCAATCATGAGCATAAAAACTGATACACCTGAGCATTATCGGTTGAGGATCGGCACCTTAGATACACCATTACAGCAAAAACCAAGTCTGCATATTTTCACTGCATCTAAAGCAGAATGGGACTGTATTGCTGATGATTTGCCACAATACGCTGAGCGTCCTTAAAGTAGCCTTTAATTATGATTTTTGAAACAGCAAATTTACAAGCAAATGAAATCTATCGTTTGTTAAATGGGGGAGTTACACCTCGTCCAATTGCTTGGATTAGTACCTTATCTGTAGATGGTATGGCTAATCTTGCACCTTATTCTTTTTTTAATGTGGCAAGTTGTAATCCGCCTATTCTTTGGTACTCACAAGTGAATCCAAGAACAGGTCAGGATAAAGATACCTTACGAAATTTAATTGAGACCAAAGAATGCGTAGTGCATATCGTGAATACTCAGTTACTTGAGAAAATGAATTTGTCTTGTGCTGCACTGCCATCAGATCAAAGTGAATTTGATTTTGCTAAAATCGAATCTTGTCCAAGTCATCGGGTAAAGCCTTTATCGGTTAAGGATTCTATGATTCGCTATGAATGTCATTTGCGAGAGGTCATTCAACTCAGTTCATTACCGACAGGGGGAACGGTTGTCCTGTTAGATGTGAAGTCTATTTATGTGGATGATCGGTTGTGGCAAGCCGACACAGGCATGATTGATCAACAGCAATTGGATAGTGTGGGAAGAATGGGTGGGGATTTTTATAGTTTCACCACTGGATTACAAGCCCTCAAACGACCATAAAATCAGATAGAAACAATAGGAGGTAAAATACCTCCTATTTTTATTATTTTGCGACTAGCGCCTCACCTTCAAACTTCACGCCATCCCAGCCATTTTGCATAAATTGACGAATGTTTTGATGATCAGTTCCTTCTGGTGTTGCTAATACAGATGCATAATGCTCAGCAAATAAACTTAAGGTATCTTCAGCATTTAGACCTCCAATTTTAGCAAAAGAAAAAACTTTGGCACTGCCTTGATTTTCAGTTGCAGCATTAAATTGTGCACCATTTTGAAAAGCAGTTGGGGTGTGTTGATAGCGTGCTTCAATAAATGCCAACACATCTGCAAATTTTGCTGAGCCATCTTTTAATTGTGCGAGTAAGCTTTGTGCCATGAGGACTTTCCATTGTTATTTCGTCAGCGGACAATCATAACATGATGTATCTGTGGATAACTTCGCCTTTATACACAGAGTAAAAGATTCGTTGAGTTGTTTAAAAATTATGTTATTTTAGGGCAAAGGAGATGGCATTCCTCCTCTAACAAACCGCCATTGTGGCTAATGATGCCTACGTTACCCTGAACAGGGAGCGTAGGATTGTGCGCGCTCTGTTCTTAATTTTGAGGGCTCGCAGATGTATACCATCGATAAAAAAATTGATTACACCATGCCTTATTTTTCTTATTCTCCAAATCTAATTTTGGAGTAATTATGTATTATTCCTTGATTTCAATTGCTTTAGGTTCTGTGCTTGGCGCATGGCTGCGTTGGTTTATTGGTTTAAAACTCAATCCAATTTTTCCACATATCCCACTCGGGACAGTGAGTGTTAATCTGGTCGGCGGTTTTATTATTGGTTTTGCGATTTCATATTTTTCGCAAAGTGCTTTAAGTCCAAATTATAAGTTATTTGTGATTACCGGATTTTGTGGAGCGCTGACCACGTTCTCAACCTTTTCCGCTGAGATTATTGCTTTATTGCAAAGTGGTAAATTGGAATATGCGGCACTGACTATTTTGATTCATGTATTGGGATCATTGTTGTTTACGATTTTGGGTATGAGTCTACATCAATGGTTGAGTGCTGCTTAGTCTGGGAGTGTTCGATCGATGAATGGATTTTTAATTAGCTTTTATACCACGCAAAATCGTCAGTATGATGGACAATCAATCGTTGACTGGTTGTTAGCGATCGCAAAGCAAATGGATTTACGTGGTGCAACGGTGATGAACGCCAGTCAAGGGGTGGATCATCGAGGACAGTTTCATTCAGCGAGTTTCTTTGAGTTGGCGGATCAGCCTGTACAAATCCAGTTTGCAGTCACTGAACAACAGGCGATAACCTTACTGGATTATCTCAAGACTCAAGATATTTCATTATTCTATGTCAAAAGCCCTATTGAATTTGGCTTTATTGGAAATGCTTCTGCAACGGATTAAACAAATAATAAATTTCAGACATAAAAAAAGAAGTCTAAGAGGAGGAGATAAGAGCCTTAGACTTCGAATTTTTTTACTTTAATTGCTCAACCTTAAAATAAGATTAAGCCTTACGACTAAAACGACCAAAACGTTTGTTAAAGCTTGCAACACGACCTTCATTGCTCGCCTGACGTTGCTCACCTGTATAAAACGGATGTGAAGCACTTGAAATATCAAGCGTTACATATGGGTAAACTTGACCTTGATACTCTTTAGTTTGTTTGGTTTGAATGGTGCTACCAATCAAGAAATATGTATCTGCATTGGTGTCATGAAAAAGGACTTTTTGATAAGCAGGGTGGATATCTTTACGCATATTGAATACTCCTATGAATGACTGAAATGTTATAACATAACTCAAACCGCGTCAATGAGAGCTCTTTGGGCGTTGAATCATCCAGCGTCTTTTAAGAGTTTGGCACCAGTTCTTCAAAGAGATCATTCAAGTTGTCATTCACTTTAAGGTGAATGAGATTCCAATAGTGACCAGAAATGGTACGGTTGACCATTAAGGTATCTGGCGAGGGTTTAAAGACATCCCAATATTTCAATGATTTTTTAACCAGACGCATTCCATCATGATGTGAGGAGTTTTCTTCAAAGTCATAATGCGTACTTAAAGGACGGAGCAGAATTTCGATCCATTGCAGGTACAAGTCACTTGGGAATTTTTGTTTTTCTGCAATTGAATGGAGTTCGACCAGTAAATCTTCGACACGAGCAATATCTTCTTGGCGAGCAGCATTCACCAACGCTTTAAAATGCTGAATAATTTCTGGTGAAAGGGTTTTGACACTCCCGTAATCGTAAATGATCACGCTTCCATCTTCACGAAAGGCAAAATTTCCAGGGTGTGGATCGCAGTGAAAACGTTTCAGGAAAAACATTTCCTGTCCTAAAGCACGAATCAAGCGACGACCGATCTGATTGCGGATATCAACAGACCATGTACTTGCCGTTTCAATCGATTCACCTTGTTCAAGACTTAAGGTCAATACGCGCCGTGAAGAATATTCTTTATATACTATTGGTATAATGATTTGATCATCCAGTTTTTCATGGAAAGTTTTAAAAACTTCGAGGTTCTGCGCTTCGATTTCATAGTTCAATTCTGCTGATAAACTGTCTTGGATCTCTTGGAATAATTGGTCTTGCAGTTTTTTATCAATTTTGAGCACGCCCATCAGGCGTAAGGCAAGACGAACTTGTTTAAGATCACTTTCACATGCGTCATCCACACCAGGATACTGTACTTTGACCACCACGGCTTGGCCATTTGGAAGCACTGCACGGTGGACTTGTCCAATCGAGGCAGCAGCGAAGGGTTCTGCTTCAAATGAGCTAAATACTTGATTTAAAGGTTTGCCGAGTTCTTTTTCGACTTGTTGTTGAATGGCTGAAAAGGGCATTGCTGGTGCTTGGCGTTGTAACTTGGCGATGGCTTTAGCAACTTCAGGCGGGAAAATGTCTTTGTATTGTGAGGCAATTTGCCCGACTTTCATGACTGCGCCTTTCATTTCTCCTAATGTGTCCGCAATCTGTAAACCAATGTCCTGAAACAGTTGGCTACGTGCTGCATTTTTTTGCTCTTCGTCTGCCGTGAGGTTTCGAATGGAGTTTGCAACGCTTTTACTGGCAATGCTTGCGGTCATGCCAGCCAGTTTCAAAAAACGTTTACTGGGTGAGCTTGCATGTTTTGCCATTTTGCTTGACCTCGGGTGATCCAGTTTCATCGTGATACTTTGATCATAGGCGACAAAGCTTAAATTGCCTATAACAAAATGTTAAGTCCTGTAAGTATTAAACCTTGCTGCCTTCATGATCATCATGAAACGTAATTTATGTGATCTCTGCTAAACGTTTATTATTTAAGTATAAGCGCCTAATCAAGAGTACACAGGCAATGCTTAAACCAATAATCAAACCGAGCCAAACGCCTGCGACGCCCCAAATGGTATAACGTGCTAAATATAAGCCAATCGGAAAAGCAATGACCCAATAAGCCATGAGGGTAATCCACATAGGTGCTTGGGTGTCTTGCATGCCACGTAGACAACCTGCCGCACCGACTTGCCAAGCATCCATGAGCTGATAAGCCATCGCAAACCAGAGTAAATACATCGCTACAGGAATAACATGAGGGTCTGTTGTATAGATTGCAACGATATATGGACGTGCAATTGCAATCAACAGCATGGTACAGATTGCAAAGAAAGTCGCACTCATTAGTCCGATTTTCTGAACTTGACGCATGGCATGCCAGTTCTTCTCACCGTAATACATCCCAACACGAATCGTGAGTGCAATCGCGAGGGACAAAGGAATCATAAATAAAACTGAGGTCACAGAGATCGCAATTTGATGTGCCGCAATCGCATTTTCTCCCAATGGACTTAATACCAAGGCTCCTGTGCTAAAGATACTGACCTCAAAGAAAATCGCTAAACCAATGGGTAAACCTAACATTAAAATGCGCTTTGCCCATGCTGGATCAAGTTTTTCCCATGTCGTGAAGATCGGGGTTTTTTGATAGGCTTTGGCCTTAGAAATATAAATGGCTAAAGTGATAAACATTAACCATTGTAGTATGGCTGTTGCAAAACCACAGCCTGCACTTCCTAAAGCAGGAATAGGGCCAAAACCATACATGAAAATCAGGTTGAGTGGGATCAGTACCATAAGCGCCGCTATGCTAATGACGGTTACTGGACGAGGATGCCCCAATGCCTCCGAATAGCTACGTAATGCGGCATACATCATCACTGCAGGCATACCAAAACCAATTGCATGTAAGAATAGACTTGCCTTTGGCAATAAGCTTTCTGGTACACCAAACAATGGTAATAATAATGGCATCGCTTGCAAAATCAGCATCGCGAATACCCCAAGAATAACAGCAACCCATAACGATTGGCGTGCAATGGTGGGAATTTTCTCAGGTGTTTTTGCGCCTCGGGCTTCAGCAACGAGTGGTGTCGTTGCAATCATAATGCCTGCAAATAGCAGCATAATGGGCATCCACAATCCGACACCAATCGCAATCGCTGCAAGATCACCAGCGGATAAATGTCCCGCCATAATCGTATCAATCAAGCCAAAACCAGCTTGTGCAAATTGGGTGATCAAAATAGGGAGCATTAAATGAGACAGTTGTTTAAGTTCAAACCGTGTAGTTATCGTATGAGACACAAAAATTCTCTTATAAAATTAGGTCGGTTAGCGTTGTAAAGTCAGTACAACACCAACAAATATTATAATTGCGCCGAGTAAACGTTGCCAATTAATTGGCATCTTTTCTGTGCCTAACCAGCCAAAATGATCGAGTAACATTGAAATGACCATTTGGCCAAAAATGACCACTCCAGAGAAGGTTAAAAAACCGAGTTTAGGTGCAGTGTAAATACTGATTGAAATGGCATACACACCCAAAAAGCCGCCTAACCATAAAAACCATGGAATGTTTGCGAGTTCGCTCACATCTGGTTTAGCTGTATTTTGAAAATAAACCAGCAGGGCCAAGACAATGGTGCCAATAACGAAGGAGAGCAGGGCTGCCTGTAAAGGAGAGTGTAAATATTCTCTAAGTTGGGTATTGATCGCCGTTTGGAAAGCCATCGCTACACCAATTCCCAAAGTTAGAGGTAATAAAAGTAATAATTGACTCGATATCTTGATCATATTCTTCATAATTTTCGCTGTTCTTCTAAGATAACAGTCTAGCGGAATAAAATAATGAAGATAAGTTGATTGGTTAGAGTCATGTTAAAATAATAACACGTGTTTACCGAGCTTTTACTTTGCAGCATCTAGATCCCGCCACAATACCCCTTTCTCTTTATATCCATATGCCTTGGTGTGTGCGTAAATGTCCTTATTGCGATTTTAATTCGCATGCCGTTCCTGATGGGCATTTGTCGATCGATCTAGAACAGCAATATCTTGCGGCTTTGGTGGCTGATTTTGAGACGCAAATCGAAATGGCCCAAGGTCGTTCGATTCATAGTGTATTTATTGGTGGGGGAACACCATCGCTGATTTCTGCACAGGGTTATCAATGGTTATTTGAACAACTGAAAGCACGTTTGAGTTTTGAGGCAGATTGTGAGATCACCCTTGAAGCCAATCCAGGTACGGTTGAACATGATCCATTTGCGGATTACCTTGCTGTTGGTATTAATCGATTATCATTAGGCGTACAAAGTTTCGATACCGAACATTTACAGCGTTTGGGACGGATTCATACAGCCAATAATGCCCTAGATGCGATTCATCAAGCACGTCAAGCAGGTTTTGAGCGCGTGAATGTTGATCTGATGCACGGTTTACCCCAGCAAACCGAACAACAGGCTTTAGCAGACCTCCAATTAGCTGTAGAGCATGGTGCGACGCATATTAGTTGGTATCAATTGACCATTGAGCCGAATACGGTATTTTTTAGAACTCAGCCTGTGTTGCCGCAAGATGAGGTGCTAGAGCATATTCAGGAGAAAGGTGAGGCATACTTAAAAGCCAATGGCTATGTAAATTATGAAGTTTCGGCTTGGCGAAAGGAAAAACCCTCAGCACATAATCTGAATTATTGGCAATTTGGCGATTACCTCGCGATTGGAGCGGGCGCACATGGAAAGGTGACACGTACTGAAGGTGTCTACCGTTTTCAAAAAACCCGCTTGCCGAAAGATTATTTAGCTAAAGTTCCTGCTGAACATGTGCAAATGAAGCGTATTGAAGCAGATGAGTTAGCATTTGAATTTATGATGAATGCTCTACGTCTCAATGATGGTGTTGAAGCGACTTTATATGAACAACGTACTGGTTTAAGTTTGGCAGAGTTAGCGCCTATTCTGAACACGTTACGCGAAAAGAAACTTTTGGTGGCTGATGCAGATCGTATTGCCTGTACCGAACAGGGTCATATCTTCTTAAATACGGTATTAGAAGCATTTTTATAAATTATAAACTCGGGAAGGGAATCCTGAAGGTTATGACATAGCTCTTGTCATCTTTTGGAAAGATATTCCATACAAAATAAAAAACCTCATCATAAATGATGAGGTTTTTTAGAATCTGGTGGGTCGTCCGCGACTCGAACGCGGGACCAACGGATTAAAAGTCCGCTGCTCTACCAACTGAGCTAACGACCCTGAGCGAGGATAAGTAAAACAGCGTTTTACCCGAGCGCAAGAGAAAATCTATGATTTTCTATGGCATTAAACCTCTTACAGGCATTTGTAAAATACATTTTACAAACTATCAAAACTTAAAGTGGTGGGTCGTCCGCGACTCGAACGCGGGACCAACGGATTAAAAGTCCGCTGCTCTACCAACTGAGCTAACGACCCTGAGCGAGGATAAGTAAAACAACGTTTTACCCGAGCGCAAGAGAAAATTTATAATTTTCTTTAGCATTCATACTCGAACTGACTCAGAGAGAAGTAAAAACTTCTAAACACTGCATCGTTTTGATGTTGCGTATTCTAGCAACTTATTCAGCTAACACAAGAGGAAATTTAAAAACATGTGCATGATTGTTTATAAAAAGCACGATTTCCTCTTGTTTAGTTAAAAAATAAACTAGAAACGGTATTGATAACTTTGAATATTATCAAATATCTCAGTGTTTACATCACAGTAGCTTGATGCACCAGGTAATAAAACCAGTAAACGTTCAGAAGTTTTGCTTGGATCAAATGAATCTTCTTTCAGCTTATTTTTCTGGTATTTAAATGTACCTGTAGTTTCAACTTTCTCTTGTACACGTAAGAAAACTGGAATTGCATAGGATGGTAAGCATTTTTTAAATACATTGACCATTTCGCAGAGATCGGCTTCTATTAGTTCCTGTCCATCAACCAAGGTGATTGCCGCCATACCTGCACGACCATTGGTATTTGGAATTTCTACACCGTAAACAACTGCTTCTGCGATCTTTTCATATTCGCAGACCATGTTTTCAACTTCGGTGGTTGAAACGTTTTCACCTTTCCAACGGAAAGTATCGCCTAAACGATCCACAAACTGTGCATGACGGAAACCGATATCACGAACTAAATCACCTGTGTTGAAGTATGAGTCGCCTTTTGTGAAGACATCTTTCAATATAACAGATTTGTTTTTTTCAGGATCAGTGTAGCCATCAAAAGGAGAACGGCTGGTAATCTTCCCTACTAGTAAGCCAACTTCACCTGTTTTTACTTTCTTGCAATAGCCTTTGCTATCACGTACCAGTTCATTTTTCTCTTTGTCATATTCAACGATTGCATATGGTGTTGGAGAAAAGCCAACGGTGTTGTCAAAGTTAAAGATATTACTAAAACCAACGTTACCTTCACTTGATGCATAAAGTTCAAGGACTTCTTGCACACCAAAGCGTTCTTTAAACTTGCCCCAAATATTTGGACGCATACCGTTACCAATCATTTTAGTGACACGATGTGCGCGATCAAGTTCAGTAACAGGTGCATCCATGAGGTAGCGGCACAATTCACCAACGTAGCCGATTGCTGATGCATTGAACTTTTGCACGTCTTTCCAAAATGCGCTGGTTGAGTATTTACGGCGTACCGCAAGTGTTGCGCTACCTGCAATCACACCACACCAACACACCACTACACCTGTGGCGTGGTAAAGCGGTAAAGTCACATACATGACATCATCTTTACCCAAGTTAAGGATGTGACCATAGGTACCGTAAGCCAATGTCCAACGGCTATGCGTGAAAATCACCGCCTTTGGTAGACCCGTTGTACCCGATGTATAAATGTAAAATAAACCATCTTTGCCTGTCACTGTACGCGTGGTCGATGGATTAAATTTTGGAAATTGATCAATTTGTTGAGCTAGGTTGACATAGTCTTGAGGGGCAATGCCCGCATCTTTGCGTGTCTCTTGATCAGCAAACCAATGAAAACGGTCTTGCGCAACGGTCAAATCTTGGCGAATTTCATCAATTGCAGCGCGGACTTCTTCACCCGCAATTACCGCAATTGGATTAACCAGATTAATACTATGTGCAAGTACTTTACCTATTTGTGAGGTATTGACCAGTGCAATTGTTACTCCAATTTTTGCCAAAGCAACAATGGTCGCAATCAGTTCTGGACGATTCTCTATCATTACGGCAATTACATCGCCTTTTTTCGCACCGATTGAAAGATAGTAGTGCGCGATTTGGTTGGCCCACTCATTGAGTGCCTGATAGCTATAACTTTGATCTTCGAATAATAACGCTATACCTTGAGGGTTACGCTTTACTGCTTTTTCAAAAGCGATGCCTAAACCTGCTGGCGAAGTCGGTGTGCGTATATACGCCTGCTTAAGTCCATTGAGGATATGAGGTACTTTGGTGATGAAGTTAGGGAGTCGGGTTGCGACATCACTCAAGGTAATAATATCGGTTCGTGTAGTTTGGCTCATATCAATCCTATTTATTTTTTGATCAATCCAAAATGGCTATCTATTGGAACACAACCATTTACATCACTGTTGTTGATGCTGTTTTTAATGGTAAGTTCCTAGAGCAATCAACCTAATTTTGACAAAATAACAAAAAAGCCCAGTCATCGAAATGACTAGGCTTTTGTTTATTGTGCGCAATTTAGCAAATTATTCATTGCCAGGCGTACTTTTCTTCGGCGGACGTCCACGCGGGCGGCGCGGGCGACTTGATTTTTCTTTTTCAATTTTAGCAGCTTCGTCTTCCTCAGCTTCAGTTGCTTCCGTTTTTTCTACAGCTTCAGCTTTTTCAGTCACTTTTTCTGCTTTGGTTGCTTTTTCTACAACCTCTTTCGCAGGCTTAGGCGCTGGTTGTTGAGGTTCTGGTTGCGTTTCTTCAACAACGGCTGTAACTGTTTCTGTTTCAGCGGCTTCTACTGCTGTAGCTGCAAGTTCCAAAGGTTGTTGCTCTGGTACTGGTGTTGCCTCTACTGAAGGTTCTTCAAGAGGTGCGGTTTCTTTCACCTCTTCAGCAGCGACTTCAGTTTTCTCTACAACAGCAGGTGTGGCATTTGAAGCAAGATGTGCTTCTTTTGCTTGTTCTGCAGCAAGTTTTGCTAAACGGCGACGCTCACGAGGATCGTTTGCGACACGAGCAGCGGATGCTTTAGGCGGTGTTAGGTCTAACACTGGCGCAGGTTCTGCTTCTTCCATTGCCTTTTGAGTTGGAAGTTCTGCATCTCGTGTTACAGGACGCTTTTCTTCAACAACTGTATTTTCCACAACAAGTGTGCTTGCATATTGTTCAGTGAACTTTTGCAAAGCACGATTGAACGTGGTGATTAAACCAAACTGCTCAATCAAGATTTTGCAATCTTCGCCGTATACATGACGGATTAAGCTGCCTAGCGTGTATTGTCCCAATGTTGGGATTTGTGACGGCGCTATTTTTGCAGTTGTTTCTTTAGCTACAGCTTGAGCACCGCGTTGACGACGGCGTGAACGTGGATCATTGCTGGCACGTTTTGCTGGAGATTGAGATGCTTCAGCTGCAGCTTTTTGTTTCAGCACTTCAGGCTCTGCTTGAGCAGCAGGAACCGTTTCAGCTTTTTCTACAACAGCTGGTTCAGGCTCAACTTTCGTCGCTGGGATTGGTTTTTGTTGAGGATTCAGTGCAATAATTTCACTTTGTCCTTGATCAATATTCACAACCAATGCGGTATTCATTGGCTCAGTACGAGGTGTATCGATCACATCAACTTTAACCTGTTGAGGATTAACCGCAGCTTCAGTTACAGCAGGTGTTTCATTTAAAACACTTTGATCACGATGACGGTTTGGTCGATTAGGACGCTGTTGATTACGGTCACGACGTGGAACTGGAGCAGACTCATTGCCTTGAGCAGCATCTTGATGCTGTTGCTGGTTTTGAGATTCTTGAGTTTGCTGACGTTTTTGTTGACGTTTTAACTCACGTTGCTCGTGGCGCTGTTCTTGACGCGATAGTTGAACAACTTCTTCATGCACTTGGTTTTGTTGCTCATGGGTATGTGCATGTTGTTCACGTTGCTCTTTATGCTTACGCTTCTTCTGGTTTTGATTTGGACGGTGTGATTTTTCGTCTTTTTCAAACGATTCACGCGCTTCATGTTTCACAGGATTCTGTGAAATATAAGCATTGTTCGTTGTTGACGCTGGTGCTGGTGTTTCAGTGACGGCAGGTGTACTTACTTGACCAAATTGACCGCGACTAACCGCACCACCATTGACCAATTGCTCAATCGCCGCTGCCGCATTTTGTGCAGAACGTGACTGATCAATAGTCTGTGCTTGTTTTTGAACAAAGAGGTTTTCTAACCAAGCACAAGGACTTGCTGATTTTTGCGCAGGCGCTTGTGCTTGCTTCGGTTGAGCAGCCTGTGGCTGAGCAGTTTTTTTCTGCGGAGCGGCAGTTTGAGCTTGTGCTGGAGCAGCATGAACATGTTCTGCATCTTCTAAATGCCATTCAGATGACTCGTAGCCCAATTCTTTTTCACTTGAACGTGTTGCTTCGGTACGTTCATAGCTTGAAGGCGCAAAACCTGCTGGATTGTATTGGATTTGGTAATGTGGTGTTTCTAAATGCGGGTGAGGCAATACAGTGACACGTACATTTGATGTTTGTTCAAGATAAACAAGGCTATGACGTTTTTCATTTAATAAGAAGGCTGCAATTTCTACAGGAACTTCAACTTGAACTTCACCTTGGCGCTCACGTAAAGCAATTTCCTCGACCTTACGCATGATTGAAAGTGACAACGAACGTAAGTCACGAACCATACCTGTACCATGGCAACGAGGGCAAACGTAGCCAGTCGCTTCTTCTAACGAAGGACGTAAGCGTTGACGGCTCATTTCCATGAGACCAAAGCGTGACAGTTGACCGAACTGGATACGTGCGCGATCACTTTGTGTGGCTTCACGAAGTTTCGCTTCTACCATACGTTGATTGCGGTCTTTGGTCATGTCGATGAAATCGATAACAACCAATCCACCGATATCACGTAAACGAAGTTGACGTGCAATTTCTTCAGCTGCTTCTAAGTTGGTATTTAAAGCTGTTTCTTCAACATCATGACCACGTGTTGATTTCGCTGAGTTGATGTCGATTGAAACCAATGCTTCAGTTTGATCAATCACAATAGAACCACCAGACGGAAGTTTTACTTCGCGTTCATAAGCGGTTTGGATTTGGCTTTCAATACCAAAATGAGCGAATAACGGTTCATTTAAAGTATAGGTTTTTAATTTGTCGAGTTGACGTGGCATAACTGCTTTAACGAAATTATAAGCTTCGTTATAAGCTTGTTCGCTATCAATTAAAATCTCACCCACATCATCGCGTAAATAATCACGAATCGCGCGTGTAACAACACCAGCTTCTTGGTGAACGAGCATTGGTGATGGACCAGTGCTTGCAGAGCTTTGGATTTGTGCCCAAAGGTCAAGCAAGTGTTGTAGGTCGAGTTGTAATTCTTCTTGGGTACGTCCGATACCTGCAGTACGAACGATGACGCTCATGCCTCGAGGAATATTTAATGTCGCTAAAATTTCTTTTAGTTCTTCACGGACTGAACCTGAAATTTGGCGGCTAATACCACCACCTTTCGGATTGTTCGGCATGAGAACTAAATAACGACCTGCAAGTGAAATAAATGTCGAAAGGGCAGCACCTTTGTTGCCACGTTCTTCTTTTTCAACTTGAACCAATAATTCAGTGCCTTCAGTAATGAGTTCACGAATATTTGAAGTTTGACGAGGATCCGCTTTGAAATATGAATTTGCGATTTCTCGCATAGACAAAAAGCCTTGACGCTGTGCGCCGTACTCAACAAAAACCGCCTCTAAAGATGGCTCAACGCGAGTGACATGGCCTTTATAGATATTTGATTTTTTTTGTTCACGAGTACGATTTTCTAAATCGAAATCGTAAAGACGATTACCAGTGATAAGTGCAACGCGAACTTCTTCTGCGTGGGTTGCATTAATCAACATACGTTTCATGGGTGTGACACCTAATAGTGATGCACACAAACAACTGGCCCAATATTTTTGAGCAAACATCAAATTGGCGCGATCAAGACTCAGAAGCAACTGTATTTCGGATGCTCTGAAACCACTGACTGTAAATCCAGCTTGGGCTTTGATACGGTTGTTTCGATGTCAGCAATACTGCTTTAATCTTCGATCTATTGACATTTCATTCATGTCTTACATCTGTGAAATATCACTAGATCCGACATAATCAAAGTTTCCTGTACGCTTCACTGGCGGGTGAGCGGTGCATTGGATGGTGACTTTCACTGTCATTAAGCATTGAAGTCGATCCATCTGGAAGTTCTTGATACGGAATGATCATCGTATCTCTGCTTAGCAGTTCCAATGCATCAACGCTTTAGCCTGAATGCGACATCAGGGAGCAAATTGTCTGATGTGGATCAGTTTACGTTTAATAACCAACAAGAGTTGGCGACATATTTTTTCTGAACAAACTGTATGTGCAGATGCACAATTAAACGCAACAGTTTGTCATTTTGCCGATATAATAAGCCTTCGGCGTCGGCATAATTCTTTAGGACCTATCCGAGCTGTTGGTGAATATCTCTTCGATTTAAAATTTTATCTAAATAAAATTTTTGATTTGATGCTCACTTACGGTGGTATCCGTGCGCTGAATATATCAAACCTTGCGGCATCTGCCTATGGGCTAAGTTTAGGTTTCTTGTGAAATAACTTAGCTAAATGATCATTTTTTAATCATATTTAGCAAATCTTGGATAAATCGAGCGTATGAATTCTACACAACAATGGCAAAGTGTCACTTGGTTTGACGTGGATGAGCATCAAGACGGGCAGCGAATAGATAACTTTTTATTTACCCGATTAAAAGGTGTTCCAAAAAGTCGAATCTATCGTTTGATTCGTGAAGGACAAGTACGTGTCAATAAAAAAAGAATAAAGGCAGAAACACGGTTGAACATTGGTGACCAGATTCGTGTCGCACCGATTCGTTATGAGCAAAAAGATGAAACTGCTGCTCCTGTAAGTGATAGTGTTGCTCAAAGTTTATTGAGTCGTGTGGTTTATGAAGATGAAGGTTTATTGGTGGTCAATAAACCTTCAGGCATCGCAGTACATGGGGGGAGTGGTGTTGCGTATGGCTTGATTGAAGCTTTACGTGCCGCGACAGGTAAAAAATATTTAGAACTGATTCATCGTATTGACCGAGATACTTCAGGCTTGGTGATGATTAGTAAAAAGCGCAGTACCTTAAAATTGCTACAAGACTTACTTCGTGAGCATAAAATTCAGAAAACCTATGCCGCGATTGTCAAAGGACAAGTGAGTTTGGATAGACAGTTGATTGACGCACCTTTATTGCGTTATGAACTGTCCAATGGTGAACGTCGCGTGCGTGTCACTAAAGAAGGTAAGCCTAGTAAAACAGAATGGAAAGTGGCTGAGCGTTTTAAAACAGCAACTTTGGTGCATGCTTCGCCTTTATCCGGTCGTACCCATCAAATTCGCGTACATGGTTTAAGTATTGGTCATCCGCTGATTGGGGATGATAAATATGGCCACAATACATCGTATTCAGGGCCTGAGGCGAGACGTTTGTGTTTGCATGCCATGCGTTTAGAGATTCCGAATTATCCAATCATTGAAGCACCTATGCCTGAGGATATGCAGCAGTTAATTGATGAGTTGAGAAAGCAATCATGAATCAAATTGAGAACCTCATCATACGTCAAAATGTGGAATTGGTGATTTTTGATTGGGATGGCACCTTGTTTGATTCTGTTGGGCAAATTGTGGCAAGCCTGCAGTATGCTGCCCAACAATTTGAACAACCGCTTACCGATGTTGCTGCGAAAAGTATCATTGGTTTGGGTTTACCTGAGGTGATGCAAATCTTATTTCCACAGGTGCCACATTTACAGCAGGATATTTTGCAATGTTATGCCGATCATTATGTGGCGAACTCAAAGGGTGATGTCTGGTTTAATGGGGTGGCTGAACTGCTCACAGATTTAAAGCAACAAGGTCTGAAACTCGCTGTTGCGACGGGCAAAAGCCGTAAAGGCTTGGATCGTGTGTTAGGACAAACCAATAGCCATGACATTTTTGATATCACCCGTGCAGCGAGTGAAACTCGATCTAAACCTGATCCATTGATGTTGCAAGAAATCATTGCAGAAATGGGTGTGGCTGTAGAACGTGCCATTATGGTGGGAGATACCAGCTATGATCTTGAGATGGCACAAAATCTGAATATGCCAAGAATCGGCGTTAGTTATGGCGTGCATAGTATTGAAACGTTACAGCGTTATCAACCACTGACGATTGCAGGCAATGTGCAAGAATTGCATGGTTTTTTACAGGGTGTTATACAACCGCCTGCACTCATTGAAGGTTAAGTGATTTAAGAATTACACCAAGGTGGGGGAGTATACTCTCCCATCAAAAAATAATAACAAAATCATAGGAAAGCCATGAGTCGTTCAATCCGCTTGCTCAATCTTTTGCAATTATTAAGAGAATATCGATATCCCGTGACTGCCAAGGTACTGGCGGAACGTTTACGGATCAGTCAGCGTAGTGTTTATCGTGATATTGAGAGTTTGCGAGAGCAAGGTGTAAATATTGACGCTGCAGCGGGCTTAGGGTTCCAACTCAAAGAAAACTTTTTACTCCCACCGATGACTCTAAATGAAACCGAAATCGAAGCCATTTTCTTGGCATTAAATTGGTTAAGTGAGATCCCTGATCAAGCTTTAAAGTCAGCATCTACTTCAGTATTGGCAAAATTAAATGCGGTATTACCTATGCATTGCCAGCATTTATTGCAACATACAACGCTTAGATCAATCCAAACCTGGTTGCCTGTAGATGAACGGTTGGTAGAGCAGGCTCGAATCGCCATTCGGCAACAAGTCAAAATTGTGGTCGATTATGTGGATGAGCAGCAACGAGTCAGTTCAAGAGTGTTGTGGCCATTTGCATTAGGATATTTTAATGATCGTATTGTTTTAGCGGCATGGTGTGAACTACGGAATGGATTTCGACATTTCAGAATAGATCGCATACAGCAGCTGAGTTTAAGCCAAGAATTATATCCGCATTTTAAACAACAGTTATTCCAGCAATGGTGGCTACAAGAAGTGTGTCGTTCGACTACTGACAAAAACTGACAAACAAAAGTATTAAATTTAAATAAGACCAAATAAACAAGGAAATATCAAAATGGCTCTAAAACTATATACAAATTCTTTTTCACGTGGTGTTGTTGTCGATTGGTTGTTAATCGAACTGGGTGTTGAATGTGAACGTATTGAAGTTGCTTTTGATACAGAAATGAAAACACCTGAATATTTAAAAATTAATCCTTTTGGGAAAGTACCTGTTCTGGTTGATGATAATGTGGTGATTTATGAGTTGGGGGCTATTTGCGCTTATTTAACCGATAAGTTTGCAGAGAAAGGCTTAGCGCCAGCGCTAAGTGATCCGCAACGTGGCATTTATTATCGTTGGTTATTCTTTATTTCTGGACCGTGGGAAGCCGCTGCAACAGACCGCATGCTTGGCGTAGGGGTGAATCCTGAACAAAAGTCTTCAGTGGGCTATGGTGACTATGATGATGCTTACAATGCCTTTGTGATTGGCGTGAGTGAAGCTGCACCATATTTATGTGGTGAGCAGTTTACAACGGCAGATGTGTTGGTGGCAGCCATGTTATTCTGGCAGTTGAAAATGGAAGAGATACAACCCCATCCAGCAATAGAACGTTATTTAGATAATGTAAGTAAACGCCCAAGTTATGAGAAATTTGCTGAATTTTTTAGTCAGGCTGGCTAAGGATTTAGAGATATAAAAAACAGTCGCTTGATGCGGCTGTTTTTGACGTGGAGAGGAAATCGAGGGTAAAAAACAGTGCATATTATTGAGGATAAAATCAACGGTCAATCCGTATGATAACGTCGTTAAAATGGTATTGACTCAGTCAAAGAAAATCAGCATAACTAAGAGCTTATGTTAGGATCAGGGCGTCATTAAATTTTCTGAGATTGATACAATTTGTATATGAGGAAAGCTTGGATTGACTTGCCACTTAAAGCCTAAAGACTGAAATATCCCTATTATCCCATGCGATTGGATTTCACCATAGAAGACGTACATGAAAGATAAGCCGACATTAACCTATCAATTGCCGACACAATCTTGCTTGAGCCATACATGGATGAAACCTCCATTTCCGCATGAGGCATCTGAGCATAGCGGTGTAGATCGTTTCTATAATCTAGAACGTCCTTTGTCACCATTGGGTCGCAAAGGCTTGTTGAAATGGCTTGCGACGCGTAAGTCTTTCACATGGACAGTTGATCGTGCGCATGAACTAAATTTACGCAATCAAATTTTGGAATTTCCACAAAATCGTCCTCATGCGGATTTGAATGATTGGCAAATATGGTTCGTAGGCCATGCGACTGTTTTGATTCAAATCGGTCCGTACAATTTTCTAACAGATCCTGTTTGGAGTGAATATGCCAGCCCTCAGCAAGGGCGAGGTCCACAACGGGCGTGTACTGCGGGAATTGCTTTAGAGCATCTGCCTTATATTCATGGTGTGCTGCTGAGCCATAATCATTATGATCATCTGGATTTGGCGACATTAGAGTGGCTACATCAGAAGTTTGCAATGCCGATCTATACCGGTCTAGGCAATGGTTATTATATGCCAGAGCATTTGCATGTGATTGAGATGGATTGGTGGCAAGAAATTCCATTCCATGATGAATTAAAAATTGCTTATACTCCTGCACAGCATGCATCTGGACGAGGAATGAGAGATCAGAATCGTGCGTTATGGGGCGGATTTTCGTTGCTCGCAAAAACAGGACATTGTTTCTTTGCAGGTGATACAGGTTACGCTGGGCACTTTAAACAAATCCATGAGCGATATGGTGATGCAAGGGTCGCACTGTTACCCATCGGTGCATATGAACCTCGCCATTTGATGCGCTATGTCCATATGAATCCACAAGATGCTTTTCATGCCCATTTGGATTTACATGCTCATCGATCTCTGGCAATCCATTATCGAACTTTTCAGTTGACTGATGAGGGACGGGATGCGCCAGAGCAAGAGCTGATGCATGAAATGAAGACTTCCTCAAAGTTAGTGAGTCCATTTTATTGTATTCGTGAAGGGCATTTTATAAGAGCTTAAGTCTTGATTCGTCCATCAGAATCCAACTATTTACGGACTAAATTGTAGAATCTGTTAATTGATGCAAACTCATTCATGAAAGGGCAGCATGTGATAAAAATGTGCTCCTAAATGATCACCCAATTCCATAAAAAAGCCATCCGAAGATGGCTTTTGATCTGAGATTGATATTTATAGAAAGCTTGGCAAATGACGTGCTGGATCAGTCGCACGTGCAGCGAGGGCATCAGCTACGGTCATGCCTAGGGCTTTTGCAACACCTTCACCATAAGCAGGGTGGCATGCATAGCAATTTCGAATATGGCGATATTTAATAAAATCTAAAGCATCGCCCATTGCTCGTGCAGTATTCCCAAATAAAGCATCTTGTTGCTCAGGAGTCATGAGTTCAAATAAAGCGCGAGGTTGACTGAAATAGTCATTATCGTCTTCACGGAAATCCCAGAAATCTGCATCACCATTAATTTTCAATGGCGGTTCTCTAAATTGCGGTTGCTCTTGCCATTGATTGAAGCTATTTGGTTCATAATGCGGCAAACTGCCATAATTCGCATCAATACGGCCTTGGCCATCACGATGATTACTATGCACAGGGCAACGGGCTGCATTTACTGGAATTTGTTGATAATTCACGCCTAAACGGTAGCGTTGTGCATCGGCATAGTTAAATAGGCGAGCCTGCAACATACGGTCTGGCGAAGCACTGATCCCAGGTACCAGATTGCTTGGGGCAAAGGCCGATTGTTCGACATCGAGGAAGAAGTTTTCAGGATTACGGTTCAGCTCAAACTCGCCCACTTCAATCAGTGGATAATCGCCGTGTGGCCAGACTTTGGTTAAATCAAATGGATGATATGGAACTTTTTCTGCCTCTTGTTCTGGCATCACCTGAACGAAGAGCGTCCATTTTGGATAGTCTTTACGCTCAATCGCGTCAAACAAATCACGTTGATGGCTTTCACGATCTTGACCAACCAGATCACCTGCTTCAGCATCAGTCAGGTTTTTAATGCCTTGCTGGGTTCTAAAGTGGAATTTTACCCAGAAACGTTCATTGGCTGCATTGATGAAACTATAGGTATGGCTACTAAAACCATGCATGTGACGGTAGCTGGCTGGGATACCACGGTCTGACATCACGATCGTAACCTGATGCAAAGCTTCTGGCAGCAAGGTCCAGAAATCCCAGTTATTGGTTGCACTGCGTAGATTAGTTTTCGGGTCGCGTTTTACGGCTTTGTTTAGATCAGGGAATTTACGTGGATCACGTAAGAAGAATACGGGGGTATTGTTGCCCACCATATCCCAGTTGCCTTCTTCGGTATAAAACTTTAAAGCAAAACCACGAATGTCGCGTTCGGCATCGGCAGCACCACGCTCACCAGCAACCGTAGTAAAGCGAGCAAACATTTCGGTTTTCTTGCCGATTTCGCTAAAAATCTTAGCGCGGGTATATTGGGTAATATCATGGGTGACAGTGAAAGTACCAAATGCACCTGAACCTTTGGCATGCATACGTCGCTCAGGGATGACCTCACGAACAAAGTTAGCAAGTTTTTCATTCAGCCATAAATCTTGGGCAAGTAGAGGACCTCTCGCACCCGCTGTTAAACTATTTTGGTTATCGACTACTGGAGCACCGAAGTCAGTGGTTAAGTGGTTGTAAGGACATTTTTTATCGTCTTGGCTCATGATTCTTCTCCATCAAGATAACGGCTGAGTAACGTTATCCCGACTATTGGACCGTTCAAAGATATGGATGAGTAACCGTCGCATTGACAAAATCGGTATCAAAATCTCAGATGCCTAAATTGATGTGCAATGCCTAAGTCCGCATCCTTTGTATTTTTACTCTAAGTTGATGATGCTTTTTTTTCCAATGGATTAAAGTTGATATCTTAAATGCTTTATTCGATTGAAACTGTGTAACGCTTAAACATGCCCATGAAATTTGCGGATGTTTAAATTATTAAAAATAATAAAAAATACCTAAAAATAAAAGCTTAATTAATTTTTTTGTTTTTAATGAGAAAGACCTTAGGTTGATGAAAAGCCTGTCTAAGAATCGATGAGTTCAACAAAAAACGATGAATTTGACCTGTTGCAGTTATGTAAAACAGTGGGGTTTGTTATCTGAACCGAAAGTGATGATTAATAATACTCATCCATTGCTTCATGTTTACCTCAATGAGGGCAAGCAGTTAGTTTACTGTCGAGTTACAAAATAATTCCTATAAATAAAGGGGATTCCGGTCTAAGAGAATCCCCTTTGAAATGTGGTTTATATTCGTTTAGGTGGAGTGTTTAAGCACTGACTAAACGATTCGATTTAACCATGTCTGCTAAACCATGAGTTCTGAAATAGTGTTCTAACCAACTTTTAATGACCAAAGGATTATTCATTTGCAGAACGTCATCAAGTAGGCGTTTAGCATCACTCATTGGAACGTGACAAATTGCTTTACGTACCCTAAGGATATTACTCGAACTCATTGATAGGGTATCGAAACCCATCGCAATTAATAGAATTGCAGTTAATGGATCACCTGCCATCTCTCCACAAACACTGACAGGTTTTTGATGTGCCTGACAGTCGAGTGCTAAGCGTTTGAGTGCCCTGAGGACTGATGGATGGTAATGTGAGTATACGTTGGCAACATGAGGATTGTTACGATCTACTGCAAGTAGGTATTGAGTTAAGTCATTTGAACCTACTGAGAAAAAATCCACCAACTCTGCAAATTCATCAATTTGTAGCAATACACTTGGGACTTCGACCATAATCCCAATTTTTGGTTTATTGATTTTTACTTGTTCTTCTTCTTGAACCGCAATCCAGTCACGTTCCAATAAATACAGAACTTCCTCAACCTCACTGACACTGGTCACCATCGGTAATAGAATATGCAGATTGTTTAAACCAATACTTGCCTTCAGCATGGCACGAATTTGGGCTGAGAAAATTTCTGGATGATCGAGCGTAAAACGCAAGCCACGCCAACCTAGAGCTGAGTTTTCTTCTTCAATGCTAAAGTAAGGTAAGTCCTTATCCGCACCAATGTCGAGAGTTCGCATGGTGACGGGTTTATTGGCAAAATGGCTGAGCTGTTGACGATAAATTGCCCGTTGTTCTTCTTCACCAGGAAAGCGATCACGGAGCATGAAAGGGATTTCACTACGATACAAACCAACGCCCTTGGCACCACGTTGCACGCCACGGACGACATCAATCATTAAACCCGTATTAACAAATAATGGAATGGCAACACCATCAGGGGTAATTGCATCTTTGGTTTCGTATTGTTTTAAATCTTTCGCAATTTGCTCTTCTTCTTTTTGGACCTCTTTATAACGCTGACGTAAACGTCGTGGTGGATTTACAAAGATACGTCCTTGATAAGCATCGACGATCATCTCAATGTCATCAAGTGTGGTAATCGGTAGTTCAGTCACCCCGACCACGGTTGGGATACCTAGAGCACGCGCAACAATCACCATATGTGAATTGGCGGCACCTTCTGAAGTCACAATCGCGGCAATATTATCAACAGGAAGTTCAACTAATGCAGCAGTACTAATTTCCTCACCAATCAGAATACTATCGGGGCTCAATTCCCGATGACTTGTATCATTTTCTTGTAAGCATGCGAGAATGCGACGGCCTAGATCTTTTAGGTCTGATACGCGTTCACGCAAATAATCATCTTCCATTTGCGCAAACAAAGCAGTGTGCTTATCAATAACCTTGCGTACAGCACCTTGTGCCCAACTACCATCACGAATATAGTCTTTGATCTCACTTGGCAGTGCATTTTCATCTAGCATTCGTAAGAACACACTAAATAGCGCACGTTCTTCCGACATCAATGAATCTTGCATTTTTTCATCAAGTGATTGGATTTCTGCGCGAACAGCAACAATCGCTTGATCCAAGAGTTCCAATTCTTCACTGATATCATCAGCTTCACGATCTGGAATCGCGGTAAGATCTGCAGGCGGATACAATACGATAGCACGTCCTAAGGCAATTCCCCCTGCACCAGATACGCCTTGAAAGGTTTTGTAGCTAGGGCCATTACTGGGTTTGCGGAATACATCAATATTTCCTACAGCATGCGCATGGGCAATTACACCTGAGAGTTGTGCGCAAAGTGTAACGAGAAAAGATTCGGCCGCTTCACTAAAGTCTTGAGGTTCCTTCTTTTGTACAACAAGAACGCCCATTACTTTACGACGATACATAACAGGGACGCCGAGGAAGGAGTTAAATAATTCCTCGCCTGTTTCGGGTAAATAAGCAAAACGGTCATGCTTCGGTGCGTTGTCGAGGTTGACGATTTCTTCGCGTTGACCGACTAATCCAACTAGGCCTTCACCTACATTTAATGCAACTTGACCAACAGATTCTGGATTTAGACCTTTGGAGGCCATCAGAACATAACGTTTATTACGCTCATCCAGTAAATAAATCGAGCACACATCCACATCCATTGCTTCAGCCACATGGTTGACCATAATGTCCAAAGAATCATGCAAACTGACGGACGCATTAATTTCTTGGACAATGCGTCTGAGGGTGTCGAGTTGCATGTTTGACATGGATGTTTACTCCAATTTATAAATCGTTATTGCCTAGTTATAACAGCTCTCTTGCCAAAAATCATTGCCTAAAGTGATGATTTAACAAGAGAGTCTGTTGGTATTTTACAGATGCTTGCGACAGTGAACATTCTTTAGATGGTACAAGGCATGACTTACGAGATTTAGCTATTCTAAATGAGTAAGGCATAACACCGTAGCATCAAAGAATGTCCCTGTCCCGAAGGGTTATGGCTAAAATTGCCTCGAACTTCGTTATGAAACTTGACAAGGGTATCGCCATTGCCTACGTTTCATGCCTTGTCCGAGTTATTTTAGCCTATAACGCAAGGCATGGTTAAAATGTCAACAGACTCTCATTAACGCTGAGGTAATTGTAAACACAACTCCATCATGGCTTTACGGTAAACATCTCGCTTGAAGTTGACCACTTGGCCCAAAGGATACCAATAACTCACCCATTGCCATTCGTCGAATTCGGGTGGGTCAGTGAGATTTAACTGAATATGATGTGGCGATGCCGTCAGTTTCAGTAAAAACCACTTTTGCTTTTGTCCAATACATACCGGATCTGAATCTGACCGAATGTACCGATGTGGCAAACGATAACGCAGCCAACCTTTTGTTTGCGCTATAATTTGGACGTGTTCGGGCAATAAACCGACTTCTTCTCTCAGTTCACGATAAAGTGCCTGTTCAGGGGTTTCTCCAAACTGGATTCCTCCTTGTGGAAATTGCCAAGCATTGTGACCAATGCGTTTTGCCCATAAGACGTGTCCGTCATCGTTTGCCAAAATGATCCCGACGTTGGGTCGGAAACCTTCTGAGTCGATCATTTGGCTACCTAAATTTTGTCTATATCGTTGACTTTGATCTCGGGGACAGTCACGCTTGCACGTCCAACTCGTAAAAGATCAAAGTAAAATGTTTAAAATTGCTATGATCTTAACGAATTTTTAGTGACTTACGGAAATAGATTTACGTTTTTTTTCTTTAATTTGCATTTAAATGAGCATTTATATGAAATTGGCTTTGTTTGATTTAGATCACACCCTGTTAAATACCGATTCTGACCATTCGTGGGGTGAATTTTTGGTCAATGAAGGTTTGGTTGATCCAGTTCATCATCGTCAAATGAACGATAAATTTTATGAAGATTATAAGGCGGGACAACTTGACCCGATTGCTTATAATGAATTCGTTTTTGAATTTTTAACCCAACATGACAATACCTACTTAACTGATCTTCATCAGTTGTTTATGCAAAAAGTCATTCGCCCTAAAATGCGCCCTAAAGGTTTTGATGCGATTAAAAAGCATCAAGATTTGGGACACGCCATAGTGGGAATTACCGCGACTAGCGATTTTATTACAGCACCCATTTTCCGAGAGTTTGGCATTACCGAAATTATTGCAACCAGCGCTGAAGTATTCGATGGCAAATACACAGGCAAGGTGACGGGGATTCCATGTTATCAAAAAGGGAAACTTGCACGTTTGGATCAATGGTTAACAGGACGTGCAGTTAGCGAGTCATGGGCTTATTCCGACTCGATCAATGATCGTTTTTTACTTGAATATGCGACCCATGCGATTGCGGTGAATCCTGATGATCGTTTGGAAAAACTCGCCCGAGAAAAACAATGGGAGATTCAGGACTGGTCGATCTAAGTCATCATCTGAATCAGTTCTTCAGCCGCTTTTGATTGGATTCGTGCAGGGTGCCAGACCATGCCTAACTGACGGTTCATGTTTAAATTCAAATCTAAGCGAGTGAGCTCATGATTCAGTAAGGTTTTTGGTAATACCGACCACCCTAAACCGATCGAAACCAGCATTCTGATGGACTCTAAAGGATTATTGCTCATGGTAATTCTGGGCTTTAATCCTTTTTTTTCAAACTCAGCCAACGTGATTTGACTGGTATAAGTATGCGCTGCAGGTAATAAGCTTGAATAGGCAATCAAATCCTCAAGTTGAAGGTCGTGTTGTTGAGTCAAGGGATGAAATGGTGCGGAGACGAAAACCAAAGGATCTTCCCAGATTGTGACATAGTTGAGACGATCATCACCGACGGGTGGCAAAGTCAGAAATGCTAACTCTAATTCTCCAGCCAGTACTTGTTCATGAGCTTGTTCCGAATCCACGAAATGAACGTCCAAGGTGACTTTGGGAAAAAGCTGTACAAACTTTTTTAATGGTTCAGCAAGATGATGTAGACCAATATGATGGCTGGTACCGATCTTGAGGCGACCTTGAACTTGGGCTTGTTCATGGCTCAATGTATGATGAATTTCACCGAGTTCATTCAGCCATGTTTTGACTTTGGGCAATAAGGAATGGGCAGCATGTGTGGGTTGAATTCCTCGACCAGCCGATTCAAATAGTTTGACGCCAAAATATTCTTCTAAACTATGAATCCGTTTGGTCACCGCAGGTTGAGTAATGAAAAGCTGTTCAGCAGCAATCGAAATTGAACCTGTTTCCATAACTTTAACAAACGCTTCAAAGGCGGCAAGATTCATAATTTAGGCTCGAAAATCGTTAAAATTTAGTTGCTTGTTGTGAGATGGAGCATATACAGCTGACTATTTTAGGTAAAAGCGGTGAGCAAATATAGTTAAAGCTGTATATGTATAATTAAAAGTTAGGCTTTTTGTTCTGTTTTATTCCAAATTTTTTCATGGAAGAAGTATGCAAATGCTTGTACGGTAGGTTCGAGCAAACTCAAAGTCACCGCCATAATGATATTTCCCGTGACTACATAAGCAACAAGCATGGCCACTGTAATATGCATGAAGTAATAACTTAAGGTCTTTTTCAAGGTTCGCTGATTTTTAATCACAAATTGCTGAATATTAGCCATGCTGTCACCGTCTTATCAAATTAGATTTATATAAATAATAATCATTATCATTAAAAATGTAAAAAAGAAATTTCAATTGTTGATGATTGGATTTATGAATCGTGGTTGAATAGACCATTATTATAAAACTAATCATTCCAAAAAGTTTGTTAATTTATAAAAATGATAAATTAGATTTATGTGAAAGCATTGCTATAATTATTTTAAGATTTAGATACCCAGTCCTATGGCAAGCACGATGGAGAGCGACGACATGGCAGGCAAGACATTGTATGACAAATTATGGGATGACCATTTAGTAACGCAACGTGACGATGGTTCATGTTTGATTTATATTGATCGCCATTTATTACATGAAGTGACCAGCCCACAAGCATTTGAAGGCTTACAACTTGCTGGTCGTCAACCTTGGCGTTTAAGTGCCAATGTCGCAACACCTGACCATAACGTTCCAACCTCTAAGAAAGAGCGTGAACAAGGGATTGCGGGGATTGAAGATGATACATCACGTATCCAAGTGCAAACCTTAGATGATAACTGTAAGACCTTTAACATTGTTGAATTTGGGATTAATGATATTCGTCAAGGGATCGCGCATGTAGTTGGACCTGAACAAGGTTTAACTTTGCCTGGAATGACCGTCGTTTGTGGCGATTCACATACGGCAACGCATGGTGCGTTTGGTTGTTTAGCGCATGGTATTGGGACATCTGAAGTTGAGCATGTATTGGCGACGCAATGCTTGGTACAGAAAAAATCGAAGAATATGCTTGTTCGTGTTGATGGCGTATTGGGCAAAGGTGTGACATCGAAAGATGTGGTTTTGGCCATCATAGGTAAAATTGGTACAGCGGGTGGTACAGGCTATGCCATCGAATTTGGTGGACAAGTGTTCCGTGATATGTCGATTGAAGGTCGTATGACGGTTTGTAATATGGCAATCGAAGCAGGCGCACGCGTGGGTATGGTGGCTGTTGATGAAAAAACCATCGCTTATGTGAAAGATCGTAATTATGCACCTAAAGGTGAACAGTGGGATCAAGCAGTAGAATATTGGAATACTTTACATTCTGATGAAGATGCTGAGTTTGACGCGGTCGTGGTATTAAATGGCGCAGAGATTGAACCACAAGTTTCATGGGGAACTTCACCAGAAATGGTCATTCCAGTGTCTCAAGCAGTACCAACTTTAGAACAGGCCAAAGATGATGTACAACGCAATGACTGGACGCGTGCATACCAATACATGGGTTTAAATGCAGGTCAGGCGTTAGCTGATATTCAATTAGATCGCGTGTTTATTGGTTCTTGCACAAATTCACGTATCGAAGATATCCGTGCCGCTGCCGAAGTTGTCAAAGGTCGTAAAGTGGCGACTAGCATTAAACAAGCGATGATTGTTCCGGGTTCTGGTTTGGTTAAACAGCAAGCCGAACAAGAAGGTTTAGATCAGATTTTCTTAGAAGCAGGTTTTGAATGGCGTGAACCTGGTTGCTCAATGTGTTTGGCAATGAATGCAGATAAGTTACAGCCAGGTGAACATTGCGCATCAACCTCGAATCGTAACTTTGAAGGTCGCCAAGGTAATGGTGGTCGTACGCATTTGGTTAGTCCAGCAATGGCAGCAGCGGCAGCAATTGCAGGTCATTTTGTTGATGTTCGGACATTCTAAGGGAGCAAACCATGAAAAAATATACAGTTGAACAGGGTGTTGTTGCCCCTTTAGATCGTGCCAATGTCGATACAGATTTAATTATTCCAAAGCAGTTTTTAAAATCAATTAAGCGTACAGGTTTTGGCGATAACTTATTTGATGAATTGCGTTATTTGGATGAGGGTTATTTAGGGCAGGATATTAGTAAGCGTCCGAAAAACCCAGATTTCGTTTTAAATAAGCCACGTTATCAAGGTTCAACAATTTTATTGGCACGTACCAACTTCGGGTGTGGTTCAAGTCGTGAACATGCACCTTGGGCATTGAATGAATATGGTTTTCGTACTGTGATTGCACCAAGCTTTGCGGATATTTTCTTTAATAACTGTTTTAAAAACGGTATGTTACCTGTAATTTTATCTGAACAGATTGTTGATCAGTTATTTAAAGAATGTGCTGAAGCCGAAGGTTATCAACTCACGATTGATTTAGAAGCTCAAGAAGTACGCACGCCGAAAGGTGAAGCATTTAAATTTGAAATTGATCCATTCCGTAAACACTGTTTATTGAATGGTTTGGACGACATTGGTTTAACTTTGCAAGTTGCTGACGAGATACATGCTTATGAAGCTAAGGCTAAACAGGCACGTCCTTGGGTATTTGCAGAAATCAAAGCCTAATTGTTTGAATACATTTTGAACATAGTCATAGCATAGCGATACAACTCTTGCTAACATGCAAACAAAGATTATTTTGCTTGCATGTTGATATGACATGAGGACTGGGCCTGAACAATGAGAAGGATATTGGCACGCAATATTTTGTTGTGTTTATCTATTGGAACAATTTTAGCTGGATGTCAAAACACATCTAATGTGGTTGACCACGTTCGTATTGCTCAAAATTCGTTAGAGCAAAAAGCGAATAATGCAACCTTACATTGTTCAGGCGTTGAGAATTGTGAGTTTGCTCGAATTAATGATATTGAGGTCATTAATGCAACTTCACATCGTATAAGTCGAGAAGCGATGGAACGCGGCATTGTCAGACTACAAGGTTCTGTGTTTAGCCGAAAACAGCAAGTTTATCTCAGTGTTCCTGCGAAAGAATACGAAATCGTGATCCGTTTTTATCCGATTTCACTAGATCGTGCGGAAACCTTTCATGTTATTCATAAGTTTAAACCGTATCTAAACTATACCTTCAAAATGTATCGAGATCGCCCATCGCGTTCAGGAAGTTTATTAACAGTTTCTGCACCTGATCCATTATGTGTCGATTTACAGCAAGAGCAACAGACGATTCGCCGTTTTTGCCGATCTTATGATGTCAGCAAAGGCTTAGGTGAATTTATTGAAAAAAAGATTTAATTCGCTTGCAGTGAAAACTGCATATATCAAACTGGAAAAATAGATGTCTAAACATATTTTAATTTTAGCGGGTGATGGCATTGGCCCAGAGATCGTTGGCGCTGCTGAGAAAGTACTGACTAAGGTCAATGATAAATTTAATCTAGGTTTGACATGGGAGCATGGTTTACTCGGTGGCTCTGCGATAGATGCACACGGCGAACCTTATCCAGCAATCACGAGCGAACAAGCAAAGAAAGCTGATGCAATTTTATTAGGTGCAGTCGGTGGACCGAAGTGGGATACGATTGAACGTTCTATCCGTCCTGAGCGTGGGCTATTAAAAATTCGTAGTGAACTCAATCTGTTTGCAAACTTACGCCCAGCTATTTTATATCCACAATTGGCTGATGCTTCGAGTTTAAAACCAGAAATTGTTGCAGGTTTAGATATCCTGATTGTTCGTGAATTAACAGGTGGAATCTATTTCGGTCAACCACGTGGTATTCGTGAACTCGAAAATGGCGAGAAACAAGGCTATAACACTGACGTTTATTCAGAAAGTGAAATCAAGCGTATCGCCAAAGTAGCGTTTGAGCTTGCAGGATTACGTGGTGGAAAAGTCTGCTCAGTGGATAAAGCCAATGTGCTTGAAGTGACTGAGTTGTGGAAGCAAACTGTTACTGATTTACAGCAAGCACAATATCCAGATATTCAGTTATCACACATGTATGTTGACAATGCAGCGATGCAATTAGTACGTGCGCCTAAACAATTTGATGTGATTGTGACTGGTAATTTATTCGGTGATATTTTATCGGATGAAGCAGCGATGTTGACGGGTTCAATTGGTATGTTACCTTCTGCATCATTGGATGAGAATGGCAAGGGAATGTATGAGCCTTGTCATGGTTCTGCGCCAGATATCGCAGGTCAAAATGTCGCAAACCCGCTTGCAACCATTCTCTCTGTAGCGATGATGTTGCGTTATACCTTCCGTGAAGAGGCAGCAGCAAAAGCGATTGAAGATGCTGTTGGTCAAGTTCTGGATCAAGGTTTCCGTACAGCTGACATTATGTCTGAAGGTATGAGCAAAGTAGGTACAGATGCGATGGGCGAGGCGGTAGTTTCTGCACTCAACTAAATGCTTATAAATAAAAAACGCAGCTAAGGCTGCGTTTTTTATTTGGAATATAGCTTTAGCAAGCTTTGCCTTCATAGCGAATTGAGCCTGCAATTTGTTGCTGATCGAGCTCAAAAATAATATGGCAATAAAAATTGACATCATAAGACTGTTGTCGGGTAGAGGCAGAGTTTAATCGCACTGAACCTCCCATATTCGCCCCTGAACCACTTATAGACTCGGCAATTGGGATGGGGATGTTGATTGGGCGTAAGACAGTATACGTCAAAGTATTTGTCGTTATTTGAGGGTGTTTAAGCGTTTGAAAGCCTAAATCATTCAAGTTGAGATTTTGTTGAATGTTCTGTGCGGATTGTCCGATATAAGGTTGTAGATAGTCTTGTAATTGAATGGATTGCCATTTCGGCGTTGTACAGGCTTGTAGTATCAACACAAAGCTGAGAATAAAAAACTTATAATGCATGGGATATATCCTGAATTTTAATCACTGGTTAATTTTTATTTGACTATTCAATAATATAAATTGGGATAATAATCGTTATAGAAAATAGTCGATCTTTATTTGATTATACTAAACCATTCCTCTTAAGGAATCGCATAAGAGAGAATATAGAGCTTATAAAAAAAGCCACAACTCATGTGGCTTTTTTGCATTCACGAATTCTTAGCGCGCACGATAAGTAATACGACCCTTTGTTAAGTCATAAGGTGTCATTTCAACTTTTACGCTGTCGCCTGTCAAAATACGGATATAGTGTTTACGCATTTTACCAGAAATGTGAGCAATAACTTCGTGACCGTTTTCTAAACGTACACGGAACATAGTATTAGGAAGCGTTTCGGTGACAACGCCTTCGAACTCGATGAGTTCCTCTTTATTGGCCATGGCCTACCTGATGATCAAATTGGAAAGGCGCAAATTATAGTCAATTTATTTAAAATTTACAAGATTAAGTCACGATAAGGCAGCCAGATATTAGCCGAAAGAAATTGTTAGACAATTTATAAATTTTTTTTACAAAAGAAGCAGAATATTGTTGTCAGTTTGGTCAATCAACGTTAATCTAAATTTATTGTTCATTGTCACAATAATGTACTTACAGGGAAGGGCACTGCGTGGGTCAGCTAACAGATGCATCAGTTGTATTGCGCTTTGGTTATCAGGCGATTCGTAAAGCCGGATTACCGACTGAAGAGATTTTAACCAAGGCTGGAGTGGCTCTCAATCAAGTGGATACCAATGCACGAACGCCATTAAGTGCGCAAAATGCATTTTGGATTGCTGCACAAGAAGTGAGTAACGATCCAGATATTGGGCTACATCTTGGTGAGCATTTGCCTTTATATCGTGGGCAAGTGATTGAACATTTATTTATTAGTAGTGAAACTTTTGGTGAAGGCTTAAAGCGTGCTTTGGCTTACCAACGTTTAATCAGTGATGCTTTTGATGCTAAATTGATTATTGAAGATGGTCGTTGCTATCTCAGTAATGGTGAGCAATATTGGCCAGATAATCTGGTGAATCGTCATTTTTCCGAATGTGCGATGTCGGGTATTCTACGTTTCTTTAAGTTTATTACTGAAGGGCAATTTCAGCCGATTTATATTGATTTTAATTTCAATGATGGCGCTGATGATGATGAATATTTCCGTGTTTTCGGTTGTCCAGTGAGTTTAGGTCAAAAAGAGACACGTCTCTATTTTGATGCGACTGTACTGGATTATCCATTATGGCAAGCTGAACCAGAATTATTACAACTGCATGAGCAACTGGCGATTGAAAAATTACAAGAACTAGCTCGTTATGATTTAGTGGGTGAAGTGCGCCGTGCCATTGGGTCAACCCTAGAAAGTGGTGAAACAACCTTAGAGACTGTTGCCGCTCAACTGAACATCACGCCACGCCGTTTACGAACCCAATTGAGTGAAGCAAATACCAGTTTTCAGCAAATTCTTTCTGACTACCGTTGCCGCTTAGCCAAAAAGCTATTGGCAAATACCAGTGAAAGTGTAGAGCGTATCGTGTATTTAACGGGATTTTCTGAGCCAAGTACTTTCTATCGCGCATTTAAGCGCTGGACCAATGAAACTCCTGTCGAATACCGTAAAAGAAAGCAACGTTAACTGTTTCCAAAACCTTATCGAATAGATAAGGTTTTTTTTATTCAGGAAGATTTAACCAATGTGGTCCCAATGGTGGCTGAGGCAGGTCAAATTGCTCGGGGTACTCTGCTTGGATGAAGTACAGTCCATCGGCAGGTGCCGTAATACCTGCTGCTTTACGATCTTGTGCAGCGAACATGTGATCAATATGGTCGATCTCATACATCCCTTGTCCAATCTCAAGTAAGCACCCCATAATATTTCGCACCATATGATGCAAAAAACCATCCGCTTGAATGTCTAGAACCAGATAGCGACCATGTTCAAACAAACGACAATGTTTGACGTGACGTACAGGTTGATTGGATTGGCATGCTGCAGCGCGGAAGGTCTCAAAATTATGAGTACCTTCAAATTTTGTTGCCGCTGCAATCATTTTCTGGACATCGAGTGTTTGATAAAGATGAGTGACTTGCTTATACAACAATGCTGGGCGAGTCGGTGCGTTATACACGATATAGCGATAGCGTCTCGCGCTTGCTTTAAAGCGGGCATGGAAATTCTCATCCATGCGTTTGATCCACTGAAGCGAGATATCTTTAGGAAGTTGACTATTTGCCCCCATGAGCCAACCACGATCTGGTCGAATGGCAGTGGTATCAAAATGCGCAACCATATTGGTGGCGTGCACTCCAGCATCCGTACGCCCCGCACCATGCAAAATAATAGGTTGATTGGCAATGGTACTTAAGACTTTTTCAATGGTCTCTTGAACACTTGCAACGCCTGCTTGTTGTGTTTGCCATCCACGGTATTGAATACCGCAAAATTCAATACCAATTGCATAACGTTGCATGTCTTAACCTCAAGATTAGTGTTGTTGCCAATGAGTGAAGCATTGATCGTGGGTCGGGTATTTTAAATACATTTGCAGGACTTTTGCATATAAATCGGCATGGCTGTGACAATCATTGAGCAAAACTTTGGCAGAATGAATCCATGAACTGACCGCATAACGCTGATCGAGTTGTCCGAAAGTGACTTGAGTGCTAACAATGGTGAGGCATTGGCGCTGATAAAGTGCTTCAAATAACGATAGGATCTCATCATTAACCGCAATATTGCCTGTTCCAAACCCTTGCAAGATTAAAAAGTGGGGTGGATTGGAGAGAATATTTTTCAGTTGTATGGCGAGTTGTTCTTGAGTTATGGGTTGTAGCATTAAATTGAGCACGCTGAGTTGCGTGGCTTGTTCCAGTTTCTCGTCCTGGACAATAAAGTAATCAGCGACGGTATGACACTCTTGGGTTGCTGAAATACCTGCAAATGCATCTAATTCAGTCGTATGTACTTTTAATGCTGTTTGTGCATGGAAAATTTGTTGGTGAAAGGCAAGATATACGCCTGCAGGAAGCTGGCGTACTTGTTCACATGCAAGGGTTAAATTACTCAATGCATCTGTAAACTCTCGAGTGTCATTTCCATCAATATTGAGTAGAGGATATTGGCTACCTGTAATCACGACATGGCAAGAATGCCCCAAGAAACGGGCAAGAGTTGCCGCTGCATAGCTTAAAGTATCTGTACCGTGGACAATGACAAAATGCTGGAAACCGTCGAGCTGGAGTTGCTGTACTTGCTGTGCCAGTTCGAGCCAGTCAGTCGCAGTACACGCGCTACTGTCTCTGATGCTCGGGGCAGCAAAACACTCTACCAAGAAATGTGGGGGAATCACTTTTTTCAGCGCTGGTAAAAAGGTGTGTTCAGGCATTGGCATCAATGGATCGCCGATACAGCCAAAGGTGCCACCCATATAAATTAAAGCGATTGTTTTCATAATAGAAATTTTTTCATCATAAAAAAGCAGTCATGGAGACTGCTTATATTAGACCGATCTATTTCAAGACGCTATTTGATTCAGTAATTTTTGTGAGCGTTGTTGTTGTTCAGCATTAAACTGAGACTGGCTACTTTGTAGCAACACTTGAGCAGACTCATAAGCACCAAGTTCGATGTATTGCTCAGCAAGGTCTAAGTTGAGCTGAGCTTCATCTAGCTGCTGTAAATCTGGGAAAGATTGTGCAAGTGGGTCAGTTAGCGTAACCGCTTCTGGTGCACGCTGTGTAGGCGTATTGGTTTCTAACTCAGTAGTTGCTTCTGTTGCAGCAAAGTCAAGTTCAGCTTTTTCGAGTTCAACTGGACTATCTTGAACAGTCACTTGTTCAGTTGCTAGATTTGAAGTTAGATCTGTTTCAGCATGAGTTTCGGTGGCTTTATCTACGGGTTGAGTCGGCGTTAACTCTAAATTTCCAAAATTAAAATCCAGGGCTGGTTTTTCTTCGGGTTGTTTTGTCTCTTCAGTACGAGGTGTTGCATCAAGGCTTGGTGTAAATGCCAGTGCTTGCTGATCCTGAGCTTCTATAGCAGCAGTGTCAGGTTTAGCTGTTTCTTTTTGTTCGAAAGAGAAGTCAAAATCTAAAGGTTCAACGGCCGATTTAGGTTCTGCAACATGTTCTTGCTCAGCGGGTGCAATATATTCAGATTGTAGATCATCAAAACTTGGAGTTGTATCTTGTGTTAAGCCATCAAACTCAGATTTTTGCTGTGGAGCAGTATCTACTGTAGGGGCACTTGCTTGGTGATCGAACTCAATGGTGTCAAATGAGGTTGCTTTACTTAAGCCTTCCTTCTTTTTTGTTTCAGCAGCTTGAGCAATATCGACTAATTGTAATGCATGCAAATGTTTAATCAGCTGATCAATTGCAAATTCATCTTTTTGCGCTAAATGGATATCTGCCAAAAATAAATATAATTCATGTTGAGCATTATCTTGCTTTAAAGCTTGGTTAATCTGGGCCTCTGCGGTCAGATAATTACCCTGTTGAATCTCATGGCTCAGCTTTTGACGCAAACTTTCTGAGATAGGTGTGGTCACTGCAGGGGCAGGTACGTGTTCTTCCTGTACCAATGTAGTACGTGACGACGCTTTTTTTGCAGTTTTGCTTGCAGTTTTTTTCGCTGGGGTCTGCTTTTGCTGACCTTCACGTTTTTTAAGAACGATTGCCACAATCAAAACAATGACGAGCAATACAATTATTATAGTTGACATGATCTATACCCCTTAAAGCCAGAACCGCTTTATACAAATCTATAAAATATTTTCGTAACTTAGTGCGCTGAATTCTTCGCTTCCTGTTGCGCTTTCAACTGATCCTGTAGTGCAGCCAATCGAGCATTGAGCAGTTGAATCCGTTGTTCCTTTTGGCGTAAAGCCAATTCTAGCTGCGTTACGTTTTTTTGTAATGTAACGGTTTTTTCTCGTGCTGTCATAACTTTTAATGATAAGTCTGCATAGCTTTTTTGTTGTAATGTGTCTTTTTTGGCACTTCCAGTACTTGAATCTTGATTACTTTCAGCGACTAAAGTCATTTCTGCTTGCTGCAAGCGATATTTCGTTTTCTCAGCTGGGATGCGGGATTGCGCCGTTATAGCTGAGCTTGTCGGTGTTTTTTGAGCAGGAATCGAATTAAGATTGAAGTTTAGATGCGATCCTTGTCGTAAGCGATTGGCTTTCCCACCGATAAAAGCATGTTCGTTTTGTTGCTTAATTTGGTTCATCACTTGGTTTAATGGCTGTTGAGTCTGAGCCGAAATACGTTGTGCAATGCTCCAGAGTGATTCATTTCGCTGTACAACATGTTGCTGTGCAGTTTTAGAAGCCGTTGGCTGATTAGTCGATGCTTTCTGCTTGGTTGTTGGTGTTGTATCTTTGACTTGTGATTCTTGAATCTTTTCGGAGGTCTGTGCTGTTCTTGCTTCCGCTTGGGTGTTATCTAATTTATTTTCATTTACTGTAGTATTAATTTGTGTAAGTGCATCATCTACAGCAGTTTTAGTCGTTAATGTATTGGTAGGGGTTATTGAATCTTTCGCGGTAGAATTGAATTGCTCTGAAACCTGAGCTTGTTCAACAGTTGCAGTTGCAGTTGCAGTTGCAGTTGCAGTTGCAGGGTGACGTGACTCTGAAATATTTAATACTGGCGGTAGAACAAAGGGTGCGTTTAAGAGCTTTTCTTGTTTTAAGCTTGGTTGGGCGGTCGTATTAAATTGAGTGCTTTCAGGCAAGTTTAAAGCGATGTCTTTTTCACTTACGATGAACTTGGGAGTAAGTGATTTTTCATTACTACTTTTAGCAGTGTTTGCAACTTTTGCATTTTGACGAATCGGTTGTCGAATATGCTTTAAATGTGAGGCACTACCGTCTTGGATTTTTAGAATAATATTAAGCTCAGGATCAAGCATTGGGCGAGAAGAGGTGATGACGATGACCCCTTCACCACGATCATTACGACGTGTAAAAAAATTAAGATGTGCAGGGGGTTGGTGAACTGCATCTAACATGCGTAAATCTTCTGGAGTTGCTACAGAAACATCCAATCGTGTATTCGAGTCTGCTTGATGAAAACTCATTTCTGCATAAAGTAATTCACCAGGTGCAGATTGAATTTGCAGTGGGTCAAAGGTAATCGCATAAATAGGTTGCGAAGATAAAATGGCTAAAATGGCAATTTTTAATTTGTTATTAACAGTCATCTCGATCCATGAATAGTGGTGTTGTAGTCAGGTCTAGGGCCCGTTGATATTTCAGCCATGGTGAAATGCCAACACAAGCTGAGTATACATTACCGTGATGTAAATGGATTGTAAATTCCTTATCTATGGTAATAAAAAAAGCCGATCAAATGTGATCGGCTTTTGTTTTTTATCAATTTTTGCTTAAGCGTTCTTATATTCCACTAAGATACGTAGCATACGACGCAAAGGTTCAGCAGCGCCCCAAAGTAGTTGATCACCTACCGTAAAAGCACCGAGATATTCTTTACCCATGTTCATTTTACGTAAACGACCAACAGGTACAGTTAAAGTACCAGTAATTGCAACAGGCGTAAGATCGGTCATTGATGCTTCGCGTGTATTAGGAACAACTTTTGCCCATTGACTCGAATTGCGGATCATATCTTCGATTTCATCAAGCGGCACATCTTTTTTCAATTTCAAAGTGATTGCTTGAGAGTGGCAACGCATTGCGCCAATACGAACACAGTGACCATCAATTGGAACAATTTGTTGATTGCCTAAGATCTTGTTGGTTTCAACTTGACCTTTCCACTCTTCTTTTGATTGACCGCTCTCGAGCTGTTTGTCGATATATGGGATCAATGAACCTGCGAGCGGCACACCAAAGTTTGCTTTCGGGAAGCTTTCACCACGTTGTAAATCAGCAATTTGGCGATCAATATCAAGAATTGCAGATTTAGGATCATCCAGTAATTCTTTAGTATTGTTGTACAAATAGCCCATACCTGTGATCAGTTCACGCATATTTTGCGCACCTGCACCAGAAGCTGCTTGATAGGTCATCGAGGTTGCCCATTCCACCAAGTTATTTTGGAACAGTGAACCTAAGCCCATCAACATCAATGAAACTGTACAGTTACCACCCACGAAAGTCTTAGTTCCGTTGACTAAACCGTCTTTGATCACATTTAAGTTTACAGGATCAAGAACAATGATCGCATCATCTGCCATACGTAGCGTAGATGCAGCATCAATCCAGTAACCATCCCAACCTTCGGCTTTGAGTTTCGGGAAAACTTCCGAGGTATAGTCACCACCTTGACAGGTTAAAATGACATCCATCTGCTTCAGACTCGTAATGTCCGTTGCATTCATAAGTGCTGGGGCAGTCTTACCACCAAATGAAGGTGCTTCACCACCTGCATTACTGGTAGAGAAATAAAATGGCTCAATGTGAGCAAAATCATTCTCTTCAACCATACGTTGCATAAGGACAGAACCCACCATCCCACGCCAACCGACCAGACCTACTTTCATGTCATTTTGCCTCGGTATCTAAAAAACTTTAAGGGGCTTGAGTGTATCAAAAGTGAACGCAACTGCAAGCGTTACATGAATAAAACAGTTGATTTATTGTGTGGAATTATTTGTTTGTGTTAGATGGAAAACTGATAAAGCCACAACTTTATTGAAAATTTATCACCTCCCAAGAGAAAAATGAACATGATATGGATTCAGGTTGGTGCAGTACTGGTGATATGGCTGACATTTTGGTCATTAATCCCCAGAGATGAATGGTGGATTCGGGGGACTGATTTCCCCAGATTACAAATTTTAGCGTTTGGTCTTTTTATTTTCTGTGCGATGTTGTTCGTGGTCGCAGATTGGACTTTATGGAGTGAGGTGTTATTTGTTGGATTAGCTGCAGCAATTGCATATCAATTAAAAATGGTTTTGCCTTATACGCCATTGTGGAAAAAACAAGTATGTAAAGTAAAGGAAACTCAATTTAAGCCCGATCAGCAAATTTCATTATTGGTGGCCAATGTTTTGACTCCCAATAATCAATATCATTTACTGTTAAATCAGATTGAAAAATTAGAGCCAGATGTAGTGCTAACGCTTGAGTCTGATGCCGTATGGCAGCAAGCATTGAGTCCGATTGAAAAAGATTATCCATACCGCGTTCCTGTTCCTTTGGATAATTTGTATGGTATGCATTTATATAGTCGTTTGCCCCTCAGCAATACCGAAGTTAAATTTATTCTAAGTGATGAAATTCCTTCGATTCATACAACTTTAACACTGCCTTCAGGTTTGCAGATGCAGTTATATTGTTTGCATCCTAAACCACCTAGCCCGACTGAAGCGAAAGACTCAACGCTGAGGGATGCTGAATTACTCATCGTTGGCGATCAGATCAAAGATTTGGATCAATCTTGTATTGTGATGGGGGATTTAAATGATGTTGCGTGGTCGAGAACAACACGCTTATTTCAAAGAATTAGTGGTTTACTCGATCCACGAGTAGGTCGTTCTTTTATGAATACTTTTCATGCTGATTATCCTTTACTACGCTGGTCTCTCGATCATATTTTTCATAGTACTGATTTTGGTTTGGTCAAAATGAAAAGACTTGCTCATATTGGTTCTGACCATTTTCCTGTCTATGTGGTTTTGCAAACTGATCGTATGTTTGAACAGCAACAACAAGAGTTAGAACAAAGTACTGAAGATGAGCAAGAGGCCAAGGAAGCCATTCAGGATGGTATAGAAAAGGCTGAAAGAGAAGAAAAACTAGTTGTAGATGTATTAGCTCAGCCATATAAACGTGAGATGGAAAGTGAAAATAGACAAGGAGTATTGTAAGCATTATCGTACAATGATTTAGGTCTACAGCGAATAGTCGGATAAGATCAAAAGGTTTATTCTAAATACATCAGCACAAGGACATTGGAATGGATTTCCGCTTAAGGATAGCAACGCTGAGATGGAAGAGTCATCATGGATATGATGCATGCGATGGATGCAAGATAATAAAAAAGATGTGAAAGCACAACCTCATTTGCCCGAGTTTTGCAGGATGCGAAACTCGGGCTTTAATTTTTTAATAAATATCCTCATACCCTTCAGCACGGGTTTTAAAACGACGATGAAACCACATCCATTGCGTTGGCGCGATACGTAATTGTGCTTCAATAATTTTGTTCACACGAATCGCATCATCCACTTCATCGCCACTCGGCATATTTTCGACCATCGGTTCGATGAGAACTTTGTATTTGGGGTTGCGGATATCACCATAACGGTAAAAATACAGTGGAATTGCAACTGATTTAGAGATTTTTAATAAACGACGATGTGCTGTAACTGTTGCGGCTGGTACCCCAAAGAAGGGTGCCATAACACCTTGTTTTAATCCAAAGTCTTGATCTGGGCTATACCAAATGGCACCGCCATCTTTTAGGCGACGTACCAAGCCTCGCATATCATCATGATCAATTTGTTGCTGATAAATGGTTGCACGACAACGGTAAATCAACATATCGAGCATTGGATTATTTTGTGGTCGATAAACCACGTCGGGTTCGAAATATTGAGCGCAAATATAACCGCCAGCATCAAGTAGAGTGCTGTGCGTCCCAAGTAGCAGAATACCTTTACCTTGCGCCTTTGCATTGGTGATATGTTCTAACCCTTCTATCGTATGGCGATCTTTAAACCAATTCGGGCAATACCATGCATTTAAGGTTTCAAACATGCCAATCATCATATCAATAAAGACTTGTTTGGCTTTCGCTTCCACTTCTTGAGCTGACCATTCAGGGAAACACACTTCTAAATTTCGAAGCGTGGTTTGACGACGTGATTTAAGCAATTGCCAACACAATGCTGCTAATCCATGCGCCAAGCGCCATTGAATTGCCCAAGGCAGGATAGCCAAAAGCATAAGAAAAGTGATGGCGATCCAAATTTTCCAATATTTTGGAAGTAAAAATTCCCATCGAAACTCGCCAGGAATATAAGACGGTTGTTGGCTCATAGACTTAGATGCGTAAATTAATTGAATTTTTGTGAAGTGTAGCACGAAGTTGCTTGTGAAATAATTGTTCTAAGAGGTTTGTTATAGTGCTCATAAAAAGCATAAACTGGTGCTTGAATTTTAATCTATTTATATGCTGATAAAAGGAAAATATCTTAATCTAGCGATATGGTAGAAAATTTAATCACAAAAACGAAGGAAAAAACAAATGAATATCCTAGACCTGTTGCAAGGCAAGAAAATGGATTCTCAGGAGATGATAGATTTCTTTGATCATTTAGATGTGGTGGATTGCGAGTTTATGCATGGTCAATGGAAAGGTTTGGAAGTCTTTACTGATCATCCAATGAACGGTGTACTGGATCAAGCAAATTGGTATGGAAAATTATTTTTAGACAATGAAACCGTCTTTCCACTCGTTTTGTTTAATCCAAAAAGAACCGCATTATTTTCAATTGATCCGAAATGGTTGCCATTAGGGCTAGACTTTAATCTTCTAAAAAGAAATAGTCAGTATCTGGTCGGTGCTTTGAGATTACTTAAAACAGATAAAAGTAAAGCAAGACTAAGAATGACTGAATTTAGAGGTAAATCTTCTGCCACCATGATTTATGATGAAAAGCCGATTCATGATGTATTTAGACGCATTGATCAGAATACAGTGCTTGGTTGGATGGATTTAAAAGATCAATCTCAACCTTATTTTTTTGTTCTGATGCGAGATGATCAGTCTGCGTTGAGTTTTGAATGATCCAATTCCCTACTTAGATTTACTTGTTGAGCATTGAATGTTAAAGCAAGATGAGCGTACATTTTTAAATTTAGAAAAAAGATGTATTTCTTTTCTATAGTTTAATCATTATATCGCTCAGGAGATCAGGTTGAAAAATATAAAAATAATCAAAGGAGATATTACTCAGATAACTGTAGATGCCATAGTGAATGCTGCAAACACATCATTACTCGGTGGAGGAGGTGTAGATGGCGCAATTCATCGAAAAGGTGGTGCTGAAATTTTGGCCGAATGTCAAAAAATAAGAGCGAAACAAGGCGGCTGTGCAATAGGTGAAGCGGTTGTTACGACTGCTGGAAAGCTCGCTACTCAATATGTCATTCATACTGTTGGACCTACTTGGGTGGGCGGTCAAAACAATGAAGCTCAATTATTAGAGAATGCTTATCGTAATAGCTTCAGACTTGCTGAAAGTTTAAAGCTTAAATCTATCGCTTTTCCAAATATTTCAACAGGAATATATCGGTTTCCTAAACAGCTTGCTGCGCAAATTGCACTGAAAATAATTAGTGAGGAACTTATTCAAAGTCAATTTGTTGAGGAAGTGACTTTTGTTTGTTTTGATGATGAAAACTTTAATATTTATCAGTCATTAAATGATGATTTTTAAAATCTAATCTTTAATTTGAAGTAAATAGAGCATCTATCATCAACATAATAGATGCTCGTATAAGGTTTAATTACCTTTGCTGAGATTTTCTAATACATCCCAACGTTCTAATTTTTCGAGCAACAACTCATCAATTTCAGCTAAGCGTTGGCTGGCAAGAGTCGCTGCATTGGCATCACTCACAAACCATGAGCCATCCGCGAGTTTCTCTGAAAGTTCAGTTTGTTCTGCTTCTAATTTTTCAATCTCAGCAGGAAGTTGCTCAAGCTCACGTTGATCTTTGTAACTTAACTTCACTTTTTTCGGCGATGGGGTTGCGGCAGCTAATGCAGCGGCTTCGGCTTTGGCCTGCGCTTTTTTTACATCACTTTTTTGATCAACCACTTTCTGATCTGGACGTTGTTCCAAGTAGTCTTGATAACCACCAATGTATTCATCAATGTTGCCTTTACCATCAAACACCCAAGTTGAGGTCACAACATTGTCCATAAAAGCACGGTCATGTGAGATTAATAACAGGGTGCCTTTATACTCAGACAACATTTCTTCAAGCAACTCAAGTGTCACCATATCCAAGTCATTGGTTGGTTCATCCATCACAATCAAGTTTGATGGTTTGAGGAGAAGTTTTGCCAATAAGATACGATTACGTTCACCCCCAGAAAGTGCTTTTACAGGTGTGCGTGCGCGTTCTGGTGAGAATAAGAAGTCCTGTAAGTAACTATAGATATGTCGACGGTTTCCATTCACATCGACAAAGTCAGAACCTTCTGACACGTTGGCCATAACGGTTTTCTCAAGGTCGAGTGCATTACGTAATTGATCAAAATAAGCGACTTCGAGCTGTGTCCCCGTTTTAACGGAACCACCGTGTTGGATTTGGCCTAAAATTGCTTTAATAAGTGTGGTTTTTCCGACACCATTATCACCGACCAAGCCAATACGATCTCCACGTAACACGATTGCAGAGAAATCTTTAATCAGTGGTTTGCTGTCATAGCTGACACTTAAATGCTCAATCTCAAATACCAGCTTACCTGAACGGTTGGCTTCTTGGGTCGCCATGCTGACTTTGCCTTGTTGGGAGCGGCGTGCTTTGGACTCTTCACGTAATGCTTTTAAGGCACGAACACGACCTTCGTTACGGGTACGACGGGCTTTGATGCCTTGACGAATCCACGCTTCTTCTTCAGCAAGCTTTTTGTCAAATAACGCATTTTGCTTTTCTTCAGCTTCCATTTGTTGTGCTTTGAGATCAAGGTAGCGTGAATAGTTACCTTCGTAACTGCGGAGAACCCCTCGATCAAGTTCCACAATGCGGGTCGCAATACTGTCTACAAATGAACGGTCATGGGAGATGAATAGCAGGGTTAAATTATTTTGATCGAGTAAAAATTTTTCTAACCATTCAATACTTTCCACATCCAAATGGTTGGTTGGTTCGTCGAGTAATAATACATCTGGTTGAGTCAGCAGCGCACGCGCGAGTAGCACACGACGTTTACGTCCACCTGACAAATCAGCTAAATCTGCGTTTGGGTCGAGTCCCATTTTACCTAAAATGGTATTTACTTTATTTTCTAAAGCCCAGCCATCTAACTGATCGAGTTTATGCTGGAGCATGCCCATACGGTCACAAGCATCCATATCACCCAGTACACAGGCATCACTTGCCTCATGGTATTCTTTTAATACAGTGGCTGCTTCACCTGCACCATCGGCAACGATGTCAGCCACTTTACCTGAATCCATGGGTACATCTTGGGCTAACATTGAAACAGTTAAGCCATTTTGGATCGAAACTTCGCCCCCATCAGGCAATAAACTTCCCTCAATGAGTTTAAGTAAAGTAGACTTACCTTCACCATTACGACCGATTAGACAGACACGCTCACCCCGTTCTAGGTTAAAGTTCGCGCCGTCGAGTAGGGCTGGTCCGCCAAATGCGAGATGGACATCCCTTAAAGTAATATAGGCCATAATGTTTCCTAAAAGCTCAGATGAGGTCTGAAATGACTAAACAACAAAATTTTGATGATCACGCGTCATTGTCCGCACCCATTGAAGATTTGCAAGTCCGAATTGCATTTTTAGACGAATTAGTTGAACAACTCAATCAACAGCTCGCAATTCAGACACAAGAAATTGCAGTTTTAAAGAAACAGATGCAAATTCTGTATCAACGTGTGGAGGCATCTGATTTGTCTGAAGGTATCGCACCTTTTGATCCGATGAGTAATAAACCACCGCATTATTAATACCTTTGCAAATCAAAATTTAATGTTCAAGATAAGTAAAAGAGTGATTGTATATCTTAGATATAAATAATGTTTTAAACTTTAGAATAGTAATCTTAGCGCATGGCTTTAGATTAGGTTTTGAATTTTAAATTAATATTCTAAATGTTAGCAGTACGGAAAACTTGCGTTTTTGATTCAACTTATGTAACGCTAATAAAAGAAAGTTTTGGGCATCTTAAATGAGTAATGTTGGAATTTGGATCACAGTCGCGATTGTACTCTTTGTACTTGGCTCTATTTTTGGTTTACGTGTGAGCCCGCGAGAAAAAGCGTTGGGATCAATGCGTGATCAAGCTCGAAAAATGGGATTGCATCCTCGTATTATTGTTGCTCCAGAGTGGACAAAAATTCCAATGGCAACCGAAAAACGTGCCAGCATGGTGGCCTATTATAGTGTATTGATTCCAGATGCACGTTTAGCACTTATGCGAGCAAGAGTTGTTGATGGCAAGCTTCAGGTGGTGCAAGGTGATCAGAAATTTAATGATTTAACCATTGCATTAAAAGGAGTTTATGCTATTGATATGCAGGCAAACTGTGTCGGGTTGTATTGGAATGAAGAAATTGATTTAAAAGCCACACAGCTTGATGAAATGAAAGCTTATTTATACCAATTAGCTCAACGCTAATTATCTGATTAATGACAGGAAAAACGATTTATTATGGCGAATACTCCACGCTCTGCTTCAGAAAGCACAGCAGCTTCAGCATCTGCTGCAAAGAAACGTGCCTTAGTGATTGTGGAGTCGCCTGCAAAAGCGAAAACAATTAATAAATATTTAGGCTCACAATATGTGGTGAAGTCGTCCGTAGGTCATGTGCGTGATTTACCGACAGGAGGTGGGGCAAAATCCACCGAAAAGAAGCCTGCAACGCGTGTTAAATTAACCGAAGAACAAAAAGCGGAGAAAGCACAGTCTGCATTAATCAATCGTATGGGTGTCGATCCAGAACATGATTGGGTGGCGCACTATGAAGTGCTTCCAGGCAAAGAACATGTCGTTGCCGAACTTAAAAAACTTGCTAAAGATGCTGATGCAATCTATCTCGCAACGGATTTGGATAGAGAAGGAGAAGCGATTGCTTGGCATTTAAGAGAAGTGATTGGCGGTGATGATAGTCGTTATCATCGTGTGGTTTTTAACGAAATTACCAAAAATGCAATTCAAGAAGCATTTAAACAGCCAACTCGTCTTGATTTAAATCGTGTCAATGCCCAGCAAGCTCGTCGATTCCTTGACCGTGTTGTTGGTTTTATGGTCTCGCCGTTGCTGTGGGAAAAGATTGCCCGTGGTTTATCAGCAGGTCGAGTTCAATCTGTTGCGGTAAAATTAGTGGTAGAGCGTGAACGCGAAATTCGTGCTTTTATTCCAGAAGAATATTGGCAAGTTTTTGCAGATACGCTGTCTAAAAAAGACGACATTCGTTTAGAAGCAGTTAGGCAAGCGGGTAAAACGCTTAAACTCAAGAATAAAGCTGAAACAGATGCACTGTTAAGTGTATTAAAAGATGCTGAGTATAAAGTCGCATTACGCGAAGATAAACCGACCAAGGTTAATCCAAGCGCGCCATATATCACCTCAACCTTACAACAAGCAGCAAGTACACGTTTAGGTTTCTCGGTAAAGAAAACCATGATGCTGGCGCAACGTTTGTATGAAGGTGGTTTTATTACCTATATGCGTACCGATTCAACGTTCTTGAGCGATGACGCCGTGAATATGGTACGTAATCATATTCAACAAAACTTTGGTGAAAAATATGTGCCTGCTAAGCCAAATCGTTATGGCAACAAAGCAGGTGCACAAGAAGCCCATGAAGCAATCCGTCCATCTGATGTTGGTTTGACAGGAGACAAGCTTGCAGGGGTCGAACGTGACGCACAGCGTTTATATGATTTAATCTGGCGTCAATTTGTGGCTTGTCAGATGACGCCAGCAGAGTATTTATCTTCGACCTTAACGGTTCAGGCGGCTGATGTTGAACTCAAAGCCAAAGGCCGTACGTTAGTATTTGATGGATTTACCAAAGTTCGTGGTGCAAACAAATCAGACGATGACGTACTACTGCCAGCAGTTAAAGTGGGTGAAGTACTTAAACTAGAAAAGCTTGATCCAAGCCAGCACTTTACCAAGCCACCTGCACGCTTTACTGAAGCATCACTGGTTAAAGAATTAGAGAAAAAAGGTATTGGTCGTCCATCAACCTATGCTGCGATCATTTCAACCATTCAAGATCGTGGTTATGTGAAGCTAGAAAATCGTCGTCTCTTTGCTGAAAAGATGGGTGAGATCGTTACTGATCGTCTTGACGAAAGCTTTAATAACCTGATGAATTATGCATTTACCGCTGATTTGGAAGGCCAGCTAGACCGTGTTGCAGTAGGTGAGCGGAATTGGAAGGAACTACTAGATACATTCTATGGTGACTTTAAAAAGCGTTTGACCAATGCGCAAGGCGAAAACGGTATGCGCCGTAATCAGCCAGTTGAAGTTGCTGATGTTGCTTGCCCTGAATGTTCTCGTCCAATGCAAGTTCGTACAGGAACAACGGGTGTATTCTTAGGATGTTCGGGTTATAACTTGCCGCCAAAAGAGCGTTGTAAGGGAACATTGAATTTAACCCCTGTTGAGTCTTTAGCAGCGCTGTCAGATGATGATGCTGCGGAAACAGCGGATCTCATGTCTAAACATCGTTGTCCGAAATGTGGCACAGCGATGGACAGCTATGTGATTGATGGTGGACGTAAGCTTCATGTCTGTGGTAATAACCCGGATTGTGATGGCTATGAGCTGGAAGAAGGTCAATTTAAGATCAAGGGCTATGATGGTCCAACCATTCCTTGTGATAAATGTGATGGCGAAATGCAGCTTAAAACAGGGCGTTTTGGTCCTTATTTCGCATGTACAAGTTGTGACAACACTCGTAAGGTGCTGAAGAGCGGACAACCTGCGCCACCGCGTGTAGATCCGATCAAAATGGAGCATTTACGCTCAACCAAACATGATGACTTCTTCGTGCTACGTGATGGTGCTGCAGGTCTATTCTTGGCAGCAAGTAAATTTCCGAAAATTCGTGAGACGCGTGCACCAAAAGTTGCAGAATTACGAAGCGTTGCAGATCAATTGGATGCTAAATATCAATTCTTATTACAAGCACCAGATGTAGATCCTGAAGGAAATCCGACCGTCGTGAAGTTTAGTCGTAAGAATCAAGTACAATATGTCGGTTCTGAAACTTTGGAAGGTAAGCAGACCAAGTGGAGTCTGGTGTTCCAAGATGGAAAGTGGGTTGAGGGTTAAAAGCCGAGATCATCAAAATGCTAGCAATCGCTAGCATTTTTTATAGCAAAAATAAAAACAGTTAAGATTTAATTGGGGAGGGAAGGATATGTGGAAAAATATTCGAGTCGCTTGTTTACTCATAGTGTTGTTGATAGTAGCGGTTAATGCTTACCGCGATCAAAATCAAGACTGGAATCAGCCAATCATACTTCTTTTTCATCCGATTAATGCGGATGGGATGGTCACTACGCAGCAATATATTGAACAATTGCAGATGCATGATTTTGCTGAGGTGAAGGAGTATTTGGAACGAAATAGTCAAAATTATCGGGGGCAAAGTAGTTATTTTATCCTTCAGATCGGTCGTCAATTGAGTCAAAAGCCACCTCAAATGCCAGCACAACCAAGCCTTCTCAATAATATTTTATGGAGTTTGAAATTTCGTTTTTATGCATGGAAACAGCATCAAACCATTGATGGCTCACCCGCTTTAACGTTGTATTTAAATTTTCACGATCCTAAACAATACAATGAATTGAAATATTCAACTGCATTAGAACGGGGACGGATTGGTTCGGTAAACTTATTTGCCTCGGATAGACAAGTCGCACAAAATAACGTGGTCATTATGCACGAATTACTTCATGGATTTGGCGCAACTGATAAATACAATCTAGCGACTGGAGAGCCACTTTTCCCAATCGGGTATGCCCAACCAGAGCAACAGCCATTGTATCCACAAATACAAGCCGAAATTATGGGCGGTCGAATCCCGCTGTCACAACATAAAAGTAAAATGCCTAATGGCTTGGAGCAAACGATCATCAGTGCGCTTACTGCACAAGAAATTGGTTGGACCAAATAAATTGTGGATAAGTTCCGACTTATCCATACGTTTTGCGTCATCTTTACCTAAAGAAAAATGATGCAATAAAAGCCCGCTTTTTTCTGACATTCCGTCATTAATTATCAACATGCCTTATACAGAGTTTGATGAAAAACTTGCTCAATATAAAGATATAACATTGATGATAAAAGAGTAAATAAATATGAAAACAGTGGGTAATGATTTGGTCCGTAATCAGCTGCACGCTGATCGTAAATGGTATTTATTGTTGGGTGTTTTACTGGTTGTTTTTGGCTTAATTCTTTTAGCTGCTTTACCTTTTGCAACTCTTTCTGCTGTACTTTTATTCGGTATCTTGATGATGTTGAGCGGTGTCATGCATTTGGGTGCTGCATTTATAGCATTTAAGGGTGGAACCCGATGGTTATGGGCATTATTTGGCATATTGTATTTAATCGCGGGTTATTTTGCTTTTACGACGCCCGTCATTACAGCGGTTGTGTTAACAAGTTTGTTGGCGATTGCTTTAATTATTGCTGGGATGATTCGTTTAATTAATGCATTTATCCTCAAACCGCTTTCAGGTTGGGGGTGGATCTTATTTTCTGGTTTGTTAACGTTATTGACTGGTATTTTGATTTTATCCTTGCCAGGATCACCTTTTTGGGTATTAGGTATGTTTCTTGCGATTGATATCCTATTCCAAGGAATTAATTATCTCACTTTTGCAAATGCGATTAAACAATTACCACATAGTTCAACTACTGTTTAATCTCAGTGATCATTCTCAAATTAGGAGCATGCGCTTTGCTTTTTTGTTATGCCGTAACAAGGATTGAAGCATTTTAGTCTGCTAAAATAGTGATTCATTTTTAATTGACCATTTTTATGACGCTTGCCAAGCTAATTGATGAATTAAATCCGCAACAGCAACATGCTGCAACAACAGTTGCCCAAAATTGTTTGGTCTTGGCTGGCGCAGGTTGTGGCAAGACTAAAACTATCGTGGCAAGAGCAGCGTATCTAATTGATCAAGGTTTACCTGCCCAACAGATTCAGATTCTTACCTTTACGCGTCGTGCTGCAAGTGAAATTGTGACGCGTGTTGAACAACATATGGGGGCACAAGCCAAAGGCTTACGGGCTTCGACATTCCATACTTTTTGTATGTATTTGTTGCGCCGTAATCCGCGCGCATTTGGTTTAACGCAATTTAGTATTATTGATCGCGATGATCAATTGCTGATGTTTCGCTTATTGCGTGGTAAAGATAAAGGGAATGTGTTACCCAAAGCGGCTGAACTATGTGATTTGTACTCATATGCACGAAATACGAAAACCAAATTGTCTGATGCTTTGCTCGAGCAGTTACCACAAGCCGTCGAATATAAATCACAAATTACTGAACTCATGAAAGCCTATGAGCAACGTAAACAAGAGCGAAATTTTCTCGATTATGATGATATTTTGGCGATTGTGGCGGTCCATTTGCAGCACTCGCCTGAATTGGTGAAGTGGGTAACAGGTTTCTGCTCAGCACTCTTGGTCGATGAGATGCAAGACACCAACCCTTTGCAATGGGCTTTATTAGAGCCTTTAGTAGGTAAAGTAAAATTATTTTGTGTAGGGGATGATGCACAATCTATTTATGGTTTTCGTGGTGCGGACTTTGAAAATATTCATCACTTTAAAGAGCGTGTGCCTGATGCTGAAGTGCTGACTTTGCAAATGAATTATCGTTCGACGCAAGGTATTTTAGATTTATCTAATTGGTTACTTGATCAAAGTCAGATCGAATACGATAAACATTTGAAAGCTTATCGGGGGCAAGGCTTAAAACCACAACTTCATATTTTGAGTAATGAATTTGAAGAGGCAAACTGGATTATTCAAGATTTAAATCAACGTCATCTACAAGGCGCTGCATGGGCAGAACATATGGTTTTATTGCGCTCAGGATTTAGCGGGCGTTATTTAGAAGGGGCATTGATTGCGGCGAATATTCCTTATCGTTTTATTGGTGGGGTTAAACTACTTGAATCTGCACACGTTAAAGATGTGCTGAGCCTGCTTCGGGTCAGTGTCAATCCGCAGGATGATTTGGCTTGGATGCGCTTTTTGACTTTATGGGATGGGGTTGGGGATGTGGGAGCGAGTAAATTAGCCCAAGAGTTGATTCAGTTTCCTGATATTGAGTCTCGCTGTCAGCGTTTAGAACGCCATGGAAAAGTTCCACAACAAGCGATTTTGATCTTGATGCAATTGGATGTGTTACAGCAACATGTCGAAGCATGTATTGGTTTGGCGCTTGATGCGCTCAATGAACAATTGGAGAATAACTACAAAACTAAAGATTGGTCACGTCGTGTCAAAGATTTTGATTTAGTGAAGCAATTAGCACGCAAACATAGCTCTCTCGGGGAGTTTTTAGAAGAGTATGTACTTGATCCAATTTCGGTTTCGGAAATAGATAAGACACCCGATCAAGATCTGGTGACACTGATTACAATCCACTCGGCGAAAGGAACTGAGCAAAAAGTCTGTTACGTTCCACATGTGTCGCCTAATCAATATCCACATGCCAGAGCACAAGGTGATTTTGACGATGTTGAAGAAGAACGACGTGTATTGTATGTGGCCTTGACGCGTGCGGAAAATGAATTGATTTTGACCAAACAGAATCTAAATCTGTGGTCACAGGATCAATATGATGAGTTAGGGCGAAAGATAGAAAGCTACTTTCTAAATGATTTACCTCAACATTTAGTGGATGTGCAGATTCATCGTCAAGTTCCATCTTCATTTAATAAAACTAATTGGCAGCGTAACTCAGCAATAAGTTTAGGTTTTGGTATTGATCTCGATTAAACTAGAGTCATTCATTTCTTTTGATTCATTGAATTAACGATGAATCGTCTTTTAGGTTTTAGCATGAAAATTTTAGTACGTAATTTAGATCGTTCTGTCACGGATGTAGAACTCCTTGATTTATTCAAAGCTTATGGAAAAGTTGAGTCTTGTGTCGTTGTCAAAGATGCTGAAACTGGAAAATCAAAAGGTTTTGGTTTTGTGGAAATGCCAAATCCACGTGAAGCAATCAAAGCGATTAAAGGGTTGAATACTTTACGCTTGAAAGGCGTTGGTATTCGCGTTAAAGCAGCGGATGATCAAGCTTAAACTGTGTGCAAGGAATCACCTCGTCGCATTTATTTGATGTAATCTTGGCTATTTGTTTCTCACTTATTTCGTTTTACAATCGGTCATGCTTTAAATTATTTGAAATAGGGATTTATCTATGTCTCGTGTTGCGCGTTACCATGCTGATCGCACCAATCAAAAACTGTATTTTGCTCGACTCGCATGTCAACAAGCAGAACAAACCGAGCATATTCAACAAGTGCAAGCGTATCGTGAAGCTGCCGTATTTCACTTACACGGTGCGATTTTAGCATTTTTACAAGAATTGGTACGTTATTATCGTCTCAATGATTTACAACCCACCTTCAAATCGATTGAAGAGCATATGGCGGATAAGGGGCAAGTCTCACCTGAAGTTGTTGTTTTACAACAATTAGCAAAGGATGGTTTTATTGCTGAGTTAAAGCGAGCTTACCGTATGTGCCAATATGCACCTGAGCCGACTGCACCTGAACCTGAAAATGAGACCTCATCAAATCTAATTATTAAAGTCACGCAAAGCCCTCAAGCATGGTTGCCTGACGTAAAAATCTTACGTGAATGGCATCGTGAACTTAGTCATTTAATTGATGGTTTTCGTAATGAAATGGTTGAGTTTTAAGTCCTAGCAGTGAGATACTTGAAATCTATGCACATCGTACTTATATAAATAAGACGTGAGATAGGAAAGCACAGATGTGTTTTGCCACCATGGTTGAAGCATGGAGAACTTATATGTCAATGCAGCAGTTAAAAGAATTATTTGGTAATCAAGAAGCCGTTCTCGAATTAGTTCAACTCGAAGGTGGTGTACTTGCTTTGCGTAATGCGGGTTCTGAGAGTGAACCTTTAGTAAAAATTCAATTTAGCGAAGAAGTGAAACAAATTCTCGGTGATCAAACGCCTACCGTCGCACAACATATGATACAAGCGGCGCTATTTGGTCTGTTGGAAAAACAGATGAATCAATGGCAAGCTGAAGTAATGGATGAACAACCACAGCATTTCAGCTAATTAAAGCAAAAGCGTACTTCAAGTACGCTTTTGCTGTTTTAAGGGTTAGTGTCCAATAGGATGATGGGCAAGTTCGATTTGATTGAGAATATGATGGCTCATATTCTTAGCCATTTCTTCTTTGGCATAAAATACTTCGCCGATATTTTCTTCTCGAATCACGGCAGCTTCCTCTTTGCTCTCTGCACAGATGAGCACTTGAATCTTCGGATTAAGCTTTTTAGAAATATCAACGATACGATGAATATCTAAAATATCCATCGGTGAGATCACCAATAAACGAGCATGGTGGATATGTGCTTGAATCAAAACATTTGGCTCGGTTGCTTCACCGCTAACCGCAGCAACGCCCTCAGCCCTTAGCTTTTCTACAATTTCTCGGTTTTCTTCTGCAATCACAACCTTGATGTCTTGTGCGATTAGATTTTCAGTAATACGGCGACCAACACCACCATAGCCGATAATCACGACCTGATCACGTAAATACTCTTGATCTACTTCATCTGGAAGCATGGCAAGAGGATCACCGCTGCGCTCTAACATGCGTGCTAAATGCGAACGCTGACGAATCCAACGTTGCGTCGGTTCGATCGCAGAAAACACAAAAGAGTTTAATGTAATCGAGAACAATGCTCCCGCTAGAATAAGATTTTGTGCTTCTAACGTGAGTAATCCTAGAGCCACCCCCATGGTGGCTAAAATAAATGAAAATTCGCCAATTTGGGCAAGACTGGCACCGACGGTTAACGCAGTATTGAGGGGATAGCGGAAAAACAAAACCAGAGCAATCGCTGCAAGCGTTTTACCAATCATAATGATCGCAACAATTGCGAGAATATGATGAGGTTCTTTAAGTAAGATGCTTGGGTCGAATAACATGCCGACCGAAACGAAGAATAAAATGGCAAAGATTTCACGGAGAGGAAGCGTTTCCTCTTCAGCACGATGGCTAAAGTCAGACTCTTTGACCACCATACCCGCAAAGAAAGCACCCAGTGCCATTGAGACGCCAAATACCGCGTATGAGCCATATGCAATCGAAACTGCGGCAGCCACAACCGTTAGGGTAAATAACTCACGTGAGCCAAGACGAGCAACGAATTGCATGATCATTGGTACAACGCGCTTACCAACGATCAACATAAAGGCAATAAAGCCTGTTACTTTTAAAAGCGTCAAGCCAATCGTGACCCAAATACTTTGTTCAGGATCTGTACCATGCAGTGCTTGCCCACCAAGTAATACAGCAATAGCTGGTAGAAGTACCAAGGCTAAAACCATAACCAGATCTTCGACCAATAGCCAACCCACGGCAATTTTACCGTTGACCGAGTCGAGTAACCCTCGATCTCCTAAGGCTTTAAGTAGAACGACGGTACTTGCACAGGATAAACTGAGGCCAAAAATGAGTGCAGCCCCAAAGTCCCAACCCCAGTACATGGAAACACCCATACCAAGTAGGGTGGCTACAGTGATCTGTAAGATAGCACCAGGTAAGGCAATGCGGCGAACTTGTAATAAATCATTGATTGAAAAATGCATTCCCACGCCGAACATGAGAAACATCACCCCGAGTTCGGCGAGTTGATTTGCGAGTTTCATATCGCCAACAAAGCCAGGGGTGTTCGGGCTAATAATAATCCCGGCAATAAGATAACCAATTAAAGGAGGTAAGCGTAAACGTGCTGCGATAAAGCCAAAAACCAGCGCCAAACCAAAACCAGCAGCAAGTAATATAATTAAACCAACGTCATGTGGCATTGTTGCTCCTTAATCATTGCGGTTAAGGTATAAATAAATGAGCATAAAACATGCCAAGAAAATTCTGAATAAATTGTAACAAGTAAAATCGGATTTGTTGATGTTGATTTCTTTAATTATCAAAAATAATTATGTAAATCTTCGCTCACTTTGGGCAGTATTCAAAGTCTCATAATAATAAAAACAGAGATACTCAGGCAAAAAAAAACGACTTCAATAGAAGTCGTCTTTTTTTAAGAACTAAAATTATTTAATTTTAGCTTCTTTGAAGATTACGTGTTGACGGATTTTTGGATCAAATTTTTTGATTTCCATTTTTTCCGGCATAGTACGTTTGTTTTTAGTAGTGGTATAGAAATAACCTGTACCAGCTGTAGAAACGAGGCGAATCTTATCACGCATTGTTCAGACTCCTTAGATCTTTTGACCTTGAGCACGGAGATCAGCAACAACTTTCTCGATACCCAATTTATCAATAATACGCATACCTTTAGTGGTTAAACGAAGACGTACAAAACGCTTTTCGCTTTCTAACCAAAAACGGTGGTGGTGCAGGTTCGGCTCGAACCGGCGTTTGGTTTTGTTGTTTGCGTGCGATACGTTGTTACCAACGATAGGACGCTTGCCGGTAACTTGGCAAACCTTAGACATGGTGAACTCCATTGCTAGTTTATACAGCACAATTTCGTGCAACTAGCCATTCAAGTAAACGGATGAAATCATTCAAGGGGCGTTTTATACCAAAAATACGATTAAAAGACAAGCGAATTTGGTAAAAACACAGCATGATCTAGTGTGATAGATCATGCCTTGATCATCTTAACGGAATAGTGTTTTCAAAAGCAGTTTGTGTGCTGCTTTATTGTACGGCGGTAAAATAAATTTCAGACTATAAAGTTTAGGGCTGACTGGATTTGACATCATTGAGCGTTCATGAGAGAAGCTAAAGAAGCCTTCTTTACCATGATATTTACCCATACCTGAAGCGCCAACACCACCAAATGGTAGATCATCCTGAGCCACATGAGTTAAGACTTGATTAATCCCGAAATGCCCAGAATGAGTACGTCCTGCAATATATTCAGCACGAGCGCTATCGACATCAAAATAGTAGAATGCGAGTGGACGAGGGCGGCTATTAATGAATTGAAGTGCTTCTTCAATTTTCTCATATTCTAAAATCGGAAGAATTGGACCGAAGATCTCATTCTTCATGATTTCCATGTCGTTTGTTACGCCTGTGACTAATGTCGGTGCAATTTTACGTGCCTCAGTTAGAGATTCATTGTGACTATTTAATTCAACAATGGTGGCACCTTGCTTCTGGGCATCCTCAAGATAACCTTGTAATCGATTGTATTGTTTATCATTCACAATCGAGGTGAAGTCTTTGTTCTCAGCAAGGGTGGGATACATGCTATTCACAAAGTCTTGGTAATGCTTCGTGAACTCTTGAGTTTTTCCTTTAGGAAGGAACATGTAATCAGGTGCTACACATGTTTGTCCTGCATTCCAAAGTTTACCCACAGCGACACGTTGTGCCACATCGCGAATATTCATCGAAGAATGCACAAGTGCAGGTGATTTACCACCGAGTTCTAAAATCACGGGTACGAGATTTTGAGAAGCAGCAGCCATCACTGTTTTACCTACAGAGGTTGAACCAGTGAAAATCATTTTGTCGAATGGTAAATGGCTAAATGCGTCAGAAATTTTACCACCGCCGTTCACAACTGCGACCAGTTCTTGAGGGAAAGCTTCTGAAAGCGCATTTTCAAGCACATATCCAAAACGAGATGATGCACTAGAGATCTTGATCATGGCATGGTTGCCCGCAGCCAGAGCACAGATTAATGGCCCAACCGAAAGCAATAGTGGGTAGTTCCATGGTGCAATGATCCCAATGACGCCGAGTGGTTGATATTGTACCCAACCTTTTGCAGGTTGATGTAACATGCTGATATGGCGTTTAGAGGGCTTCATCCACTCGGTTAAGTTCTTGCTATAGTATTTAATATGTTCTAAACACGTTAGTACTTCACCAATTTTGGTTTCCATAATGGCACGATTGCCATAATCTTGACTAATTGCATCAGCAAATTGATCTTGATATTTTACCAAGATGTTTTTTAATCGAGCCAAGCGTTCAATTCGTTCTTTTGCGCTTGGAACAGGATGGCGTTGGTAAGCTACTTTTTGTTGCTCAAGCAGATCATGTAATCGTTGTACGTCAACATGAGGTGTCATTGCGGTTGTTTTTGTTTGACTGTTCATAGGAGTAGACCAAAGGAAATCTTATTACTTTTTAATTTTTAGAGTAAATACTCTAAAGTGTCAAGTCGCTTTTGTGGGCTTGTTTTATAACCTATTGATAATGTTATAGATGGTTGAATTGAATGTCGCATGCTAAACCAAACAAAACCAAAGACAGAATTTTGCAAATTAGTTTGCAATTATTTAATGAGCGTGGTGAGCGTTCAGTCACAACCAATCACATTGCAGCTGAACTCGGCATTAGCCCAGGCAACTTGTATTATCATTTTCGTAACAAACAGGAAATTATCAAAGAATTAGCATTGCAATATCAGGCTGAAACTTTGGAAATGTTGGCGTTACCCGATGATCGTCCACTCAATGCGAATGACAAAATTAGCTATTTTCAGGTATTAAGTAATCAGCTTTGGGCTTATCGTTTTATTCATCGTGATGTTTATCATCTTGTTGAAAATAATGAAGACTTTAGAAGAATTTATCCTCGCTTTGCAGGGCAGGTCATGCAGCAAGGGCAAAAAATTTATCGTGCCTTTGTGGATGCAGGGTTAATGAAAATGACCGACTCAGAAATTGAGGCGTTGATCATTAACTTATGGATTGTACTGACCAACTGGACCAACTTCTTATATATGTCGGGTCATATCAGTGACAACAATCGCTTGGAAGAAAAGTGGGTTTGGCAAGCATTGCGACAAATGGTGTTCTTGGAAGGTCCGTATTTAATGGGCGAAAGTCGTCAAACTTATGAGCAACTATTACAGTCGCTTGGACCTTCAGAACTATTTGCTAGCTTATCGAATCTTAAAAATGATGAGGATCATCTGTGACTAGCTATTTAGTCATACGCAAAAAAGCGTTAGAATGCTCGGCTTGATTTTTTTAATTTGATTCGAATAAGTGAATTAACAACATGAACACGACTACTGCCCATACAGCACGATTACTGATTACTTGTGAAGACAAGCCAGGGATTGTGCAAGCTGTATCGAGCTTTTTGTATCATCAGGGAGCAAACATCACCGCACTTGATCAGTACGCAACAGAAGCTCAAGGCGGACGTTATTTTATGCGTGTTGAGTTTGAGTTGGACCATTTACAATCTCGTAAAGAAGCATTGATGCAAACCTTTGCTGCAAATGTTGCTGAACGTTATGACATGCAGTGGAAACTAAATTTTGTTGGCGAGTTAAAGAAAGTCGGCATTTTGGTTTCTAAGGTAGATCACGCTTTGCTAGAGCTCCTATGGCGTCATGCGCGTGGCTCATTACCGTGTGAAATTACTCAGGTGATTTCAAACCATCCTGACTTACGTGAAGCAGTTGAAAACTTCGGGATTCCATTCCATATTGTGCCTGTGAATAAAGACAATAAAGCTGAAGCTTATGCACAGATTAATGACATGATGCAAGGCAATGATTTATTGATCTTGGCGCGTTATATGCAAATTCTGAGTGAAGACTTTGTTTCGCAATGGGAAATGAAGATCATCAATATCCATCATTCATTCCTACCTGCTTTCGTTGGTGCAAACCCTTATAAGCAAGCTTATGAGAAAGGGGTAAAGTTGATTGGTGCTACGGCGCATTATGTCACTGCTGATCTTGATCAAGGTCCAATCATTGAACAGGATGTTGAACGTGTTAGCCATGACTACAATGTTGAGCAGTTACGTGAGCTGGGTGAAGATGTTGAACGCAATGTCTTGGCACGTGCAGTTAAATGGCACCTGGAAGACCGCGTAATTGTCGATGGCAACAAAACGGTCGTGTTTCAATAAGTCATAGAAAGTTGAAAAGGTATGCTTTTTAAGCATACTTTTTTTTATGTCAAGATTAAGTTATATTATAACATTTCTTTTTTGTGTGGCTTATCAGTAATTTGAAGAATATTCACAAAAAAACAGTTGCAAATGAAAACACTTCTCATTTATTATTACGGCACTTTAATTGTTCTATCCGATGTGTGTAATCGTTTTTTAGACTGACGCCATCTATATAGGTACTTAGATTCTTATGAGTCCATCTCCTGCTTCATTTAATACACCAAACCCGATGAAAAAGAAAATCATCACTGCTCTAGCCGCAGTTGTGATTGGACATGTGGGAGTCTTGTGGGCAGTTAGCCACATCAAAACGATTGAGTTAAAACCTATCGAAAAAGAGCCGCTTAAAGTCAAATTCGTTAAGATTAAAGAACCACCGAAAGCTGAGCTTCCTAAGCCAAAAGAGACACCTAAACCTGAACCGAAAAAAGAGGTGAAAGAAGTTAAGGTTGTCGAAAAACCTGTGGCACCTCCACCTAAGAAAATCGAGAAAGTGCAACAAGTTAAGGCTGAAGCACCAAAGCAAGTGATTCAAAAAACTGAACCTAAAGTTGAAACTAAGGTTGAAACGACTGTGGTGAGCACCACCGTGAAAGAAAAGGTCGTTGAGAAACCGCAACCCGTTCAGGAAGTGGCTAAACCTCAACCAGCAGCAGATCCGTCTCCTAAAACCGTATCGATTGGTGGTTCAGGTGTACAATGGAGTCGATCTCCAAGAATTAGTGTTACACCTAAAGAGTTAGATAACCAAGCACGCACTATTGTAGTTATGATTGAAGCGGATGAAAAAGGCCGTGTAACCAATGTGCGTGTGACACGCAGTTCGGGCATACCTGCTTTGGATGAAAAAGTAGTCCGTGCTGTGAAAAGTGCAAAGTTTAAACCGTATATGGAGAATGGTGTTGCTTACCCAATTCGAGCAGAGCAACCGTTAGATCTTAATCCTTAATCATTTTGAGTCCTTGTGACAGATTAAATCAGGAGTTCGTATATGAACTTTTCAGTTTATTGGCAACATGCAGATGCAGTAAGTAAAACACTGTATTTTGTCCTTCTCGCAATGTCGATTGCAACGTGGACGATTTTTATTCTACGTATTTTAGGAACACGCCAATTAAAACAACAAGCTTATGCTCAGCTTGCTCAGGCTTTGGCGACGCTTAAAGCGAAGTTACAACCACTCACCTTTGAACAGCGTAAAGCGGTTGCTGAACAAGCTTTGCTTCGTCAGATTTCTGCTGAAAAGTCACAAGCTGAAAAAGGTGTTTCAGTCTTGGGTACGATTGCTTCACTTGCACCGTTTGTGGGTTTGTTCGGTACGGTGTGGGGGATTTTCCATGCCCTTGTCGCTGTGGGTAAAAGTGGTCAGGCAGGTTTAGCGCAGGTTGCGATTCCTGTAGGTGAAGCATTGATCATGACGGGTCTTGGTCTTGCTGTTGCGATTCCTGCGGTATTGGCTTACAACATTTGTATGCGTTTTAACCGTGGTTTGGCACATGAACTTCAAGATCAAGCACATCTGTTGCTCATTGATACGATGTTACAACAAGAGACAACCGTGCAAACTGAAACTAAAGCAACACAACAAAGTTTAGTTGGAGGTCAAGCTTAAAATGGGCTTTCAATTGGGTGAAGACCACGACAGTGGCATGAATGAGATGAATCTCATTCCTCTGATCGATATTATGTTGGTATTGATGATTATCTTTTTAGTCACAGCAACGGTTGCAAACCCATCAATTCCATTAAGTTTACCAAAAACAACTGCTGAAATTATCGATCCACCACCACAAGCAATTACGATTAGTATTAATGCTAAAGGTGAGGTGGCTTGGGATACTCAGATCATTAGCTTAGATGAGCTAGAAACACGCTTTACAGAAGCGGGTCAGGCTGCAACAAAACCAACAGTGCAGTTACGTGCAGATAAAGAATCAAAATATGACACGGTTGCACAAGTCATGTCACGTGCTAGTGAAGCTGGCTTGAGCGATATTGCTTTCGTTAGTGAAAACTAATACCTGAGCTGATCAGAAAAAATTAAAGCAACTCGAAAGAGTTGCTTTTTTTTATCGCTATTCCGTTTTAAGTAAATCTAGGAACTTAGAGCGTAGTTTCGATAATTTGGGTGGAATGCTAAAGTTACAATAACCCTGAGAGGGATTACGAGCATAGAAATTCTGATGATATTCTTCGGCAGGATAAAAGGTCGGTTCTGAACTCAGTTCAGTCACAATGTTGAGTCCTTCATTTTCCAGACTTTGGATGACTTGCTCGGCCTGTTGTTTCTGCTCTTCATTGAAATAATAAATTACAGAACGGTATTGCGTGCCAATGTCATTGCCTTGACGGTTTAGTGTCGTTGGATCATGGGTAGTAAAAAATACGTTTAAAAGTTGTGTATAGCTGATCTGTTGTTCATCAAAATCGATAAGTACAACTTCAGCGTGCTGAGTATTACCTTGGCAAACCTGCTCATAGCTTGGGTCCTGCACAATACCGCCAGCATAGCCACTGACAACTTTTTCAACGCCTTTCAGCTGTAAAAAAACTGCTTCTACACACCAGAAACATCCACCACCAAATAGTGCCTGTTGCATTTAATTCCCCAATTTCTAGTTTTATGAATGCCTTTAAAGTAAACGATGTTAATAAAAAGTAAAAGCCTGCCTTTGCAACGGGCTGTGACTTTGTTTACTGTTAATTACAGTAAGGTTTGCATCATCGTAACGAAGCTTACAAGAGCTTGACCAGAAGCATCGCGGAATTTTAGTTCATGTCCTTTCTGTTCATAGTTTGTAGTTGCAGCTAATGCATTGGCATATGGACGTGATAGGTCACTATTGTCTTGGCCGATACATGCCATCTTGGTTGATGCCATAGGTCCTAAGCTAAAAATGGCTTTAACATAAAATCTTAAGTCCGAATCGGTATGTTTCTATGTTTGGTATTGAAATAAAACAACCTGGGGTAGAGCAGGATATTGCGTATTCTTTTATAAATATTGAGATAGGTTGGATAAAGGAGTGAAAAATCACTCAGTTTTGGGGAGTCCAGCGCGAATGACTTCGGAAAAATATTCACTACTTTGGTTTGCTTGCTTGTCATATTGTTCAGCGCGTGGATTAATATGTGCCAGTTGATACCATTCTTTAATACTATAATTCTGATTCAGTGCTTTGAGATCATGTAAATAATTAGGCAAATAACCTGATGCCAACAAACGATAATCTCTCGGTAATGCTTGCTGGCTAATCGCTTGCGCCATATCAAAGATCAAAGTAGTGCAGTTACTCGTTAGCGTGTTATACCATTTTGCTTCCGCACGCAGTTCATCTGATTTTTTAAGATATTCGATAAATAATGCTTTTCGTTCTGCAGCAGGAATTTTAATCGGAAATAAATAAACCTGCTCATGACGAATATTGCTGCGTGTATAGACAATATCTTTTTCATCAGAAGCAATCAGGCTTAACTCATATTTACGAAAGAACCCTCCAATCGCTGAAAAGGATTCACCTTTTTCTTTGCGAATTTCGATCGAAAATACCAGTGGTTTTTGATCCGAAAAGTCAAAACTGACAAGTGTATGGGCAATTTGAGGGCCCATCCAATAGGAGGCAATGACGTTTATTCCCGTTATTTTATTTAAATCAATTGTTCGGTCTTCCCAGTGAATGTCATAACTGCCATCGGGGTACCAATTAAAGTTCCGCACTTTGTGTAAAGTAACAAGATCGCCTTGTTTCTCATAACTGAACTGCTCGGATACTTCGGGATCCCAAACACGGTCTTGGCGTGCATCTAAAGAAAAATACCATAACAAAGAACAAGCAAATGCAAAGCAATACAGCAGAATATCAGTACGTCGACTAAAAATATGTCCACTGACATAAAAGCCAAGCAAACTGAGGGCGAATAGACCCCAAAAAATGATGATAAGACGACTAAAAATAGGACCAAGGGGTTGTTGAATCCATAAAGCAAAACATAACCAAATACTGGAAAGGATCACGAAAAGAGTAAAGGTACTATGTAAGAACCATATCCCTAATCCAATGAAGAACTCACGTGATCCAATCTCATGCATAACAATTCGCAGTCCATTTTTTATTTTTGGTAAGTGGCGAACTCAAAGGCTATATTTGATTTTTCATCAGTATGCAGTTCTGAGTTCACTTTTTGAAAATTCTCAGGGATTTTTGGGTAATGTGCATCGCCTTGAACATCTAAATCTATATGGGTCAGTTCTAGACGGTCAGCAATCGCAAGTGTTTGATTAAAAATCTCTCCTCCACCAATAATAAATAAGGATGCTTTTTCAGAGTGTTGTACGTCTGTAAGTGCTGCATCTAAAGCTTCCTCAATACTATGCGCGACTTTAACACCTTCAAACTGCCAAGATTGATCCCGTGTAATCACCCAATTCACGCGATTAGGTAATGCTCTTCCCATCGATTCAAGGGTTTTACGACCCATGATGATCACGCCACCTTGCGTGATGGTTTTAAAATGTTTGAGATCCGCAGAAATATGCCACGGTAGGGCATTTCCTTTTCCAATACAGTTATTTCTATCCATTGCCACTACGTGGACAACCTCAGTGCCTTGCCATGCCATAAGTGAATTCTCTTATCGTTTTAAACTGCAACAGGTGCTTTAATTGCTGGGTGTGATTCATAACCCACGATTTCAATATCTTCAAATTTAAAATCAAAAATATCGGTAATTTCTGGATTTAATTTAAGCTGGCACAATGGCAGGGGATCACGGCTCAGTTGCAGTTTCGCTTGTTCAAAATGGTTCGCATAGAGATGCGTATCGCCACCTGTCCACACAAAATCTCCCACGCCTAAACCACATACCTGTGCAATCATATGTGTCAGCAGCGCATAGCTGGCAATATTAAATGGCACCCCTAAAAACACATCAGCACTGCGTTGATAGAGCTGGCATGACAACTTATTATCGTGTACGAAAAATTGGAATAGAGTATGACAAGGCGGTAAAGCAACTTTTCCAGCCTCGTTCGGATTCCAGCCAGATACGATTAAACGACGTGAATTCGGATTGGTTTTGATTTCATTGATCAGCCATTGGATTTGATCAAAGCCATTTTGTTGATAACTGCCATCATCATTTTGAGTTGCACCAAAATTTCGCCACTGATGTCCATACACTGGACCTAATTCACCTTCTGGACGACCAAAGCGAGCGGTTTGTTCGGCAGTTGCCCATTCATCCCAAATAGTAACTTTATTGTCTTTAAGATATTGAACATTGGTATCACCTTTGAGAAACCACAATAGTTCAATCACGATTGAACGAAAATGGACTTTCTTGGTGGTAAGCAATGGAAAACCTTTGGAAAGATCGAAGCGCATTTGATGACCAAATACTGAACGTGTACCCGTACCTGTACGATCACCTTTGTCGCCGCCATTGTCGAGAATATGTTGTAAAAGGTCTAAGTATGTGCGCATAGCTTTCTCTAAAATTTTGTGTGAACTTTCAGTTTGAGTGGCATAGATGTGGGTTCAACCAACTGGGAGCTAATTCCATTGACTGGGTATAGAATGATACTTGATTATTCTGATTAAGGCACTGATCTCTGTTAATCCGATGATGAAATCCTACAAAAGAAAAGAGCGCTTTATATTGAAAGCGCTCTTTCGAATCCAGAATGTCGTTTATTCAGTCACGAAGGTCACTTTGCCATCAGTTAAGGATTTAACGCGTGCCAAAGATTCTACACGATAGCCTTTTTCAAGTAAGACATCACGACCAGGTTGGAATGATTTTTCAATCACGATTCCAACACCGACCACTTCAGCATTAGCTTGGTGAATAAGGTCAATCAGGCCCAATGCTGCTTGACCATTTGCCAAGAAGTCATCAATCACCAGTGCTTTATCACTTGCACTAATATGCTTGTTAGAAATGGCAATCGTACTTTCAGTTTGTTTGGTAAATGAAAACACTTTAGAACGATAAAGATCATCTTTTAAGGTTAATGACTGATATTTACGAGCAAAAATCACAGGCACACCAAGCTCTAAACCCGCCATGATCGCAGGTGCAATACCTGACGCTTCAATGGTAATAATTTTGGTAATACCAGCATCTTTAAAACGGGCAGCAAATTCTTTACCAATCTGCTGCATGAGTACAGGGTCGATTTGGTGATTTAAGAAAGCATCAACTTTCAAGACTTGATCAGATAGAACGATACCTTCATTTAAGATTTTCTGTTCTAGAGCGTACACGGGAGAATCCTCTAAACGGATGCTTTTTCAAGCAAAGGCATATTTTAAAAAGCATCAAAAAAATTGCAAGCCATAAATTAAAGCTTTGTTGATATTTCACAGAACTTTACGATGTTTGGTATATGGCTGCAATTTTGAGGTTAATTAACTGGTTTTACCTGTATAACCTGTTAATAAAAGCCCGTAAGAGGATTTTCCATCATTATGTGTTACCTTCACAGGAAGATAATCAAGTTTTGGCGCTAGCCAAAACACGGTATTTCGCTCTGGTTTTTCATGCTGAAGTATGACTTTAATCGTGTTAAATGTCCCATAATTGGTCTTGATGGTTTCAGTACCTTGGCGAATAAAACGGCGTTCATCTACTGCTTTACTGTCCGCAATATAGTAGCGTGTTTGTAAAGTATTACCATTTTTGAGATCTTCACGAACTTGTAATTCCGCATTCAGTTCATCTAAGACACCATCTTTCCAAGCAAAAGAGCGTTTTTTGTCATCTTTCTGGGTGTTGATCACTTTCGCGCTAGGATTGAAGTTAATGTTCATGGTGTTGTTGTGTACCAAGATCTTACTGGTACGACTAAACTTTTGCGAAGTAATCTTATTGTCAGCAAAGCTAAATTGACTGGTTTCAGATGCAGAGGCAATACCACCCGCACGTGCTTTAAAAGAATATATCCAGTTATTACCCTGTTGAGAGAGTACGCGTGTCGCAGAACCTAAGTTTTTGTTGTTGTAACTAAATTGATAGTTTGCTTGGAATGGGGTCATTGCCAATGCATGACTAGATAAACTGCCACATATAATCGCTGCAGACGTTACCGTTGCAATACCAAGCACTTTTGATAATTTCTGTGTCATAACATAGTGTCCTTAGAGTGAATACGAGGTATTTGCACTCATTTATCAGGAGAATTTAGAGTTATTATGCCTGTAGATTGTGAAGAAAAGTTCAGCTTTTTTACTAAGCGCTTGTTAATTTTCGTATAAATCGTAAAGGGGGAAGCTCAATGGGTTAAGTGTTAAATAAGAAGTAAACCCACTGAGCAGTTTCGCTATTTTCTTTTCACTTTCTTCTGTTGAATTGGCGTCACAGTACTATCTTCTAACTCGTCTTCATCAAAAACATCATCATTCGGTGGATATAGAATCGCAGTGAGATTGACATTGCCCCATACGATGAGCTCAGCAGGACGGACTCTTGCACGATTGACATGTACTTTACCCAAGGTTTCAATAATGCTAGGTTTTTTCCCAAACCAGCGATTTAGATCGAGATAAAGTAAATCATCTTTAACCGTTACAATTTCAAAATGCTCTAATATTTTACCTAAAGGATCTTCTTCCTTAAATTTTTGATAATACCAAATCGCAATATGGAAGCCCCATTTTTGAAAAATGTTTTTGAATTTTGCTTCGATCACCTGTGTATTGCTAATTTGTTCAAACACCATTAGTTGGACATTTTGATTCATTTCCATTTGAATCAGTTTTAAATCAACAGATAGTGTCGTATGCAGACCTTTTACATCCAAAGTGGTGTACAGACGTAGCCAACCATCATACAGATCTGCATGCAAATCTTGCATGATCTCTACATTGTTGGTGACATAGCGTTCCATTGTGGCATTTACAAACACTTGCGAAAGTGGGAACTCTCTTTCTTCTTCAATGAAGCCTTCGGCTTTTTGGTAAACTTTACGTAGACGTTTAACAACAGATGAGAATAGCGTTTGCATAAAAGTTGTTCCAGAAAGTGAATGGTATATTCGCCATCTTTGTATTAATTAAAAAGTAAAAATTAAATTTGTGGCTTGCAGTGTAGCAAAATTAATTGCTACATTTTCATAAAATGATGCGATGGAAGCACTCAGGCTATAAGTGGATCACATTTTTTTGTTTTTTTGAATATTGGTTTGGTTTTTTATACGGTAGCTACCGTTGGGGATGAGACATTTTTGTCGCTTATATACCATGTGGAATAAAATAAATTTTCGTACTCAACTAACTTCCGTTTGGTGGCAAGATCCGATTTTTGTTGGAGCGGTTGCTATTGCGATCTTGATACATGGGCTTGTAATCACGACACAATTTTCGATGCCTGCGCCTACTGATACGTCGACTAAAGAAATTGCAGTGTCTGTACGTCCAAGCCAAGATAAGGTCGAGCATGCAGATTTTCTAGCGCAAACTGATCAAAAAGGATCTGGTGAATTTCACCAAGCGCACCGTATGTCTAGTGATATGCCTGCCCCAATGCAAAGCGATGCAACGGCAGGAGAACATGAACTCGAAAGTCTTGAGACGATACAGCAAAAGCGTGAGCTGCTCTTTGAAGAAAAAGTATTAATGACAGTACTGAGTTGGCAAAAACAAGCTGAGCAGAATGAACGTAAGAAAGCATTAGAAGAGTTACAAAGTCAATTTCAAGCCAAAGCCGCGATGGTGGCAAGTTTAGAAGCGCAATATTTACAACGACAACAAAATTTTAGCCGTAAGCAACGAATTAAAACTGTTGATGGGATACAAGCGAAACAAGATGCATCGGCAGCTTATCTCGATAAATTCCGACAAAAAGTTGAGTTGTATGGCAATCGATATTATCCCGATGCGGCAAAACAGCAGAGTTTAGCGGGGGAAGTTCGTTTAATGGTGATTTTAAATGCGCAAGGCGGTATCCGAGCCATTCGTTTAATTGAGAGCTCAGGACATCCGATTTTGGATGAAGCAGCTCGTGCTTCTGTTCGCCGTGGTGCACCATTTGGAGCTTTTGACAGCAGTATGAAAGATATTTCTGAGTTACGTATTATCCGAACATGGCGTTTTGATCCAGTGGATGCTGAATTTGAAGTGCATTAACTAAGACAGAATTTACTTTGTTGTATGTGTTGAAATATCCATTAAAATTAATATCTTATATTTTATGAGTCATCTTTTTTAAGTACAAACTTCATAGTCATAGCTGCTTTTGTTTTATAACTCTTGAATTGATAATAAAAACGATTATCATTTGTCTTGTTATTTTTTAATTCTCCTTTAGAGCATCCATACATCCTTCTTTAAAGTTTTGGGGGAGAGAGGTGTATGTTCCCAAATGCTCTAGATTTTGTGAAAAGGATATTTTTGCATGCCATATGTTTCTGAGTTGAACTTATTTAAAGCCCATCCACTTGTACTGGCGATGGCCGCGATATTTTTACCATCATTGGCTTCTGCTGAGTCAAATATTGAAAGTACACAATTGCCAACGATTACAGTAAAAGCTAAAGAAAATAATGATGCGACCACTGAAGGCACGGGAAGTTATACAGCAAAAAGTACCAATACAGCGACTAAACTGAATATGTCTTTACGAGAAACGCCACAAGCAGTGAAGATATATACAAGGGAGTATTTAGATGATCGAAATATTGAGTCGTTTCAAGAGCTAATGAGTAATGTCACAGGAGTAACAGTTTCTCGAACAGATGAACGTCAAAGTTATTTTGCTCGCGGTTTTCAGTTGGATTATCACTTAATTGATGGGATGCCAAGTACATCATCACTTGCAGAAGGTGATTTAGATTTGGGAATATATGATCGTGTTGAGGTGGTGAAAGGAGCAAATGGTCTTAACTCTGGCGCAGGCAACCCTTCAATGGGGGTAAATATGGTGCGTAAACGAGCGAATGCCACAGAGTTTACAGGCAGTGTGAATGCAGCTGTTGGATCATGGAATAATTATACAAGTTCGGCTGATCTTTCGAATTCATTAAATGCGGATGGTTCATTACGTGGTCGCATTTATGTGAAACATTCAGATGAAGATTCCTTTATGGACTACTATTCAAGAGAGCGAAATATTGTTTATGGTGTAATTGATTATGATGTGACTGATAGAACAAATTTATCATTGGCTGCAACCTATCAGGAATTAAAGCGCGATGGAATCCGTTGGGGAGGATTACCAGCTTTTTATAATGATGGGACAAGAACCAAATTTGATCGTTCTTTGACTGTAAGTTCGGATTGGACTTATTGGAACGTTGATACGAAAGCGGTTTTTGCTAACTTGAAACAGAACCTTTTTAATGATGTTGCTTTAAATATTGCTTATTCATACCAACAAAACGATAACCAATCAGCTCTGCTCTATGTCGCAGGTAAAGTCGATAAGGAGACGAACAAAAGCTTAGGGGCTGTGTCTGTATATTCTTCTGATAAGCGGAATGAAGAAAATAACATAGATATGTATATATCAGCACCTTTCACCATCGCCAATCGTAAGCAAGAAATTATATTGGGCGGCTCATGGAATAAAAATGAATTGGTTTATAGCCGTTATGGAACGATTCAGGGAAAAGATAAAGGAACCAATGATTTGGATATTGATCAATGGGAACATTTAGATTTTTCTAATATGAAAACTCAATTGTTAACGCCTATTACTAATCCCAATAAATTGGCTGGAAATGAAACCACGCAAACAGGATATTACATTGCAGGTAAATTCCAAGTTCTTGATCCGTTAAAGATTGTGGCAGGGGCCAGATTGACGAACTGGGAATATAAGTCTGAAGATCATAAAGGTAATCGACAATTTAATGATCAACTCACGCCCTATTTTGGTGTTATTTATGACTTTGCTCAAGATCATTCTCTTTATGCAAGTTATACCGATATTTTCACGCCTCAAAATCGTCGTGAAGAAAATGGGAACTATTTAGACCCAATCATTGGACGGAATTATGAAACAGGAATTAAAAGTGAATGGTTTGGTGGTCATTTAAATACAGCTCTATCTATCTTTAGAATTGAACAAACCAATTTCGCTGAAGCAATTTCAGGTAAGTTCGTTAAGAATGCGCAAGGTATAGATACTTCTGAGCAAGCCTATCGTGGGGTTGATGGCGTTGTAAGTAAAGGGGTTGAGCTCGAAGTTGATGGGGAGATCAATGACAATTGGGCAATCAACTTTGGCATCGCGAACTTTGAAGCAAGAGATGGTAAAGATCAGAAAGTCGCTACAACAAGCGCCCGCACAACATCTAATTTATTCGTTAAATACAAACGTGATCAGTGGAATACGGGTGTTGGGGTAAATTATCGTGGTAAAACCTATACAGGGACTGGAGCAACTTTAATTGAGCAAGATGAGGTTTTCTTATTGAGTGCGATGCTAGGTTATAAAGTTGATCAAAATATCAGTGTGCAACTGAACTTGGATAATTTATTAGATAAAGAATATTTTGATGGAATTGGTGAAAATCGTATGAACTATGGCGCACCACGAAATGCAACATTGACTTTCCGTTATCAATTCTAAAAGTTTCATAAATAAAAAAAACGGCCGAATTCAGCCGTTTTTTATTGAGCATGTGGATAACTTGAAGGTTATTCACAATCTATTTGGATTAGAGTAAGCACGTTCAACTTTGCAAATTTCTACACTAAAGTTTTGGTACCATGTTTCTTTACCTAGCTGCTGAGCAACTTGATGTTCTGCATCTTGTTGCCAATGTCGGATGTCTTCAAGACTGTGCCAATAAGACAATGCAATTTCAAAACCATTTTCACTACATGCTTCGAATTTGATACAGCTAAATTGACTTAAAGCTTTGTTTCTCAGCTTTTGTGCCATTTCAGAGTAAGTTGCATCAAGTGTATTGATTGTGGCTTTAAAAATGACAACATACATAAGCGTTTCAACTAGATTTCATCAGCTTGGTAAGGGTTGGCAATGTTGAGTTTCTTCAGAATCGCTATTTCTAATGCTTCCATTTCTTCTGCATCAGATTCATTGGTTTCATGGTCATAACCCAGTAAATGCAAAATGCCATGCACCAATAAATGTGTGAAATGATCCATCGGTGTTTTTTGCTGCTCTTTCGCTTCTTGCAAAACGACAGGCATACAAATGACTAAATCACCCAAAGGCTCGGCATCTAGTAAATTTAGCATTTCCTCTGGAATGTCACTTGGAAAAGAAAGTACATTTGTTGGTTTATCTTTTTCTCGATATTGCAGATTTAGTTCATGGCTTTCTGCCAGATCAACACAAGCAATCCCAATTTCACAATCAGCATCGAAACCGACATGACGTAATGCGGTTTCGATGTGTTTTTTGATTTGACCACGTTTAAGTGGTAATTCAGCAGTTTGAAAGTCTTGTTGAATACTTAAATTGATTTTCAAAATAAACCCTTAATCATCTTAATGCTGTGCATCCGCTTTTTCATCGTTCTCAGCAATTAACGCTTCTTGTTTGGCCTTACGTTCGGCACGGGCTTCAGCCGACAAACGCTGTTGTTCGTTGTCCCAGCCTTCATAAGCTTCTACAATTTTCTGTACCAATTGATGACGAACCACATCGCGGGAGTGGAAGCGGGTAATATGGATCTCATGTACGTTTTCAAGTACACGAAGTGCTTGTGCTAAGCCAGATTGCTGTCCACGTGGTAAGTCAACCTGCGTCACATCACCCGTAATTACTGCACGGGAACCAAAACCTAAGCGCGTGAGGAACATTTTCATTTGCTCTGGTGTGGTATTTTGCGCTTCGTCTAAAATTACAAAGGAATGATTGAGAGTACGTCCACGCATATAGGCAAGAGGCGCAACTTCAATCACTTGACGTTCAATCAGTTTGGCAACTTTCTCAAAACCGAGCATCTCATACAAAGCGTCGTAAAGTGGACGTAAATAAGGGTCGATTTTCTGGGTGAGGTCACCAGGTAAGAAACCCAGTTTTTCACCTGCTTCCACGGCAGGGCGAACCAGTAAGATGCGCTGGATTTCATTACGTTCCAGCATATCAACAGCAGCGGCAACTGCTAAGTAGGTTTTACCTGTCCCAGCAGGCCCGATACCAAATGAAATATCACTTTGTAGAATGCGTTGTACATAGCGTTTTTGGTTGGCACCGCGAGGGTTAATACGACCCTTACGTGTTTGAAAATACACATCTATCGGCGCGTCATATTCATCTAATTCTTCACCCACCAATTCAAAATCGCGTTCGGTTTGTGAGGATTGGATCATCAGATGTAAGAGGTCAGCACTGATTTGTTGTGATGATTCAGATTCTTGATAGAGCCGTTGCAATAATGCTTCGGCTCTTTCGACCGTTTCTATATCACCATCGAGATAGAAAGCATCTCCTCGGTGAGTAATTTTGACATCTAAACGTTGTTCGATTTGTTTTAAATGCCCGTTATATGCACCGAGCATGCTTTTTAAGCGTTCCATGGAAATCTCAGGGAACGTTACTGTACGTCGAATCGCTGCAGTCAAGAGAAACCCTTTTAGTTAACTTATAAGAATACCTCTACATTACGCCACGTCAGGTTCAAGATTCAAGAGTTCACCATAAACTAAATTTAAAGTTTTAATTTCAGTAATCTCAATTTCAGCAAAACGACCGACCCAAGCTGCATCACCAATAAATGTAACCAGACGAGTATTATCTGCTGTCCCAATCAAGATATTTGGATCTTTATCAGATACTTTCTCAATTAAGACGCGTTCAATCTTACCGAGCATGGCATCAGTTTTATCGATACTTGAGCGTTTAATCACTTCTTGAACTTGTGCAAGACGATCCTTTTTCACTTGTTCAGGTGTGTCATCTGGAAGATCAGAGGCAGGTGTTCCTGGGCGTTTTGAATAAACAAAACTATAAGAGTGATCAAAGTCTAAATCTTTAATGAACTGCAAGGTTTCTGCGAAATGTTCATCTGTTTCACCTGGGAAACCAATAATGAAGTCACTTGATAAATGCATATCAGGACGAACTTTGCGTAACTTGGCAATCTTATCGATATAGACATCAATGGTATGGTTGCGCTTCATCGCCTGTAGTACATCATTCGAACCGCTTTGTACCGGTAAATGCAAGTGTGAAACCATTTGTGGTAAATCACGGTAGCACTGAATGAGTTCATCTGAAAATTCGAGTGGGTGAGAAGTGGTGTAACGTAAACGACCAATTCCTGGAATTTCTGCCACTAAGCGAAGCAATTCAGGGAATGTGCAAATTCCACCTTCAAAAGTTTCACCACGATAACCATTCACATTTTGACCAAGTAGGCTGATTTCACGAACGCCTTTTTCAGCCAAACCGGCGATTTCAGCCAAGACATCATCGAGTGGACGAGAAACCTCTTCACCACGGGTATACGGCACTACACAGAAAGAACAGTATTTTGAACAGCCTTCCATAATGGAAACAAACGCTTTAAAGCCTTCGACGCGTGGTTCAGGAAGGAAGTCAAATTTTTCGATATCTGGAAATGAGATATCGACCAGTTTAATTTTTTCTTTCTTTGGCTTTTCCACTTGCTCATTATGCTGATCCAGCATTTGTGGCAAACGGTGCAAGGTTTGCGGACCAAAGACCATATCGACATACGGTGCACGTTTTTGAATGTTGTCACCTTCTTGAGAGGCAACACAGCCCCCTACACCAATCACAAGATCAGGATTTTTTTCTTTAAGTTTGCGCCAACGGCCGAGTCCACTGAATACTTTTTCTTGTGCTTTTTCGCGAATAGAGCAAGTATTCATTAAAAGAATGTCAGCTTCATTTGGATTGTCAGTGAGCACATAGCCATGTGAATCACCTAACAAATCTGCCATACGATGACTGTCATACTCATTCATCTGACACCCTTGTGTTTCAATATATAGTTTTTTCATTGAAACATCAGTGGTGTGCATTGGCTGGGTAACAGTGTTTTCTGAGGCAGCGGGTGTTGCACTAGGAATGAATGTTTGAACCGTCATGCAGGCTCCTAAACAAGGTGGGTTTAAATAAACGGCGGATTATAGCAGTATTTTTGCCAGAACGCAGAGAATAAAAAACTGACAAAAATGGACAGTTTGTGAATAAAATTGTATGCATTTTAATGAATATGAATCAGTAAGTTACATAACACAACAATAGTGGAAAGCTAGACTTATTACACTATATCACTAGGGTAAATAGGGCATATTGATTGATGAAGATGAAAAAGCAACGTGATTTGATAACAATGGATGCTAAAAAAGTGAAGTATAAGAACAGCTTCCGTTATTTTTTCGCAATGGGGGGTATGTTCGCATGTTCATCCCTATATGCTTTAGATGTTCAATTCAATGACGCTTTACGTGCGGCAAATGCCAGTAATATTGCTTTACTCGATCAATTTCAAGAGCAAATGCAGAATGATGTATTGGGGTATTACCCTGAATACTGGAAACTCAATACCAATTTAGCTTCACAACCTGCCTCTGCCATTATCAGCTTTGCTCAACGCTACCCCCAATCTGCTATGGCTGAAAAGTTGGCTGCGGACTATGTTGAAGAAAAAGTAAAATATGCGAGCTTTGCCGAAGCTAAACCCGTATTAAGCTATGTTACAAATCCAGATCAAGAAGAAAGCTGTGCCATTGCACAAGTTCGGGCACAAACGGGCGATAGTCTAGTTTTCGCTGAATACAAAGATATTTGGCTGACCACCACAACGCAGCCTGAATCATGTAATGGTTTAGGGCGGTTGATGCTTGCTAGTCCACTGATGACAGCTCAAGATCGCCAACATAGATTGTGGTCACAATTACGTGCAGGACAATCAGGTTTCGCGATTGCAACAGCACAATCAATGGGGCTTAATTTATCGCTTGCACAACTGAATCAAATTCAAGCCAACCCGTTGGGCTATGTATGGAGTGCAGCCAAAAACAATGATGCAGATTATGCATATTTGATTTTTGCGTTAGGGCGTGTTGCAGATAGTGATTTAACCAATGCGTTAGCGAATCTTCCTCGTGCACTTCAAGGCACACCACAAGCTGTACAACAATATCTATATCGTACAGTTGGCTATGTGGGTGGAACGACTGTGATGAAAAATGGTTTTAATCGTGAAGTATTAACTGCATTTGATCAAAGTTATGGTTATCCATTTAGTCCGGAAGAAGCAGAAATTTATGCAAGACAATCTATTCGATTTGGTTCTTGGGAAAGTCTGATTCGTGCAATAGATGCGATGTCTGTGACGCAAAAACAAGAAGACCGTTGGCAATATTGGTTGGCGAGAGCATCTGAGCAACGATCTGATGCCGCCTCTAAACAAGCAGCACAGCAGATTTATCGCAAATTGGCTCAAGCAGGCGATGATTATCATCACTTACTGGCCAAAGATCGTTTAGGACAACGTTATCACCATCAACCGTTTAGTGAGCAACCTTCTGCCCAAGATATCCAAAAACTGAATCAGAACATTCATTTTAGACGTGCATTTACTCTTAGAGAAGTGAATGCGCCTGCCACTTATATTAATCGTGAGTGGAATTGGGCTGTACGCCAAGCATATTTACAGCATGATGATGGTTTGATTCTCGCTGCAGCAAAACGTGCGCATGATATGGGATGGTATGATCGGGCAATTTATGCCGCTGATCGTACCACTACCCGTCATAATGACACTTATCGTTTTGCTACACCACACCGCGCGAATGTCACAAGCCATAGTGCTAATGCAGGCGTAGATCCTGCTTGGGCATATGGATTGATGCGTCAAGAAAGCCGTTTCGTTACCACAGCCCGTTCTCATGTTGGTGCTGGCGGCTTGATGCAGATCATGCCAAATACAGCGAAGCTAATTGCGCGACAAATGGGTGAAACCTACAATCCAGCTGCACTGAGTGAAATGAATACCAATATTCGTTATGGTACTTTTTATCTTTCAATGATTCAGGGGCAGCTCAGCGGTAATGCGGTACTGGCAACAGCAGGTTATAACGCAGGACCTAATCGCGCACGACGTTGGCAGCCTGACAATCAACCTTTGGCGGCAGATCAATATACAGAATCAATCCCACTGTTGGAAACGCGTGACTATGTCAAACACGTCATGACCAATGCAACGCATTATGGTGTGGTGTTGGGGCAAGGTCCACAGTCCCTAGAAAAAAGGATGGGTGTGATTCCTGTGCGAAATAGTCCTTGAAATAGAAGTTGATATTAAATTTGAAGTCATGAAGTTTTGGTATTTGATGAAATCAAGAGATTTTTTAAAACGATGGTTTGCAAGATGTGTACAAGCTTTAGGCTGTACACTTGTACTTTCGTTTGCCACATCAGTATATGCTGCGAGTAACCAAAATCTTGCTGGCTATATTTTACATGTAGAAATGACGCCTGCTGTTTGTGCTTTAGATTCATCAAAACAAAAACAACGTAAGTGTTTGGAAGGGTATTCCTTAACAATTTCGAGCTTATTGCCAGAAGTTCCTGTAAATCGAAATTGTGAAACAAAATCATCCGCTACATTGTCACCGTTGCAATCCACTGTGGTCGCGCGCGTGATGCCGAATGAAACTGAACGGGTACAACTTTGGCAAAATGTTGGGGGTTGTATCCCTATGAATGCGAGTCAATATTATAGAACCATCATTAATTTTGCTGAACGTTTAAAGATTCCTACTGATCTGACCAGTCAAAACACGATTAGTGTACAAAAAGAAAGTCTGAGACAACAATTTACCAAGTTAAATCCTTCTTTACCTGCAAATGGTATTCGCTTTAGTTGCCAATCTTCACGATCAGACTCTATTTTGACAGAGATCAGAGTGTGTTATCACAAAAATGGGCAGTATAAACAATGCGCAAGTCATGTTGTGACAGGTTGCCCAAGTGAATTTACAATTAAAGGCAGTTATTAAATTTTCTAGCTGCGCTTAATTTGTATTTTCTATCAGACTTTTGTTGAAATTCATTCTCTTTTATATGCATATCTCGCTGCTTTAGAGTACAATCTTTGCCGTTTATGATGATTTGACTGGATAGAATCACTATCTAGTCCAATTAAGGACCCTCATTGGAGACAATTACATGAAGCAACCCGTTCGTGTTGCCGTTACAGGCGCTGCAGGTCAAATTGGTTATAGCTTATTATTCCGTATCGCAAGCGGTGAAATGCTTGGTAAAGATCAACCTGTAATTTTACAATTGCTTGAAGTTCCTGTTGAAAAAGCCCAACAAGCGCTTAAAGGCGTAATGATGGAGTTAGACGACTGTGCTTTCCCATTATTGGCAGGCATGATCGGAACTGATGACCCTAAAGTTGCATTCAAAGATGCTGACTATGCGTTATTAGTGGGTTCTCGTCCACGTGGTCCTGGTATGGAACGTGCTGACTTGTTGAAAGTGAACGGTGAGATCTTCATCGGTCAAGGTCAAGCATTGAACGAAGTTGCTAGTCGTAATGTTAAAGTATTAGTTGTAGGTAACCCTGCAAATACAAATGCTTACATAGCAATGAACTCTGCTCCAGATCTTCCAGCGAAAAACTTCACTGCTATGTTACGTCTTGACCACAACCGTGCGTTGACTCAAGTCGCTCAAAAAGCTGGTGTTGCAGTTGCTGACATCGAAAAATTAACTGTTTGGGGTAACCACTCTCCAACAATGTATGCTGACTACCGTTTTGCAACTGCAAATGGCGAAAGCTTAAAAGATAAAATCAACGATGCTGAATGGAATAAAGATGTATTCCTTCCAACTGTTGGTAAGCGTGGCGCTGCGATCATCGAAGCACGTGGTTTATCTTCTGCTGCATCTGCTGCAAATGCAGCAATCGACCATATGCGTGACTGGGCGCTTGGTACAAACGGCAAATGGGTAACTATGGGTATTCCATCTGATGGTTCTTATGGTATTCCTGAAGGCGTAATGTTCGGTTTCCCTGTAACAACTGAAAACGGTGAATACAAAATCGTTCAAGGTTTAGAAATTGACGAATTCAGCCGTGAGCGTATTAACTTCACGTTGAATGAACTTGAAGAAGAGCGCGCAGCGATTGCTGATATGCTAAAATAATTTATCAACGATAAATTAAAAAATGCTCCCAATAGGGAGCATTTTTTATTGTGTACAAGCCCAACAAAAAACAACAAGAAAATAAAGTACTTCACTGCAATAGCACGTGCTTTGTTGATACATTAAAAGAAGAAGATGGCTAAGGGAGAATAACAATGTTTGAACCACAACCTACACTAGAACTTTTGTTTGAACAGCTTGGGTTGGAGGCTGATGAAGCTGCTATGGAGCGTTTTATCCAAACGCATCAATTAAGTGCCGAGCAAAAACTGCATGAAGCTGATTTTTGGAGTACAGGGCAACGAGATTTTCTGAAAAGTCATTGGGAGAAAGATGATGAATGGGCGATTGTAATTGACGAACTAAACCAGCAATTGCATGTGGACAGCACCGAGTGATAGGAAAAAAGTAAATAAAGCTCACCGAATTAGTGAGCTTTATTACGTAGAAGTGTTTTAAACCAATCTTCTTGACGGACTTGATTAAATGCAGGATGAGCGTGGAGCAACCCAAGGTCATGCTCTAAGCAAGACACATATTTATTTAACCAATGTCGGGTAAGTGCATTTTCTTGTTTTACAGCTGATGCATAGGCCAAAAAGAAATAAATATCCAAATGATCATGATGAGCTAAAGGCTTTAAGATCTGCTGCGTAATCAAAGCAAAACGTTGTTCTTTATTCAGCTCAAAATAAATCATATATGCTTTAGCTAAATACAGGGACAAATTCAAATACAAGCTTAATGGCATCTCTTCGTGTTCGATCCGTGCTTGTTCAAGCAATACAATTGCTTCTTGTAGAAAATGTAATTGTTCCTGACGAACATGGCTTAGCATCACTAACTGCAAACGTAAGTCAGCACGTTCTAAAGCAAGTTCTGGAGTGTTGCCACTTAAATAAAGTTGGTCAGTTTCCCCAATCCGAGCAATTACCTGTTTGGTTTCATTCGACATGCATTATTCCAAAAATCGACAGTTAGGTAGGTTATATAAGGTTGTTTTTAGAAATTTAAAGGTATAGCCGCCCGTGATATTCCAACCACACTAATTACTCCAAATTGAATTTCCACTTCTTAACCATGCCGTAATGGAGAGACGTTGCTGTTTGGAGAGAAGAACCTCATGCAATATATCGCTTTGAAAGATAGCAAGGCGATTCGGTTCAGGCTGAATGATATGCCAATTCCCATTTTTATCCTGTAAGCGCAATTGACCGCCCCAGTCTTGCTGCCAATGTTCATGTAGATAAAAAACGGTTGAGATCATTCGATCATTTTTTTGTTGTGGATTATCACGATGTAACGCGTAAAATTCACCCGCGTTATAACAGGCAAAATGTGCTTCTACCTCTTTAATCCCGAGATAGAAGGCCTGATTTAATGTTTGAGATAAGCTTTTTAAAGTATTGATGTGCTGTTGTGCAATGGGTAGTTGATCATCTATCCATAAAATGTGGTCGCTACGAATATGGCTGACAACGCCATTTTGTATCCCTGCTGCTCGAAATTCTTCCAGATGTAAACTACATTCTTGCACCAGATCGGATACATATTCTTTAGAGTACGCGTTATTCACCAAAGCAAATCCAGACGCATTTAAATCATCTAAAATTTGATCAATATTCCAAGACGTAGGAAGCGAGGTGGATTGCATACAGTTCCAGTTAACATTCATTTGATTACAGTACAATTTTAGATGATCACATCAACGCTAAAGAATAGCCTTTATTTTCATGATAAACTATCCTTTGAATTGAGGAATAATTGTCAACATGAATTACCGTCACCATTTCCATGCAGGTAACTTTGCCGATGTTATGAAGCATGTACTTTTGCTTCAACTGCTTAATCGTTTAAATGCTAAAGATAAGCCATATCGATATATCGATACCCATGGTGGGGCAGGTAAATATGATTTATCTCTTGCGCCAGCACAAAAGTCTGGTGAGTTTTTAACAGGGATTCACCGTCTCGTTCAGCTAGGCGAGATAGAAAAGCGTCAGGCACCTGAAGGTGTTCAAGAATATTTGAAACTGGTCGAAAGCTTACGTGCCGAAGAAGGTAAAGGCAGTTACCCAGGGTCTCCGTGGTTTGCTTTACAAGGAATGCGTGAGATTGATAAGGCAACTGTATTTGAAATGCAGCGTGATGTATTTCAACAACTACGCCAAAATATTCGCGATAAACGCATGGGTTTGCATGAGCGTGATGCTTATGAAGGCTTACTCGGTGTTATTCCACCTAAAGAAAAGCGTGGATTAGTGATGATTGATCCACCGTATGAACTTGAACGTAAAGACTTTCCGCAATTGGTTGAATTGCTTCAAGCAGCCCATAAAAAATGGCCGACAGGTGTTTTTGCTGTGTGGTATCCAATTAAAGATCGCGCCATGATTGAACGTTTTGAAAAGAAAATGTTTAAAACAGGTATTCGCCGTCAATTGGTTTGTGAAATCTGTGTATGGCCTGATGATACACCTGTGGGTTTAAATGGTTGTGGTTTGTTAGTGATTAACCCACCTTGGAAATTTTCGGAAGATGCGGATCAAGCATTACAATGGTTATTTCCACATTTGCGTATGCAAGAAATTGGCGGTCATGCCGCAGTGCGTTGGTTGGTGGGTGAATAACCCATCAACATCCAGATATTGTTGAGGAATTGAAAATAATGACAAATTCTCTGAAACCTGATTCTAATTTAAATAAAGATGGTCGATCTTTCGATGGCATTACATTTGAAGTAGAAGAAGAAGAGCATACGCATGAAGGGCAAAAAATAAAACGACGTGGGATTTATTTGTGGCCGAATCTAATTACAACAGCAGCGCTTCTATCTGGCTTTTATTCTATTATTGCCAGTATGAATGGAAATTTTAATCAAGCAATTTATGCGATTTTTTTAGCTGCATTATTGGATGGTTTGGATGGGCGTGTTGCGCGTGCAATCGGTGCTCAGAGTGCCTTTGGTGAACAATACGATTCATTATCAGACTTGCTTGCTTTCGGCGTTGCACCTGCCATTTTGATGTATAGCTGGAGTTTGCACGATCTTGGCCGTATTGGTTTAGCGTGTTGCTTTATCTATACCGCTTGTGCTGCCTTCCGTTTGGCGCGCTTTAACGTGCAAATTGGTGTAGTAGATAAGCGCTATTTTATTGGTATTGCAAGTCCACTTGCCGCTGTGGCTGTGATTTCAATGGTGTGGGTGGGACGTGATTTTCCATTCATTTTTGATTTAAAGGATATTGTGATTCAAATCATTAATGCTGCCGTAATGGTTGGTATAGGTTTGCTCATGATTTCCAATATTAAGTATTATTCATTTAAGCAAATGGATCGTAAGCGTGTACCTTTTGTCGTGATGTTACCTGTGGTCTTGATTTTTGCAGCGATCACGTACAACATTCCAGTAGGGATATTGACTGTTTGTATTATTTATATCCTCTCTGGATTTGTAACGACTTTATTAGCAAAAAAGAATGATTCAAAAATAACAACTTAAAAAACGGAGGTTCAGTATGCCAATGTTGATCAGTAATAATCAATTAAAGCAGCTGAATCTCAATAAGTCAGATGCTCTAATCTTCTATCCACCTAAGGGTTTGTTTAAAATTGTTTATCAGGCTTTGATCCTGCCAAATCTTCCAGAGCCTTTTCATTATCTAAACTTTATTAGCCTCATCGGACAACCCCGTATTCCTATTTGTTATAACGCTAGCGCGGTAACGACAACGGCAATAGACACAGCAACTGTATTGGTGAGCAGCAGTGTAGCAACAGTTGGACATCTCAAAAGTTATAGTGCAAAAGAACAGTGTCAATTTGATGTTGATTGTTATCAATTTTTAGATATTGATCATATCCAAGTGGATGCACCCAATTATTATTTTAAACGTTCTGATGATGAGCTTAGTTGTGAGTTAAAAATAAATACATTTGCTGAAGTTGAAAATCACTCTGCATTACAATGGGGCGTGGCTGATTATTGGTATACACGATGTCAATGTGAAGGCGAACTGGTATATAAAAAACAAAAATATCAAATCGAAGCGCAAGGTGTTTTGAAATATGCTCGTGCTGTATATTTACCTTTTATTGCCTTTCATTTCTTTACCTATCAAATCATTCAGATTCATGCCGAATTACAAATTATTCTTACCGAATTAAGAAATCAGTGGAATCAAATCATTTTTACTCGAATCGAAATTCAACATGATCAACAACCAAGCATACTCTACAATCAAAACGTGAGTTTTGATGTAATGCGAGTTTATCCAAAAGTACGAACGCCGAATGGATGCAATATGTATTTAGCGCGAGAGTTTATTTGGCAGTATCAAGATGGTGATCAAATTGTTTTCCAGTTACATGGTCAAAGTCGGGGTGATTATAAGTTTGGATTAGCTGCGGGTTATGTGGGAAGTTTTAATTATCAACTATTTTGGAATAATGAGACCTATCAAGGGTCGGGTTATTGCGAATACATTGATTGTCGGCCTTTACATTGGCAAGAAAAAAATAAAACAGAGCAGATAATAGATAAAATTCCACATTTTCAGCCTTATTTGTGCAAGAAGTAGACAGTCGTTCTAGTAATTGTGAAAAACTGCTTGCAACTGAATCCTAATCATCTATAATGCACACCCATCGGCGGTGATGCAGATAAAAACTTGTTGATAAACAAGGATTTGGCTTTAGTGGTTGGATTTTTGGTTTGATTGATAAGTTTTAAAAATATCTAAATTACCTGTTGACTTTTAAGAGATTGAGAGTAATATAGCCGACCTAGCTTGATGATGACGAATCATCGAGAAGATCATTAAGAGAATAGAAGAACAACTTGTGTGGATTTTTACTGGTTGATCGATCGAAAATATTTCATTGATTAATTGGTTTAAATTTCTCGAAGTTTATTTGAGCGAATATATAAGTCAGTAATTGA
>NZ_OVCN01000013.1 GCF_900406815.1 Acinetobacter haemolyticus
CTGAACCTGAACCTGAACCTGAACCTGAACCTGAACCTGAACCTGAACCTGAACCTGAACCTGAACCTGAACCTGAACCTGAACCTGAACCTGAACCTGAACCTGAACCTGAACCTGAACCTGAACCGCAAAATGCTGATCTAATGGTTTTTGATGCTGAGGATGGGCAACTTATCGGGCTGGATTTATCGGCTGATCAGCAGCATCTTCAGGCAAATATCACAGAGTCAGAAGAGGTTTTAGTTTTCTCCGTTGAATCACATCCCCAAGTTCAATCGAGCGAGCAGCTCGTTGTGCAGACGCAGGATGATCATTTCGATCTAGTGGAGGATACTCCACATGTTGATGCAACCATGCCTGAAGCGGTTATGACAGAGGCGAGTGATAGAGAGAAGTCAGATCAATCGATATCGCAACAGGATAATGAAGCGCAAACTGATTTAATGCCTCAGGACATTCTCAAACTGCCTATGCAGGTATTAGAGGGAGAGTGGGATTTAGCGAAATGGGAATACTGGTTTAGAACCAGTCAATTATCACCGGCGGTCCAAGAACTTGCACAGCATGGGGTCATGCATGGGCAAATTAATGGTGCTTCTATTTTTCATATTCCGCAGCAATATGAAGGGATGTTGTCTCAACTGCAACATGGTTTAGAAGAGGCCTTGAAAGCACAATGGTCTAAGACGCAATTCAGTGTGCAGTATGGTGATGTAAGCTCAAGTACACCTCTGATTTTGCAAAATTCACGTAAGGAAAAAGCATTTAATCGGGCTGTTGAGCTATTGCATCAAGAGCCGACGATTAAAAGTTTAGTGGATACTTTTGATGCTGAGTTACAAAATATTCAGTTGAAACCCTAGGTTTTAATAAGGGCAGAGCCTTCCTTGTTGCTTTGCCTTTGGTGTCATTTTTCTATCAGTAAATATTGATTGAGTATTTCACGCATCTCTTGAGGAATTGCCATACTCTTACGGCTTTTTCGGTCAACGAATACATGAACAAAGTGTCCTTGAGCAGCAGTTTGGGGTTGATTCTGTTTAAAAATTGCTAACTCGTAACGTAAGGAAGAGTTGCCAATTTTACCAATCGCAACACCGACTTCAATCATTTCTGGAAAAGACAATTCTTGTAGGAAACTGCATGCTGAGTCTACCACTAGCCCAATAATCTCGCTGTTGTGAATATCAAACCCTGTTTTTTGGATGAGGAGTGAATTTGCGGCCGTGTCAAAATAACTATAATAGGTCACATTATTTACGTGACCGTATATATCGTTGTCCGCCCAACGAGTTTGAATGTTAAAAAAGAATTTAAATTGTTCACGTGTTCTAAATATTGGCTTACTCATGCATAAATCGCCTGATAAATTTGTAATGCATCTTGCTCAGTCATTTCTCTCGGATTATTTTGCAATAATCGAGTTTGTAACATCGCATCTTTTGCAAGTTGTGCTAATTGTGATTCTGCAATATTCAAATCTTTTAGTTTTAGCGTCAAACCACTGTGATCTAAATGATTTTGCATATGATCGATAAATAAATCACATAGTCCATCAGTACAGCCTGTGCTTCGAGGGTCTAATAGTTGCATTAACTCAGCATAATATTGTTTAGCTGTAGGCGCATTAAACTTTAGTACTTCCACTAGAACGAGCGCATTCGTATGTCCATGTGAAAGATGAAAATGCCCACCCAAGGGATATGCTAACGCATGAACTGCTCCTACAGGCGCATTGGCAAATGCCTGACCAGCGAGCATTGAACCCACTAACATATTTTGGCGTGCTTCTAAATCAGAACCATCCTTAAGTACTTTGGCTAAATTATTATTCAGTAGCAATAAAGCATTTTTGGCCAACATATCTGCATAAAAGTTCTTTTTTAGATGTGAGGTATAGGCCTCTATGGCATGTACCATGGCATCTATTCCTGTTGCGGCAGTGATATGTGCTGGCAAAGCTTGGGTAAAGGTTGCATCCAAAATAGCCACATCAGCATACAGTATAGGTGAGACTACGCCCATTTTGGTTGTCGCACCCGTAGTGACAATCGAAATTGGAGTAACTTCTGAACCTGTGCCAGCTGTAGTTGGAACGAGAATTAAAGCCAAACGCGGCGCTTTCGCTTGATTTACCCCATAAATTTCGGTGAGATTTTGCTGTTGTTGTGGATGTGCGAGTAATGCAATTAATTTAGCAACATCCATCGAGCTGCCACCGCCAAAACCGATTACAATATCAATCTTTTCCTGTTTCGCGAACTCAACTGCTTCTAATACTAGGTGTTCTGGAGGGTCAGCTTGAATATCTGAATAAATAATATAATCCAGTCCAGTTTGCTCTAAAATGTTTAGAATAGGGAGATGCAGTTGATGCTGAATCATTCCTTCATCAGTAACTAAGAGTGCTTTACGATAATTCTGCGATTGCAAAATATTGCTGAGTTCATTAATGGAGCCCAAGCCTGAAATAATGTTGGAAACGGTCTGAAATTGAAATGAGTTCATACTTGTATCCTTTCGCCTGGGGTTGAATGGTTTTCATTCTGCCATGGGTATTGATGAATGTCAGTATTTCTTTATACGTATCCGACATAGTCAAAATACATCGTTAAATTGTTAACAAAACCCAATAAATACAACATTTTTATATGATATTGCTATAGGTTTCAGCACACAAATAAATTAACATAAGATGCTGTTTTGACTGTGTAACTTTGAGGTGATTATGCCATCTAAAACGCCCTATAAGGTGTTGTGTGTCTGTTTAGGAAATATTTGCCGTTCACCAACAGCAGAGGTTGTTTTCAGACATCATTGTGATGCGCATGGTCTAAATGTAATTGTCGATTCGGCAGGTACCAGCAATTATCATCCAAATAAAGCTCCAGATCGCCGTAGTCAGCACCATGCAAGTCAACGAGGCTATGACCTTTCGGCATTGCGAGCAAGACAAATGATCCTGATGGATTTTCTTGAGTATGATTTGATTCTTGCGATGGATCATGAAAATTTTGAGAATATTCAATCGCTGATGACGAAAGCAATCATTGAGTTTGGCGCCCATAAAATTCGAGCCAAAATTGCTTTGATGAGTGAACATGATCCTCGATATTCCCAACAAGCTGTCCCAGACCCATATTATGGTGGAGCGGATGGTTTCGAGCGAGTACTTGATCAGTGTGAATCGAGTAGTCAGGCATGGGTAAATATTTTAAAAGAACAAATGAGCGTTGCGTAATAGGGTTAAATGTCATATGCAAGTAAAACAACAGGTTCAACTTCAACATTTAAACACCTTAAATCTCGATGTGACCGCTTCTCATTATGTTCAAATTGATCAACCGAGTGAGATTGTTGATGCTTTGGCATTTGCAGAACAAGAAAATTTGAATGTACTCATTTTGTCTGGTGGCAGTAATTTATTGCTACCACAACGTATTCATGCTTTGGTAATTCATCTCAATATTCAAGGTATAGATGTGTTGGATGAAGATGACCAAAGTATCACGGTAAAAGTTGGGGCAGGTCAGGTTTGGCATGATTTTGTATTATACAGCACCAAGCAAAATTGGTTTGGTCTGCAGAATCTTGCATTAATTCCGGGTTTGGTGGGTGCTTCACCTGTCCAAAATATTGGTGCTTACGGCGTGGAGGTGGGTGAGTTTATTGAATCTGTTCAGGTCTATGATCGTGAACTCAAGCAATTTGACACCATTGCGGCTCGTGACTGCCATTTTTCATATCGTCATAGTATTTTTAAAGATCATCCACAGCGCTATATCATTGTGAGTGTTGTCTTTAAATTGTTGAAACACCCAGAATTAAAACTAAATTATGGTGATCTTCAACAAGCAGTTGGGGATGAGTTGACTGCTGAAAATTTGCAAAATCAAGTAATTCAAATACGTCAAAGCAAGTTGCCTGATCCAAAAGAATATCCAAATGTAGGTAGTTTTTTTAAGAATCCGATTTTAACTCAAATTGAATTTGACAAAATTACTCAACAATTCCCAAACATTCCACATTATCCTCAAGGCAACGGCAGTGTTAAAGTTGCAGCAGGTTGGTTGATTGACCAAGCAGGCTGGAAAGGAAAACAGCTTGGTCCAGTGGGTATGTTCCATAAACAGGCGTTAGTCTTGGTGAATTACTCAAATGCCACCTTAGTTGATGTTCAGCGTACATACAAAGCGGTACAGCATGATGTAAAACTGAAATTTGGCATTCAGCTTGAACCTGAACCTGTGTTGTACAGTGATCAAGGTTTAATTCAATCACATTAGAGTTGAGGAGATATATGAAGAAAGTGCATTGGATGGTCAGTTTAGTGCGAATCATTACGATACTTTTCGTGCTATTGGGCTGCTTTGTGCTTTTTTTATATTCACCTTTTTATTCTCAAGTAATGGTCAAAGGTTTAAATCATTTTGTCTCGTTCAATGTAAATGAAGTCGCTGCTGAAAGCCAAAAATCGGCGGCTTTGAGTGAACATGAGAGCCTAGAACCTGGTTCAAATTTATGGATCGCGCGGCAAGCATATTTTAAGTTGTTGGATAATAAGGATAAACAACGAGATGCTGAGGATCTTAGAGTTCTTCAAGCACGCTATAAGGTGCTACAACAGCTGATTGTTGAAGAACAAGAGAAAGCACCAGAAGATCCAAACAAAAAAACAAGTTTGCCAGAACAAGCTTCCGATCAAGAACATATGCTTGCAGCAAGTAGCCCAGCGGACTTTTTGCAACATACAACTACCGAGAATCAGGCTTTGATGGATGCATATCTTAATTTTCTCGATACTTATCCTATACCATTACCTATAGATGAAGAATCCGAGTCATTACTGAGTAAGGATTTACTTGAGTCTAAAAAAAATAAACAAGATGATCGTGGTGATTTAAAAGATACAAATCAACCTTATGCAATTGTTGTTTTAGGTGGAGGGCTCACACTTGGTGCAAATGGTAAAGATATTGTTGTAAATAATTATACAAGACTTCGTTTAGAGCGTACTTTGGAAATAGAGAAACAATATAACTTACCTATTGTTCTGAGTGGCGTAGAAGCACCTTATATGCAAGCTTGGTTAGAAGAACGAGGCATTAAAGCCAAATTACTAGAAAATAGAAGTATGAATACTTGTGAAAACTCGCGTTTTAGTTCTTTACTGCTTCAAAAGAAAGGTGGTGCTCCTAAAGTCATTCTCATTACAGATGAGTATCACATGCCACGAACCCGACGTTTGTTTGCTTTGAATGGGATCGAGACAGTTCCTGTTGTTGCGCCGATGCCTACCAAATTAACGAGTTGGCGTCCAAGTGAAAAGAATTATGATCACAGTCGACGTGCAAACTATGAGTTACTTGCTACGATTCGTGATGTCCTGTTTGGTTCAAGTGATTGTCGGGAGATACCATAATGTCCAATATTCCTTTCCTTAATCCGACAATTTTAAAGCAACTTGACTTGCCTGTTCCTAATCGTGAGACAACCCCTCAGTTACTGGAGGTGTTAGATCTGAATAAAACGAGCGAACCACCAAAAGCGTTGTTGGCTTATCGCAAATTATATGGATTAGATTCCCTTGAGTGTGAACACTGGCAAGGTTATGTGGAAATGCCTTTGTTTCGTCTGCATGTGCAAGTCTTCCAGCCCTTACAAGACAAGGTGCAAGGTACAGTATGCTTATTACATGGCTATTTAGAACATAGTGGAATCTACCAGCCCATTATCAAAGAGATCTTGGATCAAGGTTTTAGTGTGCTGACTTATGATTTGCCTGGACATGGTTTAAGTGATGGTTCTGCTGCCAGTATCCAGAACTTTGATCATTATCAACAAGTCCTGCATGCTGTATATGATGCTGTGCGTGGTGCAAAACAATTACCTAGACCGTGGCTAGGCATTGGGCAAAGTACGGGTGGGGCGATCTGGATGCATCATTTATTGGAGTTTGCAGAGCGTCGAGAAGATCCAATTGTAGATCGAGTATTGTTGTTATCCCCATTGATTCGTCCTGCAAAAACAGCATGGTGGCACAATTCAGTGGGTTTGGGAATCATTCGCCGTATCAAAAGCCAAGTGCCGCGGCATTTTCGCCGTAATAATCATAATCCAGAGTTTTTACGTTTTATCCGTCTTAAGGATCCGTTGCAACCTCGTATGATGGGAATGGACTGGATCCTTGCGATGTCAAAGTGGATGTTAGAAATGGAACTGCGGCCAGCGTGTCGCATCCCTGTATGGTTGGCGCAAGGTGCGCTCGATCAGACTGTAGATTGGCGTTACAACATTGAATATATACGCCGTAAATTCAGATTGCAGACTTTGTTGATGCTAGAAGAGGGTTCGCATCAGTTGATTAATGAGCGCGCTGATATTCGCGCAGCACTGACAGGGTTAATACCTGCTTTTCTGCATGCAAAACCAAATCACCACTATTATTAGTGGTGATTTTTTAAAATTAATTTAGATTAAAAACTTTTGGCATCTGCTATTTTCCACATACGATAATAAAAGTTCTCATCATCATGTAAATCATCTTGCAGTAATTCATTTTCTTTCAAGAAAAAATGGATTTGTGCATAGTTTTTGATTTCACGGTCATTCATACGCTGCGCTAAATGATGTGCCTTAATATCTGAAGGATGGCGTAAACCTGCTGCTGCAATCATTTCTGAAAGTGCGTGCAAGGTATTTTTATGGAAACTAAATACCCGTTCAGCTTTGCTTGGTACATGAATAGCCTTTTGGCGGTCAGGATCTTGCGTGGCTACACCTACAGGGCATTGATTGGTGTGGCAGCTTTGAGCTTGAATACAACCTACGGCGAACATAAAACCTCGCGCTGAGTTCACCCAATCTGCGCCGAGTGCAAAAGTGCTGGCAATATCGAAGGCACTGATAATCTTGCCACTCGCGCCAATTTTGACTTGACTACGTAAACCAGCACCCACTAGTGTGTTATGCACGAAACGTAAACCTTCGCGCAAAGGTGTACCAATATAGTCACTAAACTCAATGGGTGCAGCGCCTGTTCCACCCTCAGAACCATCCACAACAACAAAATCAGGAATAATTTTAGTTTCAAGCATTGCTTTCACGATACTCATGAATTGCCATGGTTGACCAATGCATAGTTTAAAACCAACTGGCTTACCACCTGAAAGTTCTCGTAGTTGTTGAATGAAGTGCATCATTTCAATGGGTGTATTAAAACTTGGATGCCGAGAAGGCGAAACACAATCATATTCTCTAGAAATGCCACGAATACGTGCAATTTCTTCCGTGATCTTATGCTTGGGTAAAATCCCGCCGTGACCAGGTTTTGCTCCTTGAGAAAGTTTGACCTCAATCATTTTGATTTGCGGGTTTTTAGCCTGTTGAGCAAATTTCTCTGGATCAAATAAACCCTCGGGAGTACGGCAACCAAAATAACCACTGGCAATTTGCCAAACAATATCACCACCATTTTCCAAATGATAAGGACTTAAACTTCCTTCGCCTGTATCGTGATAGAAATTACCTAAACGAGCACCTTGGTTAAGAGCAAGAATTGCATTTGCACTTAAGCTACCAAAACTCATTGCGGAAATATTCATAATAGAAGCACTGTATGGCTGACTACACTGAGAGTTTCCGATAAGGACACGAAAGGTTTCGGGGTTAGCAGGTAAGCACGGTGTAATTGAATGCACGATAAAACGATAATTGGGTTCATATACATCAATGATAGAGCCGAACGGTTTATCTGCATTTTCATTTTTAGCACGTTGATAAACGAGGCTTCTTTGCATCCGCGAAAATGGCAGAGCATCTTGATCAGCCTCTATAAAATATTGTCTGATTTCAGGACGCACATCCTCAAAAATAAAACGGAAATGCCCTAATATGGGATAGTTTCTTAAAATTGCATGTTTCTTTTGTAGTAAGTCATAAAAACCAACTAAGCTGAGTAAGCCAGTAACAAGCCATAAGCCGTTAAGCAAGGTATCCGATATAAAATAATAAATAGTATATGGGGTATGGGTTATTCTGAACCATGTAATCGTTAAAGTAATAAAAATACACAGGAACCAAATCGAATGTCTTGAAAAGAAAGTGTTAAGAAGTTTGTGTCGTATAGCTTGTGCTGGACTCGCCATGTGTTTCAGTTTCCAGATGTTTCACTAGGCCTAACCTTGCCAATACTGGCTGAGAACTACAAGTGAGGAATTGTTAGTAGAGATAATGATTCTAAATAACAATATATTTAAATACACTATGTTCATAAAAATTAATAGCTATCATTGAGTTTTATATTATTGATAATTAATTTATATAATTATAATTTAATATGATACAGATAAATAACAAAAAAGAAATTTAATGCCAATTATTAATATAAATCTGAACGTAAAATATGGCTGATTTATTGAATGGTTTAAATAAAAACCATTATATAAGTTGGAAAATATAATTATTTAACAATAAAGAGGTGGAAGTTGAAACTGGTTTATATTTCAGTATTATTAGGCGGTGTTTTATCCGGTTGTATGAGTATGACTAAGCATGAAGATTATTCTACACAACAAATAAAAGTGTGCAAAAACACAAATGATCAAGAAATTAGTGCTTTATTTGACAAATGGAATCAAGGTTTACAAAGTGGCAAACCTGAAAGCATTGTGCAGCTGTACGCAGAGGATTCCATTTTACTTCCGACTTTATCCAATAAGTTAAGATTTACTGCTGCTGAGAAAGAGGATTATTTCAAACATTTCATGGAAAACTCACCTACAGGAAAAGTTGAAACAAGGTTTATTGATATTGGATGTAATACTGCGCTTGATACAGGGGTTTATACTTTTTCTTTTACAAAAACAGGAGAGGCAGTAAGAGCACGTTATAGTTATACTTATCATTGGAATGGTAAGCAGTGGCTAATTACCAGTCATCACTCTTCTTTGATGCCAGAAGCATAATTAAAAAATAATCTTAGATTGGGAAATTTCTACGTGAATTAGAGGTAAAGTGATATTTATCTCTAATTCGAAATTTTAAGGTGAAAGTATAAATATATAAAAATTATTCTTAGAACTAATAACGATGATATTCAATTTCAGAAAAACCACATGTTCCTTTATATCTATTTTCTTTATAATCACCAAGTATATTCGGCTACTGCTTCTTTGTCTTATTTATAATATTTTATCTAAAGTGATTTATTAGTTGCTTGATTAGGCTACAATTCACAGCTTCAGCTTACCAAAAATGATTTGATAGCTCAGTGTATTGAAAATGTGAAGGTCTATAACTTGTCTCAACTTCTTACGATCCAAACACGATTAGGTGGTTTTTATCTATTTTACTACGCGATCGTTGGGACCTTTATGCCTTATTGGAATCTGTATCTCCAAGATCAGGGCTTTAATTACCAAGAAATTGGAATTTTATCTTCTATCGCGATTATTACACGTTTTTTTGCACCATTGATTTGGGGGTGGATCGCTGATAAATCGGGTCGGCGTATGCTTCTCGTTCGAATCGCCACTTGGATGGAAGCTTGCATTTGGTTTTTAATTTTTATTATTCCCAATAATTTTCAGTCTGTTGCATTATTGATGCTGATTTTTAGCTTTTTTCAAAATGCAATTTTAGCCCAATTTGAAGGAGTCACATTATTTTGGTTGGGAGATAAACGAGCGGAACTTTATGGGCGAGTAAGGAAATGGGGTTCAGTGGGTTTTATTGTCGGTGTATTTGCCATCGGTGCGTTACTTGAAATTATCCCAATTTCAATGTTGCCCATCTTGCTTCTGTCTATTTCTTTTTTAGCTTTCTTATGGTCATTTACAATTAAAGAACCTGAACATGCACCGAGCTCACAGCAAAAATTAGAACCATTATGGCCAGTACTCAAACAGCCTATGATTGCAGCTTTTTTTACCATTGAATTTATTCTGCTATTTTCTCAAGCACCTTTTTATAGCTTTTATAGTAATTACTTAAATGAAATAGGATATAGCACCACGCAGATTGGTAGCTTATGGGCAATGGGTGTAATTGCGGAAATCATTATGTTTGCAGTGGCTCACAAGCTTTTCTTTCATCGTTTTTCATGGCGGGTATTGGTTGCCGTTTGCTTAATCATGACAAGTGTGCGTTGGTTTCTGGTTGGGATCTTTGAGACAAATTATATCGGGCAATTATTGGCACAGTGTTTACATGCATTCAGCTTTGGTTTATTCCATTTAATTGCAATGAAAGTCATATTTCAGAATTTTTCAGCAGGACAACAAGGGCGAGGTCAAGCTTTGTATAGCACAATGTGGGGCTTGGGAGTGGCATCTGGAAGTTTACTGGCTGGACATTATTGGGTGCTTTTATCTGGTGCAACCATTTTCTTATGCGCAGGAGTAGTTGTGTTATTAGGATTGGTCTTGGTGTATTGGCTGCCGAATCAGCTTGAAACGGCAGCTCATAAATAGCATTAAAGTGCTATCTTCTTGTATTGGGGCATCCATGGTTGAGCTTGCTCAAGTTGGGCAGCGAGTTGTAACAAGCGATCCTCTCGCCCAAAAGGGGCAATAAATTGACTACCAAGGGGCAGGCCATGTTTATTCCAATATAAAGGTACGGACATGGCAGGTAAGCCAGTGACATTTGCTAATTGTGTGAAGGGCACCCAACTTAAATTGTCTTGTACCATTTTTTCAACCAATTTTCCTTGCGCTAGATAGTGTGCTTTTCCAAGTTTGAGTAAAACTTTTAGAATGGGTTTTTGCCATGCAGGGGTGGCAATCTCACCATTTTTCGGTGCCACGGAAGCCGTGGTTGGGGTTAAATAAAGATCATATTGCTCAAAGAAAATGTTCATTTGAGTGCTATAAAGTCCCCAATTATTTAAGTTGTGAATATACTCAGTGGCTGTTGTTTTAGCACCAAATGCAGCCAAAGCAATCGAATCAAGTTCAAAGTCTTGATCAGTAGAACCTGTCATTTGTTTGATTTGTGCTTGCATATATGAGAATTGGCTAAACCATGTCGTAATAAAGTCCTTTGCTAAAGCGATCCCTTCTATTTTAGGACGATCTTCCACCACAATATGTCCAAGCGACTCCAAAAGTTTGGCGGTCTGTTGAATGGCTTGAGTCGCATCTTTAGAGACTTTAGTGCCGATAGGTGATTGGGTGTTAAATGCAATTCTAAGTCTTTTAGGGGATTGTTGAATGATATCCAGATATTTTTGATCGGGTGCTTGAATTGAGAATAGTGAGCTTTGTTCTGGACCTTGCACAGCATCGAGCATGGCGGCACTGTCACGGACTGTTTTGCACACCACATGCTGCATTGCTGCTCCATGCATTGCTTCACTGTATTGTGGTCCCCAAGGAGTGCGTCCTCGACTTGGTTTAAGTCCAAATAAGCCGCAATAAGATGCAGGGATACGGATCGAACCTCCACCATCACCAGCTCCTGCAATGGGCACAAGACCACCTGCAACTGCTGAAGCAGACCCACCCGATGAACCACCGCTATTATGTTTTAAATTCCATGGATTATGACATGCCCCCCAAGCATCAGGTTCAGTAATTCCTTTGATTCCAAACTCTGGTGTATTGGTTCGACCAAAAGTAACGATTCCTACCTTTTCCCAGCGGTTGACAATTTCTGCATTAAACTCAGGAGTGTAATTAATTCTTTTTAGTGAATGGCTGCCATAAGAAGTGGGTACACCTTGATATTCTTGAAATAAGTCTTTTACCAGAAAGGGAACGCCTGCAAAGGGTCCCGTTAGATTTTGTTTAGCTCGTTGTTTGGCTTGTTCATACATCGGGATGATAATTGCATTCAGCTTAGGATTGGCTTGAGCACTTCGTTCTAGAGCGAGTTCCAATAACTCTGTTGCTTGAATTTCTTTATTTTTTACAAGCTGGGCTAAACCAAGACCATCATATTGGACGTATTCAGCAAATTTCATGGCTTCAATCCCTAAAAGTATATTTTTATAGCAAAATTTCGTTCAAATTGGTCTTAGCATACCTGAAAAAAGCAAAATGAATAAATAAATTACCCCAGAAAAATATTGTGTTGATATGGTTATGAAGCAGTGTTTTTATTTAAAAATATGCTAAGTTAAAGCCAAGGAATGTTTAGATGACAACTTAAATTAAATCTATGAAAAATATTTATATTATTGGATTCTTATGTGCTTGTTCGACATTAACATTGGCTGAGACAACAGCGAATACTGATGTAGTGACCACACCTCAAATAGCAACAGCAAATAGTATACGTGTTACGAATCGTCCTGAAATTATGGGACTTTGGGGAATGGAAATACCAAATAATAAAAAATGTGTTGAGTATTATAATTTTCGTGGTGCCAATGAAGTTGTAATTAGAAGTGGCAAGGAGTGGTCTTATGGAATGTATGACTATCAACCTTCTGACAATCAACTAGAGCGTTTGCCTGCGCTTATTCTTCAAATTAAATATGATAATGATGAAGTCGATTGTTCTGGTCAGCAAGTTGATCAAACAGGTGAAGTTTCTCAGTATTTTGTTAAATGGGCGAATCCTCATACGATTGATTTTTGTGCAAACGAAAAAGGCGATAAATGTTTTGCAACTTTACGCCGTGTTTTGCCATAAAACATGGTTGTAAAAAAACCTCTTATTCATGAATAAGAGGTTTTTTTATTTAAGCAGATTCAGCTTTTGGTTCAAGCTGTTTGAGCAAATGCTTTTCAAGGTAATGAATATCCATTGCCTGTTCGCAGAAGTTTTTATCCTTCAAAATCAAATCTTTATGCAACGGAATATTGGTTTTAATACCTGTTAAAATCATTTCATCAAGCGCTTGACGCATACGTGCAAGTGAAGTTTTACGGTCTTTGCCATGTGCGATCAATTTTGCAATCATTGAGTCATAGTATGGAGGGATACTATAGTCTTGATAAATATGAGAGTCTAGGCGAATACCTGCTCCGCCTGGCGCATAAAAGCTGTTGATTTTGCCAGGAGATGGTAAAAAGGTGGTTGGATCTTCTGCATTAATACGGCATTCAATCGCATGACCTTTTACTTCGATTTCATGTTGTTCGAGATTTAATCCCAAACCACCTGCAATACGAAGCTGCTGTTCGATAATATCAACCCCAGTCACCATTTCAGTAACAGGATGTTCAACCTGAACGCGTGTATTCATCTCGATAAAGAAGAATTCACCATCTTCAAATAAAAATTCGAATGTTCCCGCACCACGATATTGCATGAGCTTACATGCATTTACACAAGCTTCAAGAATATCAGCCCGCGCTTGTTCTGGAAGATTTGGAGCAGGTGCTTCTTCTAATACTTTTTGATGGCGACGTTGTAACGAGCAGTCGCGGTCAAATAAATGGATCGCATGACCATTACCATCACCAAGAACTTGAACTTCTACGTGGCGTGGCTTTTGTAAGAAGCGTTCCATATAAACGGTGTCATCACCAAACCACATCTCGGCATCGCGTTGGGCAGCTTGAACTGACTCAAGCAATGTATCGACACGTTCAACGATACGCATACCGCGACCACCACCACCAGCAGCAGCTTTAACGATGAGAGGGAAACCAATTTCTTTGGCCTCTGCAAGCGCATTGTGGATGGTTACAGCATGATCACAACCCGGAACTGTAGGTACGCCCGCTTTTTTCATCGCAATAATCGCAGAGACTTTGTTCCCCATGAGACGAATATGCTCAGGGCGAGGACCGATGAAAATAAAACCAGAACTTTCTACAATTTCAGCAAATTCAGCATTTTCAGAGAGGAAGCCATAACCTGGGTGAATTGCGTCAGCACCCGTGATTTCTGCGGCAGTAATAATTGCAGGAATATTTAAATAGCTTTCACTTGTGGTTCCCGGTCCAATACAAACCGCTTCATCTACGAAGCGTAAGTGCATTAAATCCTTGTCTGCATCGGAATATATACCAACAGTTTTAATGCCAAGAGTTTTGCAAGCCCGAGTAATTCGTAAAGCGATTTCACCACGGTTTGCAATTAATACTTTTTGCAACATAGAAATCCCCAGACTAATTAAGCGCGATAGCGGAATAATGGTTGACCAAATTGAATGACATCACCATTTTTCACCAAGATCTCTTCAATAACGCCGCTTTGGGTTGCTTCGATTGGGTTCATGATTTTCATTGCCTCAATGATCCCAAGCGTTTCACCGGCAGAAACCGTTTGGCCAACTTTTACAAAAGGTGCTTCACCCGGGCTTGGCGCTGCGTAGAACACACCAACCATTGGGGATGGTTCAACAGCACCACGTGGTGTTTTTGTAACAGGTGCTGCAGCAGCGGTTGCAGCAGGAGCAGCAACAGGCGTTGCCGCATAAACTGGTGTTGGGCGAGTCAACGAGATGGATTGATCACCTTCCTTAACTTCAATCGCTTGTAAGTCAGATTCAATCATCAAGTCGATGAGCTTCTTGATTTTACGGATATCCATGAGTGAGCATTCCTGAAGGTTTAAATTAATTAGAAGATTGAATTTTTTCGATAGCGTAGTTGAGTGCAAAGGAATAACCTTGCGCACCTAAGCCACAAATCACGCCAATGGCTTTATCTGATAAGTATGAGTGATGACGAAATGATTCACGTGCATGAACATTTGACAAATGAACCTCAATAAATGGGATGGCAACACCAAGAAGGGCATCGCGTATAGCAACAGAAGTATGGGTGAGCGCAGCAGGGTTAATAATGATAAATTTAACGCCTTCATTTTGTGCTTGATGAATGCGATCGACAATCGCACCTTCCCAGTTACTTTGAAATGTATCTAAAATGAGTGATGCACTTTTAGCTTGAGCAGTGAGCTGTTGGTTAATATCATCGAGGGTGAGATAACCATAAACTTCTGGTTCGCGCTTTCCTAGTAAGTTCAAATTCGGTCCGTGAATCACCAAAATGGTTGAGCCCATTCAGCCTGCTCCAATTTTAAAACTGCAAATGTTTTTTGCAAGATGTCTGCAAAGTTTGCTTATTATGGCACAAAATTCTGCAATTTTTTTATAATTTCATTTAATCGATGAAGAAATTTGCATACCAAGCATGCTGCATATAATGGAAACTTTGCAAGGAATTGGCAATGTTAAAATATGACAAATTTTTCGATATTTTAAAAGTTTCATTATTTTAAACTGAATCGACTGAAATGGTTCATGGCATTTGTGTAACTCAGCAGTCACCGAGGTACAAAACTGATTTCGATTTAAGATTTTAGCTTCATCTTTGAATAATGGATAAGTGTAGTAAATATCTGAAATTAAACTCCTCGTATTCTACTAATTAATTGTTTTTATTTTAATTTTTATATTGAAATTTGGCATTTGAGGTCTGGCTTGGCTTGCCGAGATAACTATAAAAATAAAGTTTTGATTTGAAAGTTATTTTGATCGTCAAAAGATTTTGTATGTTAGAAAAAATTGTTTATTTCCTAAACATTTTAGGAAAACACTGAATTGGCAAAAGTGATGTATTTTTATATTTTTGATGGCAGTTAATGACATAAAAATGTCCGAAAAAGATATGCTAGGTTTCGCTAAGATCATCTGACTTAAAAGGCTATATTGATTGGCTTAGCCTTTTTTGGGTCTTTCAAAGCTGTCTTTACTATAAAGACAGCTTTTTTTTGAGCTAAATTTTGCTGTTGAAGCGCATTGCCTTTTGATATGTCTCTAACAAAAGACATTCTTGAGCTAAATTCAGTTCGGGTCTGTGAGTAGGCTGTGGGGTTTGCCATTTCTGCATCTGTTGAAATAACCATTCAAAATCTTTGCTCTTTGGTTTTGCATCGTCCAGTATAAAGTTCCGAATGATATTTTGAATTTTAAAATATTTTTCAACATGGACTTCAGGTGAGCAATTGAACTGAATGATGTCGAACTCTACAAGTAATCGCCAAACAGGAGAGAAGTCTTTTATTTCTTTCAATTCCTTTTGTGCTCTTAATACCGCACTGGTGAGCGCAGTCAAAGTATTTGGATGTTGTTGAGCCCATTCTTGGGTCACTGCCAATACTTTATCGGCTACATTTGGAATAATTTCTTGACTCGAACATACAATATGACTCAAGCCGAAGATTTCAGCTTGAGTATTCCAGGGTTCCCCCACACAAAAACCATCAATCAGGTGAGTATGAAGTGCTTCAACCATATAGGGTGGTGCCAGGGTTTTGACATCCATCGAATGTGCGAGAGCTTCATCGGCGAGTGCTAACCACTCCCTTAAACAATAATGATGAATGGAGTGCTGAAATACATGTGCTAGCGAAAGCGTTTGACGGGATTTTATTTTTTGCACAAGTTTTTGTGCGGAAACTTCAACAGGGTCATGCTGGTGAATATCTAATTCATAACAAAGTTTTTGACTCAAACTGATAAATGCACGGTTTTCGCTCAAAACTAACGGCGTCTGTAAGGGAATGCCGATTTGATCTGCACCAACTGCAGCAGCAGGTAGCATTGCAGATAAACAATGTGCGGCATCAAGCAGTCCAAAAGCGAGCCGATCACGCAGACTTGCCCATGAAGCTTCTTTAACTAAAGTGATATTTAATCCGACATCTTCAAAATAACCACGTTGTTTCGCCCATAATAAGGCCACACAGTCCAGTAGCGGAATATAGCCAAGCTGTAAGTCTATTTTTTCTACTTTTTCTAATTCTACTAAATGGCTCATCTATTCATCCTTTAGTTGATTATTTAAAAGTTGTTGGGCATCGAGTAGGCGACGCGCCATCTCACCAATGGTTATTCGATGGCTCATGGCATTTTTTCTGAGCAACTGAAAGGCAGTATCTTCACTTAAATCATGTAATTGCATTAACAGGACTTTGGCTTTTTCAACATCTTTACGGTCTGCAAGTTTTGTTTTTGCCTCTTTGAGATCTCCTTCAAGTTTTTTGTGCTTTTTATATTGTTCAATGGAAATATCTAAAATGGTATGTAAGCGTGATGGATCGATGCCATCAACAATATAGGCAGTAATGCCAGCATCAATCGCTTGTTTGATGGTGTCCTTGTCGGTGTTTTTGGTAAATAGCACGGTTGGTAGGTCGAAATTACTTACACAGCTTTCGATTACGTCACGATGAGGATGATCCATATCTAGCAAAATTACATCTGCTTGGAGGTGCTCAAGTTTGAAGATATTTAAGTGATCGAGAGTAAAACACGCAACCACATCAAAATCATGTTCAATTAAACAGGCTTTGATGTATTCAGCTCGTGCTTGATCATCATCTATCAATACGATTTTGAGTTTCGGCATAATTATAAAGTCAAATTGTCGGTATAGGCACGTTATGAAATCAGTGCTAGGGCTTTTATTATTTAAGCAAAATTAATGCCATGAGAAAATTTTTAATATAGTGCAAAAGTTCCCAAAGCGATCTATAGATGCGCTGTATTGTATCGTTGCTTGAGTGTCTATGAGAATAATTTTGATTTTATTGGTCTATTTAATCAAGGTGGGCATTTTTGGTGCATAAAAAGTCTTGTTTTGAAGCAAGTAGAATTGTGCTTTAAAACGGGTCATCTCTCTATTTGTGTAAAAAAGTATACGGTTAGTAGTCTAATTTGGCGTTATTTTTTTAATAAAAATATATAAAAAACAATGATTAAAATTAATTCAAAGTTTTATTTTAAAGTATGGCATGGCATTTGCTTAATCTTTAATGAGTCAAAGACGACTTTTTTAAAAAAATTGTAAGACGGCCAACGATGTCCGATCTGATCGGTTTGTTTACACAACGATTTGTGTCAACGAAGCAGTATACGTTCAGTATAGGAGATGGCAATGTCTTTAGATCTATCGGCTAAAAAAGCCACATCAATTAAGTTATTTAACTTTTCCACTCCAGCGATGCGAGCATTCCATATGAGTTGGCTTGCTTTCTTCGTATGTTTCTTTGCTTGGTTTGCATGTGCACCGTTAATGCCAGTAATTGCTGGTGAGTTCAATTTGACCAAAGATCAAATTGCCAATATCAATATTGCCGCAGTTGCAATCACGATTGTTGTTCGACTTATCGTTGGGCCATTGTGTGATAAATACGGTCCGCGCATCACTTATACCGCGTTACTGTTGATTGGAAGTATTCCTGTATTTGGGGTGGCAGCAGCCAATAGTTATGAGTCATTTCTATTCTTCCGCTTATTGATTGGTGCAATCGGTGCAAGCTTTGTGATCACGCAATATCACACCAGTATCATGTTTGCTCCAAATGTTGTGGGCACTGCAAACGCAGCCTCAGCAGGCTGGGGAAATGCAGGGGGTGGAGCAACTCAAGCACTTATGCCTTTAGTCCTAGCGGCACTGGTGATGTTTGGTGTTGAACAGGCAATGGGCTGGCGTGTTGCGCTGATCGTGCCTGGTTTGATGATGGTTATCGTTGGGATCTTGTATTGGAAATTTACACAAGATTGTCCTCAAGGCAACTTTAAAGAGCTTGGTGCACAGGGTGTCGTTGTTGGTAGCGATAAAAAGGGTGGTTTAGCAATCTTAATGCATGCGGCACGTAATTATCGCGTATGGATTCTCTTTATCTCTTATGCAGCGTGCTTTGGAATTGAAATTTTCATTCATAACATCATCGCGATGTACTACGTCACTCATTTTGAATTTGGTTTAAAAGAAGCGGGTTTAGCCGCGGGAATCTTTGGTCTGCTTGCGCTATTTGCCCGTGCTTTAGGTGGCATGGTGTCGGATAAAGTAGCACTTAAAAAAGGATTAGATGGGCGTACCAAGGTTCTATTCCTCTTAATTCTGGGTGAAGGCTTATTCCTTATTCTTTTCTCTCAAATGAACAGCGTGACGCTGGCAATTCTGAGTATGACAGTTTTCGCGTTGTTCACGCACATGGCGTGTGGTGCGACTTATGCATTAGTTCCATTCATTGATCGTGATGCTTTAGGTGGTGTTGCAGGCATTATCGGTGCAGGCGGCAATGTAGGTGCGGTTGCAGCAGGATTCTTATTGAAGGGTATGTTGGATATCCAAACATGTTTAATGGTCTTAGGTGGCTTGGTTGTTATCGCTGCGGGTTCTGTGATGTTTATTCGATTCTCGGTAGAGCATAAAGAAAAAGAACAACGTCTTTTTGAACAAGCACTTTTAGAACGCCACGCAGAACAAAACAGCGCAGCTTAATTGCAATCGGATTTTAGGAGAAACACAATGAAATTAGTGATGATTGGTCACGGTATGGTGGGTCATAAATTCATCGAAGCCATCTTAGAGAAAGCTGATGATGAATTAGAGATAACAATCCTTGCTGAAGAACCACGTATTGCATATGACCGCGTACATTTGACTGAATATTTTTCAGGTAAATCAGCGAAAGATTTATCACTTGCTCGTTTTGATTTCGCGGATGCACATGGAATTGATCTTCGTTTAAATACCAAAGCGACGGCAATTGATACGACTGAACAAACGATCACGACTAATCATGGTGATGTGATTCACTATGATAAATTGGTATTGGCGACAGGTTCATATGCCTTTGTTCCACCAATCGCGGGTAATGATCGTGAAAACTGTTTTGTTTACCGTACTATTGAAGATTTAGATGCAATTCGTGCTGCAAGCTTGAATGCGACATCTGGTGTGGTCATCGGTGGTGGTCTACTTGGGTTAGAAGCGGCTAAAGCTTTACGTGATTTAAATCTAGAAACCCATGTAGTTGAATTTGCACCTCGTTTAATGGCGGTACAAATTGATGATTTAGGCGGTAAAGTATTACGCCGTAAAATCGAAAACTTAGGTGTAAAAGTTCATACTCAAAAAGCAACGCAATGTATTGAAGCAGGTAATAATGCCAAGCATGTGATGAAGTTTGCTGATGGTAGTGAGCTTGAAACGGATGTGATTTTATTCTCTGCGGGAATTCGTCCACGTGATGAATTAGCACGTTCTTGTGGTTTAGCGCTTGGAGAGCGTGGTGGTATCAAAATCAATGATTACTGTCAAACATCTGATGAAAACATTTACGCAATTGGTGAATGTGCGCTTTGGGATAATAAAATTTATGGTCTGGTGGCACCTGGCTATGATATGGCGCGTATTGCAGCCAAACATATCTTAGCTGAAGAAACACATTGTTTCGCTGGTGCTGATATGAGCACTAAGTTGAAATTGATGGGTGTAGATGTGGCGTCGGTTGGTGATGCACATGGCATGACACCAAATTCGCTAAGCTATTTCTATGCAGACGAAGATGCGTTGGTTTATAAGAAAATCGTTGTTGATGCAGATAAAACCAAATTACTGGGTGCAGTGCTCGTTGGTGATGCAAAAGAGTATAACGATCTTCTGCAAATGATGTTGAATGGTATGGCATTGCCAGAAACACCTGAAAGTCTGATCATGCCTGGATTTGCTGATTCGGGTGCGAAGGCGGGTGGCAGTGGCGTGGATTTGCTTCCAGACAGCGCGACGATTTGTTCATGTAACAACGTATCAAAAGCAGATATTTGCCAAGCGATTTGTGATGGTTCAACTTCACTCGGTGCTTTAAAGAAATGTACTAAAGCAGCAACGGCATGTGGTGGTTGTGCGCCATTAGTCACTCAAGTTTTAAAATCTGAGTTACAACGTCAAGGTGTAACGGTCAATAACCATGTGTGTGAGCACTTCCCATACTCACGCCAAGAGATTTATCACTTGGTGCGTGTTAATGAAATCAAGACATTTGATGATTTGATTCAACAACATGGTCATGGTTTGGGTTGTGATATTTGTAAACCAATGACAGCGAATATCTTGGCATCATGCTGGAATGACTTTGTATTGGAGCCAACGCACGCAGGCCTACAAGACAGTAATGACTACTACTTAGGAAATATCCAAAAGGATGGTTCATATTCAGTTGTACCGCGTATGGCAGGTGGTGAAGTCACGCCAGATGGTTTGATTGCTGTAGGTCAAATTGCTAAAAAATATAACCTCTATACCAAAATTACTGGCGGTCAACGTGTTGACTTATTTGGTGCTCAACTACACGAGTTACCATTTATTTGGGAAGAGTTGAATGCAGCAGGCTTCGAGTCAGGTCATGCTTACGGTAAATCATTACGTACTGTGAAATCATGTGTGGGTAGCACTTGGTGCCGCTATGGTGTGGATGATTCTGTTGGTTTAGCGATTGAATTAGAAAACCGCTACAAAGGCTTACGTTCACCGCATAAACTAAAAATGGCAGTGTCAGGCTGTACACGTGAGTGTGCTGAAGCACAAGGTAAAGATGTCGGTGTGATTGCGACTGAAAAAGGCTGGAACCTCTATGTATGTGGTAATGGTGGAATGAAACCACGTCATGCAGAGCTTTTAGCTTCTGACCTAGATACTGAAACTTTGATTCGTTATATCGACCGTTTCTTTATGTTCTATATCCAAACTGCTGACCGTTTGCAACGTACCAGCGTATGGCGTGACAACATGGAAGGTGGTTTAGATTATCTCAAAGCTGTGATTGTTGATGATTCTCTAGGTCTTGCTGAAGAGCTTGAAAATCGCATGGCGCATGTTATTGGAACGTATCAAGACGAATGGCGTACTGCGGTAGAAAATCCTGAGATTCGTAAACGTTTCCAAACTTACATCAATGCAAGCGCGGAAGAGCAAGCCGATCCATATATTCAATTTACTGAAGTGCGTGATCAAATCCGTCCATTAAATGAAGCTGAACGTTCAGTTGATCGTATCCCGATGGTAGAAGCATAAGGAGAATCAAAAATGACAAATCTAAAAGACATGAATATGCTTCCAGAAAATCAATGGATCGATGTGTGTCATCTTGATGACATCACACCAAATACAGGTGTCGGTGCACTTGTTGCGGATCAATCAGTTGCTTTATTTCGCGTAGGGAACGAAAAACGTATTTATGCGTTAAGTAATAAAGATCCGTTTAGCCAAGCAAATGTTATGGCGCGCGGTATTATTGGTGATTTGCAAGGTGAGCGGGTTATTGCTTCACCGATTTATAAGCAACACTTCAGTTTAGCAACAGGTCGATGCTTAGAAGATAAAGATCAAAAGCTTTCTGTTTTTCCAACCAAAATCGAAAATGGTCGAGTTTGGGTAGGTACTGTTCCGCAAAAAACTTATATTACCAATAACGGTGTTTCGCAAGAAAAATTGAAGCTCGTTTTGATCGGTAATGGTTTGGCTGGAATGCGCTGTCTAGAAGATTTACTCGACATGGCACCTGATCGTTATGACGTAACCGTTATTGGTGAAGAGCCTTGGGGTAACTATAACCGTATCATGCTTTCGCCAGTGCTGTCTGGTGAAAAAACCATTGATGACATCATGTTGCACCCACATGCATGGTATAGCGATAAGGGCATCAAATTTATTGCCGATGATCCAGCTGTGAAAATTGATCGTACTCGTAAAGTGGTACATACGCAAAACGGCGAAAGTGTCGATTATGATCGTTTGATTATTGCAACAGGTTCATCGCCATTTATCCCGCCTGTGCAAGGTGTGGATTTGAAAGGCGTGATTAGTTTCCGCGATATTTATGATGTCAACACCATGATTCAATACGCTGAAAGCAAGAAAAATGCGGTGGTGATTGGAGGTGGTTTGCTTGGGTTGGAAGCTGCTTATGGCCTTGTCCAGCGCGGTATGAATGTCACTGTTCTTCACCTGATGGATCGTATCATGGAGCGCCAGCTTGATGGACGTGCGAGTTCAATGTTGCGTCATAGTATTGAGCAAAAAGGTATCAATATTATTACTGAGGCAAATACTGAAGCCTTAATAGGTCAAGATGGTCATGTGAGCCAAGTTCGTCTGAAAGATGGCACGGTGTTGGATGCTGACCTTGTGGTGTTTGCAGTCGGTATTCGTCCAAATATTGCTTTGGCTCAAAGTGCTGGTTTGCGTTGTAATCGTGGTATTTTGGTTAATGACACGATGCAAACCTTTGACCCAAGTATTTATGCAGTGGGTGAATGTATTGAGCATCGTAATCAGACTTTTGGTCTTGTTGAACCATTGTGGGGACAAGCATTTATCTGTGCGACACACTTGGCAGAACACGGTAGTTTAACTTTCAAATCACCAACCGTGCCAACTCAGCTTAAAGTGAGTGGTGTTGATGTATTCTCGGCTGGAAATTTTGAACCGAAAGAAGATTATGAAGACATTATTTTGAATGATGAAAAACGACAAATTTACAAACGTATCATTATTCAAAAAGATAAAGTCATCGGTGCTGTTTTGTTCGGTGATACTGAAGATGGCATGTGGTATGCGGAATTGATTGCAGATCAAACACCAATTTCAACATTTAGAAATAAATTGTTATTTGGTAAGGATTTTGCAATGAAGAAAGCAGGTTAATCATCTTAGGGTTTAGGTTCCTCGGTGCCTAAACCCAAACAGAACGTGAAATTCAGGCATAGATGAAATAGGTGAAGGGGCAGTCATGAACAGTATTCAAAATTTAGAACACAGTCGCTCCGATCAAGCAGAAACAATCATTACAAAAACAACGTGTCCCTATTGTGGGGTTGGGTGTGGTGTTGATGTCACGGTTAATCATAAAGCACAAGGCACAACGGTTCAGGTTGCTGGTGATTTGGAACATCCATCTAATTTTGGACGCCTTTGTATTAAAGGCAGTAATTTAGCGGATACTTTAGGATTAGAAACTCGCGTTTTGCATCCGATGTTTGGTCGTAAGAATCATCGTAAAGTAACGACATGGGATGCAGCCATAGAAAAAATCGCAGATCAATTCCAAGCTTGTATTGATCAATACGGTCGTGAAAGTGTGGCATTTTATGTATCAGGGCAGCTATTGACTGAAGATTATTATGTTGTCAATAAGTTTGTGAAAGGCTATCTGGGTACAGCCAATATTGATACCAATTCACGTCTGTGTATGTCTTCAGCAGTTGCAGCGCATAAGCGTGCTTTTGGTGAGGATATCGTGCCAGCGAGTTATGAAGATTTTGAATTTACCGATATGGTGGTGTTGGTGGGTTCAAATACTGCATGGTGCCATCCTGTGCTGTACCAACGCATCATGCAGGCGAAAAGTAAAAATCCAGATTTATTTGTCGTTGTGGTTGATCCACGTTTTACCAGCACTTGTGAACAAGCGGATTTACATCTTCCAATTTTGCCTGGACAAGATGTCGCCCTATTTAATGGTTTATTGCAGTACTTATATAAGAATAACTTTATTGATCAACATTTTGTCGATACACATACTGAAGGCCTAGACGCATTATTAGAATCCAGTCAGACCGAAACTGATTTTGACTCAGTCGTGAAACGTACAGGTATTTCAGCAGAAAAATTAAAATTCTTTTTTGAAAAATTTGCCACCACTGAAAAAGTCGTTAGCTTATTTTCAATGGGTGTGAATCAATCTTCTCAAGGAGTCAATAAAGCCAATAGCATTATCAATTGCCATCTTTTGACAGGTAAAATTGGAAAATTAGGTGCTGCGCCATTCTCAATGACAGGTCAACCGAATGCCATGGGTGGTCGTGAAGTTGGTGGCTTAGCCAATATGTTGGCAGCACATATGGATATTGATAATCCATCCCACCAAACACTTGTACAAAATTTTTGGAACAGTCCTGTGATTGCCAATCAGGCAGGGCTGAAAGCAGTTGATTTATTTCAGGCTGTAGAATCTGGAAAGATCAAAGCCCTTTGGATTATGGCAACCAATCCAGTAGTGAGTTTACCTGACGCGGATCAAGTGAAACGCGCATTGGATAAATGTGAATTTGTCGTAGTTTCAGACATTTGTGCTGATACCGATACCACAGCTTATGCGGATGTGTTGCTTCCTGCGTTAGGTTGGGGAGAAAAAGATGGCACGGTGACCAATTCAGAACGCCGTATTTCACGTCAAAGAGCTTTTTTACCTGCGCCAAAGCAAGCAAAAGCAGACTGGTGGGCCGTTGCTGAAGTTGCGAAAAAATTAGGTTTTTCTGGTTTTGATTTTAATCATGCATGTGACATCTTTAATGAGCATGCTGCGTTATCGGCGCATCAAAATGCAAGTTTGGATCAACGTGATCAAGTTGAAAACTTTCGTTATTTCAATCTAAAAGGATTAATGAATCTATCTTTGGATGAATATGATCATTTACGTCCGATCCAATGGCCCGTTTGGGAAAAAGGTCAAAGTACAGCGGTTGAGCAGTTGTTTAATCAAGGTTTGTTTAGCCATAAAAGCAAAAAAGCAAAACTGATCCCGACAGTTGCAATCGACCCTGTTCATGCAATTTCTGAAGATTATCCTTTAGTGTTGAATACAGGACGTATTCGTGATCAATGGCATACGATGACACGTACAGGTTTATCAGCAAATCTGACCACTCATCGAGCTGAACCATTTTGTGAAATTCACCCGAATGACGCTTTAAAATTTGGTATCCGCGATAAAGCATTGGTTGAGGTGAAGTCACAATGGGGCAGTTGTGTCTTACGTGTCACTTTGGCTCAAGGCGTTCGCCGTGGTCAAATTTTTGCACCGATACATTGGACGGAGCAAGTTGCGTCTGATGCACGTGTCGGAAAAGTAGTTAATCCTGTTGTAGATGCAATTTCAGGCGAACCTGAGTTTAAACATACACCTGTTGCAATTCAGCCGTTCCATACGACATGGCAAGGTGTTTTGTATGTTCGAGATGGGTTTGAACAACAAATCAAAACCTCATTGCAAACTTGTGCATGGTGGGCAAAAGTTAAAATAGCCAAAGCAGTTCGTTTTGAAATTGCAGATCGTCACAACTTTGATCAGACGCAGAAGAATTTAAAAAGTTTCTTGCCTTTTGTAGATGAAACCTATGAATGGTTAAGTATCGAAGATGTTTCAGCGCAAATGAGTCATAGCATCATTTTAAAAGATGGGATTTTAATTGCCAGTCTCTATATTGCACCATCGGATATGTTGCCTGATCGTGATTGGGTGGCGAGTTTATTCAAACGTGAGCGTTTAAGTGCATTACATCGTAAAGCCTTACTTGCGGGTATGCCGATGTCAGCCGCAAATAATGATGGACCATTGGTTTGTAGCTGCTTTAAAGTAGGTAAAAATAAGATCATTGAAGCGATTAAAACGCAGAATATTACTCATGAGAAGCAAGTGACGGCTTGTCTAAAAGCGGGTGGTAATTGTGGTTCTTGTTTACCTGAGATCAGAGGTTTGATTAAAACCTGCCAGTTGGAGGCGGAAGCATGAATACAGATTTTCCCGTTACAGATCTCGTGATCTTGGCGGGAGGACAGGCAAGACGAATGAATGGGATGAACAAACTGTTGCAACAGTTTGATGATCAGATTCAATTGTCAAAAATTTGTCAGCACTTTAAATCAGAAGTACAACAGATCTGGATCAATAGCCATCGTGATAGCTCGATCTATAAAAGTATAGAGCCAGATGTTGAATGCTTTTCAGACGATCAACATGGCTTTTTAGGTCCATTAATGGGAATGAAAAGTGCATGGTCACATGTACAAGCAGAATATGCGTTATTTATTCCTTGTGATGTGACTTATATTCCAAATCAAGTACTTGCAAAACTACATCGTGCCTTAGAGAAAAATCCGCAAGCAGCGGTGGCGTATGTGAATATCAATGGCGATGCCTTGTACCCATTTTGCTTGCTAAAAAGAGCCAGTTTGTCGATATTAGAACACCAGCTTGCGGCAAATAAATTAAGTTTAAGAGCGACTTTTAGGCAACTACATGCTCAACATGTTGTCTTTCAAAAGCAAAGTCTGTTTTGTCATAGCATCAATTCTTTGGATGAGCTGCAGCAATACAAGCAAATGAAAGCTTTTAAACAGATGTTTACTACAAACTGATCGGTGAAAAGCTTTCATGTGATTTTTTTAAAATAAGGGTCTAGGTTTTAGATTTTTGCAGATAAATTTCCATTTCTTCGGCTGGAACCATACCACCACCAGTCGCCCAAACAATATGATTGGCATTATTGAGTTGTTGTTCAGTCAGATGGTGCATAGTCGCATATTCTTGGTGCTGACTGATTAAGATTGGACCTAGCATTCCAGCCAACGCAGATGGTTCCAGTTTTAAATCTTCTGATTGATTGAGTAGTCCCAATAATCTATACATGCTTTGATCACCAAGTGTATAGAAAGCATCGAGTAGTCTTTCCATAGCACGACCTACAAATCCAGAGGCACGTCCTACGGCTAAGCCGTCTGCTGCGGTGATATTATCAATCCCAATATCTTGTACTGAAATTTGATCATGTAACCCTGTAGCAACACCCAGCAACATGCATGGTGAATGAGTCGGTTCAGCAAAGATACAATGTACGTGATCGCCTAAAGCCATTTTTAGACCAAATGCGACACCACCAGGACCACCACCAACACCACACGGTAGATAAACAAATAAGGGGTGGTCTTGATCGACCATAATATTTTGGGATTCTAATTGCGCTTTTAAGCGTTCACCTGCAACGGCATATCCTAAAAATAAAGTTTTTGAATTTTCATCATCAATAAAAAAACAATTTGGATTTTTTAATGCGGCTTTTCGACCTTGTTCAACTGCAACACCATAATCTTGTGCGTATTCAATTACGGTAACACCCTGTGATCGTAATTTATCTTTTTTCCATTGGCGTGCATCTGCTGACATATGCACAGTGACATCGAAGCCAAGTTTTGCACTCATGATACCGATCGAAAGTCCTAAATTTCCAGTTGAGCCAACGGCTATACTGTGTTGACCAAAAAATGCTCTAAATTCTGGGCTGTCTAATTTCGAATAATCATCTTCAACTGTTAATAAACCTGCTTCAATGGCAAGTTTCTCTGCATGATAAAGTACTTCATAGATGCCGCCACGCGCTTTAATCGATCCTGATATGGGCAAATGACTATCTTTTTTTAACCATAATTTTCCAGTGATATCTTGTTTGAACTGAGCTTCAAGCGTTTGTTGCATCTTTGGAATAGCAACAAGCTCGGATTCAATAATCCCTTTGCTTATCTCGGTTTCAGGAAATACAGTCATTAGATAGGGAGCAAAGCGTGCTAAACGATCACGTGCATCATCAATGTCTTGTTGAGTAAGTCCTACAAAAGGCAAACCTTGTGCTAAGGAGGTTGATTGAGGATTCAACCAAATTGTTTCTTTAAGTTGGATGAGATCACCAACAATTGGATGTTGTGCTACAAGGGTTTCAATTTGTTTTGAGTTCATTGGGTTGTTCATAGGATGTTCTAATATTGAGAGGAATAATTAAAGAAATTTCATTCTTTTTAGATATTCATGTATTACAGCGATTAGATCAATAAAAATTATAGTTTTATGTCAACACGCCTTACGAGTTGATAACATCACATCACACCTTGACCAAATCTTAATTTTATTTCGGATTAATGCACTTGATCTTTAGTTAAATAAGTTCTATTTTGGAACTTGACTGATTTTAAGCCGCAATCCAAACGATTTGTTAAGAGAGTACATTATGTTTGGATAAGTAAAAAATCAGAAAAATAATGGAGATAAGGATTTGGAATGCATTGAAACTTGCGTGCTTCTAAAAATCAAAATGTATGGTTAACAAAGACCTTTAGGGAATGAGACTGCAAATAATAGGGAGAATAAAATGCCAATGTCGACTACTGTAGCAAGACAGGATGTGACTGCTTGTATTCTATGTTCACGCAATTGTGGGTTAAGCGTTGAAATTGAAGATAATCAGTTCAAGAAAATTAAAGGTGATGCACATCATCCGTTTTCACAAGGGTATATTTGTCAGAAAGCAGCACGCTTACAACATTATCAAAAACATGCTGATCGTTTAACCAATCCGCTGAAAAGACAAGCAGATGGATCCTTTCAAGAAATTTCTTGGGATCAAGCGATCCAAGAAATTGCAGATCAATTAGTTAAAATTCGTGATGCACATGGCGGAACTGCATTTGCATCAGTTGGTGGCGGGGGGCAAGGGAATCATCTTGGCGCTGCCTATGGTCGTCAACTACTCTATGCAATGAAAAGTTTTTATGCCTATAACTCACTTGCTCAAGAAAAAACTGGTGATTTTTGGGTGAATGGTCGTTTGTTTGGTAGCCAAGCATGTCATACCACAGAAGATGTGGAACATGCGGATTATGTTCTTTTTATCGGAACCAATCCGTTTCAAGCACATGGTATCCCGAATGCTCGTGATACTTTAAAACATATCAAAAAAGATCCAAATCGAACAATGGTGGTGTTTGATCCCCGAGTTACTGAAACGGCTAAGCAAGCTGATATCCATGTGCAATTAAAACCAGGTACTGATTCCTATTTGATGTCAGCAATGATCGCGATCATGTTGCGTGAAAATTTGTATGATCGAGCGTTTATTGAAAAACATACGCATGGATTTGAGCAAGTTAAACAAGCATTTTCAGCCATCCCAATTGAGCAATATATTGAGAAGGCAGATGTTTCAGTTGAGTTGATTTATCAAATTGTGCGTGATTTTGCCAAAGCCCAGCGTGGTTGTGTTCGGATTGATTTAGGGATTCAGCATACTTTAAACACGACCTTAAACGGATATTTAGAAAAGTTACTTTATTTGCTTGCAGGGCATTTCGGGAAACAAGGTACCAATAATTTACATACCATGTTTATTCCGATTTTGACCAATACTGATGAACGTAATCCAAAATATCGCCGTACAGTCCATCATAAGATGTTTCCTATCTCGGGTTTCTTCCCGCCGAATATTTTACCTGACGAAATTTTAAAAGCAGGTGAGAAACGTGTTCGTGCAGTCTTTGTAGATAGTTGCAATCCCTTGCTCACCTATGCAGATACCACTGCGTATGAACAAGCATTTCAGTCGCTAGAACTCCTGGTTGTCGTTGATGTTGCGATGACCGAAACTGCACGATTGGCACACTATGTTTTACCCGCACATAGTCAATTCGAAAAGTGGGAATTTACAGGCTTTAATTTGGAATTCCCCAAAAATGGTTTCCATTTACGTCATCCACTTTTTAAAGCCCAAGGTAATACGCTGCCTGAAGCGGAAATTTATACTCGGTTACTTGAAGCAATGGGTGTGATTCCCAAACATTTTTCTTTACTTAACAAAATCGCGCAAAAAGATTCTGCGAAGACAGCTTATTTAGGTTATTTTGCTGCACTTGGTGCCAGTTTTGCGAGAAATAAAAAATTAGTTCCATTTGCCGCATCTATTGTTTATCGGACGCTAGGACAGACATTGCCCAATGAAGCGGCCTCAACAGCTTTATTATTACCATTGTGTATGCAATATACGGCTCAGCATTACCAAGCTGTTAAAAGAGCAGGATACGAAGGTAATCGTTTAAATGTTGGGGTGAAAATGTTTCAGCATATCTTGGCCCAACGTTCAGGCGTGATTTTATCGGAGCATGAGTATAAAGATGTCTGGAAACTGGTGGCTTATAAAGACCATAAAATCCGTTTAGATATTCAAGAAATGTTTTTAGAGCTGAATAGATTAGATAAGCAAACTTTCGGAACAAGTGATCAGTTTCCATTTATCTTGTTAGCGGGTGAGCGACGTAGCTATAACGCAAACCAAATTTACCGTGATCCAGCATGGCGTAAGGTCGATGCAGAAGGACGTTTAAGAATACATCCAAGTGATGCAGCAGAACTTGGTGTCGTGGAAGGGAACAGCTTATACTGTATTTCTGAGCATGGTCAGATTCAGGTTGTGATTGAACTTGATTCAGGGATGAGAAAAGGTGTGGTTTCTTTGCCTCATGGTTATGGTCTTAGATATCAAGATGGTGAAGCCATTGGTCCAGAATTAAATCGCTTAACTTCATCGACCCATTGTGATCCTTGGTCGAAAACACCATATCATAAATATGTGCCGGTACGTTTAACGCTTGTCAGTGCCGAGTAAGATCAGTGTCTAGTTGCACCAAAGTGTCTCATTTACTCAAATGTGCTAATAAATGGTGCAATAGAGTTTACGCGCTAAGTTTTAAATCCATGAAGATGGTTTATTTATATGAGAAACATGTGAGTGGTACACTGAAATAGGCCTCAGAATAATTTGAGTTTCAAAAAATTGGAATAATTATTGCTTTAAGGATAGATAAATTTGCAGTACTGGATCAGCCAAGCAGGTACAGCGTTTGTGCAAAAGTAAAAAGCAAATTCACAATATGAGTGCATATGATGAAGTATGAGTTAGCCAACATGAACTTGCCGATCTTAGAAGATCAGTATGGTCGTACTAAACGGAAATTAAGGATTTCCGTGACGGATCGTTGTAACTTCAAATGCATTTATTGTATGCCCGAGCATCCAGAGTGGATGAAAAAGCAAGATTTATTGAGTTTTGAAGCATTATTTTTATTTTGCCAGTACATGGTCAGTCAAGGAATTGAAAACATCCGTATCACGGGTGGTGAACCACTCATGCGACAGGGAGTGGTTCATTTTATTGCTGATTTACAAGCTTTACGAGCGCATGGATTAAAACGTATTTCGATCACCACCAACGCTCACTATCTCACTAAATATGCGCAACCCCTGAAAAATGCGGGATTAGATGATTTAAATATTAGTCTCGATAGCTTAGATCCAACCCAATTTAAATCACTCACTAAAAAAGAGTTAGCACCTGTTTTGGCTGGTATAGAAGCCGCTAAACAAGCTCAACTGCCATTTAAAATAAATTGTGTGCTAATGAAAGGCCAAAATGATGATCAAATTGTTCCAATGGTCAAGTGGGCTAAACAGCAAGATATTCCACTACGATTTATTGAGTTTATGCCATTAGATGGTGATCAGCATTGGTCACAACAGGCAGTGGTGAGCGAAGCAGAAATTTTGGAACAGCTTGCAGCACATTATGAAATTCAGCTGATTCCGCAACAGCATGAGCCAGCTAGACAATACCAACTGGATGGTAATTATCGCATTGGTATCATTTCTACGATTACTCATTCTTTTTGTGGAGAATGTGATCGAATTCGTTTAACTGCTCAAGGCGAACTCTACAATTGTTTATTCGCTCAGCAAGGTTTGAACATCAAACCGTATTTATTAAAGTTAATTCGAGAACAGAAAACCCAACAAACATTTGATTTTAATCAACTGGATATGCAGGTAAAACCTTATATCTGGCAAAAAGCTCAAGGCTATCATGCAATTCAACATCAACAATTGCGTAAAATCAGTATGCATATGTTAGGTGGTTAATTTAATAAAATGGTGTGGAGAAGAAATGCAAACCATTGAAGTGAAAATTGAAGCTTTTGGAGCAATAGAAAGACTTTTGCCGAAAGCACTTAGTTTTGAGTTTGCTCATCACCAATCGGTCAAAGATGTTCTACAACAGATCGTGACCCTATATCCAGAATCGAGTAATGCAATGGAAAAATGTGCATGTGCAATTGGTGAGGATATTGTGACTCGCCAAATGACCTTAAATTCATCATGTACTCTGGTGCTATTATCACCAGTCGCGGGAGGATAACATGCGTGAGTTTGCTAGAGTCCAAGATCAGGTTTTAAACTTAGACAGTTTTGATCCAATCCAGGATTTTCCAGAATGTGGTGCCATCGATATTTTCATTGGTACAGTACGTAACCACCATGAAGGTAAAGCGGTAAAAGCACTTAAATACACGTCTTATACGCCCGTCGCTGAAAAAATGATTCGTGAAATCGAACAGGAAATCAAAGATAAATATCAGGTTTCTTATGTGCGCGTGATGCATCGTATCGGCTATTTAGATGTGAGTGATACTGCAATTATTGCGATTGCTTATGCTGCTCATCGCCGTGAAGCATTTCAGGCGTGTGAGGAAGCGGTGGAGCGGGTCAAGCATGAAGTGCCGATCTGGAAAGAAGAGTTTTTTATGGATGGAACGAGCCAATATGTTGAAGGGTGTTGTATTCGCAAAGACAGCCCTGATACGACTGCCCCAGAAAAACATAGACATGAACATGACCATCAACATTGCGCACATGAGCATACACACGATTAAGGTTTTAGGAAGTTAAGATGAAAAATGTTGGGATGAAACCTGAAAGTTATCGTGTTGCAGAGGCACAAGCGATTTTACATGCACCACCACATTGTATTCAGTTACTTCGAGATGGAAACACAGAAAAAGGTGATGCTTTAAAAACTGCGCGAATTGCAGGTATTTTGGCAGCAAAACGTACGGATGAGCTGATTCCATTATGTCATCCATTACCGATCTATCGTGCGGATGTGGAATATGATCTAAACGATGATTATGTAGTGATTTTAACGACGGTTGAAACAATTGGACCAACTGGTGTTGAAATGGAAGCTTTAACTGCTGCAAGTTTAGCAGGCTTAACGATTTACGATATGTTAAAGCCACATTGTGAACCAGATGAGCTGTGTTTAGACCAATGTAAATTACTCAAGAAAAAAGGTGGTAAGTCTCATTTTAAACGAACATTGCGTCAGCCCGTTTCTGCTGCTGTAATTGTTCTTTCAGATACTGTGGCCGCTGGTCGTAAGCCCGATACTGCTGGAAAATCCGTTGTTGATATATTAACTGAGGCAGGTTTTGATCCGATTCATTATCAGATCTTGCCTGATGAATCTGATCAGCTAAAAGATTTAGTGTTAGAACTGACCAAGTCTTATGCCTGTATCATGACTGTGGGTGGAACGGGTATTGGTAAACGCGACATTACGGTGGATACGCTTGAGCCGCTATTGGAACGTAAGTTAGATGGATTGATGGAAGCTTCTCGAGCATTTGGACAAAAACGTACACCTTATGCAGCAATGTCTCGAGGTGTGGCAGGTTTTATTGATCGTTCATTGGTTGTGACTTTGCCAGGTAGTCGTGGCGGCGCAAGTGAATCAATGGCTGCGATATTACCAGCTTTGGTGCATATCTTTGATGTATGCCGTGACTTGCCTCATCCGGGAGGCTATGAGTAATGTCTGGATGCGGTGCTGAAAAAGGTTTAATCAGTATTGATGAAGCATTGGCTTTGATTCAAACCCAACCTAAAGCTTTAGCATTGGAGACACTGGCTTTAGAAGATTGCTTAAATCGTTATCTAGCAAAGGCTGTGTATTCTGAGGTTAATTTACCAAGCTTCTCTCAAAGTGCAGTTGATGGTTATGCAATCAATTGTGCTTTGGATGATCTTCAAAATGCCAGTTTCAGGCTGAATGGTGAAATCAAAGCGGGTGCCGTTCCGAAGTTCCCTTTGCAACAAAATCACGCGATTCGGATTTTTACAGGTGGGAAAATACCTGAGGGAACGACCCACGTCGCTCGACAAGAAATCGTGATCCTTGAAAGCGCTGATCAAATCCGCTTAAGTGAGCATATCAAACCCCATGTGGACATTCGCTTTACAGGTGAGGAAGTCCAACAAGGGCAAAAATTGGCAGACGTTGGGCAAAAAATTAATATTGGCACACTTGCAGCTTTCAGTATGGCGGGAGTACAACATCTGGATGTTTTCTGTCAGCCTAAGGTTGCCGTGGTGATCACTGGCGATGAGGTGGCGAAAACCCCTGAGGATTTACAAAGCGGAAAAATTTTTGATGCCAATGGTCCACTTCTAAAGGCTTGGTTCAAAGATTATGGGCAGGATGTCGAAATCATACATATTGCGGATACTGCAGAGCAAGTAAGCGCGTGTTTTGAGCAACTCAAACAAAAATATGATGTAATCATTACGACAGGGGGCGTTTCTGTCGGGGATTATGATTTTGTTCGTCCTTGTGCTTTTGAGACAGGATTTCAGCAGGTTTTTTGGAAAGTGAAGCAAAAACCAGGTAAACCACTTTTCTTTGCTGAATATGTACAACCTCATGGTCTTCATCATTGTTACTTATTAGGATTGCCCGGAAATCCTGCGGCAGTTTATGTTGCTATGCAGATTTATGGAAAAGCGTTGCTTGATGCCCTGCAAAGCCAAACGCAGACATTAGCATGGTTTAGTGCCACATTAACGCATGCATTAAAATCTGATGCGCGAGAGCGGTTCTTGAGAATGCATGCTTATTTTGAAAATGGGCAACTTAAATTACAGAGTTTGACAAAACAACAATCCCATATGCTCAGTAACTTGATGCAAGCGAATTGTCTGATACGTGTTCCATCTAATATTTCACTAGAAGCAGGGCAACAGTTATCAGGTTTATTTATTCAAAATTAAATTTTTGAAAAATTTAAATTATCCTGAGATTTGCCAAGTTCCGATATTGCACTGATGTGAAAGGTGATTTAGTGTATATTCTATATCTTGCTTATTTTGTAAGCATAACGGTTCTAGGTATCGCTGCGATATCTGTTGAAAAGATTGGGTGATAATAATGAAATGGGAAGAAATTGGTGATCAGCCCTGTTCTGTTGCCAGAACACTTTCGATTCTTGGAGATCGTTGGACAATGCTCATTTTGCGTAATGCTTTTATGGGTATTCGCCGTTTTGATGATTTTCAACGTAGTTTGGGCTTAACTCGACATGTACTTTCTGAGCGACTGAAACGCTTGGTTGAGCATGATGTTCTCGTTAAGGTTCCATATATAGATCGACAGGAACGTTTCGAGTATAAACTTACAGAGAAGGGTTTGGATCTATATCCTATTATTCTTTCTATGACCCAATGGGCAGATAAGTGGATGGATATGGGTTTAGGTAAACCCATTGAATTTACTCACAAAACCTGTGGAAATAAAATGATCCCTAAAATGGTTTGTTCAGAGTGTAATGAGCCGATCAGTGCAAAAGAGGTACGTGCTTCAGCAGGTCCTGGCTATTTTGCTTATATTGAACAAAAACAAAAAAGGGCATGATTTAGGTTTGTTGACGTTCTATTTCCTGTTGAATAGCATGAGATAGAACTTCAAAAACTTTTTGATCGGAACATTGAGCGACGTTAAAGCGGATAAAGTTTTTATAATTTTGACTTTGGCTAAACGCATTTCCAGGCGCTAAAATGACGTTATTTTCGAGACACGTTTGGGCAATACGCGCAGTGTCTAAATTCTTAGACAATTCACACCATAGAAAAATACCTGCTTGGGGCTTTATCCAAGGTTTAATCTTCAACTTTTCTAATTGTTTAATCGTAAAGTCCATTGATTTTGCTAAGCGTATCTTTAACTCATCTAAATGTTTACGGTAAGTCCCGTCCGTTAAAGCTGCGTATAAGATTTCAGCGGATAGATGGCTGCCACCAAAGCCAGTCGCAATTTTTATATCTGTGAGATCCTCTATCCATGAATGTTTCGTTACGATGTAGCCAGTACGTACAGAACCAGATAAAGTTTTAGAAAAACTACCAATATGGATCACTTTTGACAGACCATCCAGTGCTGCAAGTCTAGGTGCTGGATCTAATTCTAGATCTGCAAAAATATCGTCCTCGATCACGATTAAGTTGGATTGTTCAACTAATTTTAATAATTGATAGGCTGTAGAAGCGGTTAACCTCGCGCCTGTAGGGTTATGAATACCTGAATTGGTTATATACAATCGTGGATTATGTTGTCTAATCGCTTGCGAAAATGCCTTTAAATCTGGACCAGTAGGTGTATAGGGAATGCCGACGATTTGAATTTGATGCACCTTAAGTAAAGCATGGAAATTGAAATAACAAGGATCATCGACAAGTACAATATCATTTGGTTTTAAAAAATATCGACAAATTAAATCAATGGCCTGTGTTCCTGAATCGGTTAATAAAATTTGACTGGGTGTCGCTTCTATCCCTTTACTTAGAATTTTACGGGCAAGTAACTCACGTAGTGCAGGAGAACCAAGTGGGGATGAGTAATCAGTTAAAACGTTTGCCTCTACCTTAGAAATTTTACGAATCGCTTTACGGATATTTTCATGCGGCATCCAATCATCTGGTAACCATCCGCATCCAGGTTTAAGCATATCTGGCTTTGCTTCCAAAGACTGTCTTGAAATCCATAAAGGATCTATGTTGCGATCAATCTTGGGATGAATTTCCGAAATAGATAAAGGAGAAATTGGCCCAGAAACAAAGAATCCCGAACCTGTCTTCGATTCGATCAAACCTTGTGAGGCTAGTCTTTCGTAAGCTTCAACAATCGTAGAAACGGATAAATTAAGTTGCTTGGCTAAGCCGCGAACAGAAGATAGCCGTGAACCTGGGGTGAGTGAACGTGTTTTAATTTGTTCATGGATATGTTGTATAACAAAATCTATTTTTGTGGTTTTCATTGCGATAATCTTAAACTGTATCGTTAGTTTATACAGTACAGTTATTTAGAATTGTACTGTATTGTGTATGGTGAACTAACCATAACACAGTTTAAATTCTTCATATAGATGTGGAGAGTTTAAATGAAATATTTCAGCAATGGATGGGTAAATGGGCTTATCGGTGTCGTTATTTTTGCAGGTTCTTTGCCAGCCACACGCGTTGCTGTGCTCGATTTTAGTCCTACTTTTTTAACGGCCGCAAGAGCTGCTATTGCAGGCCTTTTTGCTGTGTTGTTATTGGCATTATCACGACAGAAATTACCTCAACAAGCCGATTGGCTACCATTATTTTATGTTTCGATCGGCGTTGTGATTGGTTTTCCACTTTTTACAGCACTTGCGTTGCAATATGTGAGTGCGGCACATAGCATTGTTTTTATTGGATTATTGCCATTAGCAACGGCTATTTTTGGTGTGCTGAGAGGAGGAGAAAGACCGAGCCAAAAATTTTGGTTATTTGCAGTTTTAGGGGCCGCTTTAGTTTTTGGTTATATGCTTATTCAAACAAACAGTTGGTTATTTCATTATGGCGATCTTTACATGTTATTGGCGATTTTGCTTTGTGGTTTTGGATACGCCGAGGGCGGAAGGCTTTCAAAGCATTTAGGCAGCTGGCAAGTGATCTGTTGGGCGCTACTTTTAACTTTACCCTTCATGTTAGTGGTTTCATGGTTGTATATGCCAAACAGTTTTGCTGATATTTCTTGGTCAGCAAAGTTAGGTCTCATCTACGTCTCAATATTTAGCATGTTGATCGGTTTTTTCTTTTGGTATAAAGGCTTAGCCCAAGGTGGGATCGCTGCAGTTGGACAGTTGCAGTTATTGCAACCGATATTTGGTTTAGCAATCGCAGCTGTTTTACTCCATGAACATGTCAGTATGACGATGTTTGCAGTGACAATTGCTGTGATTGCCTGTGTCGCATGTGCTAAAAAATTTGCTTAAAGTAACTATAAACAATTTGCAGGTTTAGGAACGCCAGCCAAACGACTAAGATGACGCGCGACTAAACCTGTATTGAATCTTTGTTGTAAAACAGCATTATTTATTTCTGAGCTTACCGTTTTCATTAAAAATTTGATCAGTGGTCGAGTCGCTGGTGAATGTCCGAACTGCTGATAAAACTGACGAACAGCGTGAAGAATTTCAAAATGCCATTCAGTTAATTCTAAATCCAGGGACTGTGCTAATGCTTGAGCTACATCATGGTCCCAAATGGTGTAATCAACTAAATGACCATCTTGATCTAAATCTAATTGCATAAAATAGCCTAAGTATATTTAAAGTCAAAAATGTTATTTCAAGGTAATACAGCGTTTAAACTGCAATACAAGTTCAGCAAATTGAGCATAATTAATGCATTTTACATGCGTTTTAAATGCTTCACTCAATAGGGCAGAGTCACTTTCTAAACAATATAAATTAGGATATGTCTCAATGACCATATGACTGATACCCAATACAGCATCACTCATCACAACGATATGATCATTTTCCTGAGCCATTTGTCCTAAATCTTTCCATATTCTTTCAATATGAGAATAAGGAGCTTGGATCAAAAAAAGTGTAGCTTCTTTCATTATGGCTCCTTACCAATACAGTACGTGATCGAAGGATTGGATTAGCTCTGGGGTGAGCTCAATAAATTCAATCTCTTGTGCCGAGTTTTGAACAATGTTGAGTTGTTGATTTTTTGTTTCGATAAGAAGTGGCGTTAAATCATAAAACTCGAAACTTTCTACCATATTTGAGGCAATTTTAAAGGCATGCTGTACTGAATCAAAAGCAAGTTGATCATCTAGCAAGCTAAGAGCTGCATCTTTTAATAATACTTTGACAGAAATCCCAAAGGTTGCTAAAACCATAGTTGCAGATAAACTTTCGTTAATTTGCAAACTGGTTAAATTGGGCTGCGTTAGGATGACGAGTACAGATTTCACACAATATACCTTTTAAAAGCAACACTCTATTAAAGAACTTAAATTAAAATTGAATTAAGCGAGAACAATCTTGCACTGCATCAGCAAGTTCGCCAAGACCAACTAAATCAAAGCCACAGGCTAAATTATGGTGTTGAAGAGAATGGCGTTGTGCGTTGCTTGCATCAGTGATACCCCGGGCAAGGGCGGCACTGACACAGACAGGGAGTCGAATGCCAAGCTTTTGCCATTCTTGTTTTAGGTTACGTTGATCGTCAGGAAACCACTGTAAATCATTCGCAACCTGAACTCCATCTTGGTAGAAGAAGACACGAAATTCTTCATGCATATTGTGTAATGCTTGTGCCAGACCAAATGCATGCCAAGCCATGACAGAAGTTGGTGGGGAGGTAATTAGCAGTAATGTACTCATTGAATATTCACGGTCATGTAGACGAATGATGCGGACATAATTAAAAAAGAAGGTAATTATACAATGATTTTGGTAACAGGTGGTTTAGGGTTTATCGGTTCACATATTGCTTTGAGTTTACTGGCTCATGGAAAAGAGATCGTTATCGTCGATAACTTAGCGAACTCAACTTTACAAACCTTGGAACGACTAGAATATATTTCTGGCATGTATATTCCATTTGCAAAATTAGATATCAGAAATACTCCAGCACTCAATAAAGTCTTTGAGCAATATTCAATCGATACTGTCATCCATACAGCTAGCTTTAAATCACTTGAAGAATCTACTTTAAAGCCTCTTGAATATTACAACGATAATGTAAGTTGTATTATGAGTTTACTCAGGGCAATGCAGCGCATGGGTGTGCGACAACTCATAAACTTATCTACTATTGCAGTCTATGGACAATCTGACGCATCGCTTTCAGAAGAGACTGCATTTAATTATAGTTATTCCAATCCTTATATAAGGTCTCAGCAAATTGTTGAGGATATTATCGCGGATACTTATAAAGTTGACCATGAATGGAAAATAGTAAACCTACGTTTATCCAATATTGTAGGTGCATTTGAACATGGCGTATTAGGTGAATATGTCGTTCAATTACCAAAAAACATTGTACCGCTGGCATTACAAGTTGCAGCTATGCAAAGAGAATGTATTGATCTACAAAATCAAGCTGAAACCGATGATGGAACTGTCGAGCGCAGTTTCTTGCATGTATTGGATGTTTGTGATGCGGTGTTGATGACGATGAATTGGTTGGAAACACAAAATAGCTGCTTGGAAGCTTTTAATCTTGCGCATAAACAATTGACTTCGATTCAAACTTTATTAGACCAAATTGGAAAGGTTACTCAAGCTGAAATACGTATTCAACCTGCGGTTTATCAACACCAAGAATTGGCACGATTAGGCGCAAATATTGAGAAGGCAAAACAGATTCTCAATTGGGAACCAAAACGATCTTTGACCCAAATGTTAGAAGATGAGTGGCGTTTTTATCTCAATACGCTAAAAGGGAATTAGATAATGATTCTTATTTACATAATTTCATTGTTCTACGATAATGGTCAAGCTAATCAAAGATCCGTTATGGATTGATTTCGCTAGCCAAAGCATCTATTTGCTTCAGCCCGTGAGAACTTTAACCAAATAGAGTAGAGGTTGTTTTATGCAAATGCGAATTGAACACGATACGATGGGTGAAATTGAAGTACCAAATGAAGCCTTGTGGGGTGCGCAAACGCAACGAAGTTTACAAAACTTCAAAATAGGTCAGGAGCGTTTACCACGCACTATGATTCGCGCAATGGGACTGGTAAAAAAGGCGGCAGCCATTACCAATGCGGAATTAAAACAACTTCCAGAAGAGTTAAGTCAATATATTGTTGATGCGGCTGAAGAAGTAATTGCTGGTAAATGGGATGCGCAATTCCCATTAGTGGTATGGCAAACAGGTTCAGGTACGCAAAGTAATATGAACTGTAATGAAGTGATTGCCAATATTGCAAATCAAAAATTAGGTCAGGCATTAGGTGCGCAAAAGCCAGTGCATCCAAACGATCACGTCAATCGTGCTCAATCAACAAACGATTCGTTTCCGACAGCGATTCACGTGGCTGCAAGTTTGCAAATAAATGAGTTGTTAATCCCAGCGGTAGAGCAATTAAAACAGACCTTAGCACGTAAATCAGAAGAATTTAACGATATTGTTAAGATTGGTCGTACTCATTTACAGGATGCTACCCCTTTAACTTTAGGTCAAGAGTTTAGCGGTTATGTATCTCAGTTGGAACATGGGTTAAAACGCTTACATCAAGCCCTTGCTGGTTTATATGAGCTCCCTTTAGGCGGTACGGCTGTGGGTACTGGCTTGAATGCGCATCCAGAATATGCTGTCAAAGCAGCAGAGCAATTAGCCGCTCTTACAGGGTTGCCATTTGTTACAGCCCCGAATAAATTTGAAGCACTTGCAGGACGGGATGCGGCTGTATTTGCATCAGGTGCATTGAAAACTTTAGCTGCGAGTTTAAATAAGATCACCAATGATATTCGTTGGTTGGCAAGCGGCCCGCGCTGTGGATTTGGTGAGATTCGTATTCCAGAGAATGAACCTGGTTCAAGTATCATGCCTGGAAAAGTGAACCCAACCCAAAGTGAAGCAATGACAATGGTGGTGGCTCAGGTACTTGGTAATGACACTACCATTAACGTGGCAGGAGCGTCAGGTAACTTTGAGTTAAATGTGTTTATGCCAGTCATTGCCTATAATTTACTGCAATCTATTCAGCTACTTGGTGACGCTTGTAATAGTTTCAATGATCACTGTGCTGTGGGTATTGAACCGAATCGAGAAAAAATAGATTATTTCCTTCATAACTCTTTGATGTTGGTTACCGCGTTAAATCCTGTAATTGGTTATGAGAATTCAGCGAAAGTTGCGAAAACGGCTTATAAAGAAAACAAAACCTTAAAACAGGTCGCTGTTGAACTTGGCCTAGTCACTGAAGCACAATTTGATGAAGTGGTGAAGCCAGAGAATATGGTTTCACCAAATAGTAAATAGTATCCTGTGGTACAAAGTAGCCTTTTCACACGAGGAGAGGCTATTTTTATCAGTGGTTTTTATAAAGTGAACTGCGTACAATATCGGTTTGATTCATTAGACCAACGTTTTATTATGCTTAATATTTACTTAACAGATACTCAAACCCATATCCAATATTCTGGTCTATCACATGAAAATCCTGTTAAGTTTTTATTGAACCTCAAGAAAATTTTTCCAAGCACAGCTGATTTATTGCTGCCAGTCTTGCCTGATGACAATAATCTGGAAAATGTCACGTGGGAAGCAAGCTCTCAAGACTTTGAGGTATTTAAAAAGTTACTAGAAGGTTGGGGAATTATCGAATTGCGTTTAAGTGCAATCACAACCTACAAAGATAAAAATTTTGCCAATGAACTGGTTAAAAAAGCTCAAGCCAGACGTAAATACATTGCTCAATCTCAGCCACAGCTATCTATGATTGCTTTAGATTATATTCTTATGCATGAAATTCATGCTCTCATTGATGCTGAGCTGGTGATGATTGGTGAAAAATTCTATTTACCGACCCTGCGCGAGCTTTGGAAAGGGCAATTTTCTGAGCAAATTTTGCAAGCTAAATTCTAATTTCTAAAAGCAGACAATGGGTCTGCTTTTTTTATATTTGATTTTTAATTGAAGTCACTAGTAAATCTATAAACTTTTACAAGATTTTCTTATGGATTTTTTTTTAAACGGCATATATATTGCTTAGAAGGGATATAAATATTATTGCGGGAGAGAAGTTCTTCAATGAACTCGCCGAAGGAGCAACGACCCCGGAAACTCTCAGGCAGAAGGACTGTAATAATAGACATACAATCTGGAGAGCAGTGCTCAATTTGTAGAAACTTATAAAATCTGATCTACGATATACACTCACCGAAGGGGAAGGCTAAATGATTAATTGGTAATCATCTGCCGAAACTCTCAGGTACCATGACAGATGGGGCTATGCATTAAGGAATGTTCTGCATTTCTAGGAGTTTGCTATGCCACATGTTGTAGTCATTGGTGCGGGGATTACGGGTGTAACGTCTGCTTATGAATTAATTAAGTTGGGTTATCAAGTCACTGTCATTGATCGTCACCTATTTCCAGCAATGGAAACCTCTTTTGCCAATGGTGGACAGTTATCTGCATGTAATGCCGAAGTTTGGAACCAAAAAGCCACGGTGCTGAAGGGTATCAAATGGATGAGTAAAAAAGATGCACCATTATTGCTCAATCCATCTTTTAGTGTGCATAAATATCGTTGGTTAATTGAGTTTCTGGCTCATATCAAAAATTATAAAGCCAATACCATGGAAACTGTGCGTCTTGCCTTATTAGCAAGACAACGTTTATTTGAAATTGCGGAAAAAGAAAATATTTCCTTTGATTTGGAAAAGCGTGGCATTTTGCACATGTACCATACCAAAGAGGATTTCGAAATCGCTAAAAAGGTGAATGATGTATTGGTTGAAGGTAAGCTTGAACGTAATGCGATTACACCTGAGGAAATGAAGGCAATTGAGCCAAATTTAACAGGTGATTACTATGGTGGATATTATACGGCTGGAGATGCAACGGGCGATATTCATAAGTATTCAGTCGGTTTGGCGGAAAAGACACAAGAATATGGTGCAAAATATCGTTTTGGTTTGGACGTTGTCGATGTTAAATGTCTCCAAGATAAAGTCCTCGTGCAATGTAAAAACAGTTCTGAAAACATGTATCCAGAATCAGATGTTCAAACTGAAATTGAAGCCGATTTAGTGTTGGTCTGTGGGGGTGTGGGCAGTTATCACTTAGCAGATATGTTAGGGGATAGTGTGAATGTCTATCCAGTAAAAGGCTATTCGATCACTGTTCAACTTAAGGACGAGAAAAGTGTAAAAAATGCGCCTTGGGTAAGTTTGTTGGATGAGAGTGCAAAGATCGTGACCTCACGATTAGGAGCAGACCGTTTTCGCGTTGCAGGAACAGCCGAATTTAATGGTTATAACCGTGACATCCGAGCAGATCGGATTCAGCCTTTAATCAATTGGGTGAATCAAAACTTTGATATCTCAACAGAACATGTCGTTCCTTGGGCAGGTTTACGTCCCATGATGCCGAATATGCTACCTGTAGTGAAGCAAGGGAAACAGCCGCGAGTATTTTATAATACTGGACATGGTCATTTAGGGTGGACGTTATCGGCTGCTACAGCAGTGGTAATCAGCCAAGAAATTGCGCAAAAATTTCCAAGTTAAGATTCAAAAAAGCCGATGGATCCATCGGCTTTTGCTTAATCATACAAACGATAAATGCCGGTAAAGCGTTCACAACCTTTCTGTTCGGTTCTGACCACGAGTAATGCACGTTGAAAGTCAAACTGATATTCACATTTTTTCTCGTTGTCTATAATCTGATTTTTTTGATCAGATGTACTATACGCCAGTAAAGACATCGTTTGCGTTTCTAATCGATTATTAGGGCTGCGATAGGCCGTTCCTTCGATTTTGAGGCGGTCTTTATCGAGCTGATGAATTTGGATGTGTACAGGTTGCTTAGCTAAACTGCCATGTTCGTATTTTAAATAATGTTGTGTAAGTGTTTGGTTGATTGATGTGTAAAAATTCAAATCATCCATGCGCGCATCGAACTGTTGTAAGTAACAAGTCTTAGATTTGCATTGTTGTAGCTGACGCCACCACATTTCTTGGGTTGCATATAAAAGTTGCACAGGTGCATCGGTTACTAAATAAGCCGTTAAAAACTTATCATTCAGTTTAAGTCGTTGTTCTTCGTATTGCTTGGAACAAACATTTTGAAGGTCAGTACGCTGATTTGAACAATCGATTGCTTTAGCAAATGCAAATGTTGAGCATAAACAACTCAATGTGATAACACAGCCGGTTTTCTTTAATTGATTTCTTACAGTGTTCAACAGCATAATCACTTATACTTTCAGTCTAATTTGCTCACTGTACTATAGCGAAATAGAAAGCCTGAATTCAAGATTAGTTCAGTATATTCTAAAAGGAAAATCATATGGTTGCTCAGATTCGAATTGGACAAGGCATAGATGTGCATGCTTTTGAACAAGGGCAGTTTGTTACTTTGGCGGGAATTAAAATTCCGCATACGCATGGTTTAAAAGCACATTCTGATGGGGATGTAATTTTACATGCGCTGTGTGATGCCTTATTAGGTGCGCTTGCTTTAGGGGATATCGGTCAGCATTTCCCAGATACTGATCCTGAATATAAAGGGGCAGATAGCCGTGTTTTACTGAAACATGTTTATCAATTGATCTTAGATCGGGGTTATCATTTAAATAATGCAGATATCACAGTTGCGTGTGAACGACCGAAATTAGCACCACATAATTTAGAAATGCGTCAAAGTATTGCTGATGTATTAGATGTGGATATTACGCAGATTAGTATTAAAGCAACGACCACTGAAAAACTAGGTTTTACAGGCCGTCAGGAAGGTATTTTAGCGAGTGCAGTTGTGTTGCTTTCACATCATGCAAAATGATCTGCATTGATCATTGATTGTTGAAGTTCTAGTGTTGCTTTACGACCTTGAAGCTGTAAAGCAATGCTATGAATAAGACCCGTCCAAGTTTCATTCGGTTCCCAAATTTCATGGAGCAAAGCTTGGGCAGTTGGTAAATCAACATTCATATAAAATTGACGGTATAAATACATCAAGCTACTCACACGCATATTTTTGGCACAATGCAGCCAAACGATTTCGTTTTGAACAAGATGATCAATTAAATCTAAAACCAGTAAACATTGTTCTGAGCATGGTACATCCCAGTCAATTGGGATATGAATATAATTTAAACCTAGATCTAAACAAATCTGGTCTTGTTTAATCAAATGGTTGTCAGATTTGCTTGTTGCGAGATTGATGACGGTACTGCATCCATATTCTTTAATCAGTTGCAACTCTTCAGTAGAAGGTTGAGCAGAAGTAAAGAGGTGGTCATGCACTAAGGAAAAATTAGGAATTTGTGTGAGTGTTTGTTCTAATGAAGTCATCATGTACGCTATCGCAAGCATTTAATCGTGTCGATAAACTACTATAAGTGTTTTTGCTGCGGCGTTCAATTTAAGCATTAAATAAAAACAGCATCACGAGGATGCTGTTTGTTAGATCAAAGTAAGCGAATATAAGCTTAATCTTTTTTCATGTTTTCGTTGAGCAAAAATTCCATCAATGCTTTTTGTGCATGTAAGCGATTCTCTGCTTCATCCCATACCACAGCATTTTTGTGATCTAACATGTTTTCAGAAATCTCTTCACCACGATGCGCTGGTAAACAATGCATAAATAAACAATCAGGATGAGCTAAGTCCATCAATTGTTCATTAACCTGAAAATCTGCGAATGCCTTTTCACGAAGTTTTTGCTCTTCTTCTTGCCCCATACTTGCCCAAACGTCAGTGACAATCAGGTCGGCGTTGACGGCTGCATCTTCAGCCTTGTTAAAGACTTCAACACAATCTGCAAACTCCGCTAGGAATTCTGGCTGAGGCTCATAGCCTTCAGGTGATGCAATTTTGAGTTTAAAACCCATCATATGCGCTGCTTCAATATATGAGTTACACATATTGTTGCCATCACCGATCCATGCAACAGTTTTACCTTCGATACTGCCACGATGTTCTTGGAACGTTTGTAAGTCTGCGAGAAGTTGGCAAGGATGGTGGTCATCGGTAAGACCATTGATCACAGGTACTTTCGAATATGATGCAAAGCGTTCAACAATGTCATGACCAAATGTACGAATCATGACAATGTCTAACATACTAGAGATAACGCGAGCAGAATCTTCGATTGGTTCACCACGACCCAGTTGTGTATCACGTGGGGAAAGGAAGATTGCACTGCCACCGAACTGGCAAATACCTGCTTCAAAAGAGATACGGGTACGTGTACTCGATTTCTCAAAAATCATTCCCAAAACTTTACCAGCAAAAGGTTGATACAACGTATTGCTATGCTGCATGCGTTTAAGTTCTTGTGCGCGATCCAAAATGCGTTGCAGTTCTAGAGAAGATAGGTCACGTAAAGTTAGAAAATGCCGAAGCGCCATAGCTACTCCCACAATAATTATTGAATAAAAACAATAATTAATTGTTGTTTAACGGGTGGTGAATAAAAAAGAATTGAATACTATACTACAGGTATTCAAAAATGCAAAAGAATTAAGGATCTGTTGCCTTTTATCTATGGTTGCCACCGCGGGAATTTTTTAGACGATATAACGCAATTCATTTATAAGGTGGCAGCAGGCTCAGGATTTTGATGAGCTTTTAAAAATAGATCCACTGAATATTGAATATAATCAAATATTTCAAGATCATTTTCTTGGACTTCTAAGCCCATTAAAATACGCCACTCCACATCACGCAAAATACCAAAATACATTGTTGCTGAGTAATAGGGTTGGGTGCAGATAATATCATTATTGAGATGAGCCTGATGGAGGGCACATGCAATCGTATTTTGTATATTCAGTGCACATTTATCATAAAAATAATTTGCTAGCTGAGTATCTTTCTGGGTTTGCTCAGTAAACATGCGCATAAATGCAATATTTTCTGGTTTGATGATGTGATGATAAAAACGTTGAAGGGTATGTGTTAAGTAATTTCTTAAGCTGACAGAATCTGGAGAGTAAGGTAAACAAACACCATTAAAAAAAACTTCTCTTCTATAATCACAAATGGCAGTAAAAAGTCCTTCTTTATTACCAAAGTATTTATAGATCGAGGCTTTTGATCCTCCAGCATGACTTACGATGTCATCCAAAGAAACATCATCATAACCCTTTTCAAGAAATAGATCCGTTGCACAAAGTAATAATGCAAGACGACGTTCTTGACCACGGCGGGTTTGAGGCTGTTCACAGTTTGGGTAACAAATATCTGTCATTGTATTCGGTACTATTGGTGAGGGGGGCACAATCATTATAGCAAAAACCATATGTATTGTATGGTGTTCTCTTGGAAGTCTTGTTTTGCAATGAAATAGAAAAAGCGAGCTAATTTGAAGCTCGCTTTTTCTTGGGGAGTTTAGAGTTTAGGCTGAACGAACTTCTTCGTCATCATCATCTTCAGTTGAGTCCATACCCAGTTCTTTAAGTTTTCGTGTCAGCGTATTGCGACCCCAACCTAAAAGCTCTGCGGCGTGACGTTTTCGACCACGGGTTTGTTGTAAGGCTGCTGTGATCAGTGTGCGCTCAAACATGGGTGTGGCAATATCGAGAATTTTCATTTCACCATTTTTTAGCTTTTGGATTGCCCATTGTGCCAATAACTCATCCCAATGATGTACAGCAATCCTTTCCATAATGTTTGGATTACTCGTAACTGTTGAGCTTGCTCCATCACTTGATGGCTTTTGAATGGAAACTTGTTTGAGTTCAGCAGGTAAATCTTCTGGATAAACTTCACGCCCAGTGATCATCACTGTAAGCCAACGACAGGTGTTTTCTAATTGGCGAACGTTACCCGGCCATGGTAACTGCTGCATATAGTCAGTGGTTTCAGTACGCAAAATCTTAGGGCTTACACCGAGTTCTTTGCCAGCGCGTGCCAAGAAATGCTGTGCCAACATAGGAATGTCTTCGCTACGATGAGCAAGTTTAGGAATGTGAATGCGAATAACATTTAAACGGTGATATAAGTCTTCACGGAAACGACCTTCATTCACAAGTTTTTCGAGGTCTTGATGAGTCGCTGCAACAATCCGTACATCCACTTTCACAGGAATGTGTCCACCCACACGGTAGAACTCACCGTCTGCAAGAACACGGAGCAAGCGTGTTTGGGTTTCAAATGGCATATCGCCAATTTCATCAAGGAATAAAGTGCCGCCATTCGCTTGTTCAAATCGTCCTTGGTGCTGGGTGTTAGCACCTGTGAATGCGCCTTTTTCGTGTCCAAACAGTTCTGTTTCAATTAAGTCCTTTGGAATAGCCGCCATATTCAGGGCAATAAAGGGTTTGGCGCGACGCGGGGAGTGCTTGTGTAAAGCATGGGCAACCAGTTCTTTACCTGTACCAGACTCACCATTAATTAGAACCGTGATATGCGATTGAGATAAGCGGCCAATGGCACGAAACACTTCCTGCATTGCAGGAGATTCACCGATAATTTCGGTAGATTGTAAGGGCGATATGGCTTTAGTGGCTTCTTGTTGCTGCAATTTATTGATGTGTAGGATTGCACGGTTGACGAGTGCGAGTGCTTCATCAATATCAAAAGGTTTAGGTAAATACTCGAAAGCACCTGTTTGATAACTCGAAACAGCAGATTCAAGGTCGGAATGTGCGGTCATGATGATCACAGGTAAATCTGGATGTGAGTTCTTAACCTTTGATAAGAATGTCAAACCGTCAATTCCTGGCATACGAATGTCAGTCAGAATGACATCTGGTGCATCCTCATGTAAGCGTTCAAGCGCTGTTTGTGCTTCTTCAAAGTTGGTGACGTCAAAACCTTCTTCTTTGAATGTTTTTTCAAGTACCCAACGCATGGCACGATCGTCATCTATTACCCAAATTTTATTTCGTGACATGGTTCGACTCCCAAGGTAGATATAAGCTAAATACGGTTTTTCCAGCAACGGATTGACATTCGATCATTCCGTTATGTTGATGCATGATGTTTTGTGCAATACTGAGTCCCAGACCCGTACCTTTAGCACGTCCTGTAACCAGTGGATAAAAAACAGATTCCAGAATACTTTCTGGTACGCCTGGTCCATTGTCTTCAATGTCGACTCGAACGGTTGAGCGATTTAATACACCATTAATTGTGACAAGTCGTTGAATTCGGGTTCTTAAAATCAGTTCAGGTTCAGAATCAATAAAGAAATCTTTATTTTCAGTCATGGCTTGTACGGCATTGACACTAATATTGAGCATGACCTGAATCAGTTGGTCGCGATCCGCCATAACTTCTGGTAACGAAAGATCGTAATCGCGAGTAATCTTTATTTTTTTCTTGGTTTGGTTGGTAATTAAGGAACGTACGCGTTCTAGGGGTTCATGTACATTTACATGCTCATAACTAGGCAATTGACGTGAACCCAGCATAGTGTCAGCGAGATTGGTCAATCGATCTACTTCACTAATAATAATGTCCGTAAACTCGCCATAGCTATCATCATTTAAACTGCGTGCAAGCAATTGAGTTGCACCGCGAATACCAGCCAATGGATTCTTGATTTCATGGGCAACCCCGCGAACGAGCTGACGAGCAACTTGATGCTGTTGAACGAGGTTCTCTTCTTTTGATATTTTCAGCATACGATCAATTGGATTTAACTCGATTAGGAGCAAACTAGATTGATTTTTACTCATATTGAGTTGTGAAACGGTGTAATCCACATGGATGGATCTAAAATTGACATTAATTACAGCTTCGCGACGTGTGTAATGTTGTCCGCTTTTTAAGGTATTTAATAATGCTTCATGGGTATTAAATGGATCATCATGTGCATGTAAAAGATTTAACACAGGCTGACCTGAGGCACGTAGTAAACTAATATCAAATAATGCTTCACATGCTGAATTTAAATAAAAAATATTAAGCTGACTATCGACCAATAAAATGGCAGTTGTTAGGTTATCGACCAAGAGTCGATAGTCGATAGTGTTATGTTGATCCATTTGTGAATCGTCCTGTTTTAAAATGGCGCAATTAAATATCAATTTGAATAGATAGCCATTAACTTCTTAAAGGTATGTTATGCAAAATACAAGCCAACTTTGTATTGGCTAATTTTCAATAGCTTATTGATGAATACATCCATTTATACGGTATTTTTCACATAGATAGGATGTTTCAATTATTTTATCATGTACCAAAATGGTGCATATAGGGATTTTTATCAAAACTTTGGTTGTATTTTGGTGCATTACACAAAGAGATGGCTTTGCTGCTATGCGTAAGCCAAGAAAAGACATACAATACGCCGATTCAAGTGGAGCGCAGATTCATGAAGACCCCCAAAGTCGGTTTTGTATCTTTAGGTTGTCCTAAGGCATTGGTAGATTCTGAACGAATTTTAACTCAGTTAAAGACTGAAGGTTATCAAGTTGCATCAGATTATGATGGTGCGGACTTGGTTGTGATTAACACCTGTGGTTTTATTGAATCTGCAGTACAAGAGTCTTTAGATGCGATTGGCGAAGCCATGAGCGAAAATGGTCGAGTTATCGTAACAGGCTGTCTTGGCAAAGACGAAGACAAAATCCGCCAAATGCACCCGAATGTTTTAAAAGTAACAGGTGCTGCGGCATATCAAGATGTGATGGAAGCGGTGCATGAGTATGTACCAGCACCCCCAAAACACAATCCATTTATTGATTTAGTTCCTGAGCAGGGTGTACGTCTAACACCGAAGCACTATGCTTATTTAAAAATCTCAGAAGGATGCAACCATCGTTGTACTTTCTGTATCATCCCAAGTATGCGTGGTGACTTGGTTTCTCGCCCCGTAGGTCAAGTGTTGGATGAAGCTGCAGCGCTTAAACGTGCAGGCGTAAAAGAAATCTTGGTGATTTCTCAAGATACTTCTGCTTATGGTGTAGATACTAAATACAAGTTGGATTTTTGGAATGGTCAGCCAGTAAAAACCAAATTCTATGACATGTGTGAAGCACTGGGTCAGCTCGGTATTTGGGTACGATTACATTATGTCTATCCATATCCACATGTGGATGCTGCGATTGACTTGATGGCACAAGGCAAAATTTTACCTTATTTAGATATTCCTTTTCAGCACGCCAGTCCGCGCATCCTAAAATTGATGAAGCGGCCAGCACACAGTGAGAACACATTAGAGCGCCTTAAATTGTGGCGTGAAAAATGCCCTGAATTGGTGATTCGTTCAACATTCGTGGTTGGTTTCCCTGGTGAGACAGAAGAAGACTTCCAAATGCTCTTGGATTGGTTGAAAGAAGCACAACTTGATCGTGTTGGCTGCTTTACATATTCACCAGTTGAGGGTGCTACAGCAAATGATTTACCAGATCATGTTCCAGAAGAAATAAAACAAGAACGTTATGAACGTTTTATGGAAGTTCAGCAAGAAATTTCTGCTGCTAAACTGCAAAAACGTATCGGTCAGCGAATGATCGTATTGGTTGATAGTTTGGAAGAAGAATTTCCTGTTGCAGTCGCGCGCTCGTATGCTGATGCGCCAGAGATTGACGGTAATGTTTTTGTTGAAGATATCGATAAGAGTGTGATTCAAGCAGGTAATTTGCTTGAGGTCGAAATTACAGATGCAGATGAATATGATTTATTTGCTAAGTTAATTGCGATTAAGTCTGCTTAATGTTGAATGAGATATAAAGAATAATTTTTGAGATTGGTCGGTTTGGAGTAACAGTATGTCAACGTCTAAGAATCCACGTTATGCGCGAATTTTGCTAAAGCTTTCAGGTGAAGCTTTAGCTGGAAATAAAGATATGGGTATTGATGCCCAAGTTTTGGATCAAATGTCCCTTTCAATTGCTCACTTAGTGGGTTTAGGTGTGCAGGTCGGTATTGTTGTTGGTGGTGGTAATTTATATCGCGGTAGCCAACTACAAAAAGATGGCTTGGTTGGGCGTGTAACAGGCGATCAAATGGGAATGTTGGCAACCGTTATGAATGGCTTGGCGATGCGTGATGCATTGGTTCGTCGAAATATTAAAACCCGGTTAATGTCGGCTTTGTCGATTGGTACAGTGGTTGAGTCATATTCTAGCCGCGATGCAATTCGTCATTTAAGCCAAGGTGAAGTTTGTGTTTTTGTTGCAGGCACCGGTAATCCATTTTTTACAACAGATACAGCTGCTTGCTTACGTGGTATTGAGATTGAAGCGAATTTGATCTTGAAAGCAACCAAAGTAGATGGTGTATATAATAAAGATCCAAGTAAATACGATGACGCTGTAAAATATGACAATCTGACTTTTGATCAAGTATTGGATGAAAAGCTGGGTGTGATGGATCTTACCGCGATTTGTTTATGCCGTGACCATAATGTGCCATTACAAGTCTTTGATATGAACAAATCTGGTGCATTACTTTCTGTCGTAATGGGCGAAAAAGAAGGAACTCACGTTACTAATTAAGGTTTGTTAATAAACCCTCATGTACGTAAGCCTTAAAGCTCTTTATACTACGCATAATTTTTTTGTAATATCTCATGAATAAGTAAGGAAGATCATATGATTAACGATCTTAAAAAAGACGCAGAAGACCGTATGAATAAGTCGCTTGACTCGTTAGAACATGGTTTTGCCAAGGTTCGTACTGGACGTGCTCACCCATCAATTTTAAATGGTGTGATGGTTCCTTACTATGGTTCTGATGTTCCGCTTAACCAAGTAGCAAACATTGGACTTGAAGATTCGCGTACCTTGCTCGTGCAACCATTTGAACGTTCAATGGTTTCTGCAATTGATAAAGCGATACGCGAAGCAGGTTTGGGATTGAATCCTATTACGGCTGACGCCATTCGTGTACCAATGGCAGCATTGACTGAGGAAACTCGTCGCGATATGCAAAAAGTTGCGCGTACTGAAGCAGAAAATGCAAAAGTGGCGATTCGAAACATTCGTCGCGATGTTTTAGGTGATATTAAGGCATTATTGAAAGAAAAAGAAATTTCTGAAGATGATGATCGTCGTGCATCAGATGAAATCCAAAAGATTACGGATAAGTTTGTTGCTGAGGTTGATAAACGTCTCGCAGCGAAAGAAGCAGAATTGATGAAGGTCTGATTTCATGTCCTCATCAGAAGAGCATCATCCTCCTCAACATGTTGCCATCATTATGGATGGCAACAATCGTTTTGCTAAAAAAAAGCAAATGCAAAAAGGCGATGGGCATCGTGAGGGTAAAAATGTCCTAGATCCTGTCGTTGAACACTGTAAAAGATCTGGTGTTCGTGCTTTAACCGTTTTTGCATTTTCAAGTGAAAATTGGAATCGACCACAATTTGAGGTTGATTTACTCATGCAATTGCTCAAAGAAACGATATATGAGCAACTTCCTCGCATGGAAAAATTCAACATCGCATTACGTTTTATTGGTGATCGTTCTAGATTGTCAGAAGAGTTGCGTGATTTGATGCAAGAAGCGGAACAGAAAACAGCTGCTTTTGATTCCATGACGCTTTCTATTGCAATTAGTTATGGTGGTATGTGGGATATGGCACATGCTGCAAAGTCTATAGCGGAAGATGTGGTTGCAGGAAAAATTCAAACAGATCAGATAAATGTTGATTTATTCGATAAATATGTCAGTCTAAATGATTTACCAGCTGTCGATTTGTTGATTCGTACAGGCGGTGATTATCGTTTGTCTAACTTTTTGCTATGGCAAGCGGCCTATGCAGAGTTGTATTTTACCGATACTTTATGGCCAGAATTTACCATAAAGGAGTTAGATCACGCATTTCGTGTTTTCTCAGGGCGAGAAAGACGTTTTGGTAAAACCTCTGAACAAATTCAACAAGCGAAAATAGAGAATTAATAATGTTTGAGCGGATTATTACCGCATTGGTGTTAGTTGCAGTTGTTTTAAGTTGCATGTTTGCAACGCAATCACATTATCCAATGTTTGTGCTTATGATTTTAGCTGCGGGGGTAGCAGGTTATGAGTGGTTTAAACTCATGCCTCGTGTCCAACCGACTGCCTCAAAACCCAAAGCATGGGTGTATGGTGGTTTTGTTGCCCTAATTTCTACACTTGCATTATTTTATGATGATGTTGCGCTTTTACTTTGGGCTGCGTCTATTCTCACTTGGCTAGGTAGTATTTATTGGGTGAGGAATTATCCCGAATCTGATAATTGGTACAATCCGTCCTTACATCTTATAGGCTTCATCCTAATTTCGGCTGCGGTTACTGCGCTATATGCGGTTTGGCATAGTTCGCCGTGGTGGTTAATGTATTTGTTCCTATTGGTTTGGGGTGCAGATAGCGGTGCTTATTTTGTTGGTCGGAAGTTTGGTCAAAAGAAACTTGCGCCTTCAGTCAGTCCAAATAAATCACTCGAAGGTTTGTATGGTGGTATCGCAACAACTGTCATTATCATGCTGGTTGTTCAATATTTCTATTTAAATCTAACCGCAGTACAGTTGATGCTGTTCTTGATGTTATCCATTATCACTGTATTCGCATCGGTATTAGGTGATTTATTTGAATCTATGATCAAGCGCCGTGCAGGCATTAAAGATTCTGGTCGCGTATTGCCAGGTCATGGTGGTGTGCTTGACCGTATTGATTCTTTGCTTGCAGCTGCACCTATTTTCGCTACAGGAATGTATATTTTAAAACTTATTGGTGTAGATCTTTAAATGACACAAGCTGTATGTATATTGGGTGTTACGGGCTCAATTGGACAAAGTACTTTAAGAGTATTACAACAACACCCAGATCAATACTCAATATTTGCAGTTTCTGCTTATAGTCGTTTAGATGAGCTTTTAGAAATTTGTAAACAATTTCATCCGAAAGTTGTTGTGGTTCCAAATGAAAAAGCATTGGAGTTACAGCAAAAATTCAAGCAAGAAAATTTAAATAATATTGAAATTTTGACCGACGAAGCAGGTCTTGTCACAATAGCTGAGCATTCAGACGTTGATATTGTGATGGCCGCAATCGTTGGTGCTGCTGGGCTTTTACCAACCCTAGCTGCGGTCAAAGCAGGCAAGCGCGTATTACTTGCAAACAAAGAGTCTTTGGTGATGTCTGGTGATATCATGATGCAAGCTGCTAAACAGCATCATGCACTGTTATTACCAGTAGACTCTGAACATAATGCAATTTTTCAATCGCTTCCACACGATTATTTAGATGCGGAAAGAACGGGACAACCTCAGTTAGGCGTGTCTCGTATTCTATTAACAGCATCAGGTGGTCCATTTCTTAACCATTCATTAGAACAATTATCAAAAGTCACGCCTCAACAAGCGTGTAAGCATCCGAATTGGTCGATGGGTCAAAAGATCTCTGTTGATTCTGCTACCTTAATGAATAAAGGGCTAGAATTGATAGAAGCGTGTCATTTGTTTTCAATATCTGAACATTTTGTTACAGTCGTGGTTCACCCACAAAGTATTATTCATTCCATGGTGCAATATGTGGATGGTTCGACTTTGGCACAAATGGGTAATCCAGATATGTGTACACCGATTGCACATGCATTGGCGTGGCCAAAGCGTTTGGCAACAGATGTTCCTGCTTTAGATTTGTTTGATACAGCACAGCTTAACTTTCAGGCACCTGATATCATTAAGTTCCCTGCATTAGATTTAGCACGTCAAGCGATGCGTGCGGGTGGCTTGGCACCAACGATCTTAAATGCTGCTAATGAAATTGCTGTTGCGGCATTTTTACAGCACAGGATTCGATTTACAGCGATTCCTGAAGTTGTTGGACATACTTTACAAGTTGTACAAAATGCTAAAGCAGAAAATATAGACATCATTTTGCATACTGATATGATCGCTAGACAAGTTGCAGAGACGTATATTGTGGATATAGGAGGTTAAATCGTATGAATGCACTCTTTATGATTGTTGCAGCGATTTTATTACTTGGTCCACTTATCGCTATTCATGAGTTTGGTCATTATTGGGTTGCTCGTAAATTAGGCGTTAAAGTCTTGGTTTACTCCATTGGTTTTGGTCCTACTTTATTGAAATGGCAATCAAAAAAATCAGGTATTCAATATCAGCTTTCTGCACTACCTTTGGGTGGGTATGTCAAAATGCTTGACGAGCGTGAGGGAAATGTTGCCGAAAAGGATCTTCCTTATGCGTTTAATCGACAATCACCTTGGAAAAGGATTGCGATTGTTGCTGCTGGACCACTCGTTAACTTGATTTTTGCTGTATTACTGTTCTGGGTTCTCTTTTTACCCGCTCAGGAACAATTGAATACGCGTATTGGCAAGATCATGCCGGATACTGTTGCTGCACAGGTTGATTTACAGGTGGGTGACAAGGTGGTTGCAGTTGATGGCCAATCAACACCAACTTGGGAAAAGTTAAACTTTGCCCTAATTAACCGTATTGGTGAGACTGGACAAGTTTCAGTTATTGTAGAGCGTGAGGGATCTGAAAAACAATTCAATTTGCCGATCCAAAACTTTCTTAAAGATCAAAGCCAATCTCCTTTGGATGCATTGGGATTCTTACCTTATCGACCGATGATTCCAGCAGTGGTAAAAGAGTTGACTGCTGATGGTGCTGCCATACGTCAAGGGATGAAAGAAGGTGATCGAATTGTTGCGATTAATAATGTGGCAATGAATGACTGGTTTGATGTGGTTAATGTGGTACAACACTCGCCTGAAAAATTGCTCAATATTGATGTAATGCGTCAAGGTGAATTGGTTCATTTACAGATGATTCCACGTGGTCAACGTGACAATATGGGTAATGTTACAGGTGTTTTAGGGGTTAAGAGTGATGCTGGCAAAGTCACTATACCAAATGAATATAAGCAAACAATTCAATACACACCTTTAGAAGCTTTAGGTGTTGCTTTTGATAAGACCGTCCAGCTTTCTCAAATGATTTTTAACTCGATCGTTAAAATGATACGAGGATTGATTGGCTTGGATAATTTATCTGGTCCAATCACGATTGCTAAAGTAGCTGGACAAAGTGCCGAAATGGGATGGCAGACTTTTATTTCCTTTATGGCACTTATGAGTGTGAGCCTAGGGATTTTAAACTTATTGCCAATTCCTATGCTTGATGGTGGTCATCTCGTTTATTACTTTATCGAGATTATCCGTGGAAAACCTGTTTCTGAACAAATACAGATATTGGGTCTAAAAGTTGGTATGTTACTGCTCGGTAGCATGATGCTTTTGGCTTTATTTAACGACTTCATGCGTTTATAAAAACGCAAATGGAATTTAACTTACTGGAAAATATATGGGCATGCGTCACACAAATTTATTAATGCCTTTGGCACTGGTTAGTGCGATGGCAGTGGTACAACAAGCATACGCAGCAGATGAGTTTCTTGCACGAGATATACGAATTGATGGGCTAGTGCGTTTAACACCTGCAAGTATCTATTCGATGTTACCAATAAATAGTGGTGATCGTGTAAATGACCCAATGATCGCGGAAGCAATTCGTAGCTTATATGCTTCGGGTTTGTTCGATGATATCAAAGCATATAAGCAAAATGATGTTTTGGTCTTCAACGTTGTCGAGCGACCAGTTATTTCTAAACTTGAATTTAAAGGCAACAAACTTATTCCGAAAGAAGCTTTGGAACAAGGTTTAAAGAAAATGGGTATTGCTGAAGGTGAGGTGTTCAAAAAATCTGCGTTACAGATTATTGAAACCGAACTAGAACAACAATATACCCAACAAGGGCGTTATGATGCAGATGTGACGGTTGAAACCGTAGCACGTCCAAATAACCGTGTTGAATTGATGTTAAATTTCAACGAAGGTACTGCAGCAAAAGTTTTCGATATCAATATTATCGGCAATACAGTATTTAGTGATAGTGATATCAAGCAAGCCTTTGCGGTAAAAGAAAGTGGTTGGGCTTCTATTGTTACCCGTAATGACCGTTACGCTCGTGAGAAAATGGCAGCGAGTTTAGAGGCATTACGTGCTTTGTATTTAAATAAAGGTTATATCAACTTTAATATTATTAACTCTCAGCTTAATATTAGTGAAGATAAAAAGAATATCTTTATTGAAGTTTCAGTAGATGAAGGCAGTCAATTTAAGTTTGGTGAAACCAAGTTCTTGGGTGATGCGCTTTATAAGCCAGAAGAGTTAAATGCTTTAAAGCTTTATAAAGATGGTGAAACTTATTCGCAAGAACGTGTGAATGCGGTCAAGCAATTATTATTACGTAAGTATGGTAATGCAGGTTATTACTATGCTGAGGTGAATGTTGTTCCAGATATTAATAATGAAACAGGTATTGTTAACCTAAATTATTATGTGAATCCTGGACAGCAAGTTACAGTTCGTCGTGTTAATTTTTCAGGAAACAATAAAACTGCTGATGAAGTCTTGCGTCGTGAAATGCGTCAGATGGAAGGTGCTTTAGCAAGTAATGAAAAAATTGACTTGTCTAAAATTCGTCTAGAACGTACTGGTTTCTTTAAAACTGTAGATGTGAAGCCTGTTCGTGTTCCGAACTCACCAGACCAGGTAGATTTGAACGTTGCCGTAGAAGAGCAACACTCAGGTACAACTACACTTGCTGTGGGTTATTCACAGAATGGCGGTGTGACGTTCCAAGCTGGTTTAAGCCAAACTAATTTTATGGGAACAGGTAATCGTGTTGCGATAGATCTTTCTCGTTCAGAGACACAAGATTACTACAACTTAAGTGTGACTGATCCATACTTCACCATTGATGGTGTAAGTCGTGGTTATAATGTTTATTATCGTAAAACGAAGCTTAATGAGGACTATAACGTTAACAACTACGTAACTGACAGTATTGGTGGTAGTTTAAGTTTCGGTTATCCAATTGATGAAAACCAGAGTTTAAGTGCTTCACTCGGTATTGATCAAACTAAAGTCAGAACTGGCCCAAGTGTATCGACTTATATTCGTGATTATTTACTTGCAAATGGTGGTAAGGCAACTGGTAGCGGTACATATTGTCCAGAGGATGAATTAGAAAAAGATCCTGATACTGGTGCTTATACGGGCAAATGTAATGAAGGGAAAGAAGAAAAATATTTCAATGCTTTTGAAGGCGAATTCCTGACTTATATGCTTAATTTAGGTTGGTCATATAATACGCTCAATCGCCCAGTATTCCCGACTTCGGGTATGTCGCATCGTGTTGGACTTGAGGTCGGTCTTCCTGGTAGTGATGTAGATTATCAAAAACTAACCTATGATGCTCAAGCATTTAAATCACTCGGCGCCGGCTTTGTTCTCCGTGGCTACGGAAAGTTAGGTTATGGTAATGATTTACCATTCTATAAAAACTTCTATGCTGGTGGTTATGGTTCTGTTCGTGGTTATGACAACAGCTCTTTAGGACCAAAATACCCAAGTGTGATTTTCCAAGAAACGGGTAGAAATGATCCAGATCCAGAGGAAATTGGTGGTAATGCACTGGTGCAGTTTGGTACTGAGTTAGCATTGCCTGTTCCGTTCAAAGGTGATTGGGCACGCCAAGTGCGTCCAGTCATATTTGCTGAAGGTGCGCAAGTTTTCGATACCAAATGTGATATTTCAAATAGCGCATATGGTGAGAAAGGTATGACCATTAATGGGCAAAAAATTACCGATGTTAAACAATACTGTAAAGATAATTACGGTTTAGATTTTGGTAATCTACGTTATAGCGTTGGCGTGGGTTTTACCTGGATCACCATGATTGGACCTTTATCACTGAGCTATGCTTACCCGCTTAATGACAAGAAGGGTGATGATACTAAATCAATCCAATTCGAAATTGGTCGTACTTTCTAAGTACGACCTCGGTTAAATTTGTAAAAGATATAAAGGACGGATTCATGAAAACATTAACAGCACTCGTATTCGGTTTGGGTTTAACCGTATCAGCATTTAGCAATGCTGCAGGTATAGCAGTGGTAGATTTGGCGAAAGTTGTTGAAAGCAGTACTTATCTCAAACAGCAAAATGCTAGCTTAGGTCAGTCAGTAAAACCGACATCGACGAAATTAGAGCAGTTAGGTAAAGAAATAGAGAGTTTACAGCAACGTGCACAATCGGCAAATCAAGCGGATCTACAAAAACTTTCAGCTCAGTACCAAGCCAAAGTGAATGAATTCAATACGACACAACAAAGCTTGCAGACTAAAGTTCAGTCAACTTTGCAAACGATGAATACCACTTTTGAGAATCGTGTGAAGCAAGCTGCTGAACAATTGCGTAAAGAGAACAATTTAGATTTTATTTTGAATAAAAATTCTACCATTGCCTCTGACGCTAAGTATGATTTAACTGATAAAATGATTCAAAAGGTCAATGCAATGAAATAATCAATGAATAGACGTAGTTACCGTTTAGAAGAAATTGCTCACCTTGTACAAGGTGAGTTTTTTGGTGAAAAAGACTTCGAAATTTTAAATTTAGCAAGCTTAGAACAAGCACAAAGTCAGCACATAAGTTTTGTAAATGGTGATAAGTATCTAGCACAGGCTGAGTCAAGTCTTGCAGGTGCTTATATCGTCACACCGACATTAAAAGCGCAATTGAAAAATAAGAAGAACTTTATTGTTGTTGCTAATCCTTATTTAGCTTTCGCGATGTTGACCCATGTTTTTGCAAAAAAGATAACTCAACGTGGAATTGAAAGCACAGCCCAGATCCATCCTTCTGCGATCATAGCCGATGATGCCTATATTGGACATTATGCTGTAATTGGCGAAAACTGTGTCGTGGGTGCAAACACGATTATTCAAGCTCACGTTTTTTTAGATGATAATGTTGAAGTGGGTAAAGATGGTTTCATTGATACTCACGTGACTGTCACTGGAGAGGCAAAACTTGGTGATCGTGTACGTATTCATGCGAATACAGTGATTGGTTCTGAAGGTTTTGGTTTTGCACCTTATCAAGGAAAATGGCATCGAATTGCCCAGCTGGGTTCTGTTCGTATCGGAAATGATGTTCGTATCGGTTCAAATTGCAGTATTGATCGGGGTGCTTTAGACGACACAGTCTTAGAAAATGGTGTCATTATTGATAACCTTGTGCAAATCGCTCACAATGTTCATATCGGTGAAAATACAGCGATTGCAGCGAATTGTGGTATTGCAGGAAGTGCGAAGATTGGCAAAAACTGCATACTCGGCGGGGCGAGTGGGGTCGTTGGACACCTAGAAATCACTGATAATGTGACTCTTACCGCAATGTCAATGGTCACAAAAAATATTTATGAAGCTGGAACTTATTCTTCAGGAATGGGACTTTTTGAAAATAATCATTGGAAAAAGACGATTGTGCGTTTAAGACAATTAGCAGATGTGCCATTGACCCAAATAATGAAAAGACTGGATCATATGCAAGCTCAATTAGAGTCCCATGAATCAACCTTAAAGTTACGTAAATAATTTATTATGACCGAGTCTACATTACCAGCATTTACAATGCCTGAATTACCAATGGATATTCTCACCATTCGTGAATATTTACCGCATCGTTATCCTTTTTTATTGGTTGACAGAGTAACAGACGTTACAGAGAACAGTATCGTTGGTTATAAAAACGTGACGATCAATGAGGAGTTTTTCCAAGGGCACTTCCCAGCTTACCCAATTATGCCTGGTGTTTTAATCATTGAAGCATTGGCACAAGTCTCTGGTATCTTGGGTTTTGTACTCACTAATCAGAAGCCAAAAGCAGGTTCATTATTTTTATTTGCCGGCGCAGAAAAAATAAGATTTAAGAAACAGGTTGTTGCAGGTGACCAGCTTGTCTTAAAATCTGAACTTGTTATGCAAAAACGTGGCATTTACAAGTACAATTGTACTGCTAGTGTTGATGGCATTATTGCGGCAACAGCTGAGATTATTATTTCCCACCAGAAAATTGAGCAGGCATGAGTAGTCAAAATTTAATACATCCTACAGCAATTATTGATCCGTCTGCAGAAATCGCATCAGATGTGCAGATTGGACCTTATTGTATTGTAGGTCCAAATGTAAGTATTGACACAGGTACAAAATTACACTCACATGTAGTGATTGGTGGTTTTACACGGATTGGTAAAAATAACGATATTTTTCAATTCGCAAGTGTTGGGGAAATCTGCCAGGATTTGAAGTATAAAGGCGAAGAGACTTGGTTAGAGATTGGGGATCACAACACGATTCGTGAGCATTGTACCTTGCACCGTGGTACTGTTCAGGATCAAGGTCTTACCAAAATTGGCAGCCATAACCTTTGTATGGTCAATACGCATATTGCGCATGATTGTATCATTGGTGATCACAACATTTTTGCCAACAACGTGGGTATTGCTGGACATGTACATGTGGGCAATCATGTGATTGTTGGTGGGAATGCTGGCGTCCATCAATTTTGCCGAATCGATTCATATAGTATGATCGGTGGTGCTGCATTGATCCTTAAAGATGTACCAGCCTATGTATTAGCCTCTGGCAATCCAGCCCATGCGCATGGTTTAAACATTGAGGGTATGCGACGCAAAGGGTGGTCGAGAGAAACGATTCAAGGTTTAAGAACAGCGTATAAACTGATTTATAAATCAGGTTTGACGACTGAACAAGCGATTGAACAAATCCGTAATGAGATTCTAGGCTCAGTTTCAGAAGCGCAGTTGTTGATTGACTCATTAGAACAATCAACACGTGGCATCGTACGATAATTTATTTGGTCATTTAAAAAGACACTTCGGTGTCTTTTTTTATTTGTACAATTTAAGGTTCAACTTCAACATATTGCTGTCGATATTGCTTAGGTGATAATTCAAAAGTTCGTTTAAATGCTTGGCTGAAAGCTGTTTCAGATGAATAGCCCACTTTATTGGCGATGACTTGTATAGAGTAGTTGCTTTTACGTAAAAATTGGCTTGCTAGGCGCATACGATGCTGTTGTAAATAAGCGAGAGGAGACTCACCAATGACTTCATGGAATAAACTCGCAAACTTCGAGCGTGACATACAGCACTGCTCTGCAAGGGATTCGACAGTCCAAGCGTCTTCCGGATGATTGTGAATCGCTGCAAGACTATTACTAAGCTCAGGGTGATTTAATGCACTAAGCCAGCCATGTTGACTCGAAATTTGTTGAATATGGTCGCGGATACATTTGATCAGCAAAATATTAACCAGATGATCGATAATAATATCTCGACCTGCTTGAATATTTTGAGTCTCTAATGCCAGAAAATGTAATCCAATTTGCAACCATTCAGGCGCTGTATTATCACCGTGTTGAATATGAATGAGTGAGGGTAGAGCTTGAATAAATGGACGAGCCATAATCGTATCAATTTGACATCGGATGGTAAGTATCAGATTTTTTTCAGATGACTCTGTACCAAACTCAACTGCTTCTTCACGATGACCGTCAAACAATTTTGAGATATCAACTGCATCAATAAGCTTGGTGATGGCATTATCTGCGCCTGTATGTGCCTGTCCCGATGGTATTAAGACAATTTCACCTGCATGTGCGACGAGATGATTCTGCGCATCAATTTGAATATATACTGAACCGACTAAAACTATATGTACGATCAAAGCAGCTTGATCTTGGCAAATGAATCCCCATTCTCCTTGTGTTTTCAAATAGATATATTCAGTGTGATTTAAATGAATATCTGCAAAAATTTTACTTAAGGCGTCCATATGCGTTTTATTTAATGTATGTGATTTAAATTATAGAGAGCTATTGTAATAACTCAATATGTGTTTTTAGGACAAAAACAGGGGGGATTACGCCAAAGACTTATACATAGGTTTTTTGGACGCTTGCAACTGTCATCGCCTTCATAATTCTTCAAAATATACATATATATACGAAGACATGGATACGACGATGAATGCGCCAGTAAATGTTAGTCAAGAACTTACGCCAGTAAGCATTCCAAAATCAAAATTTGAATTGGATCGTAAACGTTATTTATGGGCCATCAGCCCAGCTTTGCCTGTAATTGGAATTGGAATTTTAGCAGGTTATCAATTTGCACCACGTCCTTTGAAAAAAATCTTTGCTTTGGGTGGTCCTATCTTACTTCATATTGTAATTCCTGCAATTGATACGATTGTAGGAAAAGATGCAAACAATCCAACAGCTGAAGAAGTGAAGTTACTTGAGCAAGATCCTTATTATTCTCGCTTAGTAAAAAGCTTTATTCCATTACAATATGCAGCGAACTTATATGCATGTTATTTAACAAGCCGAAAAGAAACCTCTTTTCTTGATAAAATTTTGCTTGGTGTTTCAATGGGTGCGATCAATGGTATCGCCATTAATACGGCACACGAGTTGAGTCATAAACATGATCGTATTGATCATATTCTTTCTCACTTAGCATTGGTACCTACAGGTTATAACCATTTCCGTGTTGAACATCCATACGGTCATCATAAGCGTGCCGCAACTCCTGAAGATCCAGCGTCTTCACAAATGGGAGAGACTTTTTACGAATTTTGGCCACGTACAGTGATTGGTTCTTTAAAATCTGCAATTGAGATTGAAACGAATCGTTTAAAACGTAAAGGCAAAGAGTTCTGGTCTACAGAGAATGAGTTGCTACAAGGTTGGGGCATGAGTGCTGCATTTCATGGTTCAATGGTTGGTTTATTTGGAAAAGGTGTAATTCCATATTTAGCAACTCAAGCATTTTATGGCATTAGTTTATTTGAAATTATTAACTATATTGAACACTATGGTTTAAAACGTCAAAAAGATGCAAACGGCAAGTATCAACGTACAATGCCAGAGCATAGCTGGAACAACAATAATATCGTAACGAACTTATTCTTGTACCAATTGCAACGTCACTCGGATCATCATGCTTATCCAACTCGTCCATTCCAAGCTTTACGTCATTTTGATGAGGCACCAGAGTTGCCAAGTGGTTATGCAAGTATGCTTCTACCAGCATTGATTCCACCTCTATGGTTTAAAATGATGGATAAACGTGTTGTTGATCACTACAAAGGTGATTTAAACAAAGCGAACATTTATCCAAAACGTCGTGCAAAACTTTTTAAGAAGTTTGGCGGGGTAGATCAATCACTAGCACCAGCTACTACTGAAACCACTGCAGACTAATATAAAATTTGAGGTTTGCTGATATTTCACAGACCCTGATAACGTTCTAGGCACTGTTCAGAGATGAACAGTGCTTTTTTCTTGTATTAAAAAAATTAAAAAACAACGGTTTTTGCAAGGACTTATTGTATATCTATATATCACCTAGAATGAAAAAAGCACATACAATCGATTTTATGAGGCGACGATGACAAAACATTATGATTATATAGCGATTGGCGCTGGTAGTGGGGGCATAGCATCCATCAATCGTGCAGCAATGTATGGAAAGAAATGTGCCTTGATTGAAAAAAGTGAAATTGGGGGGACATGTGTAAACGTCGGATGTGTACCTAAAAAAGTGATGTGGTACGCTGCACATGTTGCGGAGACCATACAAAAATATGCGCCAGATTATGGATTTAATCTGCGGGTCGAATCATTTGAATGGCAGACTTTGATCAAGAACCGACAGGCCTATATTGACCGCATTCACCAATCTTATCAAAATAGCCTAAGCAAGAATAACGTTGATCTTATTAACGGTGAAGCCCATTTTATTGATAATCATACAATTGAGGTGAATGGTGATCGGCTCACTGCGGACTATATATTAATTGCTACTGGGACACAACCATCGTTGCCAGATATTGAAGGCGTTGAATATGGAATTGATTCAAATGGTTTCTTTGAATTATCCGCTTTACCTAAACGGGTCGCAGTAATAGGTTCTGGCTATATCGCGGTTGAACTTGTAGGTGTGTTGAATGCCTTAGGTGCAGAGGTTGGGCTGTTTTTACGTCGGAGTTTACCCGTACGTCGTTTTGAGTCATTTATCAGTGAAACACTTATGGCAGTAATGCAAACGGATGGTATTACTGTACATACTCAAGCCGTTCCGAAAAAAGTCACAAAAAATTTAGATGATTCAATAACACTACATCTAGAAAATGAAAAAAAATATACGGTTGATTGCCTGATCTGGGCAACGGGGCGAGAACCTAACACTACAAGTTTAGCTTTAGAAAAAGCTAATATTGAGCTTGATGAAAGAGGCTATATCAAAGTCGACAAATTTCAGAATACGTCACAAAAGGGAGTTTATGCTGTAGGGGATATTACAGGAAAAATGGAACTCACACCTGTTGCAGTGGCGGCAGGACGTCGATTATCAGAACGGCTTTTTAATGATAAACCTGAGGAACATTTAAATTATGAAAATATTCCTACTGTGGTCTTTAGTCATCCACCCATAGGCACTGTTGGAATCACTGAAGATGAAGCGGTAGAGCAATATGGTAAGGACGCTGTGAAGGTATATAACACTTCATTCACTGCCATGTTTAGTGCGATTACCCAACATCGTCAACCCACGAAGATGAAACTTGTTTGCGTGGGTAAAGATGAGAAAATTGTGGGGATTCATGGCATTGGTTTTGGGATGGATGAAATTTTGCAAGGTTTTGCTGTTGCTTTAAAAATGGGAGCGACCAAGAAAGATTTCGATAATACAGTTGCGATTCACCCGACTTCTGCTGAAGAGTTTGTGACCATGAGATAAGCAAGAAACAGTTTAATTTACGGTACATCGTAAATTAAACTGAATTCCAGTGTGGAAATATTTCTCAAGCGTTATAAGAAAGAATCATTATTTTTTTAAGATGTGCAACTCTTCATGTTTCATTGCCATAAATGGCAAAATTTTACTTGATGTTAACCAAGAAATGCCAAATGCAACAAGTCCAAAAAATTCACACCAGTACACTAATCTTGGATTTAGAATAATTGGATTAGGTAAATATTGAATTAACATATCAAGTAGAAGTATCAATATTGATAAGACAATGGTAATTCCTGAGACCAGATATATATAAGATCTTCGTTTTGCCATGATATTTCCATCTCTTAGAAATTTATTTTTTGCCCTATAGTAAAAAATTTGACAAAACCTGGCTAAGATCAGAAACATTATAGCAGCGGATATAATGTGCATAATGCCAAAAACGATTTGATTATATTCATTAATACTTCTGCAAACATTACCTGTTATCCCACATTTGCAAGGGAATAATGCAACTCCAAGTGCAGAAATTGCTGCAATTTTACTAATGAGTGCTTCTTTTTTTGGTTCTTGACCGTTGTAAGCGAATAGGAAAGAAGCTATGGCGAAAAGACAACCTACGAATATATTACGGACTAATCCATCATGGTGATAAGACTCACTAATAGACTGGATTTCTCCATGGGTCAAAAAGCTTGTTAAACTTGCCAAAAATAATGCAATTAAACCTACAATCAGTTTAAGAGTGCGAGAATCAATTTCATCTTGTGTATAATCTACTCTCATTTTTTAGCCTATGTATTTACTATCATTCATCTAATTTTTATCTATGTAATATAGGATATTATTTTTATCCTTGTCTAATATTCATCGGATTGTTGAATATGAAAAAATAAAGGGTGGAGACGAATGGCATTCACTTATTAATTTATGATTATTACATTAATGATAAATAAAAAAGAAAAGACTCGAAAGCCTTTTCTAATAGAATATCTTTACAGATTTTAATTACTTCAATTCGCTTGATGACTTTCCTAATTCACGACGTGCAATAATTAATTGTTGGATTTGTTGAGTACCTTCAAAAATATCCAGAATTTTTGAATCACGTGCCCATTTCTCCAGCAATTCATCTTCGCCATATCCTAAACTTGCAGCCAGTTCAACACATTTCAATGTGATTTCATTACCCACACGTCCAGCTTTTGCTTTAGCAATCGAAGCTTCTTTCGAGTTTGGCTTTTTATTATCGGCCATCCATGTTGCTTTTAGCGTGAGTAAACGGGCAGCTTCCCATTCAGCTTCCATACGATAAATCTGTGCAGCTAAATTTGAGGTATGTAAATACGGAGTTTGATAGTCTGGATCAAGTTGGTCTTTAAAAATTTCTTTGATACGTTCTAAAGATGCTTTTGCACAACCAATTGCCATTGCTGCAACAAGTGGGCGTGTATTATCAAAAGTTTCCATGACACCAGCGAAACCTTTTGCTACATCAATTTCAGGATTACCTAACAAATTGGCAGCCGGTACACGACAGTCAATAAAGCTAATTACTGCTGTATCAGATGCCTTGATTCCAAGTTTATGCTCAAGACGCTCTACTTTCATGCCAGCAGTACCTTTTGGTACTACAAAGGATTTAATTGCTGCGCGTCCTAGCTTTTTATCTAAAGTTGCCCAAACCACAACTGAATCAGCACGTTCACCTGAAGTGACAAAGATTTTTTCACCGTTCAGAATATAGTCATCACCATCTTTGGTCGCAGTCGTACGAATTGCTGCTGAGTCTGAACCACAACCTGGTTCAGTAATTGCCATCGCTGCCCAAGTACCTTTAAAACGTTCTAGTTGCTCATCATTCGCAACCGCAGCAATTGCAGAGTTACCTAAACCTTGGCGAGGCATACTCAGTAATAATCCCGTATCGCCATAGCACATTTCAATAATGCCTAGCGCCGCTGACATATTACCGCCATTCACAATTGCATCTGGATTGACTGTACCGCGTTTACTTGCATTTGCCGCACCTACACCTTCACCACTTTCATTCATTCCATCCAGTAAAGCAGCAAGCATATCCAGTTCTTTGGGATAGGCATGTTCAGCTTTATCATATTTACGGGAAATTGGACGCAATACATTCATTGCAGTTTCATGTGCCTGATCAACCAGCATTTTAAATTTTTTCGGATTTTGTAAATTCATTATTATTCTCCAAAATTAAGCGTGTAAGCCAGAATGCATGACAGCTGTCGCACGTAAATCACGATACCAACGTTCAACAGGGTGCTCTTTGGTAAAGCCATGTCCACCAAGAATTTGAACGCCATCCGTACCGATTTTCATAGATTTCTCTGCACAGAGTAATCGTGCTAAATACGCCTCACGGTGGAAAGGTTGCCCAGCTTCTGCCAAACTTGCTGCGTTAAGTACCAACATGCGCATCGCGTCAATTTCAATTGCCATATCAGCAATCATGAAAGCTACGCTTTGACGATGCGAGATAGGTTCACCAAAGGCAGTGCGTTCATTGGCATACTTAATGCAATATGCTTTAATCGCTTCACAAGTCCCAATTGCCATGGCACACCACATCAGGTTACCTAAATCAACAAATGAGGTGTAGTCGAAATCGGCATCACCAAGACGTAAAGCAGGACTTTGATTGAATTGTAGAGTTGCGGTTTCGGCTGCTTTTAAACCCATCGCTGGATTTGCTTTGATAGAGATTGTTTCATCACATTGCACCACAAAGATATCAGTTTTCCCATTGTATTCAGCGCTAACAAGGAATATATCCGCTGTATCACCTAGAACAACTAAGGTTTTTTCACCTGTGATATAGCATTGTCCATTTTGCTCAGTTGCTTTGGTTTTTAACTGGAATGGATTAAATGCTGGCGTAGCTTCTTGGAAAGCGAAAGTTGCTGTGACATCTGGATCTTCTGCAAACACAGGGAGATACATGGATTGAACTTGAGTTGAGCCCCAACGTGTGATTGCGTTGATCACACTAAAAGTACTTAATAGACCTGCGGTCAAGCTAAAATCACCTTTAGCTAGATTTTCTGCAATTAGAATATTGCTAACAATGTTTTGTTCAGCCGCTACACCGCCCAAAGCTTCGGGTAATGCGTAGTAATTTAAACCAAGATCAGTTAAATGCTGCCAAAGTTCTTCTGGAAATTGAGCATGATGATCTGCATCATGCGCTAAGGTATATAAAACCTCTTCAGCAAATTGTGACATAGCGTCGCAGGTCATTTGCTGTTCTTCAGTTAAACTCAGATCAAATAGGTTTTTATTGCTTTGATTTGGTAGACGCTGTTTATCTATTGCTTGCGGTTTAAAGGCTTTTTGTGTTTTTGTCAGCACCTTAAAGCCAGTCTTTGAACCTTGATATAGCGATTTTTCAACAAATTTTCGTAGCTTGAGTTGATCAAGCATTTCGCTTCCTGCGATTTTTGTGATTAAAGATAGCCCGAAACCTTGAGCCTTATTCATCATATTAGACATGACTTTATCCTAGGGGATGATTGTAAATTCATGCTGACATGCCCCAGTTAAAAAAACTATGTCTTCTTTGACACGCTGATTTGATAAAGATAAAGGGTAAAATGATGATAGGGTGTTATTTATGTTATTGTTTTTTATTAATTTAAAAAAATACCAAAGAAATTAATTTAAAAAAAATTGACCAATCTGACAAAACAGATTGGTCAAAGTGACTTTCTATGAATGTTTTAAGCAAACTGACGAATCATTTTACGGACATTTGTCTTTGCTTCAATGACTGTCATAAAGGTATAGGCACCAATGAATTTACGACTAATAAACATAAATTCTTTTGGAGGAACAGAGAAGTAGCGAGAAGCCATTGATTGCGCTGCTTGTTGCATCACTCGACTATGAAGCTGACTTTTCTTCCAGTCATAGCGATCTTGATCATCCATAATACCAGTAGGCATGTCTGGATTGTTTTCAGGGCAACTAAATGCTTCAGTTGCAATCAAGAAAACATCTGCCATGCCTGGTTTAATACTTTCTGGCATACCATCAAAAAATTCGTAGCCTGTCATCGCTTTGACCATGGCTGCTTTGTCGTGATCATAGCCCGCTTGAATTAAGTTACGTGCAACAGACAGCAAATTCTCATCGAATTGACGTATCGCACCAAAATCAAGTAATACAATTTTATCGCGGACGTCAGTACCGTTCCCTAAACGGACTAAATAATTACCGAAGTTAGGATCGGTTTGCATTTCACCCCATTCAAATAATTCACGTACTGCGATCTCTAATGATGCTTCGCCCAATTGATTTCTACGTTCTTGTGGCAAAGAGAGCATGACAGGGCTGTTTACAGGAACACCACGCTCGAAAGTCATACAGAGCACTTTTTCAGCACAGAATTCATTGACAATCTGAGGGACAATATATCGAGGATCTTCTTTTAAACGTGCAGCAAAGCGACGTGTGGTCGCTGCCTCGATACCATAATCAACTTCTCGATGCATCATTTCCCGAACTTCATCAAACCATTGATCAAATTCACGGGTCTGCGGCACCATTCGGGTGAGTTTAAGCATGTTTTTGAAAAGATTCATATCAGAATCTATCGCTTCTGCTACACCTGGATATTGGATTTTAAGTACAAGTTCTAAACCGTCAGACTTACGGATAGCACGATGTACTTGAGCTAATGAAGCAGTCCCAATAGGTTCATGATCAATTGTCAGATCATCCATTTTAGAACCAAGTTGTTCTTGTAAATGTGCCTTAATCGCTGGCCAAGCCAAAGCAACGGTTTGGTTATTGAGAGTATTTAATGCTTGAGTAATCTCTTCAGGCAGGAAATGTTCACCATATAAGGCCATCATTTGCCCAATTTTTACAATTGAGCCTTTTAACTTTCCAATCTCAGAAACCAAATAATGAGCTTGTTCAGCCATCGCTTTTTTACGTTTCTTCTCTTTTTCTTCCTCACTAGAGAACATAGAGGTAGCACTTGCTGTTGCCCAACGAGTTCCAGCAAGTAAAGAAGCTTTTGCAATAGATAAGCGACGATCCACAGACGAGGTTTTTAGATTCTTGAGCTTATCGTTCTGATCTGACATGAAAGAAAAATCCTATGCTGAAATCGGAGGAGGGAGGAAAGCCGAGAGTTAAATTGTAGTGGATATTACAGCGTTTGAACGTATTAAAATAGTTCAATCTCTTGAATTATCAGTCTAAATTTGTGCAATACTTGAATATTACAAAAATAGCCTAAGCAAAACTTTTAGCTTTTTAGAGACTAAAAAATTTATCCTCTAAATTCTAAACTGAATTTTTAATGCAGATTTTTTCATCAAGCTGGTGCGGTTGCTTTGAATGTGTTGCTTCAGCATTTGCTTGACTGAGCTATGATGGAAACCTACTGCATAGGCTTTGACGATGATAATACTAGGTAGGGTGAAGAAAAAATACTTGGTATCGTCTAAAGTTGCATTCGTAAAAATGCCTTCTTCAATCAAAGTATGTTTGAGCAGTTGCTTTTCAGCTTGTACGATATGTGAAGATTCATCATCCCAATAGCTCTGACGCATTGCCATTAAATTGTTATGTTTATAACTCATACATTGCAGTTCCTATTTTTAATCCACATTGAGCAATATATGAGGTTAGTTTAGGAATTATCAAGAATAGATTTATATCAAAAATAGCCTAAGCAAATTTAAATGTTTATCTTAAAATGCTACACTATTCCCACTTTAAAATTTTTATAAAAGCACTGAGTAACCATGACGCCCGCATGTAAACTTCTAGAAAAAAACAAAATATCGTTTTCAATCCATGAGTATGAGCATGATGTAAATGCCAAAAGTTTTGGTTTAGAAGCTGCTGAAAAACTGAACTTAAATGTAGAAGAAGTATTTAAAACATTGATGGTAACGGATGAAAAAAACTATTTTATTGCAATTTTGCCTGTTAACCATCAATTAAATCTAAAGAAAGTTGCTGGAGCTGTAGGTTGTAAAAAATTACAAATGGCGAATCCGAAAGATGCTGAACGTTTGACAGGGTATCTTGTTGGTGGAATCAGTCCGTTAGGTCAAAAGAAACGCTTAAAAACAGTGATTGATAAAAGCGCAGAAGCCTTTGATAAAATTTACGTGAGTGGTGGAAAAAGGGGATTGGATATTGGACTTCATCCTCAAGACTTGGCGAGACTATTAAGTGCTTCTTTTTTTGATATCTTAGATTATTAATACGTGAAAAATATTTCATTTCAGAATCATTTTTAAATTTCATACATCTATAAAAACTATTGATGGTTAGGAGCTGATCATTTTATTTAATGAGAATTATTATTATCTTTTTGTATCTTTACTGAGCTGCACTGTTGTTAATTAAAATATATTCAATGATTTAGACGTATTTTGTCAGGTTCTTTTATAGAATTGAAATATTAAATGATAATAATTATCATTAGTTCTATCTTAATTACAAACTCCCTTGTACGTAAGATGTGTTTCAGGCCTAAAACATTTCGAAAAAAAATTAACTCTCTTCATAAGAGGATATCGACAGATGCAATCACTTGCTAATCGGTTGGCGTTACAACATTTCGTCAACGCATATACGCAAGAAACTGGCAAAGGTCACTTGCTTCACAAAAGTCAGCAATCTATTCAATTACAGACGTTTAGCCAAGGTTTGACGCTGTTATCTATACCGATTAACTCTATTCAAGCACGATGCTATTTCCCTTTATCTTATGTTAGCGCTGTAGGAAGACATCGCTTAGCTGATTTTCCGCAAATCATTATCGACGAAAAAATTAAGGTATTTAGTCCTGTTGCAATTGTTGGGTTATTGCTTGAGGAACTTGTTCATGAATCCTCTGTTGATTTAGACGCAGCCTCTTTAGTTGAGAAATGGATACAAAGTCGAGATGCTTTACAACAATTTTTAGTGCAGCGTGAAAAAGATTTCGATGATTTGATTCAAGCAGGTCAGAATTTTATTGAAACAGAGCAGGCTTTAATTTTAGGGCATAGTATGCACCCAGCGCCGAAAAGTAGAACGGGTTTTGTACATGAAGATTGGTTAAAGTATTCACCAGAACATAAAGGAAAAACCCAACTCTATTACTGGCTTGTACACCAGGATTATATTGCAGAAGGTAGTGCGACTGATGAATCTATTTCAGCGCAATTAAAAACTGCATTACAGTGGTATTTATCTGAAAACGATCTCAATCTAATTAAAACCCATAGCGAATATAAATTGCTTCCATTACATCCATGGCAAGCTCGTTATTTGCAAAGTAAGCCTTGGTTTGAACGTCTAAAGCAAACGGGACAATTAATTGATTTAGGCTTGCGTGGTTGGCAGTTTTCTCCAACGACTTCGATCCGTACACTTGCTAGTTTTAATGCACCATGGATGGTGAAGCCATCACTTTCGGTCATGATTACCAATTCAATTCGCGTCAATTTAGCGAAAGAATGCCATCGTGGTGAACTTACACATCGTTTATGGCACAGCGAATTTGGTAAAAATATTTTAAAACAGTGTCCAAGCCTAAAAGCAGTCAATGATCCAGCGTGGATTGCCTTAAAAATAGATGATGAAGTGATCAATGAAAGTATTTGTATTTTCCGAGATCAGCCATTCCATCCCCGGCAACAAGTCACTTGTATCGCATCTTTATGTCAGGATCACCCAAGTAAGCCTTTAAATCGTTTTAATGCCTTATTTGCAAAAATCGCGAAAGCGCATCCTGATGCTGATGCCGCAGAGATCGCTTTGGATTGGTTCAATCGTTTCCTAGAAGTCAGTTTGCAACCCCTAATGTATGTTTACCATCGTTACGGCATGGCATTTGAATCACATCAACAGAATGTATTGTTGGAACTAGAGAATCATTTTCCGAAAACTTTATGGCTGCGTGATAACCAAGGTTTTTACTATATTGAAGAATTTGCCACCGAAATTCTGCAAGCCTTGCCTGAACTCAAAGAAAAAGCCTTTGCTGTGGGACCAAAAGATTTTGTTGATGAACGTTTTAGCTATTATTTCTTTGGAAATACCTTATTCGGGATTATTAATGCGATTGGTGCAACAGGCGATATCACCGAAGGTGAGTTGTTAGAGCATCTTACTAGCTTCTTAGAAGAACAATTACAACAATATCCTGATAGCACCTTATTAAAAGGATTATTGTTCGGCTCAACTCTGCCTTATAAAGGTAATTTACTCACACGTTTGCACGAGTTAGATGAGCTGATCGCACCTGTTGAAAATCAATCTGTTTATGTACAACTGCCAAATCCACTGCGTATTTCACAGAAGGATGTCAGTTATGCTTGATTTTATTGGAATTGGTCTAGGGCCTTTTAATTTAAGTCTTGCGAGTTTGTTGCACAACAAAAGCTCACTTAATTACGCGTTTTTCGAGCAAAAGGCGCAATTCGATTGGCATGCAGGTATGCAATTACCTAATACGGTATTGCAAGTTCCTTTTATGGCGGATTTGGTTTCGATGGTTGATCCCACCAGTCCATTTAGTTTCTTAAATTATCTGCGTCATCAGCAACGTTTATATAAGTTTTATTTTTTAGAACAGCCACATATTCCTCGTTGTGAGTATAACCATTATTGCCAATGGGTAGCAGAGCAACTTGATTGTATCGAATATCAATCGCGGGTTTTAAAGATTGAACCGCAAGCTGTTGGTTTTAAAGTTATTGTTGAATCACAAGGTATTCAGCAAAGTTATTTGTGTCGTCATTTGGTGATTGGAAGCGGTAATGTTCCTTATTTACCTGAATGTTTGGCCAAAGTTCAACAACAACAACCGCAAAAATGTCTTCATTCAGCACAATATATGACGCATGCTGATACAGATTTACACGGCGATGTGGTTGTGCTTGGTTCGGGACAGTCTGCAGCAGAAGTGTTTATTGATTTGTTTGATGAACAGGAAAACACGGTTCATCAGCAGTTTGATTTGCATTGGTTTACCCGTTCTCAAGGTTTCTTTCCAATGGAATATGCCCCATTAGGCTTGGAACACTTTAGCCCAGACTATGCGCAACATTTTTATGATTTGTCTGCACAGCAGAAAGATAAGCAATTACAGCAACAAGCCTTGTTATACAAGGGTATTAGCGCAAAAACCATTCGTGAAATTTATCAAAAACTTTATCATCGCAGCATTGGTGGGCAACATTTGCAGACGCATTTACATAGTCAATGTGATTTGAAAGATGCGGAAGTATTGGATACACAAAAAATTCGATTACATTTCCAACATCGTGCTACGACACAGATTTTCCATCTTGATTGTGACTTTCTTGTAGCAGCAACGGGTTATTTCACGCCTGACTTTGGTTTTATGCAAATGCTGAAGCCTTATATCGAGTTTGATCATAAACAGCGTTGGCAGATTACAGAAGACTATCGTGTTGTACATCGTCTGAATGGTCATATCTTTGTTCAAAACCAAGAAATGCATAGCCACGGTGTTGGTACGCCTGACTTGGGACTTGGTGCTTACCGTGCAGCGACGATTATTAATCAACTGCTTGGTGAATCACTTTATGAACTAGGGAATCAAGCGCAAACTTTCCAACACTTTAATCTTTCTCAAAACCCAAAAATTTGTATGGCAGATGACAAAGTCCAATCAAAAGACTGCCTTTGTGAAAATACTGTCAGCAAAAACCATTCAATTTTCAAAAAAACAGAACAGAACATGATGACAACGCATCCTAATCGTCGTGGTGCAAACACACGCACACAAACTGCTTCTGTACATTCAACTTATGAGAAACTGATATGAACTTTGCAACTTTAAAAATTAATCAGCAGCAATGGCGTGCCGCAGGACAGCGTCTCATTGAAATGGCGATTGCAGAGTTTCTATACGAAGAAATTATTGAAGTTAAAGAGTTGTCAGTAGGTCGTTATCAATTAGATCTAGGCAATCGTCAGTATGAATTCCAAGGACATCAATATCTACTCGGACACTGGAATATTCATGAAGCTTCAGTGCGTGATGTAACCCCTGGTCAGGAAAATGATCAATCTGCTTGGAATTTACATGAGTTCATTGTCGCAATGTCTGACAGTTCTAATGTAAAGCCATTTACCAAAGCGTATTTGATCAAAGAAATGAACAATACTTGGCTGGCAGAAGCGCATTTGTTTAATGAAATGCGTTTGCCAAGCGCTGCAGTTCTGACTGAACCCCACTATAAAGTTGAAGGTATGTTACGCGGTCATCCTTGGCTCATCATGAGTAAGGGACGTATGGGCTTTGGTTATGACGACTATCTGACCTCAGCACCAGAACTTTCACCTGAAGTAAAAGTGTTGTGGTTAGCCGTACATCGTGATTTAGCAGAGTATCGAAGTACTGAAGATTGGAACGCATGTGGTTTATATCAGCATGAGTTTGATGCCAATGAACTACAGCAGTTCATCAATATTCTCCAAGAAAAAAATCTAGACCCGCAAAATTACTTTTTAATTCCAGTACACGCATGGCAATGGCATCAATGGCTCGTTCCAACATATGCAAATGAGATTGTCGATCAGAAAATCATTGAGCTGAATATCAGCCAAGATAGTTATGTACCGATGCAATCGATTCGTACTTTATGCAATACATCAAATCTACAACGTCATTACATTAAACTGCCAGTCAGTATTTTTAATACCGCTGTCTATCGTGGATTACCTTCAAAACGTAATCTTGCAGCACCAGCAGTGACCGCATGGTTAAAACAGATTCATCAACAAGATCAAGACTTACAAAATACAGGTGTGATTTTCTTGGGAGAAGTTGCGACTTTAACGATTCATCAGCCTTGTTTCGATCGCATTGATGGCGCACCGTATCAATTTAAAGAGCTGTTCGGTTGTTTATGGCGCGAAAGTGTTGATCGTTATGTTGATTCATCTCATCAAGTGTTATCTCAAGCAGCATTGTTACATCGTGATATTTCAGGTCAATCGATCCTGAGCGTGTTGATTCAGGCATCAGGTTTAAGCCCTTTGGCTTGGTTAGCACAATTTGCTCAAGTCAGCATGAGTCCATTATTACTTTGCTTATATCGTTATGGTTTAGCATTTTCACCGCACGGTGAGAACACCATGTTGGTACATGAAAATGGTGTACCAAAAGCCATGGTATTAAAAGATTTCATTGATGATATTAATTTGGTGGATGAGGATTTCCCTGAGTTAGCTCAGTTGCCACCTGAAGCGGATTTGTTATTACGACATGAGGCGACCGATCTAAGTCATTTTATTTTCACAGGTTTATTTATGGTGCATTACCGCTATATCTGTAATGTGTTCCTACAAGATTATCCTGAATATTCTGAACTTGATTTTTGGCAGACTATTTCCAACACGATTGTTGAATTTAACCAAAAACATCCGGAACTGGCTGAGCGCGCTGACAAATTTGCCATGTTGCGTCCAAACTACACCAAGATTTGCTTAAACCGTGTGCGTTTGTTTACCACGAGTTATAACGATGAAGCAGAGCGTCCCGTTCCTGTATTCCTTGATCCTATTGCAAATCCTGTCAGCCCAGAAACATTGAAAACATGGGCAGAACAACCTCGCCAAGCGAAAGCGGGCTAATTTTATTCGTCATTTTATAGGTTCGATATGAAAACAATCTCTCAGCAATTACCAGATTATTTTGAATACTTTGAGGATGGGACTCAGTACTACTTGCGTCAAGTGCAATATCCGCAAGATATTCCTTTATTACATAAATGGATGCATGAACCACATGTGATTCCACAGTGGCAGTTGAATAAATCGGAACTGGAGTTACAAGTTTACTTCGACAAAATGCTTGCAGATGATCATCACCGTTTATTGATCGTCGGGATTGATGGGAAAGATGTGGGCTATACGGAAATTTATGAAGGTAAACGAGATCGTTTGGGCCGTTATTACGATGGTGATGACAATGATCTAGGTTGGCATTTACTTTTTGGTGACAAATCAGTGTTCGGTAAAGGTTTTTTACGCCCAACTATTCGTTTACTCAGCTTCTATATTTTTGAGCATTCTAAAGCTAAAAAAATCGTAGGTGAGCCAGATCATACCGTTAAACCTTATGCAGTAGTCGTAGCAGAGCTTTGTTATGAAAGCCAACGTTTAATACCAATGCCTGAAAAAACTGCGATGTTGTATTACTGCTTTAGAGAAACTTTTTATAACAAGTTTGGACATTATTACCAGACTTCACAACAACAGCTAGCTAATCAGCCAGCCAAACTCCTGAGTGTTACATGAGCTTATATATCAATGAAATGCATATCCTAGACATGCGCTTTGCGGCGCATGTCTCGGTAGCAGAATTTGAGCAATGGCTAGCACGAATTCAGCACTATTTCGAACATCAGCGAAATTTTGTGTTGATTATGCAAACCGATGCAAATACTGAATTTCCTGAAGAATATAGGACAATTCAAGGCAAGTGGTATAAACAATATAAACAAGATTTTTACCAATATTGCTTAGGTTTTGCGCGTATTGCCCAAGATGAAGAAGACCGTATTCGATTGGATACGCCAGCGCTGCACAAAGCTTGGAATGTTCCATATTTTGTCAGTGTAGACAAAGCTGAAGCTACGCAATGGGCGATGCAGAGGTATTTATGAATCAGCAACATTCATTAAATATTCAAAAAGTTTCTGCATTAAGCCTAACAGTTGTAGTGGTGCTTTATCTCGCACATGCTTTACCTCTGTATTTTTATAACGTGGCATTGCCTGCTATTTTGCGCCATCAAGGCGTTGATTTACGCTGGATTGGCATGTTATCGCTGCTCTATATTCCTTGGGCATTTAAGTTTTTTTGGGCACCATTAATCGATCGTTTTTATCTCAAAAAACTGGGTAAACGTAAAACTTGGCTCTTATTTACCCAAGTGGCTTTGGTGTTGGGTGTGGTTGCTTTGGCACTTACCCAATTCGATTACGGTCTTGGTGTATTCGTCATTGTAGGGCTTTGGATTTCAACTTTTGCTGCAACTCAAGATATTGCCATTGATGGCTACACAGTCGAAACTTTTTCAGAATCTGAGTATCGACTAGGTAGTATGGCGCAAAGTATTGGTGTTGCGCTCGGTAGCATGGTTGGTGGTGCTGCAACTTTATGGTTGTACCAGCTTTATGGCTGGCAAACTGCACTGATTGCCTTAGCCGCAATGACGGCGCTGACGATGTTGGCGGTTTTCCAAATCAAAGAAAGATCAATTTCCGAGAAAATCGCTAAACAGCCTCCAAGTCTGATTCGAGCGTTTAAACGTCCAGAAATGTTGTGGGCTTTAGCTTTGATTGTGTGTTATCGCGTAGTTGAAGCGCCCGCAATGGCAATGCTGAATCCGATGCTCATTGATCAAAAATGGTCATTGGCAGAGATTGGCGTATTGATGTCGGTGATTGGCGCAGGTATTGGTTTATTAGCCGCTGTTTCTGCTGCATTTTTATTAAAAAAGATAGCAGCAACCAAACTACTGATTTGGGCTGGTTGGGCGCGTACTTTAATTTATGCCTTATTGGGAGTTGCTGTATTACTCAGTTGGTTTGATCAATGGCAGAAATTATTAGGTGTATTTGTAGTTGTTATTCTTGCTATCCGTTATATCGCGATGACTGCACTCTATGCACATTTTATGCATACCAGTTCCAAAGACCAAGCAGGAACGGATTTCACCATTTTGGTCTGTTTTGAATTATTGGTTTATTTCATTGGTGGTGCGATGTCGGGTTTCTTAGCCAAAGCATTTGGTTATGGAAATTTTTACTTAATTCTCGCCGCTACATCTATTTTAAGCGTTTTACTCAGTCAAGTTTTGATTTCTAAAGCTAAACAATCAAAACAACTTATCTAGGGGCTACTTATGAAAGTTCATACACTTTCGACCACATTAACACTTCTAAGCTTGGCAGTGAGTGCCCAGCTTTATGCACAAACAACTGAGATCGATACATCGATTCAAGATAATACTGCAGCAGAAGTTCAAAAACCGACACAACTTGCGCCAATTGTTGTGACAGCAACTCGTTCAGCACAAAGTATCGCTGAGATTGCAGGGACGGTTCAATCAATCGAACAGAAACAAATTGGACAGCAAACGGCGGCTGGACGAAAGTTGGCAGATATTCTAGCTCAACTGGTTCCATCACTCAGCCCGAGTAGTGGAACAACCACTAATTACGGTCAAACTATGCGTGGCCGTCAGGTGCTTGTCCTTATTGATGGGGTTGCACAAACAGGTTCACGTGATGCCGCCCGCCAACTAAATAGTATTAGCCCTGATTCAATTGAAAAAATTGAGGTGGTTTCAGGTGCAAGTAGTATTTACGGTTCCGGTGCAACAGGCGGTATTATTAATATCATCACAAAGAAGGGTACTGGTGATGGTGTAAATTTTGAATCAAAACTTGGTGTTACATCTGGCGATAATTTTAAAAATGATGCACTAGCTTATGAAGCTTATCAATCAGTTGGGTTTAATCAAGGTGATTGGAGTGGTTTCTTAGGGGCAGGCTATACCAAACGTGGTGAAATTCAAGACAGTCATGGTAATCGCATTGGACCAGAGATTGCACAAACGGATCGCCAAGATACAGAAACGGTTGATGTGAATGGTCGTTTAAGCTGGCAATTTGCTGATACCCAAAAAATAAGTTTGGGGGCTCAGTATTATGATGACAAACAAGATTCAGAGTATGGTCCTGATTATGGTCCAGACTTCGCAGTTTTAAAAGGCAATCCACCGAGTTTAAAAGCACTCAAAGGTTTTGAAATCGATGATCAGCCATTCACCAAACGTTATGCTGTAAATACGCAATATCAAAACACGGATTTACTTGGGCAAGAGCTGAATGTAGAAGCATATTATCGCAATGAAAAAGCGCGCTTTTATCCGACGGTTTTAGCTAACTTTATTCCTGCTGGATATTATTTGGCTTACCAATCTGAGTCTGATATTGATGTTGCCGGTATTCGTGCTGCAATGACATCAAAATTGAATGTTGCTGATCGCGATCTAAAGCTGACTTATGGTATTGATTATGACCATGAGAAAGATAAGCAAACAGCTGACTTATATAGTTTTACCCACAATGGTCTGAAATATCAAAATACAGGGCGGAGTTATGACTTTGGCCCAGATGCCACCATTAAAAACTTAGGTGCATTCGTTCAAGGGAATTATGATTTAACGGATGCATTTAATGTTCAAGCGGGCATTCGTTATCAACGTATTGAAAGCGACACCAGTGCATTTCAACCCACTGTTGCAGCTATTCAAGGTGATATCACGGGACAACCGGTTGGAATGGTCGCTGCAGGTTCTGTTAAGCACGACAAAACATTATTTAATTTAGGTGCTGTGTACAAATTAAATGACCAGCAACAAGTGTTTGCAAACTTCTCTCAAGGTTTTAGCTTACCAGATATTCAACGTGTATTACGCGATGTTTCGGCTGGTTATGTAGTTCGATCAGGCAATGTTGACCCAATTACAGTCAATAGCTACGAACTGGGTTGGAGATTGCAAAATGACCTTGGTGCAAATCTAGGATTAACAACATTCTATAATACGTCTGATAAAGTCATTCAGTTTAAAGCTGATCGTTCTGTAACCGTTGCAGATACAGACCAACGTATTTATGGTCTTGAAGCGAATGCCAGCATGCCCGTATTGGATCAATTTAGCGTGGGTGGAACATTATCCTACACTCGAGGACAGTTTAAAGATGCTGCTGGTTCTTGGAGAGAGCTGAATGCTTTTCAAATTTCTCCAATCAAAGGGACATTATTTGGTGAGTGGAATGATGACAAGGGGAATGGTTTACGAGTTCAAATGCTTGCAGTGAAAGGTACTGATAAAGCGTATGAAGACTCTCTGGTTGCAAAATATGATGAAAATGTTCGTCCCAATGCGGCAACTAAAATCAAAGGATATGCAATCATGGATGTGATTGCCAATGCAAAAGCAGGTCCTGGTACTGTGGGTTTTGGTGTCTATAATGTGTGGAACACAGAATATAAAACTGTATTTAGCCAAGCTGCTGAAGCGGTTTATGGTCCAATTTCTAGTCTACCAGCCCAAGGTCGTACTTATGGCTTAAGCTATACTCTCAAATATTAATCCAATCATAAAGGCATCTTAATCAGATGCCTTTTCTTTTGATGAATACATATTATGCAGCAAAATTTTAAATTACTGGCTTGGGCAACTCTAGCCAACGGTACTTGTTTCTCAATGATTTTGCCTTTACTTGCCCCATTAATTCGTGAGCTTGGCTTAACAGAAGTACAGGGCGGAGTAATTGTTTCAGCGGGTGCAATTTGTATGGCTATAGCATCTATTCTGATAGCCCGCGGTAAAAAAATACAGACTCCTTATCAATTAATGAATTATGGTTTCTGGGGTATGACCATTACCTGGGCTATATTTACAGCGATTCTTTATTGGGGAATACAACAAACATTACCTGTAATGATGGTTTTTGCCTTGTTGGTGATTAGTCGAGCGAGTACAGGTGGTTTTATGGCTATGCCACAAATCGGCCTACAAAGTTATGTTATGCAACATGTCACAGAGGAACAACAACGCAGTCAAAAAATGGCAATGTATGGTGCGATGAATAGTTTAGGTATGATCGTCGGTCCATTTCTAACTTCAGTGTTATTGTTCGGTGGAATTTTATTGCCGATGTGGATTGCTGTTATTTTATTAGTGATTTTTAGTTTAATTATCACAATGTATTTTAAGCATGATGAGGATAAAGAAAACACAACATTGGATCAAAAACAGCCTGTAAAAATAGAACATTCATTTTCATTAAAACCAGCTATGCCTTGGCTTATTTTAGGTTTTACTACCTATATGGCTATCGTGACGCTCAATATGACTGCAGGTTTTTATATACAAGATCGCTTTCTTTTAAGTTCACAACAAAGTGCTATTTATTTTTCCCAATGCATGCTCATTGTTGGTTTTAGCTTAGTGATTACTCAGATACTGATTGTAAAAGTACTTCATTTAAAACTGAAAGCATTGGTATTGGTGGGTTCATTTAGCATGGTCATCGGGCTTATCCTATCTTTAAGTGCGATACATATTTGGATGTTTCAAATAAGTTATTTATTTTATGGAGTCGGTGTCGCAAGTCTTTTGCCTGCATTTACAACAGGAGCGGCTCAATCTGTTACACAGACTGCTCAAGTCAAAATGGCAAGTATTTGTACAGCTACCCAAGCGATTGGCTTAATTGTGGCGCCTTTGCTGAGCACTTTTTTATATCAATTCGGTATTCAATTCCCTTTTTATTTACTCTTAATACTGATGATTGCTGTGGCGATCTATTTGGTCATTATGTCCTATTCAAATCAGAATACGATGATAAGCAATAAGGTTAACTCCTAAATATTTTCAAAATGAACACAATGACAATAGTATTTTTTGTGAGCTTTTAAATGCTAATGCTAATAATTCTTATTTTATTTATAATGGCGCACATTTTAAGCTTGTTTAGCGACTCAGAATATTCTTTGGAGGAATAAAAAATGAACAATGTGATCGGGGGTGGGCAATTGATTCAAACAAATAATAAGGTATCGTTATATAAATTGACGCCTTGTTGTCTTGCTGTTCTAGCGATATTTAGCCAACAAACTCATGCTGAAACAGCATCTAGGAGTACGTCTATAACAGCTGATATTGACCAAAAACCTACGACTCAGTTAGAAAAAATTGTGATTACAGCTACTCGTACACCAAAGAATATTGCTGAAATTGCGGGAACAGTACAATCGATAGATCAGCAACAAATTGTGCAACAGGCTGCGGCCGGACGTAAAGTAGCAGATATTCTCGCACAACTAGTGCCATCGCTTGCACCAAGTAGTGGTACAACGACTAATCATGGTCAAACCATGCGTGGTCGTGATGTGATGATTCTTATTGACGGCGTATCACAAACGGGTTCACGTGATGTCGCTCGCCAGTTAAATAGTATCAGCCCAGGAATGATTGAAAGAATTGAGGTACTTCCTGGTTCGACCAGTATTTATGGTTCAGGGGCCACAGGTGGGATCATCAATATCATCACTAAACGTGCTGATGAATCTAATCCTCTAAATTTTGAGACAAAGTTAGGGCTAACCTCATCAGATACTTTTCGAGGTGATGGTTTAGCTTATGAAGCAGGTCAATCAGTTTCTTTTCACAAAGATAATATGAATGGTTTTTTAGGCGCAAATTTTACCAGTAGAGGATCACAATTCGACAGTCACGGTGATCGAATTGCAATTGCACCAATGCAAACAAGTCGACAAGACACGGACACTGTTGATGTAAATGGACGTGTTAGCATTGACTTCACAGATACTCAATCATTGAGTTTTGGGGCCCAATATTATAAGGATAAGCAGGATAGTAAATATGGTCCTGATTATGGAAAAGACTATGTTTATGGGGGCGCACCGAATTCATATATTGGTAAAAAAGGTTTGCAGTTACCGACTCAACCTTTTACAGAAAGATATGCATTTAATACGCAGTATCAAAATAAAGATGTGTTAGGACAAATTTTAAATCTTGAAGCCTATTACCGTAAAGAAGATGCCCGTTTTTATCCAGTTTATACGGGTGCGGCAATGACCGAAGCAAGACAAAGTCAGTCTAATATTGATGTTGCGGGCTTTCGTTCAACGATGCAAAGCAATCTAAATTTTGCAGATCGTGAGCTAAAACTCACTTATGGTTTAGATTATGATCATGAAAAGGATGATCAATATTATGATCATTTAGCTGTATCTCATACAGGACTTCATTTTAAACCTACTGGAATAAAGTCTGATGCAGGTCCAGATACAACTATTCAGAATATCGGGGCTTTTTTGCAAGCAGATTATGATCTGACTGATCGATTGAATGTGCAAGCGGGTACACGCTATCAATATATTAAAGCTAACACTAAACCTTATGTAGCCCGAGGAGCTGAGCAGCCTAGCGGTTCAGTAAGTGATGATACCGTATTGTTTAACTTAGGCTCTGTATATAAATTGACAGATGAGCAACAAGTTTTTGCAAACTTTTCACAAGGGTTCAGCTTTCCTGATGTACAACGCATGATGCGTGACTCATTTAATTTGACCACAACTGCAGATTTACAGCCAATTCGTGTAAATAGTTATGAGTTAGGTTGGCGTTTAAATGATGAGCAGGGTTTAAATCTCGGCATCACAGGTTTTTATAACACCTCAGATAAAGTGACAAAGTTTGAAAATCGAGTGGCAAGTATTGTTGATACCGATCAGCGTATTTATGGTGCCGAACTTACTGCAAGTTATCCGTTCCTCGAGGATTTCAAAATTGGTGGTTCTTTAGGTTATACACGTGGTCAATTTAAAGATAAAGCCGACAATAAGTGGAAAGAGTTAAACGCATCTCAAGTTTCTCCAATGAAAGGGACTGTATTTGCTGAATGGAACAATGATGAAGGATTTGGAACGCGTGTGCAGATGTTAGCAATTAAAGGCACGGATAAAGCTTTCAAAGATGGTTCTCCTAGTGCTAATGAAATTAAGGGCTATGCCACAATGGATGTGTTAACTCATTTTCCAATATGGAAAGGCCGTTTAGATTTCGGTGTTTATAATGTATGGAATCGAGAATACCGTACTGTTTACAGCCAACAGGCAGAGAAATTATATGGTCTTGTAGAAAGCCTACCTGCTGAAGGTCGTACCTATGGTCTAAGTTATACCTTTAACTACTAATTTTTTGATTGAAGGAATATCTGTTTTTCATTCAGATATTTCTTCATTTAGCTCACTCTTTATATTCAGAAATCAGTTGTAATTGTTTCTACTCGAATTTACGAAATGAGCCATTCATTTTGCAGTTTACTCATATTTTCTGTTCGAGGGGCTTTAATAAGCCAGCAGAACATAAATTCTATGCTCATAAAAAAATGTCAAGCACAATATCTATCATAATGCAAATTTTTTGATCAATATGATAGGTATTCAAAAAATAATATAAATGCATGGCTAAAATTTAATCATTTTTATTTCATTTATTTACAACTTGGATTATCGCAAATTTTCTTCGGTATGCTAAAGAACGTGATAACAATCAAGGAGTAATAATGCTGATTTTTCATGATTATCCTGTCCATGGGGCGATCTTTGATATGGATGGCACAATGTTTGATACCGAACGATTACGCTTTCAAACATTAAAACAAGCCTCCCAAGAACTCATCGGACAGGAATTTTCAGATGACTATTTGATGCAATGTCTCGGATTAAGTGCAAAAACAGCAGAACAACTCGCACAAAAAATTTATGGGCCAGAAGTACCATATCAAGTAATTCGCAAGCGCGCAGATGAGTTAGAACTTGAGTTTGTTCGAAATCAAGGTGTACCAATTAAAAAAGGATTAGTACAAGTTCTCGAACGACTTAGAAAATCTGGACTTAGAATGGCTGTGGCAACATCAAGCCGTCGATCTATCGCAGAAGAATATTTGATTAATGCCAATGTATACAAATTCTTTGATTTACTTGTCTGTGGTGATGAAATAGAAAAAGGAAAACCACATCCTGAGATCTTTTTACAGGCAGCAGAAAAAATTAATTTAAAGCCTGAACAATGTTTAATGTTTGAAGATTCTGAAAATGGAATTTGTTCTGCATGTGATGCGGGTGGTATCACGATTTTATTTAAAGATATGAAAGAGCCGAATGATGTCATGTTGGCGAAGGCAAATTTTTATTATCCAGATATGTATGAATATTTAATGGCATTGGATCAACATATTCCTGAAATGCTTATGCCACAGCTACAAGATGCATTTCCACAAAGTTTAAATCAGCTCACGGTAGGTATCCATGGTTTTGGGGCTATCGGCGGGGGGTATATCGCACAAATATTATCGCATTGGGATGGTTTTACTCGTCCAAAACATATTTTAGCCTCAACCCGAAATCGTTTATATCGAGAAGCAGTGAATAGTTTTGGTCGTTATAGTATCCGCTACCCACAGTGTTCTTATGACGAAAGAATTGAAAACCTTACCGTGATTGATGCTGATAATGAACAGCAAATGTTAGAAATGTATATGCAATCAAGTTTGATCGCATTGTGTTTACCTGAACAAGCAATCGAGTCTGAATCGAAAATTATTGCCAAAGGTTTGCTGGCACGTTTCATGTCACAAGACGTTCAGAATAATGAGCCGATTACGTTCCTCATTATTTTAAATAAAGTCTGTGCAAAATATTTGGTGCTTAAATATCTTCGTGATGCGTTATTAGAAATTACAGATGAGGACATTGCTGAGCATATCCTGAGCGAGCATTATTTCTGTGATACCGTTGTGAATCGAATGGTTTCCAAACTGACTGATCAAGATTTATATCGTCAATTGAAGATCAAACATCGATTATATAAACAGTATCAATCTGATTTGAATGATGAAACGATTGAGCTATCGGATGAGACGGCGTTGAGTGAGAAACAAGCACAGCAATTAACGCAGTGTTTAGAGGATACGCGGGAGCAATTTCAAGCAGGACAGTTCCTCCAAAATACGGATCTGATCTTATTCCATGGAGAAGCGGATATGCCGATCTATGTTGAAAATCGCAGCCCGTTGCTTGCCAAAATGCGACAAATGGTTTTAGTGGACCACATTTCCGATATTCAAATCATTAAAAACCGCTTATGGAATGGTTGTCATGCCATCCTTGCTTGGAATGCAATTCTAAATGAACAAGAAACCATTGGAATTGCAATGGCAAATCCTCAGATACAAGATTTTGTTGAAGAGTTAGTAAATGAAGTGAAGCTAGGTTTAGCCAATTTAGTTCCGAACCAAGCGCAACAACTAGACCGGATGGCAAATAGTTTCCTCAACTCATGTCGTTATGCCTATAAAGATCCTTGTGAGCGTGTCGCAAGAGATCCATTGCGAAAATTAAGCTTTAACGAGCGTGTCTTAGGAAGCATCGAAACGCATATTCAACAACAGATTCCATATCAAAAACTGGTTGAGGGTGCTGTATTCGGCTATGTCTATGCGATGAAAGGTTTGAATTTAAATCAAATGAAAATAGTGCAGCATTTACAGAAACATGTGAAACAATTAGATATCTCTGAAAGTGAATCTAAAGACCTATTGGCTCACATTTATGATGGAATCAGCGCGTATTTAAGTAAGGATCAGGATGAACTGAACATAAATCTTCAGTATTTTTCTGAAATTCAAACAGAAACTGTTTAAATTTTAGGACGTTCTATGCTTGAATAACACGACTTTAACTATGTGTCAATGTTGTGTTATTACAAGCGTCAACAAAACTGATAGCAACAGCAAATCATGACTATCCTGAATGGCATCGTGGACGCTGCAACTATGGTTTGTGGTATATCCAAATCAATCAACCTGAATTGATTTCCTATTTAAACCACTTACAACAGCAATTTTCAGATTTATTGATAACGCCCAATATACGTCAATACCATATCACGTTATTTGTTGCAGGTTTTCTGACTGAAAAACCAGCTCATCATAATGATGATTTTGAAATTATTCAGATCAACCAACAAATTGAAAAACTAAAAGCATTACAATTAAGCGATTTTGATTTGGAACTGTCACATATTGATAGTTTTAGTAGTGCTTTATTTGTAAATATCAGCGATCCTCAAAATACATTAGACAAAATACGCAAAACTTTATATCAAGTTGCGGACGAAATTGCCGCGCCGACATATTATCCGCATATTACTTTAGGGCTTTATCGTGAAGCGTGGCCTAGTGTATTAATTTTAGAGCGCATACAAACTTTGAGTTCACAAAAATTTAAAGTTCAGGTCAATCAGCTAACTTTCGGTTATTATAACGCTCAGATTTTACAAGGATTACTGTATCCTTATCATCAAGTCCAGTTGGGTTGAATATGTTGCAATTAATTCTAGGTGGTGCGCGTTCTGGTAAAAGTCGTTTAGCTGAGCAAATTGCGACAGAAAGTGGTCTAGCGGTGGTCTATGTTGCAACGGCACAGCCTTTAGATGAGGAAATGAAGCAGCGCATTCAGCATCATCAACAACAACGACCTGAGCATTGGAAATTAAGTGAGGAGCCGATATTCCTCGCAGATCAGCTTTTACACATAGACCAAGAGAATCAAATTATTTTGGTGGATTGCCTAACTTTGTGGTTAAGCAATCTATTATTGGCAGAAGATTCTAATTTGTATTTACAACAAATAGAAAAGCTATTAGATGTGCTACCTAGATTAAAGTCACACATCATTTTAGTGAGTAATGAAACAGGACTTGGGGTAGTTCCAATGGGGGAAATCAGCCGCCGATTTGTGGATGAAGCAGGGTGTTTACATCAAGCTTTAGGTCAATTAGCAAATAAAGTGATGTTTTGTGTGGCGGGCTTTCCAATGATTTTAAAAGATGAGAAATAACATGTCAGAACAAACTTGGTGGCTAGAATCAATTAAACGACCTGATTTAACTGCAAAATCGCAAGCGGAATATCGTCAGTCGCAACTTACTAAGCCAACTGGTGCATTAGGTGATCTGGAACAAATTGCGATTCAGCTAGCAAGTTTACAGGGGACTGCTCATCCTCAAATCCAAAAACCTTGGATCACGATCTTCGCAGGTGATCATGGTGTGGTAGAAGAAAACATTTCTGCATATCCTCAAGCGGTTACGCGGCAAATGCTTCAAAATTTCGCGTCTGGCGGTGCAGCAATCAGTGTTATTGCAAAACATCATCAAGCACATTTACAAGTGATTGACTGTGGAACGGTAGGCGACGCCTATACCTATGCAGGTGTAGAAAGGCATTGTATTCGTGCAGGCACGGCAAACTTCACCAAACAAGCTGCAATGACTGAGCAGGAATGCATTGCCGCAATGGAATTAGGTAAACATAGTGCTGATTTAGCTCAATCTAACGCAGCAGATATCTTTATCGCAGGTGAGATGGGAATTGGAAATACCTGTTCTGCATCAGCACTGGCAAGTCTATTATTAAATGAAAGTGCTGAGCAACTGACAGGAGTCGGTACGGGCATTAACACTCTACAGCTTCAACACAAGATTACAATCATTCACCAGGCGGTAAAACGCCATGCACCATATGTTGCCCATCATGCTTTAAAAATACTCGCGGCTGTTGGCGGTTTAGAAATTGCTGCAATGACAGGAGCATATCTTCGTTGTGCACAGATCGGTATGCCGATAATTGTTGATGGCTTTATTAGTTCTGTGGCGGCTTTATGTGCAGTGCGTATTCAGCCTAGCGTTCGAGAGTGGATGCTATTTGGTCATCAATCTGCTGAATATGGTCATCAACGAATCCTAAAAGAACTCAATGCACAGCCTATTTTAGCGATGAACTTACGATTAGGTGAAGGCAGTGGAGCAGGTGCGGCATTGTCAATGATTCAACTTGCTTGTGTACTTCATAATCAAATGGCAACTTTTGCAGAAGCAGCCGTAACAGGGGAAAAAGTTGCAGATTGATCTATTGCGTCATGGCGAAACTACATTAGGCCATACTTTGCGTGGGCATCTGGATGATGCATTAACTGATCAAGGCTGGTCGCAGATGCAAGCCACTGTTCAACAGCATATTGATACGCGGCAGCTTTGGGATGTAATCGTATGCTCACCATTACAACGTTGTCGTCTTTTTGCTGAACATTTATCGCAACAAGTTCAGCGACCGCTAGTAATTAATCCTCATCTTAAAGAGATGTATTTCGGTGATTGGGAGGGACTTTCCACCCAGAAGATTTATGAAACTTCTCCTGAGTTATTGGCAAATTTTTGGCAACTCCCTACTCAATACCAAGCACCTAATGGAGAACCATTCGTTCAATTTCAACAGCGAATCACGCTAGGTTTAAAGCAAATTCATCAACAACTACAGGAAAATAATTGGAAAACCGCGCTGATCGTGACGCATGGTGGTGTAATTAAGCTTCTAACTTGTTTAGCAAGACAACATAATTTAAATGAATTACTAAAAATGCCAGTAGAACTGGGGCAGCTTTATTCCTTCGCCTTATCCCAAGAACAAAATGAGATTTGCATCGTAGAAAAATCATTAGTCCTTTAGCTCTAAAAACAAATTACATTTAATTTCTTATTGAATGATTTCATAGAACTGTCACTAGGCTTGCCTAAGATACAGGGCACTTTGTAGTCTATCCGTAAAACAACTCATGAATATATTATTTAAAAGCAGTATCTTGTGCGCAAGCATCCTATTGACGGCATGTAATACTAATGATGATCATCAACCACAGATCACACCAGAAAATAATTCCTCATCAAAATACTATCAAACAAAAACACCTTATCAACCTTTACAAGACCTAAAAAAATATGAGGCAATTCCACAAGGTTTTGAGCCAGTTTTTACTGAATTAGTTGCACGACATGGTTCTCGAGGCTTATCCAGTATCAAATATGATTTAGCACTTTATAATCTATGGAAACAGGCTAAAGCTGAAAATGCTTTGACGCCATTAGGGGAAAAACTTGGTGCCGATTTAGAGAGCATGATGAAGGCGAATATCCTATTGGGTTATGGTGTAGATGGGATTCGTCAGTTTGGCTATGGCAATGAAAGTTTGACAGGAATTTTAGAGCATAGAGGGATTGCAGATCGGTTATTACAACGTTTACCTCATTTATTCCAAGCTACAGACAGCCCCTCATCCTCTATATTGGTGCAAAGTTCTGGTGTTGATCGTGCTGTAGATAGTGCGAAATTCTTTACCGATGAACTGATTCAACAGCAACCTCAGCTCAAAGACAAAATTATACCGATTTCATACACCAGTTTGAGCAGTGAAAGTGTACCAACAGTTGAAGATAATGGAGTAGACCGCTTTAAGCTCTATTTCCATAAATTGATGGCAGATCAGGATTTGACGCAATCTCTATCAGAACAGCAACGAGCGATTTATGATGCGAGTCTGGCTTATCAGAAATTTGCCGAAGAAGATTTGGATTTAGCATCAAAAATCAAAGAGTTAGAACACGATACACGTGCTCAAACAGTCGCTATGCAAGTACTCACACCAATTTTCAAAACTGAATTCATTCAAAAGTTGGGTACCACTGAAGCTTATACTTTTACAAATAGTGGCTCATATAGTGTTGTAGCGCCCAATGGAGAAACAATTACAGAAAAAGGTAAGGGTAAAAATAGCATTACCAGTGCTGTTGATGCTGCCGCATATTTATATGAACTTTATTCTATTATGGGAGGAATGCAAGAAGAATTAAAAGGTGTTAATTTTGATAAGTATATGCCGATAGAAGCAGCTAAATTCTATGCAGAGTTTAATGATGCCAATGATTTTTATGAAAAAGGACCGAGCTTTATCGAGTCCAAACAAGTCACAAGTACAATTGCACAAGGACTAAAACAGGATCTATTTAAACAGGTCGATGCAGTTGTAGATAAACAGCAAACGCACCGTGCAATTCTACGTTTTGCCCATGCTGAAATCATTATTCCTTTAGCGACAAGCTTGGAATTGTTTAATATGATGCAGCCCTTAGCATTGCGCCAAACTTATAATTACAATAATAGTTCTTGGAGGGGTGAGATGGTTTCTCCAATGGCTGCCAATGTACAATGGGATATCTATCAGAATGCTCAAGGGCATACCTTAGTGAAGATGTACTATAACGAAAAAGAGACCTTGTTTAAGTCAGCATGTAATTATGCAAGATATCGAACGAACAGTTTTTATTATGATTATTTGAAACTTAAACAGTGTTATGAAATTCAATAACATAACTTTATGATTGTTGAGGATGGGAGTAGGCTTGCTATTCCCATTTCTATTTCCTCATAATGGCTAAATAATATCTGATTTGGCTGAGATTTTTAGCATGACATCTTTTTGGATTGCCCTGCAATTTTTAACTGTTTTACCCATTCAATTAAAAACAATACCAACTGCACAACAAAATGCTCAAGCCATTTTATTTTATCCTTTTATTGGACTATTGATTGGTCTGGTTTTATGTGCCAGTGCAATATTACTATTCAAATTACCAACCATATTACTGGCAAGTATTATTCTTGTATTGTGGATTTGGCTAACAGGAGGCTTGCACCTTGATGGCCTTGCGGATACGGCAGATGCATGGGTTGGTGCTTTTGGTGATAAAGAACGCACTTTAAACATTATGAAGGATCCGGCATGTGGACCAATTGGGGTTTTAAGTTTGGTGATGATTTGCGTGCTCAAATTCACAGCCATTTATGTATTATTAGAACAACAATTAACTGCATTTCTGATTGTTGTACCAGCCATTGGACGAAGTGCAGTCTTATTCCTTTTCTTAACTACAAGGTATGTACGACAACAAGGCTTAGGTCGGTCTATTGCTGATTTACTCCCTAAAAAGTATGCGTGCATTGTATTTGTCATTACATTGACATTGCTTTGTGTATTTGGGTGGGTAGGGCTTTTTAGTTTAATCATGTTCCTATTGGTACTTTTGTATTTACGGAAGAAATTTATTGACAGAATCTCTGGCATTACTGGTGACACGGTCGGTGCTTCGATTGAGTTGACAGAAGTAAGTGTATTAATGAGCTTCTTATTTGCATTTTATTATTTATAAAGCGTTGGTACAGCAGCATGCTGCTGTACCCCGTTAGATTATTTTCCGAAATGATAGCTTAAACCTAAAAGGTAAGTCCGTGGTGCTGCAGGTGTATAACTCGCCTGATTATTGCTGTATGAAGTGCTTTCAGCATAATGTACATCTGTGGCATTGATGATATGACCATAGATTTCATATGCATTCCGGCGATAGGTTGCACGTAGATTTAATAGTGTATGCCCATCATATTTTTCGGTATTGGCATCATTGATCCAGTATGAACCGACATAAACTCCTTCAGCCGCTAACAGTAACTCAGGAATAGGTTTAATTTGATATTCAATCGTGCCAAAAGCTTTAGGAGAGCTTGGCATTCGGTTACCATCGTAATTTAAGCTTGCTGAGGGTTGAAATTGTTTAAACTCATGTTTCGCCCAACTTCCAGATAGTTTCAAGCGTTGATCATATTGCTCAGAAATATTCCAAGTACCACCAATCTCTATCCCTTGATGTCGTGTTTTACCTGCATTACGTGGTTCACGGGTATTATCAGGTTTGGTATAACTAATCACCTCATCCTCACCATCTAAACGATAGAGGGTGACTTCACCGTCTAAACGTTCATCGAAAAGCTTGAAACGTATACCCAAGTCAATATTGTTAAATGTGGCCTCTGACAAATTTGGCGTAACCAGATTTGCACCATATAAACTACTGACCTCAGGTGGTACAAAACCCTGTGACCAGTTGCTATAGATATCTAGTTGTGGATGAGCATTCCAGATAAAGCCAAGTTGTGGACTTGCTTTATGGAAGCGACGAGTTTCATCAGGTGCACCTGTCACATTTGATGGAGTTAAATTGTTTTGATAATCATATTTAATCCAGTCATAGCGAGCGCCAGCGACTAGATTTAAGTTATCGAATGTTTGCCAATTTAGTTGCGTGTAAATAGCTTGATTGTCAACGTCTACATTGAAGTCACGTAGCAATTTTCTTGGTTGAAAACCAGTATAAATACGTGTTTCTGGATCACGAAATACTTCAATATCATTAGTTTTAGCTTTGTTTGGCGTGTGTTCAGCCATTGTCCCAACAATCCACTTTATTTGATTAAAGCTTGTAGTGTGTTGCAAATTTAAGCCATAAGATTTGAACTGATTGTAAGTGGTTTGACCTGTATAGGTGCCAGTAGGAACACCATTTCGCATGTCAGTACGGATGCTATAACTTGGATTTTGTTCAGTGGTGTTGTCTCGATAATATAGTGTTGCTTGAGTTTGATTGAGATCATTCCACGCATGACTAATTTGCGAAGACAGGCGAGTAGAGTCAACTTCACGATAGGTAAATGTCTGATAACTGTAGCCAGGACGCTCACTAAAATCTTTAGCGTTCAGGCTTCCTGTCATGTCTGCTTTTAGATGGTTATAGCTCACGATATTTTTGATTTGTGTGGCATCGGAAATGCGCCAATCATGTCGAAGCGTAAGACTTTGCTTATTGCTTTCAGCATGATCTTGCCAGCTATCGCCACGATCACTTGCGTATCCAGACAACCGTAGACCATGTTCACCAAATTCAGTCGCAAAGGTGTTTGATGCACCTAGATCCAGACGGCGATAGCCTTCCGTACTTGAGCGTATGCCGATTTCAGCAGTGGGCGTTAGACTTGGTGCTTTAGTTAGGAAGTTAATCGTGCCACCGATAGCATTACTTCCATATAAGCTACTGGCTGGACCACGTAAGATTTCAATTCGATCAATGCCTGCAAGATTAAGTTCATAAAGTGCATTGTGGTTAAATACGCCGACGGGACGAACTGAAATACCATCTTCAAGATATTGATAAACTGCTGCGGTCGTGATTGGCTGTCGAATTGACATCATATGTTGTTCATTACCCAAGTCATTCATCAAAACGCCAGGGGTTTGATTGACCAATTGCCCGATAAAAGTGGCATTTTTGTCGGCCAAAGCCTGATTATTAATTTGACTAATTGCAGCAGGGGTATTACGGATGGATTCACCTTCACGACTTGCTGTGACCACAATAGGTGCTAAGGTTTTGGTGTCTTGAGCTGGATTTGCTTCGGCATTCGTCAATGAACTGTAAGTCACAGACAGGCACGCAGCCGTTAAGACGGACAAACGAAAAGAAGTTGTCATTTTGAAACTCTATAAATAGCAATAAGTGAGATGTATCGCAGCGATAGGGTGGATACGATGTATAAAATTGCGATTTAAAGAGCGAAAGGTGGGGCTTGTTTAATCGGGAATATATAGAAAATACGTGGGATGTGCAGGTCTTTTGTCCACGCATGGCATAGGCAGCGTACACGACTAAACCAAGCCAATAAGAAAATAATTATCAAGCCAAGCAATGGAATAATTGCGGCTGCATCTAAACCATAGGTGCACAGTGGACAATGTTTCATGATTTGGCTAGCCAGTGCATAAACTTGTTGTGCATATTCACTGAGTTGCGAACCATGCTGAGCATGCTCAAGGTGATGTTTATGCTGCTCAATTGAATGGTGATGATGTTCAGTATGATGGTTACTGTGCACTTGTGCTGATAGCAGTGTGACTTTTTGAATCTCTGTGACTTGGCAATGCGATGGCATTGCATAAAGTGCGGGTACGACACCAGTATGTACCATTGTTGGTAATAAGATATGCCAGAGTAAACAAAGCAATGTTACCGCGCCGATGAAGGCACGCCACTTTTGCAAATGTTGACGAAAACTGGAGTTCATATCAACGAGACGTCGTAGGGAGAAAAGTGGCAGCAGTATAAATAAAAAAATGTTACAGTTCAAAACATATTAAAACATTGCCAGATAAGAAATGAAAAATTACAGCTTAGATTACCCTCATGGTTTTGATTTAGAAGAGAGGATATGGGAAGCTAAAGGATGTATTACATTAATAATGACTTATGAGCATCAAAAATTTGAACTGAACTTTTATGACCCTGTTCGATTGGTGCAAACAATAAATGATGACCTATACTCACAACAGTATTTTCTAGAACAAAATCTTATTGTTGTACAAAATGTTAATCGACTAAATATAGAGAAAGTAATTCAAGATTTGGTAAATCATGACAAATTAATAAAGATTTTAAATATAAAAACAGGCTCATGAGAGCCTGTTTTACATCTATTTAAAGACTAACGATTTGGTAAAACATCTTTCAAGGCTTCGTGCATTTCTAATAAAGCTTTTTCCGTGGTTTCCCAATCAATACAACCATCGGTTACAGATTTACCGTATTCGAGGTCGCATAAATTTTCAGGGATATCCTGACGACCACCTTTTAAGTGACTTTCAACCATGATACCAACGATTGATTTATTTCCATCAAGAATCTGTTCAGTGATGTTTTTCAAAACCAATGGTTGTAGGTATGGGTCTTTGTTTGAGTTGGCATGACTGGTGTCAATCATGATCTTTGTGCTTACTTTAGCTTTGGCTAAAGCTGCTTCCGCTTCAGCAACAGAGGTTGCATCATAGTTTGGTTTGCCATTACCACCACGTAAAACTACGTGTGCATAAGGATTACCTTTGGTATTGATAATCGCAACTTGACCACTTTCATTTAGACCCAAGAAGCTGTGACCATGTTTTACTGATTGCATTGCATTGGTTGCAACTGTTAAACCACCATCCGTACCATTTTTGAAACCTACAGGTGAAGATAAACCTGAAGACATTTCACGGTGTGTTTGGCTTTCTGTAGTACGCGCACCAATTGCCGACCAAGAAATCAAGTCTTGATAGTATTGCGGTGAGTTAGGATCCAGTGCTTCAGTTGCACAAGGTAAACCTTTTTCATTCAATTCGAGCAGCAATCCACGACCAATATGTAAGCCTTTCTCAATATTGAAAGAGTCATTCATATCAGGATCGTTAATTAAACCTTTCCAGCCAACAGTCGTACGTGGTTTCTCAAAATACACGCGCATGATGATGTAAAGCGTATCTTTTACTTTTTCACTTAATACTTTTAAACGATCCGCATATTCATGAGCAGCTTTAGGATCATGAATCGAACATGGTCCAATGACGACAAACAGACGTTTGTCATTACCATCTAAAATATTACGAACGGTATTACGTCCTTTGAGTACGGTTTGAGACGCGATTTCTGATAAAGGAAGATCACGTTTAAGTTCTGCAGGAGTAATCAAAGTCTGGATACTTTTAATGTTAACGTCGTCGATATCTGGCTGAGAAACTGGATTTGACTGTAGAGTATTCATTGCTGTCACAAATTCAATCGAAAGAAGAGGTTAATTTGTCTACGAATATAGCACGAAAAACCGATTGATTAACTAGCGATTCAAACAAATTGTGTATAAACAATCGGCTATTTAAGACTTAAACTATTGTCGTAGAATGAGTTGTGTGTTGATTCATGACCACTTGAGCTGTTTCAACAGGCTTAGGTTTTGCTTTTACAGGATTCACAATAAAGTTTAAACCGAGAGCAAAGAGCGTTATCCCTAATATTTTTCTGATAAATCTTTCAGGCAATCGAGAGCTAATCAGTGTACCTACAACAATGGCAGGAATAGAGCCAACCAATAACCACATTAATAAGCTGAAATCAACATTGCCAGAAGACATATGGCCTAAGCCAGCGACAGCAGTTAATAAGACTGCATGCACGACATCCGAGCCGATAATGCGAATCATGGGTAAATTTGGAAACATCAAAACCAATGCCATAATACCGAAAGCACCCGCCCCAACAGATGAAAGGGTAACCAACACACCTAATACAACGCCCATGATCCAAATATAACGGCGTTTGTGTTGGAGAGCATGTTGTTCACTTTCCATATCGGCTTGTTCACGATTTCTAAAACGATCAAAAAACTTTTCAATCTGAGCGCGAAAGATAATTGAAACACCAGTCAAAGTAAGCATCACGCCCAATACCATGGTCAGTACTGATTTATAGTGGGTAGATTGACTAAGATGGTGCTCAAGTACCCATGTTGTGGCGAAGGAAGCAGGGATGCTACCCAATGCAAGCCATATGACAATCGGCCAGACGATATTCAGTTTTTTGGCATGAACCAAAGAACCGCAAAACTTAGAGATCGAGGCATAAAGCAGATCTGTACCAATCGCAATATGAGGTTCAATTTTGAATAAGCTAATTAAGATTGGTGTCATCAATGAACCACCGCCAACACCAGTGATTCCTACACAGAAACCAACCAATACGCCAGCTAAAATAAATTCAATGGGACCAAACATTGCTGATATGCCTAATTTATACAGAAAACAGCATATCTTATGCTTCTTTTGTATAAGGCGTTGTGATGAAAAATGATTTACTTATGCAAAAAAAAGATAAAGAAATTATGTTGAATCAGTTGGAAATGTTATCGATCGTTATTTAATTGCATTGAGCAAATAAGATCATTTATTCTGTCAAAATGCTAGGATGCAATTTAACAAAGATCTTATGTTTAGAGTTATTCGGATAATTTTCGTCTTTTTAGCGATTTGTTTTACGACACATAGCTATACGAGTACGTTCGAAATTAATGAAAAACATAACATGGAAGCAAAGTTTTCCATCCAACATAAAAATGCTCATCATTGTGATATGAGTCAGCATGTTGTTGGTATGTTTGAACAAATTGCAGAAAAACACTGTAACAAAAGTTTTTGTTGTCTAGTGATAATGTTGGATCTAATGCATTCTTTGTTTGATCAAGTAATGGATTACAACAGTTCTTCTCATTTTAATTATTCTGATCTTTTAACAATTGGTATCCATCATGTACCTTACAGGCCTCCAAGTGTCTGATAATAAATCACAAACTAAAATTAACTTTATTATAGATAGGTATCATTATGTTAAATCTAAAAAAATTCACGCTAGCAGCAGTATTCTTTATCGTAACAGCTCCAACATTTGCAGCGTCTGATTGCTGCAAAGAAATGGTAAATAAAAAGGATTGCTGTGAAAAAATGAAGTGTTGCAAAGAAAAAGTGGACACAGTTGAAGAGCATAAAAACCACAATCATTAATTCATTTGAGTTAAAAGATATTCATTCTTGATGGAGTGAATATCTTTTCCTATGAGCTTTCTCTTTTCTTATTTTGTTTTAGTGGGTTAACCCATAAGATCAAAAAGAATGTAATGGGAGTTGCAAAAATCCACCAACTAATAAAGCCAATAGAGCGACCATATTCCCAACATAATAAAGCGCCCGCGATCAAAAAAACACAAAAAGCAGCAAGTCTCAAGATGAATCTAAATGAGTTGATTTGATGTCGATAAGGGGATTTACTGAGACGTTTATCGCTACATTCATATAAGATAAACATACCGATCAAGACAAGAAATAAACTCGTAACAATCATGCTGTTACCTCTGATTTAGCTAATTTTGTTTTGATCTTTTGTGTGGCTTTCATTTGAATAGGTTGGATATTGCGATATATAAATAAGGCAAACAATGCACAAAAAATGAAAAACAGATCTATGCGTAAGAATAGCCAATAACTATTAAAATCAGAAATCAGTTGATTTTGAATAAGATAAATAAAGTCGTAAATTGGCAAGCTGATCGCCAGCAGACCAAAAATAGTGATTTGAGATTTCCATAAATAATTTTTCTTTGTGAATAAAGCCACGATAAAGCTGAAGAACCAAACACTAAAAAAAGCATAGATTTCATAATTTGGCGTATTTTCTGAGATATGTACAAAACGATTTACAAATAAATAGCTCAGCATAGCCATAGGTAGACCGATAAAAGTTGCAATATTCAAGCGATCAACCAAGTAATGGCCAAAATGAAATTGGTTAGACTTGTTTTGAATCTGACGTTTAAGGCTCCACAACAGTAAACCTGAAGCAATCATTAAACAGCCTAAGATTCCTGAAAGGAAAAAAGCGAGTCTAAGTACTGGTTGAGCGAAAGTCGCCATATGCAGGCTATAAACACCAAAATTCAAAGTTGCAACAGGGCTGTTATTACGTGTATTAGCCAGAATTTTACCCGTATGATTAAAACTGATTTGGGCCTGATCAAGCGTAATCGAGCGATCTTCAAGTTGTTTAAAGGTAATGATTGCTTGATCCGTATTTGGATTTTTTGCCTCAATGGTCGATAAAGCTTGATCTCCCCATTGCTGACGGACTTGTTTTAATAATTCAGCTACAGGCACAGCTTCTAATGGCTGAGGTGCTGCATTGGATTGCTGTGTTTCGGTAATGGTTCGAATTTCAGTAAAATATTGATAAGGATTATCTGGATAAAGTTTTTTCATTCCAGCCGGCAAATATAAATAAAAGAAAATTGCCAAACCCGTAAAAGTAATAGTGAGGAAAAAGGGTAGCGCTAAAACTGAAGATACATTGTGAAAATCAAGCCATGAACGCTGTGATTTGAAGGTTCTTAAAGTGAAAAAATCAGTAATTATTTTTTTGTGGGTAATGATTCCAGATATTAAAACAATCAGCATTACAAATGCTGCTAAGCTCGCAATCAGTCGCCCAATCAAAATAGGCATTCCATATAATTGATAGTGGAAACGATAGAAAAATTCTCCACCTTGAGTCGCTGAAAGTTGTAATTCCTGTCCTGTATTTGCATCTAAAGTACGATTTTCATAACCACCGTCGGCTTTTTCCCAGTAAATTTTATTCACTGGCTGTTCATCATTCGCCACGCTCAAAAACCATGATTTAGCATCGGAAGCATTTTTTTCTAAATACTGAGTTGCTGTTTGTATAGCCGTATCTTGGTTGATTCGATATTCAGCCAGTTGCGGCTGCATCCATAGATTTATATGGTGGCGATAATAGGAACTCGATCCCATTAAAAAAATGGTAAATAATAACCATCCAAAAATTAATCCTGTCCAGGCATGCAACCATGCCATTGATTGGCGAACACCTTTATTTTGCATTAATTTAAACCTACTGATAAGCCAAATAATAAGCCCAATAACATTGTGCTGATCAAAGTAAGCTTAATTAAAGAGTTGGCACAAAAGCTGAGAATCACGAAACAAACATAAAATAGGATAGAAATAAATGCCGCCAGAAAAATGGCTTCTGCTTTTGCAAATAATGATGTGAATAATGCTGTAAGGCTCAAGCTCAGGTACAACATACAAAAATAACCCAACACAAATATCAAAACGAAACGATAAAAAATACGCATTCGGTAAGCAAATGAAGGGGATGCTGACTTGGCCATAAGTGTACTTGTAAGGATAAAGGAGAGATAAAGAATCACATATGGAAATGATTCTTGTTTATATTAATGTTTCATGTATCGGCACGCAATCCAAGATTCATCGTAATTCTAGATAGTTTTTTATTTTTATAATGATTTATTAGATTGATTTGATTTTCACCAATTGTGAACAAATTACAGTATTTACGCTGATGTGATGTAAAATCATTCTGTTAGAATCTTTTAAACTTTTAAATAGGGCGCTGGTCTTGTTAAAACAAAAACTAAAAATTGGCATCGTTGTCGGAGAAGTTTCAGGAGATACGCTAGGCGTAAAACTCATGCGCAGTTTTCGTGAACATGGAATTGATGCTGAATTTGAGGGGATTGGCGGTCCACAAATGATCGCGGAGGGTTTCCATAGTTATTATCCTATGGAAATTTTATCTGTTATGGGGATTGTTGAGGTTTTAAAAGATCTAAAAAAACTGTTTGCAGTACGCGATGGTCTGGTTGAACGTTGGACGGAGCATCCGGTTGATGTTTTTATTGGTATTGATGCACCTGATTTTAATTTGCGTTTATCCAAAACGATCAAAGAAAAGAATTTACCGATCAAAACAGTACAATACGTAAGCCCATCAGTATGGGCATGGCGTCAGGGTCGTGTTCATGGGATTAAACGTAGTATTGACCTCGTATTGTGTTTATTTCCGTTTGAAAAAACATTTTATGAAAATTATGACGTTGCTGCGGCTTTTGTTGGTCATCCACTTGCTAAACAACTGCCATTAAAAAACCCCATCATTGAGGCAAAGCATCAGCTCGGCTTATCTGCGGATAAAATACATATTGCCTTATTGCCCGGCAGTCGTCGTGGTGAAGTTGAACGTTTACTTCCTTTACTCATTGGCGCTGCTGAGATTCTACATCGTAAATACCCAGACTTAGAATTTTTGATCCCAGCAATTAATGAGGCGCGCAAGCATCAAATTGAGCAGGGCATTTTAAATCTAGATATCACACTCAAGTCGAAAATCCATATTTTGGACAATATTGATTCTGAATCAAAAATTGGTCGCATGGTGATGAGTGCCAGTGATATTGTGGCACTTGCATCGGGTACAGCAACACTTGAAGCAATGTTATTACATCGCCCGATGGTGACTTTTTATAAGTTAAATTGGCTAACTTATCTTATTGCAAAATTCTTGGTCAAAATTCCATATTATTCATTACCTAATATTATTGCAGGTAAGAAAGTGATAGAGGAACTTATTCAAGCCGATGCCACGCCACAAAATTTGGCTACAGAAATTGAAAGATTAATGGATCATGAAACGGCTCATATTCAAATGATGCAGCATTTGAGTATGCATAAACGTTTGATCTCTGGTGATACCGAAGACCCAGTTCAAGCGATTTTGCAATGTTTGAAAACAGAACCGATCTAAAAAAGGTGGCTTAAACGCCACCTTTTTCTTATGCACGTAGAATCAACTCATAACCTGTGTATTTACGAATATTGATTACACCAATGTCCAATAATAGATATTGACCTTTAATACCCTGTAATACACCACGAATTTTTGGGGTTTTATCTAAGTTCAATGATTTAATTTTTTCAGGATAATGCTCAACGGGATAAATGAACTCATGCGGCAATTCGTTGTCTAAGAGTTCTAAGCCTTCATCAAACTCAAGGTTTTGACTGAATTCTTCACGAATACTTTGAATTTTTGGAGCAAATTCTTCAATAATCTGATCACGTTGCTCAATTAAATTCAATGGTTCAGCTTCACCTTTAAGCAGTTTACGCCAGTCAGTTTTATCTGCAATTTGTGTCCCGAACATGGTTTCCAAATGTCCAGATAAGCGACGTGAACCCACTTTTAGAATAGGAAGCGCCTGAGTAGCACCTTGATCTAACCAACGTGTTGGCATATTCACGATTCGTGTAATCCCAATTTTGAGCGCACTCGAATTTGCTAAATACACAATATGAGGTTGGAAACAGACCTGATGTGCGAAGTCATCTTCACGGCAAGTACCGAGATGATAATGACAGGTTTCAGGCTTCATAATACATAAGTCACATTCAGCTTTGGTCTTAAAGCATTTAAAACAATGTCCTTGCGAATATGACTTTGGTGTTTTTGCACCGCAAGAAGTACAAAAAATATTACCTGTCCATTCAATCTCTAATTCTTGTCCCAGATTAAACGGTAGGTCAGTTTCTGAACGATCTAATATAAATTTATATTCAACATTTGCCTTGCGCGTTGATTGATCAGTTACACTATGCGCTGTGAGTGCTGCATGCATTTTATGACAAATGCCTTGTAGTTCCATGAATAAACTCTCATCTTTCTCAATCAAGGGTTGCAGTTATGGCTGAACAAAATGTCATCACTTCTATGCTAGACGATTTATCTCAGGAACAGCCCATACATACTGCACTTTGTATCGGTCAACAGATTGACCAAAATGCTTCAATTCAATGGCATCATTTTAACGTAACTGACTTTTTAAATCTGCCTTTTACACAGCGTTATGATTTAGGTTTTGTATTATTTGACACTGAAGAAATGCAAAACATCACTGAAACTCAGAAAGCACAGTTATTGGTAAAATTACGTGACCTTATGGCAAAACGGATTGTGGTCGTAAGTAAAATTGGTGACGAAAAGCTATTACGCTCACTCGGTTTTACTCAGCTGATCGATAAAACCACGCATGATAGTGACTTTGCTTTGTGGCAGTTTAATATTTTAACCTATAAGCATGTCCCGGATTGGTTTAACTCCAAGTTTTGGGCAAACCCAGAAAACTGGAATAAATTCCGCTGGTAAGTCATAAAGTGTTAAGCTATTTGGTCACTATCACCTAGTTAAGTGGGCGTCCAAGTTCTTGCAAAATTTAACAATTCAATTTTGTTCTATGCTTTCAAAGCAGCGTATGCTTTTTGGATAAATATTCCAAAGGAACAATGCATCATGACAAATTTAACCAATATCGTTGAGATGTTAGCAAAACAAGCTTTAGGTGGTCAGCAACAATCGAGTGGTGGGCTCGGTGGTATTCTTGGTTCTGTATTAGGACAAATGGGTGGACAACAGAGCAACTCCAATCAACAAGGCGGTTTAGGTGGAATACTAGGTTCTGTGCTAGGTCAGTTGAATGGTGGTCATCAACAAAGTAGTGCCAAAGGTGGAAATTCAGCTCAAACTTTACTCATAGCCGTTTTACCACTCATTTTGGCTTGGATTCAAAAACAAGGCGGTTTGCAAGGTGCGCTGGATAAATTAAAAAATGCAGGTTTGGCTAACCAAGTACAAAGCTGGGTTGATCCCCAACAACAAAATGCACAGGACATTCCAACGCAAAACATTCAAAATTTATTTGACGATCAAGAGGTAGAGCAGGTTGCAGAGCAGACTCAAGCACCTAAACAAGCGATTTATGGTGCGATCGCTTCGGTTTTACCACAAGTGATTGATTCTTTAACGCCACAAGGGAGCAATACTAATCCTCAAGAAGCAAATAATGACATTCAAAATGTTTTAAATTTGGTGAGTGGGTTTTTGAAGAAGTAAGATGATAAAAAACAAAAAAGGGCATAAAGCCCTTTTTTATTCACTAGAAGATAATCTTCAAATTAGAAGTTATATTCCATACCTAAACCGATAGTTGTTTTCTTATCATCTTTCACTAACCAATCACGTTTTTGCTGACCAACTACGCCATAGAAACGTGCTTGTTTATTGATTTGATAATCAGCACCTAGACCATAAAGATCTTGTTTACGATCATCACGACCATTTGATTCAGTTGTAGCAGAGATATACTGTGCTTTTAACTTGATCGGTGTAGAAGGGATTTTGTAGGCTGCAGTAACGCCATATGCATCTTCTTGTAAACCTTTATAAGTAGTAATTACAGCTGGCGTACCACTTGTTGTAGTCACAGTATCATCAGTCGGTTGAGCAGTTTGCCATAAAGCACCCAAAACAAAACCATCAAAACCTAATTTTGTGAAATCAAGTGAACCTGTTACGCGGACTGCGTCAGTATAAATACCAGATAAACTATAAGCACTGTATTTAGATGCAATACCGTAGTTAGCTGCAACTGCCGCAGCTAAACCATAGTCTTTGTTATCATAAGTAAGCGATGCTGAAACGCCATCACCAAAGCCATCACGGCTGCCTTTGTAGCCTTTAGACGAATTTTCCGTACTAGATGATTCTTCACCTTGTTGGAACATCACGTTTAAAGCCAAGCCGCCTAATAATTTTTTATCTGTTTCGAAACCGATCACATTTTTTAAACGATCTTCACCAGCTAAAATAGCGGTCATATCAAGTTCATTGTGATCATTAAAAATATCTTGGTTACTGCCAGCTGCTGTTTTGAAATAAGAGTCGTATTGACCTACTTTCAATGTACCTACGCCTTCTGATTTAAGACCGATAAAACGATTACGGTTTGTAAAAGATTGGTCACCGTCCCCATCTGCATTGATTTGCCATTCAATTAAGTAAACAGCAGAAAGGTTTTCAGTTAATTTTTCTTCACCCTTAATACCGATACGAGAGGCATTTGAATTTACTTTTGTTACGCTTTCATCTTTAAAGCCATTTTTATCAATTTGATCCAAAGTCACATTGAGCTTACCATACAATGTAGGTGCTGCTTGTGCTGCATTCATGGCTAAAGTTGCTACAGTAGCAGCAAGAAGCAATTTTTTCATTGAGATTTCTCCAAAACACTTTTTTGTAAATGGCTGTTGCCTTAGTTACTGTTATAAGTTTGCTTGTGTACAAAAAGTTACATAGCTCACTAACTTGTATGCAGTATCGGTAAACTTTGTGACAGAGAAGTGAAGAAAAAATGACAGTTTTATGACGGTTAAAATAGAGGTCTATATGGATTTATTATTGATTTTTATACGAATAATAAAAATAAAAAACGGAGCATAAGCTCCATTTTCATCAGAATCAAAACTTAAAGGGCAGCCTTGATCTTTTCAGCTAGCATTTTGATCTTTTCTTGATCACCCATTTGGGCTGCATGGCGACCCAGCTCATGAATAGAACTTGGGATCAGGTGAAAATGTATATGGGGTACTGTTTGACCAGCCGCCGCACCGTTAAGTTGCATTAATACAATACCTTTCACGTCTAGCGCTTTTTCCATCGCTTGAGCAATTTTCTGCACGATTTGAATCGTATAAGCAGCAGCATCGGCAGGAAGGTCGAGTAGGGTAACCGCTGGGGTCTTTGGAATCACTAAAGTGTGTCCATCGGCTTGAGGCATGATATCCATAAACGCAAGAACTTGTTCATCTTCATAAACCTTTATCGCAGGTAATTCACCACGAAGGATTCTTGCAAAAATATTTTGGTCATCGTATGCCATGATTAGTCCTTTAAAAAATCCTCATGGATTTAGTCGGTAAAGCTTTCCGACTCTAACCACGAGAATATGCTTATTTACAATTCAATTCTTTTTGGCGCGCTTTGATTTCATCTAAGCGTTGTTGCTCTTTTTCAGAAAACTTAGGCTTAGTCGTGTGGCAGTTTTCATTACCATATTTCGCTTTGGCATCAGCATCTTTGAAGCAAAAACCTTTAGATGCGTAGATAAGGTTATAGTTATCTTGTAACTTTTTGCATTCTTGCTCTGAAGCTGAAGCTTGCATACTGAAACTTGTCAGTGCGGCGAAACTTGCAAAAATTGCAACTGTAAACTTCTTCATGAGGTATTCCTCTGGTTATGAATAAGCACCAAGTTGAACCTGGTGCATGTACTAATATAAGGTTTATTGATGAAATTTCAATAAAACTGTATTATTCGAGTGTAATTCCACTCCATAATTCATTCTTATTTTTAATAAAAAACATTATATATCAATAGTTTTAATGATGTTATAAATATCATGAACTTTTCAGTTTTTTTTAGACAGCTTTGTCTGATCAGTGTTTTAATTTTTATAATTCATCAAGCGATTTTAAATTTTCAGCTCACTTCTTTGTACGGGAACTCATAAATATTAGTCATGAGACATTCATAAAGTTGTTTGTTAGATTATGTGACTTTTATAGTAATCAATGGAATTATGAAGAAATTTTTAATTGCGTCTACACTCGGGGTAGGGCTTGTTGGCTGTGTATCTTCGAATTATGAAAGTATAAATAAAGCTCCAGTTGTTCCTAAGAACGAAGCCTACAATACCTTTAAAATGCCAGAGCATGGCATTATTACGGATCAGGATTTACACAACTTACCTGAACATGCAGATCTGAATACTAAGTACAGCATACGTTTCTGAATAAAAAATATTTTAGTTAGAGATTTTACATAAAAAGTCCTTGAACTTTAAGGTTCAAGGTCAGAGAAATACTAAATTTAGTTACCTAGACCAACGGATTATGAGTCCGCTGCTCTATACAACGATAAAGTAAAGCATCAGTTTTTTTGTAATGACTTTGTTTTTACTGTTTGGTAAATTATGTGAATTAAATAATAAGAGCTTTATAGAATGAAATACTTAATGCTCGCAATAATTTCAATTTTAATGTCAGTTACTACTTTTGCCAGAGAAACAAATTCAATGCGTTCCGCCTATGAGCTTGTTAGCATTGGAGATAGTGAAAGCGATTTAATTAGAAAGATGGGGAAGTCTTATCCAAGATATTTCAAACATAGAGATGGCCGATCTTTTTGCAGTGCAACAGAATATGTTTATGAGATTGATATGCAGGTTTATACGGTTTGGGTATGTAATGGAAAGATATTTAAAATTGATGTGAATAATAAATGATAGAGATTCTAAAGGAAAAGTATTCTTGCTACTTCATATTGCTATTATTTAACCTTAAATATAGTATGGATTTATAAATAAATATATAGACATTAATAATTAGGGGATAAAACATGGAAGAATTTATTACGAAATTAAAATCACATATTGATCATGTTAAGAGAGTGGGTAGCCACTGTACAACCGAGGAAACTACCAAACAGGCTTTGATTTTACCATTGCTGGATATCTTAGGGTTTAGTCCATACGATCCAACTAAAGTCTTAGCGGAATTTGCTGCAGATTTTCCAGGAGTAAAGGCAACTGAAAGAGTTGATTATGCTCTTTATTGCAATGGTCAGCCAGTAATGTTCATTGAAGCAAAACCTTATATTGCAGATTTAACTAATCATGCTCCACAGCTTTCTCGTTATTTTAATAGTAGTTTGGGCGTAACAATAGGCGCAATTACAAATGGCAAAGAATGGCGGTTCTTTACTGATTTAATAAACACGAATGTAATGGACGAAAAACCATTCTTAACCATTGATTTTACAAAAACTAAGCCAGAAGATTTAACTCAGCTTGCTGAATTTAAACATGACAATTTTCATGCTGAAAAATTAAGATTTTTTGCTGAGGAAAATCAATATATTCAGCAATTTAAAGCAGTTATTAAACGAAGTATTAATGAAGTTGATATTGATTTTGTTAGGTATGTTGCTCAACAAGCAAGTATCCCACGCCAATTAAATACTAAGTTTTTAGAAACCATCCAACCTTTTGTAAAACAAGCAGTTCAGCAAGCAATAAGTGATACTGTAGTCAAAGGCTTATCATCGCCCACAGTTATTACGGCTCAACCTATTGAGCTGACCAAAACAGCAGAAGAAGCATTGGTAAATGTTAAAGTAGAAGAGCCAGATTTTATTGTTAATCCAGATAATCAGAAAATTATTACAACTAAAGATGAACAAGAGCTTTATCGTATTGTTACTGAACTTTTCCCTGAGATTGAATTAGAATCAAAAGACACTGAGAGCTATTATTCAGTCCTATATCAAGGTAAAAACAATCGTTGGTTATTCAGATATGATGTAAATCGTAAACGTCATACTATACAGTTCATTGTTTCTATGGATGACCTTCGCAGAAAAGAATTAGAACGTGCAGGGCTAGAGGTTCAAGGTAATGGTCAAATTTTCTTAGAAAAGCCTGAACATATTTATCGTATGGTTGGAATTTTAAGAGACAGCCTAGAGTATTGTCGAAATGATGATAACTTTAAGCGCTCTGCAAGCTAAGTTGGTACGATCAAAAAACCATTCGGTTGAATGGTTTTTTATTTATGCTCATTTTCTGTAAAAAAGCCTTTCAAGTCTAATTTTATTCCAATGTAATTTTACTCCATGATTCATACATTTTCACGGCAGCCGAAAAGTCACTATTAGGCTCAGCTGTTAAACTTGCCGCTTGAATTAAACTCTGTGTCAAAGAGAGAATCGGTGCAGGTAATTTTGCATCATGAACTAAATCTAAAGCAATTCCAGTATCTTTCGCTAGTAAAGGTAGAGCAAAAGTTACTGGGAATTCACGGCTTAACACACGATGCGGAAAAATATTTTCAGTGACGAGACTTTTACCACTCGATGCATTAATACAATTTAATGCTGCATCTAGATTTACACCATGTGCTTTTAGAGTAGAAAAGCCTTCTGCGACAGACCATAAATTTACCGCGAGTAGCATATTATTAATTGCTTTTACTGCGAAACCAGCGCCAGAATCGCCCACATGCTGAATCAACTTACCTAATGCAGCCATCGCTGGGTAAGCACGTTCAAATGCATTAACATCGCCACCCACCATAAAAGTTAAAGTGGCATTTTCTGCGCCAATCGTTTGACCACTTACAGGAGCGTCAAGAAAATCGATATTTCGAAGTTTTAATTTTTCAGCTAATCGCTGAGCAGCCTCTGGCACTCCACTGGTACAGTCGATCCAAATCGCACCTGATTTAATCTCAACACTGTCAATTAACGTTTCGACATCTTGGCTCGTCGGCAAACAAGAAAAAATAATATCTGCTTGTACAGCTTCGGATAGTTCAACTGCTGTGGTGCCATATTCTGTTGCATGTTGTTCAGCTTTACTGAAATTTCGATTCCAAACCAAGACTGTATTGAAATGCTTGGGTAAATGTGCCGCCATGCGATAACCCATAGCGCCTAAACCGATAAATGCAACAGATTGAATCATTGTCTACCTTCTTATTAGCGTTGATCGTTCTGACAGCCAATTTGTAAGTGTTGGCCAGAACTCAATTGAACTATTTTGACTAGACATTAAACCTAAATGTCCGCCCGGTATCAAGGTAAACGTCACATCTTGGCTACTGGTCAGTTGTGTCAGAGGAAATGCTGCATCTGCCGTAACCAATTGATCACTTTTGCCCGCGCCGACCAAAAGAGAGCAATTAATATTCTTCAATTCAATGGTTTTATTCTTGAGGGTAATTGCACCGTTTTTTAGCGGATTTTGCATCCAAACATTAAACAGCATGTCTTGATTAATACCACCTGGATAATCAATCATGTTGTTTAAGAAATGGCTCAGTGTCGCATCTTCTTGTACAAGTTTAAGGTTACCCAAATTTTTTAATAATTGAATGTTGCCATCAATCCAGCCTTTAGGATCCAGTAATTTAAAGCCCAGAGAGTTTAAAAAACCTGGTGAATGGATCATGACTTTGGGTAAGCGGTTATAAATATAATCTTTAATTTTTTCATTGCGTGTAGTGACATAAGCCAGCGTTTTATAGAGCTTTCCGATATAACCAGATGCATAACTATCAATTGGACTTCCAAGAACCATAAGGTTTTTGACAGCATTAGGTTGATGTCGGGCAGTATAGAGCGTTACGAAAATGCCAGCCATGCTCCAACCATGCAGGGAGATCTTCTCAGATTTAGAATGTGTTTGAATGGCTTCAATACAACGTGGAATAAACTTATCGAGAAATGATAGAAAGTTAATTTGGTAGTTTTTATAGGTGAGCTTACCCCAATCAATCAGATAAACATCAAAACCAGCTTCTTGGAAGTGTTTGACTAAAGAGCGATAAGGATAGAGGTCATAGATATCCATATTGATGGCAAGTGGGGCAACAAAAACCAGTGGCTCTTTGTAGCGTTTATTCTCAGATGCATAAAAACGCACACGGGTTTGTTTAAATTGCGCGATGACTTGATAGGGTGTTGATTGGGACAGCACGAGTTTGTCTGATTCAAATACGCGCATAGCGAGATGTTTAAAATTTATTTTTTGCTGTTCCACAAGCGATTTCATCTATGAAAGTCTCATCATGAGTCAAGATTGCACGAAGTCTAAGCGATAATTTCATCTTATGCCTTGACCTTAAATACATTAGGCGATCAAAATGTTGGCATATTTAGACAGGATTTGATAACCCTTTATAAAAATTATTACTTTTTTATAAAGGAAGATTGAGACCATTGATCATAAGGCATATAAAACGATGAATCCAAACGATGATTTAGAATACCAACTTGAAACACTAGCCATTCGTACTGGGCATGATCGTACCTTTGAAGGGGAACACAGTGAGCCTATCTTTTTAACTTCATCGTTTGTTTGTGAAAGCGCTGCTGATGCCGCTGCCAAGTTTTCTGGACAAATCGCGGGGAATACGTATTCACGGTATACCAATCCAACTGTACAAGCATTTGAGAAGCGTTTAGCGGTGCTTGATGGCGCAGAACGTGCTGTAGCGACCAGTTCAGGTATGGCAGCTGTGCATGCAATCTGTATGGCCTATTTAAAAGCGGGTGATCATGTAATTTGTTCACGTGCTGTTTTCGGTTCAATCATTGCTTTATTTGAAAAATACGTCGCTAAATTCGCAGTTGAAGTCACCTTTGTTGATTTAGGTGATCTTGAGGGCTGGAAACAAGCGATTCGTCCCAATACGCGTTTGTTGTTTATAGAAACACCATCGAATCCATTGGCACAAGTGGGTGATATGCAGGCAATTGCGGATATTGCACATGCACATGGTGCCTTGTTTGCAGTAGATAACTGTTTCTGTACACCAGTATTACAGCAACCAATTAAGTTTGGTGCAGATCTGGTTTTATACTCAGCAACGAAGTATATCGATGGTCAAGGTCGTGCTTTGGGTGGTGCAGTAGTTGGAAAGCATGACCTGCTTGAAGAGATTAACGGGGTTATTCGTACCTTAGGTAACTCAATGAGTCCATTCAATGCTTGGATTTTCTTAAAAGGCTTAGAAACGCTGAGCATTCGAATGAAAGCCCATTGTGAAAATGCGCAGAAATTGGCTGAGTGGTTACAACAGCATGATAAAATAGAAAAAGTTTATTATGCTGGTTTGCCAAATCATCCAGGCCATGAACTTGCCAAGAAACAGCAAAAAGGTTTTGGTGGCGTGGTATCGTTTGTAGTAAAGGGGGAGCGTCAAGGTGCCTGGACGGTCATTGATAACACGCGTTTCTTATCGATTACCAGTAATCTAGGTGATGTTAAGTCAACAATTACCCATCCAGCAACGACCTCACATGGTAGAATGTCTGCTGAAGCTAAACAAGCCGCAGGAATTGAAGAAGGCTTAATTCGTGTGTCTGTCGGTTTAGAAGACATTAATGATATTATTCGCGATTTATCACGCGGTTTAGATTTAATTTAACGAGAGAAACTTATGAACATTAATATGCTCATGCAGCAAGCTCAACGCATGCAAAAAGATATGGAATCAAACCTTAAAAAAGCCAAAGAAGAGCTTGCAAATACAGAAGTTCACGCAGAAGCGGGCGGTGGTTTGGTTAAAGTAACCATGACTTGTCGTAATGTCGTTAAACGTATTGAAATTAGTCCAGATCTTTTACAGGACGAAGCCGATATGATTGAAGATCTAATTGCAGCGGCAATGAATGATGCGGCGCGTCAGGCTGAAGCGATTTCTGAAGAAAAATTGCAAGGTGCAAATTCTGGTATGGGCTTACCACCAGGTTTATCTGGTTTATTTTAAATCCGTCCCAGCCTCCCTTTCTTGCGATACTCTAATCGCATTTCAGGGAGGATTCCTTCTTAATTAAAGAGGGATTGAGGAGATTCTGAGAGTTGATTTGTGTTTAGTGAAAGATTTGAACAATTAGTTCATGCATTGCGTATTTTACCAAGTGTTGGACCAAAGTCTGCACAGCGTATGGCATTGCATTTATTGATGAAGAACCGTGAAGGGGCATTTGCCTTGTCACATGCTTTGCATGAAGCATCTAGTCATATTCATGAATGCCATATTTGTCATTCTCTAACTGAAAATGAAATCTGTGATATTTGTGCATCAAACGAGCGTGATGAACAATTACTTTGTGTGGTTGAATCACCCGCAGATGTCATGGCAATTGAACAAAGTGGTAGTTTTAGGGGGAAATATCACGTCTTAGGTGGGCATTTATCACCTTTAGACGGAATTGGTCCTGAAGAAATTGGGATTCCCTATTTAATTCAGCGTTTGAGCGAAGGCAAGGTACAAGAGGTTATTTTAGCAACTAACGCAACTGTTGAGGGGCAAGCGACAGCGCATTATCTCGTTGAAGCAACCAAGCATTTACCGATTCATATGACACGGATCGCACAAGGTGTACCACAAGGCGGTGAGTTGGAATATGTCGATAGCCATACTTTAAGTCAGGCTGTGCACAACCGAATGCGGATGAAATAATAGTAAAATAACCATTTATAGATATTTATTTTAAATTCATGCTGTTAATTTAAACAAATAATTAACTTTTACATTTTGTCTAACATTATTCTAGATCTATTTAGCACAATGTATGGCACTATTAGCAGGCGAAAAGGATTTTCGTTTTTTGATTATATGGAAGAGGAGTAATTTCATGTGCAAATGGAATACTGATTGAGTTTTGCGTTTATTTTGTTTGAGTAATCACTGTGTTTCACAGTTTGATTGCAAATGGTTCTTTTATTGTATTTGAGCAAATATGTTTCAGTTTATCCAGCAGCAAGAAGATTTAGCTGTTCTCCTCCACAAAATGGAACATTGTTCCACTTATGCACTTGATACCGAGTTTATTAAGGTTGATACCTTATATCCAAAACTTGGGGTATGCCAAATTAACTTAGATGGTCAGGTTGCATTACTTGATGGCGCGGCGTTAGATCTTACATATTTTTGGCAAAAAGTATTTAATGCTCAACAGAATATCTTTCATGCATGTAGTGAAGATATTGATTTAATTTATCATTATGCTGACCAAAAGCCCTTGCATAATATTTTTGATACACAAGTTGCCATGGCGTTTCTAGGTCATGGTCTACAAGTCAGCTATCAAAATGCGCTCAAAACTTATTTAGATATCGAGATTGAGAAAGATCAAACGCGTTCAGATTGGCTAGCACGCCCATTAACGCCACAACAGATCAGTTATGCTGCCAATGATGTGCTTTATTTACCTAAGCTCGCTGAAGTCTTAAAACGGGATTTACAAAGCAAAGGGATTTATCATTATGTTTTGGAAGATTGTCAGAATCTCACCAAAGAAATTGGTACAGAGACACCACTCGCAGAGCTTTATACTGATATCGGAAATTACCGTCATTCACGACGTGAGTTAATGCAATTACAACAATTAAGTATTTGGCGTGAGCAAATTACCAAAGCCATGAATCAGCCTCGTAGTTTTATTCTTAAAAACGCCACGATGATTGATTTGGTAGAGAAAAATCCCCGGAATACTTTTCAGCTTGCTCAAGTCAAAGATATTCGACCTAATATTGTGCGTGAGCACGGCAAAATGATTTTAGAACTCTTGAAATTCTTGCCTCCAGAAGAAGAGTGGCCGTTGAGGATTGCACGTCCGATTAAGAATAATTCAAAAGAATTGGCACCAAAAGTTGACTTATTAATTGATAATATTGTTAATCAAACATCTATTCCTAAAGAAGTATTGTTACGAAAGAAATGGCTTCATGCGATTTATGAGCATGTTGTATTTGGCTTAGATGAACAAGTTTTACCAGATTACTTATTAGGCTGGCGTTATGAGCTTTTAACCAAGCCTCTTATCGCGCTTTTGCATCAAGATAGTGAGTATTTGGCAACGCAAATGAAAGTATCTCGGTAAAACGGAATTGCTAAAAAAGACGACTATAGCGTTAACATTCCTTAATGTACCTGTGGTTTTTTTCATGTATCCTGTTTAGTGTCTGTCGAAGTCTAATTGACTTGATGGTTACTAAAGTTGACAAAAGTTGTGAGTAAACATGCACTGCGATATTTATAGATCGAGCAAGAAAGACGAAATGTATATGTATATTGCTCGTCTGAACTCTTCTGAGAATAAAGAATCTGAAAATCCCTTTGAAGGTATTCCAGAAACTGTTTTACAGGCATTTGGTAAAGCGACTTTTGTTATGCATTTAGAACTTCATGCTGAGCGTAAACTTGCACGTGCAAATGTTCTACATGTTATGGATTCGTTAGAAACCAAAGGCTTTTTTATTCAAATGCCGCCAGAAGGGTTAATCAATCCGAATGCGGTAGAACCAGAGGGCTTACGTGGTGCTTGAGACATTAACAGCGGTATGGGCAAACATTCTTTCAGTACTGGATCAGTTTCCTGAAGAAAATGTTGCGATCATAGTTTATGTTACTGGAACAATCATTGCCTTGTGGTGTTGGTACCGTTTAATGACGAGATTACCGAGTACCCTCGGTGGAATCTTATGGATTATTGCTTTTGCTGTCCTTGCAACACCAACAATTTCAGAGGGCCCGAATTCTGGAGTCGCTCCTGCAATTTTTGGATTGATTTTTGGTGTATTAACCAAAGAACATGTGTTGGTATGGGCCAATTTATCCTTGATTCTATTTGTCATCGGTATTGGTTTGTCGATTGGCTTTTGCTGGTCAAAATATACCACGAATAAAAAAGCTACACGTTCAGTTTAAATATTTACACAAAGTTAGATACAGAAAAATAAGGTTTTTTAAATGTCTGCTGATAATCAACACTTTACTGGTACAGATCAATATATTGCAACCGATAGTCTGAAGCTTGCTGTAAAAGCAGCGCGTGCTCTACAAAAACCATTATTGGTAAAAGGTGAGCCTGGTACAGGTAAAACTTTACTTGCTGAACAGGTTGCAGAGAGCCTTGGGCTAAAACTGATTACTTGGCATATCAAATCAACAACCAAAGCACAGCAAGGTTTATATGAATATGATGCCGTGTCACGTTTGCGTGATAGTCAGTTAGGTGATGATCGTGTCTATGACATTAAAAACTATATTAAACCAGGTAAATTGTGGGAAGCATTTACCAGTGAAGAACGTTGTGTATTGTTGATTGATGAAATTGATAAAGCAGATATTGAATTTCCAAATGACTTATTGCATGAGCTCGATAAAATGTCGTTCTATGTGTATGAGACAGGTGAGACGATTACTGCAACTCAGCGTCCAATCGTGATTATTACTTCAAATAATGAAAAAGAACTTCCAGATGCATTCTTGCGTCGTTGTTTCTTCCATTATATTGAGTTCCCAGATGAAGCAACGATGCGTGACATCATTGCAGTTCATTTCCCAAGTATTTCGAACACTTTGGTGAGTGAAGCTTTACAAATCTTTTTCAAGTTACGCCAAGTTCCAAGTTTGAAAAAACCGCCTTCAACGTCTGAATTAATTGATTGGTTAAGCTTATTGATGGCAGATGATATGCCAGAAGATGTATTACGTAACCATGATAAATCAAAAGCGATTCCACCATTGTATGGTGCATTAATCAAGAATGAACAAGATGTACAGTTGCTAGAACGTTTAGCCTTTATGTCACGTCGTTAAGAGTGCTCATAGATGTTTGTACGACTGTTCTATACCTTACGCAAATATGGCATACCTGTTACGACACGTGAACTGATTGATCTCAATCAAGCGGTGGCTTCGGGTCTTGTTTTTGCAGATCAAGAAGAATTTTATCAATTGGCTAAAACGGTTTTAGTCAAAGATGAGCGCTTCTTTGATAAGTTTGATCGTGCCATGAAAGAATATTTTGATGGTATTGAGACTTTTGACTTAGATGAACTACTCAAACACGTTCATAAATTACCAAAAGACTGGTTTGATCTTGAACTGCTAGAAAAACATTTAACGCCTGAACAACGTGCTGAATTACAAAAGGCAGGTTCTCTCGAAGAACTGATGAAAATGTTGGAAGAGCGTTTACGCGAACAGCATAAAAAACATCAGGGTGGCAATCGAATGATTGGCACAGGTGGAACTTCGCCTTTCGGCGCGTTTGGTGATCACCCAGAAGGTGTGCGTATTGGTGGGCCAGGGCGTAAACGTTCAGCGGTAAAAGTATGGGAACAACGTAAATACCAAAATCTTGATGACGATCAGGTTTTAGGCACACGTCAGATGCAAATTGCTTTACGTCGTTTGCGCAAATTTGCGCGTCAAGGTGCTGCTGAAGAGCTAGACGTTGATGGTACGATTCGTGAAACTGCGAAACAAGGTATCTTGGATGTGCAACTTGTCCCAGAACGCCGTAATCGAATTAAAGTGCTGATGTTGTTCGATGTGGGCGGTTCTATGGATGCTTATATCGCTGAATGTGAAAAATTATTTAGTGCTGCAAAATCAGAATTCAAAACTTTAGAGTATTTTTATTTCCATAACTGTCTTTACGATTATGTATGGAAAGACAATCATCGTCGTAGCTCCACCCGTATGAATACATGGGATTTATTACATACCTATGGTCGTGATTATCGGGTTATTATTGTAGGAGATGCCAGCATGGCACCCTATGAATTAAAGTCTGCTGGTGGTTCGGTCGAGTATATGAATGATGAGGCTGGGGAAGTGTGGTTAAGACGTTTGCGTCAGCACTTTGATAAAACGGCTTGGCTCAACCCTGAACTTGAAGGTTATTGGCATTACACCCAAACAATTCAGTGGATTAAAGAAACATTTGAAGATCATATGTATCCAATGACTTTAAAAGGTATCGAGGATATGACTCGTTACTTGTCTCGTTAAAATTTAAATATATACGATATAAAACCGTTTCTTTGATTTGAAGCGGTTTTTTCTTGTTAATTAAGCTTCATGCGGGTTAGAAACTTGTTAAAGCGTTGCTTTGCTTTTCTTGGCTCAGGTAAAATAAACCGTTTTGCAATTAGCACTTTTGGAGACGCCTAAGTGGAGCGACCAACGATCAGCCCTGAACATTTACAAGAAGCGGCTGAAAACTTAGTAAGCATAAGAGATTTTATCCGTTTTGGTGTAACAGCACTTCGTCAATACGATGCACACTTAGGTCAAGGTACAGAAGATTATTTTGCTGAAAGCTCAGCATTGGTTTTACAAACACTCTCTCTTGAGTGGAATGCGGATGCTGAAATCCTAGATGCGAAGCTATTACCAAGTGAAAAGGCGGAATTTCTAAGCTTATTGGAACGTCGTATTAATGAACGTGTACCAACTTCATACCTTTTAAATCTTGCCTATTTCTTTAATAAGCCATTTTATGTAGATGAACGTGTCTTAATCCCACGTTCACCGATTGCTGAGTTAATTGAACAACGTTTTGCGCCATATTGTTTAGATGAAAATGGTCAAATGCTTGAAGCATTAAACAGTTTGCCAGAAAATTCGAAACCGAAAACACCACAACGTATCTTGGATATGTGCACGGGTTCAGGCTGTATTGCAATTGCATTGGCATATGCATATCCAGAATCAGAAGTTGATGCAACTGATATTTCAAAAGAAGCTTTAGAGGTTGCATCGATTAATACTGAGCACCACAATAAGCAGTATCAAGTTGCACTACTTGAATCTGATCTATTTGCAAAAATACCTGCTGAAAATCAATATGACTTGATCGTAAGTAATCCGCCTTATGTAGATGCTGAAGATATGGCAGATTTACCTGAAGAATTCTTACATGAGCCAGAACTTGCGCTTGCTGCGGGACAAGATGGTTTGGAATTGGTGCGTAAAATGTTGGCTCAAGCTGCTGATTATTTAACTGAAGATGGTCTGATCGTTATCGAAGTGGGTAATTCAGAGTGGGCGATGCGTCAAAATTTCAATACGGTTGACTTTCACTGGCTAACTTTCCAAAAAGGTGGTTCTGGTATTTTTGCTTTGACTGCTGAACAATGCCGTCGTTATAAAGAAATATTTCAGCAATCCATTCAGAATTAAGGGGATAGAACATGGCTGGAAATAGTATTGGTCAACTTTTTCAAGTCACGACATGTGGAGAGTCTCATGGTGTCGGTTTGATGGCAATTGTTGATGGCGTGCCGCCGGGTCTTGAACTTTGTGAAGCTGATTTGCAGAAAGATTTGGATCGCCGCAAGCCTGGTACATCTAAATTTGCAACGCAACGTAAAGAGCCTGATGAAGTCGAGATTATTTCTGGTGTTTTCGAAGGGAAAACAACTGGAACTTCGATTGGTTTATTGATTCGTAATACAGATCAAAAATCTAAAGACTACGGCAATATTGCTCAAACTTTCCGTCCCGGTCATGCTGATTATACCTATACACAAAAGTACGGATTCCGTGACTATCGCGGTGGTGGACGTTCGAGTGCACGTGAAACAGCAATGCGAGTTGCTGCTGGTGCAATTGCAAAAAAATATCTTGCTGAAAAATTTGGCATTGATATTCGTGGACATGTCACTCAAATCGGGAACGAAATTGCTGAAAAATTAGATTGGGCTGAAGTACCTAACAATCCATTTTTCTGTGGTGATGTTGATGCGGTGCCGCGTTTTGAAAAGTTGGTTACTTCTCTTCGCGAGCAAGGAACAAGTTGTGGTGCAAAGCTTGAAATTGTTGCTGAAAATGTTCCCGTTGGTTGGGGTGAGCCTGTATTTGATCGTTTAGATGCTGATATTGCACATGCAATGATGAGTATTAATGCGGTCAAGGGCGTTGAGATTGGTGACGGATTTGCTGTAGCAGGTCAATTTGGCCATGAAACGCGTGATGAGCTTACTACAGATGGTTTTCTTGCTAACCATGCCGGAGGAATCTTAGGGGGTATCTCGAGTGGTCAAACCATTCGTGTTGCAATTGCACTGAAACCTACCGCCAGTATTACAACACCTGGTAAGACGATTACGATTAATCGTGAAAATACAGATGTACTCACCAAAGGTCGTCATGACCCTTGTGTGGGCGTACGTGCAACACCAATTGCAGAAGCAATGTTGGCGATTGTATTAATGGATCATTTTTTAAGACACCGTGCACAAAATGCTGATGTCGTACCTCCATTTAAACCAATCGAAGCATAATCTTATTTAGTCACACTTTTAATTTAATTTATAAGTGTGACTTCTATTTAATGTACTATTCAATTAAATTAACATAAACTTTGTGCTTAATAATAATGGTAAACATTATTAAGCTTCAGAAATGATATTTTCTGAAGAGGCGATATGATACTGATTTCGGCCATTACTTTTAGCAATATATAGAGCGTGGTCAGCACGAGAGATAAATTCTGAAAGGCTATCACCTAAGCTTGGCACCATAGTTGCAACCCCAACGCTAATGGTGACATGTTTAGAAATCTGACTTCTCGGATGGTTAATGCCAATATTACTTACAAGTTCCATTAATCGTTTTACTTGGATGAGTGCTTGATCTCGATCAGTCATTGAAAACAGTAACAAGAATTCTTCTCCACCATAACGCGCTGCTAAATCTCCACTGCGAGAAGTTATAGACCCTAATAAGATGGCGATACGTCTTAAACATTGATCACCTTGAATATGTCCAAGTGTGTCGTTATAGAGTTTAAAGAAATCAATATCAATCATCATAATTGTGATGGGCATTTCATGGCGCATGGCACGTTTCCATTCATTTTCAAGTACTTCATCCAGATAACGACGATTTGCCAAACCTGTTAAAGCATCTTGTTGTGAAAGAATTGAAAGTTGTTGTGCCTGTCGCATGAGTTCTAATCGGTTCAGTTCAATCATACAATTCTGCAAATAATTTTCACGATGTTGCCGATCCGTAGCGTAGGCTAGCGCCATCCCCAAAAAACTGCTAAAAGTGTATGTTCGATGTAGGTAAGTCCAGTCAATAGAGCCACTTAACCAAGTACTTGCTGAAATACCAATTAGACCTCCCATCCAGCCGGCGAACATAGCCGTGTAAAAACGCATACCTACAAAGCCATAAATAATGACAACGGCATACATCATCGCAGCATGGAATAAAATATTATGTTGACCCTGTGCAAGAACGTTAATCAGGGTAAAAGTAATGGCTACAGCACCCATTGAACCAATACAGACGTAATGATCAAACCACCGGTTCATGATCGGCAGAAAAGACAATAACCACGCCAGTAGAATAATAATCCCAACCCAGCCGTAGTAAGCAATCCACTCAAGACGCATATCTGGTGGTAAGACTTGATAAATACCAAAGCTCAAAAATAAATATAGACCCAAGATGATTGGCGCACGATAACGGAACTCATGTGCGGCCTCATTTCTATACTGATCTCGGTAGATCGCCTCTAACTCTTTAGGAAACCAAACTAAATTTAGCCCGCGAGAAATTAGCAAGTCGATTTGATCTTGTCCCAATATATTGGAAGCTTTCAACTTCATCTTATCGCTTACCACTCCCTAATGTTTTTATGTAAGTCATCTAAATATTGGAATTGTTTTTTACTACGTTACACTGAATTAAATAAAATGTGTATTAGATAATCAAAAAATCCCGCTTTTTTGCGATAATCATCTTTTTGTTGTTCAAAACTTATGCTGATTAAGGTTTTTAGAGCTTTTTGTGGTCATTTATATAATGCTAAAAATGATATTCAATAAACGCCTCAGTACAAACCGAGGAATGGTAATTGTATATTTGCTGCAATAAGATACAATCTTGAAAAAGCAGCAATCATGGAATATGGTTGGATCAAGTCATACGAAATAGGATGCATCGCAATGACTGCTATGAATCAATATGAAAAAAAATTGGAAATTACGGCTCATTCTGAGTGGTCACAACGGTTCTGGGATGAACTTTTACCAGCAAAAGAACGAGTGAGCAAACACCCTTTATTCTTGGATATGGCCAGTGGCTCATTAAGTTTAGAGTGTTTCCGCTCAGCCTTATTAAACTTTTATCCTTTAGTCGCTCATTTTCCTTCTTATATGGCTGGAACACTGGCTAAAGCTACAGCATTTTCATTAGCAGGTGTAACAGAAACACGAGATTGGCTGATTCAAAATATTAAAGTTGAGGAGCGTCATCTAACTTGGTATCAGGATTGGGCAGGTGGTTTTGGACTTACGGTCGACATGCTAAATAATGTTCGGCCTCCAGCAGCGATGAATGCAGTTAATCATTTCTTATGGGATGTGAATTACCGCGGTAGCTTAGCTGAGAGTATTGCAGCTACAAATCTAGCGATAGAGTGGGCAACAGGGGACTGGAGTATACAAGTTTATAAGGGGGTACAAAGCTATACTCAAAACCCAGAAGTAACGATTAATAAACGCTCATTAGCTTGGTTAAGAGCACATGCACATTATGATGATCTTCATCCGTATGAAGCCATGGAACTTATTAAACGATTATGCGATCACGATCCCGTGATGCAGAAAAAAGCATTTTTAGCTGCACAGGAAGGTTTAGCGTATTATGAACTTGCACTAGATGAGTGTTACAAAATTCAGCAAGCGAATAGATAATACAAAAGAATAAAACTGCGATCTAGCTTGGGGACGGATCGCAGTTTTTTTATAATTTTTTTACATTGGTTGGTTAGGTTTTAGGATTCATTTTTTCATCAAAATTTTCAAGATGAGGAAATTCTAGAGAGCTAAGATTATCCAGATTTTGAAGGTATTGTTCCAAGTTAGTTAAAATATCTTGTCGGCTTTCATTGCTAATATATGGAACATGATATGCAATAAATGGTGGTAAAACTTCAAAACCAACATAAGCCAAAGAACCACGTTGAATTGAAGATAAATATTGTTCGATTGGACCATGAACTGAGTTTTCACCAAACATATGATCTCGTCCACCGAGGCTAAAACAAAGCATTGCTTTTTTGCCAGTCATACCACCATGATTATAAAAACGTTTGCCGCCATAAAATAGTCCTGAGACAAATACTCGATCTATCCAGCCTTTGAGGATCGCTGGTACAGATGTCCAATATAAAGGAAAAGTAAAAATCACAAGATCAGCACGTTTAACTTTTTCGATTTCAACGGCAATATCAGGCGAAAGTGTATTGCTTTTTAAAGCATTACGTTGCTCGAGGGCATAATTTAGATATTCAGTCTCATCAAAATCACTAAAATCATGAGCTGATGCAACAGGATTAAAGTTTATTTCATACAAATCAGATATTTCAACTGTATGTCCAAGTTGTTCAAAAGTATGTTGAACCGTAGTTTTCATAGCAGTTGTAAATGATCGTTTTTCAGGATGCGCGTGAACAATTAGTACATTCATTGGAAAATAAACCTTTAACCTTGGATTTTTTACGAACTTACTATGCCTTAATGATAAATCATGGCATAGTTCATAAACCGCCAATTTTTACCAATTTACGCCAAAATATTAGCTGTATAGGATCTAAAAATATGAATCCTGAACTTCCTGGTAGTTATGTGAATTTATTAGTTGATGTACTTAAAAAACGGGGCATTGCACCTGAACAACTATTATCTGGAACAGGTATTTCAATTGATAAACTCAATGCACCTTTTTGGTATGTTGATTTTAATATTTTCAATTACTTATTAGAAAAAGCTGCACTGATTACCAACGAACCAGCAATCAGTCTATATCTTGCAAAGGAAATGAAGATTTCTTGTTATGGGCATATTGGTGTGGCAGCAACAGCTTCAGAAAACCTTGGTTCAGCAATCGAAGTTTTAGAGCAATTTATCGGACTACATTGTGCAGTATTTAAGCCTAAGCTTCGAGTTGATGATGAAAATGCTTATTTATATTTTAATCAACCTTTAGAACAGTTTAGGTTTAACAGGCATGCAATCACATTCTTGGTTTTTGGATTTGCTCAGATTGTAGAAAACTTAGCTCAACAGCGGTTGTATATCCGTTTCGAATTTCAGCAAGATAAACCAGATTTTTACAAAAAAATATTTAATATTAATCAGTTAAATGGTGAGTTTAATAAAAAAAATAACTGCTTAATTTTAAACAAAAAATTTTTATCTTTGCCGCTAAAGACAGCAGATGGGTTGGTTTCTAGGTTAACAATTCAGCAATGTAAACAGGATATTCAAAAGTTATTGTCGAAAAGGAAGCATATAGATAGTGTGGCTGAAAGCGTGAAGGAAGCAGTATATGATGATGCACTTGGATTTTTATCGCTTAAACAAGTTGCTGAAAAGCTATATGTGTCAGAGAGAACTTTACAGCGCCAACTTACGAAAGAACAAACTTCATTTCAATTGTTGGTAAGCGAGGTTCGTAGAAAACAAGCTGAGTTTTTATTAAAACAACAACATCTAACTATTGAACAGATTTCAGAGCGATTGGGTTACGCTGATATTTCTCATTTTTCACGTGCATTTAAGAAATGGACCAATAATACGCCCAAGTTTTATAGAGAGGTTGAGCGATACAAAACAATAGTAGTTTTATAGTATGTTAGTAATTTGCTTCGCGAATAAATTGTTAAATATCAATATCTTATATAGTTAAATTGCGCATAATACGACGGCATTATGTTATTTACACTTCACATTGCTACAAATAAAAAGCACTTATGTATATGCATAGGTGCTTTTTAGTTTGTCAATGTTGCAACAATCGCTAGATGCACTTGAGTGTATTTAACATCAATGCGCATTATGCGAAATTGAGGCGGTCAGGGGAGTCCACGTCTTTAGTGTGGACTTAACTCCTAAATTTCGGAGTAGATGCCGTCAACCTACGATTTTACAGATCATGTTTTAAGCGTTTTTTGGTTCAACAACTACTATTTTACCTGCTGTTGTTATTTCAACTGCTTCAATACATTGATCTAAGATTATGTGAACTAATTCACTATCCTTTATTGGCATTAAATTTTTGTTTATCAATGCCTTATTCAATTCAACACATTTTTTTCTAAGTGCTTCTTGCTCTTTGTCATTCAATCTAACTGTGATTGCCATATTTTTCATTTCCAATGATTCCTAAACATGTGTGCAATAATACTTGTATACATGTAATTTGTTCTTGTTATTCATGTGAACATGTATTAAATTAGTTCCTATGTAATTTGTATACATGTTTAAAATGCTAAAAATTATACATTGGGGGGCATCATGAACAAAGAACAACTAGATTTAATAATTAAGCATCGTTCTGAGCTAATGGATTTAATTGAATCTCTTATGCAGGATGATGCAATTGCTTTTACAGACCCATTTCTTCGTGAATTAATTGTTATTCGCCAATCCTACGATTTGATTATTGAGCGTTCTGAGTAATTCTCATGCTCGACAAGATTCATCAACGGATATTCTTCAAGCCTCAGCATTATGTGGGCAACGAGCAGAACGGCTATGTTCTGACGTTTGACTTGCTTGATCTAGGGTTGGGGAATATACATTCCCGTTGTGTCTACAAGG
>NZ_OVCN01000007.1 GCF_900406815.1 Acinetobacter haemolyticus
TCTCAATCTCTTAAAAGTCAACAGGTAATTTAGATATTTTTAAAACTTATCAATCAAACCAAAAATCCAACCACTAAAGCCAAATCCTTGTTTATCAACAAGTTTTTATCTGCATCACCGCCGATGGATGTGCATTCTACAGCATTCTCATCCCTTTGCAACACCCTTTCCTAATTTTTATTATCAAGTGAACGTTTTTAGATCAAATTTACATTTCTTCTTATATTTTGTTAGTGAATTTGCTTTAATAAAGGGTGAATAATTAAATCGTATTCCTTTTACATAGCTATTGCGTTGAGTGACGCAATCACTTTATGACAGTATTTCGCTCAAAGCGATTAAGGATTTATATGCATTACTCCAATTTTATCTTGCTTGGGTTATTAACTGCTGGGGCATGTTCATCCGTATTTGCTCAGAATGAATTGACAGATGCAACAAGCTCAGCAATAAAATCAACGGCATCTCCAACAGCGACAACTCAAAAACAGACAACAATTCAAGCCATCAAAGATTTAAAACATTTAACTAAAGATGATTTAAAAGTAAATGCAAATGCAGCCCAACCTGATGAGGTAAAAGATCCTTTACAAGGCCTGAACCGCAAAATCTTTATTTTTAACGATACTCTAGATCGTAATTTACTCAAACCTGTGGCTATACAATACGCTGCTAAAGTTCCAGAACCTGTTCGTAGTCCTTATCGCCAATTTAGAAAAAATTTAGGCGAACCTTGGAATGCTGTGAATCAAATCATTCAAGGCAAACCTAGCCGTGCAGCAAAAACTTTAGGTCGCTTTACGATCAACACGTTAACAACTTTAGGTTTCGCTGACCCTGCCCGCCGCCTTGGTCTTCAGACTGAAGAAGAAAGTTTTGGTGTAACACTAGGCTATTATGGTGTCCCTTCTGGTCCTTATGTCATGTTGCCTTTTTTTGGACCAAGTACTTTCCGTGATGGTGCTGGCTTAGCAGCTGATAGTTTTGGTCGCCCACAAAAATATTTGCTTGATGATCAAGACGGTATTTATTGGTCAACTAATGTCCTCCAAGTTATTGATACACGCTCACAGCTTTTAGAACTTGAAGAAACGCTTAGAGGCGATAAATATTCAATGATTCGTGATTTTTATTTACAACGTAAAGCTTTCCAAATCGCAGAGAAACGCGGTGATGTAAATGATATTTCCTTCGTTAATGGCGAAGATGATTTTGAGGAAGACACTTCACTTGATAGTGATGCTGAATAATTGATTAATATATTGTCTTACAAACTTCAGTGTTACTATGTCATTTCGACTATAGTAACACTATGTTTTAGGTCATCTTTCATCTATGATGAATTAAAAAATGATCACCCAAAGGATTGACTATTCGTCTATGTATTTCATCCAACCTACGCGCTCAATACCTTACTTAGATCAGGCTTTAACAGAGTTACCCACTCTACAGACCATTCAAGTTCATGATTTGGATTTATACGATCAAACGATTATTGCAATTGCAGATGTACAAGATTTTTTAAAATATCAGTGGAAACTACCGACCATTGTTCTTGCTTTTGAGCATGAAGGCGCTGCCCTTGCTCAAGCTTGGGAAATGGGGGCTTTGGCTGGCTGGATGTGGGACAGTCTGCCTAAAAATCCGAAACATGCTTTATTTAAAATTGATGCCCAATACAAACGTAATCAAGATAGCCGAGATTTGCCTTCAGCAGCAGAATTACAAAAGCGCTTATTGCCCAACCCAATCGAACTTCCAAATTATCAATTTGAATCATTTTTCCAGCCCTCTGCCTATTTATCAGGGGATTGGTATGATTATTGGCGTTTAAATGATGAAGAAGTCTTATTTTATCTTGCTGATGTGTCTGGGCATGGTGTGACGAGTAGCTTATTGACTTCTTGGATGGCGGCCTTCCATGGTCGTTCAAAGACACCAAGCCAACTGATTAAAAAGCTGAATGCTATGTTGGTGCAAGAGAATATTGAAAAACATATTACCATGGTGGCGGGTATTCTAAACTTGGTTACCCATGAGGTTCGTTGGTCTAGTGCGGGACACTACCCACCTCCGATTATTTTCGAACCTAATCAACCTCCCCAAATTTTAACCACCAGTAGTTTCCCTTTAGGTCTTACTGAGGAACTAGAAGTAGAAGAACATCATTGCATACTCAGCCCTCAGGCACGGTTTATTTTATGTTCAGATGGTGCCTTAGAACCCTATGATGGCAGACTCAATGATCAGTTCAATCAATTGGTTGAGCACCTTCAAAACAATGCTTTCAAAGCTCCTGAACACGTCGCTGACGATATTGCAATCCTAAGTCTTTGTCGATTGAATTAATTTTAAAATCAACATTTTAACTAAGTCACAGCATCCAAGTACTTGTGTCTAGAATATCACTATGGGATAATTTTATATCCTTTCTCTGAAAATGGCATTTATATGTCAACAGGTCATGTTGAATATGCAAGTTTGAACGGAACGCATATTTTCAAGCTTATTGGCGAAGTGCGTGCTCACTCTTGTATAAGTCTAGACAAACTACTCAACCGAATTGAACAGCAGCAAAATGTTGTTGGTGCAATCGTTGACTTAACCCAAACTACATTTATTGACAGTACTGTTTTAGGCATACTGGCAAAGTTAGGTTTAAAACTTAAGCAAGCTCACAACATACAGGCTGTCATGCTTTCAACTAATCCAGATATTACGACCTTGGCCAACAGTATGGGCTTAGGGCAAGTATTTGTGATTTTGAATTATTGTGGTGATCCAAACGTATGCACTTTGGAGCTTACAGAAGAACATGTCACGCACAGTGCCATGTTAAACACTGTGCTTGATGCACACAAAACTCTGATGCGTTTAAATGAAAACAACCAAAATATGTTTGAACCACTGGTTAAACAGCTGCAAAAAGAACAAGATTGCTTGAGTAACGACGATCATAAGCAAAATGCTTAATCGTTAAATTAAATATTTCGGCTTGCTTATGACCTTACTTTCCGTTGCACAAATGAACTCCCAAGATGACATTGAAGCAAATTTCTCTGTCATCGAATCTTTGATTCAACAAAGTAAGGATCAAGCTGCTGAGCTGATCGTTTTTCCTGAAAACTTTGTTTGTTTTGCTGCGGGTAAACAACGCCAGACTGCAGAACAATTTGAAAGTATTCAAAAGCGTTTAGAAGATTTGGCACATCGCCATCAGATCTGGATTATTGCAGGTACTTTGCCTTGTCCTTATCGTCCTGACGGTTCAATCATTTCCGATGGTCGTGTTCGCACCGTAAGTTTATGTATTAGCCCAGAAGGTACCGAAGCCCGATACGACAAGATACACTTGTTTGATGTTCAAGTCGGTGATGCTATCGGCGGCTATCAAGAGTCAAAGTTCTTTGAACCTGGCGATGAAGTGGTGATTGCTAAAACTCCTTTCGGCAACATTGGTCTCATGGTCTGCTATGATCTTCGCTTTCCTGAGCTAGCTTTAACGTTGCGACAGCAAGGCGCTAATATTTTAACTGCACCTGCGGCGTTTACTTACACTACAGGTCAGTTGCATTGGCAACTACTCCTTCAAGCACGTGCGATGGATAGTCAATGTTATGTTCTAGGTGCCGCACAACAAGGTTGGCATGGTCAACAACGTCAAACATGGGGTCATTCAGGCATTACCGATAGCCGTGGACAACTCCTGCAAATGCTAAACACTGAAGGGCACGCTTTAATCACCAGTGCAATTGATCTCGTTGAGCAAAATACTGTTCGCCTCTCAATGCCATTAATGCAACACCGTCGATTATTAACGTATTAGTTATTTATTCAAAAATGTGATACGCAAAATTTAAAAACTTTAATCTGACTGAACTGGTCAAGTTTCAGCTATATGTTAGGATTAAAATCGTGATTTAATACAAATGATTATATGACATAGAATCAAAGCAAAAATTGTTCTTTGTCTTAGATGCTACTCACGACCACTTTTTATTTTAAGCTTTTATTCATGTTTAGATTGATTGCAGTATTTTTATTTCTTGGGGCTACTACTCAGCTACATGCAACATCATTAGATGAAAATACACACGAGACAACAACTGCATCCAGTCAGTCGATGACCCCACAAAATTTATCTTTAAATGCATTTGGTCAGTGGGTTATTGGCTGGGGTACAGGCCCAGAAGGTGCGAGACAGCGTCTAGATTATATTCAGCGCGAAGATGTGGTCATTATTAAACAAAAAGGTACCACACTAGAAATGATCCGTGCTTGGCAACAATACTACGAAAAAGAAGTCCAGAATAATACCAACAACCCAACGGCGCGTTATCGTGCTCGCCTTATGAAAAAAATTGCAGAACTATGGTAGTTGTTCTTTAAATCTCCTTTTGACTATTCTCATAAATTTCAGCTCTTATGCTTTTACGTTAACGACTGAGAAAAAGAGGTTAAAAGATCAATTACAACCTTTAAATATCAAACACCACTTATTTACACTCAAAAATTCGTCACTCATTAGATTCAAAATAGTGAAATGAAGTACCTACATCTATGCGTATAATAGCAACAATGCTTACAAATACTCATCTTCCCGCAACAATCATAAGTACCTAAAATGGTAATTTCTACAACGTTTACTCACTTGTATTTTATTTTTGGTCACGTACGATCAAATACATTGAATAATATTTAGGAATAAGAATTATGTCTCTTGAAAAAGTTGTTTATCGTGCAAAAGCAAAAGCGACTGGTGGTCGTGATGGGCGTGCCACATCTTCTGATGGCATATTGGATGTCAAACTAGGTGTTCCTAAAGAAATGGGTGGCGCTGGTGGTGAAGTAACCAATCCAGAGCAACTTTTTGCTGCTGGTTATTCAGCGTGTTTCTTAGGTGCTATGAAGTTTGTCGCAAACCGCGATAAATTAAAAATTACTCCAGATGCTTATGTCGAGGGTGAAGTTGGAATTGGTCCCATTCCAGATGGTTTTGGAATCGAAGTTACATTGAATGTGTATCTAGTTGGCTTAGAACAGGCTGAGGCTGAACAACTTGTCCAAGCAGCGCATATCGTATGCCCTTATTCAAATGCGACACGTAATAATATTGATGTGAATTTTAATATCGTAACCGCTTAAGCACATGAATAAAAAACAGCATGATATTTCATGCTGTTTTTTGATAACTCTCCCTAAAAGCTACTCTTCCGCAGCTTCATTGGTAACACGTAAAACTTCCTCTAAGGTCGTCTTGCCTGCTAAAACCTTTAACAAGCCATCATCACGAATAGATGCAGCTTGTCGACGCGCATAATTTTCCAACTCGTACTCAGCAGCATTACCATGAATCAAACGACGCATTGACTCATCGACAGGAACAATTTCATAAATCGCGGTTCGTCCACTAAAACCAACATGTGAACATTTGTCACATCCATGTGGTTCTGGCAGCTCCATGTGTTCATCTACTTTTAAATGCTGAAAGACCTGTCGCTCAAAAGCATCTGCTTTACGCCAAGTCACGCAATGTGGACACAAGGTACGAACAAGACGCTGTGCGATCACACCAATCAATGAGCTTGCTAGCAAGAATGGTTCAATGCCCATATCTTTTAACCGTGTTACCGCACCAATTGCGGTATTGGTATGTAGCGTTGACAACACCAAGTGACCAGTTAAAGAGGCTTGCACTGCAATCTCAGCAGTTTCTAAGTCACGAATCTCCCCCACCATCACCACATCAGGATCTTGACGCAACATGGCTTTAAGCGCACGCGCAAAGGTCATATCCACCTTGGTATTTACTTGTGTTTGTCCAATGCCTTCCAATTGATATTCGATTGGATCTTCTGCTGTCAGGATATTACGAGTATTGTCATTCAAGTCAGATAAGGCTGCATATAAGGTGGTTGTTTTTCCCGAACCAGTGGGCCCCGTCACCAAAATAATGCCATGAGGTCGATGCACTAACTGAGTCAAGCGTTCATAATCATTTTGCATCAAGCCTAAATGGGTCATATTTAAACGCCCAGCCTGCTTATCCAGCAAACGCATCACCACACGCTCACCATGCGATGATGGCAAAGTAGAAACACGCACATCCACTTCCCGTCCAGCAAGCCTTAATGAAATACGACCATCTTGCGGAATACGTTTTTCAGCGATATCCAACTTTGCCATGACTTTGATACGCGAGACCAATAGCGGTGCCAATTCACGGCGTGGCTGCACGATTTCTCGAAGTTGGCCATCAACACGTAAACGAACTGAAAGCTTTTTCTCGAAAGCCTCAATATGAATATCGGACGCACTGACTCGAATGGCTTCGGACAATAATGCATTGATCAATCTGACAATTGGTGCATCATCCTCTTGATCCATCAAGTCTTCGGCCTCAGGCACTTGATCAGCAAGGCTCAATAAATCAGGATGATCTTCCAAGCCTGCCGCAACTTGCTGCGACTCACCTGTATCCCCTGCAAAGCTCGAGCTCAGCAAGGCATGAAATTCTTGATCGGTACACAACTGGTCATGCCCCGATTTCCCCAAAATTCGTCGTGCTTCCTGCAAAGCAATTCGCGCAGTATCCTTACGTCGCACAATAAAAACTTGATCACCTTCGTAACGGAACAAAACACCATGACGTTTGGCAAAACTATAAGGAATTTGTATTTGTTTAAGTATTTGCATCACACAAATAATGATAAGAGAAAGTATTGAGTGTACTCTAAGCAGATTACAGCGTGAAGTCTGTTTAGCATACTCACAAAGGAATTTTGCATCTTGTCTCAAAATAATCAATACGAAACTCCACATTCAAACAGTTTGAAGTGGTGGGGCGAACAAAAATTCGATATTCAACAAGCCAAAGCTTGGCAATTCGGTTCATTGCTCTTCCGCCTTACCCGTGGAATCAAAGAATGGCGTTTAGAATATCATCGCCCTCAATCTCAGCATGACTATGAGCAGCAATGGCAAGCGTTGCTAGATACAGAGTTTGCGATGCCGCACCCTGCAAAAATTGAACGCTATATGTTTCACAAAACCAATGATAGCTTTCATTTAATGCCGCGCTTAGCAGATCGATCTGTGGTAATTAAACCCGTCGATCCGATTTATATTCCTGCGGGTCAGCGTGGCACACTCTATATCAGCACGCCCTTATGGATCGCGGGCTTGGTAGACGGTTTAACAGAACCGTTATTCGATATCCCCGTGATTCAGCCTAAAGACACATGGTTTGGTAAAAGTCCCCAACATGGTGAAGTCTGTTATGCCACCTCAGTTGATGGTCGTACCGATCTCAATTTATTACCCCCTCGTGCCTTTCGAGCAGTTACACCGATTGAGTTCCACAACACCAGCCATCATCAATTACGTTTTGATCGAATGAATGTACCCGTTCCAGCCCTGCCGCTCTTCTTTAGTGAAGGCACTGGAAGATTATGGACCTCAAAAATTAAGGTTTATTATGATGGTGCAGAGTTAGTACGTATTCGAATTGAAAATCGAACGCCACATCAGGCGGGTGAAGTCACGTATATTCATCCACCTCGTTCACCTAATAGTACTTTTTTAAATATGTTTGATTCATTCTTTTAAGAGGTTGCTATGCCAGATACTAATATTCCAAAAGATGTTGCTAGTAACCTCACTAATATTTTCACCAATATCAACTTTGAACGACTCAGTGAAATCGCGGTTGCGATTATTTTGTGTTTTATCGGTTTTGTGATTGCACGACTGGTCTCAAATGCCTTTATCCGTACGATTGGTAGCCGTTTCAATGCGCACCAACGTTTACTTTGGCGTAGAGGTATTTTCTACTTTATTTTTCTGTTATTCATTATGACCAGTTTGAGAGAAGCTGGCTTTAAACTCAGTGTATTCTTAGGTGCAGCGGGTATCTTAACTGTAGCTTTGGGTTTTGCTTCTCAAACCTCTGCCACCAACTTGATTAGCGGTCTATTTTTGATTGGTGAAGGTTCATTTGAAGTGGGTGATACCATTCAAATCACGCTCATTCGTGGACAGACCATTGAAGGTGAAGTCATCTCAATCGACCTTTTATCCGTCAAACTTCTGACTTTGGATAACGTCTACATCCGACTCCCCAATGAACAGCTGATTCGAACCCCAGTGATGAACTTATCGAAGTATCCGTTACGTAGGATTCCCATCACTTTGGCGATTAATTTCCATGAAGATATTATTAAAGTCAGACAAGTCCTGTTGGAAGTTGCTACAAAATATCCGCTGGTTATGGATGATCCTAAACCCGCAGTCGCTGTCACTGCATTTAGAGAATCAACCATCGAACTTTTATTTTCAGTATGGTGTCGCCAGGAAAATGCATTGAAAGTACGTGATGAAATGCAAGAACGGGTTCGTAATGGCTTTTTGGAAAATTCAATCGAGATTCCAGTACCTAAAATGGGCTTAATTGACCGACCTCAACCTTTAGAAAATGATGAGATCGATCAATACGCGAATCAAAAAGCACTCAAAAAAGAGCCGAAAGAGAGCTGATCAGTTCTCTTTTCGATTCTCCTCAAACGTAGGTGGCAATGGGGCTAAATAAGCAATCACCAACATAATTGCCCCTGAACCAATAAATGATATGACTCGCGTCAATGTACCACTTTGTGAAAGGTCCAGTAATAACAACTTAGCAACCACGATTCCCAATAATGCCGCTCCCACAAACCAAATCTGACGAATATGACGGCGACTAGAAAAAGTCATCAAAATAAATGCCAAAATAACCCAAAGCAACGTTAAGCTTAATTGCACATCACCATTCGACCAAATCTCCACACTCCATAATGGAGTATTGAAATAATGATGCATTGCTCGCACCACCACACTACTCAAGACCAATAATCCCATCAAAATCGTCGAGACTTTGAAGCTCCATTCAATTGAACGTTCGGTACTGAAATCATGGTGATAAATAATCCATATCAGACCAGCAAACATGGACAACGAGAGAATATCGGTAAAGTTTAAAAGTGGGAGAAAGTAGTATTGCTCTGCAGAATAAGGATCTAAACTAACCAACAACAACCAAAACAGGGTTAAGCACCAAACAGGTAGTTGGTGAAGTAAGTGCATCCGTTTTGAGCTAAACGACCACAGACCATAGAGAAGTGGAACAATTGCAAGTGCGATAATCGGCATCACTGGAAATAAGGCTAAACCAACAATAGCTAGACTTAACCACACCAAGGTTGACCAAATATCTGTAAACATTTTGGAATCAGAAAACTTGAGACGAAGTAACAACAGGCTAAGTAGTACTGCTGCCACTGCAAAAGTGGTCTGACTTAAAGCACTTGGCCAATGCCATACTGCATATACATTGGCAGCAAAACTCGCGCCATAAAGTAGAACCAATAAACCAGCCAATAAGATCAACTGAATCCGATCCCAACGGACTCGTTTTTTATAGTCAACAAGTAAGCTGTAAAGTGCAAGTAATCCTGTAGCGATGGCTAAATATGGACTCAAACCATGTTGTTGCCATTGCATAAACTCTACACCTGCAATAGCCCCCGCATACATCCCCAAAATAACAAATATGCCACTGAGCATACGCGCACTGAAGTACTTCTCTACTTCTTGATAATGCAGTAAATAAAATGCTGAAATAAATTGAGCCAATGCATAAATCACAGTACTCAAAATTGGAAACTGCTCAGTTGACCACACTTGAAAAATTAATGCCACTGAACTTAACAGCACCAAGATGACACCAATATAACGGCTAAGACGATAGCGTTCCGTCACGCCCCAAACAATTAAAGCAGTCCCTTGGATTACCCACCCCGTTGAAGTCCAATGGGCGCCTTTGGCTAAAGGGAAAATCAGCGCCAAAAACACCACGGCGAGAATAAAAAAACTTTTTGCCAAAATTGAAAGCTGTGGATATTGGCGCTTAATCCAGATATTTAAGCCCAGATAAATCAAGGCAAGGGCAACAGCACCCCAAGTCAATGCTTGGGTCGAGTTATGCATTAGATAAGCATGTAAAGAAAAACCCAATACCGGCACACTAAAAATCAACCCAATATCTAAAATCGGCTGCAAACCTTGTATTTCAGACTTTGAATCAATGGACTGATTTTGTGCACGCAACATCAACTGACTATAACGAACACTCAGCCAAATAAATAACGCAATATGCAGCCAGAGAATAATATCAAGGGTATTAAATTGTTGTCGATCAGCATAAATACCAATCACAGCACCTCCGATTAACATCGTGGCAAAAAAAGCAATTTGATGCAGAATTTTCCAAGGCTGAATAAAATTAACAGCGGCAACAGCAAGGTTAATAAGGAAATAATAAGAAAATAAAAAAATTACATCTGGATGTTGTTGTGGAATCACCAACGGTGCCAAATAAGCCATGGTCAATGCCAATAATGCCAAATACAAAGCTCGTTGTTTCAAACTGAGATAAACAGTAAGCGATAGCAGGACAACAAATAAAATACTTGCGCTTGTTAGGCTCGCAATCACACTAAAATGATGAGAGAAAATCAAAGTCAGAAAAACAATCGCTAACCCCACACCTTGTAAAGCCACTGCAAATAACTGATTTTTCTTTTGTAATGCATATCCTACAAATATCGTTATACCTCCAGCACTGGCAATAAAACCAAGCTTAGCACCCAAACTTAACTGCCAATGTTCACTTGCAAATCGGAGCAATAATATAACCCCAACCATGAGTACAGCCACGGCTACACGTAAAATAGGATTGCCATGCATCATCCAATCCGCTGCAGGTTGCCACCAAACTGGTTGTTTGAATTGTTCTGAACGCGTTTCATCGATAGAAGATTGCAAAGCTTGATGATGAACTGGTTGCTGATCACCAGCACGCATCCATGCAGGTTGTTGTGTTTGTGGTTCCGACGCGGATAATGTAGGTTGTGGGAATGGCTCTTGGATCAAGGAGTCTTGAGCTTGAGGTAGTACAGGCGTCTTCGTAAGAGTTTCCGTTTTAGATTGGACCTGATGATATTGCTCTAAATGTAAAAGTCGCGTTTGAAATGCACTTATGGTTTGAATCAGACGCAGGATGAGTACCAATAGCGCCCCCCCAGCCAACCACATCCACGTATTTGCATAAGCAAAAAGTGCAATCAGTGAAGCACTATATATAACGATTCGTTGAACAGTAATACTCGCCGTTTGGACGAAATAACTGGGTGCAGCCTGTTCCAATTGGCGTAAACGCTGATGAATCTCAGAAAGAATGTGCACAATAACGACAGTTAAACCAATTGCTGCTGCAACAATTGTTGCTTGCCACTGAAAAGTAACAGCGCAACCCAACAAAACAGTCAAAGCAATTAGAACAATAATAATTCCCTGTTTATCTTTTTTATACATAGGCTTAGATCAATAATGACAAATTTATTAAATCTATCTTACTGGATCACTGGATAAGCAGCTATTTTTACATACAAAATTCTGCAATTTTTAAACGACACTACCCGCCGCCTGATCACACCACAACAGGGACAACCCAGACTTTTTCACGTAAAATACCCGTCAGTTCATAATAAGGATTTGCACAATGCCACCTTTTGTCTTGGTTGACGGGTCTTATTTTTTATTTCGTGCTTTTCACGCTTTACCGCCACTAACCACATCTACTGGCTTACATACCAATGCAATACGTGGTGCAATTTCTGCGATTCAAAAACTTATGCGTCGTACTCAACCGACGCATATGGCCGTTATTTTCGATACACCAGAACCCACCTTTCGCCATGAATTGTCGCCAATTTATAAAGGTGATCGCCCAAGCATGCCAGAGGAATTGTCCCAACAAATTCCTTATTTACATGCATTGATCAAAGCACTCGGCATTCCCCTCTACAGCCTTCCTGGTGCTGAGGCAGACGATATCATAGGCACCCTTACTAAACGCGCTATACAAGAAGGTCATCATGTACTCATCTCCACAGGTGATAAGGATATGGCACAACTTGTCAATCCACATGTAAAACTTGAAGATAGTTTCAAAGAGCGTGTGCTTGATGAAGCAGGCGTTTTAGAAAAGTTCGGTGTACATCCACATCAAATTATTGATTATCTTACGTTGATGGGTGATGCATCTGATGGCATCATGGGTGTTCCAGGTGTAGGCGCCAAAACAGCAGCGAAATTACTCACTGAATATGGTTCACTCGACAACATCATTGCCAATGTAGATCAGCTCAAAGGCAAAATTAGCCAAAATATTAAAGATAATTTAGACAATATCAAAATTGATCATCAACTTGCGAGTATTGTGTGTGATCTTGATTTAGCCTTGGATTGGCATGATCTTAAACTCAGCAATCCAAATGTGAATCATCTACGCGAACTCTACACCGAGTTAGAATTCCGTAACCAGTTGCAATCATTAGATCATCCAAACAATCCCAATACACCAGCATACCAACAAACGTCTCAAAGTATTGTTAAATCAGAACAAAAGACGGAGCAAGTGATTACAGAAGATCATGCCAACCTCTCTAGTCAAGATGATCAATTGGGTGAAGCGACTTATCATACGGTGCTCACGCAAGCTGATTGGGAGGCATTGTTGCAACGTATGCAACAAGCGGATCATTTTGCGATTGATACTGAAACCACGAATCTAGATTATCGTTTTGCAGAACTTGTTGGATTCTCGGTCGCATTTGATGCCGATGATGCTTATTACGTTCCCGTTGCACATGATTATGAAGGTGCGCCTGAACAGCTCAATCGTAAATATGTTCTGGAACAAATCAAACCGATTCTCGAAAATGACCAAGTGAAGAAAATCGGACATCACTTAAAATATGATGCCCACATCTTTGCCAATCATGGTATTACAATCCAAGGTTGGTATTTCGATACGATGCTTGCTTCTTATGTATTAAATGCAGCAGCGACACGACATGGTATGGATGATGTAGCACGTGTTTATCTCAGCCACTTAACGACAACTTTTGAGCAAATTGCAGGTAAAGGCGCGAAGCAAAAAACCTTTAACCAGATTGAACTCGAAGTTGCAGCACACTATGCCGCTGAAGATGCTCATGTAACTTACCGTCTATATGAAGTCTTATCCGCTAAACTTAAACACCATCCTGAACTTGTCAATATCCTGCATAACATCGAAATGCCAGTTGCCCGTGTATTGACAGGTATGGAAGAAGATGGGATTAAGCTTGACCATGCTTTCCTAGATCAACTCAGCGTTAAATTCTCTGAAACTATGCAGACTTTAGAGAATCAAGCCACCGAATTAGCGGGTGAAGCATTTAACATTGCCTCACCCAAACAAGTCGGTGAAGTGCTATTTGATCGCTTGGGTCTCAAAGGTGGTAAAAAAACGGCCACGGGGCAATACAGCACCAGTGAAAGTATTCTGGAAAAAATCGAGCATCCTTTAGCAGAAGTAATTTTAGAACATCGGGGTTTAGCCAAACTTAAAAACACCTATACAGATCGCTTGGTTGAACAGTCGCATGATGCCACACATCGTGTACATACCAGCTACCATCAAGCTTTAACAGCAACTGGACGCTTATCTTCAACCGATCCGAATCTACAAAATATTCCAATTCGTACACCGATTGGTCGTCAAATCCGTAGAGCCTTTATTGCGCCTGAAGGTCGCATTTTATTGGCAGCCGATTATTCACAAATTGAACTTCGTCTTATGGCGCATTTTTCCCAAGATGATGCGCTGGTCCATGCGTTCCAACAAGGTCAGGATGTGCATCGTCGTACTGCTGCTGAAGTGCTTGGTATTGATATTGAAGATGTTACTAATGACCAACGCCGTCAAGCGAAAGCCGTCAATTTCGGTTTACTTTATGGGATGTCTGAGTTTGGTTTAACCCGCCAATTAGGGTTTACACGAGAAGAATCTCGTAGCTATATTGCGCGTTATTTCCAACGTTATCCAGGTGTCTTGGATTATATGGAGCGCACCCGCCAAATTGCACGCGAGCAAGGTTTTGTTGAAACTATTTTAGGTCGTCGTCTGTATACACCTGATATCTTGGCAAGCAATAAAATGATCAAACAGGCTGCTGAACGTGCTGCGATTAATGCACCACTACAAGGCAGTGCGGCCGATATCATTAAACTTGCCATGATTGCAGTTGATAAAGTTCTACCAAAAGACCAAGCAAAACTTTTACTTCAAGTACATGATGAATTGGTATTTGAAGCAGATGTGGCCGTGGCAGATGAACTGTCAAAACAAATTGCAGAGGTGATGCAATCTGTCTTAGATATCTCGGTTCCTTTCGTGGTTGAAGTGGGTCAAGGTCAAAACTGGGATGCTGCCCACTAATCCTTTAAAATAAAAAAGAGATGCTCAGCATCTCTTTTTTATTTACTATGTTTTTTAAATCAAACTTAGATAATCGCTCTAAGCATGGTTTCTGCAACAAATAATACCAAGAATGCAAGAATCGGCGATAAATCAATCATCCCCATATTCGGCATTACTTTACGGAATGGTGCAAGAATTGGCTCAACCAGTTCCTGAATAACTTCAATATATGGTGATCTGAATTGTGAAAGCATCATGATCCAGCTACAAATAATGAAAGCAAAAATCATATATTTAAGTAAGGTCACCAAAGACAATAACATTTCTTTAATCGTCGAAACGATAAAGTAAATACTACTCCCCGTGCCAATACCTGATAAATGCTTTTCTCCCCACATTTTCAAGAAATAAAGCAAAACCACCAAAATTAATGCTGCTAAATTTACTCGCCCTTTGCCAACGGTTGGGAAAATACGACCAAATATATCTACAATCTTTGTTGCTTTCGCAGTGGAAAGCACCACAGGATTATAAGGACTGACTGCCGCCAATTGCATTAAAAAACGGAAAAAGACCAATAAAATTGCAACATTGATCAAAACACCAAAAATTAGCGCAGAACTTGCACCCATAATTGTCTTATCCTACTTAAACCGATTTAGTCTTGTCACTCAACTCTTGCGCTAGCTCTTGGCTACGCTTTTGAGCTGCTGCAAGTGCTGCTTGAATATTCTGTGAAATCTGGGCACGATCAAACACCTCTAATGCTGCCTGCGTCGTACCATTGGGAGAAGTCACATTTTTACGTAACTCTGCTGGAGAATTAGAGCTGGTTATTGCCATTTGCGCTGCGCCCAAGGCAGTCTGCAAAGTCAATGCAGTTGCAACTTTTTCATCCAAACCTAGATTTTTGCCGGCACGTATCATACTTTCCATTAAATAGAAAAAGTAAGCTGGACCAGAACCGGATACCGCTGTCACCGCATCTATTTGCGCTTCATTATCCACCCAAATCGTCAGACCAGTCGCCGCTAAAATTTGACTGGTTAATTCACGGTCTTGAGTCCCGACTGCTGCTGGAGCATAAATCCCATGCGCGCCCGTTTGAACCAAGGCTGGTGTATTTGGCATCACACGAACAATACGTTGACTGCCACCAATTAAGTCTGAAATCGTTTGAATCTCTGCACCAGCAATAATTGAGATCACAAGTTTATCGGACAGTAAGCCTTTTAATGGTTGTAATACCGTTGCCAACACTTGGGGCTTCACAGCAAGCACAACCACATCCGCATCTCTAATCGCTTCAACATTATCTGTGGTGGTTTGAATGCCTTTTTCTTCTAATATTTGACGAATCTGCTCCACAGGATCTGAAACTGTAATGCGTGTTACGGGTAAACCGCGTGAAAGTAGCCCCCCAATCAAGGCCTGCGCCATGTTACCGCCGCCAATAAAACAGATATTTTGATTCAATGAAGTCGCCATGTCCTACTCGTCATGTGAAAAAGACTGATCAGAAAAATCATTACAGTCAGAAATTAAACTTGGTCGCCAACCGCCCTGTACCACATACTCAGATTGCGCCAACCAAAAACCCTTTGGGCTAAAAACCCCAAGCATAACATTATCTACGACTAATATTTGAATTGTATGACGCAACCAAGGCAAAATCTGTGCTTCTTGTATTGCTTTTTTTAGTGGCCAATGCCCTACCCGACCATAGAGATGGATTTTCTCACCACCTTCTCGTTTAATTAGTTTTAATTCTCGTCCAAGTAATTCTGGCGCAAGCCCAACTGTTTGAGAAATAATTTCAAATTTTCCCGCGGCAGCCTGTAGAACTTGTCCAGAAAAAAAATATTGAGAAGATACCTTGGGAAGTGGTGACACTTTTTCAGCATATAACTCATCATGCGTCAGGCGGTATAATTTGCTCTGATAACGCACATAATAATGCTGATGGATATGTAAGCTGGCCTGTGCATCTGGCTTAGAAAAAATTACCTCTTGCTGTAAACGCTGAACCATATCGTAACTAGGACGATATTGCTCGTTTCCCTTAATCCAAACTGAAAGTAATTGGCGTTGCCGTGCAGCAGAAAGCTGCGCTAATTGAATCAAATCAAGCTGATGATCAACAACACATTGCTGATAATCTACCTTTAACACATCATCCAAGATTTCAGCGGCATCCTGCATCAGATAACTTGTCCGTGCCACAGCCGACTGCATCTTGGGAAAGCGTTTCTCTAAAATTCCCCATAACGCTTCTCGACACCACGCTCGATCATAATGGATATTCGAATTGGTCGGATCAATCACATATTCAAAGCCGAGTTGATTTGACCATTGTTCAATTTGCTCACGACTTAAATCCAAGAAAGGTCGCCAAATGGTAAAGTCTGTTCGGATGTCAATCTGCTTCATTGCAGCTAATCCATTGACACCTGCTCCAGAAAATAACCGAAGTAATAAAGTTTCAGCCTGATCCTGTTGATGATGTGCTAACACTAGAATTTCATTGGAACCTAGATGTTGGTGATAAGCTTGATAGCGGGCATTACGTGCTTGCTGTTCTAAATTGCCTGTCTCAACAGATACTTTTTGGATAATGGAGGGAATATTCAAAGCTTCGGAATGCTTCTGTACAAGCGCTCCCCATTCAGCACTCATTTGCTGCAATTGGTGATCAATATAAATTGCACGGGTTTGCGTAGGAAAAAGTTCAGACATCAGATACAGCAACAGCATGGAATCCATGCCGCCGCTACACCCAACTAAGAATTGAGTTTGTTCTGTAAAATGCTGTGCTTGAGTTAAGACGCGATGCCTAAATTGCTGCTGCCAAACTTCATTAAACGTTGATAACGTGCGTCGCATCGTGCTTGTGCATCCATTGGTTGCAATTCATCTAAAGCTTGTTTTAACACATCTTTTAGGTCATTCATGACTTTTTCAGGATTTAAATGTGCACCTTCTCCTTCGTCTACAACGTATTCAACGATGCCTAAAGCTTGCAACTTATCCGCTGTCAAAGCCAAAGCCTCACTTGCTTGTGCTGCCTTCTCAGCTGTCTTCCATAGAATAGATGCACAACCTTCAGGAGAAATCACTGAATAAATACTATGCGATAGCATAATCACACGATCAGCAACACCGATACCAAGTGCACCACCCGAACCGCCTTCCCCTAATACAGTGGCAATCACAGGAACTTTTAAACTTGAAAGTTGTGCCAAGCTGGTTGCAATCGCCTCAGCTTGACCACGTTCCTCTGCACCCACCCCTGGGTATGCGCCCATGGTATCGACAAAGGTAAATACAGGTAAATTAAAACGTTCAGCCATATCAAGTAAACGTTGCGATTTACGGTACCCTTCAGGATTACACATACCGAAGTTGTGTTGTAACTTTTCACGAGTACTTCGTCCACGGTGTTGGCCCACGACCATGACCGGTTGACCGTTAAATCGAGCCAAACCACCAATCATCGCACCGTCATCACCAAATAAACGATCACCATGTAGTGCATCAAATTCGGTAAAAATTTCACTTACATAATCAAGAAATTGCGGACGCTCAGGATGGCGTGCAATTTGAACCGTAGTCCAAGCCTTGGACTGAGTCGCTTTATTTTTCATACGTCGTAGAAAATCCCTAACAAGGATATAAGGTATGTTGAGACTTTATAAGCCGCTTATCATCAGCTTACAGGTCAACAATCCTTATGTTAATCAACAAATTTGTCTGACTGAATATTTAACTCAATGTCCCAATGTTTAAATTGCGCTTGCTCATCATGCAAGTCAGCAACCAATAAAGGCCATTGTTTAGCATCGCCAGATACGCTCAATTGCCATTGTTGATCATTTACCACACTCAGTTCAATGGCAGGAAGCATCTGATCACTACGACTATGGTTAAGTAGAACAGCTAGGCGAAGTAATAGACAAAGATAGACTAAATTCTTACCCCCCACCTTAAATACATCATTTTTTGCATCAGCACGTAACTTACGTCGGTGATGAGAAACGAGATGTGAAAGGTGATTTTGGTCAATTTGTGAGAAGCCTGGAATATCCGAATGTTGCAATAAATATGCCCCATGTCGATGATATCCCCCATGACTAATTGCTAGACCAATTTCATGTAAATAAGCAGCACGACGCAGTAAGTCACTGTCTTCAGTCGTTAAATTCAAAGCATCAGCGACACGATCAAATAAATGCTGTGCCGTGTTAACAACACGTTCTGCTTGCTTAGGATCAGCATTATAACGTCCCATCAGTGCCTGCACACTACGGTCACGAATATCTTCATGCTGGAAACGACCAAGTAAGTCATACATTACACCTTCGCGTAATGCCCCATCCGAATAAGCAAGCTTATCAATATCTAACACATCAAAAATCGCGTACAAAATCGCCACCCCAGCTGGCAAAACTGCTCGACGATCCTCACGTAAACCTTCAAAATCAATTTCAGATGTATGTTTAAACTTCAATAAACGATCTTTTAATTTATAAAGTCCTTCTCGGGTGAGATTTTCTTGTTCATCACTTAATCCAAGATGCACTAAAATCTGACGGCAAGCTTTGATGGTACCGCTCGAACCTACAACCGTATCCCAACCGACTGATTTATAAGTGTTGGCAATACCTGACATTTCTTTGCGTGCTGCAACAACTGCCTTGTCAAAAGCTTTGGTTGAAATCTCACCGTCAGCAAAATATGCTTTGCTATAGGCTACACAGCCCATTTGCAACGACTCTGTATGTAATGGCTCAAATTTCTCACCGATAATAAACTCGGTTGAACCACCCCCAATATCTACCACTAAACGACGCCCACCATTTGCCATAGTATGGGAAACACCTAGGTAAATCAGACGTGCTTCTTCACGACCTGCAATGATTTCAATGGGTTTAGGCAAAATTTCAGCAGCCTTTTGAATAAACTCATGCCCATTTTTTGCTTGTCTGAGTGCATTCGTTGCTACAATTCTTAAACGGTTTGGCTGTACGGAACTTAAACGCCCAACAAAACGTGCCAAACAAGCTAGACCTCTTTGTTGTGCTGCCTCAGTTAAATTTTTATTCTCATCGAGTCCAGCAGCTAACTGTACTTTTTCTGACATTGAAGCAACTTTTTTCACTTCACCGTGATCAACACGAGCTATTGCGAGATGGAAACTATTTGATCCCATATCAATCGCAGCAAGTAATTCCTCATCAATCAGAAAATCAGACATTATTTATATAAACCCATGCTCAATTCACGCATTAGAGTAATTCACACGCTTAGAATTTTAAAGTCATTTTCATCAATAAAATCCATGTATTTTACTTTTGTTGGATAAATGATTGTCTAAGTCGATGACTGACATCGTGAGCAACCATTAGACTTTTTACTTTGAAACTTGAATAATCGTAATCAACCCTTACATTGAATAAAGTAGCAATGTAATATTCACACTGAAATTGAATTGATACTTTATTTTAAAAAATTTGGAGCAATCCCATGTCTGCGACTATTGTTAATACATCTGATGAAAACTTCCAAGCAGATGTTTTAGATGCTGAAACTCCCGTTCTTGTTGATTTCTGGGCTGGCTGGTGTGCACCTTGTAAAGCCATCGCACCTGTTCTTGAAGATCTATCAAATGAGTACGAAGGCAAAGTAAAAATCGTGAAAGTCGATGTTACTGCTTGCGAAGAAACAGCTGTGAAATATAACATCCGTAATATTCCAGCATTACTTATGTTTAAAAACGGTGAAGTTGTCGCTCAGCAAGTTGGCGCAGCACCACGCTCTAAACTTGCAGCATTTATCGATCAAAACATCTAAATCTATAGATGATTTATGTCTATCTGCGGAACTACGTGTTTACTGAACAGCGTAGTCCGCAGTAAACATTGACAACACAGCCAATTAGGTCTATATTTCTCGATCAAGAAGCTTTGAATGGAATCTACTTCATTGCGCTTCTTACAAGACACAAAACATAAGATCGCCGCTCGGCAATAACAATTGTTTTCACATTTCTCTCTGAAACAATGAACCAGACTACTGAATCGTGGTTGTTTAAATACAATTACCTCAGCATGTATGTACGCGGTCGATTTTTATTCTTCCCTTAACGTAGTCCTCCACTTATTCCATTCTGTCTGACCACTTATGAACTTAACTGAACTCAAGAAAAAACCCATTGGCGAACTCATTAAAATTGCGGAGTTTATGGGCCTTGAAGGCATGGCACGTAACCGCAAACAAGATATTATTTTTGCTATTTTAAAACGTCATGCGATGAATGGCGAAGAAATCTTTGGTGATGGCGTTCTCGAAATCCTTTCTGATGGTTTTGGTTTTTTACGCTCCGCTGCTGGTTCATATTTAGCTGGACCAGATGACATTTATGTCAGTCCATCCCAGATTCGTCGTTTTAACTTACGTACAGGTGATACGATTACCGGTACGATCCGCCCGCCTAAAGAAGGTGAGCGCTATTTTGCCTTATTAAAAGTCAACCAAATTAACTACGACACTCCTGAAAACTCCCGTAATAAAATTTTATTTGAAAACTTAACGCCTCTATTCCCAACTGAACAACTTGTCATGGAATTGGGGAATGGTACAACTGAAGATTTAACAGCACGTGTTGTCGACTTAGTTGCTCCGATCGGTAAAGGTCAACGTTCAATTATTGTTGCACCGCCTAAAGCGGGTAAAACCATGTTGTTACAGAATATCGCGCAATCGATTGTACGTAACAACCCAGAAGTTTTTCTTATTGTGCTTTTAATTGACGAACGTCCTGAAGAAGTAACTGAAATGGAACGTACTGTTCGTGGTGAAGTCGTTGCATCTACATTTGATGAAGCGCCTGCACGTCATGTTCAAGTTGCCGAAATGGTCATCGAAAAAGCAAAACGTTTAGTTGAGCATAAAAAAGATGTTGTGATTCTGCTTGACTCGATTACACGTTTAGCACGCGCATACAACACGGTTATTCCATCTTCTGGCAAAGTTCTGACAGGTGGTGTGGATGCCCATGCCCTAGAACGACCAAAACGTTTCTTTGGTGCAGCTCGTAATATTGAAGAAGGTGGCTCACTCACCATTATCTCTACTGCTTTGATTGAAACTGGCAGTAAAATGGATGATGTGATCTATGAGGAGTTCAAAGGTACAGGTAACCAAGAAATCACTCTTGACCGCCGTATTGCTGAAAAACGCGTATTCCCTGCCATGAATATCAAGAAATCGGGAACACGTCGTGAAGAGCGTCTCATGGACGAAGATAACCTTCGTAAAGTATGGATTCTCCGTAAACTGCTTCACCCAATGGATGAGTTGGCGGCAATGGAATTCTTATTAGACCGCATGAAAGAAACCAAAACCAATGATGACTTTTTCGATCAAATGAAACGTAAAGCGGCGAATTAATTTACCGTGTTACAAATAATAACAGCCACCATTATGGTGGCTGTTATTATTTGGTTGACATAATTACAAAACGGTTACAATTTAATTAATTTTAACCAAAAACCATTATCTATTTGATTTAAATATAAATAAATATATCTGCAAATGCATTTTATACAATATCTCCGATTCATAAATGCTAATTCATAGTTATTTTCTATCAAAAAATAACCAATTTTTGTCCATTTTTGACGTTTTGCCAGACAGAATAGTAGTAATTCATGATCTGCTTTGATAGGATAGCAACTGACTAGTTAGACTGCTCCCTGCGTTATTTCCTAAAATTTTTAGGGAAAATAAAAGCACAAACAGACTAACTCAGGTTCTTTTTAATCTCACAATTTTATGAGAGTGATGCCATGTTATTCAAAAAATTTGCTGTTATCGCTGCTGTTGCAACTACTTTAGCTTTCGTTGGTTGCTCTAAGAAAGAAGAAGCTGCTACTGATGCAAACGCTGCTGCTTCTGAAGCTGTAGCTGCTGCTTCTGAAGCTGCTGTTGCTGCTTCTGAAGCTACTACTGCTGCTGTTGAAGCTACTGCTGCTTCTGAAGTTGCTGCTGCTTCTGAAGTTGCTCCAGCTTCTGCTGCTCAATAATCTACTTTTAGATTATCGAAAAGAGAACCTTTCGGTTCTCTTTTTTTATGTCTGTACTTTCTTTAAATAGAAAGGATTAGACGAAAAAAAGCAGGTCAATCGACCTGCTCATTTCCCACACGCTGTCTAAATTTCTGACCCGCTCTGAACGTTACTACACGGCGTGCAGAAATCGGAATCTCTTCACCCGTTTTAGGGTTGCGTCCAGGACGCTCACGCTTATCACGTAGTTCAAAATTACCGAACCCAGAAAGTTTGACTTGTTCACCAGAAATTAATGCCTGACTAATTTCGTCAAAAAACAACTCGACCATTTGTTTTGCTTCACGACGATTTAGACTCGTTAGCTCACTTAAATGGTCCGCCATATCTGCTTTTGTTAATGCTGTCATGAGGCCCTCAATGTCGCTTGATAAGTGTCTTCCAACACTTGAATAATGTTATCCATACCAGATTTGATTTCAGCATCTTCAAGCGTACGAGCTGGATGTTGCCACAACAATGCAAAAGCTAAAGAGCGTTTGCCTTGTTCAACCCCTTGCCCCGTATACACATCGAACAACCATGTGGAATCAAGTAACTCACCACCTGTTTGCTCAATCATGCGCTGAATATCTTTCACTTCAATATTATCAGAGATTAAAAGCGCAATATCACGTCTAACCGATGGAAAACGTGATAATTCTGTAAAATTAGATACATAAGATTGCAAAACTGCTTGCTGATCAAGCTCTGCAACCCACGTCGTACCCAAATCTAAATCATTTTCTAAAGAAGGATGTAAACGTCCCAAGTAACCAATTGACTGGCCATTTACCAGTATTTCAGCGGATTGTCCTGGATGTAACCATGCTTTCTGGGTACGAGTAAACTCGGCTTTTACTCGACCTGCTGCCAAAATTTCTTCAATTTCACCTTTGAAATCAAAGAAATCCATTGCTTGAGGTTTCATATGCCATGACTCAGGTGCTCGTGAACCAACAGCAATCAATGCTAATGTTGGAATCTGCTTAAGATCATGGATATCTTTTGCACCCTGATAGTCAAAACGTAAACCTAACTCAAAAAAGCGGACGCGATGTTGTTGACGATTCAAGTTATATTGCACACAAGGAATCAAACTTGAAAGTAACGTACTACGCATCGCAGCCAGATCACTTGAAATCGGATTGGCAAGCATCAAGGGCTGTACATCTGGGTTCAGTTGTTTTTCCAATTTTGCATCAGCAAAACTAAAACTAATCGCTTCTTGATATCCTAAAGTTGCCACGGTTTGACGGAGTTGTGCAATTTCAAAACGATCTTGATACTTCTCTAATTTCACATCAATTTTTGGCAGACTGATTTGAATATTGTCATAACCATGAATACGTGCAACTTCTTCAACGAGGTCTTGATAGATTGCCATATCATAACGATGCGATGGAGGAATGACACTCCACTCACCTTGCGCTGTCGTTTCCACCACACAACCTAAACGCGTCAACGCATCTGCAATAAAATCACCTGCGACTTCATAACCAAGCAGTTGATCCACTTGAGCTTGCTTTAACTGAATCGCTTCACGTGTAGGTAATAAAGCCGCTTGTTCAGCAACAGTAATTGGACCAAACTCACCACCAGCAAATGTTTGGATCAACTCACATGCGCGATGCATAGCAATCATTGGCAATTCAAAATCAACGCCACGTTCATAACGCTGTGACGAATCAGTATGTAAACCAAAACGACGCGCGCGACCTGCTATTGCCAAAGGTGCAAAGAATGCACTTTCAAGGAAGATATCCTGTGTATCATCCGTAACTGAAGAATCTAAGCCGCCCATGATGCCAGCAATCGCCAATGCTTTTTGCTCATCCGCAATGACCATGATGTCATCTTGTAGCTCTACTTCTTGATCATTTAGCAGCATCAATTTTTCTTTTGGCTGAGCTTGACGGACTTGAATTGAGCCTTCAATCTTTGCTAAGTCAAAAGCATGCATCGGCTGCCCCAACTCAAGCAAAACATAGTTGGTAATATCGACCAAGATGCTATGGGTACGGATACCTGAATGCGCTAATGCTTGTTCCATCCAATCTGGTGTAGCCGCTTTCACATTCACATTTTTGACAATACGACCTAAATAACGTGGTGTACCTTCAGTGGTGATTGTTACAGTCTTTTCTTCTGTAATATTTGCTGGAATTGCTTGAATGGCAGGTTCATTAACACTCAGTTGATTGATGACGGCAATTTCACGAGCAATACCACGAATGCTAAAACAGTCACCGCGGTTTGGCGTGATACTGATGTCAATCACATTGTCATCAAGTTTTAAATATTCACGAATATTCACTCCAACTGGGGCATCAGTCGGAAGTTCTAACAAACCATCAATTTTATCTTCTAAATCAATTTCAGAAGCACCACATAGCATGCCTTGTGATTCAATACCACGAAGCTTACCCTTTTTAATTTTGAAATCGCCTGGTAATACTGCACCAATTGTAGCAACAGGTGCTTTCATCCCTACACGAACATTCGGTGCTCCACACACGATCTGTAATGGTTCACCCGAACCAATATTTACAGTCGTCACACGCAAACGATCCGCATCTGGATGCTGCTCAACAGTCAGGACTTCACCAACGACTACGCCTGTAAATGGTTTAGCTACTGGCGCTAATTCGTCTACCTCTAAACCTAACATGGTCAATTGATCAGAAAGTGTTTCGCTATCAATTGCTGGGTTGACCCAGGTGCGTAACCAATTTTCACTAATTTTCATCTGTATAAACCTTATTTAATCCTGAAAAAATGCTTAGGCAAACTGGCGTAAGAAACGCACATCATTTTGGTAGAACATACGTAAATCATTGATGCCATAACGCAACATCGCAAAACGCTCTACCCCTAAACCAAAAGCAAAGCCTTTGTATTTATCAGGATCAATACCTGCAGCACGCAAGACATTTGGATGTACCATGCCACAACCTAAAACTTCTAACCAACGACCACGCTCATCCATAATGTCCACTTCAGCACTTGGCTCAGTGAACGGGAAGTAAGATGGACGGAAACGTACTTTTAAATCTTTTTCGAAAAATTCATTTAATAGATTAATCAATAGTCCTTTTAGCTCAGCAAAGCTGGTGTTTTCAGCAACGTACAAACCTTCGATCTGATGGAACATCGGCGAATGGGTTTGGTCTGAGTCACAACGATAAACGCGACCAGGACAGACAATGCGAATCGGTGGCTGACTCGTTTCCATGGTACGAATTTGCACACCCGATGTATGAGTACGTAGCAAATGAGTTGCATCAAAATAAAAAGTATCATGCATTGCACGTGCTGGGTGATGCCCCGGAATATTCAATGCTTCAAAGTTGTGATAATCATCTTCAACTTCAGGCCCATGCGCAACTTGGAAACCAGCTTTGGTAAAGAATTGACAAATACGTTCTTGCACTTGAGTCACAGGATGGATACTTCCCAGACGTTGACCGCGACCAGGCAAGGTAATATCAATGGTTTCACTCGCTAATTTTTTAGCAAGTTCAGCTTGTTGTAATGTTTGTTGACGCTCAGTCAATGCAGCATTGATCGCTTCACGAACAGCATGAATAGCAGCACCTTGTACTTTGCGCTCTTCAGGATCCATTTTTCCAAGTGCTTTCGATTGCTCTGCGAGCTGGCTTTTTTTCCCTGTAAATTGCACACGAACTTGATCGAGTGCAGCAAGGTCTTGAGCCGCTGCAATGGCAGCAAGCGCTTCAGTGGTCAGGGCTTCCAGTGACATAGTAACTCTCAAAGCAACAAATTATAGAAATATAATAAAACGCTATAGTTTATCAGCTTTTTACCTATTTTTTGAAGATTAAGCCCATTGAAAAAACATATGTCGCAACAATTTGCTAAAATCCTCCCTATCGCTAAAAGTCAAAGAGTAAAAATAATGGCGCTCGATCAAATTTGGAAAGTTCAATTGACGCTTGTCAGCTATGGAAATGAGTTTTTGCAGCAAAACCTTCCCATTAGTACTTGGGTTGATCACCCTATTTTTGCTCAACATAATTTCGAATTTCGTGATTTACAATCACAGCACCTTTTAGCACAGCACTTTCAAGTTTGGTTAGAAGGATTAAAAAGACAAGGTGTTGACCGATTAAGTCTACACAATGCACATCTCTTACAAGATCATCAAAACCCAAATGCTAATGTCGAATTGCTTCCCTATGCCCATTTTATCGTTAGTCATGAAGGGAAAAACAAAACTGCATGGATTTGTGGGCATGAACTTGCAGAGTGGTATCAACATGACAACCCATTTCAAGCACCTATTTCACAACAAATTTCACTACGACAGGATGTATTTTGGCGTTATCAACTTCCAGACTCAATTGCTAAAAAAGTGACACAAGAATTAAAAAATAATGACTGGCATGAAATTGAAAAGTTTATTAACCAAGAGCTTTTCAACCATAAATGTGCAGAAAATTTCTTAGAACCAGAACAAGTAGAGCTCCCTTTTTATGGCTATGAACTAGAACAAAGCCATTTAGATAAAGCTGTTTTGGCTATCATTCCAACCACCTATCAAGCTGACTCAGCCCATCAACTGATGTATCGCATGTCTGCACTGGTTGACTTTATCGAGAGTCAACGTCGCCATCCCTATAATCCCGATGGTGAAATGATGAGTCCTGAGCAACAAATTGTCTTACGCAATTTTGCAGAAAAAACGGGCGACTTATTTGCCAAACTGATTTCGAGAATAGCCAACCATTATAAAAATATTGATTTTGAAATGCCGATGGAACCCTATGACCGAACCATGGATGTAGCGAAAACCCCGACTGAGGCACCCCAACATAAAATGAATCATATCAGTGTGATGAAATTAGTATTTATCACGATCATCATTTGTGGATTGGCTTATTATTTCGGATTATAAATCTCCGTATAATCAAGCTCATCTTCATCAATATTTATAAAATCAGGATCAGGCATTTGCTCAAATTGTACTGCGAGTATATCGGAATGCTTGAGTAAACTTGCCTTTGCTACACGATGCATACCATCCATCACTCGACCCTGCGCACAGAGAATAATGGGGTAATTGAGGTCTGCATCCTGAATCAATTGAATATGCTCAATGATTTGCTGCGTTGTTGGATATTCATCTGGAAACCAATAAGCTTCGTTGAGTTCTTGAATATCAGTAAGCATAACTTTCTTGACCATGAAATTTTGGGTTAGCTTCACTAAACGATGAACATCCCAAATACAAGTATCTTCTCCCACTTGCCTAAAGTGATATTGCCTGCGCATGTTGTCACCTAAGATAGTTTAGTTTACTAAAAGTTTAGATCGGACTTGCATTAATGCAAACCCCAAGAGATTTAAACCATTCCATAATCTAGGATCTTGAATATTCTCATGATCCTTAGCCATACCCACGCCCCAGATCTTATCCACTGGTGATGCCTCAACCAAGATACGATTATTTGTTGAGATCAGGAAATTCTTTAATTCTTGATGCTGGGAAAACTTTGCAAGATTAGCTTGCACTACAATCTCAAAACGTTGCTCTCGCCATCGTTGTTCATCATAATGGCGTACATTTCTTCCTAACTGCTTTGCTTCATTGGGATGACGGACATTTAATATCTTCTCAAATATTTCATGATCACCAAATAACTTCGCTTTTTGTGCCATCATATAATGTTCAGCCGTTGGATATAAAATGCCTTCCACATTAAATGCAGCATCAAACCATTGACTTAAACAACTTTTATCCACGACATGACTTTGTTTAGGGATATGCCCCCAAAAGAACAGGTACTTAAATACTTGCCCTTGTTGAGTTGCTTGTACTAAATCAGTTAAAAATTTTGCATCATTCATATTATTTCCTTTTATTTATTTTATATGTTTAAAACGCATTTGCTTAAAAATAAAAAAGACCGCTAAAAAGCGGCCTTCTTTGAATCTCTAAGCTTATGCAGCTAATGCGCCTTTAGCTTTTTCAGCTAAAGCAGCAAATGCTACTGCATCATGCATAGCGATGTCAGCTAATACGCGACGGTCGATGATCACTTGAGCTTTTTTCAAGCCATCAATCATGCGGCTGTAAGACAAACCGTTTTGACGAGCACCAGCATTGATACGCGCAATCCATAAAGCACGGAATTGACGTTTCTTTTGACGGCGGTCACGGTATGCATATTGACCAGCTTTGATTACCGCTTGGAACGCTACGCGATAAACACGTGAACGAGCACCATAGTAACCTTTAGCGCGAGCAAGAATTTTTTTGTGACGACGATGAGCCACTACACCACGTTTTACACGAGCCATTTATAATCTCCTTAGATGTATGGGCACATAGCACGAACTGATGCAACGTCACTTACGTGAACCATTACACAACCGCGCAATTGACGGATACGCTTAGCAGATTTTTTGGTCAAAATGTGGCGCTTGAATGCTTGTTTGCGCTTGAAACCGTTTGCAGTCGCTTTAAAGCGTTTAGCTGCACCACGGCGAGTTTTTAACTTAGCCATAGTAACCTCTTTTAGTCACCTGTTCGGCTCGTTTGCACTATTGCAAATCGACCTGCAGGTAAGGAAGGCAGTATCATATAGCATCTTCGTTTAAATTTAAAGCAAAATTTCTGCTCAAAAAATCAAACGATTTAAACCATGGCACCAATGTCAAATATACTTTGGGGTTATTAGAATCTATAACATAAACAAAAGAAAATTAAGAAAATAATCCGAGATATAAGCCATACATAAATAAATAGCGTCCTGCTTTGGCAATCGTGACGATCAATAGAAATCGCCCAAAACGCTCTTTCATCAATCCAGCAATCAACGTAATTGGATCACCAATAATCGGCACCCAACTCAACAACAACGAGTAAAAACCATATTTATGATAAATCTTCTGTGCTTGCTGTAAACGCGGTTCTGAAACAGGAAACCATTTTTTATCTTTAAAATGTTCTATTTTTAATCCCAGCCACCAGTTAACGCAGGAACCTAATACATTTCCAACTGACGCAACGAGCAGTAAATATAATGGATTAGAAACTCCTTGCACCAATAAAGTCATGAGTACGGCTTCAGACTGTAAAGGCAATAAAGTTGCAGCACCAAAAGCAGAAAGGAATAATAGAAAATAGGACATCAGGGTGTGGCAACACTTACAAAGAAATCAAAGCAATGTCCAGACAATATCATTTAAACAGATTCAATCAAAGTAAGTTTGTCCCATACCTGCTTAAGCTTCTGCGAGTTGATTTCTATCTTAAAAACTTCTTGTATGGTTTCTTCAAACTCACTCCAAGTTGATAAAATCTTTTTATGAGATTCTTCTTTACTATGAATTCTTAATATACGGTCTTTCAAGGTTATTCTAGCTTCAGTAGTCGCGGTAAACAGCATCAGATGTTGAGTAAATAAAGATTCTGGTGATGTTGATATGTACCAATTGGCAATCTCTGCATCCGCCATCGTGATCTGTTGTTCAGGATTAATCGCATAGACATTGATCCACTCATTATGTAAAAACACCTGAAGCATATACTTCATGTCCGTCAGCACAGCCATGTCCAATCCGCACTGCGCTACATCCACAAATCTAAACGGTTCCAATGGTGTTGACTGTGCTTCTCCAATGCGATCTAAGGATAGAATCGTTGTTGGCGTCATTCCTCCAAATCCGGGATCATATAAAAATAATTGCTGATCAATTCGTACCAGTGTCACCAAATGAGTGCGGATTGAGGCTGTTTTAGGCGTACTTTGATAATAGACTCGACCTAATACGTTATATGCATCATACCCCAACTCAGTTAATGCAATTCTGGTCAAAGTACTGTGCTCTAGACAATAACCTTCTCGATTTTCACATAATAATTTTTGATTGAGTTGTTCTGTTACTAATGAGACTTCATCACCTAGAAAAGAGGAAAGATTACCAAAAGGTATATGAGCAACATGCAAACTTAGTAATGCCTTTAAATTGGCTAGCGTAGGCAAAAAAGTCCCTTGAAAATCAAGTTTTTTTAAATAGTTTGCCGCGATTGTAGAGTTCATAACGCTTTATACTTTTTTTAAAGTTACGATATCCTATACCGATCATCGGGCTTTAAGTCTAAAAATTACACAACTATAAAATAGCGAGAAGATCGCGGTAAACAGCCACAATCCTATCGCAATCGCCCAATGCTTAAAATAGCGTTGTTGTTTCACAACACCGATCTCACCCAACTTTAATTGACAAAGCTTTTTGTATGGCAGGACGTGCGGTTAAACGCACAATATAATCTTTCACATATGGATAATCTTCCAGTTGAATAGCTTGCCACTCATAGCGCAATGCCCAAGGTAAAATCGCCATATCTGCGATTGAGTATTCACCAGCTACAAACTTTTGACCAATCAGCTGTTTATTCAAAACACCATAAAGCCGCTTAGTTTCATTGATATAGCGCTCTGTTGCATAAGGAATCCGTTCAGGCGCAAACTTGTTGAAATGATGATTTTGCCCAAGCATCGGACCAAAACCGCCCATTTGCCACATCAACCATTGCTCTACTTCAACCCGCTCTTGCTCGTCAATTGGATAGAATAATCCTGTTTTTCGACCTAAATATTGCAAGATTGCACCAGATTCAAATACAGAAATGGGTTCACCACGCGGACCATTTTGATCAACAATTGCAGGAATTTTATTATTAGGAGAAATCCTTAAAAAATCTGGCTGGAACTGATCATTTTCTAAAATATTAATCGGGAAGATTTGATATTCAAGACCCATTTCTTCTAAAGCAATCGTTATTTTATGGCCATTGGGCGTACCCCAATAATATAAGTCAATCATTTAGTTATCCTATTCATCTTTATCTTGACTGTTGTTGGGTTATATCACATTTTTCTGAAGTTAATCAGCACCGCAGCACCAAAAAGAAACAATAAAATTATGTTTGCACAGAAGATATTAAAAGGTGTATTCGGTTTTATCGATTCGCCAAAAACTCTTTCGCCTTTTCGCCGACAAATCGACGGCCCGCATTATTTCCCTTGATCCATTCTTCAACGGTGAACAAGTCGAACAAACCAACCTTAACTAAGGTTGGTATCGCAAACTCCAGCTCAGCTTCTACCTCACCACGTGCACCTGCATTATATAAATTAATATTGTGCAACATGGTTGCCACAGTGCCTGTTTGTACCTGACTGCCATCTTTTAATCGAACTTGTGGCAACACCTCCCCCTCTTGCACCACTTTTTGATTAATCTCAGATAGTTTCTGTGTCCCATTGATAATCGTCATTTTTGATCCTCCCGCATTATATACTTTACTTTTCAACTAAATTTAGCATAAATCTTTGGCGAGATTAAGTGTTCAATCTACATAGTTATACCCATAAAAAAACACCGCAAATAGCGGTGCTTTTTTATCAAGAAAAAAATTACTTTTTCTTTTTCGGACCAAGCAGCATACCCATTTGGCGACCTTCCATTTTTGGAGGTTGCTCAACAACGCCAAACTCAGCCACATCAGCTTCAATTTTCTGTAACTGAGCAAGACCAAGTTGCTGGTGTGCCATTTCACGACCACGGAAACGTAAAGTAATCTTCACCTTATTTCCTTCTTCAAGGAAACGTAAAATTGCACGCAATTTTACTTGGTAATCACCTACGTCCGTCGCAGGGCGTAACTTGATTTCTTTCACTTGCACTTGATGCTGTTTTTTCTTCGCATCTTTTTGCTTTTGCTTTAAGTCAAATAAGTGCTTGTTGTAGTCCATGATTTTACAAACAGGAGGTTCTGCATTAGCAACGATCTCAACAAGGTCAAGATCAGCTTCCTCAGCAGCACGTAATGCTTCATTTAATGAAACGACACCTTTCTGTTCTCCATCAGCAGCGACGAGACGTACTTCTTTCGCACGAATCTCATCATTAATGGCTGGACGGTTACTTTTAGCACCTTGTTGTTGGTTACGATCAGGCTGTTTAATCTTTATTACTCCACAATGTACCGGCCGCGTTCGGCAACGGCAGATTTCACTAAGTCAATGAATGCATCAATTGACATAGTACCTAAATTTTTTCCTGAGCGTGTACGCACATTTACGGTGCCCTCTTCAACTTCTCGATCACCGAGAACTAAAAGATAAGGAATACGCTCTAGGGTACGCTCACGAATCTTAAATCCGATTTTTTCATTTCTCAAGTCAGAAATAGCACGAAGACCATTTTCTTTGAGTTTTGCAACCACTTGTTCACATGCATCCGCTTGTGAATCTGTAATATTCATCACACAAGCTTGAATCGGTGCAAGCCAAGGTGGCATGAAACCAGCGTAATGTTCAATTAGTATACCAATAAAACGCTCAAAACTGCCAAGAATTGCACGATGCAACATAACAGGTTGATCACGTTCATTGTCTTCAGTCACATATGAAGCATCTAAACGGATTGGCAAGTTAAAGTCACATTGAATCGTACCGCATTGCCATACACGACCTAAACAGTCTTTTAATGAGAATTCAATCTTCGGACCATAGAATGCGCCTTCGCCAGGTTGTAGATCCCAAGCTAAGCCAGCATCATCTAAAGCATCAGCCAAAGATTTTTCAGCAATATCCCAAAGTGCATCGTCACCCACACGCTTTTCAGGGCGGGTTGAGAGTTTCATTTGTACTTCTTCAAAACCGAAGTCTTTATAAACATCTAAAGTCAGTTTAATAAAGTCTGCAACTTCTTGACCAATTTGTTCTTTGGTACAGAAGATATGCGCATCATCTTGAGTAAAGCCACGTACACGCATGATACCGTGTAAAGAACCTGATGGTTCGTTACGATGACATGAACCAAACTCAGCTAAACGAATTGGTAAGTCACGGTAAGATTTTAATCCTTGGTTGAACACTTGAACGTGACAAGGACAGTTCATTGGTTTTACCGCATAGTTACGACTTTCTGAGTGAGTCGTAAACATGTTTTCAGCATAGTTTGCCGCATGTCCAGACTTTTCCCAAAGCGTAAAGTCTACGATCTGTGGCGTTTTAATTTCTTGGTAACCATTGTCCTGCTGAACCTTACGCATGTATTGTTCAAGGACTTGGTAAATCGTCCAACCATTCGCATGCCAAAACACCATACCAGGTGCTTCTTCTTGCATATGGAACAAATCTAATGCTTTACCGATTTTACGATGGTCACGTTTTTCAGCTTCTTCAATACGTTTGATATAAGCCGCTAACTGTTTTTTATCAGCCCAAGCCGTACCATAAATACGTTGTAGCTGTTCATTCTTGGCATCACCACGCCAGTAAGCGCCAGAGATTTTAGTGAGCTTGAATGATTTTAAGAATTTGGTATTCGGTACGTGTGGACCACGACACATATCCAAATAATCTTGATGGTAGTACAAACCCATTTGTGTTTCTTCAGGCATGTCTGCAATCAAGCGTAATTTGTATTCTTCGCCGCGTGCTGTGAATTCTGCAATCACTTCATCACGTGGTGTCATTTTTTTAACAACATCATAATCTTGATCAATGAGCTTTTTCATACGCTCTTCGATCGCTGCCATGTCATCCAAAGTAAATGGACGTGGCATCCAGATGTCATAGTAGAAACCTTCTTCGATCACTGGACCGATCACCATTTTCGCCTCAGGGAACAATTGCTTAACCGCATGTCCTACCAAGTGCGCACACGAGTGACGAATGATTTCTAAACCTTCTTCATCTTTCGGGGTAATAATCTGTACTGTTGCATCTTCTGTGATTAAATCACAAGCATCCACCAAACGATCATTGATACGACCTGCAACGGTATTTTTCGCTAGGCCCGGACCAATGCTCTGAGCAAGTTCCATCACGGAAATCGGTTGATCAAATTGTTTTTGATCACCATTTGGTAAAGTAATGATTGGCATAATAAAATCCTTAAGGAGTGATGCCCCGCACAATGGAGCATATCACCGCGAGATTATGTATTGAGGCGAACCTCAAAAAATAAAAAACGGCGGATAAAAAAGTACCCGAGATTTTACACAGGTTTAGGCAAGGAAGAAACCTTTGATTGGAGAAAAACCCAAGCCATGGCATATCTCAGACTAAAGCCTTAGTGATTTCGTATAAGCGGCGTACTATGGTGATATAGATATATGGGGACTGTGGTCATTTTTAACACCTCAGTAAATTTCCTCATAAAATAAACATGGAGCAATACACATGGTTAGTGCATACGACGAGTTACCCAAAAACCCTGCGAATTTCGTGGCGTTATCGCCATTACGTTATTTAGAACGAGCGGCCTATATTTACCCAAATCAAGCTGCGATTATTCATGGTAAACGTCAGATTACCTGGCAACAAAGCTATCAGCGCTGTCGTCAATTTGCACACCAGCTTACACAATTAGGTATTCAAAAGAACGATACCGTTTCTGTACTTTTACCCAATGTTCCAGCGATGATTGAAGCGCATTTTGCTGTTCCCATGGCAGGTGCCGTTTTAAATACGCTAAATACGCGCTTAGATGCCAAAACAATTGCCTTTATGCTAGAACATGCTGAAGCAAAAGTGCTTTTAGTTGATCCAGAATTTAGACCGATTGCAGAAGAAGCACTAACACTTATTCATCAAGATATTATTGTAATTGACGTTTTTGATAGTGAGTACGAAGGTGAACAAATTGCCCTTGGTCAATATGAATATGAGTCTTGGATAGCTCAAGGCGATCCAGAATTTGAATGGTTACTTCCACAAGATGAATGGGATGCAATCAGCCTAAATTACACCTCTGGAACAACAGGAAATCCGAAAGGTGTGGTCTATCATCATCGTGGTGCTTACCTCAATGCGGCGAGTAATATCTTGGCATGCGGTATGAAGCCCCGTGCTGTGTATCTTTGGACCTTACCTCTCTTTCACTGCAATGGCTGGTGTTTCGCATGGTCAATTGCTGCCAGTGGCGGAACTAATATTTGTTTACGTCGCGTCGATCCAGCACTGATTTTTAAATATATTGCCGAACACAAAGTAGATTATTTCTGTGGCGCACCGATTGTTCTATCAATGTTAATCAATGCCCCATTAGAGCAAAAAGTTGCTTTTGACCATCATGTTGAAGTCATGGTTGCTGGTGCAGCGCCTCCCGTTGCCATTATTGAAGGGATGCGAAATATAGGTATCAATGTCAATCATGTATATGGTCTAACTGAAACATACGGTCCTTCAGCGCTATGTGCCTCACAGGCAGGTTGGAGTGAATTATCTATCCAAGAACAAGCTCAATTACATTCACGCCAAGGCGTGCCTTATCCTTTACAAGACAGTATGCGGGTACTTGATCCTGAAACCATGCAACCTGTGCCAAATGACGGCGAGACCATGGGCGAAATCATGTTCCGTGGCAATATTGTCATGAAAGGCTATCTTAAAAATCCGCAAGCCACTGAAGAGGCATTTCAAGGTGGTTGGTTCCATACAGGAGATTTGGCTGTTTGCCATCCCGATGGCTATGCCAAAATCACGGACCGCTCCAAAGACATTATTATTTCAGGTGGGGAAAATATTTCTTCATTAGAAGTCGAAGATGTTTTATATCGACACCCAGCAGTCATGACCGCAGCAGTGGTTGCAAAGCCCGATCCACGTTGGCAAGAGGTGCCGTGTGCTTTTATTGAATTAAAACAAGGTAGCACAACTTCACCAGAAGACATTATTCTGCATTGCCAAAAGGAACTTGCGCGCTTTAAAGTTCCAAAAGATGTGGTGATTACCGAGATCCCAAAAACATCAACAGGGAAATTACAAAAATTTATTTTAAGAGAGTGGGCAAAAGAGCGCGCAACAGGTGAGTTTGGAAATTAAGCACTTAAATGTAAAAAAGAAGTTTCCTTAGAAACTTCTTTTTTTCAAGTTAACCTTGATCAGATAATAGCGCGACTTGCTGCACATAGTTTATAAACTTACGTTTAGAAGCTTCGAGTTCTTCTTCACTCACCTGCTGTTTGATGTCACGATGAATACGAAGAACATGCTGACGCAAGGTATGTCGTTCAGAAGCATTAAACACTTTACTGAACTCATTAATGATCGGATCACCTTGCTCAATCATACGGTCAACCCAACGCATCAATTGCATTTGTTTCTTAGCACCTTGTTGCGGTGTTAGATAAGACAAAATTATGCTTTCATCTTCATTGCGCAGCAGTTTGCCAATTCGCTGAAACTGACGGCGACGCGCTTCGAATGAACTAATTTTCTGAACTTCAAGCAACGCATCTATCAGACGCTCGTCCACAGGAAGTTTTTGAATTTGTTTTACATTCAATTGAGCCAATTGCTCGCCTAAAGCAGCCATACGCTGTACGGCTTTCTTTTGCTCAGTTCTACTCGCACGCCCTTCTAATGACTCAAAATCTTCATCGGTATAACGTTGGGTACCACGTGCCACTATTACTCTGCCTCATTAAATTTTGCTGCGAACAGCGTTTGAATTTCTTCCAGTGCTTTTTCTTCATCAGCACCGTCAATCACTAACCTTAATGTCGTGCCCTTACCTGCACCCAACATCAACAATGACATAATATTTTTTGCATCCACCAACTTATCCCCCTTACCAATTTGGATAGAAGAGCGATATTTGGTCGTCACCTCAATCAGTTTACCTGATGCGCGTGCATGTAAGCCAAGTTTATTAATTACATCAATTGTTGTGTCTATCATGACCAGTGCTTCATTTCTCTATGTAAGATTTGGACAGCCCATTTTGCCTCAAGGGCTTGTTTGAGTCTATCCACGATATAAACTGAACGATGTTGTCCACCAGTACAACCCACAGAAATGGTCATATAATGGCGATGTCCCTCTGCAAAAGCAGGGAGCCATTTTTCCAAGAATGCATAAATATCGGCGAACATTTCATTGGTTTGCTGGCTGCTTTCTAAAAAGCGACGTACAGGCTCATCCAAACCTGAAAAACGGCGTAATTCCAGATCCCAGTGTGGATTAGGCAAATGACGAACATCAAACACATAATCGGCATCCAAAGGAATGCCATGCTTATAACCAAAGGATTGCAAAATCACGATTAAGTTATCTGACTGTCCCAGTTTAGACAGTAAAATATGTTTTAAATCATGAACACTTTTATCTGTCGTATCAATATGCACTGTAGAACGAAATTGTATCGGAATCAGTAGTTGCTTTTCTTCCTGTATACACTGCAGCAAACTATTGAAACGACTCGCCAAAGGATGCGGGCGTCTAGATGCACTAAAACGCGCAATCAAATCTTGATCTTGTGTAGTCAAATAAATAACATCAACCGAACCATGTCTTTTTAATTGCTCAAACACATGATCAAACTCCTGCATATCAGCACGAGTACTTCGAATATCAACCCCTAATGCCAGCTGCTCGAGATTATTTTCATGATCGAGTTTAGCTACTATTTCAGGCAACAAAGCCAAAGGTAAGTTATCTATACAATAGTAGCCTAGATCTTCAAGCACTTGTAAAGCAGAAGATTTTCCTGAACCAGACTGTCCCGTGACGATAAGAATACGCTTCATGGCTTGTTGCCCTTTTTATTTTGAAGTTCTAAGTTTTAAAATTTATTTGTAAATTATCGATTAAACGCGTTGCACCCAATTTTGCGGCAACGAATAAAACCAAATCTTGATCAAATTGCGCAATCGGTTGCAAGTTGGTTTGACGAGCTTCCACATAATCCACAACAAAACCCGCTTGTGTCAATTCAGTTGAGATATTTGCTAACACTTGTTCCAACGCTTGACCTGCACGTAATTGCTGTTCAGCTTGCTTTAAAGACTGGTAAATTTTAGGCGCAATTTCGCGTTGTTGTTCAGATAAATAGCCATTACGAGAACTTAAAGCCAAGCCATCTTCAGCACGAACGATTGGCACACCAATCACTTCCAAAGGCATATTTAAATCTAGTACCAACTGACGAATCACCGCGAGTTGCTGATAATCCTTTTGACCAAAAAAAGCATAGTCTGGCTGTACAATATTAAATAATTTGGTAACAACGACTGCCACGCCATCAAAATGACCTGGACGAGACTTACCACACAAGTCATCCGTGATCTGACTTACGCTAATATTGGTCAGACGTGGCTGAGTACCATACATTTGCTCAACTGAAGGCGCAAAAATAATATCGCAGCCCACATCAGCCAATAAACGGCTATCTTGCTCTAAAGTCCGTGGATAGCTGTCAAAATCTTCACCTGCACCAAATTGAATCGGATTGACAAAGATGCTCACCACAACCACATCACAAATCTTTTTTGCAGCACGAACCAAGGTTAAATGACCTTCGTGCAAATTCCCCATGGTAGGGACAAAACCAATCATTTTTTTGTTGCTGCGTGCTGTTGCAAGAGACGCAGTTAAGCCTTGTATCGTTGTTTCAGTTTTCATGAATTAAAGCTCAACTTGGAAAGTATGTTCTTTGGCTGGGAATGACTGGTCTTGAACAGCTGCATGATAGGCTTTAAATGCATCTAAAATTGCTGTTTCGCCCGCTTGCTCTTTCATGAAATTACGAACAAAACGTGCAACTCGACCGAAAGTGAGACCCAACATGTCTTGTGCAACCAACACCTGACCGTCGGTTTCATTACCTGCACCGATGCCAATCACTGGGGTATTTGGAAATAATTCAGCGATTTCTTTACCTAACTGGGCAGGAACGCATTCAAGCAATAATACTGCTGCCCCTGCATCCACCACAGCTTGGCAGTCTGCAATCAATTGATCCGCCGCTTCACGTGTTCTTGCTTGTAATTTATAGCCGCCAAACACATGTACCGATTGTGGTGTCAAACCTAAATGCACACATACTGGAATACCATTACGGGTGAACACACTAACCAACTCGCTCAACCAAGCTCCACCTTCAATTTTGACCATCTGAGCGCCGACTTGCATCACCGCTTTAGCGCTTTTCAAGCCGTCTTCAAGCGTTGCATAACTCATAAATGGTAAGTCAGTCATAATTAAAGCATGTGAGTTCCCACGACGTACCGCTGCTGTATGGTAAGCCATATCTTCAACCGTAACAGGAAGCGTTGAATCTCTCCCTTGAATCGCCATTCCTAGAGAATCACCGATTAAAATCGTATCAATTTCAGCCAATTCCATTGCTTTCGCCATACTTGCATCATAGCAAGTCAAGCAAGAAAACTTGCGTCCGTCAGCTTTAAACTTTCTTAAGTCACTTAGACTAATCATGATGATGTCCTCTACAGGCGTTTTCAGAACGAAACAATCTTAAGCAGCCGCCCAAGATTGATCTGCTATTACAGTCAAGTTTGCTTGCTGTACCAGTTCTAAGTCTTTTAATGAATGACCATTTAATTGTAAATGAGCATCTAAATCTAATAAGGGAAGAATTACAAAATCACGTTCCATAATACCGATATGCGGCACAGTTAAACGTTCATTTTGAATCTGTTCTTGACCATAGATTAACAGATCAAGATCAAGGGTTCGCTCTCCCCAGCGTCGCAAACGGACACGTCCCGCATCTTGTTCCAACTGTTGCAATTGGTCTAACAAGTCAAGAGGTTTCAATGTCGTATCCAGTTGAACGACTGCATTTAAATAATGTGGTTGATCTTGAGGTCCCATTGGGGGACTTTGATAGAGGCGAGAAACCCTCACCTCACCTATATTTGCTAATTTGGCAACGGCATCTCTCAAAATCTGTTGTGAATCGCCCAAGTTACTGCCAAGACCGATATACGTACGAATCATCATTGTGTTGGTCCAAAAACCACTTGACTTAGATCACGCTGTACACGTTTACGCTTATGAATCGGATGATCAGCATTTACTTGACCTGAATCACTGGTCGCCTTTTCGAGAAAACGATTTGCCGAATCATCTGCTCTAAATCGCTCTTTCTTTGCACGACGACTTCTTGGTTCAGGAACATCAACCAACGGTTCAATTTCAGTGATCTTCTGTTCATCTGCATCAGCAACTTTACGGCGTGTCTTACTCCGTTGACGGTTATACTGACGAATAGCCGCTTCTTTCTGGTCGGTGGTCATTTCTTGGTAATTTTCCCACCAAACGCCCATACCATCAGTACTTGGATCACCAGATTTCTCACGTAATAACAAGAAATCAAATCCTGCACGGAAACGTGCATGGCCAGCCAATGCTTCTATTTGTTGAGGTTTTGGATTGAGCAAACGACTTTGCATTTCCCAAACTTCACGAATAAAAGTTTCAGCAAAACGAGGGATAATGGTGCGTGTTGCTTGACGCTTAAGCACATCAAGACCCGCCTGAGCACGCGCCTCGGCAGGTATTACCCCTTTATTGAGATAAAAATCACAGCGCTCTAAAAATGGCTTCCATAACAAGACTGCATAGAAAAATGCAGGGTTAATGGTTTTACCAATTTGAATCCGCTGGTCAGTATTTTTGGCAGCACGCTCGATAAATGGTGTGATATTTGGTGGAATTTCTGCAAATAACTGTTTCCAGACACCAAACTCAATCAACATCGGCAATACCTGAGTGAGATGCCCCATGGTAAAGAGCTTTTGTGACTCATCATATAGGCGATGTGGCGAGACATCACGCAACAATTGCGTCATCTCAACATCAAAAACATCAAGGATTGATTGGTCGATTTGAAAGTTGAGTTTCGCTGCAAAGCGCAATGCACGCAACATGCGTACAGGATCTTCCTCAAAACGCTGAGCGGGTTCACCCAAGAAACGCAAAGTGCGAGTTTTGATATCTTCAACGGCTTGACAGAAGTCAAGTACGATCGCTTTACGAGGTTGATAGTAAAGCGTATTGATCGAAAAATCTCGGCGAGCGAAATCCTGCTCAATTGTTCCCCAATTATTATCACGAAGAATCATACCAGAAGCACTGGTCACTGCTTTTTTCGGAGGGGCACGGAAGGTCGCGACTTCGATCAGTTCACGACCAGAATATACATGAGCTAACTCAAAACGTCGCCCAATAATACGACAACGTCGCCCAAATACTTCTTTCACTTGGGCTGGAGTAGCATTAGTTACCGCGTCAAAATCCTTTGGATTAAGACCTAACATCATATCGCGAACACCACCACCTACAATATATGCCTCATAACCTGCTTTAGTCAGACTATCGATCACATCTAATATTGAGGAAGGGAGTTGAGTTGTGGACAAACCACATTTTGACGCACGCAAAGTTTGCAAAAGACACTGTCTCCTACGTCAGGACGTAAATAACAATTTGTCGCTAATCATAGCTCTAACACACACAAAGGGCAATTTATTCTGCTGAAGTTTCAATACATCGATACGCATTTTTTACAAATGACGCTTTAGCCAGTTTATAAAATAAGTCTTGCCCTATTCTTTTCAAAGAGTTTTGGCCCAATACCTTTGACATTCATGAGCTCATCTAATGCTTTAAATGCACCATGTTTTTGTCGGTATTCAATAATCGCCAGGGCCTTTTTCTCTCCCACACCACTCAAACTTTGCAACTGCTGTAAGTTCGCTTGATTTAAGCTGATTTTATCGCCAGTAATATTTACAGAAGATGAAACAGGCTTCGAACTTTGTTGCTGTGTTGGTCTAGATAAATAATATTGGTCATCTTGCCTTGCCAATTGCTGATCATGTTTTTGTTGCTGTGCTTTCCACTGTATATAAGACTGATCAAATTGTTTTGCATTCAGGTGAGGGATAACCCCGAACCCCAGAATAATCAATAATAAAAAATTAATTTTGCTGCGTAGCTGCGGCAAATTCATCTGATGACCCCTCAAATTTTAAATGTCTTTTTGCTTGCTCCCATAGCTGGTCCATTTCCGCCAAACTCATTTCTTGCAAGTCTTTCTGTTGTCGATGTGCTTGTTGTTCGATATAGGCAAAGCGACTTCTAAATTTATGAATTGTCGCCAGTAATGCCGTTTCACTCGACAGCCCAAGTTTACGACCTACATTGATCAAAGAAAATAGACAATCTCCAAATTCTTCTTGTATTTCATCGGTTTTTTCCGTTTTAAGCGCTTGTTGTAATTCTGCTAGCTCTTCATCTAATTTTCCGTAAGCATCCTCTACAGTTTCAAAATCAAAACCGAGCTGTGCTGCTTTTTTTTGGATTTCATGTGCTTGCATTAAAGCAGGTGCGTGCTTAACTTCATCTAATCGGGATTTTGGCTTATCCTGTTTTTCTTGCTGTTTAATTTGCTGCCACAATTCACTCACTTGCTCAGGACTTAAGTTTTGAAATTTTTCAGCCTGAAATACGTGCGGATGACGTCGAATCAGTTTCTCACTAATTGCATCAACCACATCTTGAAAATCAAAAGCTCCTTGTTCACTGAACATTTGAGATTGAAACACCACTTGCAGCAACAAATCTCCGAGCTCTTGACGAATTTCATCCAAATCACCAACTCGAATTGCGGCTTCGACCTCATAAGCCTCTTCAATCGCATAACGCGTTAAGCTCTCAGGCGTTTGTTGTTGATCCCAGGGACATTTTTGTCTTAACTCCCGCATGATTTCCAACAACTTTTCCATGACCATCTCCTCACCCATTACGCTGTTGCAGTTTTAACCAGCTTCTGTCTAATATACGCTGGTCCGAAAAGTATCAATATAAAGTAAGGGAAAGCAATGCAATATAGTGTTTTTATTAGTGGTGCTGCGCAAGGCATTGGCGCTGAAATCGCCCGTCTCTTTCATCAAAAAGGCTTTAAAGTAGGTATCTACGACATCAATGAAGCACAAGCACAAGCTTTGGCGAAAGAACTTGGTACAAATACTAAAGCGGGTTATTTAGATGTTAGCAATTATCCCCAATGGCAGATCGCTTTGCAGGACTTTCAAGACTGGGCAGGCGAACTTAACATTTTAGTTAACAATGCAGGAATTCTATATTCTGGGGCTTTTGAAAACACAGCTATACCTTCTCACCACCGCACGATTGATATCAATGTAAAAGGTGTGCTCAATGGTTGCCATGCAGCTTTAACTTATTTACAAAAAGCAAGTTTTGCACGCGTCATTAATCTCTCCTCTGCATCCGCCATATATGGACAAGCTGATCTTGCCTCTTATTCTGCAAGTAAATTTGCTGTACGCGGTTTAACTGAAGCCTTAGATGTAGAATGGCAAAAATATAATATTCGTGTGCTCGATGTTATGCCGTTATTTGTACAAACCAATATGGTCAAGAATATGGATGCAGGCAGTATTCAAAATATTGGTGTGGATCTAACACCAAGAGATGTCGCACAACAAGTTCTCGCTTTAGCGCGGAAAAAAGACCACTTTTTCATTCCTACTCATACGCCGATTGGTATTAAAACCCAATTAATGTATCAATTATCACGTATTAGCCCACAATTTTTAAACCGAATTACTAATCTGTTATTATCCAAGCAAGCATAAATAATAAAAGGGCTTTATATTAAAAATATAAAGCCTTTTTTTGCACCATTAGCCTTCAGTTATTAATTCACTTTTCACATATAGTACAAAAACAATTAAAATTAAATTACCGCAATATTTAATCAAAATAAAGATTCGAAGTAAAATCCATAAAAATTTATTAATATCAATTAATTAAATTAATTTAAAGTTCAAACAAAAACCATCTCCAAATATCATAAAAACAATAGACAGACAAGTCTTTAAAATATAAAAAAGTTCGTGACTTTAAAATTTATTTTAAATAAAATCCGCCTGCCATAAAAAATGGCAATTTAATCTGAAACTATTTTTAAAGTGTTTATAATATGAAAAAATTATTAGTTTTAACTGCAGCTGCAACGCTTTCTTTCTCTACTTTTGCAGCGACCGAGGGTAAACCATTTTCAACTGCTGAATTAAAGGCAATGGATTGCGCAACACTTTCTGTTGAGCAATCAAATGCAAAACGTGAGTTAGCAAGCGCAGAGAAAAATATTGCGAATATCAATGCAAATGCTCAATCACCAAACAAGGCAGTAAGCAAATGGGCTGGTCTTGCAAGTGGCGCATTAACTGCTTTCGGTGGCAACTCTGAAAAAACTGCCAAAGCTAGTCAAATCGCAAGTAATCTTGCTGGCGAAGAAGATACATCTGATGCAAATAACCTAACGCTTCAAGAATCAATCAAAGCGAAAGCACAAGCGAATATTGAAAATATCGCGACATTCCAAAAAAGCAAAAAATGCAAAATCTAAAATTATAGTCAAATCCACTTTGATTTTATGATGATGTCCTGTGCTTGAAACAATAAAACCCGCCAATTGAACTGCCCCCCATGAAAACAGCCAGTTCAAAAAAGCGGGTTTTATTCTAAATGTAATTAACTACCTTGTACTAAACGTCTCGCACTAATAATGCCGGGCTGTTGTTCTAAACGAGCAAGCAAACGCGACAGTTGTGCCAAACCTTTAACTTCGATCAACAACTTCATATTGGCAATTCCATCTGCCTCAGAAATTGTATTGACCTGACGAATATTGATTTGGTCTGAAAAAATCACTTGTGTCAGATCTTTGAGTAAACCTCGACGATCATAAGCTTCCACCACGATCTGGACACTTTGTCCCCGTGTTGGCTGCATTTCCCAATCCGCCTCGACAGCACGCTCAGGTTCAAGTGTGGTCATACGTACATAATCGGGACATGCGACTTTATGGATACTCACCCCTCGATTTAAAGTGATGTAGCCCCCAATCGATTCACCGTGTACTGGTTGGCAACACTGTGCTATGTGCAATTCCACATTGTCCAAGCCATCAATCAAAATGCCATGTGCCGATAAAGTATGGCTTGCACGTGGATTTAATGCTGGTTTTAACACCAACTCTGGCTCGTCTTGATCCAAATGCATTTGACGATTTACTTGGTTCATCAAGGCATGCAGACTGATATCGCCACTTACCAATGCCACCAAAATATCATCACCTGATTTCAGGTTAAAATGAGATGAGTAATCGTTTAAATCAATACTTTTTGGATGAATAGCCAGACGAGCGAGCTCTTTATTCAGCAACTCACGTCCCACTTCGACGTTCTTGCTGCGATCTTGCTGTCTAAACCAATGACGCAACTTATCCCGTGCACGAGCCGTTTTGATATAACCTAAAGAGTTAACTAACCAATCACGATTAGGCTCACGATCTTTTTTAGTTAAGATTTCAACTTGCTCACCTGTTTTTAAGGTGTAGGTCAACGGCACATAGCGCTGGTTTACGCGCGCTGCATAGCATTTATTTCCAACTTCTGTATGAACGTGATAAGCAAAGTCAAGCACGGTCGAACCACGTGGTAACTCTTTGATATCCCCATCACGGCTAAACACATAGATCTTTTCAAAATTTTCAAAATCTTGAATTTGATCAATGCCATTCGACTCATCATCTTCAGCATGCGGTGTGGTTTCATTACGTTCTTGATAATGCTCAAGTACGGCGCGGAGTGAGTGCAAACGGTCATTAAAAGAATGATCCGTATTTTTGGCACCTTCTTTGTAGTTGAAGTGAGAACATACACCCAGCTCAGCTTCTTCATGCATCTCAAACGTACGAATTTGAACTTCGAGTGATTTATTTTCCGCAATCACTGCCGTATGCAAAGACCGATAGCCATTGGCTTTCGGATTGGTCACATAGTCATCAAACTGGTTGGGAATGTGTCGCCATAACTGATGTACGATGCCTAAAGCATGGTAGCAATCTGGTACCGTTTTTAATAACACCCGTACTGCACGAATATCGTAAAGCTGATCAAAGCTAAGATTTTTGCTTTTCATTTTTCGATAAATCGAATAAATGTGCTTCACGCGTCCAGTAATTTCAGCGTGGATATCATAGGTATCCAGTTCTGTTTTAAGTTTATCAATCACAAACTGAATATATTGCTCACGCTCTAAACGCTTTTCATTGAGCAAAGAAGCAATTTCTTTGTACCGTTCTGGCGCTAAATAGCGAAAGGCTAAATCCTCAAGCTCCCACTTTAATTGTGCAATCCCTAAGCGATGCGCAAGTGGGGAATAAATCGTTAAAATTTCACGAGCAACACGTTCTTGACGCTCTTTGCTTGCGGTTGCCAATTCACGCAAAGCATAAGTCCGCTCAGCCAGTTTAATCAGCACCACACGTACATCTTCTGTCACAGAAATCAGCATTTTATAAATGCCGTTTAGATGTTCACGTTGATTATTATTAAAATGATCTTCTAGACGCTTATTTTTTTCAATCAGCTCCGATAGCTTACCCATTGCAAGCGTGCCTTTTACTAGGCCCAGAACTTGCTCGCCAAACTCTCGCTGAATATCCTCTAAGGTGATCAGTCCTTCACGTACACTTCGATATAATACTGCCGCTGACAACGTATCTTCATCTACATGTAAATGCGCCAAAATATCCGCCATACCAATACCGATACTGAAGGTGTTGGTATGATGATTAACCGTGCTTTCAAACTCTTTTTGTAAGGTAAGCTCTGCAACCCGTTGTAGCTGCTTCAGCTCAGCCCCATCCAAGATATCACGCACTCGATCTAGCCAAGATACTAGACTACTTTGCGCTTCAGCGGCATGTTCTACAGTCGCTTCCTCGGACAACTCATGGAGTCGTCCAGGTAACTGTTCACGTACTGTGACCATACCATTCTCCTCTGGATATGTAACTCATGTTCTAATCGTTTATCTCTTAAATTTTATCAGACTCATTTTTTTCAAATAAGGCAATAGATTCAACATGTTCAGTATGGGTAAACATATCCATTACTGCAGCTTTTTTAAGCTGATAACCATGTTGTGCCAGTACACCTGCATCCCTTGCCAGTGTTGAAGGATTACATGAAACATAAACGATTCTATTGGCTCCAAAGTTCGGTACATATTGCATCACCTCAAAAGCACCCGATCTCGGAGGATCAATTAATAATGCATCAAATCCTTGTTTCGCCCAAGGATGATGTGAAAAGTCTTTTGTTAAATCTTGTGAAAAGAAGGCAGCTTGGCTCAATGAATTTGCTTTCGCATTTTCAGTTGCACGCAACACCATTTCATCACTTGCCTCAACACCTATCACTTGACCAGTATCTCCTACACATCGTGCCAAAGGTAGAGAAAAATTGCCCAATCCACAAAATAGATCAAGCACGCGTTCCCCTTCCTTTAACTGTAGCAATTCACATGCCAACTGAATCATTCGTGCATTCACAGCACTATTTACTTGAGTAAAATCCAATGGTGAAAATGCAAAACGAATATCGAAGTCTTCTAAATGGTAGTGTAAACGCATTGGTGCTTGCACATCGTCAACACGATGTAAACTATCAGCACCTCTAGGTTGCAAATATAATTGCCACTGTCTTTGTAACGCAAATTGACGTAAATGGTTGACATCCGACACATTTAATTCTTCCAAGTGGCGAATTAATAACGCAACCTCGCGGTCGCCCATCGCCAATTCAACATGGCCAATATGTGCTTTTGCAGCCAATCCTTCCAGACACTTTCGCAATGCAGGGAGTGCATCAGATAACGTTTGATCCAATACTTTACACTGTTGGATGGTGGTTAAATGATTACTATGATGTTCTCTAAACCCCATCACCAAACGATCTTGCCGAGGAATATAACGCACACCAATTCGGGCACGACGGCGATAGTCTATTTTACTGGAGCGAATAGGCGCTAACCATTGTTCAGGTTGCAGTCCTGCGAAATGTTGTAAATGCGATTGCAATACATTTTGCTTCAACAAAATTTGTTCGTCAGGATGAATATGTTGCAAGCTGCAGCCACCACATATCCCAAAATGCGGGCAAATTGGTTCTACCCGCCCAGTAGCGGCCTCACCTTCTAGTTTCAGCATTTCTGCTTCTTCTAGACGTGTGGTTTGGTGGGTGATTTTCGCTTGAACCGTTTCTCCCACCAATGCATTGCGAATAAAAACTTTTTTACCCTGCTTTTCTTTTGGATGGTCAGGGTGTGTTCCATAGTGTGCAATACCACGACCTTCATGTGAAAAAGCTTCCACTTTGAAGGTATAAATCGGCTGGTGAGCTGGGCGCTGTTTCGCTTTATGTTTCAAAAGATGAACCTAATTTTTTGGCGCAAACGTGGGTGCGGTAAATACAGTATATTGCGATGTGTGGCGCCATACTTGTAAAAAATCTGATTGTTGCGTTTGCGTTTGTAAATAATCGATAGTGGACTGAACAAATTGCTGATGATCTTGCTGATTTAACTGACCTTTTAGTAATAACCAGCGTAAATAAACCAACCATGTATTCAATACATCACCTTCACAATAACTGGTTAATTTTAACCAATTATTATTACGGACATATTCTGGCACACGATAACCAGACTCTCCACGCTTTCCCGGAAAACCGAGTAAGCAAGCAATATCATCTAATTTTTGGAAATTTCGACCATTAAACATGGCCATCACATCCATCAAATCAACATGTCGATGATGATAGCGGTTTTGATAGTTATTAAACCGCTTCTGATTATCGATTTCACCTTGATCAAACAAACTTGGTGCAGATAACCCATGATACATCGCACGAAATAAAATGACAGGCAAATCAAACTGAGAACCGTTCCAACTCACAAGAGTTGGCTGTTTTTTATCAAAAATCGATAAGAATTTTGCCAGCATCTCAGCTTCAGTATTTTGCTCTTGGCTAAATGAAAATAAACGAAAGCCTTTTTCATCTATCCACAAGCCAGAAATACAAACAATTTCGTGCAAAGGTAAACGTTGAAAATCCATCCCCGATTCTTGACGGCGAATCTTGGTCAATGCCTGCTCAACATCAGCCTCAGGTAAATCAAGATGATATAAATGAGCACCTGCCTTTAGATCAGTGAGTGTTTCAATATCGAACACTAAAATCGGAAAACGTAAGCTCATCGTCAAAACTTCCTCAGGGAACTGAAGAATCCTCTCTTTTTAATAGAGAAGTTGGGAGTAATTTTATTCATCATCTTGTACTGAGAATAAACCCGTTGATAAATAACGATCCCCGCGATCACAAATAATGCAGACAATCACAGCATCTGGATTTTCTTCAGCGATTTTAATGGATGCCCAGACCGCACCACCCGAAGATGTGCCCGCACTAATTCCTTCACTACGAGCCAATTTACGCATGGTACGTTCTGCTTCAATTTGCGGAATATCAATAATACGATCTACTCGACTACGATCAAAAATCGTAGGTAGATATGCTTCAGGCCAACGACGAATCCCTGCAATACTTGAACCATCAGAAGGCTGTAAGCCCACAATTTGAATCTCTGGGTTTTGTTCTTTTAAATATTTGGACACCCCCATAATGGTGCCAGTGGTTCCCATCGAACTGACAAAATGGGTAATTTTTCCGCCCGTTTGTTTCCAAATTTCAGGCCCCGTTGTCAGATAGTGTGCTTCAACATTATCAGGGTTACCGAACTGATTTAAAACATAGCCCTTGCCTTCGGCTTGCATTTGCAATGCAAGGTCACGCGCACCTTCCATACCTTGTTGCTGAGTAACTTCGATTAACTCTGCGCCATAAGCAGACATTGCATCTTTACGCTCTTGGCTCATGTTATTCGGCATGATCAGCTTCATTTTATAACCACGCATGGCCGAAACCATCGCTAAAGCAATTCCCGTATTACCACTGGTTGCTTCAATCAAGGTATCACCCGGTTTAATTTGACCACGTTTTTCTGCTTGAACAATCATGTTATAGGCAGGACGATCTTTCACGGAACCTGCCGGGTTATTGCCTTCTAATTTTGCTAATACCGTGGCTTGAGTATGACTTGCTAAACGCTGTAAACGCACTAAAGGTGTTTTACCCACATATTCATCTAGTAAAAATTCATCTGCTAAAAAATCTGGTTGCGTATTGGTCATGATCGACACCGATATCAAGGTGGCGTCTATTGTATGAAAAAAAACACGAGACTGCATCTTTTCCCACGGCTTTTTATAGCGAGAAAAATGCTAGCCTGTTTAAAGCATGCTAAGATATTTTGCAGAATGATAAGTCTGACCCAACTATGTCAAATTTCAATAAAACTCTTTCCAAACGTTTACGGCTCAATCACGCTTATGGACAGCTCATCGCGCTGATCCTCGTTCCAATTGCGATTTTGACAGGCGTAGGCATTTTGTGGGTTTTATCTGAAACCACCAACGCTGCGAAACAGCAACAAAATGCAGAAGCTTCCGCGATTTTGGCACGTTACCATCAGACAGCAAATGACCTACTTCACTTAGTTGAAGAGCAACCTGATCAGTATGACCGTGCCCAAAACCTATTTCAGAAATTATTTGATGAGAGAAACCTACAACGTGCAGTTTTAATTGACAATAAAGGACAGACTTATTTAACCATTGGTTATCAAAACACACGTTACTGGCCTAACTTTCCCAAAAACCGTGATTTTTTTGGTCCTATTTATCATAACAACAATAGTATTTACGGTTCAAAACTGGACAGTGAAAATCCAAATTCTGTATGGCTAATGATCGAGTTGAATAATCATCCACTCGAACTTGCACGCTATAAAATCTTATTATCACTGGTCGCAACTGGCTTGCTTACCTTACTCATACTGTTGTTTTGTCTGAATGTTTTTTCTCGTCGCTGGCTAGCGCCACTTTACGAAATTCGTATGCAAATGCAGCGACTTAATGCAGACACTTTAGATCAACACATTGTAGTCAACAGTACGGGAGAATTACGCTTACTGCAACGTGATATCGCCAATGTGGTCAAACGACTTCATTTTAGTTTTTTAGAGCTGAAAGAGCATACGGAACAGACCGAAGAAGATTTACGTCGCACCCTAGACACTTTAGAAGTTCAGAATATTACTTATCGCCAAGCACGCGACCAAGCAATTTCATCCAACCAATCTAAATCAGTTTTTTTGGCCAATATCAGCCATGAATTACGCACACCACTCAACAGTATTGATGGTTTTATTCATTTATTATTACGCCAACAAAATTTAAGTAATGAACAAAATCTATATCTACAAACGATTCGAAAGTCTTCTGCTCATTTATTGGCATTAATTAATGACGTACTCGATTTCTCTAAAATCGATGCAGGTAAACTTGAGCTCGAGACCGCACCATTTGATCTCGAAGAAGCCATTTTCGATGTGATGGATATGCTGTCTCCTTTGGCAGCGCAAAAACACATTAATATGGCATTCTACTATGCAGAAAATATCCCGCAGTATGTGGTAGGCGATGCATTACGCTTTAAACAAATCCTGACCAACCTCATTTCCAACGCGATCAAGTTCACCCCGGATGGTGAAATTATTGTGCGTGTTCGGATGGAAGATGATGATATTGGTCAGTGTTTATTGCATTTCAGCGTGCAAGACAGTGGAATTGGTTTAAGCGGTACGGATCGCAAGAAATTATTTGAATCTTTCTCACAAGGCGATGCTTCTGTTACTCGTCAATTTGGTGGTACTGGACTTGGTTTAGCGATTTCCAAACAATTAGTGCATCTGATGCGTGGTCAAATCGGCTTTGAAGACAACCAAGAACGTGCACCTACCGAAAAAGGTTCGACCTTCTGGTTCACCGCAGCATTTAAAGTTGAAGAAGAAGATGCTTTTGTTGAACATCCTCATTTTGATCATCTGCAAGTGGTATCTTATTTAGCCCATCCAGCGACGGCAAGTGTATTACGCCTCTATCTTGAAAATTATCATGTGGCGCATATTGAGACACAGTCAATTTTAGATTTATTCAGTCGCCTCAACCATTTGAATCAGCAAGAAAATACATGGTTGATTGTAGATCACAGTGGTGATACAGAAGCTTTATTGAAAGAGATTCGCCAACGTTATCATGGCAATTTAGCGGTATATGGCTATCAAATGAGTCTTGATCCAAACATGCTCAATGAATATCGCGCTCGTCCAATCTATCAACCATTGAGCCGTCGTGAACTCATTCAACTCTTAGCAAATCAGCCGATCTTTGAACAGGAACCTGAAGACTTTAATGGTCAAGGGCTTCATGTCTTGGCCGTCGATGATCATTTGCCAAATCTGATTGTCTTGGAAGCATTACTGGGCGAACTCAATGTAACGACGACCAAAGCATTGAGTGGGCAAAAAGCCATTGATCTGATTCAAGAGCGAATTGAACAGAAGTCTCCCCCATTTGATTTGGTGTTTATGGATATTCAAATGCCTGTGATGTCAGGTATTGATACCACCCGTGCCATTCGTTCACTAGAGTCAACACTGGATACGGGTATGCAACTTCCAATCATTGCATTAACGGCCCATGCCTTGGCAGATGAAAAACAGAAATTGCTCAAAGTGGGTATGAACGATTATGTGACCAAACCAATTCAAATGGAGCAAATCATTCAAATCCTCACCCAATGGACCAAAAATAATTTTAGTTCACAGCCAACCACAACTGAAACGAAACGTCCAATTGAGTCGATTGACCCACAAATTTTAAACTGGCAACAAAGCATTCAACTTGCTGCCAACAAAGAAGATTTAGCTCAAGATTTGTTAGGTATGTTGGTGGATAGCTTTGATATCGAGCTAAATGAAATGCAACAACTGATTGAAGTAGAAGATTTCCCTCAACTTGAGCATGTTTTACACCGACTCTATGGCGCAACACGCTATGTAGGTACACCTACGTTACAACGGATTGCAGGTGAGTTTGAGCAATTTGTATCTACTCTACGCAAAGAACGACGCAAAGCAGATGATATATTTATTCGAGAAACCAATCACCGCTTCAATGAGCTTAATGCGGCGATTGAGCAAGTCAGACAAGCAGCAAATCTCGTCTTGAACGGACATGATAACTAAGATGACTGACGTGTCATGTTTCAGGATAAAAACTCATGCTATGCTGCCGATCATCAAACACAATAAGAGTAGAACCGATGGCACTTTTACGCGTTGAAAAAAACAATGGAATCGCAACGGTATCGTTAAATCGTCCAGACAAACGCAATGCGATGAGCTTTGCTTTACTGAAAGAGTTGGTTTCAACAGCTAAAAAAATTGAAAAAGATCGCTCTATTCGCTGTGTTATTCTAACTGGCGAAGCACATGTATTCAGTGCTGGTATCGATTTATCAGACCTAAACAATCCTAAAAATACAGCATTTGCTGCATGGGAACTGGTCAAACCAGGGCAAAGCCTATTTCAGAAAGCATTCCTCATTTGGCAAAATCTACCGATTCCTGTTATTGCTGCGATTGAAGGCTATTGCTTTGGGGCGGGTATGCAACTTGCGCTAGCAGCAGACATCCGGATCGCAGCACCAAAAACACAAATGTCGATTATGGAAAGTCGCTGGGGACTTGTGCCAGACATGGGTTTAACACGTTCACTCAAAGGTCTGATTGGCGTGGATTTAGCCAAAGAGTTGACCCTCACTGCACGGATTTTTGATGCTGAATATGCCAAAGAAATTGGCTTAGTCACCCACCTAGATACTGATCCTCTCGCCAAAGCCAATGCTATCGCTCAAGAAATGCTACAACGCTCACCAGATGCCCTAATGGCTGCCAAGCGTGTTTTAGACGCGATGGAGCATCGACCAGAAAAAGCCCTTCGTTTAGAAAAACTTTGGCAACTCAAACTACTATTAGGTAAAAACAGTGCACTTGCCCGTAAGAAGGACAAAAATCCAGAGGTTGAGTTCTTACCAAGACAGTATAAATAGACGTTGAGAAGCTTATGAGTGGGGGCATTCGGTACGCTCCCGCAAATATACTCAAAACAGTACAGGCAATGAACATGATACTTGATCAAAAAACCCCCATCGCTTTTTTAGGTATGGGTTTAATGGGTACACGTATGGCTGCCCGACTGCTTCAAGCTGGTTACGCTGTTGCCATTTGGAATCGCAGCCCGCAGGCATGTGAAGCACTGATTCAACAAGGTGCAACTGCCTTAACTTTAGAAGAAATTGGCAATTACCCTGTCATTTTGACATGTTTAGCAGATGATCAAGCAGTTCAAAGTGTTTTTAATCAGATCCAGCCTTATCTAAAAGCCAAGCAAATCATTGTCGACTTTTCTAGCTTATCTGTTGCAGTAACCCATCAACTAGCAACTACAGCACAGCAACAACAAGTCCTATGGATTGATTCCCCAGTATCTGGTGGAACCACAGGTGCAGAACAAGGGACTTTAGTCATTTTTGCAGGTGGGGATGCCGAAACAATTCAACGACTCGAACCGATCTACTCAGTGCTTGCCCAGCGTGTTACCCGAATGGGCGAGTCAGGTACAGGACAAGCAACTAAGATTTGTAATCAACTGATTGTTGCTGCCAACAGTACGCTGATTGCGGAAGCAGTTGCACTTGCAGATCAAGCAGGTGTAGATACCCGTTTACTCGCCCCTGCGCTTGCAGGGGGTTTTGCAGATTCGAAACCCTTTCAGATTCTTGCACCGCGCATGGCAACCCATGTGTTTGAACCTGTGCAATGGAAAGTTCAGACGTTATCTAAAGATTTAAACAATGCGTTACAACTCGCACAAAGTTTTAACCTAAAGATACCTGTGGCACAAAAAGCCTTAGCACAGTTACAAGCGCACCAACAAAATGGCTTTGCTGAGAAAGATTTAGCTACTATCATCAAATATATAGAATAATAATTAATGCTTCATGGAGTTTGATATGAGCCATCTTGCAGTCAATTTATCGATGATTTTTACAGAAGTGCCACTCATCGAACGTTTTGCATTGGCACACGCACATGGATTTCAACATGTCGAGATCCAATTCCCTTATGAACTTGAAATATTTGATATACAAGCACAACTGAACCAATACAACCTGTCACTTTGTCTAATCAACGCCCCTGCTGGTGATCTGATGCAAGGCGGTAATGGTTTAGCGGGTGTGCCAGGTCTTGAAACCACATTTCATCAAGCACTGGAACTGGCAATCAGTTATGCAACCGCATTAAATGTTCCGCGTATCAACATTTTAGCGGGTAAACAGCCTTTGGATGCAGATTTATTGCCATGCTTAAATACACTTGCGAGCAACTTAAAACTGGCCTGCCACATGCTGACCGAACATCATATTGAACCTGTATTTGAAATGATCAATGGTACAGATATGCCGCGTTTTCTGATTCAAAACATTGCCCAAGGTCAAGAAATGCTCGAGGCTGTGAATCATCCAGCCTTAAAAATGCAATATGACTGTTATCATATGGCGATGATGGGCGAAGATGTTTTAGCGGGTTTACAAGAAAATATTCACCAAATCGGTCATATTCAATTTGCGGATTGTCCAAGTCGCCATGAACCGGATACAGGAAATATTCCCTATAAACAAATCTTTGACTGGTTATTACAAAGTGACTATCAAGGAGTAATTGCTGCAGAATACAGACCAAAAGAACATTCAGATCAATCTTTTGCATGGAAACAGAAGTATTTCTCCAATGATGTGAATACATAAACTGTTACGGCTAAAATTTGAGTTTTTTTGTTAAAAACGGTATATTTGAAGATGAGTAATTGTCAGGAAAATATACCCTCTATGAATTTAGAACCATCGCCCAGCGCTTCTAATTCTCACGACCTAAAAATCACAACATCAAACAAAGATGTACACGCTTGCTTAAAAGTTGTACATGAAGCCCTCACTGATGTAAAAGCCAAAGATATTTTAGAACTTGATGTAAGTTCTATTAGCAATGTCGCTGATGCAATTGTAATTGCTAGCGGTACTTCAACTCGTCATGTTAAAGCCCTTGCTGACAATGTTGCTGATGAAGCACGTAAAGCAGGTATCCGTCCACTCGGCGTCGAAGGCGAACGAGATGCAGAATGGATCCTCATTGATCTAGGTTATGTCGTTGTACATGTAATGTTACCTACTGCCCGTAAGTTTTATGATCTTGAAAGCTTATGGTGCACTCCTGAATCAGTAGCTTAACCTTTCATACATAAAGAGCGATCTAATAGATCGCTTTTTTAATGCCTAATTCTCAAGCTCTACCTTTCATCTTAGCAAAAACTGACATGAAAAATTGTCAAATTTAACGCATTATAGAATCGCTTTAAAACTCAATTGATAAAAATCCATAACTGGAGTAAATGAAGTGAAAATTCTAATTACTGGTGCAAACACAGGTATTGGTTTTGCGACTGCTGAGCAACTTATTAAACAAGGACAACATGTCATTTTGGCTTGCCGCAATCCATTAAAAGCCCAAGAAGCTCAAAACAAATTACGCGCGCTAAATCAAGGGCAAGTCGATTTGGTGTCGCTTGATCTAAATAGCCTCGAAAATACACGTAAAGCAGCTGATGAAATTGCTGATCGTTATGGCAATCTAGATATATTAATCAATAATGCTGGGCTTTTTTCCAAAACCAAACAGCTCACTCACGATGGCTTTGAACAGCAATTTGGGGTGAACTACCTCGGACATTTTCTATTTACCCAAAAACTACTTCCTGTACTAAAACAAGCACCCAAAGCACGAATTATCCATCTCGCATCCATTGCGCATTGGGTAGGGTCAATTAAGCCTAATAAATTTCGCGCTGAAGGTTTTTACAATCCTTTGTTTTATTATGGCCAATCTAAACTTGCCAATCTCCTATTCAGCAATGCACTAGCTGAGCAAATGGCCGGCACCAGCATTACCAATAATGCATTGCATCCTGGCGGTGTTGCATCTGATATCTATAGAGAACTGCCAAAACCTGTTTATGAAGTTATGAAAATAGGTTTAGTACCTACTTCAGTTCCCGCAAAACTCATCACTGAAATGGCCATTGGAGATAGTTGGGCAAACCGCAATGGCGAATATGTCAGTGCACATATGCCAGACTGGAGATCTCCTCATGCTAAAAACCAACAGCTTGCTCGTGATCTCTATGCTCAATCTATGGATTTTGTAGAAAAGTATCTTTAAACGATTAGAACGAAATAAAAAAGCCACCCTAGGGTGGCTTTTCAATCCTGATGAGGTCAGATTAGTGACCACCACCATTGATTGCTTTCGTCATGTCTTCAACAACTTTCTTCGCATCACCAAAGACCATCATGGTTTTTTCATTGTAGAACAAGTCATTGTCTAGACCAGCATAACCTGTTGCCATAGAACGCTTGATCACCATGATCGTACGAGCTTTGTGTGCTTCAAGGATCGGCATACCATAAATTGGTGAGCTTGGATCATCTTTCGCAGCTGGGTTTACAACGTCATTTGCACCGATTACAAGTACAACGTCAGTTGCTGGGAAGTCAGAGTTGATTTCATCCATTTCTAAAATGTCTTCATACGCAACATCAGCTTCAGCTAGCAATACGTTCATGTGACCAGGCATACGACCAGCAACTGGGTGAATCGCAAAACGTACTTTTACACCTTGCTCTTTTAAGATTTCACACAGCTCTTTTACCGCATTTTGTGCACGGCCTTGCGCCATACCGTAACCTGGTACAATCACAACGCTGTCAGCATTTGACATCAAGAAGCCAGCATCATCCGCAGAACCTGAACGATAGTTACGTTGAACTTGCTCGCCTTTATCAGCAGCAACTGCAGCGCCACCCATCGCACCACCAAACAATACGTTGATGATCGAACGGTTCATTGCTTTACACATAATGTAAGACAGAATCGCACCAGAAGAACCTACAAGTGAACCCGCAACGATCAACATGTTGTTTTCAAGTGTGAAACCAATACCTGCTGCAGCCCAACCAGAGAATGAGTTCAAGAGTGATACCACAACTGGCATATCACCACCACCTACTGGTGCAATCCACATCCAACCAAATGCAAGTGCAAATAGTGTCATTACGTAGAACGCAGTTAAGCTATCAGTCGCGAAGTAGATACCACCAAATACAAGCATTGCAATAAATAATGCAGCTTGAACAGGTTTTACCCATGCGCCAGAGATTGTTTTAGCCCATTTTTTCGCAGCCAATTTACCGTAAGCAAATACTGATGCAGTAAAGGTAATTGCACCAATGAAACAACCTACAAATAATTCAAAACGATAAGTACTACTAAAACCAACAAAAGCTGAGTGACCTTGTGCCACCATCGCCTCGTTCACCAATCCAAGTTGTTCTGCATCGTATTGACCGAAGTGTGCAGCTTTTAATACGGTTGCAATTGCAATCAATACTGCAGCCAAACCAACCAATGAGTGCATCAAGGCAACCATTTCTGGCATTTGCGTCATAGGAACTGCACGTGCTTTAGCGATACCAATTACCGCACCAGCAGCCATTGCAACACCAATCATCCAAACCACTGGACCTTCAGCAACGAAGAAAGTTGTCAATACGGCGATTGCCATCGCAACCATCCCGTAGCGACTACCTGCAATTGCAGTCTTAGGACCAGACAAACCACGTAAAGTTAGGATAAAGAGGACAGCACCTACTAGGTAGAACCAATCCGCATAATCTCGAATAAATTCCATCGCTTAGCCCTCTTTTTTCTTTTGCTTTGGTTTAAACATTTCCAGCATACGAGCTGTTACAGCGAAACCACCAAAAATGTTAATGCTTGCAAGGAATACAGCGATTGCACCTAAAATGCTAATCGGGTTAATGGTCTGAAAATCTACAGAACCTTCAACACCTAAGAAAGGCAAGCCAACTGTTTGAATCATTGCACCAACAACAATAATTGAAGACAAAGCATTCGTTACAGCCATAAGTGGTGTATGTAACGCAGGCGTTACTCCCCAAACAACGTAATAACCTACGAAGATGGCAAGGACGAAAATTGTAATCGTTTCAACCATGAGAAATCTCCTTAACCACGCTTGAGCAGTACTTGACCGCCATGTGTCACGAGTAACGCTTTTTGGATTTCATCTTCTTGATTGATCGCAAAGCCTTTTTCTTTTTCGAACAATGTTTCAAGGAAGTTGAATACGTTACGTGCATACAATGCAGATGCCTCTGTAGCAACTGTGCCTGGAATGTTTGGAATACCCAAAATTTTCACACCATTTGCAGTAACAACAGTTTCGCCTTCTTTAGAACCTTCAACGTTACCACCAGTTTCAACAGCCATATCTAAGATGACAGAACCTGGTTTCATTTTGGCAACAGTTTCAGCTTTGATCAGACGCGGCGCATTACGACCTGGAATCAATGCAGTCGTGATTACGATGTCAGCATTTGATACAGCTTTATCTACAATCGCAGCTTGATCTTTGATGTATTGCTCACCAGGCTGCCAACCATATCCGCTTTTCGCAGCTTCAGCAGCACGTTGTTTTTCTTCATCGGACATTGGTACGTCTAACCACTTACCGCCTAAAGATTCAACTTGCTCTTTTGCTGTTGGACGTAAGTCTGTTGCTTCTACAACAGCACCTAAACGTTTTGCAGTCGCAATTGCTTGAAGACCTGCAACACCAACACCCATGATTACAACACGTGCAGGTTTTACAGTCCCCGCAGCAGTCATTAACATTGGGAACATGCGCTGATATTCAGCCGCTGCCAACAATACAGATTTATAACCTGCCAAGTTTGCTTGAGAAGAAAGTACATCCATATTTTGTGCACGTGAAAGTGTACGTGGAAGTAATTCCAAAGCAAAAGCAGACACTTGCTGTGTAGCAAACTGATCTAATTCTGGATTGCGGTAAGGGTCAAACATTGCTACTACAGTGGTATTAGCCGCAAGTTTTTGAATTTCGTCACCTTTCGGAGCACGTACCTTCAAAATAATTTGGCTACCTGTATATGCATCGTCCGTAATGGTTGCGCCAACTTGTTCATAAGCACTGTCAATATAGGCTGCTTTAACACCAGCACCACGTTCAATGACAACACTATGACCTGCGTTAATCAACTTCTTAACTGTCTCTGGTGTAGCAGCTACACGACTTTCACCTGCGACAGTTTCGGTTGGGATTCCGATCTGCATGAGCGTTCCTCAAGCTAGTTTTTCTTAAGTAAACATCGCGACTCGCAATGTTTCCCCCAGGAGTATTCTTTGTAGAGATTTTGGATTTTAATGGAACTTTTTTAAAATTCCACCCAATATTTATTTAATAAATACCTATATTTTGAACTGATGATTCACATTCGAATTTAAAACTTGTATGCTCAGCACGTTTGACTTTTGATAAAGCAAATGCTGATTGAGATAAGTTTTTTATTCGAATCACTTGTCTTCAAGTCAATAAAGCGGGCTTACATTACGCATGTTTTAAAACATGATCACCTACCAAACTCTATAGTATTTATTCGCCTCTTTCCTTTTAAGCTCACCATCAGAGCACCAAATGCACATGATTGATATATCAATATGATGATTTACAAGCTTTACAAATTGAGGACTTGATTTGGCATCATAATCATGCAATTTCGTAGTGGGATTGGCTTATTTGAACTTTTATTGGTCTTTTCGGCGACTTGTTTTACTGATTTTTCACTGTACGTAAATTTATAACTATTGAAAACTCAATTATTTTCTCTGTATTTAGGTTTAATCTTTCCAACAGACCCTCAAAATGCAGCAAAAAGAAATGTAAAAAACCAATTCAGCATTTTTTCGAGTGATATTTATGACGGTTTTGCCAGACAATTTGATCTTATTGCACAATATTAGTGCGTTTATTCAACAGATCCTCTGTCTGCTCAGTCTTTTTGATTCAATAAAAATAAAATTTCCTGAAAATGAGCACCCATTGCTTGCTCTGCTAAGCAATCATCTGGATTTCGCAATGGACATTGTTCCAAAGACAAGCAACCACAACCAATACATTGATCTAACTGCTGGCGTAATTGCAATAACATCATAATTTGCTGATCAAGCTGTCCTTGCCATTGTTGTGACATGGTCTGCCAGTCCTTTTTACTTGCGATCTGTTGCTTAGGTAAGGTCGCAAACGTCTCTTTGATTTGTTTTAAGCTAATTCCAACTTGCTGCGCTGCTTTAATAATTGCAACCCGTCGTAACATTGCCCGTTGATAGCGACGCTGATTTCCAGTCGTTCTCAGCCCCCAAATCAATTCTTTTTCTTCATAAAAGCGAATCGTCGGGACACTCACACCACTCCGTTTCGCCAACTCCCCAATACTGAGCCAAGTTTGTAATTGTTGTGATTTCAAAATTTACTTGACCTCTAGTTAACTTGAGCTTTGATACTAGCATAACTTCGTTATCTTTCATGGAATCTCGTTATGAATCTTATCAATTCACCTGTCTTTAAAATGATCAATCCAAGCGAGCTATACGATCCAGTCAGCAATGGGTATAGCCATGTCACCGTTATTCAACCGAATATGCGTACCATCCATATTGCAGGACAAGGCGGTGAGAATAAAAATGGTGAACTTTCACAAGATTTTGACCAACAGGTACAACAAGTCTTTTATAATATTCAATACGCTTTAGCATCGGCACAAGCCCAACTTCAAGATATTGCTGTTTTGCGTGTCCTCGTTGTCAATCATGATGAGGAAAAACTTCAAAGCTTTACACAAATCATGCAACGCTTATGGAAAGATCAGCCATATCCTGTTTGCACCCTTATCCCTGTGCCATGTTTAGCATTGAAAGATATGCTGATCGAAGTCGAAGCAACAGCATATACGGTATAACCAGATAGAGAGAGTCATGTCTGCACCTCAAGATATTAGTCAAAATAAGGTCCTGCTATGGTTTATGGCGACTGCATGTGGTTTATGTGCCGGTGCTAACTATTATAGTCAACCTCTCATTCATTCCATTCAACAATATTTTGCAGTGACGGAGGGGCAGGCTGCCCTTACCGTTACCTTTGCGCAAGTGTCTTATGCTTTAGGTCTGCTTTTTATTGTGCCTATGGGCGATGTCGTCAATAAAACCAAATTTATTCCCCTGTTAATGTGTTTATGTGCGCTCGGTTTATTCGTAAGTGCCTTTTCGGTCAATTTACCGATGCTGTGGGTCGGCACCATTATGGCAGGCATGTTCTCAGTTGCGGCACAAATCCTGATTCCACTGGCGACCATGACAGTCAACCCTGAAAAAACAGGAGAAGTGGTCGGATTTTTAATGAGCGGGTTATTGGTTGGGATTTTACTATCGACCAGTTTGGCAGGTTTATTTTCCAATTTATTCCACTGGAAAATGATTTACGTTGTCAGTGGGATATTAATGCTTATCCTTGCGTATGCGTTAAAAAGCCGCTTGCCTTATGTCATGCGTATGCAGATGAACTATGGCCAAATTTTTACCTCAATGGCCCAGCTACTCAAGCAAGAAAAACGATTGGTATTTCGTGCCCTGTCTGGTGGTTTTGCTTTTGCCTCAGTCAGTATTCTATTTTCAACCATTGCTTTATTGCTTACGGCTGCACATCAGCTTCCAGACCTTATGATTGGTATGGTCGGTTTGGTCGGCATTTTTGGAGCATTATCCACACAATATATTGGTAAATATGCAGATCAAGGCTATACCAAACAATTGACATGGATGGGTTGTGCTTTATTTATCATTAGCTGGATCTGTTTCTATTTCGGACAGATTTATTTATTAAGCTATATCCTCGGTTTTGCGTTGATTCAATTGGCCTTAGCTCTTGTACATACGAGTAACCAGAGCATTATTTTCCGTTTACGTCCTGATGCCAAGTCTCGGATTAATGCCATCTATATGACTGCCTATTTTACTGGGGGCGCATGTGGTTCAGCTTTGGGGATTTTTTCGTGGAAGCACGGCGGATGGAGCATGACATGTTTGGTTGGAATTTGTTTAGTCTTTGCCTGTATGTTATTTAGTTTTTTGGATAATCGTGTTTCCTCTCAAAGCATTAAGACATAAAGTAGTAAGCCAAGAAGAATCATTATTCTTCTTGGCTGAATATTTTAGAGGATTAAGTTTTTCGGTTTTATTGGCGCAATATCTTCGCGTGCTGCAATAAACTCAGGGCGAGGTTGAATACCTCCGAGGGGTTGTTGCAGTTGATTGTCGATACTATTGTAGACAAAGAAGATATTACTTCGTGAAAACGGCGTAATATTACTGTTTGAACCATGCATCAAATTACAATCAAAAAACACCACACTACCTGCACGCCCCGTACAAGAATGTATGCCACCCATATCTGCTAAATAACGCAACAAGCTTCCATCTGGAACGCCGTATTCTTGCTTTTTCAGCGATTTTTTATAATGCTCATCAGGCGTTTCACCTTGACAAGAAATATAATGTTGATGGGATCCTGGAATCACTAACAAAGGCCCATTATGCTCATTGTTGTCTGTTAACAAAATCGAGCAACTGAGCGCACGCATTCTCGGCATACCATCTTCACTATGCCAAGTTTCAAAATCAGAATGCCAAAAGAATTCTTTGCCATGTAATCCTGGTTTATAGTTAATGCGCGATTGGTGTATATACACTTCACTGCCCAATAATGATCGTGCAATATTTAAAACACGCTCATCTGAAACCAAATTTTTAAATACTTCATTGAGTCGGTGGACGTTAAAAATCGAACGGACTTCCTGACTTTCACGCTCAATAATTGCCTCTGGTCGTTGCTGCATCGCATATGCATGACGCATTTGATGCAGCTCATCCAGCAAATATTTGACCTCATCTGCACCAAACAGATCATCTATTTGCAAAAAACCATTGGTAGCATAATCTTGCTTTTGTTGTGCTGTCGCCCCTTCGACCAGAATCGAATCATAAACAACGGGATCTGCACGAGAAATAATGGCTGCAGCATCACTTCTCCGTGTCAGATAAGGATTGCTCATTTGCATAGTTAAGCCTCCGCCTCCGTCTGCTTCAGCATTTGTGCAGGTGTTGCATAAACGCCATCTTTGTCGTGTACCTCATTTCCCACCAATGCGGGGTTAAAGGTGCACACTAAAACTAAATCAGTTTTAGCACGCAGATAATGATTGTCATTTTTATCAAGAGCATAGAGTGTTCCAGGTGTAATTTTATACACCTCACCTGATGGAATCAGTTCAACCTCACCTTCACCTTTGACGCAATACACAGCTTCTAAATGGTTTTTATACCAAATATGCGTTTCCGTACCTGCAAAAATGGTCGTTTCATGCATCGAGAAGCCCATACCATCATCTTGCAATAATAAGCGGCGACTTGCCCAAGTTTCTGTTTGCACATCACGCTCAGTATTTAAGATATCTTGTAGTTGACGGACGATCATGAAACAACTCCCTGTACTTTTGCATTGGGTTGGGTTTTATTTTGAGATAAATGGGTAGACGAATAGACTCGAACAACATGTTCAATTGCTTGTTCAAGCAGATCTATTCCTTGTTCTAAAGTTTGATTTTCAATGGTTAATGGCGGGAGTAATTTCACCACCTCTCCCCGACTGCCAGAAGTTTCAATCACAAGCCCCAGTTGGAATGCATGTGTGGTGACTTCATCTGCCCAATCAGGATTTTTAAAGGCAAGTCCCTGCATCAGCCCACGACCACGATGAGTCAATTCTGCAGCAGGAAACTTTTGCACCATCGCTTGTAAACGGCGGCTGACTAAAGCTGATTTTTCTGCGAGTTCAGTCTGGAATTTTTGATCAGCCCAGAAGTGTTGGATTGCCTTGGTCGCCGTCACAAATGCGAGATTATGTCCACGGAACGTACCATTGTGTTGTCCCGGTCGCCAAATATCCAATTCTGGCTTAAACAACACCAAAGACATCGGTAAACCAAAACCAGATAAAGACTTTGATAGAGTCACGATATCGGGATTAATCTCGGCAGTTTCAAAACTAAAGAAATGCCCCGAACGACCACAACCTGCCTGAATGTCATCTACAATTAATAAAATTTTATGTTGCTTACACAGTGCAGAAAGACGCTTTAACCAATCAATACTTGCTGTGTTTAAGCCACCTTCGCCTTGTACACACTCCACAATAATAGCGGCAGGTAAATCAACCCCACTACTTCGATCCGTCAACAATTGATTGAGCATATCAATTGTATCTACATCTGGACCAAAATAGCCTGCATAGGCAGCATGGTGAACATTTCCTAGAGCAACGCCAGCCGCTTCACGGAATTTTTGATTACCTGTGAGTGCAAGCGCCCCCAAACTCACCCCATGAAAACCATTGGTAAACGCAATAATATTATGACGTTTAGTCACATTCCGCGCTAACTTAATTGCCGCTTCCACGGCATTGGTTCCAGTGGGACCAGTAAATTGCAACTTATAATTCAGACGTCTTGGTTTCAAAATATATTGTTCAAAGGTTTCAATAAATGCCTTCTTTGCAGAAGTTGCCATATCCAAACCATGAACAATCCCGTCTTGCACTAGATAATCAATTGCAGCCTGCTTCAACACAGGATGATTATGCCCATAGTTTAATGTGCCTGCCCCTGCAAGAAAGTCGATATAAGCTTGATCCTTTTCATCCACTAACACTGCATTTTTCGCAGTTTTAAATACGGTTGGAAAAGAATGGATATAGCCGCGGACTTCAGACTCCAATCGACTGAAAATATTCATGAATAACTCCAAGTAGTTAAAAATTTAAAAGACTTAAAAAGTCGCTCAATCCCATTTCCAAAAACCAATGGTATACAGATCTTCTGGCTCGTGTTGGATATCAAAAGGTTCAGGCTGAATTGGTTGTAGTGCTTGTTTTGATAAGAAAGGGCTGACTTTGCAATCAACTTCAAAACGTTCAGCGAAACTGCGGAAAAGATTTTGAGAGGCTTTATTACTTGGAGAAATTGTTGTTTTTAAAAATTCTAATTGTCTGGATGCTAAACATTGTTCTTTGACTTGATCAAGGAGTAAGGAGCCTATTCCTTTTCCTTGCTCACTGGGCGATACCGCGATCTGCCACAAGAAATACGTATTAGGATCTTCTGGACAAACATAGCCTGTCACTGCACCACAGATTTGATCTTTATGATCATAGGCAACAAAACAGGTATCGGTATGATGCTCGGCAAGTAATGCGTATGCATACAATGAATTGAGATCCAAAGATGGACAGGACTGAATCAACGCATGTACTTCACGTACATCTTGGGGTTGAAAGTTACGAACTCGACACTGATTCAGTTGATGAATAATTGATGATTTGGTCAAACGAATTGACTGTCTTGATAAAGCTTCCACGCTATCTCCTTTTGTATTTCCATACTCGGCATACTCAAGTTAGTAGTGGCATCAGAATCATGAGACATTAGTCATTGAATCACAATCAAATTTATAATCTTTAATTACCTTTAAAAAATTTTGAACTGACTTTAATTGGGTACTTTTGCCTCAAGCAACTGGGCAAACTGCTCTAATGAAATCACAAGACGTTGCCGCTCATCATCCGTTAAAGCTTGTAAAGCCAGTGAAAAACCTTCAGGTAACGCAGATGGTGATTGATCTAAGAGTTGTTCGCCTTTTGAAGTTAAGCTCACATGTACATGGCGACGGTCTTGTGTATCTCGCATTCGCAATACCAAGCCCTTTTCTTCTAGACGATCAACAATTCCAACAACTGTACTTGGACTCACAAAAATGGCTTTACCGATCGTAGACATACTACATGGACCCATTTTTGCGATGGTCATAAGGGCAACTAATTGCGGCGTTGTAATCTGGTGAAGTTGTGACAACCGTTTGGAGTATAACTCCACACATTGTTCAATCCGCCGAACACTTTGTAAAACACGAACAGCATCATCCATCTTAATCACGCACAAAAAAAGCTAAACACACTATTGTAGTACGTTGTACATGATGTTGTCTGTATTTTCAGAAAAACATTCGTGTTCTATCAATTACACTTAATCATTACTCCAAATACATTTGATCTCTGATACCTTGAGTAGAAATCATTATAGGTAGTGAATATTTCTTCTTCAAATCAATTGATATCAAATAGTTTCAATAAGAACTATTTTATTAAGAATTGACTCATAAAATACCTATTAATCAAACAATTAAAAATCGTGTAATTTTATGTAAAACTTATAAAATAGTAATGGCCGATATTTATGAACAAATATCGACCATTCTTAGCTTTATCACCCCATTGTGATTTACTCGCTTATCGACAAACAACATCAATTTTTTAATCTAAAGCGCACCTGATCAAATACGATTTAATCCTCTTAAAATTTTAAAGCAGCATACATAAAAAGTGATTTTTCATACATTTTTTAGCTTATTTAAATACCTCAATGAACACTTCAAATTGAGCGTTGATTAACTCGCTTAGACAACTCTTCCGCCGTCTCTTTCCGCTCAGAATAACGATCTGTGAAATACTTACTTTGTCCACGTGTGAGCAAGGTGAATTTAAACAACTCTTCCATCACATCGACGATACGATCATAGTAAGACGAAGCTTTCATGCGACCATCCTCATCAAACTCTAAAAATGCTTTAGGAATCGAAGACTGATTTGGAATGGTGATCATCCGCATCCAACGCCCCAAAATACGCATTTGATTAACGCTATTAAAGGACTGCGAACCACCACTTACTTGCATCAATGCCAAGGTTTTACCTTGAGTCGCACGAATCGCCCCACCCGCAAGCGGAATCCAATCAATTTGTGATTTAAAAATTGAACTCATCGAACCATGACGTTCAGGCGAACACCACACCATCCCCTCAGACCATGCCAGTAACTCATGCAACTCTTTGACCTTTGGATGCTCCATATCGGCATCTTCAGGCAAAGGTAAACCTTTAGGATGGAAAATTTTTACCTCAGCACCCAAATATTGCAAAATACGACCCGCTTCCATCACTGCCAAACGGCTATAAGAGCGCTCACGATTTGAACCATATAACAATAAAATACGTGGTGGATGATCCAGCTCTACTGCCTGAATCTGTTTAAATTCAGGCTTAGCTAACAATTCAATTTCGATATTTGGGACATCAACATCAAATTCGTTCATTGGGAAAATACTTCTTTTTTAGCCATAGTGAAACACTGACCAGTGCAATTAATACAGGCACCTCAACCAATGGACCAATCACTGTCGTAAACGCCACAGGAGATGCTAAACCAAACGTTGCAATCGCCACAGCCAATGCCAACTCAAAATTATTACCCGCCGCTGTAAATGAGATTGCAGTAGTCCGAGGATAATTATTCCCCATCGCTTTACTCATAAAGAAACTGATAAAGAACATCACGACAAAATAAATCGTCAATGGAATTGCAATGCGAATCACATCTAAAGGTAAGCTCACCACATCACTACCTTTGAGACTAAACATCGCCACAATGGTGAACAATAATGCAAGCAAACTTAAAGGGCTGATCTTGGGCAAGAAAGTATTTTGATACCAATCTAACCCTCTCGATTTAACCAGAATCAATCGTGTCAAAAAGCCAAGTAAAAATGGAATGCCAAGATAAACCAACACGGCATGGGTAATCGTCCAGAAGTCAACATCAATGACCTGCCCTGCAATCCCAAAATAAGGTGGTAAAACAGTTAAAAATAACCATGCATAAGTACTGAAAAATAAGATCTGGAAAATACTATTGAACGCGACCAAAGCCGCAACATATTGATTATCACCGCAAGCAAGTCCATTCCAAACCAATACCATTGCAATACAGCGTGCTAGTCCAATCAGGATCAAACCAGTCATATACTCTGGGTAGCTATGCAAAAAAATGATCGCCAGTAAAAACATGAGGATCGGTGCAATCAACCAATTCTGTACCAAAGATAAAACCAAGGTTTTTTTATCTTTAAATACTTCTGGCAAGGTTGCATAATCTACTTTAGCCAAGGGCGGATACATCATCAAAATCAATCCAATCGCAATTGGGATATTGACGGAATCCACACTCATTTGGTTCAAACCGACAGAAACTTGTGGAAAAAATACACCGATCGCTACCCCAAGCCCCATCGCTAGAAAAATCCACAGGGTAAGGTTACGATCTAAAAAGGACAATCCTGATTTAGCCATGTTCGATCCAGTTAGTCGATGTGTGAGATTTGATTAATCGCAGCAATTTTTTCTGGGCGTGTCATATGGGTAAAATCATGTGCAAATAGCGCATCAAGACGGCGATTAATATGATTAACCGTCTCTTGGAAAGCTTTGAGCTTTTCATCTTTAGGCAGTTCTAAATGCGAAGGATCCGCCAAGCCCCAATGTGCCTTGATTGCACCGCCTAGATAAAGCGGACATGCTTCTTGTGCCGCCGAATCACAAACCGTAATCACCACGTCAGGTTGATATTGCTCACAATCATCGATGGTCTTACTCCAAAGTCCATCCGTTTCAAGCCCTAAACTTTGTAAGGTTTCAATGGTCAGTGGATGCACTTGTCCTGAAGGTTTACTGCCCGCACTATAAGCTTTCCACCCCACTGGCGCACGATGATTGAAAAGCACTTCTGACAAAATGCTACGGCAGCTGTTCCCTGTACATAAAAAAAGAAATTTCATAATGTTTTACTCACAATAACTTTGTGTTGATAGTGTCGCTAATGTTGAAAGGCTGTTCATTTGCGTAGTACTTAATATTTTTAGAATGTCATGGCACCAATCAGGCAATTGCGGATTAATACTGTAATACACCCATTGGCTCTGTCGTCTGTCTTGCAATAACCCAGAAGAACGTAATAAAGCTAAATGTCTAGAAATTTTGGGTTGGCTCAGTTGTAATTTTTCAGTGAGATCACAAACACACAGTTCTTTATTTTCGACGACTAAAGTGACGATATTGAGACGAGTTTCGTCCGATAAACATTTAAAAAAATTGACTTGATCCATATCTACCTCCAACTCTATATTTGAATATGCAGATAATCACATATAAAGACTAAATATTTAATTCACTCTTTGCCCATTTTCATCAATAACTTGCTCACCATCTTCTTTGGTAAAAGCGCCTTTTTGTGACAACGGTAAAATATCTAAAACCACTTCAGATGGGCGGCTTAAGCGCGTACCCAATGCCGTCACAACAAAAGGACGATTAATCAAAATCGGATGTTCAAGCATAAAATTAATGAGCTCATTATCGCTCCAATCCTCACGTTCAAGTGCCAAATCACGATATGGATCGACATTTTTACGAATTGCGTCCCTTACAGATAAACCAGCATCAGCGATAAGCTGAATCAACTTATCTCGTGTAGGTGGTGTTACCAGATATTCAATTACCGTTGGTTCAATCCCTGTATTGCGGATCAAAGCCAAAGTATTTCTAGACGTCCCACAAGCAGGGTTATGGTAAATCGTTACATCTAAAGAAGCCGTCATTTGGATTCATCCAAGGTTTACATTCTCATATATTTATATACGAATTAGCATATATATACAATATGTACGACTTTTATTTTTATGTTAATATTGCGCGCAATTGACCCATTGATCATTCAGCAAGATCAAGCATTTTCGACCTCTTCACCCAACCCAATGTATTGTATTCAGCCCATACAGATATGAGCAATGTATTCCTTTCCTTAATACAATCCGATTGGCTATTTAATATTGAAACACAGGTATGATTTTTAATGACGCTTAAGCAAACCGTTGAAACCATTGAAGGCCCTCGAATCAGCGTAGCACCAATGATGGATTGGACAACAAAATAAAATTTAACAAAAACTATCAATAACTTAAGAAATAAAAAAAACTCCTAGGTGTAAATAAGGTGTAAAAAATGATAATTAACATCTTATAAGAAATTCTTATAGCGCTCCCTTATTATTTACATCTAATGTTAAGATACAATCATACTATTCCATCATTATCATCTTTTAATGGGCAAATTTAGCTCCTCTCAAATGTTCGACTGTAGTAGATGAAATATATGAACGCTGATTTCCAACAACAAAATGAAATTTTACCTCGTGGTGCTATTTACACACGTTCAGAAGTTGTAAGTTTCATATTAGATTTAGTTGGCTACACAGATGATCGTGCTTTATACCAAATGAGCGTATTAGAACCATCTTTTGGCGATGGAGACTTTCTTAAAATTGTAGTAAAGCGACTTGTTAAATCTTGGAAAAAATCAAAAAAAAATAATAAGTTAGATTTCAATGAACTTATTAATTCAATTCGTGCAATAGAAATTGATAAGAATACTTTCGAATCCACTCGTTTTAAGTTAATAGAGCAACTAAAGAGTGAAAGTTTTACGGCTAACCAAGCGATTCAATTAGTTGATAGTTGGCTAATAAATGAAGATTTTCTTTTAACACCAATAAATCAATCATTCGACTTTGTTGTTGGAAATCCTCCTTATGTTCGTCAAGAATTGATTAAAAATGATTTATTAGCTAAATATCGCTCTATATACAAAACAATATATGATCGTGCTGATATTTATGTTCCTTTTATAGAACGTTCACTATCTCTTCTTTCTAATTCAGGAGAACTGGGCTTTATCTGTGCAGATCGCTGGATGAAAAATAAATATGGATCTCAACTTAGAAAGTTCATATCTGATAATTATCATTTAAAAATTTACATAGATATGATGGATACAGATGCCTTCCATACAGAAGTGATAGCCTATCCAGCAATCACTATTATTAAGAAAGGTTCTGGAAAATTTACACGTATAGCTCATCAACCAGAGATTTCAGAAAAAGTATTAGCAGAACTATCTCACTTACTATTATCTGAAAATCTTTTACGAGATTGTACGTTCGTCAAAGAGTTAGCCGGTATTGTAAATGGGCATGAACCATGGCTATTAGAATCAAAAGATCAAACAGCTCTTATACGCCGTATTGAAAATGAATTTCCACTATTAGAGGATGCTGAGTGTAAGGTAGGCATTGGAGTAGCTACTGGTGCTGATAAAATCTTTATTAGTAAGGATGACGAGATAGATATAGAATCAGATAGAAAAATTCCTTTAGCTACCACAAAGGACATTATTTCTGGTGAAATGCGTTGGCAGAAACAGGTCGTAATCAATCCATTTGAAGAATCTGGAGAGTTAGTCGATCTTGATAAATATCCTAAACTAAAAAAATATTTAGAATCTAATAAAGAAATCATTAGTGCTCGCCATTGCGCTAAGAAGAACCCATTAAATTGGTATCGTACAATTGATCGTATAACCCCCTCATTATTATCAAAGAAAAAATTATTAATTCCTGATATAAAAGGACAAGCTCACATAGTTTATGAAGATGGAAATTTTTATCCACATCATAATCTATACTTTGTGACCTCTCAGAACTGGGATTTACATGCATTACAAGCCGTACTAATGTCCTCGGTTACACGATTATTTATCGGTATGTATTCAACAAAAATGAAAGGTGGTTTCCTTAGATTTCAAGCTCAATACCTGAGAAGAATACGTTTACCACTTTGGGAAAATGTATGTGAAACCTTACGCACTGAACTCATTCACGCTGCGAAAAATAGGGATCTTTCCGCATGCAATCAAGCGACTTTTAAACTTTATAAATTGAGCACTGAAGAACGCTCTATATTAGGGGAGGATGAGAATTAAATGACTCTAAATTTAGTAAATTATGAAAAAAAAGCTGAGGATGCTGTCAAATTATTTTGGGGAAACCGTGCAGCCGCAAAGCTAAAACAAATTAATACTGGTAAAGCTGATCAAGGAGAACGTGCTGGTGTTACAGCAGGAAAAAATATGGATGGATTCTTAGAACTAATCCTTGAGGTAATTCAACAAAATGGCCTAGGACATGCTGAAATCTATCAAAATAAGGCAATGCTAACGTTACCTGGATATTTTCGCCCTACGAAATTATGGGATCTATTAGTTCTTTATAAAGGAGAACTAATTGCTGCTATTGAATTAAAAAGCCAAGTTGGTCCATCCTTTGGTAATAATTTTAATAATCGTACTGAAGAAGCACTAGGTACAGCACACGATTTATGGACAGCTTATAGAGAGGGTGCATTTGGAAAACAATCTAGACCATTCGTTGGATGGTTAATGATGGTAGAAGATGCTCCAGAATCGCGCAGACCAGTTAAAGATAGATCTCCCCATTTCCCCATTTTTGAGGAATTTAAAAATGCCTCTTACCTCCAACGTTACGATGTTCTATGCCAACGTTTAGTACAAGAACAACTTTATACAAATGCCACAATTTTAGCTTCAGAAAGATCTGCAGATGTTGATGGAAAATATTCTGAATTATCAAGTTTGACAGGCTTAAAAACATTTATAACTTCATTAGCTGGTCATATCGCAACTGCTGCTGCACGATTAAATTGAGAAAAAAATGAATTTACTTAATATTAAGAATTCTGAATACCATATAGGATCTGAATGGAGAAGATGGGATCTTCATATTCATACACCTGAAAGCCAACTAGGTTCTTCATTTATTGGAACCACATGGGAACAATATCTAGATGCTTTAGAAACTAAGACTAAAGAGTTCGATATAGCAGTCATTGGAATAACTGACTATATGACAATTGATGGCTACAAAAAAATCTATGAAGCTCTTAACGATACAACCGCCCCTAGATTAAGTTCAGTAAAATTTGTTTTACCAAATATTGAGTTTCGTGCACAGCCATCAACAAGTGATGGGAAAGCGTTAAACATCCACTTACTGATAAATCCAGGAGATTCAGACCACATTAATAAAATAGAACGTGCTCTTAGAAATTTAAAAGTTACCTATAACTCGACACAATATGGTTGCTATAAAGACGACTTAATCTCTTTCGCAAAAGCTCAAAATCCTAGTATTCAGGAACAATTAGCTTATAAGTTTGGGATAGAACAATTCAAGCCCTCTTATACTGACATTCTGAATTGGATTGATAATGATGCATGGCTTAAAAAAAATTCCTTAATAGGTATTGCAAATGGAAAAGATGGAATCAGTGGTTTACCAGCGGATGGGTTCTCTTCTGTTAGAGATGAATTAATAAGACAATCTCATTTCATATTTTCTGGGAATCCTAATGATAGAAAATATTATTTAGGTCAAAAAAATGGTACTAATTCTCAAGAAATTATAAGAATGTATAAAAGCTTAAAACCATGTTTACATGGTTCTGATGCACACACAAAAGATGATCTATTTAGACCTGATCATGATAGATTCTGTTGGATTAAAGCAGACCCCACTTTTGAAGGACTCAAACAAGTACTATGGGAGCCTGATTCAAGAGTAAAAATAAGTAATATACGACCTCAACCCTCTAATTTAAGTAAAATAATTACCAAAATTAAAATTGATAATCACAACGGTTGGTTCTCTCAAGAAATATTAAACCTCAATTCTGGTCTCATTTCTGTGATAGGCGAAAAAGGAGCTGGAAAAACAGCAATTGCTGATCTTATTGCGTTTGCTGGCGGTGTTCCATTAGATACTAAATCGCAAGCTTCGTTTATTAATAAAGGTAAACGTCATTTATCTGATGTAAAAATCGAGCTTACTTGGGGGAATGGTGAAGTATCGACTGGTATACTTCCCAATAATGCACCATCACTTCCTAAACCTTTAGTCCGTTATTTATCTCAAGATTTTGTAGAAAGACTTTGTTCTAATGATCATCAAGGGAATGAATTACAAAAAGCAATTGAAGAGGTAGTTTTCAACCATCTAGATGAAGATCTAAAAGAAGATTACTCCTCATTCGAAGAGCTTCGCTCTGCAAGAGAAGCAGCATCACAATCTAGACAGAATGAATTCCGTGGTCGAATTGTTGCATTAAATAGAGAAATTGAACGATTACATTTTACTGTTATCCAAAAAACTGAAAAGCAGTTAACGTTAGAATCAATTAAAAAGCAAATTATCGATTTCAAATCTCAATTACCAGCATTAACTCAAACTGCAGATGAGGCAATATTAAAGTTATTAGAAAAGGAACAACTCAATTTAAAAGAGCAAGAATTATGTTTATCTAAACTGAATCGCTCAAAACGATATATTGATGAACTTTTAAAAACCTATAAAAACTTAAAAGAAAAGACAGATCATCAAATTGACCAATTAATAGCAGGTGCACAAGAACATGAAATTATCCGAAATCTAGACTTCAAGAATCTAAAGCCTTTCTGGAATCCAAATATTGAATTTATTCTAGAACAAAACTCTATAAGAATTAATGAAGAAATTCAGAAAATTAAAGGCAATGAAATTAGCCATAACCCCACTGGAAGTACCCTCTTTGACATTCAAAAACGTATCATAGATTACCAACAAAAGTTGAGTAACGATGAAATAAATCGTAGAAGATTACTAGATCTTCAAAAACAAATTAATGATATCGAGCAAACTGAGAAAAGGTTAGAAAAAGAGATACAAGACATAGATCAGAAAATTTTACCTTCAATAACTGAGCACACTGTTGAAAGACAGCGTATTTATTTGAAATATTTTGAAGCTTTGGCTGAAGATCTCAATGGCTTAAAAGAGCTATATGCGCCTATGCAAAAACAATTAGCATCGTTTGGCACAGATATGACATTCGAACTTTCAGCTGGCTATAAAATCAATCGTCAAGAATGGGTTGATAAAATAGTTAAATTTTTCGATGGTAGAAAGCCCTATGCCTTAGTAAAAAAAGAAGAAATTGAATCTTTCATTGTTGAAAAAATTATTCCAGCCTGGGAAAGCAATGATAAAAATCAAATATCTCAAGTCCTTTCTGATTTTAATCAGAAAGTTTCACCTTTTGATTTCATGCAGAATTGTGCAGCTCCTAGCCTAAAGTTAAGTGAACTATTTGATTGGATGTTCTCTACTGATCATATTAGTACAACATATCGAATTAAGTATGCTGGATCATATCTTGAACACCTTTCTCCAGGTACAAGAGGAATAGCATTATTAGTCTTATACTTATTAATGGACGAAGATGATAGACGCCCTTTGATTATTGACCAGCCAGAAGGAAATTTAGATAACTCATCTGTATATTCTCAATTAGTTCCATATATTAGAAAGGCAAAAGAAAATCGACAGATTATTATTGTTACTCATAATCCAAACTTAGTAGTAGGCACAGATGCAGAACAAATTATTATTGCATCATCCTCCCGATCACCTAGTCAGGTTTATCCTCGTATCTCATACTATTCTGGATCTCTTGAACATAATGAATCTGATGAGACTAGCAAAGGTATTAGACAAACAGTATGTATTCTACTCGAAGGTGGAGATAAAGCGTTTAAGGATAGAGAAGGTAGATATTCCATTCTTCAGCCCATATAAGTTGAGTTACAATTAATATAAGTGAGCTATTCATTATAGCTCACTTATATTTTATAATTTAAAAACTAGATCTATTTATAAAATATTTATTAAATTAGCTTCTTAAAACTTTCTAGATTAAAGTTATCTTATACTTCAGCACACAGCAATAGAGAATTCAGATTTATGGAACTACAAGTTCATGATGTTTGTATCCACATGGATGACAAATGGGATAATATTAAGATTTACTATATAATAAAAAAAACACAAAGTGAAATTATCCTCTGTACAAATTTACTTACAGAAGAAAACCAGAGAACAATACCACTTGATGACTTTGATAAACTAAGAATATTTCCATTCTCATTTTTAAGTAATAGTAGACATACTAACTTAAGTATATATATGCAACGAGTTGGTAATTTAATTTGTGCTTTTTTAAATAAGTCTAAATCCTTAACGCTAAAAAAATTAACTGATCTACTTAATAAGTCTAAATTTTCCCTAAATGTATTAAAGAGCGAATGGATAATTCGCTGTCTGACGGCAGCAAAAATGATTATTGCCACTCCTAATAATGAAATAGTTTCTTTTAAAATTTCATCAGCATTTATTGCTATTGAAAATCAAAGAAATTTCTCTGCTTCTATTGCAACAGAATTAGAAACACTTAGTCAGAGAATTAGGTTCATTAATCAACATGGCCCTACTGTAGGAACCTATCGAGAAACTCTTCTTAAAAACACTCTTAAAAAGCATTTACCTGAACGTTATCATGTTGCAACAGGTTTTATTCATGGCGTAGAAAAACAAATAGATATATTAATTTATGATAGAATAGATTATGCACCCATTTTTCGTGAAGCAGATCTAGTAATTATCCCCCCGGAATCAGTTCGCGCAGTCATCGAGGTTAAAACAAAAATCACACTTAACAACCTTCGGTCAGCCCTAGAATTATTGAGCCTAGCTTCTTATGTAGATGATAAAAAACCTCCATTTTTCAAAGGAATATTTGCTTTTGAAAGTTCATTACGAGAAGAATCATTATATCATAAGGTTGCTGATTTTTATTCAGATCTTAATACTATGTCACAAGGTGGGCCAGGAAAACTTATTTGTTTCCCGTTCGAGCATTTAAGTTGTATTTGCGTTCATAATCAAGCTTTTGCTTATATTAGATATGATAGAAATCGAGATAATAGATTAGTTCCTTTCCTATACTCTAAGCGTAGCGCAACTGGACTTTCCAGCCAAACTAGTTTTTTTATACAAAATCTTTTAGCTCATTTAAAATTTGGCGGAGTAAAGAAAAGAAAAATCAACTACTTAAACAAGATGCTTGGTGAGGATTCAATTGATACAAGAATAAAAGATCTGCGTGAAGAGGATGATAGCTGGGGAGCATACTTTACATTTGATAATGGATATCAAGAAGAGGGTGACGATGTAATCGAAGAAATGGAAAAATTAATTCTTTCTTCTCAAGAATGGATAGATCAAGAAGAGAACTTCTAGATTAAATAACTTCAGTCTCTAATAAATAGACTTTCATTAAAAAAATAAGATTTACCTGATATTTATTAGAAGACTGATAGTGATAAAAACTAAATACCACCTAAAATTAATGTAAAATTTATAATCATTTATGAATCTCAAATTATTAAAAAACATTTTTAATTTTAGGGCAATATGAATATCCAACCAAGTTTACTCAGCTTCATTTTTGCAGGTTCCAGCAAATGGCGACTCAACTATACATTTCCTGAGCTGGTACTTGAACTGGATACCAGAACCATAAAGCTCAATACTGAACAGGTACTGGAAACGCATATCCAGAAAGGCTGGATATGGTCATCATTGACACTCAAAACCGTTGATCAAAACTTTCAGTTCAAGGGCATGTTTAACACACAGGCTGAACAGTTTCAAACTGAAATCCGCAATGATGCAGAATTCCTGAGAAATAAAAGAAACGCTGAAAAGATCAAGGAAACCTTAAAACCGTTCTTACGGGAATATCACAATTTTATCCAGCAAAATATTTACCTATCCCATCACCTCAGCAAGCTGTTTAGGTCAGATTTATCACAAAGGTCAAAAGCCCCTGTTGAACAGTTTAACAGCCTTATTCAAAGGGATATCTCTTTTGCATTTGAGCCGCCCCTACAAAACCTGTTTGAGCGATTGCAACAGTTTATTGAATTGCCAGTTGAGGCAAACTATGCCATCGATGCAAAGAATAAGCGTTTTGTTGAAAGTGAGTTAAAGGTATTTAAGCAGTTCTTTGATCAGGTGGAAAGTACGCCCCTCACCGATGAACAGCGCATTTCCTCCATCATCTTCGAGGACCGTAACCTGTTGGTTGCTGCAGCTGGTTCAGGGAAAACCTCCACAATTGTTGGAAAGGTAGGCTATGCCCTGTTAACTGGACTCTACAAACCTGAAGAGATTCTGGTTCTCGCATTCAATAAAAATGCAGGCGAGGAACTCAGTGAACGTATTAACTTTCGATTAAAAGACATTCTCGCCCAGTTTAATACCCGTGTTGAGGCACTTAATTTCCACAAGTTCGGCGTTAAGGTGATTGGTAAGGCAACTGGAAAAAGTCCATCAGTTTCCAATGATGCAGGAAAACCCCAATCCCTCCTGAATCGGATTATTCAACAACTGATTGAAACAGATCCAGACTTTCAGGCAAAATATCTTTTATTTAAAACGGCCTACCTAAGACCACCCTTGTCTCCCTTTGCATTTAAAACTCAAAGTGAATGGGAAAAGGCACACAGACGATCATTTGACAGGTTCAAGGATGGCTTTGAAACCTATCAGGGCGAAATCGTTAAGTCACATGGTGAAAAAGCCATAGCAAACTGGTTGTACAGTCAGGGGGTTCCCTACCAGTACGAAAGAAACTACGAGCATGACACAGCGAATGAACATCACCGCCAATACAGGCCTGACTTTTACCTGCCTGAAATAAACCTGTATCTGGAACACTACGCTGTAGACCAGCACGGCAAGCCACCTGCACACTTTGGACAAAAGTATCTGGATGACATGAAGTGGAAATTAGGAATCCATCAACAATATAAAACTGATTTAATCACTACCACCTTTCATGAATTTATTACAGGTTCCATTTTTAGGAAACTGGAACAGGAGCTTAAATCAAGGGGACAAGTATTCAGGCCACGTACTCTTGCCGAGATCAACTCCAAGGCACAGTCTATCTATGAATATGATGCCAATGAACTTTATGTCAGTTTTTTAAGTCACTACAAATCCAATCAGGCCAACATTGCGAGCCTATTGGCCAGACCCTCACTCAACCTGCGGGAGAGTCTTTTTTTACAGTTATTTTCCAAGGTTTACCAACAGTACGACCAGTTATTGAAAAACAGCAAGGAACATGACTTTGATGACCTGCTAATCGAGTCTGCCCAGTTAATCAATGAAAATAGATATAAGAGCCCATTCAAGCTCATTATCGTGGATGAGTTTCAGGACACTTCACAGGCCAGAGCCAGACTCATCCTTTCCCTACTGAATCAGGTGCCCGAAACAAAACTTTTTTGTGTTGGGGACGACTGGCAAGCCATATACCGATTTGCAGGTTCAGACATCAGTATTTTTACCCAATTTGAAAAGGTCTTTGGCTATACCAAACAGACACAGCTTACCCAGACATTCCGCTCCAATCAGGGTATTGCCAATGTCGCCAGTGGCTTCATCCAAAAAAATAAGTCCCAGCTTCAAAAAGTGATCAATGCCGTTGATAAAACCAGCAGCAAAGTAGTTGAGATAAACTTTCTAACAAAGACTCAGGAAATTTATGAATATCTGTTTAAAACCATTATGGAAATCAATAATGCCAATACGAGTTTAGGTAAAAAGAAATCAATTTATATTTTGGGTCGCTACAAACATCACAAACCAAATCTGGACAGCATTTTGCCCTTTCTTAGAAATTGCAGCATTGAGTTCAAAACCATCCACTCATCCAAAGGCCTACAAGCAGACTATGTGATTATTTTAGGCTTAAATACTGGCAGTAGTGCATTCCCTTCTGAAAAAGAAGATGACCCTCTTATCAACTTAGTCTTGCCACAACCAGAAACACATGCCTATGCTGAAGAACGCCGTCTGTTCTATGTTGCATTGACTCGTGCAAAAGAGAAAGTTTTTCTTATTGGTGAACGTAATTCAGTATTCCTAGAGGAAATTATCAAAGACTCAAGCATCAAGGAATTTATTCATATACCTAAAGATGAAAATACGTCCATTAACCATGATATTCCAGAAAAATGGCGATGTCCGAGATGTAATCAGGGACGTATGTGGAAAAGAACAGGACCATACGGTGACTTTATGGCTTGTAGCCGTTATTCAGAATGCGGATATACTAAAAGCTTAAAGAAGTAGTTTTGATAAAAGACTCCTCATTTAAACGAAAGAGTCTTTTTTAAATTTATGCTGCTGACAGAAACATTCCATTGGCCGCGCTTGCACCTGAAATCAAAAGCTTGCCAGCAAACATTCCACCACCTCCAGCAGACATAGCACCACCACCAACTGCGGCAAGGGAGGCATTTGTCAAGGCTGCACCATGTAATGAGCTAATTGCAATACCTGTACTCGCTTTACCTAGAAATCCCCATGCACCAAGTACGGAGGCAAAGGCAGGTGCAAGAATGTATCCAGTCACAGAACAAACTACTGTTGTAGCGACAACCTTGATAGACTTCCGATATTTGGTATAAACGGATTGACAGAAAAGTTTAAAACGATTGAAAAGATTTTTAAAAAAGTTCATATTTTGTTCCTAGTTACTCATTAATAATTAAAAGCTTACTGTTATTATTGGTTAGCTTTTCTTTAGGCAATGAAAATTATGCCTAATACATCACTATTTAAGGTTTTCATTTTTCTTTTTCAAGCCTAAAACTATAATTTTTGAGAATCTTCCTCTACATAAGGGTTTTTATAAATGAAAAAAATAAGACCAACCTAATAAAAAACTCTCTATCTTTAAGAGACAGAGAGTAATTATTCAATTCAAAGCCTGAACCGACTGCTGTAACCCTTTCTGAATGTCCTCAACATGGCTCAAGTCATGGGTTTGTTGAGACTGTTCTGATCTTGATTCATCAATGTAAAACTCCTCAACAATATCCAAGCCCTCTTCATCTCCAACTTCAAAACTGGCATTCCCATAACCCTGCCTCGCGACATGATCTAAAGCCTCCTGATAAAACCCTGATGTTTTACTTTGCTCATCGATTTGCTTAGCTGAAGTAATCGCTTCTCGCAAATTAATACCATCACGTAAAGTTAAATCCACGTAATAGATTGGAGTACGGTAGCTTTGTGTCGTGCTTTTCCCACGTAAGGTCAGTTGCAATGGCAGACATGACAGTAAATCACCAGAAGCGGCATGGTAGTAACGAAGCCGTGCTGCCAAAGTCCGGATGCTATTAAAACCTGTAGTTCTAAAGATGAATGTACCCAACTCATCTGACTCATCCAGATTCACGTAAAGTCTGCCGTAAGGCTTACACTGTCCGCCTTGAGCCAAAGGGCATAAATCAGGTGATGGGCATGGATGTTGTTCAACCCCGTTTTGTCCAAGTCGCTGACAGGTTTCACCATTACCAGTACAGATGGGTCGGCCAGTTTGTCGATCAAACAAGGTGTACTCCGCTCGTAGATTCAGTTCAGGATCATTAAAAATCATACGGACTGGAATAGTTCTGAGTTTCTGGTTTTGTGCCTTAGCACGTAACTGCTCATCTAATGGATGTTTTACCCAGCCATCTTTATTTTGAATTTGACTGGTAATCGTAAATTGGTCATCTTTTTCAGGTATACGTTTGCCATTTTTCTCGACGATCTTACCGATACTGATACGACCTAATACAGGTGGTGTGATTGCTAAACCTTTAATCATTTTATTTTCCTCTACGGTAATTTTTAACGATTGCCCCTTTGATATGTGTAAGAAGCAAATATTTTTTAAATGCATAAATTCAGCGCAGAACAGTCCATTTAGTCGTCAGTAAGTACTTCACGGTACTTGCTGGCGACGGGGGCTGTTTTGCGCTTTTTTGATGAAATGGGATTTGGAGAAGTGACGTGGAATTTCTGTAGGATTTGCTTAGGCTAATTAACTTGGCCTAATCATCATTGGTGTAAATCTGGAATCTACGTGTGCCCTGCTTGTTTTGCGGGAACTGTTCTAGAAACTCAGGATGCTGTTGTAATAAGGCTTTACTGTCTAAGCTGATCGAATCTTTCGACTTCTTCCAAGTGACTGAACCGGCCTTAAATATGGCCCGTTCTGCATCCTGCATCTTGATCTGGATCTGATGCTTCAACTGATCAAAATTGCTTTGGTATTGCTCCAGCAAATGACGTTGTTGCAATAACTGCTCAAAGCACTGATTAGCTGTGACATCCTCGGATAGATTAGAAGTACTGAGTGGAATATGAGCTGGATATAAAAGTTGTAGTGCTTTGGCTGCCGATTCAGATGCATCAACATCAGGTGGTATATCCTTCTCTACACATTCCCAGAAGTAACGCTCTGCATCCACAATGTATTTGATTACCGTCTCACTGCGCGTCACCTTAAAGATTCGGGTTTCATGGCCACAGATCAAGGCACAGATATGCGCTGCCTGTTTGCCTGTGACTGCCAGTTGATGTTGTACCTGGCATAAAACATAAAGCGGCACACCATCTCGCCATAGTTTTGCACCATACTCACCGACAGTTTTACATTCTAAGATCTGAACTTCTTCATGACCCACCACGGCATAGTCCAAATTAGCCAACATAAAGTGTTTGTCTTCGTCAGGATGCTGTAGCACTGCATTGACCCGACGGACTCTGTGATTGGTATGCATGCTGTAGTATTGCGCCACCAAAGGTTCAAGCTGCTTGCCCCAATATAAAGGTGCATAGCCTGCACTTTCGTCTTCAATGTTTTGCTGTATCCGTCCGGTCTTAATCATCCATAATTCCAGCATCGACATATAGGGATTTAGGCCACATGCGGTTGCTGCATCACTGCTACCAATGCCCTGCTTTCGGACTTCCAACCATTGTTGGTAATTCAGCTTTTTAGTGTTGGCAAGATGTTTGGCTGCGGGTAGTTGACTGGTTTTCTTTGGTGTTTTCTTGGTTCGTGTGCCCACCTCAACCTTATGCTCAGTTTCAATCTTGATGGGATAAGGCTGTAAAGGTGGATGATTTAGGGTGTTCTGAATATGAGTATGACTATGCATAGAGAATATTCCTGTATCGGTAAAATCGTAAAAGCTGAATTTTGGGCATAAAAAAAGCCACATCTGAGGATGTGGCGAAAAGGGTATTGCTTTGCTTGCTACGGTTATTACCGTAGTTTTAGATTAGGACGTTAAACTTAATTCAAACTGAATAGATGCCTTGATTTAAGCCACCATTCTTAAAGCCTGTTCAAGACCTCGTTGTTTAATAGCTGCTCCCATACCGAACCATGCAGAGTCCAGACGATGATCTGTACTCATAGCACGACGTTCATGGTCACAGAATTCGGTGATTGAGCAGAGTAATCCATACGCCGTATCTTTGGCTGAACTCAGTTCTGCCCCACGCCCATGTCCGTTAAACATAGTCATGACTTTTGACATGGCACGTCCATTCGGTTCAGTTTTATTGTCTGATCGAGATGAGTTCGCTTGATTTGACATAGCAGCATTTCGATAGAACTGAATAATACTTTCATCCTGTTCAGCGATACTTAGATTGCTATTGTTAAAGACTGCATCAAAGTAAGCGGCAGCTTCTTGCTGAGTCACCTTGCGCTGACTCAGTTGTTTCATTTCATACATGTGTTCATCCCATGCACGGACTGAAATACCGAGTTGCTGTTTCACTTTATCTGCATCAAATCGGGTGCTATGCGGAACCTTGACCACACCCGTATTCCCTTGCTGTCCACGTAAAGCGATCGCCAAAGTGTTGTTACACACTACTCTAATACTGGTGAATTGAGCCGTCGTCGCAAGCGTCCCATCACAAGCTGTAGCCAAGAGAATATAGCCATTGCTGACATCCTTGCCCTTAAGTGCTGCACTCTGTCCAGTCTTCGCCAGTGCCCAGAATTTCTTACCACCTTTGAGTACACCTGCGGTTTCCAGTTCAAAACCAGATTGTTCAGTGAGGTCTCGATAGAATTCCAGAATTTCCATCGGCTGTACTTCTTGAAAGCGTTGACTGACCACGGATAAAGGTGCATGCGTATCCGAACGGTAAAGTACACGCTGCTCCTCGAAAGGCATGATGATGCTTTGTCCCCGATGGTTCTGTGCCATGTAATTGACATCCGAAGATTCAATCCGCCAATCCATACCTGCCTGCTGTGCCCACACCTCTAAAGGTTGATTCGGTGTCAATTGATTACCCAAACCATGCCAAGGAGTTTGTCCAGTGAATGCCATTGTTTCAACTAAATGTGCCATAAGATATGTCCTTTAATTCTGCTAATAATTGTGTATTGCTCAGTATTTAGATGTGCTGATGTTTGACCGGGTTTGATCTGCTAGTACCAGAATTACTCCACCTAAGGCTGCACCTGCTACACCACCGAGCATCGCTGAAAAGCCCATCGACTTGGCAAGGTTCATGCCCAATATCGCCAAAGTTGTGGGTGCACTAGCCAGGCTGAGTTGCGGTGGTTGTGGTTCTCGAAAGCGAGGACTATACGGTTCTTCTTCTGTTTCCAAATACGACATGGTTTTTCTCCAATGTTTGAAATGACTGTTTAAAATGCTGTTGCAGACCAGATTAGGACGCTGCTTGGCATTACTTCATTTCAGTAATATGTATTTGAAATAATTTGGAATCGTATGGCTGGTTATTTTTTACTGGGTTATACAGAACATCAGGACAAATCGAATTGACCTATGAAATCGTTATGATTATGATGGGCTTGCTGACCCACATGGTCAGTCGGTTTTAGCAGACCGTTTACCCAAAGCACACTAAAAAGTCTATCTTTTTGGTGGGCGACCCTGCGTCTCCCCCTCTGCGGCGGAACGGGAGGGGGACACCTTCGGGTGTGCTGATCTTTTTGGGTATCAGTCTGCTAACCCCTTTTCGTTTCGCCACCATTATTTAGCAGTGATGTGGTGAAACTTCTTTATACCCAAAGGAGTCAATCATGACTGTTTTTTATATTTCTAAATATTCTTCGCCCTTTCCTTCTTATCATGGCCCATCGCCACATAAGACGGGTCATTTGACAAACTAAAGCGATCTGCATCACAGCACCTTTGTCGCTGATCAGGCATTTACTTTTCTAATTTTTCAATGAGATTCAAATCATTGATGTACTGCTAAGCCTGAAATGCAGCATTGCTGCCTGTCTGCACGTCCTAAAAATCAATAAACAACAATAATCAGGATTTAATTTTAATGAACAACCGAATCAAAGCATTTTTACAGTACAGTGCTGTCACAGCCTGCTTATCCATCACCTCACTTTGTCATGCTGATATGAATAAAGTCATCGCCCTCATTAATGAACCTTCCTCAGCACCCACAGTTAAACGCTGCGAAGGCAATGTAAATTGCAATGCTTTTGTGGCAATTAGCAGAGAATGGCAAATTATTCCTAAAGATGATCGATTACGTTATTACATCTATAGCGGTGATCTGAATGCCCTTATTCGAGAAGGTAAGGATTTAAAAGAACAGAAGTTAATTGATATTGATGACTTTGCTTATCAGGTCTTTGATTATCATGCCGAGAATATCAATGACAGATGGTTGTACATCAAAGGTATAGCTGTTCTGAAGTACGTCCAACGTACCCAGTTTGGTTCTCAGTAACCAAGCAATCTTTGTGTCATCCATTCTCGAATTAAAGGAAACTCTGTCATGAAACAGATCTTCATTACGGCTGCCATTTTAACGACTCTAACAGCCTGTCATAAAATACCAGAGCCTTCCTCGCCAGATATTACAAACGAATCAACCAATACTCCTACCCAAGATGATTCCAAGCAGCAATTGAAAGAGCAGGAAGCCGAAGCTGCTGCCATTGCCCATGATCGTTATGATCCAGACAGTATTTATGCAGGTGCTGATAATACTGATATCCCCCCACCTCAACTTAAGCGCGAGCTGCTACCAAGTGAAGCTGTAGAAGTTAAGTTCCGCCCTATTGGTTCTCCTCCGAACTTTATTGTGGTCACACAAACCATTTATGACACCACTCGTTTGAAAGTGGTCTCTGAAGTGAACGATGTCATTGATAAAGTCGAAATGGACAATCCACACTGTAAAGTCATTGGTCTAGAACCATTTACAGCTAAATTTCCAAATGTGTCTTATTACGGAGATGTATTTAAACTTGTTTTAAAAGGCTGTACTGCTGAAGAAATCAAAGAAGTTTATCTGTATACCACACATGGCAAGCTTACTTATCAAGCCCTTGCCGAAGAATGATTGCTTTATAACAAACACAAGCCATTCAAACCCTATCCTCTGTTTATGCTCATCCCATTATTGAATCAGCGCAAAATATTCAAGGTCCTAAATGGGTAAGAACAGAGGAGCATTTCTAGGAGTCAGGAGTCAAGTATGTCTAGCACTAAACTCATGCTCCCTTTTATGTTTTCGATCAATATGCTTACTGCCTGTAGTCACGCTGTTAGGTTGGGCGCATCTGCGAAGTTAGTATCACATTGGCTAATGATACATATGCTGATCCACTATTTGAACGTACAACTTCTTGACCTCACATAAAGCAGTGGAACTGTGATGAGCGACTTAGACACAGTTTCAATATTACGGTTGCCTTTGCGATATTGCTAATCACCAAGGCAGCCATAATCCAACTCTTTACGAAAAAACTTCACCACTCAACCTTGTGTGACGTTCACGCTAGCCAACATTACTCACTATCTAGCTCTCGTAAATCTGCGCAGAGATTGGTCAAAACTTCAAAAGCTTCGATGGAGGTTTCACAGCTATTTCGATACGTCAAACCCCACTCCTCCTCATAAAGTTCAAATTGATGCTTATCTAGAATACCAATCAATTCTTCCGTACACGCCTTAAAGTTAGGAGTGTTAAAATCCAATAAATACTTATTGTCATACGCAACAGTTACCACATATTCTTTTTCCTTATAAGTCCAAGATTCAAGACATGCACATGAGTAATGTGAAGTACTTTTAACGTCATAGTATTCAAAGGATTTAAATGGTGAAAACTGTTCATCACTCTGCTTATACTTTAAATAAAAAACTCTAGAATTCAGTTCACTATGGTAGTGATTTCGATATAACTCCCCAAGTAAAAGGATAGTATTTCCATCTTCATAAATAAACCCTTGCCGACAATACTCAAATAACGCCTTATATTTAATAAAGTGTGTTTTCCAAACAGCCAATTCAGGATTCTTCAAAGCTTCACTGCATATAGACTGTAATGAGTCAACAATATCATTAGCATCAAAATTTGGATCATCAAAAACAGCTTTTACATAACTTTGCCTTTTTTCCCACTGGTCATTAGCTGTCATTGATATTCGTAGCAACCGCTTCCAGCTATGATCACGATCAACGTTATTTCTAGTACCTCGTGTACTCAGCAAATTTTTCCACCTAGAATCACTGCCACTGGTAAAATACACGCCTTTGCTTAAAACAGCCCTCTCCCAAAGATAGTCATAATCGGCAGAACTCACAGCAATTAAATTAAATAGTTTGCACCCTTTTTCGGTATAGTTTTGGAATTCTGAAAAATACACTGCATCTTCTGCGAATGTCCAATCACAGTTTTTATTCTTCCGATAAAAATCCAATATGCCTGAGAAGTTAAGCGCAAAACCAATTTGACCTTTAAAAAAAGAATGCTTTTCCATAGCCCAAATCAGTCTTTTCCATTCATCTGACTTCGCCATCAAGTGAGCTTTGATTCGCTCTTCAAGAACTTGTGCAGGCTGAAATCCTGCAACATCATTATTTTTTTTAAGAATTTCTAATATAGATTCATCGTGCTGACTCAATGCATGAATTGAAATAAGTGCTCTCAGATAGATATCAGCGCTATTAATGATCGTATTTTCGGTGAGGTTGTAGATGACACGTGACCAATCCACCAACCCTGCTAAATCTTTACCACTAGCCAAATAACTGTAAAAAGCAAAAAAACGCAATTTCTCTGGATAGCTAGTATTATCAGCTATGACTTTCTTAAAAGTATCTTCTTCATCGTAATAATCAGAATCATCTAGATAAATTTTTATTCTTTCACCCGCTAGATCCTTATTGTAGAGAAGATCCATCATATTTATCAGATAATCCACTAATTCGGCACTAAAACAATTTAAATCCTCATACTTAAAAAAAGACAAAGCCTTAAGCTTACCGCCCGAACCTAACAACCCACCCAACCGTTTTGTTAGAGTCTCTGAATTTTGTTTTTCAATAAGACAATAATTTGCAATGATCAAACGTATAAAGTTCATCAACTTATCATCAAATGAAATTTCGCTTAACGCTTCATTATGATATCCCCAAAACATATCCGCCCAATCTGTATCTATCTTGTGCACAAAATACTGATAGGCATCTACAGGCTGATGGACTTTCCCCCCAAAACTCAATGTATAAACTGATACATCACTTTGAAATGACTTAATATATTGCTCAAATTTTGCCTTAAAATTTTCAAAATCTGTTAGAGGTTTTCCGCGTGCATTCATCTTGATATATAAATCATCAGATAAATTAAACTCTTTTAGATCCAAAAATAAAAAGGTAATGATAGGTTTTTCTTCATCAATCAATCGTTCAAATAAATCAGGACGACCAGCAAACTTGGCATGTATGGAATCCAGCATATTAAGCATCGACTGAATGGTAGGATCATTTAACCATGACAAATGAAACCATCCACGATTCTGAATCGTCTTTGACAACGATTTTTCACTTTCTATATCAAGCAAGCACTGCATATCAAAATAATTACCAATCAGTGCATCACAGAAATCACTTGAACTAGCACGTGTTTCATATCTGAAGAGTGACTTGCCATTTTTATAAAGAGCTTTTCTCAAAAACTCAGCTTGATCAGCAATGTGTGCCAAATACCAATGCAGTAAAAATAATGTTGTTAAGCGTTGCTGTCCATCTAAAGGTACAAATCGAAATGAATCACCTACTTGAATCAGACTACCGTAGACAAAGTCCAAATCTCTATTGGGATTACCTTGAACCAAGTACTGCTTTAAAGCGTCTAAAAAGGATGCTCTAACAGCATATTTAGATGCTCTACCTTGTGCATAATCACGCTGAATAATTGGAATTTCTACAGTATATTTTTTTTCACTAAATAGTTTAAAAAAGCTTAAGCGCTCACCGGAGTTTGGCAATATATTTATATTATTCATGCTTTTCTCTCCTGATCGGTATCTGACAAATATTCTTTTAATAACTGTTTGAGTGCTTCCAAATAATCCTCTGCATCAGACTTCTGCCAATACCTGACTTCTCCTAGTTTCTTACTATAAAACTTAAGAAAAACATTTTTAGTGCAAATAGGTATAAAAATACCATTTTTGTCATTATGGATGATTCGTTTCCGCTTAATCGGAAACATTGCATTTTTATAACTTCGGTTCGTTGTTGCATCTAACAATGCCAAGTTGCCTATTCCATTTGTCCAATCCTCTCCTCGCTCCCCTTGAGACTCTTTAAATTTTTCCGCTACTTTGTTATACAACTCGTCAAAAAACACACTATCTATATTTTCAGATGCAAGGACTTGGCAGAGGTCAGCAATGATGCTGCGCTCATCTTCTGGATACTCCTCCAAGCAAACATTTTGATGATTTCTCGTATTGGTAAAATATTCCAGAATATCCTCCGACCAATCTAACCTAGACTTTCCTTCTATTTTTTTATCTGTTTGAGAGCGTATGTGTTCAATATCCCAATTTTCCGTTTTATAGCGATCAAAAGGAAAACGTATATCAGTGTCTTTTGTTGAGAGTAGAGTCTCAATATTTGAAAGCAGTAATACCTTGCGTATAATCGCATCCCCATACGTAAGTTCTTCTAGGCTCTTCACGACTTTTCCTTTTGCTTCCTTTTTTTCTTCTTTGATCTCTTTTTTTATTTCTTCTTTCAAGTATTTTTTGAATTCTATTTTCGTTAGGTTGTTTTGTTCAGACTGAGTTTTAAATTTACTGACTCGCGGTTCACTTTTATTAGACTCACGTCTTGATGGTTCGCAGGCAATCAAGAAACCAATTAAGTGATATAACTCACGATCTCGATACCACTCATCAAACGTGAGAAAATAATCCTTCACTGATTTCCATAGTCTATCAATTACCAACACGCGATCTTCGTCATTACTGGCTTTAAATACCTCATTAAATTGATGGAATGTAAAAAAATCTTCTGCCCCTAAAGGTTTTTTTTGCATGAGGTCAAATATATATTCTATCCGTGTATCGTACTTTGCCCCAATGTCCTCGTTATAAATAAAAGACCAAAATGAAGACTCTTGCAAACATTGCTCAATCTGGTCCCATTCTGTAGCAATTTGAATTTGCTTTAAGCTGGCTTTTTCCTGCTCAAAATTACTACTTTGTAAAAACAAGGCTTTTACCAGTTCCGAATTGGTTAGTGGGATTTTTCCAATATTGATCCGAGAAAATACATCAATTGCATAATCATTGTCTTTGCATTCATCACTTAAGTCATACCAAATAACCTGTACTGAATGTTGTTCATTTGGCTTTGCCAATAACGTGGCTAAAAATTTATTATGATCAGTATAATCTAGCTCTTTAAACCAGTGCTGCACTGCTTCATGTGCCTCTGCGATATGATGGAAGTCTTTATTTTTCCTTCCTTCGTATTCATCAATATTTTCCAGAAAATCTTTACTACTCTTCCGTGTCTCATACTCAAGTGAAAAGATCGATTTTTTATAAGCCTCTTTTAACTCACGACGCAAATGTTTTTTTTCTAAATAGTGCAAAATAATATAGAGGGTTGTCAGGCGTTGCTGACCATCCACAACCTCCCACTGATCATCATCTTTTTTTAATACGACGATAGGCTGTAAACAGTAGAATGATGGTTTGCCACCATTTTTTTGACTAAACTCCCAAATATCATCTAAGAGTTCTTTGACTTGAAGTTTAGTCCAACGATATCCACGTTGATACGCTGGTATATAAAATTTCTCACCTAACAGCTCATGAATTGTTTTTAAGACCAATTTGTTGGTATTACTTTCCATTTTTTCAGCACCCATACATTCCCCAATTTTATATACCATGTCATCAATTACTGCATCATGCTTTATTTTATCAATGTTTTATCCTATTCACACTGCAAGAATCATTTAAAATGATTTGAGATTATCGATTAAGAATTACCAATTTCAGATTTCATGCTGCACTACTGCAAATAGCTAAGCTAATGATTTAAGTTTAAGCTTTTTTAATCATTTATTTAAAATCTCTTACCCTCCATAAGATGCGTAATACTGTAATACATTACACATCTTATGTTTCCACCTAATATCTCTTTAAGCGCCATAACTTAGCTTTTAAAAGCCCTCCTACGCTTATTAATCTTATACTGCCCTCTGCCAAAGCTACGCATATCCTTAATTCTTGCGCGAAGATGTTGGTTATCTTTTTCTGGATTCACTAAATACATTGCAGCCTCAATCGCATTCTGTATTTGTTCAGGTCTACTCCTATAAATCATACCAATACCCAACTTGCCCTTCCGTAGAAGTTGCTCCTTGTACTCAGGGGAGTTAGAGATAAAGTAATAACCTTGGTTAGCCGTAATCTCACTCCAACATTGCCCAACCTGTATAGCCATACCAAAATCTTTTTGGTGTTTATGGCCATCGTAGATAAGTAAGACATGACAGTGATAACCCTTAGTTGCTCCTTGTTCTAAAGCCCATGCATAACCTTGTAGACCTTTAAAACAAGTATCTTGGTTTTGCACTCGATTTATAAAAGTGCGTAGATAGACATTAAATTGCTCAATATCTACAGTATGCTGATGTTTTAGCTCAACACTCAAATCTATACGAATAAATAAAAGTTTGGAGTAATGTTGAGTTAGTTGTTGTAGATACTCGCGAAGACTACGCTGATTACGTTTTTCTTGAGCCTTTAATTGGATGATCTCAAGTGCAATATTTAACTTCCCGTAATGTAGTAACTCTAATAAACGAGACATTTGCATAGGAGTAAGATGCCTTACAACAGAGATATCTTCACCATTCAACATTTCATCAATAGCTTTCGTCAAAGAATGAAAGGTTTCAACACTTTGAGCATATCGTAAGTGGGATTTATAGATTGCCTTAAATCGAGGAATAAGCTGCATTAAACCATCTTTAAAATCTTGCTCACTGTATCTCTCATATGACACAGAGATAATAAAGCTTTCTATATCAACCAATATTTTAGACTCATTAAGAGTAGGATTAGATGCATCCATATGTGTTTCCTAGTTTATATTGAAGACATATAACTAGGAAGTTATTCAAGTTTTACAGAACGTACTTATGTTATGTAATAAGTTGAGTAGATACAATTAATTATGAATGGATATAGATTGAGTAATAATTATTAATATAATAAGGATATATTCATTATATTAATAACCCACTTATCCTTATAAATAAAAACACCTATTTACTAATATTTAAATTACTAAATCGCCCTTAATACCATTGAAACTTAAGATAGCTATGAAAGCTAAACTTGCGTTAGTTTTTTTAATCAGTGATAACAAGTATTACCATTACCCCATGCTTCAACTCTTCAACTCTTCAACTCTTCAACTCTTCAACTCTTCAATTCTTCAACTCTTCAACTCTTCAACTCTTCAACTCTTCAACTCTTCAACTCTTCAACTCTTCAACTCTTCAACTCTTCAACTCTTCAACTCTTCAACTCTTCAACTCTTCAACTCTCAAAATAAACCATTGATATTAATTAAATTAATAAAAATATAACCACATGTATTTCGCTAATTATTCTTCAATATAGAAAATATTCCACACTAGTATTTCATATATTTATCCAATATAATTCTACCAGTCGTTCTACATGTAGATATAAATAATGAGCAGATTACAAGGCAAAGATGCCCAAAACATAGTCAAAGACAAACGTGGTTTTACAGATCGTGAGATAAATTGGTTTTGGTACCATAATCAACATTTCAGACATAACCCATATGTTCAATACAGTTCAATGCTAGAAAAAAGACAAATCGTTCATGCATATTTTGATCTTGAAAAAGATGGTGAGTATTTTTTAAAAAGTTCATTAATAAATAAAGATAAATTTCTAGTTAATGAAAGTTACTTTAGTTGGATCGACAAACACGATGACAGATTATTAATATTCACCATAAACACAATAATAAAAATGAATTTAACAACACCCCCTATTGTCAAAACAATAAACAACTATGAATATTTTTTAAATTTAATTGACAATTTAAATATAAATAAAGATCTAAAAATATCACAACTAATTGAAGCAAGATCAACTTGGTCAAGTCATAAAAGCAAATCAAAAGATACAGAATGGATTAAATATAACGACAGCAAACAAATTGAATGGGCCTGGGAGTATATTAAAAAAGGAGGTTATCAACCTTTCTTTCCAACACCTCCAATTAGTGAGCACCAAAAATACCTGTATACACTTTCCACCATCGATTTAATTGGACATATAAACAATACTGAAGCTAAAGAATTATTCTTAATTAAAATGAAAAAAACATGGTCACAAAAGAAATATAGAGATGAAGGAAAAATCAAAAAACCTTATCATATTCCTTTAACCAAAGTTCGACATGAGGAGTTAAAAAAAATGTCTGAATTATTTGAAAAATCTATACCTGATGTTTTAGATTTCATAATTGATAAAACATATAATGAATGTATGAGGGATAATGAAGATAAGTTGAAAGAATATTAATGATTCAACTTATTAATTTCTTTCATCTCGAAATTTAAAAGTATCTCAGTTAATAAGTCAGGTCTCTTTCTTAATAAATTTTTTATCACTTCAGGCTGATAGGCTGTATTAAATGGAAGTTTCTTCTTCAGCAAAATTGACGGGTCATCCATCAGCAAGGCATTTTGAAGCTCTCGGCATGTAACTCTTAGTTGTCTAATTTTATTGATATAGGTCTGCTTTCGAGTTGCAGTTATTATTAAGCCTGAACCTAGTTTATAACTTGGTGGATTTACTTTAAATTGTTTGAACTCTTGTTGAAGCTCTTCTAGAGTTCTCATTTTTTCTTCTAATTGGGTTGTTATCCACTCCTTATCAAATTGCTTAAGTACAGAGTCTAATTCAGGCAAGATACTCTCTACAGCAGCATTCAAATTATTCCACTTTCCTTGGGTTTGAGCTTTATTCAGCATAAAATCAAAAATCACTTGATGCTTTTTATATAAATTCTTTTGATACCGTTTATTTGCTCCACGCGCTCCTCTTATTCTAATATTAATTTTATTACTAAAGAGAACATCTACATCCATCTCAGCATACAGATTAATTATTTCTTTGTACGCTTTTTTTATTTCTTTATCTGAGAGCTCATCAAATTGTTCTATCAGCTCGAAGATGAGACTTAAAACCTCTAAAAAGTCATGGCTTGAATAAGTTTTATTATATCTTTTAACAATAATAGACTGCTCCATGAGCTCAACAATTTGTTGTAACTCCTCCTCCTTAAAACTCCTCTGAATCTCTTGCAAATAAGCTAGATTTAAATCATCCCTATCGGGTGCTTCGACATCGTGCTCATATCCAGCTTTCGTACAGTAGTTAAGAAATCCTTGGCACACTTCAAACAAAAAAGTATATAACTCATCTATATCAACATAGGCCATACTACCACCAAATGTATATTTTGTTATTTATCAACATCTAATCATATCACTATAGTTAAGTTATTAATTACTTAACTTAAATTATATAACTCTTAAATTAAAATTATTACGATAAAAATATCAATAATTAGCAAATGTAGGAAAACTTATTTATGGGAGCTTTAAAGCTTAGTACATCAGATTACTTATTTATTAGATATCGATCTATGACGATTGAACTAATGACAATTGTCTCAGACTACTACCCACATCTGAGTAAGGCAGAAGCCTTGAGAAAAGCAAACAACTGTGAGTTTCCTTTCTCAGTGTTTAAAATAGATAAAAGCAAGCGTGCGCCTTTTCTGGTGCACGTCAAAGATCTTGCGGATGTTTTAGATAAACAATATTCAGACGCCTCAAAAGACTTTGCTACGTTTCATCAATGAGGCGTAGCACCTCTTCCAACTGCATAACGTTTCTTCTAGCTTTTACGGAAACATAACGCTGCAAACTGCTCCAAGAATCATGCAAGCTTACTTTTTGAATTTCAGGAATTGTAAAGCTTTGTTCTGCAAGTCTAGTACACCCTTCATGTCTTAAATCATGAAAACGCAAATCCTCAATTCCAAGCATCTTGCATGCCTCTCGAAATTCTTTACCTAAACTCTTCGCATTCAGAGGTAAGAGTAGATTCTCATTATGACCTAATTTAAGCATTCTGCTACGGACTTCATCATTCATTAAGCGTTCGATAATCATTTTGCACGGTTCTAAAACATCAAAGGTTTTATGATTTCCCTTCGAACCATTAGGATTTTTCAGGTCATGAACTTTCCAGGACGAATGATGTTGGTCGTAATCATCTAAGCTTAAACGGGTTAATTCTGCTTCACGTCTACAAGAAAAGATCGCAAACCAGATCACTAAATGCATCGGGTACTTCGTCCCATATCTATTAAGCTTCCAACGTTCTAAAAAATACTTTGTTAAAGCAATCAACTCTGCATTCGTTGGTAATCTATCTCGTTTCTTACTCGGAGAGATTTGACGTGTTTTTCTCAGTTGGGCTGTAGCCTTATCAAAACTATTTAAATCAATATCTATGTCCCACATTACAGCAGCATGAGCCAAGACACCACGAATATGAAGAAGTTCATGTTGCTGAGTACTTGTTGCAATTGGATCTAAATCTAGGTGAGGAATCCCAGCTTTTCTTAATGCAACATGATCGGCCAAATGTACTGATTTTATTTTTGTGATAATATTGCGCGCTATCGGAAACTTCTTAATTAAGTTTAGAGAATAGCGTTTCGTCCTTCCGTACTCGCTCCCAACTTCTTCCAAATATTTATCAATGGCATCAGCCAAGGTTAGGTCTATTAGTTTTTCTTTGCCTAACAAAATATCTGGATTTTCTTGAATCTCAACTTCTCTTTTCTTAAGCCAGTTTTCCGCCACTTTCTTTGAATGGAAAGTTTTGCTTTCAGAAAAGGCTGGATATCCCTTTCGATTGATTCGGATCGCTGCACGGTAACTCACACTGCCATCTGCACCTTTTCTAGCTGTAACTGAACCCATAATTTACACCACAAACTATTTTTCGCATTATGGTGTAAAATTTGGTGTAAATGCAAACAGCAAAACTCATATTCACAGGTGTTACCATGCGTTTACGCAGATTCAAATACTAGACATAAAGGTATGATTTTAAATGAGTATTAACAAAAACCTTGAAACAACTGGTAATCCAAGAATCAGTGTAGCACCGATGATGGATTGGACAACGAAAGATTATCGTTTCTTTGCGCGTTTGTTTAATCCGAATATTGTCTTATATACCGAAATGGTCACCACTGGTGCAATCATTTATGGTGGTGCAAATCGTCATTTAGACTTCAATAAAGAAGAACATCCAATTGTATTACAGCTCGGGGGTTCCAATCCGCAAGAGCTCGCAACTTGTACCAAAATGGCTGAAGACTGGGGCTATGATGAGGTCAATTTAAATGTCGGCTGCCCAAGTGATCGCGTACAAAATAATAAAATCGGCGCATGTTTAATGGCGGAGCCTAATCTTGTTGCTGAATGTATTCATAGCATGCAAAAAGCTGTGTCAATTCCTGTGACAGTCAAACATCGTATCGGGATTGATGACATGCAATCCTATGAAGAAATGTTGCATTTTGTCGATACAGTCGCTGCAACAGGTTGTACCCACTTTATCGTGCATGCACGTATCGCGATTTTGCAAGGACTATCACCAAAAGAAAATCGAGAAGTGCCACCGCTACGCTATGAAGATGTCTATCGTTTAAAACAAGAGCGCCCACATCTTACTATTGAAATTAATGGTGGTATTAAAACCTTTGATGAAACCCAACAACATCTACAACATGTGGATGGTGTCATGATTGGACGTGAGGCGTATCATAATCCTTATCTGCTCGCAGAAATGGGACAACTTTGGAATCTAGAAGCCCCTGATCGTTTTGAAATTATGCAACAAATGATGCCATATATTCATCAACGTGTTGCTGAAGGTGCACCATTATCGATTATCACACGCCATATTCTGGGTTTGTTTCAAAACTTGCCAGGTGCGCGTAAATGGCGTCAAGCGTTAAGTGGTGGGAATGCAAAAACCATCAATGATATTGAAAATGCAATCCAAAATATCCAAGCGGCCATGCAACGCACGGAAGATTATATTCAGGCACAAAAGTGTGATTAAAATCACACTTTACCCTTTTATTCAATAAAAATGAAATATTATTTTACAAATCATTTTATTTAAACTAAACAAACCTCAAAGGCATGAAAAAAAAAAGAATTATTCATGCCTCTATTTTTATAAGTTATCCACAACACCTACCAAATGATACATTATTACATTACAAGTGACTTTTCAGATGATTTTTCGCTTACCATGTCTTCCGCCAAGAGTCTGGCATTAAGTCTGGTTATTTAGAAATGCGATAGAGTTTGAAGATGATTTATGATGCGCCCTCAGTTGATCACAGCATGGTACACACCCCACCTCATCAATTGATTGTGACCACCCCAAAACAACCTGATATAGATGTCATGGCATTTGCACAAAAGTTAACACGCAGAGCGTCTTATCGTAGCTCGTCTCAATGTGCTAAATTTGTCAGAATTGCTTTGCAATCAGCGGGTGCTAAAATCGTTAATCATCCTGTTGCCGCCTCAGACTGGGGTAGAACTCTACAAGAAATTGGTTATAAAAAAATTACACCTGCTTTTGATAACCCTCAAAAGGGTGATATTTATATTATTCATCGCACAAAAAAACATCGTTACGGTCATATTGCCGGCTTCTCAGGCACTCAATGGATCTCTGATTTTAAACAACGTAGTCATGAAATTTATAAAGATAAAAATGTGACATATAGTTATTACCGTTTAGGTTCAAATTACATCTAATTTAAGCAAGGGCTGAGATCATCAGCCCTTCTTTGCATCTAGCTTTCTCAAAACCTCTGCAACTGCCACCATCGCAAAACTTGACGTCACCACCACGGCTGAACCATAGCCACCACAACGTAGACCAGCACTTGGACACACCTCTGCGCTCGAAAATGGATTATCGATCGAATATACGCAAGTGATGCCAAATTTCTCTTTGGGCTTTTTGCAAATCCCCATAGAACGAAGTTGTGTACGCAACTTTGCCAACATCGGATCTTGCTCGGTCTTCGACAAATCTGCCACACGAATTTTCAGTGGATCTAGCTTACCGCCTGCACCGCCCGAAACAATCAAGGGAATCTTGTTAAAGCGACAATGCAACATCAAGGCAAGCTTGGCTTTGACGTCATCTATACAATCTAAAATAATGGTGGGAACTGGATCTAATATTTCTTTGACATTTTCAGGTGTGAGGTAGTCATCAATCACATTCACTTTCATGCGTGGATTAATCTGACGGCAACGCTCAGCCATCACTTCAATTTTCTCTTGTCCCAGTGTCGAACTCATTGCAGGCAATTGACGGTTAATATTCGATGCCGCAACGACATCCATATCCACCAAAGTGAGCTCACCAATCCCTGTACGTGCCAGTGCTTCGACTGCCCAACTTCCTACACCACCAACACCGATCACCATCACATGACTGTTTTCATAATGATTAAATGAACTTTCTCCATAAATCTTTGCCACCCCAGCAAAACGGCGCTCATATTCATCATTTACAGGTACATCAGTCATAACAGTGGTGATCTATACATTTCAGCAAAGCGCTATTTTAACGTGTTTCACATGGTTTGGGTTAGGAAGATGAGACTTTGCCCGCGAATTGGTGCCGTCTGCTTAAAATCAGTAATACCACAAAAATAGCAGCACTCAACAATAGAGCCAGCAGATTGGCATTCACCCAGCCCAACTGAGTCAAAATCGGTGCAGGGAGGAAAGCACCGAGTGTGGCGAATAAGGCAATCATGGTTTCATTCATGCCTTGTACACGATGCTTTTGCTGTTCGTTTAATCCAGCCAATAAGGTAGAGGCACCTGAATATGCAAAGTTCCAGCCTACACCCAGCACAATCAGGGCAGCATTAATATAAAGCCCCTCTTGTCCAAGCATTGGAATCAAAGAGGACAGCATCAGTAACATAAAACCTGCATAGATCGTGCGATGCGTTCCCCAGCGTTGAATCAGCTTAGACACAAAGAAAGAAGGAATAAACATGGCTAAGACATGGAGCTGGATAGAAATCGAAGCATAATGAAATGAATGATGCTCCTTTAAATGCAAGGAGGACATAATCATCATGACATTCATCACATAGTAGGCAAATGCCCCACTGATCACAGCCGCGACAATCAGATTAATCGGTAATTGAGCGCACTGTATGGTATTAGTCACAACTTGCTGTGCCTGCTGTAACTTGAATTTCTGATTCCATAAATACAAAATTGGCGACAACAACAATGCCAATACACTAAAAATTAGATAGATCGCAGTGAAATCAGGTAAACCTTGTACCTGTTGAAATTGGATCGCCAAAACAGGTGCAATAATCGCAGCGATAACGCCACCTGAAATAACCATCGCTGTGGCTTTGGGGATTAAATCAGAATCGAGCCGATCCGAGGCAGCAAAACGATAAAAGTTAGCCGTAGAAATGAATAAGCCGAGCGAAAAATGACTAAGACACAATAAATAAAACTGTTCACTTTGTAAGGCGAGATAGCCAAACACACCTGCTAAAAAAAGACAAATGCATCCAAACTGAAATACTAAATGTCGCCCCAACTTTTTCATTAAAAATGAAAAGATAAACGTCGTCAGTAACATGGCCAAGAATTGCAAACCATAAGGTACTGTCGCCAAAGTCTGAGTAGGTGCGAGCTTTAAGCCAACAATCGCTGAAACCGTGACCGACAATACCGCTGCAATTAAATTAAATGCTTGAGCAACCAATAAATAATAAACATATCGCGGCAGCTGATTCAAAACCATGATTCCTAGAGATTAATCGTTATCACATTAACGCTGAAAAGCTAAAATTCAAATAAAAAAGATGAAAGACTAGCTTTCATCTTTTAAAAAACAACTCTTTTAGCTTTATGCTGCGATTAGATTGCGCAATACGTAATGCAAAATACCACCAGCTTTGAAATATTCCACTTCATTTAAAGTATCGATACGACATAAGACCTTAAATTGATCTTGCTGACCATCTTCTCGAAGCACACTCACATCCAGCGTTTGATGCGGTTGAATATCATCTGATAAACCGTGGATAGAGAGAATTTCTCGCCCTGTTAAATTTAAAGACTGACGCGACTGCCCACCGATAAATTGCAAAGGTAAAACCCCCATCCCGACGAGATTCGAGCGATGAATTCGCTCAAAACTTTCAGCGATGACCGCTTTTACACCGAGCAAGTTGGTTCCTTTAGCAGCCCAGTCACGCGAAGAACCTGTACCATATTCTTTACCTGCAATAATAATTAGCGGTGTTTGCTCCTGTTGATAACGCATCGATGCATCGTAAATCGAAAGTTTGTCACCACTCGGAATATGAATGGTATTGCCGCCTTCTTCACCGCCTAACATCTCATTCTTAATACGAATATTGGCAAATGTGCCACGCATCATCACTTCATGATTACCACGTCGAGAACCATATGAGTTGAAATCTTTTGGATCTACACCTTGTCCCTGTAAATAATGCCCTGCTGGACTATCCTTTTTAATATTTCCCGCTGGAGAAATATGGTCAGTCGTCACAGAATCCCCTAGCACGGCTAAAATACGTGCCTGTTCAATATTGTCAATTGATCTTGGTGGTTGATCAATCTCATCAAAGAACGGCGGATGACGAATGTAGGTTGAATCATCTTGCCATATATAAGTTTGGCTTTGCGGGATTTCGATGGCTTGCCATGTTTCATCACCATCAAATACAGCCGCATATTCCTTATGGAACATTTCTGTATTTACTTTTTGCAGCATCTGATCAATCTCAGCCTGCGTCGGCCAAATATCTTTCAGATAAATATCCTGCCCCTCTTTACCCTGCCCGATTGGTTGAGAGGTTAAATCTGTACGAATATTTCCAGCTAAACCATAGGCAACAACTAATGGTGGGGATGCCAACCAATTGGTTTTAACGAGGGGATGAACACGTCCTTCAAAATTACGATTGCCTGACAGCACAGAAGCAACATTTAAGTCATGACATTGAATTGCTTCTTCTACAGGATCTGGTAAAGGTCCAGAGTTGCCGATACAAGTGGTACAGCCATAGCCGACAAGGTTATAGCCCAATTGATCTAAATAGGGAGTCAAACCAGCCGCGGCAAGATAATCTGTCACAACTTTTGAGCCGGGTGCGAGTGAGCTTTTCACCCAAGGTTTACGTTGTAAGCCTTTTTCAATCGCTTTTTTGGCCAATAAGCCTGCAGCTAACATGACACTCGGATTCGAAGTATTGGTACATGAAGTAATGGCTGAAATCACCACATCCCCATGATTCAAAGGATAGATTTGACCATCAATCGTGCAAGCCGGACTTTCATGAGGTAAGTTTGCTTGTTTAGCAGCCACAGCAGTACCGCCGCCGCCTTCATTTTCCAAGCGCTGTTTCACTTCTTCAGCAGGTTTTAGTGCCAGTTCCATCAATGCGTTAAAGGTCTTTGGTACTTCCGCCAGTAGCACACGATCTTGCGGACGCTTTGGACCAGCTAAACTTGCCTGAACCGTACTCATATCCAAACTCAATGTGTCGGTAAATACAGGCTCATCACCAGTATTTCTCCATAAGCCTTGAGCTTTACTATATGCCTCGACCAAATCGATTCGCTGTTGTTGACGACCCGTCAATGCCAAATAAGACAGGGTGATATCATCGATCGGAAAGAAACCACAGGTTGCACCATACTCAGGTGCCATATTGGCAATCGTCGCGCGATCGGCCAAAGGTAGATCGGCTAAACCATCACCATAAAACTCGACAAACTTACCGACTACACCCTTTTGGCGAAGCATCTGTGTAATGGTTAAAACCAGATCTGTCGCAGTAATCCCTTCATTTAGTTTGCCAGTTAACTTGAAGCCAATCACTTCAGGAATCAACATCGACACAGGCTGCCCCAGCATTGCAGCCTCGGCTTCAATCCCACCTACCCCCCAACCCAAAACGCCTAAACCATTAATCATCGTGGTATGTGAATCTGTACCCACTAAGGTATCTGGAAATGCAAAAGTCTGGCCTTCATCCTCACCTAACCAAACTGCTTGAGCGAGATATTCTAAATTGACTTGGTGACAAATCCCTGTTCCAGGTGGCACTACACTAAAGTTATTAAAAGCAGACTGACCCCAACGTAAAAATTGATAACGCTCCCCATTACGCTCCATCTCAATTCTCACATTCACATCAAATGCATTTTGATTGGCAAAGTGATCCACCATTACCGAGTGGTCAATCACTAAATCAACTGGTGACAATGGATTGATTCGATTGGGATCTCCACCTGCTTTTGCCATTGCAGCACGCATTGCAGCCAAATCCACAACAGCGGGTACACCTGTAAAATCTTGCATCAGCACACGTGCGGGACGGTATTGGATTTCTTGATCAGATCGTTTTTCTCTTTGCCAATCCACTAATGCTTGAATATGCTCAACTTTTACACTTTTTTGATCCTCAAAGCGCAATAAATTTTCCAATAATACTTTTAAAGATTTGGGTAACCTATCGATATTGCCGAGTTGCTCGGCTGCTCGAGTTAAGCTATAGATTTGATAGGATGTAGAACCGACAGTTAGAGTTTGTAATGCATTGAAACTATTGATTTTGCTATATCTGGCCATAAGGTTACCCTCCCAGTATTGGCGCTTTGTTTATTATGAATATGCTTTACCTAATGTACCCTTGTTTGGGAAAGAATGTGTTCCCTTTTAGTATCTTATTAAGGCTGGGATTACGTCCTTATTATTCTAAAATTTTAAATTTAAAGCACTCAAAGAGTTTTGCCAGATTTGTTGAGCAAGAGCTTGTTGTGATTGCCCCAGCATTTCAGCCAAATACTCGAGAACATACGGCAAATTGACAGGTGTATTACGCGTGCGGTGTTCAGTCGATGTTTGGCAGCACAATGGCGTCATGTCAGGACAATCCGTTTCAATGACCAAATGTTCAGTTCCAATCGCTTGAACTACTTGATGTAATTTCTTGGCATTAGGATTGGTGATTTGTCCTGTAACCCCGATTTTAAATCCCAATTTTACCAATGCTTTGGCTTCTTCGATCCCGCCACTAAAAGCATGTGCAATTCCCCCTAATTTAAATTTCTGTGCTTTTAATATCGCAATACTTTCAGCATGTGCTTTGCGAATATGCAATAACACTGGTTTGTTATATTGGCTGGCCAGTTCAAGCTGGGCATTAAAATAATATTGTTGTTTGGCAAATAATTCAGGCTGCTTATGTTGTTTTAAAAAGGTATCTAAACCAATCTCTCCCACCGCAACACAGTCATGTTGCTGCAATATCAGCTCAAGCTGTTGTAAATGAACTTCATGATGCTGCTCAACATAAAAAGGATGTAAACCAGGCGCGAGATAAGATTTGGGAACATTCTCCCAACCTTGTAATTGTTGATGGGTCTGAAGCAATGCCTCAAAGCGGGACTCAATAAAGCCAATTAAAATCAGTGCTTCTACACTGACCTGTTTTGCCTGCACAGCCAGTTGTTGCCGATCATGATCAAAATCGGCAACATCAAAATGGGTATGGGTATCAAATAGCTGCATATCGAGTCCTTGTCCCCTTCCATTTCCTAACTATATACCTTCAAATCCCGCACAAGGATTTAAGTTGACGCTACAGGAGTAGAAGCTGCGGTATCGACTTTAGGTAAATATTCAGGTTTTATTACACCTTGTAATTGATCATATGGGATAACCAAACGCGGCAAACCGACTGCATAAGGTCCAATTTCATATTCACCATATTGTAAAATTAAGCCTTGCTCTCCGAACATAAAGTTCTCTGTCATTTGAAATGGCCATGCTTGTTCATATTCTTCAGGATTATTAGCTAGTTTTGTATCCACAATCCAAGTTTTAAATGCATCATGGGTCAGCTTTTTCAACACAGCTTGCTGTTTAGGTAACAATAAATCTTTTAACTGCACCTGCTTTTGTTGTACTAAATCAAAATTATAATATTGTTGTGCAGTAGAACCATGCGCTCCTCCCATATAACTACTGCTATTGAGAACAACTGTTGCCAAATCACCTTCGGTTTGCAAGATTTTAGGCCTTACCATCAAACTAATTTGATGACTAACACTCAATGCTTTTAATTCCTCATCCACTTTGATAAAGGCATTGGCATATTGTTGGACTTGAGGTGTTATATTTTGCTGTTGTCCAGTCGTTTGTGCTGTAGATACTGCAGTATCCGAATCAACCACATCCAATATTTTGCTTAATTGATCTAAAATTTGCTGATCCAAGAACTGATCAATAAATGGAAAATTACTCTGCAAGCGTTCTACAACAAACTCTGGACAAGTATTTCCCTTACATTCTGGTAAAGTCAGCTCAACTTTTACGGTTTCCCCCCGTAAAGTCGTTTCTGTTTGCTGCTGTACAACTGGATCTTTAGTTTGATCCTGTGGGTCTTTCGGTTCTGATTTCGGTTGGCAAGCAGCAAGTAAAATTGCACAAGTAAGCACACTATATTTATAAAATTTTTTCATCTGGAACCTATAAGCATTGTTATCACACAAGATTTTTAAAATGCTATCGAACTTCATTTGAAACTACTAGGCATACATGCAATTTCTATACGTAGCCGCCCAAAATTTAAAACATTTTTTGGTAGATTTCAGGTTGTAGCATTTGTTTTGTTTGTTCAGTCGTGAAATAAATATCCAGTTGTGGTGCATCTTTACTTATCTCATTGGCACGATAATGCACACCAATCCCTTCTCCATCAAAAAACCAATCTGCCTGCCCCCAATATAAAGTTTTCGGAAGTTGCTTATTGACCTCAGCAGATTGTTGTTTACGCCATGTTTGATAATGTGCTTGAATCAAATCATGCATCGCTGTTTGTTGATTCTTTTGAATCACATCTAATACTGTTAAAGATTTCTGTAACTTCCGATCAGCAACAAAAAAGTAGTAACGATCCTTGACCGAAACATCTTCTTGTTTGCTGTCTACCCCGATCTGTAACAATACATATTGGTTACGTTGTGAGGCAATTCGAGTATTCATCTGCAATTCATAGGCTTTATTTTGTGAATATTTATCCTGCCACTCATCAGACTTTTTAACATAAGCATTAATCGCTTGTTGCAAACTCATATTTTGTTTTAGTTCGATTTGTTGTTGAATCACACTCGCCTGTTGCTGCTCAATCCATGAATTTAACCAATTGTCTTGGGTATTGACCGTTTGAATCGCAATATCAATACAATTTTTCTTCTCACAAAAAGGCAAAGCATACTTTGCTTTCGCTTCTTGGATATTTAAATAAGGCAATACTTCGGCTTTTTCTACTTTAGGTGTCTGTTGTGTTGTGGAATCCGATTCATTTTTATTAGGACGATCACATGCGGTTAAAGCCATTATTCCCATCAATAAACTGATCGTAGCAAGTGGTTTTATAGTATTCATGATCGTTCATTCCTTGGTTCTCTAATCCCTCCCCACCTCCCTTGTAAAAGGGAGGCGTGTCACAAATCTCGAAGACTCGTGACAAAATCCCTCTTTTCTAAAGCGGGATTTAGGGAGATTTCTTAGTGTTCTCGTGTATTACGGAACTCGATATCTGGCCAACGTTCTTGCATTAACTGTAAATTAACACGGCTTGGTGCAAGATAAGTTAAATGACCACCCCCATCAACTGACAATTGATCATGGGCTTTTTTCTTGAATTCATTCAATGTTTTCTCATCATCACAATGAACCCAGCGTACTGTATGAACATTTACTGGTTCGTAAATACAGTCCACTTTATATTCTTCTTTTAAGCGATAAGCGACCACATCAAACTGTAACACACCGACAGCGCCCACAATCAGATCATTATTGATTTGCGGCATAAACACCTGAGTCGCACCTTCTTCAGATAACTCTTTTAAACCTTTTTGCAATTGCTTAGATTTCAAAGGATCTTTTAAACGAACACGGCGAAACATTTCTGGTGCGAAGTGTGGAATCCCAGTGAAATGTAATTTTTCACCACTGGTAAAGGTATCCCCGATCTGAATCGTACCGTGGTTATGTAAACCGATGATATCACCTGGCCAAGCTTCTTCAAGATGCTCACGTTCCCCAGCAAGGAAGGTCAATGCATCACTGATACGTACATCTTTACCGATACGCACGTGATTCATTTTCAAGCCTTTTTCATATTTACCAGAGCAAATACGCATAAAGGCAATACGGTCACGGTGTTTCGGATCCATGTTCGCTTGAATCTTAAAGACAAAGCCTGAGAATCCTTCCTCATTCGCATCGACTGTACGTTCTTGGGTGGGATGTGCTTTAGGTTCTGGTGCCCAATTGATAAAGCTATCTAATACATGATCAACTGCAAAGTTACCTAGTGCTGTACCGAACAGAACTGGTGTTTGTTTACCTTGTAAGAACAACTCACGATCAAGTGGCTCGTTTGCCATTTGAACTAACTCAAGTGATTCTTCAAAAGATGCCCAAGCCAACTCGCCGACTTTTTCACGTATGTCCGCATGATCATAACCATCACGTACTTCGATATCCGTAATGGTTGAACCAAAACCTGCTTTGTATACATAAAATTTATTTTCAATCAGGTTGTATACGCCCGCAAAGTCACGTCCCATACCTAAAGGCCATGTGATCGGGACACAACGAATATTGAGAACGTTTTCGATTTCATCAAGCAATTCTAATGGTTCGCGAATTTCACGGTCCATCTTGTTTACAAATGAAATAATCGGTGTGTCACGCATACGACACACCTCCATCAATTTAATGGTTCGTTCTTCGACACCTTTTGCCCCATCGATCACCATTAAGGCAGAGTCAACCGCAGTCAAGGTACGGTAAGTATCTTCCGAGAAGTCTTCATGTCCCGGTGTATCCAATAGGTTGATGGTGTGCTTTTTATAAGGGAATTGCATGACCGACGTGGTAATAGAGATTCCACGTTCTTTTTCCATTTCCATCCAATCTGAGGTTGCTGCACGATCAGATTTACGGCTTTTTACCATACCCGCAACCTGAATTGCTTTCCCCCATAACAACAGTTTTTCTGTCATCGTTGTCTTACCCGCATCGGGGTGGGAAATGATCGCAAATGTGCGTCGTTGGGCAACCTGTGCTGCCAATTCGTCTTTAAAACTCATGAGAAAAATCTTCAATATATACGCAGTTCAATCCATATCATTTTCTAATATGAACTAACTGAAAAAGTGAGAATTCAAAATTGGCGCAATTGTAGCAGATTTAGAGAAGATATTTGAGGGTAGTTGATAAACGTTAGCATTGCACATCTTGGTCTAAATACACCCTTTCGTACCACATCGACTGTGATACATATTGCACTCCCCTTAATAAATTTTTAGACTCAAAAAACTTTACAATTTCTACCCAATAATTATGAATTTCATGAAAACCTTAGATTATCTATGAAAACTAAAAACTCGTAATCTAAAATAAAAAATCAACTCAACTAAAAATTGCTTTTAGTTGAGTTAATTGAATACCACTTTAAATACCAACTATAATTCAAGGTGTTACAATATTAAACCAGTATTCAAAATCATCTAACATTCCAAAAAAATTAGAAACTATCGTGATATCGCCTTCATATTGAATTTTTCCTTTAGCTATTAATGATTGAAAGTTCTCTTTTTTTAACAATATAAGATCTAAATCTTTACGATCCACTTTCAATAATAGATCTGCATCATTAAGCTGAGTATCAGCCATTACATTTAAATGAGAATTTTTTAGTTCAAGTGCAATCTGCTCATTGCGGTCAGGTAATTGAAGATTGATTTTAAATTTTTTACCATTTGCTTTCTCTGAGTTTAAACGTACCCCCATGTAATCAAACACTAATTCAGTTCCCATCGCTTGGATAAGATCGGGACCTATTTTTGTTCCTTTCATACTTTTGGGAACCCCATTACGCAGTTCATAAGCAGCTGTTAAATAAGAGTTTCTCCATCCCGCATTTTCAGCTTGATAACCAAGTTGTTCTAAAGCATCTGCTTGTAAGGCTTTCCCCTTAATATTGTTAGGCTCTGCAAAAACCAAATGGTTAACCAACTCTACCACCCAACGATATTCACCTTTGTCAAAAGCTTCTTGTGCTTTCTTCAGTAAAGTTTCACTACCACCAACTAATGCCACATATTTTTTACCAGCAACATCTGGACTAAGTTTATTTAAATTTGCTGGGTTTGCATCGTAATATCCTAGGTATTTATTTAATACTCCACGAACATTATGGCTTACTGAACCATGATAACCACGGTTATACCATTCTTGATCTAGCTCACTTGGCATTTTGAATTGGTTATGAATTTCATTAATAGTGACACCTTTATTAGCCAAACGTAAACTTTGATCATGTAAATAACCATACATATCACGCTGTTTTTCCATATAGTTTACGATTGTTTTATTACCCCAGCGTGGCCAATGATGTGAAGCCATTAAAACTTCTGCTTTGACTCCAAAAGTTTGTAAAGCTAAATTAATATTCTTGCTCCACATTGCGGCATCCCGTGTTTCAGCTCCGCGTAGTGTATAAAGATTATGCATACCTGCAACAGTATTTTCTGCCATCCATAAAGTTTTAAATTGAGGAAACCATGTATTCATTTCAGAGGGAGATTCAGTATTCGGCGTATTTTGAAAGACCATTTCAATACCATCAATAGTTAATGTTTCTTGATCTTTCTCAACTATATATGTAGGTGCAAGTAAGCCAATAAAGCCAATTGGGAGAGCTTTTCCTAATGCAACATCAACTGTGCCATATATATTTTTAGCAAGATAATTACCATATTGATAAGCACTACGTCTCTGCATAGCATTTCCAGCTAGAACATTTTCTTTAACTACATGCTCCATAAAATCTCTAGGGGCAATAATTTGTACCTCACCCTTATCTACTTGCTCTTGACTGATGATTCCTTTCACCCCTCCAAAATGATCAACATGAGCATGACTGTAAATAACAGCTTTAATAGGATGATGTCCTAAAGTATCGGTTACCAAGGAATAGGCTGCTTTCGCTGTTTCTGGAACAGTTAAAGGATCCAAAACAATCCAGCCAGAATTTCCCTTAATAAATGTAATATTGGTCATATCAAAGCCTCGAACTTGATAAATTCGATCTGTCACCTTAAACAAACCATAATTCATGTTCAGTTGAGCTTGACGTTGCAAACTAGGATTAATAGATGGATTAAATTTGGTATTCTCTAAAAAATCAAATTGAGAAAGATCCCAGATTATTTCACCATTATCATTTTTGATCTGTTTTGATTTTGGTTTCGCAATTAATCCTTTTTTAGCAAACTCAAAATCTTGACGATCTATAAATGGCAATTCAGATAATAACGCCATATTCTTTTGTTCAGTATATTGAGTAGCGGGCTTACTTTCTAATTGTTCATTTGCTTGAACGCTGCCTATGCATAATACACTCGCAATCATACTTGCCAAAATGTTCTTCATCATGGTTAAAAGTCCTTTTAAACTTTACTTAATGTACTTGCCAAATCACCTGTACCTGTCATTTTAGATACTTGTCCAGGTAAAGGCTCACTGAATTCAATATGCTTAATCTTCGCTGCTCGTTCTTCAGAAAACACAGGAATCTGACTCATTGCGAACTCGGAAAGAGCGGTAATGGTAAGGGATGGATTTACTCCTAAATTCCCAGGCACAATTGAGCCATCAAGCACACGTAAATTTTGATACCCAAATACTTGACCTGTAAAATCTACCACGCCATTCGTTTTATCATTACCCATAGCCACACCACTCATGATATGAGCTGTAGCAGGTGTTCCCAATAAAATTTCAGTGAGTGCTGAACCAGGTTCGCCATCTAACTTTTTGGCGAATAGTTTGGTCGCTTCTTCAGCCGAAGGAAATGAAACTGTCAGTGGCGTATCATCCGCCTTTTGTACAGCAGTAATATTATTTTTGAATAATCTGTACCATTTACGACGCCACTCAAGATGAATAAATGCTTCAGATTTTTGCATCACCAAGAGAAGTAATGAGCTTCTAGCCTTCCCTTTATAATTTAAAACCTTAAATGTCTTAATTGGATGTAGCAGTGTATTAAACAAGAATTTTAAAATACGAAACATGCCTTTTCCTGTGACCATCGGCACATAAGGCATATATATCCAAGTTCCATCCGATCCTTCAGGAAAACGTGTGACTTCAATATTGGTATCTTTATCAACAGAAATAAATGAACTGATCGCTACGCCATCATCTACCTTTTCACGCGTGTTATTCACCGTGGTTAAAGTTTCTGAGTTAGTACGAATCTCTTGTCCCAATAATGATGAAATATTGGGTAGCGTTTTGTGCTGATCACGCATTTTAAGTAATAATGGCACTGTCCCCATCACACCTGCAGAAAGTACAACACCACGACTACGTAATTTATATTGGCGTACTTTTTTATCTAGTGTTTCTTTTACCGTAATCTCATAGCCCATACTTCCATCTGGACTCAGTGGCACAATTTTCACTACTTCAGAACTTGGACGAATTTCAACGCCATTTCGTTCGGCAAAGTATAAATAGTTTTTCATCAATGTATTCTTAGAGTTATTTCTACACCCCACCATACATCCACCGCAAAATATACAAGGTTTACGGTCTGGTCCATCTCCATTAAAATAAGGGTCTTTGACTAACTTATTTTGTGGAACATCTTTTTGAGGGAAAAAAACGCCTGTATTTACAGTCTTAAATGAGCTTTCATATCCCATTTCTTTAGCTACTGCTTTTAAAGTATCATCTGCTACATTCGTATAAGTATTATTCGCCGTACCCAACATACGCTGTGCCAAACCGTAGTAAGGCATTAAAGTGTCTTTCCAATCTTTTCTAATTTTGCTCCAGGCTGCGGATTCAAACACTTCATCTGGCGGAATTAAATGTACATTGGCATAGATTTGCGAACCACCACCGACACCGACTCCATGAATGACTGTAGTTTTGCTGGTGAAGGTAAATTGTAATGTACCTGTTAAACCTAATTTTGGTAGCCACAAGTAGTTTTTCATATCTAAATTAGTAGATGCGAAGTCCTTATCTTCACGGCGCAATCCTTTTTCTAGGATCAAGACAGAATAACCTTTTTCACTTAAGCGTAATGCGCTGACTGACCCACCAAATCCTGAACCAATTACAATTTGATCAAAATCAAAATCTTGTTTACTCATCCTATTAACTCCCTTAATAGTGTTTTATATTCATTTTAAAAGCATTTATTTCCCACATTTTTACCAAAAAAATCACGTAAAATTATTCTGATAAAATGCGTAATCGTCACTTTAAGATTTCATCTTCACTAAAAAGTTAAAAACCCAAGTGGCAAACTTTCCATACGGGGGGGCTAGAAACTTCATACTCGAAAAGCTCGCCTGATAAAATACAGGACGTAGTTTCGAGAAAGTCAAAAATCCTTCATAACCATGATAATGACCCATACCACTCGCACCTACACCGCCAAATGGTAAATCATGCTGTCCTACATGAAACAGGGCATCATTAACTGATACACCACCAGACATAATATTATTAATATAAAATTCCACTAGATCTTTATTATAGCTAAATGGATAAAAGGCTAAAGGTCGATCTCTTTTGATAATATAATCCACCACCTGTTTAGGTTCCTGATAAGTTTTAATCATCAAAATAGGACCAAATATCTCTCTAAAATCAATTTCCATTTTATCGTTACTATTTAAAACAAGAGTTAATGGAATTTTTCTTGTTAATGGATTAGCTTCTTGACGATTTAGATTTATTATTTTTGCTCCTTTAGACTCAGCATCTAAAAGACAACTCATCAATCGCTCATATGATTTTTTATCAATTATAGAGGTATAATCCTTACTATTAATATCAGGAATATGTTTATCTACCCAATTAGTTGAAGCTTGAATAAATTCATTTAATTTAGATTCATGTATAAATAAGTAATCAACATTGGTACAAATCTGGCCTGCATTGAATTGCTTTACAAACATTATTCTTTCAACTGCTTTTTCAATAGGATAGTCAGGATCAATGACAGCTGGTGATTTCCCACCAAGCTCTAAAGTTACAGGAGTTAAGTTTTTGGCTGCTGCCTCCATAACTTTACGCCCTGTGGCTCCCGACCCTGTAAACATCAAATGATCAAAAGGGAGTTTAGAAAACTCAATACCAACGTCACCTGTTTCCTCAAAGATTTGTAATTTCTCTCGAGTAAAATATTTTGGAACTAATTTAATGAATAACTGAGAGAGAAATTTTGAATTTTCAGACATTTTAACCATTGCATTATTTCCCGCAGCAAAAGCGGCTGATAATTGCGAAATCATTAAATTAATAGGAAAATTCCAAGGAACGATAATACCTATAACACCTAAAGGTTGTGGAATTACTCTATTTTTTGCACCAAAGTACATAGAGTGATTAACCTTGCGTTTTTGTACCCTAGTCCATTTCTTCAAATTTTTAATATTATTATTAATATCATCTGTTGCTGTAATAATTTCTGCTAATAATGTTTCATGACGAGAACGGTTTCCATAATCTTGATTAATAGCCTCAATAATTTCGTCACAATGGTTAGTAACTAGCAACTTTAAATTTAATAAATGTTGTTTTCTTTCAGTATTTGTCTCAATTCCATGCATATGAAAGCTTTCACGCTGTAATTGAAAGCAGTCTTTTAAGCTTTTTTCTATGATAGATTGCTCTATACGAGATCGAACTGTAACTTCCATATAAGTTCCTCATAAAGACGAAATAAATCGTTCTATAAATTTAAGATATTTTTACAATAAAAATTTCTTAAATTACTTTACCAAATCACTTGAAATTGGCTTGACTTTTTAGGACACTGGTTTGATCTTTTACGACAAAATGGAAGATTGTTATGGCGAGTTACATTCGTGCAGCTAGTCTAGGAGGATTTGAAGAGCTTGTACGTAATTATGGTATTAATCCTATTACTATTTTAAAGCAAGTAGGGATCATGCCTGCTTTATTGCGAGATCCAGACACTTTTATTAATTATGATCATTATTTAAGTTTACTAGAAATAGCATCTCAACAATGTCGAGAAGAGTGTTTTGGATTAAAACTTGGTGCATTACAAAATATTAGCACAATCGGTTTAATCGGCGTATATATGTCTCGACAAGAAACTATTTTAGATGCTTTAAGAGTTGCACAAAAATATGTCTATCTACATGCTGAGGGAATAGTATTTCATGTTTCTCAAGTAAGTTCTCAGTTATGTAAATTAACTTTTGTTCGTTTATCTGACTATAACATTGAAGTCCCTCAAAAATCCCAGTTAGCTATATGTGTGATTACTAATATTCTAAAAGATTTAATTGGTCCCATTTGGTATGCAGAAAAAGTATGTTTAAAACAGCATGCCCCTATACAATCTAAAATATTTTCAGAGCATTTCGCTTGTGACGTTAAATTCGCCACGGATGAGGATGCTCTATACTTCCCTGCTAGTTTTTTAGTAAATAAGCCTTATGCTTTTAATGAGGGTCTAGTTAATCAGTTGATTTTAAATCAATTAGAATCCCTCAGCAGTACCAGAATAGATGATAATACAACACTTATAGAAAGTTCTGTTCGTATGTTATTAGCTACTGGAGATTGTAATATAGAAAATATTGCATTATGTGTCGGAATGCATCCCAAAAAAATTCAGCGTTTCTTGAAAACAAGAGGAACTACTTTTCGAGATATTTTAGAAAATGTTAGAAAAAAAGAAGCTATCCGTATGCTTGAAGAAGGTGATACTAAATTAACCGATATTGCTCTACAACTCGGTTATTCAGAGCTAGCTATATTTAGTAGAAATTTCAAACAATGGTTTGGGTTCTCAGCAACTGTATTTAAAGAAAAATTAAGAGAAAATTCGGTATAACCTTTTAAAAGTCAACCTAAATATTTATCTTGATATCTTGATACAGAAGCAGTTTAAAATGAGTTGAATTAGACAAAATTACTGGGGCGGGAAATGATCGCAAATGTGCGTCGTTGGGCAACCTGTGCTGCCAATTCGTCTTTAAAACTCATGAGAAAAATCTTCAATATATACGTAGTTCAGTACATATCATTTTCTAATATGAACTAACTGAAAAGGTGAGAATTCAAAATTGGCGCAATTGTAGCAGATTTATAGAGTATGTTTTATGCATTGTTGATAAGCTCTTGAGTTATTCACCTTGATGAGCTTGAACACATCTAAATGCAACGTTCCAGATAAGATGCTTTAGCTTCTTTCATGATTTAGCTACTATAAATTCAATAACTGTCCCATCTGAGCAAGAGTAAAAATATGTCACAACAAGATTATGAAAATGGTTTAAAAGTTCGTACTGAAGTTATGGGTGAATCCTTTGTCAAACGTGCCCAAGACAATACGGTGCCTTTCACTCAACCGTTACAAGATTGGATCAATGAACATGCTTGGGGATCAACATGGCAACGTGAAGGAGTTTTACCACGTAAATATCGCTCTTTGGTAACGATTGCTTTTTTAACAGCCCTAAAAAGCCCAACGGAACTTAAAGGTCATATTCGTGGTGCATTGAATAACGGTGCAAGTGTTGAAGAAATTCAGGAAGTATTACTACACAGCCTTCCTTATTGCGGTGCACCAGCCACACAAGAAGCATTCCGTGCTGCACTTGAAGTGATCAATGAATATCAACCAGAATCATAAACTGGATCTGCTCATAGATAGACTTAAACGCTAACTAAATTCCCTCCAATATCAATCAAATAAAAAATTCAGCCGATTAATAAACATTTTGCCATCTTCTTTACTTAATTGAGTGACTAAGATGGCATAGATGATGAATGAGATCTTTTGAATTAAGTTTGAAGATAATGGAGTATTCAGTTGAGTAAAAAAATACAATCCAATCGTGATGGCATACAATTTCCGATACCGCCAGGAAGCAAAGTACCCAGCACAACTCAAACCGCAAAACAAATCCTTAAATCAGCGCTACAAAGTGTGGATTCGCCTTACGCCTCTAAACTCGTTACCGAAAAAAACTGGAGAAAAAACTATCCGGTTTATTTTCAGGAGTTGGTCAAAGCAGGCATCGAATCAGTCGATCACCCTATAAGAATTGCCCGAAGTGGATTGGAAACGGCCAAAGCCTCATTTAATTTTAGCCGTGCAGAACAAAATGATGCTTTAAGTCATGCCATGGCAAATATTAAAGACCAACCATTTGAACGTTTTATTTTAAAAGGAACAGGTCGTCCAACCATTGAACCGTGGTTTATTCCTTATCATGGCAGAAAATTACAGGGCGATGCACTTCTAAAACAAATCGATCTGTGGGAACAACAACAGATCATCGAACCAAGTCACGCTAAGGCTTTGCGTTTACTCAATCAACATCCTGAATGGTTTGACTTATCGAAAAGAACCATGGTGCTATTTGGTGCAGGCTCCGAAGCAGGTCCTTTAAGCTGGTTAGCTAAATGGCGTGCCAATATTGTTGCTATTGATTTACCAAACCCAGCGATTTGGGAAAAAATCACCAAAGTCGTTGAAAAAGGTAATGCCACTTTAATTGCACCTCAAATCTCTACAGCGAAGGATAAACCGCAGCTTGGCGCCAATTTACTTACTCAAACTCCAGAAATTGCTAACTGGTTAAATACTTTTACAGAAACGTTAGATTTAGCTGGAATTGCTTATTTAGATGGGGAAAAACATGTCCGTGTTTCGATTGCAATGATCAGCATCATGGAACAAGTGAGTCAGCAAAAGCCTGATAGCAGCATCATGTTTATGCTTACGCCAACCGATATTTATGCAATCCCTAAATCAGTCGTGCAATCGGTTCAAGATAAGATTAAACAACGCCCGATGGTGGAAAAGCTCCTGACCAAATCCATTCACAGCATTTCACTGAGCAACTTTTTTAAACCCAACTCGAAACAACTGATTAAATCGGACAATGGACAACAATATGGTATTTCTGACTGTATGGTGATCGAACAAGGTCCAAACTATGCACTCGCAAAACGATTGCAACAATGGTTTGCGATCTCAGCACGCGCACGTGGTCAAAAAACCGTAATCAATATCGCTCCGTCAACCACAACTCATTCTGTTGTGAAAAATCCAATATTGAAAGCAGCTTTCTCAGGTGCAGATTTATTTCAGGTAGAAACCTTTAGTCCTGAAACAACCAATGCAATTATGGCGGCGCTTTGGGTGCATGATTTAAACAATCCTGAAAGCGCAACCAACCCGGAAAAAGTATTGGATCATCCGCTTGAGCTGATTATGGAAAATGCCAATCACGGCGGTTTATGGCATGTACCCTATTTGGCGAGAACAGCGTTGCCCTTTGCCGCCGCCTATGGCTGGGTCAGAGAGAAGTTTTAAGGTCGATAAACATGTGCTTTAACCGCCATGAAAAATTCACTTGTAAATTTGCGTCATCGATTGCTAAAATCCGCGCAATTCATTTTAAGGGGCCTCATTGTGAGTACTTGTTCTAGCAACAGTTGTAGTCGGTTTATTCTCGTCTAGTATCCACAAAAGCTCTTTTCTCAAGACCTTTCCTTGTGGATACAAGGCAAGGTCATCTGTATCTTTCTCACGTCTGTTTTATTTATCTACGATCTAATCGGATAACAAGCACTCACATTCGCCCTTCAGCACCAGGAGTGATGTGTATGTTCAAATTCAAAAATCAATTATCAAAACTCGTTCTCAGTGTCACTGCACTGTCGATCAGTATGCAACTTTTTGCAGGGCGACCAATGCATGTAGATGATGCATCAGTGGTCGATGCAAAAAGCTGCCAACTCGAGATGTGGATGGAAAAACATGCTTCTGATCAAGAGTTCTGGAGCGTTCCAGCTTGTAATCTAGGTTCTAATTTCGAACTCGCCTTGGGTATGGGACGCACGGATACATATCAAGCAGACCCGAAAAATTATGCAGTTCTACAAGCCAAGACATTACTAAAAGCATTAGAAACAAATAGTTGGGGAATAGGCTTGGTCACTGGTAGTCAGTTCAATGTAAATGATTCGACTGATCAGATTTGGTACATCTCTGTTCCAGTCAGCCTATCCACTATGGATGATGCTTTTATTGTGCATGCTAATCTTGGCTGGTCACATGAAAAACAAGATCATCGGAACTTTTTCACTTGGGGAGTGGGCAGTGAAATGCAGGTTGCTCCGCGCCTCGCACTCACGACCGAGTTATATGGCAATGATCGCAAAGAATCATTCGTACAAACAGGTTTTCGTTATATGTTGCGCAAGGATGGTATTCAACTTGATACAAGCTATGGAAAACAATTACAAAGAAGCAAGCAAAGTGATTTCTTCTCACTTGGGCTTGTTTTATATAGTTCAGCCTTGCTTCCATAATTTATAAAATCGCCTTAGGAGTATTTTTCGCTTATTAACAGCAAAAACATAAGACAATGAAATATGCTTCTAAAAATATCATTTCATGATCAATAAGACACATTTTCATTGCAAAATGTCTTAAATTGATCATTTTGGAATATAAGTTAAGCAAATGAGTCACTGAGCTATGTTCTTTTTTCTTCTAATATGCGGCTATTCCATCGCAACCTTAGAGTTTTAGGTTCCAATGACTCAATTGCCAAAAGTTAAACGTAATTTGCTTAGTTTCCAAGCTGCACAGAAAATACTGCATAGTCGCACAAGTCAACGTACGCAACATGTATTTACTAATGCCGCAGATCGTATTTTAAGAGGACATCAACTGGTTTTATCAGGAAAAACACCTTTTAATGTCGTTTACCAACGTGAAATCATAAGCTTACGTCACTACACTGCACATTCAGATCAACCACCTAAACATCGTATTCCTTTAGTGATCGTGCCTCCATTGGCTGCGAATATGTTGATTTATGATCTATTCCCTCATCGAAGTCTGGTTCGTCATTTCCTAGCTCAAGGATTTGATGTTTATCTGATTGATTGGGGTAATCCGAGCATACGTCAAGCTAAATATAACCTTGGCACCTATGTAAAGACGTTCATGCCTGATTTTATTAAAAAAATCCGAGAACATAGTGGCCAACAACAACTTTCTCTTTACGGATGGAGTTTAGGGGGTGCCCTCTCTCTATGCTATACCGCCCTTTTTAAAGACAAAAATATCCAAAACCTAATGATCTTAGCGTCTCCGATTAACACACATAAATCGGGTTATATGGGCAAGTTCTATCAACGTCTTACTATCCCAGCAAAATGGATTCGCAATAATACCAACTTTCGTATCCGACAGATTCCAAGTCGTGTCTTTCATATCCATGGCTGGCAAAATACGCTAGGTTTTAAGCTCACCGATCCTATCGGAAATGTAAAAAACTATTGGGAACTTTTAAGAAATCTGAATGATCGTCAATTCGTGATCAATCATGCAACCTCGAGTTCCTTCGTTGATAATATGTTGGCTTATCCTGGTGGTGTCATGCGCGATATCATTATACGCTTCTGGATAGACAATGAATTATCGACAGGACGGGTTCAATTTGGTGATCAAGTTGCAGACCTGAAAGATATTGATTGTTCAGTCCTCGCAATTGGTGGAGATACCGACATTATTGTTACAGCCGAAGCCGTACGCCCGTTAATGGATCTGATTAGCAGTAAAGATAAACAGTTCAAAATCGTAGCGGGTGGGCATATGGGATTGGTATCAGGCAATCAAGCTCCACAAGCAGTTTGGCCAGTGATCGACCAATGGTTAGCTGAACGCTCTGATTAATAGTTCGCTTAACTTTAGGTTGTTGCTTTCATAAAAGTAACAACCTTATCTCACATACAACTTAAGCAAAGTGTTGTTTTCGATGTAAAACTAAACCATCAACATTGACAGGAAGACCCAACAGATAACCTTGTAATTGATGACAACCTAATTTGGTTAAAATATCTGCTTGTTGCTGAGTTTCTACACCTTCTGCCGTCACAGTTAAACCTAGTTTTGTGGCGAGATGAATAATACTTTCTAAAATCGCTTCTTCTTTGGAATTTGGCTGTAAGTCCGTAATAAAACCCCGATCAATTTTAAGTTCATCCACAGGCAAATCTTTTAAATAGAGAAAACTCGAATACCCCGTTCCAAAATCATCAATTGCAATACGAATACCTAGTTGACGTAAGCGCTCCAAGGTTCGAACACTCGAATCAATATGATGCATAGCAGTTGATTCTGTAATTTCTAAGATTAAATTGTGAGGGTTAATCTGGTATTTTGCGATCAACTGCTCAAGTACACTAAATAACTTTTTGTTTTCAAACTGTAGGGCGGATAAATTTACCGCGATCGGATAAAATAGACTGTTACTTTGTTCCCACTTCTGAATTTGCTGACAAGCTTGCTCTAACGCCCAATAACCCATTGGAATGATCAGTCCGGTTTTTTCGGCACCATCAATAAACATCTGCGGTGTTAATAGTCCTAAGCTTGGATGTTTCCATCGAATCAAAGCCTCGACACCACAGACTTCATAATTTGCTGTAAATTTAGGTTGATAAAAAAGTACAAATTGCTGCTCATCCACAGCCTTATATAAATCATTGATTAGTTTTGATTGGCTACGGACATCTTGTTGATCAGACATCGCATGGAACATCGTATATGTATTCCGCCCCTGATCTTTGGACGTTAGCATGGCGATATCTGCATTAATCAGGAGATCTTGTATATTGCGACCATGCTCAGGGTAGATCGCGATCCCCAAGCTGGCTGAGATATTAATATCTTTACCTGCAATCAGATAGGTTTCTTGAATATGATGCAAAATCTCATCTGCAAATTTCATAGCCTCCGTACTATCGGTATTTTCTGAGATGAGAACAAATTCATCCCCCCCAATACGAAACAGCCGCTGATTTGCATTCAGCTTCGTTTTCAAACGATGCGCCATTTGAATCAAGAGTTGATCACCCATATGATGCCCAAATGCATCATTCACCGATTTGAAACGATCTAAATCGATATAGAAAAAAGCGACTTTTTGGTTATGTAAATGGTGAAGCGGGAAAATGACTTCTGCATAGTCAGTTAAAAACAGACGATTGGGTAATTTAGTTAACGAGTCATGCAATGATTGTGTCGCAAGCTCTTTATTAATCAGCATAAGCTGTTGATTACGTTGCTCCAAACGGGCTTCTAATACCGCCACAGCAAACCCTGCAACAAAGACCAAACTTGCAATAAAAATAATCGTAAATAATAAAATACTTTGTTCGGTTTGTGCTGGTGTACCAATATCAAAGAGGCTTTCGTTAAAATAAGTGGCAGCCATACCCGTATAATGCATACCGACGATACTGAACGCCATGAGCAGAGCAACAAAGGCCTTTAAAGCAGCACGGTGACTGACTGCTACCTTATACTTAAAGACAAAGAAGAAACTTAAACCAGAACCACTAATCGCAATTAAAATCGAGCAAATGACCATCAATGGATCATAATACATTTCATGATAATCAACCGTAAGAGCCGTCATACCAGTATAGTGCATGCCTGATATGCCTAAGCCCATAAAGACTGCACCCAAGATTAAACGAGCAGTCGGCAAGGTAGGTCGAGTGGTTAACCAAACCGCAAAAATAGATGCAACAGCGCCTATCAGATATGACAATACAGTCAAACCAATATCAAAGTGATATCCCTGTGGCAAATGGCTTGCCAGCATTCCCACGAAATGCATTGACCATATCGCTAATCCTAAGATTAGACCACTCGCGATTAAAATGCTCTTCTCAAACTTTTTATAAGCAGCTTTAAAAACGAGTTCTTCCATCGAAACTGCAGCATAACATGTTACCACTGCAACCAGAATGGAAACGAGGACCAATGTGTTATCGTAATCAACGTGTACCATAAAGGACTTCCATGATTATTCAGTACTTTTTTTTATTTACGGAGCAATATGCTCAAAAACCAGAACGATCCTTCACACCCCAAAAAGCCATGAAATACAATTCATAAACTTTTTGTAACAATAACATCATCTAGCATAAGGTCAAGCCTTTTTCACTTTATAAATCAATAGAATATAAACATAGAATTATTTCACCCCAATGAAAACTCAGTTCTAATCCATTCTATTTCTTTATAAACAGACTCATCTATACTAAATTTTAATCGCTCTCTTCCTTTTACAATCTATTTAAATTGCACAATTCGCTGGAACTATGCAAGCTTTTTTGTCTTAATCATTGATTTTGTTTACTCGCATGCAAGGTATGAACGAAGAATAACAAAGTATGAGAAGCATCGCTTCGTAAGGTCCGTGCACAAGTGTGAAGCCAGACTTCACTAAAGCACGTAATAACCATTATTTTTCCCATAAAAAAACCCACTCAAATAGAGTGGGTCTTTGCATTCAAATCAATTGATCCGAGAAATTAGTTCTTCTCTTTATCAACGATTTTATTCGCTTGAATCCAAGGCATCATCGCACGTAATTTAGCACCAGTTACTTCGATACCGTGTGCTGCATTTTGACGACGACGAGCAGTCATTGATGGATAGTTCAATGCACCTTCTTGGATGAACATTTTCGCATATTCACCAGATTGAATGCGTTTCAATGCATTACGCATTGCTTCACGAGACTGTTCGTTGATTACTTCAACGCCAGTTACGTATTCACCGTATTCAGCATTGTTTGATACTGAATAGTTCATGTCAGCGATACCGCCTTCGAACATCAAGTCAACGATGAGTTTAAGCTCATGTAAGCATTCGAAGTAAGCCATTTCTGGTGAATAACCTGCTTCAACCAAAGTTTCGAAGCCCATTTTCACCAATTCAACAGCACCACCACAAAGAACTGCTTGCTCACCGAATAAATCAGTTTCAGTTTCTTCACGGAATGAAGTTTCGATGATACCTGTACGGCCACCACCTACGCCAGAAGCGTAAGAAAGTGCAACGTTACGTGCATTACCAGAAGCATCTTGGTGAATTGCGATTAAGTCAGGTACACCTGAACCACGTTGGAATTCTGAACGTACAGTATGACCTGGTGCTTTTGGAGCAACCATGATCACGTCTAAGTCTTTACGTGGAACAACTTGGTTATAAAGAACAGAGAAACCATGTGCAAATGCTAAAGTTGCGCCTTCTTTGATGTTTGGTTCAATCACATCACGATAAAGTTGAGATTGGAACTCATCTGGAGTCAAAATCATAACTAAGTCAGCTTGAGCAACTGCTGCTGGAACTTCAGATACTTTAAGACCTGAGTTTTCAGCTTTCTTCCAAGATGCTGAACCAGCACGTAAACCAACTGTTACGTCAACGCCAGAATCTTTCAAGTTAAGTGCGTGAGCATGACCTTGTGAACCATAACCAATAATCGCAACTTTTTTGCCTTGGATGATTGATAAGTCACAGTCTTTATCGTAAAAAATTTGCATCTGTTTTCTCCGCTAAAATTTTTGTCATTTCCCTTGTTGTTTTACAAGGACAGATTTGGTCGCCCCCAATTTTGGCATTGCTTCAACCAAAATTGGGAGAAATATATACTAAATTGTTAGAACTTTTTCGCCACGCGCGATGCCTGAAACACCTGAACGTACAACTTCTAAGATGGTATTTTCAGCCAATGCGTCTATGAAACCATCAATCTTGTCTGTTGTACCCGCGATTTGAATCGTATAAGTGGTTGGCGTTACATCAACGATTTGAGCACGGAAGATATCGGCAGTACGCTTAATTTCAGCACGTGCTGCACCTAAAGCTTTCACTTTAATCAACATCAGTTCACGTTCAATATGTGCGCCTTCTGACAAATCTACCACTTTTACCACTTCAACTAATTTGTTGAGTTGTTTAGTGATTTGCTCAATTTTATGATCATCACCATAAGTGGTTAACGTTAGACGAGATAAAGTTTCATCTTCAGTAGGTGCCACGTTTAACGTTTCAATGTTATAGCCACGTTGACTAAACAAACCTACAAGACGAGAAAGCGCACCAGCCTCGTTTTCAACGAGTACAGAAATAATATGTCTCATTATGTACGCTCCCCTTTACCTAACCACATATCCTTCATCGATTGACCCGCAACTAACATTGGGTAAACATGCTCTGTACGATCAACCATGACATTAATGAATACACATTTGTCATTGATCGCCATCGCTTCACCAAGCTTAGATTCCAACTCATCTGCATGGTTAATCTGGATACCTACATGACCATAAGCTTCCATGAGCTTGGCAAAGTCAGGTAATGAATCCACATAAGAACTTGAATGACGTCCTTCATAGTTCATATCTTGCCACTGCTTAACCATTCCCAAGGCTTGGTTGTTTAAGCATAGAATTTTCACATTTAAGCCGTATTGCTTACATGTCGATAATTCTTGGATACACATCTGAATCGATGCTTCACCAGTGATACAAACGACTTGTTGGTCAGGGAATGCAAGCTTTGCAGCCATGGCATAAGGTAAGCCCACGCCCATCGTTCCAAGACCACCAGAGTTAATCCATTGACGAGGACGCTTATATTTATAGTAGTTGGCACCAAACATTTGGTGTTGACCCACGTCAGAAGTAATGATTGCTTCACCATTGGTCACACGATCTAATGCCTCAACCACTTGCTGAGGTTTCATTACACCATTTTGACCTTCTTCATAACGCAAGCCATGAACTTTACGCCACTCATTAATTTGAGACCACCATGCCGCAATCGCTTCAGGGTTTGGCTTAGATACGTTCATTTGCTTCAATTGAACCAGCATTTCTTGGAGTACTGGCTCTACAGCACCCACGATTGGGATGTGCGCCATAATCGTCTTAGAAATCGTCGCTGGATCCACATCGATATGGATGACTTTAGCATTCAAACAGAATTTTGCAGGATTATTGGTTACACGGTCATCGAAACGCGCACCGATTGCTAAAATCACATCAGCATTGTGCATCGCCATGTTGGCTTCATATGTACCATGCATCCCTAACATACCCACAAATTGTGGATCGTTACCCGGGAATGCACCTAATCCCATCAAGGTATTGGTTACAGGATAACCTAAGAGGTGTGCAAGCTCAGTCAATAGACCAGAAGCATTTCCTTGTACAACGCCACCACCCGTATAGATGATTGGGCGTTTAGCAGAAATCAATTCATCGATTGCTTTACGAATTTGACCTGAATGACCGCGTGAAGGTGGCTGGTAAGAGCGCATTTTCACTTTTTCTGGGTATTCATAAGCAAATTTTTCTGCTGGATTTGTCGCATCTTTTGGAATATCAACCACAACTGGACCAGGACGGCCAGAAGACGCGATATAGAATGCTTTCTTAATAATTGCAGGAATTTCGCTAGCGTGACGCACTTGGAAACTGTGTTTTACGATTGGGCGTGAAATACCCACCATATCAGTTTCTTGGAATGCATCTTCACCAATTAAATGACTTGCAACCTGACCAGACAAAATCACCATTGGGATTGAGTCCATATAGGCAGTAGCAATTGGTGTGACTGTGTTGGTTGCACCTGGACCAGAAGTCACCAGTACAACACCTGTCTTGCCTGTTACGCGCGAGTAAGCATCGGCCATATGACCTGCTGCTTGTTCATGACGTACGAGGTAATGATTGATTTTGTCTTGTTGAAATAGCGCGTCATAAATATGTAAAACTGCGCCGCCTGGATAACCAAAAACATGCTCTACGCCTTCGTCCGCAAGGGCGCGAACGAGCATTTCACCACCAGATAAAAGTTCCAACGTGATTCACCCTAGTGTTTGCACAATTTATGGAATACATAAATTGTGTATCATTCATTAATTTATGCACTTTTTATAAGTGTGCATATTCTACTCGTTTTTGCTGCAATAGGAAAAATTTTCTGACTCATCAGCCGTATAAGCTGTTATTACATCTCGAATCAAAATATGTTGGGATAAACATATTTCAAAAAATCATTCTCTCGGCTAGAAAGAATGTCCATTGCAAGCCATGTTATTTATTCGAAGGGTGATCAAATAAACACATATAAAACTAAAGCAAGCATTTTTGTTGCTTTCCTGCACAAAGTCAAGATTAAAGGAACAGATTTTATATAATATTTTTTAGCTGTTGTTTTTTTAAGCATTGCCTTAATAAAAATATCCGCATATTCAAATGAGTTTTATTTCAATTATTGTGCTTTTGGTATTTATAAATTCCAGTTAAAGTATTTATTTTAAAGATTTAACAACTGTTCGAATCAAATCATCTTGGGGAAAATGACAATGCAACCATCTCATTTAAAAACAATTACATCCATAGCCTTAACCAGCTTATTGGTTTTATGTTCTGGTCAAATATATGCTCAACAATATTATAAATGGGTTGATGCAAAGGGTTCGACCCATTACACCACTACTCTACCACCTAAAGGGGCAAAACGCTTAGATAAAGTTTCGACTTATGGATCAAATAACAATCAGAACAATCCCAATTCTTCCACACAAAATCAACAAACACCCCCTCAGCACACCACGACATCGAATACAAATCATCCTCAACAAGAAAGTACGCCTATAGATGAAACGTACCAACCACAAAATATACAAATAGCAGAAGCAACAGTAGAAAGATAATTTAAAAGTTTATGGGGAGTGTCCGAGACATTCTCCTCACTTATATCGAATAAAAACACCGCTAAAAACTGACATCTCCCCCTATTTTGCGCTATGCTGTGCGGCAATCTTAACTTTACTTTTTTGTTGTATCGCATATCCCTATGACGACTTCTCACATTGACTCCGAATATCAAGCAAGTGCCATTGAGCCTCAAGTTCAACAAGACTGGGACAATCGCAAAGTTTTTAAAGTTGCAGACACTGTAGAGGGCAAACATCGCTATATCCTATCGATGTTCCCCTACCCAAGTGGCAAGCTGCATATGGGGCATGTGCGTAACTACACCATTGGTGACGTGATTAGCCGTTTTTATCGTTTAAAAGGCGAGACGGTATTACAACCGATGGGTTGGGATGCATTTGGTTTACCTGCTGAAAATGCAGCGATCGCACACCAGGTTGCCCCAGCAAAATGGACCTTTGAAAATATCGCATATATGCGTGACCAATTAAAAAAATTAGGCTTATCTGTCGATTGGGATCGTGAGTTTGCGACGTGTACACCAGAGTACTATCACTGGGAACAATGGTTATTTGTTCAGCTTTATAAGAAAGGCTTGATCTACCGTAAGCTTTCAACCGTAAACTGGGATCCTGTTGACCAAACCGTTTTAGCCAATGAACAAGTTGAAAATGGTCGTGGTTGGCGTTCTGGTGCATTGGTAGAAAAACGTGATATTCCAATGTATTACTTCCGCATCACCGACTATGCACAAGAGTTATTAGACGATTTAGATACATTAAAAGATGGTTGGCCCCAACAAGTATTGACCATGCAACGTAACTGGATCGGCCGTTCTACGGGGATGGAAATCACTTTCCCTTCTGCAAATACAGAAATTTATGCTGACGGTTTAACGGTTTATACCACTCGCGCTGATACCTTAATGGGTGCGACCTATGTTGCTGTTGCGGCTGAACATCCAATGGCGCTGAAAGCTGCTGAAAATAATCCTGAATTGGCTGCATTCATTGAAGAATGTCGCATGGGATCGGTTGCCGAAGCTGATTTAGCCACTGCTGAAAAGAAAGGCATGGCAACAGGCTTGTTTGTAAAACACCCTGTAACTGGTGAAGATCTTCCTGTCTGGATCGCAAACTACGTATTGATGTCGTATGGTTCAGGTGCTGTGATGGCCGTTCCAGCACATGACGAACGTGACTTTGAGTTCGCCAATAAGTTTAATTTAGCAATTAAGCAAGTGATTGATGCCAAGAGCGCTGACGATGCAGATTACTCTGCAACTGAATGGCAAGAATGGTATGGCTCTAAAGAAGGTAAACTCGTGAACTCAGGGGAGTTCGACGGTTTAGATTTCCAAGCTGCGTTTGATGCTTTCCTTGCAAAATTAGAACCACAAAATTTAGCAAATGCTAAGGTTCAATTCCGTTTACGTGACTGGGGTGTATCTCGTCAACGTTACTGGGGTTGTCCAATTCCAATGATCAACTGCAACACTTGTGGTCAAGTCCCAGTGCCAGAAGATCAATTGCCAGTGGTATTACCAACTGATGTGGTGCCAGATGGTTCTGGTAACCCATTAAATAAAATGCCTGAATTCTACGAAACAAAATGTCCAAACTGTGGCGGCGATGCACGTCGTGAAACAGATACATTGGATACTTTCGTAGAATCATCTTGGTACTATGCACGTTATGCTTCTCCTGATTTCACAGGCGGTATGGTTAAACCAGAAGCTGCCCAAAACTGGCTTCCTGTAAACCAATACATCGGTGGTGTAGAGCATGCAATTCTACATTTACTTTATGCACGCTTCTTTCATAAGTTAATGCGTGATGAAGGTGTAGTTCAAGGCAATGAACCATTTACCAACTTGCTCACTCAAGGCATGGTGTTGGCAGATACCTTCTATCGTGAAGCTGAGAATGGCAAAAAGACTTGGTTTAATCCTTCGGATATCGAATTAGAACGCGATGAAAAAGGTCGTATCCTTTCTGCGAAATACTCAGGTGATGGTCAAGAAGTTGTGATCGGTGGACAAGAAAAAATGTCCAAGTCGAAAAACAACGGGATCGACCCACAAGCCATTATTGACCAGTACGGCGCAGATACAGCGCGTGTATTCATGATGTTTGCTGCACCACCTGATCAATCATTAGAATGGTCTGATGCGGGTGTGGAAGGTGCGAACCGCTTCTTGAAACGTGTATGGCGTTTGGCTGCTGGCTTCTTGGAAACAGGCAATCAAACCACAGCTATTGATACTGCAAACTTGTCGAAAGATGCGCAAGACTTACGTCGTAAAACCCATGAAACCATCCAAAAAGTGGGTGATGACATCGAACGTCGTCATGCATTCAATACGGCAATTGCAGCGTTGATGGAGTTGCTGAATGCAACTAACAAGTTTGAAGCGAAAGATGATAACGATGCTGCTGTTGCACGTGAAGCAATTACCACGTTATTGATTTTACTTGCGCCATTTGCACCACACTTGAGCCAAACATTGTTGACTAAGTTTGGAATGGATTTAACTACGGTTGAATTCCCGCAAGTGGATGAGTCTGCATTAACACGTAACACGCAAACGATTGTTGTACAAGTGAATGGTAAACTCCGTGGTAAATTAGATGTCGCTGTCGATATTTCAAAAGATGATTTATTGGCTTTGGCAAAAGCTTTACCAGAAGTTCAACAATTCTTGACAGGTCCAACCAAGAAAGAGATTGTTGTACCGAATAAATTGGTTAATTTGGTGGTTTAAAAGCTTATCAGCCTCCCTTTAAAGAGGGATTGCTATTCAGGAGAGGGATTTTATAGAAAAAATCCCCCCTAGCTCCTCTTTAAACAGAGGGGAATTAAAAGTAATAAACAAAACCTCATCAAAGCCCGCTGTCATTCAACGGGCTTTGATTCTAAAATGTGGGCAATTTATCAAGATTAAATTTTCCAAATTTGATGGAATCTCATAAGGACAAAGCATGCATTTAGTTCAACGTTTCGCTGCGATTGTTTTAACTTTAGGTCTAAGTGCAGGCTTAGTCGGCTGCGGTTTTCATTTAAAAGGCAACAATCCAGCTGCAACACCATTGGTGTATAACAAGCTAACTTTAGTCTTGCCTGACAATACCGATGAACTTGAAAACCGTTTAAGTATTTATTTAACGGCTACAGGTGTACAGCTCAGCAACTCTAATGATGCTTATGTGCTGCGGGTATTGGAGTATACCCCTCGCCGCCAACTTCTCAACGGTAAATTAACGGAGGTCTTGCTTCGTTTAACGGTGACTTTCCAGATTGAAGATCGTCAAGGGAACAAAATTACTGAGCCTCGTACTTTAACTGCATCACGCACCTACCAATACGATGTAGCAACAGTAAACACTGATAACCAGCAAGAAGCATATCTTAATCGTATTGTGATTGATGATGTCGCTCAGCAAGTGACTCGTCAAATTGCAGCGAACCGTCTTCCTAAAGCTCATTCTTAATTCTGATTTATGAAACTCGATTATGTTCAAGCTTTAAAACGTGTTGCAGAAGCTCGCGGTGCATGGATTATGCATGGTCAAGAGCCTTTGCTTGAACAGAATCTACTGGACGCGTTTCGCAAAAGCTGGCAGCAACAAGAAGTTGAGCGACAACGCTATGACATTAGTAGTGCCAACGATTGGAAAAATGTTTTTAATGCGCTGAATAGTTTATCTTTATTCTCGCAACAACTTGCCATCGAAGTACATGGCAATGTTAAACCTGACGCCAATGGCATAAAGCAGCTCAAGAGTTATATCCAACATAATGAACATAACTTGTTGTTGATTGTTTTACCGAAACAGGACAGTAGCAGTTTAAAATCAGCTTTTTTCCAAGTGGTAGAAGCAAATGGTGTGGTTGTTCCACTCACTGCAAATTATCCTCAAGACCGTCAACGCATCTTAACGATTGAAGCAGAAAAGCTTGGCATTCAACTCAATAATGATGCATGGCAATGGTTGATGCAGCATCATGAACATAACCTGCTCGCAGCAAAAAATAGCTTGATGCGTGTCGCTGATACCTTTCCTGATATTCAACAGATTCAGATCGAACAGCTCTATGCATGTTTGCAAGATCAATCGCGCTACACCACGTATGATTTAAGTGATGCGCTATTGGCAGGAAATCTGGCTCAGTCGGTCAAAATCTATCAATATCTGATCGCCGCTGGTGAACCCGATAGCCTCATTCTTTGGACACTAAGTAAAGAAATGCGTTTGTTGATGCAGTTATTTGAACAACCGCATAATGCATTACAACTCGGTATTTGGAAAACCAAAGTCTCACAGTATCAACAAGCATTGCGTCGATTAAATCCAAGACAGTTTTTAACGTGGTCAGATTTATTATTGCGTATTGATGCTGCAATTAAAGGAATGTCTCAAGAGAACTCAGAGCATTTAATGTTGCAAGCCATTAGTGAACTGTGTGGACGCACATTATTTACCCCATCCATCTAAGCCACGATTAAAATAGAGAATAATTCTCATTTTAGATTAAAAATATTCACGCTTTATCCTTATTTCACTTTTATACTAAATAAAATTTTTAACTTTGCGCTCTTCCCATGCCAAAAATGATTTCTAAAAAGATGAAACCTGTAAAAACAATCATCATTGTGGTCTGTATTATTGTGATTGCTTTATTAAGCTGGCTCATGTTAAAGCCTAAAACAGAAACGCCACAATACATCACTGCAGAAGTAGGACGCGGTGATATTGAAAATTCGGTTTTAGCAACAGGGATTTTAGAAGCCACCAAAATGGTCAGCGTGGGTGCGCAGGTTTCTGGTCAGGTCAAAAAAATGTATGTGCAACTTGGCGATCAGGTCAAGCAAGGGCAACTCATTGCTCAAATTGACTCGGTACGCCAAGAAAATGAGCTAAAAACAGCGGAAGCTAATATTAAAAATCAACAAGCTCAACTGGCAGTTCAACAAGCCAATCTTGCCAAGGTCGAAGCCGAATATAAACGTCAACAGACCATGTTTAGCCAAGATGCCACCTCCCGTGCTGAGCTAGAATCAGCATTGGCAAGTTATAAAACAGCACAAGCTCAAATCGCAGCAATCAATGCCCAAATTGAACAATCTCGTCTAACCCTTGCAACAACTAAAGAGGATTTAGGCTATACCCGCATTGTTGCACCGATGGATGGAACGATCGTAGCGATTGTGACTGAAGAAGGTCAAACAGTGAATGCGAACCAAACTGCACCGACTATTGTCAAACTTGCAACCCTCGATAACATGACGGTTAAAGCGCAAATTTCTGAAGCAGACGTGATGAAAGTGGAGAAAGGCCAAACTGTTTATTTCACGACGCTTGGTAACAGTGAAAAGAAACACTATGCAAAGTTGCGTCAAGTTGAGCCTGCGCCAAATTCAATTAACACTGAAACTTCAAACACTAGCTCTTCATCCTCATCGAACTCTGCCGTCTATTACAATGCGCTGTTTGATGTACCAAATGAGGATGGCAAATTACGTATCGACATGACTGCACAGGTTTACATCGTTTTGGCAGAAGCTAAAAATGTACTGACGATTCCTGCGGCAGCGGTACAAAGTAGCAAACGCCCTGCTCGTAAAGATCGTGCTGCGCCTGCATCAAATAATGAAACAGAACAGCGTCCGAATAACCGACTTGAGCTAAGTCCAGAACAACGCCAATTGGTCGCTGAAGGAAAAGCCAGTATCGCAAGTGTACGTGTCATCCAAACAGATGGTTCTGCCAAAGCACAACCGATCTTGGTGGGCTTAAACAACCGAGTCACAGTTGAAGTGATCAAGGGGCTTAAACAAGGTGACCAAGTGATCATCGCTGATGGTTCGGATAACTCAAATGATGCGGCCAAACGTAGCAGTCAACGTGCGTTGAGAATGTAATATGACGCAAAATCAAATTCATTCAACACAACCACTGCTCGAAGTCAGCAATCTGACCCGTGAATTTCCCGCTGGGGAAACCACGGTCCAAATTCTTAAGGGCATCAATCTAAAGATTTATGCAGGTGAGTTGGTTGCGATCGTTGGTCAATCAGGATCAGGTAAATCAACTTTAATGAATATCCTCGGTTGTTTAGATAAACCGACTGAGGGAAGTTATTTGGTCAATGGTCGTGAAACACGCCAGCTTGAACCAGATGAACTTGCGCAATTACGCCGTGAATACTTTGGATTTATTTTCCAGCGTTATCATTTATTGGGTGATCTGAGTGCATCGGGTAATGTCGAAGTTCCTGCAATTTATGCAGGTGTAGATAGCGATTTACGCCAAGAACGTTCCGCAGAGCTGTTGTCTGAACTTGGACTAGGAGAACGTTTACATCATCGGCCAAGCCAGCTTTCAGGCGGTCAACAGCAACGTGTATCGATTGCACGTGCTTTGATGAATGGTGGTGACGTTATTTTGGCAGATGAGCCGACAGGTGCATTGGACAAAAATAGTGGTATTGAAGTCATGCGAATTTTGCGTGAACTCAATGCCAAAGGTCATACTATTATCTTGGTGACCCATGATCTGAATGTTGCCAAAAATGCAACGCGTATTATCGAAATCAGTGACGGTAATATTATTTCGGATCGTGCCAATACGCCTGAAAATGCTGATCCAGACCTTGAACATCAACCGTTACAACGGGAGCCACAAAAGAAAACTTCTGTTTGGCGTTCTTTCTTTGATCGTCTCGGCGAAGCGTTCCGTATGGCGCTCTTGGCAATGAATGCTCATCGCATGCGAACCTTTTTAACCATGCTTGGGATTATCATCGGGATTGCATCTGTCGTCTCCGTAGTCGCGCTCGGGAATGGTTCGCAGAAACAAATTCTAGAAAATATCAGCAGTCTCGGAACCAACACCATCACGGTCTATCAAGGTCGTGGGTTTGGTGATACATCAAGGGCCTCCCAAGTCAAAACCTTGGTTCCTGCGGATGCTGATGCATTAGCTGAACAGCCTTATGTCGACGGGGTCAGTCCATCTGCAAACACCAGTGTAACGTTACGTTTTAAAGATACCGAAGCTTCCGCAACCGTAAATGGTGTGAGTGAAGACTTTTTCTATGTGCGAGGCATGACCTTCAAATCGGGACAGCCTTTTGACAAAGCAGGCGTCACTCAACGTGCACAGGATGTGGTGATTGATGCCAATACTGAGAAAACTTTTTTTGCTGACGGTACCAATCCTGTAGGTCAAGTCATTCTATTGGGAAGTGTTCCAAGCCGAATTATTGGTGTCATTGAGGCTGAAAAAGGCTTTATGGGAAATTCCGACAGTTTGAATGTCTATCTTCCCTACTCCACTGTGATGAGCCGTATGTTGGGGCAATCCAATGTTCGTAGCATCATCGTGCGTATTAAAGATGAATATCCAAGTACAGCGGCTGAAAATGCCATTCTGACTTTGCTTGAACAACGTCACGGCGCGCAAGATGTCTTTACTCAAAACTCAGACAGTATTCGTGAAACCATTCAACAAACCACAGCCACGATGACTTTACTGATCTCAGCGATTGCCGTCATTTCTCTGGTCGTAGGTGGGATTGGCGTGATGAATATTATGCTGGTTTCGGTGACTGAACGAACCCAAGAAATTGGGGTACGTATGGCGGTCGGCGCAAGACAAAGCGATATTTTGCAGCAGTTTTTGATCGAAGCGATCTTGGTCTGTCTGTTAGGTGGCGTTCTTGGTGTCCTGCTCTCTTTAGGCATTGGTCAAGTCATCGGGCATTTTGCCAAAGGCGTGATTGAAATGAGTTACTCAACCACTTCAATTGTTGCTGCCTTTGTATGCTCAAGTTTAATTGGTATCGTTTTTGGTTTCTTACCAGCACGAAATGCAGCACAACTCGATCCGGTTGCTGCTTTAGCAAGAGAATAATAGCGAAAAAATCTATCCCAGAAATATGATACACGTGAACGTCATCCGCAACCTGCGTGGTATCAACAAAATATTATTTCTGCGATAGATTAAGATAATTGAAAAAATATGACAGGTTTTGCGGATGACAATGGTTTTGCCTACTTTTCCCGAAAGAAAAGTAGGTCGAGCCGAAGGCTTAACCTGAAAAGGGATGAGAATTCGATAAGACTCCGTCTCGATAATCATGCTCTTTCAAATTATTAAAGGAATGACAAACAATGTTATTCAAACCACATAAAATCGCTCTTGCACTTTGTCTCAGCACTTCCTTAGCTGGCTGTTCTGCTGTGGTGAAAACACCCTATAACGCACCAACAGTCCAAGTACCACAACAGTTTCAGCACGATGTACAAAAAAGACAAAATATAAAACTGACTGATCAATGGTGGACATTATTTAATGATGCTCAACTCAATCAATTAGTTGAACAGGTTTTAGCAAAAAATACAGATCTTGCTGTTGCAGGTATCGCCTTGAAACAAGCTCGTTTACAAGCAGGCTTGGCTGAAAATCAACAAGGTATTCGAACCAGCTCTAGCGTTTCTACGGGTCACAACTATGATCTCCGTTCAGGAAATGGTAGTGATCGCGGTTTATCAACCAGTGTTGGCGTGAGTTATGAGTTAGATTTATTTGGAAAACTTGCCAATCAAACTGAGGCAAGTCGTTGGGAGGCATTGGCAAGTGAACAAGACCTCCAAGCAACAGCACAAAGTTTGGTGGCCACCACGGCCAAACTCTACTGGCAACTGGGTTATTTAAACGAGCGTTATAACACCATCCAACAAAATTTGGCTTCTACGCAAAAAATATATGAATTGGTTCAATCTCAATACCGAGCAGGCGCAGTTTCGGGTTTAGACCTTACTCAAGCAGAGCAATCGGTACAAAGCCAAAAAGCCAGTTTGAGCCAAATCGAACAACAACGTGTTGAGGCACGCACTGCCATTGCGGTATTGCTTCATCAACCTATTCAACAACTGAATATTCAAGAGCCAGCGCAATTACCTCAAAGTGCATTGCCTAATATTGCCGTTGGATTGCCCGCCGAGATTTTATCTCGTCGCCCTGATTTACAAGCATCTGAACTGCGTTTACGCAAAACCCTTGCCAATAAAGATGCCACCAAAGCCAGTTATTACCCTTCGATTAATTTGACAGGTAATTTAGGTGCATCGAGTACCTCTTTAACGCAACTCTTGCAAAATCCGGCCTTAACTTTGGGCGCAAGTTTAAGTCTTCCCTTTCTACAATATAACGACATGAAGAAAGATCTTGCGATCAGCGATCTGGAATATGAAAAAGCAATTATTCAATATCGCCAGACGCTATATCAGGCTTTTGCAGATGTAGAGAATGCTTTATCCAATCGAACTCAGCTTGATCAACAAGTGCAATTGCAACAACGTAATCTAGAGCTAGCGGATAAAACAGAGCGATTAACGGAGGTTCGTTATCGTAATGGTGCGATCGCTTTGAAGAATTTACTGGATGCTCAAGCGACTACCCGTAACGCACGACTCAGTTTGGTTGAAACCAAACAGAATCAGTACAATGCCTATGTAACCTTGATGCAGGCATTGGGTGGAAGTCCGATCAAACAATAGTCTGTTTAGACTATTGTTTTAATTCTGCTTGGTCGTCCGCATTTGTATTGGTATGAATCAACTGAGAGGATTTCACTTTATCTTGTGCATCAAATACAACTTCATATGAAAGCTGTTGACCGCTAAAGTAGATCTCAGTTGGTGAACCAATAATTTCCCATAGACCAATCGTGGCGATATCAGCAGTGGTATGCCACAGTGTGCGACTGATTCTTGCAGCCTTTGAATAGCCCTGTTGGAAGGTATAAATTTCTTTTCGCTCACCATCAATGGTTTCTGAAGTAATCGGTGCACCAAATTCAGCAATCACTGCATTACGTGGTTTACCAATATCTATAACTGTTAAATTTTTTTTACTTGGCAAATTGCTTGCCATAATTGCAGCGCAACCCTGTAGCGTAAGTAGCATCGCTAAACCAAATATAATTACAATTTTTTTCACGTTATGATGCCCTTCCCCGAAGCGTTAAAATAATATGTTTATCGACACTCAATTTAAAAATTTTCGATTAAACAAAAAACCAGCATTAATTATCATATAAAGTAGGAGATGACAAACGATTATTATACTTGTTGATATATTTTCAATAGATCGCTCATTGTCGAATTAAATATAAGATCAAAGTTTAATAAAGTGATGTTGTCCAGAGCTTTTGTGTTGACCTAAATATTGCTGTTTTATATGCTGAGTAAAATAAGATAAAAAATCCAAGTAGTTATATGGCAGAAGAGTCGTATAACTTTTATTAAGTGCTTTGAGAGACATATGACACTATCGGATACGTTAATAATCCTTGCAACAGCGCTGAGTCCTCTCATTGCAGTGCAAGTAACCCAATTCCTAGCAACTAAAAGAGAGATCCGAGATCGCAAGCTTTGGATATTCAAAACGCTTATGGCGACACGCGCGCAATCGCTATCCTCACTGCATGTTGAAGCACTAAATAGGATTGACCTCGAATTTTCACCTAAAATCAAGAAGGAGAAAGCTGTACTTGATGTTTGGTCATATTACCTAGACCATATGAGTAGTAGCATGGTGTCATTAGAAGCATGGGAGAATCGTCGTGTCGACTTGCTGATCGATCTCTTGTATGCGATGGGGATAGCAGTCGGATACAATTTCAATAAAACACAGATAAAAAATGCAATTTACAACCCCGTTGCGCATGAACGCATGGATAGGGAAAATGAACAAATAAGACAGCGATTGTTAGAGGTCTTAGGAGGAGACAGATCGCTACCAATGCACATCACCTCATTCTCTCCTCCCCAAAAAAATGACAATTCGTCAAGCACCTGACTTTGGTTTTAGACTCTTTAGAATTACTATCCTCTAAAAAATAAAGCCGCTATCAAAGCGGCTTTATCAAATAAATTAGATTAATCTAATTATTCATCATCCATCATCGACTGGCTCATACCTACAGTATTAAAACCGCCATCAACATACAAAATTTCACCCGTAATACCTGAAGCCCACGGTGAGCAAAGGAACAATGCAGCATTACCCACTTCTTCAATCGTTACATTACGTTGTAATGGAGCGATCTTTTCATTGGCATCTAACATTTTACGGAATGACTTAATTCCTGAAGCAGCCAAAGTACGGATTGGACCCGCAGAGATCGCATTCACACGAATCCCCTCTTTACCCAAGCTCAATGCTAAATAACGAACACCCGCTTCCAAAGATGCTTTTGCCATACCCATTACGTTATAGTTTGGCATCACACGCTCCGAACCTTGATAAGTCAAGGTCAATAAACAACCTTGACGCGCTTGTAATAAAGGCTTCGCTGCACGAGCCATCGCAACAAAACTATAAGCACTGATGTCATGCGCGATTTTAAAACCGTCACGGTCTGTCACGTCTGTAAAATCACCATCAAGTGTATGTGCTGGTGCGAAACCAATTGAATGCACCACACCATCTAAACCATCCCAATGTTTTGCAAGTTCGACAAAGGCATTATCAATTTCTTCATCTACTGCCACATCACAAGGAAAAACCAAGTTTGAGCCAAATTGTGCTGCAAAATCATCAACACGTTTCTTTAACTTTTCATTTGGATAAGTAAACGCTAACTCCGCACCTTCACGATGTAAAGCTGCAGCAATACCGTAAGCAATTGATAATTTGCTAGCAATCCCAGCAATTAAAAAACGTTTACCAGTTAAAAGTCCTTGTGACATCTTATTCTCACTCGAAAAATTTTCACCCATGATGCCAATATTCCGTGTTTTTCGGAATTGCATAATGCATCTTTTTTCTCAATCCTACAAAAAAAACACGCTGAAATCGTTTGCATCTACCTCAGTTTAAACATGAAGTCAGATGCATAAAACGATTCAGCGTGTTTAGTTGAAGTCGATAAAACAGCTCGAATCTATGATTATTTCTGAATTAAGCTCAATAAGCGCATGAACGAATAATACATCCAAACCAAAGTTGCCAATAACGCGATACTACATACCCACTCAAAGTTTTTAGGTGCATTTTGAGCAGCAGCATTTTCTATTAAATCAAAATCTAAAATAAGATTTAAAGATGCAATTACCGCAACAAAAGCAGCAAAACCGATCCCTAACCAATTGCTTTCAAAGATATAAGGAATAGTCGAACCAAGTGCGAAACTTAAAAAAATCTGTGCGACGAACACCAATGCAATCGCAATCGAAGCTGAAATCACAACTGCCTTAAACTTCTCTGTGGCACGAATCACTTGGAATTTATACAAAGCAAATAGAACCAAAGTAGTCACAAACGTTGCCAGTAAAGCTTGTAATGGCACACCAGGAAATTTCACTTGGAAAATGAAAGACACACCACCTAAAAATGCACCCTCAAATAAAGCAAAAGGAATTGCCAGAGCTGGGGCTGTATTTGGTTTAAACGTAGTAATTAAACCCAGTGCAAGACTACCAATAATACCGACAATGGTCGCTGCATAAGCAATTGAAAAATTAGCAGTTATCGCACAGTATAAAAATAATGCAATGCCTAATGCCGCTGCAATCACGGTTAATAGCACAGACTTCTGAATGGCCCCTTGGATGGTCATGGGCTCGGCTACATTACTATAGGTTTCAACACGGGTTAAAATAGGATTATCGCTTTGCATGTCTGCTCTCTTTTTATAGTTAACGAAATGAAAATGTGAGTGTAAGCGATTTTGCAGTTTAGCCCAATATTTTTTTACACTCGATAAAAAAGGAGCCTAACTAAGCTCCTTTCCTCAATAATAATGATCTGTTCTTTTTTAAGAAGATCATGAACACCGTGATTACTTATTACTATTCATAATAAAGAAATATTCACGGTAATATTTTAACTCTGCAATTGAATCGCGGATGTCATCCATCGCCAAATGTGACGCATTTTTCTTTAAGCCACTCATAATTTCAGGTCTCCAGCGTTTAGCTAACTCTTTCACTGAAGATACATCTAAGTTTCGATAATGGAAAAATTGCTCTAACTCAGGCATTAAACGATGCAAGAAGCGACGGTCTTGGCAGATCGAGTTTCCACACATTGGCGATGATTTTGGATTGACCCATTTCTTTAAGAATTCTAATGTCTGCTGTTCCGCATCTTGTGCAGTCAATTTACTGCGACGCACACGCTCAATCAAACCAGACTGGCCATGCTGTTTGGTATTCCATTCGTCCATTGCATTTAAAATCAAATCAGACTGGTGTACGGCTAAAACAGGACCCTCAGCTAAGATATTAAGATTGTCATCTGTAATAATTGTCGCAATTTCAATAATCTTGTCGTTATCGGTATCAAGACCTGTCATTTCAAGGTCGATCCAAATCAATCGTGTATCAGGGGTGCTGCTCATGGATGGCGATTCTAATGTGCTTAAAAACATCAATAGTAGCAAATTAATTACATCTTGGCTGTAATTCTATAGCGGCTTCGTGCTATTTTTGCGGTCTTGAAAGTGTGGATTTTTTGGGACATGAATGGCTTTAATTCGTAAGCGTCGATTAACTGAACAGCAGCAACGTCGTATTGAGAAACAACATAAGTCTCGTCAAGATGACATTGATACATCGCAAGATTTAGATGGACTGGTGGTTCAGCATTATGGTCGTCAACTCGAAGTACAAGCTTTGTCTGTACCCGCACAACATCCCGAAAAACCTCATGTTGCAGACGGTGAACCAGAACCGTTTTGGAAACCGATTGAATTAGACAGTATTTGGCGGTGCCATACCCGTACCAACTTGGAGTTGTTGGTGACGGGTGACCGTGTCAAATGGCAAGCAGATCCAAATACAGGGCTTGGTATTATCACCGCGATTTACCCTCGGCAATCATTACTCACGCGTCCAGATCGTTATCATAAGGTCAAACCCGTAGCTGCCAATATCAGTCTGATCGTGATTGTATTTGCACCCCTACCTGAACCTGCACCGACGTTAATTGATCGCTATTTGGTCGCGTGTGCAGATGCCAATATTCCAGCTTTATTGGTGCTGAATAAATCTGATCTGCTCACAGAGAATGATCCGATTTTAACTTTACTCAGCGAATATGAAGCTTTGGGCTATGAAAGTTTGATTTGCCAATCACAAGGTGATTTGTCTGCCCTGGCTGCACGACTGGATAATGAAACGGTGGCTTTTGTAGGTCAATCAGGCGTAGGTAAAAGCTCATTGATTAATACCATTGTTCCTGACGCTGCACAGAAAACCAATGTCATCTCTGAAAACTCGGCATTGGGACAACATACCACCACCTCAACCCGTTTGATTAAATTTGGAACAAACGGTGCATTGATCGATTCTCCGGGAATCCGTGAGTTTGGACTATGGCATCTGAGTTTGGAAAAAGTGCGTACAGGTTTTCCAGAAATTGAGGCGCATTTAGGACTGTGTCAATTTCGCAATTGTACCCATACCCACGAGAAGAATTGTGCGTTGAAACAAGCGGTTGAAGCGGGTGAAATTTTGCCTCGTCGTTTAGAGAGTTATTTACGACTGAACGATGAAATCCAAGAAGCCCAACAAAAAAATTAATATTAATTAGAACTTGCCCTTGAACTAAGGTTTTTGATCACCATTGAGATAAGTTATACTCAGTGGCAATTTTTGATTTCTAACTTTAGGTGACTTGTGGAACGTTGGTTTGAGTTTATGGGGAATCACCCCTTCTTGTTTGGCACACTTGGGGTGTTAATCATCTTGTTCTTTGTTTTAGAAGGACAACGCAATGGTCGTAAAATTTCACCACAATCTTTAGGTATTTTGGTCAAAGCAAAAAATGCCATGCTGATTGATCTTCGTGATGCTAAAGATTTCCGTGAAGGCCACATTAGTGGTAGCCGTAACATTTCTTATAGCCAAATCACCAGTCACATAGATGAATTAAAAGCCAGTGACCGTCCATTGGTCTTTATTTGTAACTTAGGGCAAGTTGCAGGCACCGCTTTACAAAAAGTGGGTCATGCAGACAGTTACCGCTTAGACGGCGGAATCAGCAACTGGAAAGCACAAGGCTTGCCATTAGTGAAAGGTAAAACCAAAACTTAAGGAGAGAAAAAATGACAACTCCAAACGTCACGATTTATTCAACACTTTCTTGTCCATATTGTGTCCGCGCAAAACAATTGCTGGAACGTAAAGGTGTTGCTTATAAAGAAATTAATCTTTCCAATGAAGCACCCGAAGTTCGTATTGAATTAATGCAACGTACTAACCATCGTACCGTGCCACAAATTTTTATCAAAGACCAATTTATCGGTGGTTTTGATCAACTTTATGCTTTAGAGCGTGAAGGTAAACTCGACCAATTATTAGCTTAACAACACATCCGAGATTTAAGGAAAAACAATGAGCGAAGAACAAGTTCAACCACAACTCGCGTTAGAACGTATCTACACTAAAGATATTTCTTTTGAAGTTCCAGGTGCGCAAGTATTTACTAAACAATGGCAGCCTGAACTCAACATCAATTTATCTTCTGCTGCAGAAAAAATTGATCCAACACATTATGAAGTGTCTTTGAAAGTTGTGGTTCAAGCGAACAACGAAAATGAAACTGCATTCATCGTTGATGTAACTCAATCAGGTATTTTCTTAATTGACGGTGTAGAAGAAGAACGTCTTCCGTACATTCTAGGTGCTTACTGCCCTAACATTCTGTTTCCATTCTTACGTGAAGCAGTAAATGATTTAGTGACAAAAGGCAGCTTCCCACAATTGCTCCTTACACCGATTAACTTCGATGCTGAATTTGAAGCAAACATGCAACGCCTACAAGCAAATGCTGATGCAGAAGGTCAAGCTTAATCAAATTTAGGCTTAACTTAACAAAGGGACTGATTTTTCAGTCCCTTTTTATATTCACGCAACAATCGTTCTAAAGGTTAAGTTAATTCGTGCAGTACTGACTTTTTTAGTGGGTGGTAAACGATGTAACCAATGCGTCTGCGTCATATCTTTCATGACCAATAAGCTGCCATGCTCTAAATACAACTCCACCTTTTCTTTACTGCGTTTATGTTTAAACGCGAATTTTCGTTCTGCACCAAAGCTTACAGATGCAATTGCACCATCTCTTTTTAAATCCGTTTCAGCATCGCTATGCCATGCCATCCCTTCATCACCACTATGATAAAGATTGAGCAAACACGAGTTAAATGTTTCACCCGTTAGCTGTTCAGCCAATTGTTTTAATTCAACTAATTCCTTTGTCCACGGCAATGCATATTTATTCATGTTGGAATAGGTATATTCAAAACGACGATCACCATACCAAGCCACTTTACGTTTAGTAGTTAACAGTTTGCCAAAGATTAGTGCTTGATCATTTTCCCATGCAATGGTTTGCATCAGTTGATCAAAATAATGATCTGCCGCTGCTGTGTGCATTACTTTGCCATAATATTGTACCGTGCCATCATAAGGTAAATAGTTCTGCTCTGGATCCGCTTCAATATCAAATAATTGCATTTTTCCACTTCTTATAGGCTTGCTGCATACAATGTCCACAAGGTCGATAGCCCTGCTTTAAAGCTTCATCCTCATTCACAAAAAAGACTCGATTTTTTTTCATCATGCGCTTCCCAGAATGACAAGTCAAAGTGCCATAGATTTTTAGCTGAGCATTGCCTGCGAACTGAATCTCTTGCTGCTTCAGTTTCTGATGCAACTCAGTCTGAGTTAATTCATCATGTCGCCACATGAGATGAACTTACCGCATCATGGAAAATAATGCCCAAGCTATAACGTTTACCTTGCTGAATAGGACTGACACCGTGCTTGATATTAGCCCGATAATAACCGTGACTACCTTTTTCAGGCTTAAATTGCGTGGTGAAAATAACTAAGTCGCCTTGCTGAGGTTGTATGACTATAGCCTTGGACTGTGCCCTTGGATTTTGTTGGGTTAAAACAAATTCCCCCCCAGTAAAATCAACATTCGGCTGACTCAGTACAATGACAAGTTGCAGAGGAAAATAGACTTCTCCATATAAGTCCTGATGCAAGGTATTAAATCCCCCTTGCTCATATTTCAAAATCAGGGGTGTTGCCAGCATTTGTCCATGTTGCTGACATTGCTGTAAAAATTCAGGGTGTGTAGATGGAAACATGCGTTCCATCCTAAGTACCTGAAACCATGCATTGGCAATGGGTGCCAAATAAGGATAGACCTCATGTCGTATCCGCTCAATTAAACTCGGCAGTGGATAAGTAAAGTATTTATACTCACCCAAGCCGAAACGATAACGCTGCATCTCAACAGTTTTACGATAGAGATCAGGTTGCGGATAGAGTTGTTGTAATTGTTCACACTGTTGCGCAGAAAGTACTTGCCTGATCAGGGCAAAACCATGCTGATGGATCTGCTCAGTGATTTCCTCCCAATCGGCGGTCTGGATTTTATCGACCGCCATTTGGATACGTGCTTGTTCAATTTGTTGCATGTGTTTGCACACCTTCCCAGCCGATGATCGCGGTTTTACGGACACTCCCCCATTCATAGCCACCCAATAGGCCACTTGACTGAATCACCCGATGGCATGGAATCAGAAATGCCACGGGATTACTGCCAATTGCACTACCCACGGCGCGTGCCGCTTTGGGATGTTGAATAGTTCTGGCAAGCTCACCATAAGTCGCGAGTTGTCCCATCGGAATTTTGAGCAGACTTTGCCAAACCTTGAGCTGAAACTCTGTGCCCTTCAAATGCAGTTTAATCTCAGCTAATTGCTGTTGACCTTTTTGAAATAAAGCCAAAGCACTTTGTTGAAACATATCTGCTTGCTCAATAAACAATGCTTGAGGAAATTGTGCTGTTAACTGTGCTAAAGCATCAACTCGATGATCAACAAAACTTAATGCACAAATTCCTTTATGCGTGGATGCAATTAATACCTCTCCAAATATGGTGTCTGCAAATTGGTAATGAATTGTCAGACTCTGCCCACCATTCTTATATTCAGCAGGTGTCATGCCTTCAATCTGAATAAATAAATCATGCAAGCGACTGGTACTGGACAATCCCGTTGCAAAAGTGGCATCAAAAATACTACCTTGCTCTTGTTTCAGAATCTGTTTGGCATATTCGACACTAATATACTGTAAAAATTTTTTAGGACTGGTGCCGACCCAATCGGTAAATAAACGCTGAAAATGGGCAGGACTTAAATGAATATGCGCTGCTACTTCATCCAGCTGAGGCTGTTGTTGAAAATTCTGCTGAATATAAGTAATTGCCTGTGCAATCCGGTCATAATTACGTTGCTGTGAGGACATATCATCACCTCTCATCATTCATAATTTTACTTTAGCAACTTTAGTGTGGTGTAGAAATCTGAATCATGCTCAACTGCCCATGTTGTTTTAGCATAAATAAAAAATGCAACGATTTCGTTGCATTTTAATAAAGCGATAAATTCAATATTCTTTATTTTTGCAATAAAGCATCATGGATGGCTTCAACCAATTGTTGTGAGATTTCTTGCTTAGATGCTTTCTCTAACTCACGTTTCTCTAGATGATAGGACTGCGCAAAGAATACGGTCATGGCATTTTCATCAGAAGCAAAACCAATATCAGGACGAGAAACATCGTTACATGCAATCATATCAAGCTTTTTAGCAACTAACTTCCCTGCTGCATATTCTTCAACATTGCGTGTTTCAGCAGCAAAGCCCACCATGAATGGACGTTGTTGTTGCTGTGCAATCGTCGCAACAATATCAGGATTTTTCACCAACGAGACTGCCAGTTCATCACCCGCTTTTTTGATTTTATGCTCAGCTACTTCAGCCACGCGATAATCCGCAACTGCCGCAGTCGCAATAAAGATATCACAGCCTTCTTCAAGCTGATTCATACTGGCATCTAACATTTGCATTGCGGATTTAACGTTAATTCGTTCTACACCATTGGGAGTATCCAAACTGACTGGACCCGCCACCAACGTTACTTTTGCACCCGCCGCATAGCATGCAGCTGCCAAAGCAAAGCCCATTTTACCCGTGCTATGGTTTGAAATATAACGGACAGGGTCAATCGCTTCACGCGTTGGACCAGCAGTAATGGTGACGCGTTTTCCAGCCAACAGACCAAACTTTTCTGCAATCGCACGTTGTGCTTTATGAAAATAAGCAGCGACTTGTCTAGCTAAATCCTCTGGCTCCGGCATACGTCCTAAACCAACATCACCACATGCTTGCTCACCTGCATCGGGCATGATGACATGCACGCCATCTTCAACCAAAGTTTGTAGGTTACGCTGAGTCGCTTTCGCTGCCCACATCTGTTGATTCATTGCAGGTGCAACCCAAACTGGCGCTTTGGTTGCTAAATATAACGTGCTGAGCAAATCATCAGCTAAACCATTTGCAAATTTTGCGATCGTGTCACAACTTGCAGGTGCAACCAATACCAAATCTGCCCAACGAGCCAATTCAATATGCCCCATACCTGCCTCAGCTTCTGTGTCAAGTAGCTCTGTATGTACAGGATTACCTGAAAGTGCCTGAAAGGTTAATGGCGTAATAAAAGCTTGGGCGCCATGTGTCATGACCACACGTACATCAAAACCAAAGTCTTTTAAACGGCGAACCAGAATGGCACTTTTATAGGCAGCAATGCCGCCAGTAACCGCCAATATAATGTTTTTATGAGGAATAACACTAAGATCGAAGCTCACAAACAGATACCTTGCTGTTGCAGTGGCGCTCACAATAGCATTAAATACGATCAGACCCAAGTGATGGGTTTTTAAAAAAGTTATAAACACAATAAAATCAAAGTGAATTTAACAATGAATCAATCCATAAAACATTCCATCAAAGCATGGCCTGAACAAGAACGACCAAGAGAACGTTTATTACTTCAAGGGGCTCAGAGTTTATCCGATGCAGAACTTCTTGCGATTTTTTTACGCTCAGGCTCTAAACAACATTCCGCAGTTGAATTAGCACGTATCCTCATTCAACATTTTGGTGGACTTAATCCTATTTTTGATGCATCGCTGGAGGACTTATCCCAATTCAATGGCATCGCCTCCACTAAATATGCACAGCTCATGGCGGTAAAAGAACTCGGACGGCGTTATTTAAACAATCATTTCCAACAACAACGACTTTGTCTGGATTCCTCTAGTCTTGTACTCGACTATTTACGCTATGAACTGATGGGAGAAAAACAAGAAGTCTTTGCTGTACTGTGTTTGGATGCAGAGTTAAGAAAGTTACATTTCAAGAAATTATTTTTTGGCTCACATCATTCATGTAGTGTCTCATTGAATCAAACGCTACGTTATGTATTACAACAACAAGCCTGCCAAATCGTGGTTGCCCATAATCATCCCTATGGAATCGCTCGCCCCTCAACTGAAGATTTATACCTCACACAACAACTCAAACAAGCGTGCAAATTACTTGAAATCCACCTGATTGATCACTTTATTATTTCCCCAGAAGGCTATTTTTCTTTTTCTGAGCAACAACTACTCAACCCTACTAAAATCAAGCAATCCGAACTTGACAAAGGTTAAAGCAAACGAGAATATCAACAGATAAAATTAATGATCCAAATAACATGATTGTTCGTGACCAGCCAAGCATTTTTAGAGTTTTATTCTCATGGCGTGGGACGATTTTACCCAAAATTTTACCGTCACTTGGCTTTGTCATGCTGGTCTCAGCCATCATCGGCGGTATTGAGTATGTCAATTTATACCGCTTCCCTGAAATTCCCTTAGTTGGCTTTACCCTGATCGGCGTTGTACTCTCGATTTTCCTGGGTTTCAAGAACAGCGCTTGTTATGAACGTTGGTGGGAAGCCCGTAAACTCTGGGGTGTATTAATCGCTACAGCTCGCCATTTCGATCGTGATTGTCGTGTTCTAACCCAAGCACGTCGTGAACGTGTGATTCAAAATGTGATTGTGTTTGCCAACGTTTTACGTGACCGTTTACGTCATCAAACTGCCAATCCAACAGAATTGACTGAAACAAGTGGTTTAAGTCAGCAAGCGCTTACTCAACTCTATCAACAACAAAATGCGCCTCAGTACACCCTCAGCTTGATCCAATGGGAACTTTTACAAGCGCTCAAAGAAGGCGAAATCACAGATATTATTTATACCCAAATGAACCAGCATGTTGCAGCATTGAGTGAAATGCAAACAGGCTGTGATCGTATTGCGAATACCCCGATTCCATTTGCTTATTCTGTTTTGCTGAATCGGACGGTGTATTTTTTCTGTGTCATGTTACCGTTTAGTTTAGGTTCATTATTAGGCTTAGTCACACCTCTTTTAGTGGGAATCTTGGCCTATACTTTTCTCGGTTTGGATGCATTAAGTACAGAAATCGAGGAACCCTTCGGTACACAAAGCAATGACTTACCTTTAGATGCAATGGTACGTAATATTGAAATCGAGTTACTCGGTACGCTAGGTCGCCCAACCCCGCCGCCAATTCAGGCGCATGATCACAATTTGCTTTAATTGCCATTTCCCTCATCAAACTTAATGAGGGAAATGAATTCCCATTAAATAAATTGTGATGTCACCAGCGATTTAAAGCGTTCAGTAAATTGCCCATTCCAATAAGGATAATAAGGGTAAGGTGGATAAATCGCGCTGGCCTGATTCAATTGTGCGATATGCTGATCCGACAACTGAATATCTTTTGCTTTCAGATTTTCTTGCAGTTGAGTTTGATTACGGGCGCCAATCAAAACACTTGAAACAGTCGGACGTTGTAACAACCAATTCAAAGCAATTTGAGGGATAGAATAACCCGTTTCTGTAGCAATCTGTTTGAGTGTATCAATGACCTGATAAAGATGTGCCTCGTTTACAGGAGGTGCAAACTGTGCCGTATCATGCAACCGGCTTTCTGCTGGAATCGGATTTTCCCGATCAAATTTACCTGTTAATCGCCCCCAACCCAATGGACTCCACACCACCGCACCGATCTGCTGATCATCATTCAAAGGCATCAATTCCCACTCATAATCACGTCCAATTAAAGAATAATAGACCTGATTGACCACAAACTTTTCATAGCCGTATTGATCCGCAATAGCTTGTGCTTTCATCAATTGCCAGCCAGAAAAATTGGATACTCCGATATAGCGAACTTTGCCACTTCGCACCAGTTCATCTAGCGTTTTCATCAACTGATGCAATGCGGTAAAGCTATCAAATTGGTGCAATTGCAATACATCAATATAATCTGTTCCCAATCGTGCCAGTGATTGTTCTACTGCTGACAGTAAATAGTCCCGACTAAATCCAGCAGCATTCAGACGATCCGAACTACGAATGCCAACCTTAGTTGAAATGATAGCCTGCTGTCTTTTCCCTGCTAAAGCTTTACCGAGCATTCGTTCGGACTCTCCTTCCGAGTAGACATCCGCGGTATCAAAGTAATTGATACCCGCGTCCAGACCAGCTTGAATCATTTGATTTGCTTCAGCTTGGCTGGCTTGTCCCCAAGCGGCAAAAAACTGCCCCTGCCCGCCTAAAGTACCAGCACCAAATCCTAATTCTGAGACTTTTAAGCCCGAGTTTCCTAGAAAATGATATTTCATGAGTTTGTCTCCAACATGTGATTACTTAGAAACAAAATACCGCTAGGGCTTTATTTAAAAAACCACGATAATCAGGAAATACTTTTCTGGTTTAATTGATAATGAATACAGAAGATTTTCAATTTTTTATACGCGTTGCAGACTTAGGCTCAATTAGCAAAGCTGCGCAAGATGCAAATATTTCAGTTTCAGTCGCCAGTCAGAAACTACAACGCTTAGAACAACATCTTCAACTGCGATTATTTCACCGTACCACCCGCAAACTGACATTGACGGAAGAAGGCCGCACGTTACTTGCCTATGGGCGCAATTGGATGACTGATTTCCTCAATTTACATGAGTCATTAAAAGTCAAAGATCATGCACTGGCAGGTACATTGCGAATATCCGCTTCCGCAACTTTTGGTACCAAGGTTTTAATGCCCATAATTGCCGAATTCTCGCATTTACATCCTGAGCTGCATATCTATCTTGACCTCAATGATCAAAACATCGATTTAATTCAACAGGGTATGGATCTGGCGATTCGTATTGGACAGTTGAAAAGCTCAAGTTTGATTGCCAAACAATTAAGCCCAAATCCACGTTTGTTGTGTGCCTCACCCGCCTATCTGCAACAATATGGGATGCCACAGACTTTATCTGATCTCAAATTACATCGTTGTATTTTACAACAGCATGCCAATGGTTTAACCGACCAGTGGAGCTTTCTAAATAAAGCAGGGGAAACTGAGCAGATCAGAGTGGAGGGTTACTTTAGTACTAATTCGGGTGAAGCCATTCGACAGGCAGCTTTGCATGGTTTAGGCATTTCCAATCATTCGTTTTGGCATGTTGTAGAAGATTTAAAAACAGGAAAACTGATACAGGTTTTGCCAGATTGTCCAGTTGAGGCAACTGCAATTTATGCGGTCTTTCCGCATCGAGAATTATTACCGCCTAAAGTGCAATATTTTTTAGATTATTTAACACATTACTTCCAGCATCACACTCACTGGCAAATTGAAACTTAAGTTTATTTAAAGCACCGCTAAATCAAACAACATCCATTAAATGCCTTATAAAGCGATGCAGAAAAAAGACGAATTAAGCCTTCTAACTTTTTGATTGGCAAACTTATCGAAAACGCTCCCAAACACCTCGTTGCCCTTCTTTAACTCGTGGTGTTTGTCCTAATTTAATCCAAGGCATATTATCGCCATGAAAATCACTACCAATGGATACTGCTAAATCACATTGCTGAATCATTCGATCCACCATTTGCCGAGTCGAAGCGGGTTCTATACTTGGCGGTAACTCAACGGCATCCCCACCACTCTCTGCAAATAGCTCAATCAGATAGCGGATATTGGTCGCAGAAAGATCATAACGAGTTGGGTGCGCTAAAACAGCAAATCCCTGACTGGCATGAATTACATCAATTGTTTCTTTAAGCCCCACACCATCAAATTTTACAAATGCTTTTTTCCCTTCTTTGAGAAAGCGATCGAATGCTTGTTGAGGACGGCTCACGATATTCTTTTCGACTAAGGTTTTGGCAATATGTGTCCGTGTTACACGATCCGCATGCCCATCTACTTTGGCAATCACTTCAGGATAAATATCAAAACCAATACATTTTTCCAATAAATCACAAATGGCTTTTGCACGTTCGGCACGGATTTTCTTCTGCTGTTCCAACAGTTCACGGATCGGAGTCTCATCCTGCATATTTAGAGCCACAATATGCACTCCATAACTCTTTTTGGTATTGGGTCTAGACCATTGGCTTGATACCTCTACACCTGAAATAAGCCGAATATCATGATCTTGAGCATGCTCATCAAGATAACGCTGCGCCCGCGTTAAACCATCCATCGTGTCATGGTCTGTCACTGCCAAGGTATGAATTTTTAAATCCACAGCGGCCTGTACCAACTGCTCAGGAGAGTAGGTTCCATCGGAAATGAGCGTATGTGTATGTAAATCGACACCGAACATGGTTTGTATTATGCTATCTGACCTATTTCATCACTGTACTGTAACATGAAAGCGTTGCTCGACTATCTTCCTCTGATTATCTTCTTCTATTTTTACAAAACCACTGACCCTAAAGATAGTCAGCATCCTTTGTTGGAATTGGTGGGCAGTACTGGAAATACGGATCAAAACCATATTCTTGTCGCGACCTGTGCACTACTCATTTCCACCCTGGTAGTATATGGGTGCTTATTTTTATTCCAAAAATTTAAATTGGAAAAAATGCAGTGGTTTATTGTGGTCATGTCCGTCATTTTTGGTGGTATTACCTTAGCATTCAGTGATGTAACCTATATCAAATTAAAAGCGGTCATTATTAATGTCGGAATAGGCATCGGTTTTTTGATTACCCCATTATTCAACAAAGAAGGCATGCCAATTATTCAGAAAATGCTAGGTTCAGTATTAGAGCTCAGTAAAAAAGGCTGGATAAATCTTAACTGGGCATGGTGTGGTCAATTCTTCTTACTCGCAAGTTTGCATTATTTCTTTGGCTTTTTATTTTTAGATGGAAAATACTGGGGCGAATTCACTGCTTTTGGCGATATTATCGTTTCTCTCACTTACCTTGCTGTTATACTATTTTGCTTACGAAAGCATTTTAAAACCACCACCTAATTTCCGTTATTGAGCCAATGCTATGCCCTATTTCGTACTCAGCTGTACTGATCGTGAAGGTACTTTAGAAAAACGTTTAGCAACACGCCCACAACATATAGAACGCCTACAAAAACTAGATGATGAAGGACGTTTGATTGCTGCTGGTGCTCACCCAATCGACCCAAATAATCCACAGGCTGGTTTTCTGGGCAGCACGATTATTGTTGAATTTGATAGCCGTGAAGCATTGGATGTGTGGATTGAAGAAGAACCATTTTTAAAAGAAGGAATTTACGCAAGTATTGACGTAAAACCTTTTAATAAAGCTTTTCCAAAAGGGTAAATCATGCGTATTGCACTACCAAGCTTATTCGCTCTAGGTTTACTCTTTAATACTACAGTTTGGGCTGTAGAAGCCACACCACCAGCTACAACCGCTGCTGTCACTACACCAAGTACTGCGAAACCACTCACAGCAGAACAGATTGCCAAAGCGAAACAACAGCAAGAAGCAAAGGTAAAAGCACTGGTTCAAGATCAAGCCAATCGCTTAAAACAACTTGAACATGCCAATCTTGAAGCGCTTGCGCAAAATCAGGAATTGCAGTTAAAAAATGATAATTTAACGGTGCAAGTCCAAGTGCTACAAAGCGAACGTAGTGCTCAGATGTTTCTGTATGGGGCTATGACGATTGCGGTAGGTGTCATTCTCGGTTTCTTTATTGCTAGCTATGTTTACACTAAACGTCGCCGTCAATGGTAAACATCATACTGTAATTTATGTCTCACTCATCAAAAATACAAACCGCTGAATTGGATTGGGAAATGGTCGATGGTATTGACCTTCCCATTTCTAAACAGTTTGGCGATGTCTACTTTTCCAAAGATAATGGTTTACTCGAAACTCGCTATGTATTTTTAAATGGCAATGATTTAAACGAGCGCCTATCACAACTCAACGACTATCAATATTTCTGTGTGGGTGAAACGGGTTTTGGTACAGGTTTAAATATTTTAACCTTGTGGCAACTCTGGCAACAGATTCGTCCAAATAACCACAGTCATTTGCATGTCATTAGTGTAGAAAAATTTCCGCTTCGCCGAACTGATTTGATCCGAGCCCTAAATGCTTGGCCAGAGTTAGCGCCTCTGGCACAAAAACTCATTGCACAATATCCCCTACCTATTGCGGGATGTCATCGTCTTAGTTTTCCAGAGGAAAGATTTAGCATCGATTTGTGGTTAGGTGATGCACAAGATATTTTTCCAAATATTCCTAAAACGCAAACCGTACATGCTTGGTTTCTAGATGGTTTTGCGCCTTCTTGTAATCCAGACATGTGGCAAGAAAATGTACTGAATAATATCGTACGTCTATCAGATTTTGGAACAACGTTTGCTTCCTTTAGTGTGGCGGGGGTACTCAAACGTGGGTTGAAGCAACATGGTATTCAGATTAGTCGTCCACGTGGTTTTGGTCATAAAAGAGAAATGCTCAAAGCGATTTGGCTCGATCAAGCATCCACGGAGATGCATTCTACTGACCCGATAAAAGCAGACACGAGTACTCTAAATGCTCCCCAAACATCCCAACTCACAAAACAACAGAAAATCGCAATTATTGGCGCAGGAATTGCGGGTTTAAGCACTGCATGGGCATTTGCTCAGCGTGGCCATCAAATCACGATTTACGAGCAAAATGAGCCGCTTTCAGGCGCATCAGGTAATCCTCTTGCCTTGCTCAATCCAAAATTATGTCCAATTGAGCAGGCACATGAGCATTTGATGACCTTAAGCTGGCAACATGCATTGAATTTTTATGCACGCTTTCAAGCTTTTAGAGCCATTCAAGTTGAGCAAATTGCCTTAAAGAATCCAGATGAATTGTTGCGTCTAGCCGAACAATATCCAGATCAAGTATTAACGACCCATACATCGGAAAAGATTAGTCCTCAAACAGAATTTCCGAGTTTGAAACTACAACAAGCAGGTGTCGTGGCACCTCATCAACTTCGTGACGAAATCTTACAGCACCCAAACATCCGTGTAAAAAAAGCCAAGGTTTCACGTTTAAATGCGATAGGAGCACAGACAGAGCTATGGCAAGATCAACAACATCTTGCCACTGCCGATCAGGTCATTGTCTGTTGCGCAAAACAAAGTGCAGCGTTGTTTGAACATTATCCCGTTTTAAAACCAATTCGTGGACAAGTGAGCTGGGTTGAAAATATCCAACAACCATTATCTCTTGAGCAAGCCTATAGCTATGGTGGTTATTGCATGCAATTGGATGCATCACAATTGATCTTAGGTGCATCCTTTTATCCGAATCGTGATGACACTGAAGTTTTGATTGAAGATCATGTGCATAACTACGAACTTATCCACAGTATCTTTCCAAGATATGCAAAACACCTCTCCCCCATCGATACTTGGCAAGGTCGAGCATCAGTTCGTGCACAAACTTTGGATTACTTTCCGTTGGTGGGCAAAATCCACAACAATCAACCCATTTATACTTTTGCGGGTTTAGGTTCTAAAGGTTTTTTATTTGCACCATTATGCAGTGAAATCTTAGTGGCATTGGTATTAGGTGAACTTTGCCCTGTACCACAAAGCTTATTGAGTAAACTCGATCCTCAACGCTTTCAAAAGAAAGCTAAAGTAAAAAAACCGTATTATTCAGGTTAAATTGTTATTATTCATTTACAACGATGACTTAAATCATTTTTTAAATTTGCCAAAATACATGACGTATCTTGGCAAATTCTAGGGGTCTTTTAAGCACCTTGTTCCAAAGGCAAGCCGGCGTCACGTGCTGCACGCGTTCCGCCCATGAGAACTACATATTCACGAGAACTATCAATCCCTTCTAATAACTCTGCCGCACGCGGTGCTTTACTGCCACCACCACATAGAATATAAATCGGCTGATCCGCTGCAACTTGAGTCAAACTATCCGCATTTAACTCAGCAATTGGACGATTCATCGCCCCTTTCACATGAGCCTCAGCATACGCTTTGGTATCTCGGACATCCCAAATGACAGCGTCTTCTGGGAACTCAAATGTTGTAATTTCTTGTTTACGGATCATTGTGCACTCCTTTGATGTAAACAACACTTGGCAAATGAAGAAAACCCCCTTAGCATCTCAGATATTCTTTCCCTTTGTAAAGGTCTAACCATGCCTTCTTTTGATATTGTTTCTGAATTAGAGTTATTTGAAGTCAATCATGCTGTGCAAAACACGCAAAAAGAGATTGGTACACGTTTTGACTTTCGTGGACAAGACGTTTCGATTGAGTTAAATGAGAAAAATAAAGAAATCAAAATCTCAACTGAAAGTGACTTCCAATGTGAGCAAGTTTACACCATGCTCGAAAATCACTTCTACAAGCGTAAAGTAGATGTACAAGCTTTAGATCCTCAAAAAGCGACAGCTTCAGGTAAACATGTTGTTCAAGTGATCAAGCTTAAAGATGGACTTGACTCAGATACTGCAAAAAAAATTAATAAAGCCATTAAAGAAAGTGGCATCAAAGCGCAATCTTCTATCCAAGGAGACAAAATCCGTGTCACGGACAAAAAGCGCGATACTTTACAGCAAGTGATGAACTTTTTACGTGAACAACAATTTGGTCTACCACTGCAATTTAATAATTTCAAAGACTAAGCAATAGGTTCACTATGGCAAAAGATAACCGTCTTTATACGCTGGTTAAAACCACTTCTAAATTTCCGAAAAGCATCCGTAGCACGCTATGGAGTAAAGCTTTTGGTCGTGTTGTTCCAATGGTCGGGACTGCAAATATCCGCTATTTAGAAGTGGATAAAGACCATGTCACTGTTCACATCGAAAACCAACGTAATATGCAAAACCATATTAAAGGTGTTCATGCAGCTGCAATGGCATTATTGGCTGAAACAGCGACAGGTTTTTTAACAGGGTTGCATGTACCCGATAATCGTATTTTATTGATCAAATCACTCCATGTCGATTATTTAAAAGTGGCTCAAGGTGGCTTAACCGCTACAGCAAGCTTATCTGCTGATCAACAGAAGTTTATCGCGGACAATGAGAAAGGCGAGTTATTGATTCCTGTGACCGTAATTGATGATTCTGGCAATGAACCCATCCAATGCCAAATGCTTTGGGCTTGGTTGCCAAAACGTAAAAAATAAGATCTCAAATTAAAACAAAGCCCATTTCAAATGGGCTTTGTTTTTTATAAGGGTTAAATAAATGTCTCAATAATGCCAATCAATTGCTTCAAATACTCCGCATCAATCTCATCAAATTGATCGAGCTTTTCACTATCAATATCGAGGACAGCAACACACTCACCATTTTTGATGACGGGTAACACAATTTCCGATCTTGAAGCAGAACTACATGCAATGTGTCCTGGAAACTGATCTACATCAGGCACAATCATCACTTGCTGCTGTTGCCAAGCCGTACCACACACGCCACGCCCTTTGGCAATACGGGTACAGGCAATAGGTCCTTGAAATGGTCCTAACACCAATTCATTGTCTTTCACCAGATAAAAACCAATCCATAGCCAATCAAATTGTTGCTTTAACGCTGCACAAATATTCGCAAGATTGGCGATCACATCAGACTCTCCCTCAACAATTGCCTGAATCTGCGGAATAATACTTTGATATTGCTCGGCCTTGTGACCTTGCTGTAAAACGAGTTCTTCAGCCATTCTCTTTATTCCAAATAAAATAATATTTTTAGCGCATTCCTAATCACAAAACCTTAGCTTTATCGACTGCTGCAAAAGCCTGTTTAATCTCTTCGGCGATCACACGCTTATTACCATTTACATCAACTGCCACGAAAGTAAATACGCCTTCCGTAATACGAACAGGTTCACGAGAATCATCATGGCTATTCCACACTTCAATTTGGACTTGTACCGAGGTGTTACCCACTTTCAATATTTTGGTGTAACAACTAATCACATTCCCCACCTTTACAGGCACTAGGAAACTCATCTGATTAATTGCAATAGTTGCACAACGCCCTTTACTAAAGCGCTCCACGTGTATAGCACCCGCCAAATCCATCTGTGAAACAATCCACCCCCCAAATACATCCCCACTCCAGTTAGTATCTGCGGGCATTGCAATCGTCTGTAACGACAAAATTCCTTCTGGCTGGTTTGGGCGTTCCATCATTTTAATGTCCTTGATGTTGCTGTAATTGTTGATCTAACCACTGTTGTAACTCTGGTGTCCGTAAAGCACCGCTAATTCTTGCCAACTCTGTCGTTTTATTCATTAAAACAAGTGTGGGAATACTCCGAACATGAAATGCAGCACTCAAACGCGGATTGGCTTCAGTATCAATTTTTGCAAAAATCACATAGGGGTTTTGCTTAGCAACTTGAGCAAAATGTGGTGCCATCATTTTACAAGGACCACACCATTCAGCCCACAGATCAATCAAAACAGGTAAATCATTATTGCTGATAAAGTGACTAAAATTTTGTTCATTTAACTCAATTGGTTGTAAGGGCAATAAAGCTTGATGGCACTGACCACAATTTGGATGCACAGCTAGCTTTTCTTCAGGTACACGATTTTTTGCACCACAGGATGAACAGACAATAATCATCACTTCACTCCAATATGTTGATGTAAAAATTCTAATTGGGTTGTGACTGCTTTTTCAAACCAAGAACCATGATAAATATCAAAATGCTTCATTTCCCACTCATGGTAGCTTACAAAAGGAGCAATATTAGTTGCAGCTTCACGACTAGATGCGATAGGGATTAAACTATCTTGTTTTGCTGCGATAAATAAAACGGGAATATTAATCTTACGTACAAATTGAATTGGACGATAACGCATTAAATTAAAAAAAACACGAGCAGGAACCTCACCACTCCAATAATAATCAGGGTTCACAATCGAATGATAACCATAATAGCTATCAGAGGTTGGTAGGAAGCACAATTTATATTGATCCACAACGGGTAATGTCTTTGGCACCAAGCCCATTTTTGACCCCATATAGTCCTGACTGGAACGCTTTAATGCTTCTGGATAACGCTGGAGTGGATAAAGTTTAGCGGTTTCAGCACCATCAACATACGGTACTTGTACCATTACGGCTTGAATATTCTTGAGGTCAGTTGCCAAACTCAGAGCATACCCCCCACTTAATGAAGTTCCCCAAAGAATAATTCGCCGGCTATCAATCAACTTACAATTTGATGCGAACTGAACAATGGTTTTCCAGTCATCTAGCTGTGACGTTAAAGACACCAACTCTCTAGGCTTTCCCGTACTCCCCCCCCAATAACGATAATCAAATAAAATGACTGCATATCCTGCTTTTGCAAACCGCTGAGCATATTGAACTAATTTAAATTGACGCAACCCAGCAAACCCATGAGCCATGATAATAACCGCAGGTTTAATGTTAGTTTTGGGAAGATAAAAATCTGCTGCGATTGTTTCATCACCACTCGGAACATACAACGGCTCAACTGTATAGGTGTGCATGCGCGCTCCATTTCATTATCTTTTTACTGAACATCACTTATTTGTTATAGACATTTAAACTCAAGATCAAGCTTAATGCTATGATAGAGCATAAAATGTTTTGTTTGTTTTTGGAGTGACAAGATGTCAGAGAATATAGGTTTTGCAGGTCAAATCGGCCCAGAACATGTAGCACAAGTTGTTGAAAAAGGCTTTAAATCTATTATTAACAACCGTCCTGATATGGAAGGTGGCCCAGAGCAACCGACAAGCGCCCAGATCGAAGAGTCAGCTCGCAATGCAGGCCTAGATTATGTTTATCAACCTGTCGTTGCTGGGCAGATCACCGAACTTGATGTCCGTGCATTCGCAAACCATTATAATGAACTCCCAAAACCAATTTTAATGTTCTGCCGTACAGGTAATCGCTCTAATAATTTATATCAACTCGCCAAACAAATGGATTTGTTGGATGATTAAAACATTGTAAAAAAACGGCCCTAAGGCCGTTTTTTCATTAACTTATAAATCATCTAAACAATTCGTAGACAATCCATAAGGACTATTAATATTAGGTGCTACGCCATTAGCGACATCAACATCACTTATCAAATAACTTAAACCAAAGCTTGTTGACCCGCTAATACTCTTTCCACTAACAATCGAGTCTGCAATTACTTGGATATTAAGATAACCAGCATAAATTTTAGGATACTGTATTTTTAAATCAAATCTACCATTTGCATCTGTCGTATATTTATTATCAGTCGCAGGTGTTCCTTCAGAGTTTATAAAAGAAACAACTTGAACAGTTTGTCCTTCTTTAACAGGTTTCAACTGATCAATTTCTTTACCATTACTATTTACTTTAATGACTGGAGTGACACATTGCGTAATAACTGCTGGTAAATACTTATCTGCTGTATCATCTGGTGGAATACTTGTATCAAAAAAAGCATAAAAACCTTTATTATAGGTTAGAGCATTCACTCCCATTATGACATCTTGATTAGGTATAGGCTTACCATCTACATCAGTAACTTGTACTGAAACATTTTTATAATAATAAACTCCATTTGTGGAGGATTCAATTTTTGTTGGATTATAAGCAACAGAAATAGCTCCTACAGGTCGAGGAACAGTAGAGTTAACGATATCCAACTTATAAGTATAAACTTTAGTTGATTGGCCAAAATTTGCTTCTAAAACTAAGTCATCTGTTACAAAAGAATCTGCACTATATGAAGCAGCTCTTTGAGTCTCATTAAAAGATAACGTATATGTAATTCTTCCATTTATATCGGTTTGAGAGGCATTTGGAGTGAACTTAACTCCATTTAAAGCAGAATTTTTAACTTTTAAAGAAATAGCTTGGTTAGGTAACGTTGCACCATTAGCATCAACAGCAGTTAAAGTAACAGTTGTTTGGTCACCTCTAACATTTAATGATGTTTTAGTAGCGTCAAATAAGACAATGCTAGTTGTATCAGCCCCATTACTGTTATCAGCACCAGTAACAGTAATTAATTGCTCTTGACTTAACTTTCCGTCATTCGCATTAACTATAATTTTAAAACCATTTTTAATTAATTCTGCTAAAGTTGGTGAGGTGGATGGTGTAGTTAAAACAAATACCGCATTACCAGAGTCATTTGTTGTTTGTTTGGATAATCCAGCATTATTAACATTATTTGTAGGATCAATAATTGATAAAGTTACAGGTATTTCAGCTACTCCACCTTTATTCATATCTAAAGCACGAACAGTCACAGTGAGTTGACCATTTGTAGCTGCAATTGATAATTTGTCTAATTCAATTTTTAAACTAGCAGCTGTAGGAGTTATTCCTCCTCCAGGAGTTTCTACACCAGGATTGCCATTCCCAGAACCATTATTAGAGTTATCATTTGAGCCATAATAACCTCCGCCCCCTCCACAACTAGCCAATAAAATTGATATAGCAATTACAGACAACTTTGAAGTAAGTTGCTTTTTATTCATGATCATTCCTTTTTTGTCCCCATCAAATTCTAAAATCGAAGCTGATTTGTCATTATAAAAAATATTCCTAATGTAACCATAATATAGATTTTATGTAAATATAGTTTATCTTCAGGTAACAAGTATTAAAGTGATACTAATCAAACTATCATGAAAAAAAGAGAAATTTGTGATGTATTTTAACAAATATTTATTTTTTAAGTATCTTTTTTATTCAAAGGTATAGAGATAAGTTTATATTAAAGTTGAGTTTAATTCATTAATTATGTTTTGATTAGTAATAAAAAAGAAATATCCTTTTAGCAATAAAAAACACCCCCTCAGCGTTAGCGGAGGGGGTGTTTAGATTTAAAAGCTGGCGATGACTTACTCTCACATGGCAAGTGCCACACTACCATCAGCGCGAAGAGGTTTCACTTCTGAGTTCG
>NZ_OVCN01000027.1 GCF_900406815.1 Acinetobacter haemolyticus
AACATGCAAATCTCCAAATTCTAAGCAGTTCAAGTCGGCTAAAATCATTTCATGGGGCTATAGTACGCAAAAGTACAGCATAGAGGAAACAGTATGTTTTTATGAGTTCGATCGGTTTTTTGAATTTCAATCAATGCGATGTAGTTTTTGCACGATACGCTGGCGACGAGTTTTTAAATGCTTCGCCAATATATATAAAAGGATACTCAAGCTTATAAAAATAAAGCTAAACCCCAATAACAACATTTTGACGATTTGAGAGGTTTTTTCAGCTTGCTGGGCACGAGCCTCCAAGGACTGTGTTATTGAAGTAACACTTTTTCCATATAGTTGTCGCTGCATTGTCCATAACTGCTCAGGTTTAAAATCATAGTCTTTGAACTGAGTCGGGTTATTTTTTTCTGCATTAATCAACTGATTGACATAAACATTTGCTGTTTGTCGATCCAATGGTCGATGATTTAAAGCAACTTGAGCCAACACATAAGCTTTTTCGTTTGGTGAAACACGAGCGTGCTGCAAATCTTGAGCAATCTGACTTTCAACGATGTTGCTGTTATAACTCATCCATTGTTGATAGGCTTGCTCCGTTTCATCTTTCCAATCATATTGTAAATAGCTCAAACCGGACCAAAGTATAATAAAAGCAATTACCCACGCTAGAATACGTTGCGTCCAAGTGTTTAGTCGGCGTTTGAAAAATTTAATTCTTTTTACCCAACTCAGCAATAAAAACGCACCGATAAAAGAGGCAAAAATCTTTAAGAACAACCATCCAACCCAAGACAACAAATTAAAAAAATAGTCGACTGGTTGTTTGAAAGGAACTAACTCCTGAACACTATAAGGTAAATCTAAAGTTTGAACATGTAATGAAAGATCAAAGAACCGATAGATAAATTCTTTTTGTACAAATAAAGAAGCAACCGTAACAAGTGCAAATGTAGTAAAGAACACAAACCAAATCGTCAAATGACGTTGTCTTTGCTGCAAATCTGCTAAACGTTGCTCAATAGGTTGAACATTTAAATCATCTATGGGTGACAATGATCTTTCCTTTCATATGATAAGAATTAAACTTTAGGTGGGTTCTGCCCACTATTTTCCAAAACCAAATGATTTAGATTCTCTTGCAAAACACGTAATCGCGTTGTCGCTTCTGCCCGTTTTTGCATACCCTCTTTTTGGATTTGAATTACATCGTTCACAGTATTAATGAGGGTATTTTGTACATGTTCAAGGGTTTCGACATCAATTACTGAACGTTGATTGGCTTTCGCTGTATCCACTGAGTTTTGATGCAACAACTCAGCATTACGGCGTAATAAATCATTGGTGGTATCGTCGATCGCTTTCGCCAACTGCACACTATTCTTTTGTTCTTGTAATGAAATTGCCAAACTAATCTGATTTTTCCAAGCTGGAAGTGTAATATTTTTAATCGCGTAAAACTTATCGACTAACATTAAATTATTCGACTGAATAATACGAATCATCGGCAAGGTTTGCATCGCAGATTGCTGTAAAATCTGTAAATCACTGACACGTTTTTCAAGATTATTAGCCAAATGATTTAAATCATAAATCTGTTGGGACGTCTTTTGATCTTGCTCTAGCGTCGTTAAGGTTGAAATTTGCTGCTGAATATCTTGTTGTTTTAATTGTCCAGCTGCAATATAAACCCCAAGCTGTTTATATTCTTCTTGAACAGCATCAAACATTTTATCTAGTGTTCCCACACGCGCTTTTAAACCAGATTGAGAACTTTCAATTTCTTTAACTAATGCATCGATTTGCTCTTTGGTGGTATTAAAGTGCTGGTCAAAACTTTGCTTAGCCCCTTTGATCTTACTGAGTAACCCTCCAAAGAAACCTGAGCTTTTAGACTTATTTAAAATACTAGATGTATTCAATTGTTGGGCAACCTGCACCACTTCATTGAGTTTTTGACCTGTCGCATCCAAATCCTTGTTTTGCACAAGATTAAGCAACTCATCCGTATAGGTTGATGTTTTCGTGGCAATATTTTTTCCATATTCTGCCACCACTGTGGTATTGATATCGGCAAGTTCTTTATGTGCATTCATCACTTCATCAAGATCTTGCGGTTGTAAACCTAATTCTTTTAAATTCAGTAATTCAAATCGCTGCTCTGGTTTTTCTACCAACTCATTCGATGACTGGATCAATTCTGAATTTGACATGATGTCCCCTCTTTATTTATGTAATGACTTTTTGAGATTTTGGATTAAATTTTCTCTGCTCTTGTCTAACTGTTCAAGCACTGCCGATGAGTTAGATTCACGACTTTGCTTTAAGTGGTATTGCCAAGCAGGAATCAAAACTTGCTGTGCTTCTTTAAAACGATCTAATAGGCTAAAGGATAATTGTTGAGACAATTGCATTTGTTTTATTGCAATATCATTACTGGTTTGTAGCGTTTGCAAGGTATTAATTTTTTTTGAAAGGCGCTCTACAAAATGATCTAGACTTTGTTGTTTGCTAAATTCTGGGTATTCATGTAGAAATTCTTCTGCTGCAACAATATAAACCGCCATCTGTTCCCTCAATCCCAACACCTGCTGGAATCGAGCTTGAGATTTTTGAATTTCAATCTGTAGCTTCTGACTTAAACGATTGGCTTCTTGTATCAGTTGATCTAGATCTTTAAGGTATTTGACCTGACCCGCATCATATTCAATATCAATGCCCAACCATTTTTGTATCGCGTTAAAACGCCGTCCACCCAAATATTTTTTTGAGCGCGACAACTGAGTAATGATTTGTGTAATCACCTCACTCAATTGCTGATTTAACTTAGGATCTACACCATTTAATAACACACTCTGTGCTTGTACCAAATGATCCGCATAATGATTTAAACGATGAGGATCATTAAATAAAGGCAGCAAATCATTACGTTTGATCGCCAAAATGCGTTCTGGATCTAATTCAATTTGCGATAATGGTATGAGGTCTAGCGAAGTGGTCATATTTACCGAATAATGTCAGAACAAATAAATTTGAACATCCTAGTTGTAGCATGTTCTGACCCATCCGCATACTATAATGTTGTTATGTTTTTAGATATTTCATATTGTTAGCCATAGATATTGTTAGGATTTGTTTGGAAGTGCATAAGTTCCAATCACATGTGCTACAGGTTCTTCATCTTCACCAGAATATATCCAAACCTCACCTGTGACTAAAGTTCTTCCCACCTTAATCAATTTACAAACAGCTCGTATATTCTGACCAGCTTTGGGCTTTCGAAAAAAATTTATGGTCATATTTGTGGTTACCGCCATTGCGACCAATCCCATATGTCCCAGTATCGCCACATACAAGACGAAATCTGCCACCAACATTAAGGTCGGGCCTGAAACAGTCTGACCAGGACGCAAGTCATCCAGATCAACCTGATACAATAAATCAGCCCCTTTATCCGTAATCTTTTCAATTGTGCATTTTCTAAGTGCTTGTGGAAATTCCTGAGATAAGAACTCAATTATTTCTTGCTTACTTGCCTTCATGTGATCCCAGTTCCTTCAATTTTGAATTTAATCTTCTTTTTTAAAAAACTCATTCAATACTTGCCATACGAGTCAAAACAATGATTTCATCACGCGAAATAAATCACTTATCGCGACGTACTGATTCATGTTCCTTGCATTTTATTTTAAATTATTTAATATTTCTATAAATAGATTAAAAAAATAATTAATGTAATATTTAAGGCAAAAATTTAAACTGCATTTAGTTCATAAAATTTTGCCCAAAGCGCCAAGCCCGTTTGATCAAGTTGTTGTACGCTGGCTGCAAAATGATTTCTTCCCTCTACATCCACGAAATCTTCAGGTAATAAGGGGTCATTCATGAGTAAGGAAATTGTTTGACGACCTAATAATAAAGATTCTTTGGTTGCTTCTTCTAAATCTAACTCATTCACCACAAGTAACCACTCCTGAATCATTTGGCTATATTTCTTATAGTTTTGATTTAGATTTTCAGTAGGCCACAAGCTTGGGATAGTGGCTGCTGTTTTTTCATCAAATTGATTAATTTGACAAATACTGGCATTTTTCTCCAGACCTGAATTTCTAAGTTCAATGATCAAATCATTAAATTCAATCGCCAAGTTATCGGGACGAATGAAAATCCCTTGTTCCAATTCCTTAAATCCAAAATGTTTCAAAATTCGCTCGCGACGATTCAGTGCCGTTCGATCAACACGTCCGAGCCCACCCGTAAAAACAGCAAGATATTGATGATTCCAAACTTTGGTTTGTTTAATACCACGTTTTCGATTGAGCATGACATCAGCCCACTCATGGGATCGATGCGTGAATTGATAAACACCTCGCTCTACAGCTTCAATCACACCCTCACTGGATAAACGAGTTACCGCAACCCGAATACTATTTTCGCTAATCTCAAATAGCTTTGCCGCAATAATAATTTGTTTGATTGAAATTGCTCGTCCTTGTGAACCTAAAAGTAAATCGACAATCAAATCACGGGCATTCATTTTTATTAATGTCATTTTATCCATCTAATCAACTAAATAATCATTAAACTATTTTTCTTTAGCATTTGCTCGACCACTTCTTGTGTATCAAAACCCAAACGCCAATATAGCAGTTCCAAGACATCAAGTTCATCTTGGGTAATAATTCGATCACTCCATAAGCAACGCTCAGCGATCGAAAGAATATTCAGGCGATCACGTAGCAATAGCCCTGACACGTCATTCAGTATTTCTGCTAAATCTAAAGGCTCATCTGAGATGTCCGCATAAGTCTGCATTTCATCTTCAGTTAAGATAAATCTTAAAATACGCTCACGTACTTCCAACTGATTTGGACTGTTAATCTGTTGTACATGCAATAATGCATCGATCAAATGAACAATCTGGGATTTCACCTCTTCAAATGATGTAGGTAAATGGGCAGGCATCAAATTCAATTCATGCTTCACTTTTTCTAATAGCAATGCATCGAGTAAACCAACTTCACCATCTGCCTGAATAATATTGGCTAGTTTGGTTAAAAACTGACGTGCGATACTCGCGGGCATATGCCCAATGTTCTTACATGCATCATGAAAAATCTGCACATGAATACGACCATCAAGATGAAGTAATGCATCGACAATCGCATGGCTGACTGGTGCATCTTGTGGAATAAATTCACGATATTGACGAATCATTAAAATCGCAACCATGACTTCACGTGAACCTGTCGCTGTTTGCATGGCTCTTTGAATCAGTTCAGGACGCTTTTTATTTTTTCGCAACTCAGGATTTAACGGCTTAATCGCATCATTTAAAGCGAAACTGATTGGAGACAAGCGCAATAAAGGTAATGGCTGAGGAGAACTCCAAGGTGTTGTTGCATCAGCTATTTCTTCCTCTAAAGATCGAAATAAACTAAACAATGGTCGACTGCGTAACTTTCTTAGATTTTCTAGTTGTAAGTCTTGCAATAACGTTGGATTCAACTCATAAATACGGTCTTTGATACTAGGATGAATATTCATCCAGCTTTGGGGACTAAGTGAGTTCGCAAAACACATGTGTGAAATGGATTCAGAATAGGCACTATGAATCTGAGAACCTGAGTGATGCACATAGATACGTAATAATGTTTGAATATTGGCATTGTTATTCATCAAATGCATTGTTTTCAAATCATTACGAAAAGTACGACCACTTAAAGTTAAATACTTAATAAAGCGCGTTATAAGAATACCTAAACTTCCAATCAACCAAATGACACCACCAATGGCCACAAAGATCGTCTCGAACTTATTACGGCGGTTGGTTGCATAAGGGTTATAACCTGCTTGAGCCAATTTGCTGCCCCATTGGCTAAAAGTTGTTAAACCGCTATATAAGATTTTAAGTTTGGTATTTTCGACCGCTTCACCTGATAAAATTTGATTAAACTCATAACTTAGCAAGCCATACAGTTCTAATTCATCAAGATTCTGCAAAGCTCCCCAAGTCAAAATAATCACAATATCTTGAGATTTAAACCCAGCAGTTAAGGCATTAACGCCGACTTCATCAGGTAATACATAGACAGCTGGTGTTTCAATTGCAAAGCTTTTTGCAACTTGATCAACCACTCTTAAAGCAGTACTTTCTTCGGGTGTGCTTTCATCAAAGATTAAACGGCGCGCTTTCAACTGTTTAGCAAGAGAATGACCTCCTTCTCGCAATACATAAAATTCCGCCCCAACTGACCAAACCAACACTAAAAACAATAAGCCAATAAAATATGGACTAAGAACATGCCACCAAATCGGCTGGGTATAATCAAAAAAATGAACCACTAACCCTAAAATCAAATTGAGAATAAAAACGGTCAATAACATCGCGAGCCAACAAAAACTCATTGACCATGCAATACTTTTATTTTCAATTAAATAGTGGCTCATTTCTTTCAATGTAAATTTTCCTGATTACATTGTTTATAGGTAGATTCAAGTTCTATCATAAAATAAAAAAGCGGGAATTTCCCGCTTTTCTAGATATAAGAAAATTATGCTTCTCGAATACCCGTTAAATCAACTGAAGCTGCATCGATATTCACATCAATATAGCCATCTGCATTTTTCTTGGCTGTATCATTGCGCTTTTGCTCAAGATCCGTCAGATATTGTTGATTAATACCACCTGCAACATACACACCATCAAAAACAGAGCAATCAAACTCTCTTAAGTCTGGTACTTTGCTGGTACGCACTGCATTTTTTAAATCTTCTAAATCTTGGAAGATTAAACGGTCAGCACCAATAATTTCACGAATTTCTTCAACACTGCGCTCAGAAGCAATTAATTCTGATTTAGCTGGCATATCAATACCATACACGTTTGGATATTTCACCATAGGTGCAGCAGAAGCAAAGAATACTTTTTTCGCACCAGAATCACGTGCCATTTGAATGATCTCATTACACGTTGTACCACGTACAATTGAGTCATCCACCAATAAAACATTCTTGTCTTTAAACTCAAGCTCAACTGGGTTCAACTTTTGACGTACAGATTTTTTACGCTGTTGTTGACCTGGCATGATGAAGGTACGACCGATATAGCGGTTTTTCATGAAACCTTCACGGAATTTAACTCCCAGAATATTTGCCAACTCTAAAGCAGAGGTACGACTGGTATCTGGAATTGGAATCACAACATCAATGTCATGCTCCTCGCCCCATTCTTTGAGAATCTTATGTGCAAGTTTCTCACCCATTTTCAAACGGGCTTTGTAAACAGAGATCCCATCAATGGTTGCATCAGGACGAGCAAAGTACACATACTCAAAAATACACGGACGATACTCTGGGTTTGCTGCACATTGTTTTGTAAATAATTGACCATCAGAATTGATAAAAATCGCTTCACCTGGTGCAATATCACGTTCAATTTTAAAACCAAGCGCAGTAATCGCAACTGATTCAGAGGCAATAATATACTCAGTACCTTGTTCAGTCTCACGTGAACCATAGATCAATGGACGGATACCATTTGGGTCACGGAAGCCGACCAAGCCATGTCCAGTAATCATAGCGACTACACCATAAGCACCTTTACAACGCTCATGAACACGTGAAACGGTATGGAAAATATCTTCAGGTGTTGGATTTAAGGTACCGATTTTTTGTAACTCATGCGCAAATACATTGAGTAAAACTTCAGAATCAGAGTCAGTATTCATGTGGCGTAAATCTGTTTTAAACAGATCATCGTGTATTTCTATGGCATTGGTTAAGTTACCGTTATGTGCCAAGGTAATACCGTATGGAGAGTTCACATAGAACGGTTGTGCTTCAGCACTGCTTGATGAACCCGCTGTTGGATAACGCACATGACCGATTCCATAATTTCCCAGCAACGCACGCATATGACGGGTATGAAATACATCACGTACCATGCCATTATCTTTACGGAGAAATAATCGCCCTTGATGGCAAGTCACGATCCCCGCTGCATCTTGTCCTCGATGTTGCAACATCGTTAAAGCATCAAATAACATTTGGTTTACTGGCGATTTACCGGCAATCCCAACAACTCCACACATAGCAACCTCGCGACAAGCTAGGAACGGGGTTTAACCCCAATTAATAAAACGGATTTCTGGTTGAATGATCAGAACGTTCATTGGCTAATACCCGCTCCGATTCATCGATTTTGCTTGAAGGGCGATGTAGCAACGCCCCCTCAGATGTCATTTGATTTAATGCTTGATTGGCTGCATCTTTCGATAACTCAGTGGCCAAAGGCGCATAAGGCAATAAAACTTGCACAAATTTAGATTGTTTCCAATGCGGCGAACTCTCAACCCAAGGACCCAAGCCCTGCATGGTAATTAAGACGATTAACAGCCCTTTTAAAGAACCAAAAGCACCGCCTGCTAAACGATTTAATGGGCCCAATTTCAAACTTTTCAAGAGCCCATTCAAAAATGCAGAAACAATCCATGTACACACAACAATGATCAATACGATAAAGGCAAAAGCTGCAATTTTTTGCACGACTGGGTCTTGGCTCAAACCAGCCATTGCAGGTGCTAACACCACAGCGTATTTTGCCCCAACGATCAATGCGAATATCCATCCGACCAAGTTCGCAAAGGCTTTAATAAATCCTTGACGCAAACCGTTCAGCCCTCCAATGAGCAAGATGATCAGAATAATGATATCAAGCGTGTTCATTTCACACAGTCATCGCACTAACACAATCTTTTACAAGCTTCGGGCCTGTATAAATTAAGCCACTATATACTTGTACCAAACTGGCACCTGCAAGCTGTTTTGCAACAGCTTCTTCGCCAGACAAAATACCACCAACACCAATCAGTGGAATTTTTCCTTGTAGCGTTTTAGAAAATTGACGTAAACATTCTGTGCTTTTTTCAAACACGGGTGCGCCAGATAAACCACCCGCCTCATCGCCATATGCTAAATTTTCTACACCTTCACGCCCTAAAGTCGTGTTAGTGACAATTAAACCGTCAATTTTAAAACTCAATAATTGCGTAGCAATAAACTGAACATCTTCTGTTGTTAAATCTGGTGCCACTTTTAATACCAATGGCACATAATGATTGTATTGTTGTGAAAGCTCTAATTGGCGATTTTTTAAAGTCTGTAACAACTCAGTTAATGCATCACCACTTTGTAAACTACGGAGATTTTTGGTATTTGGTGAGGAAATATTGACTGTAATATAGGAAGCGTAGTTATAAACTTTTTCTAAGCAAATCAAATAATCAGAAACTGCATCTTCTACAGGCGTATCGGCATTTTTACCAATATTAATGCCAAGAATTCCCTTAAATTTTGAAGCTTTGACATTTTCAACCAGTTGATCGACACCATCATTATTGAATCCCATACGATTAATAATTGCTTTCGCTTCAGGGATACGGAATAAACGCGGTTGCGGATTGCCTGCTTGTGGTCGTGGTGTGATTGTACCAATTTCAATAAACCCAAAGCCTAATGCTGCTAAGGCATCAATGTGCGCGCCATTTTTATCTAAACCTGCTGCGAGGCCAACTGGATTAGGAAATTGAATCCCCATACATGTCACAGGTTTTGCTTCGACTTTTTGATGCATTAGACCTAATTTATGCGCTTTATCCAGCATAGAAAGTGTGACTTCGTGCGCACGTTCAGGTGCTAAAGTAAACAACAAAGGGCGAGCCAATGAATATAACATACCAATCACAGTCTACTGATTTTCAAGTAACCATATTATAGGCATAGGCTCATCAAAACACCATGCTTGGCATAGAGTTATTTTAAAGTCTGTTGAGATTTCAACCACGCATTATGATTTATTGAACAGTTGCAGTTAATTTAATCTGATTATTGCTCGAAACCATATCCATTTTTACAATGCTCAACCCCATTTGAGATAATTGCATGAGGAAATTAGCCAGTACAGCATAGTTCCGATGTTCTGCAACTAATTGCAGTTGTTCACCATTTTGCTGTGACGAAACTGCAAGACCCTGCTGTTGTGCTGCTCGCTGGATTTTATCTGCGGCAGAGAGTTCTAGGTCATTCGCAGGCTTCATCGTGGCAGCATTACTTTGCATCCAGACCGTTAAATCTTTTAACTCATTGAGACGCTTTTGCTGCTGATTTGCCTTGCTATGCATTTGCCAAAGCGCAGTTGCGATAACCACTACAACCACAAAGATGGTAGTAAATATAACCATCACCCTTTCACGCGGCGATAATCTTTGTAAATAATGATCAATAAGTTCTACTTTCTGATCTACAAAGTTTTGTAATTGTGTAAATGCTTTCATTATTTTACTTTTACCGTCCCGATAGCACCCACACTATCTGCCTGTACATTCCCCAACTCTGCCTGGAATCCCTGTTGATTTAACTGTTGTACCAATGCTTGCAAATCACTGGCTGAATTTGCCTTTAATGCCATTGATAAAACAGCAGCATCAAAATTGACTTGCTGCGCAACAATTCGATTTTGCATTAAAATTGGTCCGACCCGACTTAATAATGACAGTGCCTGAGCATCTCCTTGTTTACTCATACGCAACTGACTTTCAAACTGGCTTTTAATGTTCTGCTCTGTCACACGACTATTTTCGCCAAACCAATATTTATATTGATCTACCGCTTGTAATGCGGTTTGATCAGCAACGCGCTTTAATTTTGACCACCGCAATGCATCATAACTTAACTGTACAACGATTACTGCCATGAAGATAATTGCAGCGGCTTTCCAGTAACCCGACCATTTTACAGCTGAGTTTTTTGCCTTCGGGAATACATTAAAAGGATGTTGCTTAGCACGAATCGGTTGAACAAACTGATAGCTAAATTCGGTACGATGGTCACGATCCGAAACATTTGCCAAATGATCGAGTTGATCTGCATTTAAATTAGCAAATTGATAATGCGTTCCTGATGGCTGAAACTCTAAAAATAGCGCGAGATCATCCACAGAATTACCTAGATACGCTCCTTCTCGAACCAGCAAGTGCTCGTATAAGTTAACCATCACCACTTGATCAATTTCAGGTTCGGGTAAAATCAAGAAATCTGGTAAAAAAGCGACAATTTCAATTGGCAGTAAGCTTAACGCATGTTGCCATGTTTCTATCGTCGATTGTGCCACCCCCAGAATACTCAATTGATCATTGTGAAAATGATGAACAATCCTCATCTGATCAATAGGTAAGGTCACGTACTCTTCAAGTAAATATTTGACCCCCTCATGCCCCAATTGCTTATAGTGCATCTTGGTCATCGTTTGTTGCAATATTTGCGCATTACGGCTAGGGAAATACACAACAGCCTCTTTCCCCTGATACGCCTGTAAATCTTGAATTAATTGTTCAAGACTACTCGCCTGCAACCAATTTTCCCCAGTCGACCAATACCATGTTCCATTGGTTTCGGGCATCCATATGTACAACATAAAATTAAACCAACAAAATTAATTACTTAAATAAATTTGGTGAAGATTTGGTGTTTTAGTTTTACAACACTTAATCATATTATCAAATTTTTTTCATTGTAAACTAATTACATTGCTTTTATATGTATGAATATAAAATTATTAAAAGATATGAAAATGCGCCCATACTACATAAAGAAAAACGGACTTTACTTACACGTCCAAACGACTGCACACGAAGAATATCAAGACTATTCAGATATAAGTGCGATGTACACGATGCAGTATGTTTTTAAGAAAGAAAAAGACGGAGCAAAGACTTTCTATGATTCTTCTGAAGCGAGCACGTATATAGCAAAAAGAAGAATTAAGGGCGTTAAGATGGAAAGGGATTGACCGTTCGTCGGGAGAGTTAGAAATAAAGAAGAATAGCGCTTGACTGTGAGATTCTCACAATATATTATTTAATCATTAGGACGAGATGGCTAGATCGAAAGTCTTAATTAAATTAAACATTACTTAGTGAGATATGAATATGAACTATTTACAAAACGCACAAGATCAAATCAACAACTTTGCTTTAGACAATACTGAAATGGCTCAAGAGTTTTCAGCAAGATTAGGGCAACAGCTCCATAGCCTATTCAACTCAGAGTGGGATAGCAAAGAAGATATTTATGCAATTGTTCTTGGTGAAAATGATGTACTAGAGCAGATTTGCAATGAGCATGATATTGATACCTCAAATGGTGAGGGTGATGTAGATTTTGATTGGTTAGATGCTAGAGATTTACAGCACACCGTGATTAATGCGGTTTCCGATTTTTACAATTTATCTTAAAAAACAAAACCCCACTGGCTAGAGTGGGGTTTTTAATCAGTCTATGCGACTGAAAACATTACTTAGCAAGTATTGAAGCTAAGAGATTTTATCTAAAAGATAAATCAATTATTTTCTAAGCTGTCTGTACGACAATAAATCTTGCAAGTGAATTTAATATACACGGAGATTTCAGACATGGCAAGCACAGCATCAGAACGCCAAAAAGAACGTCACAACAGAATGCTAGAGAAAGGATTCAAGAAGCGTGCTTTTTATGTGAATGAAGATACATTAAAAAAAATCACAGAATATAAAGAAGCAAATAAATTGGATAGTCTAGATGAAGCCTTAAACGATTTTATTTCAAAAACTGTAAGCAAAATCTAATTGAGCACAAATCTGCGCAAATCTAATCATTTAATCAGTATTTGCGCATTATTTTGCTCATAGTGCTTTTACGCATATACCCACATGTACATTAGTGTTAATTGTGTGAGCTGTGCAGCTTGATAAAAGCAAACACAGCATTGTTATTAATGTCGCTAACTTTGAGCGTTTGCAATTCACTTTAATTATCAATCGCTGCGTATTGCAATTGCCCTGCAACTCGGTTCGTCCACCCTTTTCCATACCGCCCCCATGTCGAAAGCTTTGTGTAATAAGTCAAACGTTCTGCATTGAATTTCATCAATACGTCATTGAGATCGGCGTCATTAATGGCTTTTAAAGTAATAGGACCAATGATGCCGTCATCTGCTACGCCAACAGCAGATTGCAATTTGCGCTTTGCTGTTGCCATGCCTGCATTAATTGCGAAATCCCAAACTTGGAAAACAATCGCTGGATTGATTTTGTTAGCATTCAACGCATCCCACCAATCGCGCTTATAGATCTGCTTTGCTTGATCAAGTGTCAGATTTTTAATATCAAGATGCGGATATGTCATTGCTGAAATGCCGTATTTCGTGCCTTTCAATTGACCTTTGCCTATGATGCCAGTTGTCCAGTTACCACGGTCGTTCCGGTCATTTGTGAATCGACCCTCATGACCAATCAAACGCTTAAATGCTTCATCAAATGTTAGCTTACTCATCACGCACCCCACTTATTTACGTTTTTCTTTAAGTATTCTTCAATGAACGTACTACCTAAAATCCCCAAAGCACATGCAATTGCTACAAGTGCAACAGGGCTTAAATCAGGAAATTGAATTAATACGATGCCTGCGATTGTTGACGTTGCAGACCCCAAAATTGTTCGACCAATGATCAATCGTGGTGATAACGGCTCACTTGAAACTAGAAGTCTACTCATACCGATTAGCGCTCCAATAACAACTAAAGTGAAAAGTGTTTTTTCATGCTCTTGCATGACGATTCCCCTAATTTTTGGTAATAAAAAACCGCCTTAGGCGGATTGTGTTTTATGCAGTTCTTCGCCAGATGGCGAAAACCATTGATGGCTGTACGTTGTTGTGTGGTTCGCCTTGTCCAGAGCTATCCGTAGTTGTTGATCCAGTCACCCCGCCAGATTTAGCATCAATTGTTCCGCTCCCTGATGTGTTGACAGAAAACGGAACGCCATGGTCGTGTGGACCGTTCTGATTTGCAGTCAAAGCAACATCGTATGCTCCAGCAGTACCGCCAAGAATTTTAGTCCACGCTGGATCGGTTGAAACATCCGACAATCCCACGATCGCTTTTCCTTTTGCGACAAGCTCCCAAGTGCCATAGCCCAACTTTGTTGCTGGATCTGTAGCCATTGTTGAAATATGAATATCACCGACCTTAATCCTCATACTCTCAATTGCTTGTTCTATCTGCTCATCGAATGTCTGCGCCAACGCTTCAATAGCTGCATCGATTGCTGCATCACGATCTGTTTCAACTTCTTTGTTCAAGTCGATTCGTAATTGTGCAGTATCATCAATCAAATCGTTGATTTGGTCAGTATGTTCATCACGTGCATCTTCAAGATCGGCAACACGCTGCTCTAAATTGTTCGCACCTCCTGAAGTTCCATCAATTAGAGCCTGTGCCACAGATTCAGGATCTGCTACGCCATCACCTTCCTCGATCAGATTTCCTTCAGCATCAAATACACGGAAATAGTAGTCTCCCGAAATGTAAATTGCTGCACTGCCTGTATCATCAAGAATAACAGGCCATGTATTCAGGCTTTCCATTGATCGATCTGGGTATGTATCTTTTGGCTCTGTCGTGCTGCCCGATTCATAAGCAAAGACTTGACCGCCAATCAAAGGCTCGCCATTTTTATCAAACGCACGGTATTTCACTGGCGCAAGTGGGTATGCTGCTGCCATTTTTGTCACCTTTATAAATAGAAAAACCGCCATAACTGGCGGTTTAGTGATGGGTGTGGTTTAGTCTGTGCTGGATGTTGCTCCAGTAGCTACTGATAGTCTTTGTGCCATTTTTAGCAAATTACCAAGTTTCGGGGAATCGGGAGGAAGATCTTTTGCTGCAAGCAGGATACGTCGTCCTGTTGGGGTGGTGAAAAGTTTAGACATTCCATAGATTGATCCAACAGAAGCGGTGGCACTTAAGGGCTCTGTCATTGCTAGCTTTGCTAGTCCTAGACCTGAAGCTGGAAGAATAACCATGCTTCCATTTGTTGGGTTGCTTGAATATTGCCCAGCCTGTTCAACATGACGCATCAGTTTTAAAAATCCGTCCATTTCTGCCTTGTCAGACCCATTAAAAATATTTTTATACGGATCACGTAATCGCTCAAACTCATTAGCAAATTTAGCAGGACTAAAAAAATCTTTACCCTCATCCGTTGCTTTGTTTAATGCTTGATTAGCCATTTCAAAGCGCAAGGCTGCTCGCCCTTTAGGATCAAGATTTTTGTAGAAATTAGCTGCTTTGTCACCTTTACCATATTGTATAAAGGTTTTAAAAATTTGATCAGGCTCACTACTTTTCATTGATCGTGCAAGTGCTCTATCTTTACTGGCCTGCAAGTCCTGATAAAATTTATTAGCTTGTTTAAACTCTCTAATAAGACGCGGATTGTTAGAATTATTTGCAAAGTCTGCCATATCATCATCAATGGCTGCACGAATTTTAGTTAAAGCAGAAGTGTCTTTTTTAACTGCTGCGCCACCCCATTCATTTACTAACTGCCCTAGCCGAGATCTAGCAGCCTGTAGCTCTCGAAAGGTTTGTGGATTACCTGGGGAAGCCCAATTACTTTTAATAGAATTCAATTCGTTTAATAGCTCTTTATTTGGGATCGTCTTAGAGTCACTTGCTATTACATCCTCAATAGCCTTCATTGTATTTGAAGCTGGAACTTTGCCATTACCTGCCGATTTCGCTACTCTCCCAAACAACTCTGATGCTACTTGTTGACCTCGCCAGTGTTTTATTTCAGCTGCCGCCTGCAGGATTTTTCCACTATCGTCCCCTGTTTTGCTTACTAGGTTCATGATTCTGATTGCATTTTTATCACCATTTGAAGCGGCATTTTGAATCTTACCTAAACTTTTATAGTCAGTCTCATTTATCTTTCTTCGCATTCCTTCAACCACACTATTTGCAGCACCAGAAACCTCTTTTTGTTGAGCCTCTCTAAACTTGGAAGTGCCGATAAAAGGAATTCGATCTAACACTGTCTCAGTTCTTCGGATATGTGGATTTCCACCCACATCACCTACAGATGTTCTAACACCATGTTTCTCACCCTGCTCAATAATCTCTTTTGCACCTTGCTGTAGGTTGTTCCTGTAGGCATTAATACCTCTAATAACTTCTCCGCTAATAGCACGACTCAATAATCCACCTGCTGCACCACCTATACCACCAAGCGCAGCATTCTTGTATCTTTCATTGGCATTTTGAGCGTAAGAGCTACCCTCAATCACACCTCCAGACAACGCTCCTCGACCTGTAGCAGCTGCAAGTCCACCACCTCCACTTAAAATAGCTGGCAATGCAACCCCTACTTCACCTCCGAGTCTCCACCAATCGTACCCTTGATCATTCGAATCTCGTCTAGCGTTGTGAAAATCCTCCCAATCTTGACGCTGTTGTGTGAAATTTTCATAACGCTCAGTTGGTAAATAGTTTGTTCCAGTTAGGGTATTAATCCCTTTATTCAGTGAGTCACTTGTCTTGTAGTAAGCTTGAGCAATCCCAGAAGGGAGTTTGCCATACAGACCAAGAACAATAGACTCTGCCGCCGAAGTAGGGCCTGCCTTCTTAGCCTCGTTTTGCATTGCTTTGTTTTGCTCTGCTTTCCAATCGTAAGCCTTGAACTGCATTGGCTTCTGAGTACCTAAATTCTTAACCTCTTTTCCATCTTCATTTAGTTGCAAGGCCATCAGATCATCCAATGTGCCCATTCTAGGTTGAGCACTACTGTCATTTTTCACTTCTTGAAGATTCATTAGATCTTCAAGTGTGCCCATTCGCTGCTGTGTTGCCATATCATCCACCTTTTAGTCTAATCGTTTCTTGTGCTGATGCTAGTTCTGGTGCATAACCACCTTTCATGCGCAAGGTTTCTTCTGCTGATGTCGGCTGAAGCATGCCTGTATTGCCCTTAAGCCTCAAAGTATCTTGTGCTGATGCTAGTTCTGGCTGGTACTGGCTTTGTTGTGCTTGAGATGTTTGCGAGCCCAAACTCTGATTCACGAAATCCCACCCACGTTTAGGCTGTGAATAGCGCTCAGGTGCGGACGGTAAAGAAGCCCATGTGCTACCTGATCTTTTCACGGCATTTAGATAATCCCCTTTAAGTACATAAGGGAGCGCTCCATTTTGTGCGAGTAAAGCGATTGCCCCAACGTCTTGAGATTTTGATGAGAAGTCATTTAGCCCATACTGTTTAGCTAAACCATCCCAAGTATTCTTTAGAAACTGATAGCGTCCTGCTGCTGTTGTGTAATTAACCTTTCCATCTGTTTGCTTAAACTGTTTTCTTATGTTTGGATGTGAGGAAAGATTATCAATACGTTGATTGCCAAACAATGTGTTGTATCCATGCGCCACACCTTCAGTTTTAGCAATCAAATCCAGCATTTTTCGCACATTTGGATTGCCTAGCATTTGTTCAATTTGCTGTCTTGTAGCCATAACTTATCCTCGGACAATAAAAAAGCACCCTAAGGTGCTTACTGGATTGTGGTATAGAAAACTCTTATTCCACCACTCACATGCTCATACTTTAAAAGCCTGTACTGTGGGTTTTCTTCAAAGAACTCCCACATGTCCATAACGGGATTTGAGTATGTGGGGTGGGTGAAGTCTTTAGAGGTCATGTTGTAATTTAATTAGCTGTTAAATTCTTATAAAATTCATCTATTTCTTCTTGGGTGAATTTTTCTGATTCATGTCCTTTTGGGAATATTTTTTCTGTTTCTGCTTTAGATAACCTCTCCCCTAATTGATATTTAGGATATCTAAATCCCCCTCCCTTGGTTAAACATGCAACTCTCCACATGCTCTCACCAATTGTGTCAGGAATAACAAAATCAAATTTCACACTTTTACTTTCTTGTGATCCAGACGAAATAACAGATCCATCCTTGCTGTAATTTACATAAGCTAAAAGCTTTATCTTATTGTCAAGACAAGAGAACTGATACAGGTTCTTTGATTTAGTATATGTTTCGCTTCCCTCCAAATCTTTATAACTAACAGTTTTAAACCATGCTTTTACAGTGTTGTTTTTCTTGTCATATATATACTGACTGCTATCGACATAAATTGCCCTATCATTCTGCGCACCAATGGCTGCATATTTCCAATCTGCCCCAAAACTAATACTTGAAGTCAATAAACCGCAAAGTAAAAATATTTTTTTCATTTCTAAACCCTTTGTAAACTATTTCTCTGTATTTTTCTTTATATCGTATAGTTGATCTTGAATATTTATTAGTCTTTGGTGATTATCATAACTTGTTCCAGCTGCATATAATGCAGCCAACATAGCCACAAATGATGAAAATGTTGTTATTGAAATATCCCAAAAACCCAAGCTTATGGCAACTAAGCACCCAGCTACAATAAATCCAATAATATTTGCCATAACAAATCCCCCACCTAAATGAGAGATTTATAGCACAATTTCTACTCACTTCACTATAGTGCCACCAGAGCTTTTGATAATCCGTTCCATTTCTGGTACTGAAACACCTCTAGCTTTGGCGGCTTTGAGTACATCATCCACACGATAAGACATTCCTTCTGTATTGGGTGAATCCTCCTCATCATCACTATATGCCTTATAAGTGGTAGACGTGTATGAACCATTTCGCAAAGCTTCAGCCTTCTGCTGATTGTATTTGACTCGCCTTTCAGCTGCTTTAATAGCTCGCTCCCAAATTGCTTCCCGTTGGTTTGCAGGTAAATTTGCAGAACCCTGTAAATCCAAAAGAATCTTTCTTTCACCTTCGGTTGGTGCAGCGCCAAAAGTTGCCTTTAATGCATTCAAAGCATTCCCTGTGACAATGTTGTCAATTAATACAGTGTTTTTTGCTTCTTCACTATCAGAGACAAAACCAACCCCTTTGGCCCTCTGTATCGCACCAACCCCGCTATATGATGTTTTATTTAGCTTGAGAGCATCTTTAAGTCCAGATATGACAGCCATACCACTACTAATTGCATCGTCTGTCTCAAAAAGCTCTTTCTGCATTGTTGGTGACATTTGCCCAGTTGCACTTTTGACCTGTACCTTAACAGGTTGCCCATCCTCCCCCACAGATCTCATTGATGTACCATCAGCAAACTCTACTCTGCGATAACCATCTATATCAACAAAACTGCCAATTGGCTTATTCTTCTGAATGTACTGTTGATATTGAAAATGTGCATCACTCTGCTTTCTATTGGCATCCGCAATCTCCTTTTGGATCTGCTGACCACTAAGAGTTGCCCTAACAGTATTTTGATTATTAGTGAGACTCGTTTGATTGTTCAAGATATTATTTTTAACGCTAGTTTCGTTATCCAAAACATTATTTGCATTCGGCATTAGGTACTCTATAGGCTTGTCAGAACCTAATAACCCGAAACTTTTCTGCATAGCTTTGAACGCTTCAGGATTGCCCTGATTGTTGTCAGCTAAATTTTTCAGATCACTTAGAGTACTGTCAATTAAATCCTTCGGCAACCCATACTGTTGACCTAGGATACTTAATTTTCTTGCTGCATCAGTTGTATCAGTTGAAGTAGCAATCAAATTAGCAAGTAATGTCTGTCCCTTTTGGGTGTTGCCAAGGCGCTTGTCTTCTGTCTCAGCTATAGTTTTAGCACTGTCGTTTTTAAACTTCTCCGCATCCTGCTGAGCCTTTAATTCTTCAGCTCTTTGTTGCTTTAACAGACCAGACAAAGTATTTATAAGTGCAGGTTGATAAGCTTGACGCGGATTAGACTGAACAGATTGCAATGCTTTGTTTAGATCTGGCTGTCCGTTCTCCCCCATATTTTGAGCCAACAAACGTGATAAGACACCCTGTTGCCCACGCTGTTGCACATTGTCATAAAGGCTTAGAGTGTTGTTAGCTAATTGATTAAAATCAATTTGAGGTGCTTGCGCCGCTAAGGCTACACGCGTATCAAGTTGTGTAAGAGCCATAATTAATCACCTCATTAACTTGTTGATTTGTTTTTTAATGCGCCTGACATTGCTTGTCCTGCCAGTGGCCCACCAAGCGCAATCGCCCCAGCAGTCGCACCCAAACCTAATAAATTACCCAAGCCTTGGCTACGAGCGTTAGCAGCGCCCACAATACCGCTTGCATTAGCATTTGCAGCACCCAGTAAGCCATTGGCTTGGGCGTTTGCACTATTAATGCCTGCATTTGCAAGCGCATCCGCAGAACTCCAAACACCATTGGCATTTGCATTAGCAGAGCCTAGCAAGCCTTGGGAGATCAGTTGAGCAAGTGACGTCTGATTGCCCGCAATATTTGAAGCATTGTTATAAGTCATATTGCTCATATTGTTAGCAGCGTTTTGCCCCATTCCAGCTGTAGTTGCTAGGCGGTTGAATGCATTGGCTTGATCGTTAGAGTAGCGATTGTATGCATTTTGGTACTCTTGGCTTGCTAAGTCGCTGTTGTAGCTGTTCAGAGCCTTAAGCGTGGCTCCACTCAATAAGCCACCACTTGCCGCTGCACTTGATTGAATACCATCCATACCTTGCTGCTTTCTGAACGCATAACCTGGATCAGCATTGAAATCCGATGCGCCAAAACCACGAGTTAATGAACCATCAGCCAAGCCTTTGGACAATAAACCTGTTGCTTGTGAACCTAGTGCCAAATACGGATTTTGATATGCTCCTGCTGATGCTAAACCGCTGTTTAATGTCGCATTGGCTTTGTCATAGCCAAGGTTTAGATTGTCATTTGAATCAAGATAACCCTGACTTAAAATCCCTGAACCTTTTAACGCTGCATCAGATTGCGTTTTACCTGCGGAAGTATAAGCACCAGACATTAAATCTCCCGCCTGTCTTGATGCTTGTGCTTGTAATTCTGCGGCTCGTTTTGCTGCTTTTGCTGCACTCGATCCTGTTAATGAACTTAATAAACCCATTTTTAGGCTCCTAATTTACGGATTTTTTAAAACACCAGCGCACCAAAGCCCTGAGCCGATTTTTCTGTGGGAGTTAAGGGGGTTTAAAACAGCAGCACTGCTTATTTGCTGTACTCCTGATGTTATGTTTATCATAAGTCTAATTGACCCAGAGGCAGTACCCCAGTACAGTGGTGATGTTGATATCATTTGAAGTCCATCAACATTATCATGTTGTACATGATAAGAAGTGTCTGTGATGTTGAGAATTGGATTGGAAGTTTGAATTGCTGCGGTGCTATTTCTAAACCAGCCACGAAAAAAGAGCATTCCATCAATTTTTGCTGCTTCTAAGTTATGTAAATCAATTGCTGAATACAGAGTTCCAATCGTTTCAACGTTGACCCAATTTGCTGACCAAGCTTTGTTAATTTGCCCTTGTGCTTTGCCTAGTGCTTGGAGCACATTATCAGCGGCAGTAATTGGCGTTGCTGTTGCTGCGATAAAGCCGTCGAGTGTGGTTTGTCTTACTCTTTCTGCTGTAAAGAAAAGCTTGCTGCCTTCTGTGATTTCACTCGTTGTTGTGTTGTGTGGATTGCCTTGACTTAAACTATGATCATAAGCCTCTTTGCCTCGATCACCTCGATATGCTGTTGATGATGTTTCACCAAGAGCGACACCTCCACCACCAATCTCAACATATATTGATCCACTCCAACGGTATGTTTTGTTGGTCGTTGTATCTACATAGATCTTTCCAGATTCAGGTGTGTAAGGATCATCGTTCTCATCATTGAAAGTTTCATCATCAATGTATGTGCCGTTAAGAACATCATCAACAAAGCTAGGCAATTGAGCTGCTGGGATTACTCCATCAACCAAATCGGCTTTTAATGATAGTGCCTGATTTACTGCTGCGGCATCTGCTTTGGTTGCGACTTCCTCTGTCAGATCCACAACATCATTAAGTAAGTTTGTAAGATCAGCTTGTTCAGCCTTTGTTGAAATACCGAGATTGTCTTGTGCTTCAAGCAAGCTATTTGCATTTGTACCACCATGCTCGATGCTAATCTTGTCGGTTTCTTCAAACTCGCCAAGCCCTGCTAACTTGCGTTTAATCGGGATCGTCATGTCACCACCATTTGTATGTTTTGCTGTGTGCCATCAGATAACCAAAAAGGTAATTGATATTCAGGTGTTAATTGAATGTTTGACTGAGATCCATCAGCCAACCAAAACGGCAAAGACAAACTAACCTGAATTACTTCATGCCATTCTGCATCCTTGCGTCCATAGATTTTTCCGTCCACTGGGGCATCATCGAGCTTAGTTTCAACCAATTGTGCTAAGTTGTTAATTTGTTGATTAATAGATGCAAATTTCTGCTGATTGCTAATATTTGTTGAGCTAAATTGCTGTGATAAGGTGTTTAATTGGTTTGTTAATGATTGAATATCTTGTTCAATAGTGTTTACTTTCTGGACTAAGCTGTTGAACTGATCCTCTGTAATAATCTGACCATTAATTTTTTTTAATATCTCGTTGATCTGATTCTGTTGAGTTGTGTTTATTGAATTTGCTTGTTGAGCTAATTGATAAGCATCGTCCGCGATCTTTCGTACTGCTGCAATGCCTTCTTCGTTGTTCTGCTCAGCTTGCAGATAAATAGAGTAAAGTCTTTCGAAAAAAATAAGCCAGATCGTTGTGATCTGGCCTGTTGGTTGTACAAGTATGTCTCTTGCAGGAATACCACTGTTCATTCTAGCCTTCCTTCAATAATGACGATATTGATAGGTTCTGAACATCGAATACGAAAAACTCTATCACGACCAGAACCTAGCCGACGAGCTATTACACGCTTTCGGTACTCTCCCTTTTTACCAAGTGGAATCAGACGAGTATCAGACCACGTATGGCCGTTATCGTCAGACCAATCGAGCTGTAAAAGTGGCTCCATAACGGACTCCTTATGTATCTATTGGTGTTGCCAAACCGCAAGAATGTAAACTTATTTCACTTGAGCCAAACATATCAGCAATTATTGTGGTTTGAGAGTCACGCAAAACGACAGTTACAGGATCAAAAGTATCGCTGCCGTCTCCGCCTTCAACAGTAAAGTTTGCTCCATTATCAGTAAACGCATAATAACCAGTTCCGCCAGCTACAAATAAATCTGAAATACCCGTATCTGCATTAATCGCATTAAAGATAGATGAGGTTAAGTAAGTTCCACTCTCAGCAATTGTTAATTCAACAAAATCAAGATCATTAATTTTGTATTCAAAAGCTTTAGGATCGTAGTTTTCTGATAAAGCAGCATCACCAACATAGTATGTTGGACTACATACATCTAAAGGTGCTAAACAAACCCCAGAATCCTCACCTTTGATTTCAGTTCGCTCAATAACGGTGCTATTTCCGTACATAATTTCACGAACTAATGAGGGATCAAAAGACCCCATTTCTATACGGTGCGATACGCCATCATTATTAACTAGCTTTCTTAAATTTCCATTCTCACCATCAGCGACAAAACCATCAGGTATTTGTGATTGGTCTGGTTGCTGGTCATTCAAGAATTGTATTTCTAACCAATCAGGAAAAGGGTCTTCATCGTTAAGTAAGACACCATCTATTTTAAAATATGTTGTGCCTGTTGGTGGATTAGTTTCTGGTGAAACAGCATCAAAAAATAAAACAGAGTTTAATGCTCCATCGCAACTAATAAAATTTGATGTTGGAGCTAAACAGAACGTGGCGAAGCTTTCAAAATCTGAATCAACATAAAAGAATGACTCGTTCTCAGGTGTGAAATTTATATCTACTGGATTTGCATCCAGTGCTTCGATTCGAATTTTCTGATAATCATCCGTTAAATTAATTAATCTTGCTCTGTAGACATCATAATAATCTCCATTACCGTAATCGGTTGCTGGAGTACCATCTTCATTTAATGCGATTGAATTTATCCCGACTTGACGTAGTTTTTCCGATGCTCCGCCTACTCTAAAAAAGAAATTGCTATCTACAGGAACTATCTCATCATTTAAATAAACATCGATAATTCCACCATCAGTAATAGTGCCAATTTCGATATAACTAACTGCACCTTCACAACCGATAGGAATATCAGGGATTTCGAGCAATGATAAGCAAATATGAACTGAATCAGATTGATCTGAAACAGCACCATTTTGTTCTCCTACATCAACAACGGATGTAGAGGTCTTTATCAATTTGATACGTCGATTAATCTCGGTATCTAAATTTCTTATTGTAATTTTTGGCATTGTTCACCCCATGTTATTCAATGGCATTGCAAAGATGCGACTTGCGTAAGTTGACCAATTGGGTGCGGTTTTGTATGCGTCAACAGACTCGGCTGGAACATAAATAGGTGCGTTGTTTGTGTTATAAAAAATCATTACTCCTACATTTGGCGGAGTTGTTGCTAAACACGTAATTGATGTACATGATGTCCAGTTTTGGAAAGCATACCATCCAATATGAGTAACACTATTCGGGATAGTTAATGAAGTACATGATGTCCAATCAGCAAAAGCATCACCACCAATATGAGTAACACTATTCGGGATAGTTAATGAAGTACATGATGTCCAATCAGCAAAAGCATCACCACCAATATGAGTAA
>NZ_OVCN01000003.1 GCF_900406815.1 Acinetobacter haemolyticus
ATAGTTAATGAAGTACATGATGTCCAATCAGCAAAAGCATCACCACCAATATGAGTAACACTATTCGGGATAGTTAATGAAGTACATGATGTCCAATCAGCAAAAGCATCACCACCAATATGAGTAACACTATTCGGGATAGTTAATGAAGTACATGATGTCCAATCAGCAAAAGCATCACCACCAATATGAGTAATGGTATTGTTTATAATTAAAGATGTTCTACCTTCTCCTTGATTTTCAGCGTAACTATCAGGAATAGGATTACCAGTTATCTCTCTAATAGTTTCACCATTTAACACATATTCAATATCCCAATCCTCAATAGGCACTTCTACATCAACTTCAAAGTTATTTGATCTCAACAGATCAATAATTGTTTCTATTGGAGTATCAATCGATGTTATCGGGTTTCCTTCGATTTCTAGTTGCCAGTCACCATCTATATCAATCCAATCAGTGATATTTAGGGCACCAACACAACTAATAACAGGCGGTTGAGGCGTAGGCTTAGGTTTTCTGTCTTCGAATCCAACTTCACATACAATCTCAAGATTATTGAATCGAGTTAATTTACCATCTGTAATAACTGCTTGAGCTGTTCTTTCACGCATAATTAACTCACCATCATCAGTGAAGATATTGTTATCTAACTGATATAGCTTGCCGTTGCGATAGTCACCCACGATGTGAGTATTGTTGTAAAAGGCGTGGTGCTGTGACCGATGACGCTCATGCAAGCCTTGAGGGTTTGCGAAAGAGCGCTGATGCCAAAGACCAGTTGAAGCATCGTAGCAAAAAGTCACATTGGCTGAAGGGAAGGAAATCACGTAGAAAACATGCCCTTCCATCTGATATGCATAAGCTGTGGCATCCGAAGTCTTGCTAAATGATGCAATTTCTTCTTCAAGTGCATGCGTAGAGATGCGTTCTGGCACACCGCCAGCGCTCATCACAATCTGGCTTCCACCAAATTCACTCACACCAAGCCATATAACACCCGTAGCGAGTGCAACAATACTGTCAGGCGCAAGACAACCAAAAGACATTGCTCCACCTGATAAGCGAGCATATGGGGCATTTGCCGATCCAGCTCCGTAGTAACGCTCTACACTTTGGGAGCCGAACAACCACAACTCTGATGAATTAAACTCTATGATAGCAGTCACATTGTCAGGCGTTGATTCAGCGGTAGCATAAGATAATGCATTCACATTAGTGCTGTACAAATCAGACCAGTGAAACTGTCCTGTGTTTGCTTTGTTGAAAACAAAACGACCATCCAAGAAAACAACATGAGTTGAACGTGGGATTGCCGAGCCAGATAGGCGCGTTAATGTTAGATTTTTCAAGTCAAGTGAATAGGTATAAGTACCATTTACAATAAGTGCAACTCGCCCATTGTCCGCAGCTCGAACAGTACCTAATGCGCTAATTAAACCAACTTCAATCAGATCAAACTTATTGGCTTTACTGTGATACAGCTTATTGCCTATTACTACTAGCAAAGCTCCGTTTGACAAAACATGCAGGCAACGCACAGCCGATGAAATGCCCTGAAATATCTTTTTTAAACCAGGTGTGGGCATTAACGCTGCAACTCTGGAACCGTTGGGATATTCGATCGTTTGCGGGTACCAGTTAATACAATTCTGACAACTGATGCTTTGAGCTTGCATCTTATAAGCTGGTCCGACTAAGGGCAGTTTAATCATAGTAATGGCTACCTCGACTTATGCCCATTAGGACAGGATCTGGCTTAATTGGTGTTGGTGTTGACTGTGCACGATGCATAATTCGCATTGCTTGCTGATAATGTTGCTGCACATCAGGGGTAATCGGCAATTGATATTCGGGCGCAATCTCGATTGCTAAAGCGTATTTGATTGCTCGGTAATACTCGTCAGGTACCACAATCTCATCGAGTGCTCGCAGTGGGAATTGAGGGCTACTTAGACTTTGAATAGTCAATAATCCTCTGGTACCAGAAGGCACATTCAGGAGATAGCCATTCGGCAGTTTGCTATATGTAATGCTATTTTTTGGCGTATTACGGGCAATATCTCGATAAATACGGATTTCTTCTTCTGCAAGTTTTGCATCTTCGGAAATTAATCGCGCATCAATCTCATATTGACCACTACCGTTGAGCTGCACGACTACATCTTCAGATGAATAAACATAGTCACGTGAGCTAGACCATTGCCCCAACATCAAATTTAATGCTGAAACTGCATCGTTTAATTCGGCATCTGTCATATTTTCGCCTGACGCTACGACGCCGATAACACGTGCTGAGGCGTGGACTAAATCACGTACTTTCATTGTTATTCTTCCGTTTTAACTGGCTGAGTTAGCAAAGCGCGTAACGTATCCACATTGTCGCGTTGAAGGTATTTAATGCCTTTTGCGTCCAGTGCTTCACGCAGTTCTTTTGCTGTCGCTTTGCTGTAGTCTGGTTCTACTGATTCAGTAGATGCACTCTGCATCACTGGTTCAACTGTTGTGTCTTGAGGTGCTGGATCGCGCTGTAATGAATCAAGAGCCTCTTGAAGCTTTTTATTAGCTTCTTGCGCTTGGTGTAATTGACCTTTCAGATCATCGTTTTCAGCCTTGAATTGATCGCGCTCTGTTTGAGCTACACTGAGTTGTAACTCTTTTTGAACTAAATCCTCACAGACAGAATCAAACTGCTCAACAGGAACAAAAGCATTCTTAAAATCTTCAGTTGATGCGCTGCCAACAGCGTTGTTTACTGGCTCTTCTTTTTCCAGATCGACAAAATTAACAAAACCTAATTCACGCAGTTCTGCTTCATGCTGCTCATTTCGTGCAGTCTTGTGTTTATGTGATTGAGCTGTACCGATATACAGCATCTTTGGATATTCACGCATTTCAATACTCCAAAAATGACGACTCCCCAATTAAGGGGCATTTGTCGTCATTTGTTTTGTTGTTTTGGTGGTTAGTCGATTCGACCTACACGCGCAGCATGATTACCGCGAACCATAGTGAAACCGTAGAGCACATCAATACGTGTGCCCTCGTAATCACTCACCCAGTTGCCGCCTGTTTGCACACGCAATGCCATTGTTTCAGTGTTGAAGGTATAACCCTCACAGCCTGCAAGCACTTTTAAAGGTGCAAACGCAGCACTAAATGCATCTTTGGTATAACAAAGCGCCTGATCAATCACATCGTTATCGCCACCGATAAACGTTAAGCCAGCAGCGTTCGCAGGAGATGCAGAAACGTTGGCATTTGCTTGCTTGTCAGCACCAACCATATCAGGCGTAATTTCAGGGTAGATTTTCAAAGTTGCTGTAGCACCACCCGCAGTCACATCTTCAAGCACAACAAACTGCATAAGCTTGCCATACGATAAGCGTGTTAGTGGGTGAAGCATTTCAACACCTGGTAAACTAAACACCTGACCTGCTTTGATCACATCGCCATTGGTTAAACCGCCTACAGTCAAGAAGCCGCCTGTCTGCCCTGCACCACTTACAGTGATACCTGTGGTTAAGCCGTTCTCTTGGCGGTAGATGTGCTCTGACTCGACAAAATCAAATCCACGTGCACGACCTACATAACCCTCTTTGTACTGCTTGGCAATCTCAGCATTAGGGTTAAATAAGGTGCCTGACGTATCAACAATGCCGTTAGTGAACTCAGATGAAAGCAGTGCAATACGACCAGCCGATGGAGTCAACGAGCGTGCCAGCATTTCACGTGCACGACCAAAGGGAGCCAAGGGTGTGGTTTCATTTGCACCAATCAAAGTACTGTTGTTTACAGTCACAATCGCACGCTTTAACAAGTCAGCATCAACAGTTGTTGCAAGCGATTGAATAGCAGGCTTTAAAAAACGCTCTTTAAAATCAGTTAGGCTTAATGTTTGTTCTGCTGCACCAAACTCTAAAGAAACGTGTTTTTGAGTATCAACCTTTAAAATGCGTGTTGATTCCTTTGCGTTCAGATCAGCATCATCACCATTATATTCTTTGCCGTCTGTTACAACCGGCACAGGTGGGATCTTGATCCGTACCTCTGAGCCAACTTTATAGCCAGCTTTGTCTTTATTGAACTCTTGCTCACGACTGCGGTTAATTGACTTAATGAATACTGATTCTTCAATCAGCATTGCTGCCGCTTCTTTTGCTACAACGTTATGAGTTAAAACGGTATTTGACATATTTTAATTACCTTATCTTAGGCCACGACTACGCAAAAAGTCCTCATCAGATCCGCTATGTGGATCTTTTTTAGAGCTTGTTCCGCCTTTTGCGGGATTGACTGGCGCAGGGGCATTCGGGATTTTTGGAGTTTTGGGATTGTTTTTAAGGGTTGCCCGGATTTCTCCAAGCTTCATTAGTTGCTGCGTTGGCGTCATATCAAGCAACTCAACAACATCAACAGGATCTTTGCCGATTTCATAAAGCACAGCAGGTGCAGCATCACCCAGTTCAAGCACAGCCATGCTCAACTGTTCCGGTAACTCACCACCACTGATTTGAACCAAAGAACCAACCACACGAAGGTAGTCAGGGTGGGCTTTTTGAAATTCAGCTTCAGCGACTTCTAGCTTCACAGCTTGGGCGTGTCGCAATTGCTCAGTGCGTTGTTGCTCTTGTTGATTTTGATAATCCTGCCGTACCTTATCTTCCTGATATTTGGATACAGCTTTCGCATACTCATCAATAGAATCAAACTCATGCAACTGCGGCTCTTTAACAACCGACTGAGCCTGACTTGCATATTTTTGCTCTAATTCGTGAGCTTTACGAAGTGCCTCGTTTTTCTCCCAAGTCAGCTTCGCAATACGCTTATCAATCGCACTTTGCTTATGCGCGGCCTTTTCCTCCTCTGCCTTTTGGGCAGCGGCTTCGGCTTGCTGTTCTTCTGTTAATTCAACCTGACTGTTACCTTCCTCACCTTGCTGCTGTTCAACTTGTTGTTCAACCTCGCCAGGTGTTGAGGTTTGTTCGGTTGTTTCTGTTGTTTGCTCAATATTGTCCATCGTTTTGCTCACCTATGCCTTGAAAACCGTCAAGTTCGGGGTTTTGTTCAACTACAGCCATGTTTTGCGCATCAATCCCAATCTGACCGTCATCGGGTGCGTAATTTTGTTGCTGTGCCTGTTCTTCGAGCATCTGTTGTTGAATCATTTGCTGTTCTTCAGGCGTTAAAAAACCGCCTTGCGACGGTTCTTCTTGAAACTGTGTTTCTGGTGGTGGTTGATTCTGTATATCAGTATCAAGCCACTCTTGAGGCGGCTGCATGTTCTGCAGGATCATGTTGATTGCGCCCTTAAGCTCCTCAAGTTCAGCTTTAGCAACATTATTGATCTGAGCGACTGCAATCGTTGTTTCAGCTTTGAGCTGCTCAATTGCAAACTTAGCTTGTCGCTCTGCTTCTTTATCATCCGCTTGTGCTGTAGCCTCCTGTAGTGCCGCTTGGAGCTGCTGCATTTGTTGCTGATATTGCTGCAATACAGCCTGCATCTGCGGATCACCATCACCCTCTTGTGTTAAAGCAGGATCAAGTGATTTTTTGATACGCTCAACAATATCTTCGAGCATGTTGCCATCATCAAACGCTTTGAGTAACAAGTCTGGTGCTGCTTGTCCGATTTGCGGAACGAACTGCAGTAATTGAGTAAGTGCTTGCTTATTCTCTTGACGCTGACTGATAAAGCTTGGACCAGTTGACATGCGGATGTCGTAGCGACCAACTGTTAAGTTATTCAGGATGCCATCAATCACACCGTCAATCTGTTTTTCACCTTGTTGCACCACTGGAGCAGGCGCATTCAATTGCACACGCTCGGTTTTGTTATCTTCACCGGTAATGCGCTTAACCATTTGCACTGAATATGCCTTTTGATAAATTGCAATCAAAACACGCCCCACTTGAGCAAGTGACTTGTTCAAGTTGTCTGTGATATGAAAGTGACTTACATCAGCACGCTGTTGCAACAAGCCAATTGCTTTACCTGACTGATTGTTGACATTTTGCCCCATTGCAGCAGGCTGCATATTGAGGATTTGCTCAATGCCCTGCTTAGCTCCTTCAGCAGCATTTAAAATGCCATTAAGCGTACTTAATGTTGGCAATGCTTGCGGTGGCGGTAATGGTTGACCCGCATCATCAGTCACATGATTGTATCGAATGACTTGATAAGCATTTGGATCTGCCCATTCTGGGATGTCCTTTGTAGCCTCGATTGACACTAGATAACGCTGTTTAAGACCTTCTGCGATTTGTTGAGCTTCCGAGGATCTCCAAAAGTTATAAAGCTTTTGCGGATCTCGAGCGAAGTGAACCATTGAATATACATAGCGTTTTTCACCATCCCAAGTAACATCACCATACACTGGAATGATCGGCAGCATTGGAACGATAAATTCACGATCCTCTAAAACTTTTGAGCCTGTCAGCTTGTACCACCAGCACTTTTCCTCGTAGCTTTCACGCTCTTTTGCAATCATCGCTTCATCTTGAGGTTTGTCATATGTTGTTGTGCCATCAATCAACAAATAAAGTGGTTTTGATTTGCGCTGTAATTCAAACATCTCAGCGACACAAACAGTTTTATCATCATGATTGATCCAATCGCTATTTTCGTTTTCACTGTCAAAATCAGATGCAGCATCTTCACCGTATTGATCAATAATATCTGCACGCGGCAACCATGTTTTAATCACAATATACCGAGCGTCTGAGCCGTCGAGTTCTTTGCTTAATGGATCTATTGAGACAGAATCAGGATTGTGTATCGTTAGGATCTTAGGCTCTTGCTGAAAGCTATCTGGTGAAACGTAATCAACATGAATGCGAATAAAGCCCATGCCGCTATAAACAACGCCCTCTACAGCCGCATCATATGCATTATCAGCGCCACTTGTGATTTCTGTATCGCGTAGCAGCCCATTAAAGATTTTAGCAATCGTTGGATCCGCAATGTCATCTACAGGCTCAGCTTTGATTTGCTGACGATTTAAGCGTGCATTATTGATTTGTTGTCTACAATATGTTCTGAGAACATTAAACGTTAAAGTTGGTACACCTTTATCCAATCGCTCTTTGCGCTCTGTTTCACTCCACTGTGCTTTATCAACAGTAACAAACTGACGATCGTCTTTACCCATTTCATAAATAGGATTCCAGTAGTCCTCAGCCTCATCGCACATTTTGCGTACACGCCCAAGAATGTCATCGTCGGTTTTATTTTCTTTTGCAATTTCATCTGTCATGACAGTGTTGTCCTCATTGTGCGCGGTGGCGGTGGAGCTTTTGGTTTTTCTTTGCCTATAAAGCCTTTGCGTTTGGCAAATCTGCGCATCATGTACGCATATCTGACAGCATCAAGCACATCATCACCAGTTTTCACAATGTCGCCTCTTTCATTACGGTGATACTGTAGAAACTCATCAAAAAATGCTCTCAAGCCTCTAAATACTTTCCACTTACCCTTGCGCATTAGGTCAAGAATCTCAAATAGACCAGCCTCAACCCCGTTTGATCCATCAGGCCATGTGGCATGCTCATTCAGCATATTAAAGCCAGCTTCTTTGTAGTAAGCCTTTTGCTGCTTTCCTGACCCTTTCTCGGTTTGTAGACCATCCAAAGGCCATGCTGTAGGCACATCTTTAGCCCATAACTTTGTTGCGCCCCAAGCCTCATCAGGTGACACTAGGCGCTGTTTCCATGCACGTGTCACATAGATAATCCCATTATCCAGATCAATAGCCAACTGAACCTGTGCTTGTGGATGATCCCAACCAAAGTCCATGCCGTCGATAATCATAAAATGATCAGGAATCTCGAACGGTTCGCATGTGATGTATTCCTCGCTCAAGTCATAAATTCGACCATGACCGAGCATTGGTATGCCTTTGGTACGCATTTCTTTTTGATGTGGTGGGATTGACGCAAGCATGGTTTTCTTAACTTCTTCGCTAATATGCGGGGCATCATCCCATCCCGCCCGAATCAAGTACTGCCCCTCGCTTGGCGTATCCATGAATTGAATTACCAGATCGGTTCGTCCATTCTCAGGAGTGAAGGTTAATATTCCTCTCCCACCATTGCCTTGATCACCATTTGTTGTTCGGATCAAAACTTGAGGAAAAATTTGCTGATCTTTTGGCTCCTCGTCAATATGAAACCAATCAACCTTATCCCCCATTAGGGCATGTTGCCCTTGAGAATATGACCATAGCTGCACTTTTGATGTTTGGTACTGAACATCACCACCACCGCCATGACGAACATAAATAGATTGCATGGCATTCGGCGTGCCAATCATTGATTCATGGTCGAGAATGTACTCAGGTGGTATTAATCCACCTTGCCATTTATTTTCTATTCTTCTGCCAAAAATTGGAGCCTGTAATAAATCTCGGCACTTAACACCAGAATAACCAAGCAACCACAATAATGGAGCTTTATCAAACGTGTGGCCATCCCACCAATCAGGGTACTGTCCCATAGCGTGAATCGCATCAATATATGTGCCTGAAAATGTTTTCCCGATTTGGTTGGCAGCCATCAACATGACCTGAGTATGTGTTTTGGTTGCTCTAATCAATTCCTGCTGAAATGGATATAAAATATCGCCCATGTCTTTATAGCGATAGACTTCTAATCGACGCGCCTTTTCTTCCAGCAATGCTAAATACTCAAGCTTCTCCTCTCTTGTCATCTGGCATCACCTTATTTTCAAGCTCTTTGATTCGCTTATCCAGGTCATCATCGGCAATTTGTTTAATATCTATTTTCCCAGAATGCTTGTGCTCAACACTTTCTTTGAAAGCGCTTACAGATATGTGTTTGCCTAAAAGCTCAAGGTTTTTGACTTTATCAGGCCATTTGATCTTCTTGAGCCAACCGCTCTGCTCTCTATCTTCACCGTAACCTTCAAATTCTTCAGTATTCTCAATGTTTGACACGTACTGTCGCCAAATCTTTGGCCATTCGCCAATAGGTTTGAAGCAGTAGTTGTCATCCATGATGTCTAGGACATCCATCTGATCAATTTCAACCAATCGCTTGAGCACATAGTCTGCATCCACATCGACACGGTTCATTCTTTGTGTGTTGAGATATGCAATTCGCTCTTGTACATCATCTCGCTGCAGCACATCCCAAGCATTTTGACGGTTCTTATAACCAGTTGCCTTGCCTGCTTCTTGAGCGCTCAGTGTTTTTAAATATTCATGGCAGAACTCTTCATGACGTAGATTTTTTAAAGGTTCTGCGCCTTTGATTTGTTCCATATTTACCTCATTAAAAAACCGCCTCATGGGCGGTTTTTTTGTTTATTTAAGAGTTTGTGATACTTATCTAAGCACTCTTGGCGTTGTGCTTCTAAGGCTTTCTGTTCTTCTTCAGACCATTTTGCATAAGTTAAACGTAAAGTTATAGCATCAGCCTTCATTTTCTCTTTCATTGCTTCTTGTGAAACTGGCTCAAAGTCTCTTTGTCTCTGTAATGGTATACCACCATTTCTACATGCTTCATTAAACCACTCTTTATTATTCATACTACTTTTCCAAAGCAAACTTCAAATCATCTGGTATTGGCAACATTATACCAAACTCTTTAACCGCAAATGCCTCAATTAGATTTAAATAAGTGGTGAACTGTGATGTATTCATTCGAGTGGTTGAAGTCTCCCGGATAACACCGTCAGCAATCGCTCTGTATTGCTCAGATTCGCTTTGTTTTAATGCCGATATAGCTAAGCACATTGCTGCATATTCATCGTCATCACGCTTCAATATGCCGATTAGAAACTTCTTCTTGAACTCAAAGTGCAGTTGATCTTCGTCATTGCCTGTCTTTCTATGAATCTCATGAAGCCATTTCCAATACAAACGATTTTGAGCTTTCGATCTGTCTTTCGCTTCAGGTTTGATCTCAACAACCAACGGCTTACCCTCAAAATTTGCTTGAGTGTAATTGTTATGCAGATAATTGATTGTTTTACCGATGTCTGAGTGATCTTTGATGGTGAACACTGCTTGATTCATACCCACCTCACAATAAAAAAGACGCTCAATAGCGCCTTTCGTAATTCCTATTCTAGGATTCTGTTTTATCAGCCTAGGCGTAACCTTCGTTCATGATCTTATCCTCAAAATTGGTAGTTTCTTAAAGTAACTTAATATACATCAGAAACTATAATTTACATGAGGTTTGATCAAGATTCAAGCAATAAAAAACCACCCGAGGGTGGCTCAAACATAAAATTATGTAATTTACATTATTTAAATACATCAGGCTTAGGGAGTATATTTAAGTCACCATTAGCATCAACAACCATAAAAACTGTGTCTTCATGTCTCACCCTATCTGCAATAAGCCCAGTAATTCCTTTTATTGTTGGATCTTCAATCATCATTTGATGAAGTTCTTGTAACTTTTCAACTTGCATATCGAATGGAAATATTTTTTTTATATCTTCTGCTTTCTCGTAATACGGTGATCGGCAATGATCTAGCATTTCCAGCATATTTAGAGGAATTGAGTTGTTATCAATCATAATTATTACTCCCGATATTTAGAGTAATTATATCAAAAAACCTCATGATCTTTAAGATTCAACATCCGCTCAGTCTTCTCCAACCACTGATCAAACAAAGCTTCTGATTCTTGTCTTGTGCCTAGTTTGAATTGATCGAATGCTGAATGGCATTGGTAGCATAGCGGCACTGTAAACTCATCTGACGCTTTAATGCCGCGCCCTTTGCCGTGCTTGGAGCTATTAGAATGAGCCGCTTGACTTGGGCCATTACCACACCTAACGCATGGCAGCTTTCTTATTTCGTTTAGCCTCTTTGTCGAACGCATTTTCTAGCACCTCGATACGTTCTTTTAGTAGTCTAGCTTCACGTTCACAGTCTGCTCGAAATGAATAGCTACTGAACAAATGGTTATAACTTTGCAGCTTACTTAAATTGCTTCTGTAAATTTCAAGATTCTTCTTTGATTCGATTATGTCCATATATTCTCACTTTTCTATAGACAACAAAAAAGCCCACCTTTCGATGAGCTTTTAAATACTTAGTGAATTACTATAACTTCGTCCACTATAACAGAATTTACTACTTTCTCATTTAAATGACAAGTCTTTTATCATGTCCTGCTAAATACCATCGTCCTGCTGTAATCATATTGTTAATTGAGCTACGGCTTAGCATGAATTCGTTATCCATCTGATCGAGTGTCAAACCACGCACTTGCTTTTGAATATACAACTCAACCGCAGCTTTAGCTGACTGACAGATAGAAATTGAACAACGAATTTGTCGTAGTAGTTGTTGTACTCGCTCATACTCAAAATCAGTCATCTTGAGAATGATTGTTTTATTGTTGCGTGCTGGCTTTGTTGCGTTCTGCTGTACAAGCCAATAGATTTGATTAATTCCAAGATCATCAGGCTCATGACCACCACGCATACGGTTGATTGATATGAACGCGCCATACTGACTAAGCCATTCATCCAAAGTGTATTTAGACCAATCCATAACTTTTGTGTTTACTGCCGCATTCATACCGTCACCTCAAATACATAAATACTTTTTAATTTCTTGTATTGCTTCGTCCGCCCCAAAGCAGACTTTGCACATGTAACCCTGTTCTTCTAATCGCTGCATCATTAAGCGCTGACTTGGCAGCAACTTGCCAGCCTTTGATTTGAGTTCAATCCATAAACCATGAATCAAACCATTTGGAACTAACAATTGAAGATCAGGAACGCCTGCTTTCACTCCCATCTTCTTAAACTTAGCTGCTTCGATAACGTTTCTTGATCCACCATTTGGGATGTGAATCAAATAATCAGAAAGGCGACCATTCCCAAACTTCACATGATGCGCCCATGACATAAGAGTGATTTGCTCTTGATCTTCCGTGGGCACCTTGTGAACGCGTTTAGAACGCGCCACCGCCTTTGATCTACTTCTTTGAGCCTCTTTGAATGTGGTCATTGGTCAGCCTCCTAAGTGCCCGATTAGGTAGCCCATAAGACACCCAATCCAAAAGCAAGCTATAGCTAGTGTTGAGTTCATCCTTCCCCCTTGAGCGCTTGCTCCAACTCTTCATAGACACGTGGCATTGCTTTATCTAGATCATTCATTTCGAAATGTTCTTTAACAAAGTGAAGATTCATTTCGAGAAATTCCACCCGCTTTTGCAGCTCCCCACTCTTATGCTCTAAGTCTTTGATGCGTTGGGATTGCTCGTTAAAGCGTTGACCTTGATTAATAAGTTGCTTTTGCAGCTCATCCACTTTCGATTGTTGGTGTTGTGCAGAAGCAAGCCAAATATCAGTAAATGCTGTTTCACTATCTTCATTAACGAATCGACCATTTTTATCTGTCTTTATTAATTCTTCAGATGCGCCTTGCTTTAGGTAATGAATGACGAATTTAAGTCGTTCGTTATCTTCGAAGCTCATCTCTCCATTTGTGTCAATAAAAGTTGTACTCATCACTTCACCTGCTTACAATTTGGAGAGATATGATTCTCAATGTGTGAGTCGTCGCCCATGTCAATACAAGCAAGGCGTTCAGGCGACATAAGAGTAAAGCCAAAGCTAACCTCGATCTTGATGTCATTTGAATAAATCGACTCGTAGTCTGCGATGGCTTGTTTAATCTCATCAGAAGTGATCATTCTGTAGATCAACATTATTGAGTGCTGATTGTCATTTAAGCCGATATAGAGTTTTGCTTGTTCAATTCCTCCAAGCGCTTCAATAATATTCATGCCTTCTAAGATGCGATTTAACTCAGAAATTGGATAAATTACATCACTTGTAAACACTAGACCTGGGGTAGAACATGCTCTCCACATGATTCCATTCCAGATGTAGCATTCTGAGATTGATATATGTTTTGTATATCTAGTTCCGCAACTTAATACTCTGTAGTGCGTGCAACCATCAGGCACACCCTCAACAACTTCCCTCGCCTTCTCAACACCGTGCTGCTGAATGAATTGGATCGCGTTCATTGGCTTTGCTCCTTAAACACGGTTTCAATGTTTTCACCACAAGCGGGGCAATAACTGATCTGAACCTTGTTTTTCTTAAATCTACCAGCCGTAATTGCTAGCCTCTCAGCGCTATCTGAAAATCTAACCCTGATTTGTGTATCAAAGTCACCCATTCCATCACTTATGCATCTGTTTAATGAATCGCACATTTCCACCCAATTACCTGTGTTTACGCATTTTTTATTCATCGCCCTTCTCCGTCACTTGAGTCACGTTTGGTAATGGTCAACTCTTGCTCTACCAACGTTGCATAGCCTGCAATGTCGTGCCAATTGTCGATGTAATTTGGATCGCCATTTACGATACGAGCCATCTTGTTGCAGATCATGTCTAAGGCAATGATTTGACTTGCGCTTAACTTGTCATAGGTTTGAGCTTCTTGAATAACCGCTTGAAGTGCATAGGTAGTTGCAGCAACGCACTTAAACTTCCCGTAACGCTCACCACGTTGATTTAAAGTTGATTCGATATTCATGCCGCAACTCCTTCTAATTGTTTTCGTGCCTTCATGATTCGTTTGTACATATCCAAAGTGCAATTAACTCGTCCCGCTTTGATGTGCTGAAAGCTACTTGCATTACAGCCAACCATTTCAGCTAAATCGATATAACGACCCTTGAAGTTCTTGAGCCAAACCTGTATCTCTTTTGCTTGGGCGGCCGTTGGATATTCACGCTGAACAACATCTCTTAATGGCTCATCTTTCTCCTTCACCACTTCAAAGAAAGGAAGTTCAGCTAGCAAGTTGTGTTCTAAACCATTGTCCAATGCATGCTTAACCTGTTTAGCTGTGTAAAGCTCATATGCTGGGCGACCCTTCTTGATTGCCAATTCCTGCAATGCACTACGGATTTGTGTAAGTGATGCACTCATTTAGCACCTCCAAACAAGTTGTTAGTTTTAGGGCTTGCTTTATACAAAGCACAGTTGTTGTAAATTCTGCATTCAAGCCACCCACTCTCTTGAAGTAAGCGTGCTGTTCTTTGAGCTGATCTAAGCGTCTGGTTTGTTAGTCGTCGAATGTCTTCTGTATTTAGTGCTTTCTCGGAATTATGAAATGCCTCAAGTAAGCGCAACGTTCTGTTAAATGTCTCAATATGCTTGCTCATACTGCTTCTCCAAATAGGTCAGGCTGCATGTCTTTCTCGGTACCTGCTTGAGCAATACGTTCTTGCGCTATGTCAAAGTACTTTTTCTCTTGCTCAATCCCAATGAATGAACGGCCCGTGTTTACACAAGCAACGCCAGTGGTACCGCTTCCCATTGTGGTGTCGAGTACTGTTTCACCTTCATTTGTGTATGTACGAATCAAGTACTCACAAAGAGCTACAGGCTTTTGTGTTGGATGGAAGTTTGATTTCTGCTTATCACTGCTGAATAGCTGCACTGAGCGCGGGTACCGCTCTGTTGAATCGTATGCTTTGATGTTTACCTGTTTGCCATAATGTTCAGATCCAATATCTTTACGCTTAGCTGTTTTGCGTTCATGCCCAAAGGTTTTAATGGGATTGAATGTCGGCTTCGCTTTGTAAAACACAAGGATATTTTCATGTGCACGTAGCGGTTGGAAATGCGCATTAAAGAATCCAGTCGCATTCGGCTTTTCATAAATCCATTCATAACGGAACATGTCCAGATTTGAAGCTGCGAGTACTGCTGTGAAGGGCTGAGCAGCAAATAAAACAATCGCACCATTCTCTTTAATTACTCGCTCGTACTGTTCCCAAAGCGGTTCAAATGGAATAACCGCATCCCAACTGCAGCAAGTGGTACCGTATGGCAAATCACAAAGAATCATATCAACAGTACCCGTTTCAATTTCCTTCATACGCTCGAGGCAATCGCCTAACATGAGATTATGTTTCACGCTGCACCTCTCAATGCCATAGGCAAGGCTTTACCCTCTGCTTTTAGGCTTTCGATATATTGTTCTTTTTGATCGAACGGATCAGGCCAATACTCTGAATCTTCTTTGAGTTCCCACGGTTGAACCTCTTTGATCTCATCTGACATTTTGTTCACTGGTCCTTTGAGCTTTAGCTTTTCACGCAACTCTGCAATTGCCTTTTGGGCGGTTGTTTTATATTGTTCAGCTTCTGCCTGTTGTTCTTCCTTGGTTTGCTTGTGCTCAAGTTGCAATTGAGTTTCTGGACCAGTTAAGAATCCTGCAACTTCAGCTTGTTTGATTGCAGAGATACGCTGGTCAGGATCAACACCTAAACTCACGTTGTAGACTGGTTTTAAACCTTGATCTTTTGCTTCGGTTACCAGACGCTCATAGATCGAAACAAAGATTTTCTTAGCTTCGGCTAATTGGAACTTGTCACCGGTTGCAACCAGATCAGCACACTTCTCAAAAGCTTTAGCTGCTTGCTCAGTCCAGATCACAGTCAATTCACGACCAGTACCGAATTCAATTGAATCTTTCGCTATGGCCCATGCCTCATGAGCATCTAACCAAGCATCAGCTTTAGGCTCACACCATGATCTAAACTCAGGTATTGAAGGACAAAAGGTTGATTTCATCATCTTGGCAACACCGCGCTTGAAATCATCAGCACTTAAACCTTGAAAGCACTCAACCATTGATTCGGCGATATCTTTAGGATCTACACCTGACCATTGATCTGCGAATTTCTTACCGTAGTAAGCGCGCATCTTGGTGATCAAACGGATAGCATCCTCTTGGGTGAACTCACGCATGACCCACCCCCTCAATCAGAATTGACTTTTTTGGTGTGACATCCACGTAATGAGACCCACCGTTTAGGAAATCATCCCACTTGGCTTGTTCATTTGCTGTTTGTTGAGCAGATGATTGATATCCTGTGTTTTGGAAACGTTGAGTTCTTAACTTTGCCCAATCATCACGGATAGCGGTTTTGAATGCTGCATCCCAATCTGCATACTTGTAACCATTGGCTGCTGCTTTCGCTGTGAAGTATTCAAGGTGTTGCTCAAGATCACCAAAGTTTTTAGATTCTGCCCAAACTCTAACTTGATCACTGATTTCAAAGTTTTCAGGAACTGTAGTTTTTTGGGTTTTAGGTTTGCGTTTAGGCGAAGCCGAATTTTCGACAACGTCGGAAATAACTTCAGGAATCAGGTTAAGGGAATCAGGAATCAGGTTAAGGGAATCAGCACGATCAGTACCGTCTTGCTCGCGATTAATCTCGATATTTTGCAAGTCATTAGAATTTAAAGACTTAACTTCATCTTCTTTATCTTGTTGATCAATATCTGGAATCTCACTTCCACCCTCACGTTCATTCTTATGTGGGTTTTGGTGTTTAGTGAAATTAAGTACTTTGATGTACTTTTGTCCTTGTACCGTATAAATCGCGATAAATCCCGATTTTTCTAGATCACTCACGAGCTGTTCAAGATCACAGTCGTCATAAGGTAGTAGTTGAACTTTTAGACGCTTAGGCTTGTATTCAAAACAACCTTTAAAATCTGCAATGGTCCACATTCCGATAAACAATAATCTGGCCAATGGATTAGTTTCACTAAGATCGTCATTCGTGAAGAATGAAGGCTTAATGTTTCTTGCTCTAGCCATTTAAAATATCCTCCATTGCTGAGCGGAATTGAGTCCAGTTCTTTACCGACTTAGCTAGGTCTTTTAGTTCTTCCTCATCAACACCAGACTCAAGAGCATCAACCAGCCAAGCTAAAGCTTTTTGATAGTCAACATAGGAAATACGATTTTTAAGAATGCCTCGGATGTAGCATGCGGATTTTTCGAGCTCGCCTTTTCTATTAAAATTTGCGACCTTAGGGATGTTTGCGAACATCGAACCAGCATCCAAAGTCTTCTCTTTTGTATATATTGGATTAAGGTCATCAATAGCTTGAAGAAGCTCATTTACATTAAATTTCTTCAGCCACTTGCTAATGTTCTTTAACCCCATTTCATTTACTTCAGCTGCGTTTTCAATTGATTGTTCAAAGTATTCAGCAATACTTTGTGAAACTTCATTGTCAAAGTCTTTGAGTTCGTCACGCCATTCAAGCAGCATCTGTAGTTGCTTCCGTCGTTCGTCCAACTCTTCAAGCATCTTTCTTTGCTTTTCAATTACCGAGTTGTCTGAAAGAAGGCGGTCACTTTTTCCAGAATTACAATCTTCACAAGATGTAATAAGGTTGAGAATGTCATTCTCCCCACCCTTACTAACTGGGTTAATATGATCAACATTCAAAACAACATCAGGTGCTGCTTTACCACAGTACTGACACTTAAACTGGTCACGTTTAAAAACTTCAAAACGCAATTTGTCACCAATTGTCTTGCGCTTTGGTTTTTCTGTTTTTTGTGCTAAATTTGATTTCATTCATTGGTTCCTAATTGATGAATATCGAAGCCTGATCTTGTACATCAGGCTTTTTCTTTGTCTAAATCCCTTACATTCCCATCCAATCCCTCAGCAAAAATTACCTCTGTTGATAGATCCCGCATCAAAGCGCCTAATCCCAAGCGCTCAAATGATTTTGCTTGTAAATTAAGTACATGCCACTCACCTGCTATTTCCTTCTCAAGTAAATATGCAAGGTATTGAGCAAGGTCTTTACCTTTAATTTCAGCCAGAACTTTTGCACGTTCATGGTTTTCAGGAGACAAACGCACATGCGTAGATTTTTTTTCGAGACTCATTGGTTTGTCCTTAAGCAGCAGAAGCTTTGCTGCTCTGAATATTTTGGTTAAGAAATAAATGTGGATATTGGAGTTTTACCTTTGCTGGTATTCCTCGAGTCATCCAGTTTTGAACTCGCTGTTTATCTTTGAAGCCCAGTAGCTCTGCCACTTTTGTAGAGCCACCAAGCCGTAAGAGAATTTCTTTATCAGCTTCGATAGACATGGTTGCCTCTAGTAAACATTTGTTTAATTAATAGTAAACATGATGTTTCCTAAAGTCAAATCATTTGTTTAACACAAAGTGTTTACTTTTTTAGATAATGTGATTATTGATGAATTTGGATAATGTGATGAAAGAAGAAAAGGCTGCTCACCCTTCTGTCATAAGGCTTTTAGAAGCAAGCGGTGTATCTCAAGAAGAAACAGCAAAGGCTATTGATGAGTCACCACAAACAATTACGAATTGGAAAAAAAGAGGTGTATCTAAGGCAGGTGCATTAAAAGCAGCAGCAAAGTTTGGTGTTTCTGCAAATTGGATTCTTAAAGGTGATTCTAATAAATTAGGCGTTGGTGCGACTAAGGTCTTAGAGTGGGATTCTGATACACCAGTTGATAATGATGAAGTTGAAATACCTTTTTATAAAGAGGTTTTGGTATCGTGCGGTTCGGGGTCTTTAGCGGAAATGGTAGGAAATGAAACAAGGAAGTTGAGGTTAAGCAAAGCCACGTTAAGACAATATGGTGTTGATGTTTCAAATGCTTACGCTTTAACAGCCTTTGGTGATTCAATGTCACCAGTAATCAACAGTGGCGCAACTGTATATGTTGATGTTGGAAGAACCAATATCATAGATGGGAAAATTTACGCTATAAGTCATGGTGGCTTATTTAAGTTTAAGTATTTATACAGAATGCCTAAAGGCGGTGTTCGTATTGTTAGTGCCAATAAGGATGAATATCCTGAAGAAATATTAACAGCAGAGGATATTATGGATCAGGAATTTTGCGTTGTAGCTTATGCTTTTAATGTGCAGAACTCGCTACCATAATTAAAATAAACAAAATGTTTTAAGAGATCACTTTTGTGGTCTTTTTTTATGTCTATGTTTAGTAAAAGAAAACAAAATAAATAAACATTTGTTTAATATTTTCCTTGACTACAGTAAACGCTGTGTTTACTATTAACTCATCAGATAAACAAAAGCCCTGAACAATCTTGGCGGATGCAGGGCTTACTCAAAGAGTGAGATAAGTATGAACATAAAAGCAAATGTAGTCAAACCAATGTGCACAGCACTTGGAGTAATGGGGATGCTAACAGCTGCTTATGCATTCGTTCCTGCGAAGATTGAGCATAAAGAGCCAGTTTACATCATGGCTCCATTCAAGCTTGATGAGATCAATGTCAAAGCTGAGCAAGCAACTCTCTTAACAATCAACGAAGAATACGCTTTAGAAGTCGATTACGTTGCATCAGTTTTCAAGGATGGCAACGGTGTTGGTCACAACTGGACTGATGTTGAAGTAAGCGAAATCAAAGACATTCGCGTCTATTCAGAAGATGGCGAAATCCAAGCATACGTTGATCGTCTAGATGTTGTAGAGATCAAAGACATTATTGAACAAGAACTAAGAGAGCGCGTTTAAGCGCTCCGTGGAGAAGGTTATGAATAACCCCTACAAAGAATTTGCCGTTGTAATGACTTTCATTTTTATCGGCTTTTTTGCATCACTGGTGGTTCTTTACAAAGTGATCTGCCCTGCTGTGTGGAGTGTGTGAGATGGATAACTACAAAATCAAAGTGAATGATGAAGCGGAAAGCAAAGAAGCGCAGGAGTTGTTTTTTGAGCTTGGGTATAAATGGAATGGTTCTGGGAAAGGATATTTCCATGTTACTAGCGGGCAAATTCTTGCGTACTCAACTGGCGTTTTATTCCAAATGGGAAATGAATCAGGTCAAGAACTCACCCTCCCTCAGCTTCGAGACCTTGTTGTGCTTAAGCGGAATGATGTGAAGGATGCGAATTATCGTGATAAGCAACAAAAGTTGATTTATTTGACTAGTGAAAAGATTATTTATTACTGGGATGGCGAATGGAGTGAATCAGCTTTTAACAAGTCAAATGGCTATGCAAAGTTTTTAGCCAATGACCTTACACCAATTGAGAGATCTCAAAACAAAGACTTGATTAGTGGGGCTGAGGCAAAATTGGCTTGGGCTAAGGGTGAGACAGTAGAGTTTAAACACACCAATGGCGAATGGTATTCAATTATTGGCAAAACAACTCTTGATGTTTTTGATAGCTATAATGAGTACAGAATAAAACCCCGCACCATAAAGCTTGAGCTAGAGATTCCTGCGCCTTTTGATCCGAGGGAGGGCGAAGAAGCTTGGTGTTTAGATGGTAATACGCTTAATGGCTACAAGAAGATTATTTGTGACGACTTTATAGATCCGGACATTGGTTTTTGGCGCACCGAAGAAGAAATCAAGCAAGTTGTTGCAGCGCTGAGGGGGATTAAGGGATGAACGCTCAATCATATCTCTCGAACATAAAGTCAAAGCTTGATCGTGTTTATACAACTTCTGAGCTTAATCAAGCAGTAGAGACACTTTACCAATTCGATCATTTAGATCGTGAAAATTACGAAATTTGGATGGCTGAAATCAAAAAGATTGAAGCACAAAAAACAGCACAAGTTTTAGCAGCTTAGGAGAAGGTTATGAATGCGCCAGTAAACGGAACACTAATTACAACTCAGATTGCAAACGTTGCTGAAACTCTTGGGTTGGTAAATGTTAATCCACAAGAATTGAAGGAAACGCTGATCCAGACAGCTTTCCGTACTGAAACACCTGCAACTGATGCACAAATGGCTTCATTACTGATTGTTGCAGGTCAGTACAAGCTAAATCCTTGGACCAAAGAAATTTATGCTTTCCCTGATAAAAATAAAGGGATTATCCCTGTTGTTGGTGTAGATGGTTGGTCACGAATCATCAATGGAAACTCCAACTTTGATGGAATGGAGTTTAAGTTTTCAGAAAATATGGTTCGCATGGATGGTGCAAAAGTTGACGCACCTGAATGGGTTGAGTGCGTTATCTATCGCAAAGATCGTACTCACCCAACTGTAGTTCGTGAGTATCTATCAGAATGTTATCGCGCGCCATTCAAATCAAAAACAGGTTATGTGGTAGAAGGCCCATGGCAAAGTCACCCTTCACGCTTCTTGCGTCACAAAGCAACAATTCAATGCGCTCGTCTAGCTTTCGGTTTTGTCGGCATTCACGATCAAGACGAAGCAGAACGAATTGCTGAAAGTGGTCAGCCTGTTAAGGATGTAACACCTGATACTGCGGATAATCGCCCTACTCTTACAGAAGAGCAAATTGAGAAAGCAGTTCAAAAGATTCGCAATGGTAAAGGCGACATTGAGGCGCTTAAGCACCACTACAACTTGAGCGAAGAACAACTCAATTATGTTCAGGCTAAAACGGAGGTCTTAGAACATGATCCCGTTTAGAGCATCGGGTGTGGGTAAGCTTATGGCTTACCCTGACAAAGACACCATACCAGAAGGCGCTTTATCTCATATTTATGAGATGGCAAGCCAGATACTTTTAGACTGGCGACCTGAATTAGATACACCTGAAATTGAAAAAGGCAAAGTAGTTGAAGATCAAAGTATTGCTCTACTCAACCAAGTGACTGGCAACTTTTATGTGAAGAATAAGACGCGCCTTACAACCGATTTATTTACTGGTGAATGGGATATAGATGAGCAGGATGAAGACATCATTATTGATATCAAATCTGCCTATTCTAAAAAGACATTCCCAATCGAGATAAAGGCTGGTGATAAGAAGCTGTATGAGTGGCAGTTAGATACTTACATGTTGCTTCGCGATCTAAATAGATCCGCCATTGCATACACATTGGTTGATACACCTGATTACCTGATTAAGAAATACGAGAATATTGACTGGCATGTTGTGGGTCATATTCAACCAGAGCGCCGAGTAACCATGTTCTATAAAGAGCGTGATGCAACTCGGGAAAACCAAATAATTAGACGTGCTGAGATTTGCCAGGAACTACTTTGTGAAATCTTAGACAAGAAAGGCTATAAGTTTGAGGTGACCACATGACAGAACTCTCTTTAGGCTTATCAATCTTGTTGGATTTGGCGGTTGGGCTTTTATTAATTCTGATGTTGGGAGTTTGGTGATGATAAAAGAAAAATTAACATTGGAACAAAAGCAGGCTTTCTGGACTGAACAACAGCCGTTATTTGAACAACATTACTGGCTTACTTCACATTTTGAATATGTACGATTTGACATGGAGCAAGGTAATTATGTTGTCCGAGATGATATTGATCTAGCTTTCCAAGATGATGCTGATGAAGTTTACCACCGTGTCAATACGGGTTGGTCAATGTGGAAGCGTGCTGTCAATCACATGCAGAAAAAGCTTGAAGGCTGCGTGGTGGTGCCCAAAACCATCCCAAACAATGTTGTAGAGCGTCTTAGAAATAGTAGTTATCACTGGGGAGAACATACGAAAGATTACTTCACTCCAATTTATGAACTAATGGTTGAAGAAGCAGCAAGGGGCGGAAATGAGTAATTTTAAAAACTTAAAAATAGAAATATCTGATCAAGCTCCGATCTTAGCTGTTTGTGAGGCGCTTGAAAGAATTGGATATGTAAAATGTAAAAGCTTTGGATCTGGAACTATTACACATATTTTTGCTTTTGATGATGGAGAAATGATTGGTAGTTTTCAAGATCATAATATTCCAAATATGTGTGAAGTCACGCTGAATGACCTTTTGGGTGAAGAAGCAAAAGCGGATGCGGAGGGGTGAATGGGAGCACATAAATATATTATTACTGTAGAATCTGACATTCCCCCTCAGATTCTATTAGGTCAAAACCTTGGTGGCGCTATCGTCACCAAGCTTGAGCAGGAAAAACAAGAGTTAGTCAGTGCTTCAGAGTTGGCTAAAATCTATAATCTGAGCGTATCTACTATCAGAGATAAGTTGATTGCGATTAATCAAGGCACTGGTGGTAAGCACATGTACAATCCTGAATTAGCACGACAAATACTAACTCGAAATGAAAGCAATAAACGTGGCAGAAAGAGAGCTAATTAGCTCTCACTACTATTAAACATTTCAACAAGATCCTGGGCATTTGGGTTGTAGTAAGTGTTGATCAAAATCCCGATTGTCTTATGCCCTGTTATTTTTGCTAAAACCTCGACTGGTAGCTTTCTAACTCTTACCATTCTTGTGATTGCCTCATGTCGAGTGTCGTGGAAGTTGATATGACTCAATCCAGCTTCATCTCGAATTTTTATCCAAGTCCTTTTAAATGTTTTCACATTAACTGGGAGTAAAGGCCCATCTTCAGCACTAAGTAAGCTTAATAATCGTTTTGCTTCAGCAGATAAAGGCACATTTCTAGAATCGCCATTTTTTGTCATTGGTAGATGAACATACCCCTCTTTAATATCACATCTATTCATAGAAAGTATTTCACCCTGCCTCATTGCTGTCTCTAATGCAAAAAGCATTGCCCAACAAACATAATCCTTTACAAATTTTGGCGGCTTTGTCTTATCCCACTTCGCTTGCTTCAAGATTTTTTCTTGATCATCTTCATAGATTCTTTGACTTCTACTTTTCCCCTTCTCAGGCTTAATTACAGATTGCCAAACGTTAGACTCAATCAAAAATAGTTCTTTTTGTGCGTAAGTAAATATTGATGAAAAGATTGAGAACTCTAACAAGACGGTACCACTCTTAACTTCAGACATCCTTTTGTTGCGCCAGCCTACAATATCACTTGGTTTGAAATCATAGATAGTCTTTGTAGCCAGCTCGCCAACTATTCTTTCGAGATTATCTAATTTATTGCGAATAACATCCTTTGATTTTAATTTGCTACCCTTTTCAAGATAGTATTTTCCACATAGTTGTGAGAATGGGTAATAAGGCTTAATACCGCTTTCCTCTTGAGCTTTTCCTGTTTTTAGCTCAAGGAGCTTCATCGCAGCCCATTGCTCACATTCTTTTTCTGTATCTCTGGTGCATGAGTATCTTTTTTTATCGTACGTAACAGTTATACGGTAAGTCTCGCCGCGTTTAATTGGTTTTGGAAGTTTCATTTGTTGGTGCAGATTTGGTGTAGATTATTTTTTATTTTAGCAATTTTATGCGTAAAATGCCCGAAATAAGGTATTTATGGTGCAAATATGGGTGATTGAAATTGATAATAATTTAGCAATAAATTGTTATATGTTTTTGTTTTACAAGAAAATAATTGTTATTTTAAGCATCTAGAAATAATAGAATAAGAGTATTCACACCAATATGTACAACATCGTTGTTTAATACTCTTATTTTATTACGGACATAAACATTTAGATCGTTGGAATAAAACGATTCTTCTGCGTCGATAAACCATTAGCAATCACCGCTTGATCATAAATGCGAGCTTCAGCCAATGCAAATGGTTGGAAATTTTCGTGCGTCAATTGTTCAGCAATATGTGCTACAACATTCATATGACACACAACCGCAATGGACTCATATGGCAGTTTTGACAACCACTCAATTGCATCTTTGGCGTCATCATCTGGTTTAATTTTATCGCACATTAAAACAGGAATTCCCTGAAAATGTGTTTGTATATGTGCCAAAGTTTCTTGAGCACGCAATAAAGGGCTGACTACAAAAATTTCAGGACGAATAACATCTTTTAAAAAAAGCCCTGTTTGTTCAGCTTGCTGATGACCGCGTTGTGTCAAAGGGCGTTGCATATCATTCCCATTCACTGCTGGGGACGCCTCACCGTGGCGAACTAAAGTTAACTGCATAAAATTACCTTATTCTTTATATTGATATTTTAACCATGCAAGATGACAATTTAATAAATCCATCTCACCATATTAAATCCTAATCGTTGTCGTGACTAAGTCTCAGCGGTACCATGCAAATAGTTTTTAAACTTCATGGTGAGGTAAAACAAACTCAACATCACTACGATGACCATTTTTCATCAAAGAAAGCGCGATTGTCATTGGCGGTGCATTTTCAAAAATTACTTCATAGAGTGCATTCGTAATCGGCATATATACATCTAGCTCTTCTGCTTTTGTGCGCACCTGAACAATTGTATTAATGCCTTCAGCCGTCTGTCCTAATTCTTTGGTTGCTTGGTCTAAGGTTTTTCCAGATCCCAATGCATAACCTATTTGATAATTACGACTCAATGGGCTATTACAAGTCGCAAACAAATCCCCAACGCCAGACAGTCCTAAGAAAGTCAGTGGATTTGCACCTTGTTTTACTGCAAAACGGCTCATTTCTGCCAAAGCACGTGTTAAGATCATGCTCTTGGTATTTTCACCAATATTATAAGCCGCACCCATTCCCATCGCCACCGCATAAATATTTTTTAGTGCACCACCCAACTCGACGCCATGCACATCATCACTGCCAAAAACACGGAATAATGCACTATGCAAGGCATGTTGTACCGCATAACGCACCAGCTCGGATTCACTTGCAATCACAGTACCGGATGGCATACCTGCCACGATTTCTTTAGCTAAGTTTGGACCTGACAAAACACCATAAGGGACTTCTGGTAACTCTTCACGAATGATATCGCTCATAAAGCTAAAAGTTTTCGCTTCAATCCCTTTGGTTAAAGAAATAACTGCTTGAGCACTAATAAATGGTGCAATTTGCTTGAGTACATCTCGGTAAGAATGACTTGGAATCGCAACCAAAATAATATCCCGGTCACGTACAGCTAATTCTAAGTCAGAAACTGCATGTAAAGCAGACTCTAAAGTATAGTCTGGCAAATAACGCTTATTAATATGGGTTTGATTAATTTCTTCAGCAACTGCAGCGTCACGAATCCAAATCATAGTATCGCAGCCATTTCGTGCTGCAAGGTTCGCCATAGCGGTACCAAAACTGCCACCACCAAGCACTGTAACTCTCAATGCTGTTTTTTGATCAACTGCAACAGGTTCAACCAAATCAGTAAATTTTAACTCTGCCATTTTCTATCCTGAAACTCATTTTTTTAATCATTTAAGATATAACTAAGGGGTTTGCCATAAAGTCATAAAAGCTTGACTGTCTATTTCTGCACGAGGAGGAATGGCTTTGGCAGCTGTTCCAACATACATAATACCAGAGATCAGATCTTGTTCTTTTAAACCCAATTGCTGTTTAAGCCAATTTGATTCTACAACCGCTCCAGAACGCCACATTGTTGCAAAGCCTTGAGCTTGAAGAGACAATAGAAAATTCTGTACCGCAGCACCCGTACTTAAAATTTGTTCAAAGTGCGGAACTTTAGGATGATCTTGCAGTGTTGTCAGTGCTAAAACCAACATAGGTGCACGAAAGGGATGATGTTTGACACGCTCCAACTGTGCAGGCTCAGTTTCGCCTAACTCCGCTAAAGCATTTGCTAAAAACTCACCAAAAGCAGCTCGTTGATCAGCACCTATAACCACAAAACGTGTGGGTTTTAAACGATGATGATCAGGCGCAGTTAAAGCGGCCTGAATTGCTTTTTCGATTTGTTGATGATCTGGTGCGGGTTCAATTAACTGCCCAATAGATTGACGTTGATGAATATTTTGATGAATTGTCTCTATTTTGGAGTCCGCCATTAATATAAATCTAACTAGCACAAGGATTTCGCTAGATTAGCATAATCTGATTCTTTTTCACTATGGGTAATTGGAGCTTGATGTATATTCATCGTTTCCAACTTCCTTTAGGCCCAGTTTTCTTACTAAGTTTCATAACAAACTGTACATAAGCTGTAAAAGAAATTGAAAATTGTATGGTCAAATAACCAAATGGCGTTTTAACTAGAGAAAAAGCAATGAAAAAAACTTTAATTTTTAGCTTACTGGGTACTGTTGCACTTGGACTTACAGCGTGTGCTTCTTCCCCTACTCACACCTTAGCAATTCAAAAAGAAAACAATCATTACGAAGTGACCGGTATCGGGAAAACGAACCTGATTGCTAAAAATAATGCTGTCAGTGCGGCACAAAAAACATGTAACCGTAATACCTCTCCTGTCATAGTCGACGAAAAAGTGGCTTATCAAGGTGTTCTGAAAGGCGTTGTAGATGAAGAAACAGGAAAGTTAGTTGAGGCCGCTGCTGGTGTGATCGGCACAATTACGGGGAGAAACGCATCTTTAGCTAAAGATGATGATTATCAAACCACACTTACTTTCTACTGCAAAGCCAATTGATAAATACAAAAAAGCCGATGTATTGGACATCGGCTTTTTAATTACTTAAAGTTTATTGAGCTGCACTTGCTGCTACTTCAACGTCACTTTCTTCAACATCTGTATTCTTTTCATCTAAAATCGGCTTGTCAATTGCATCAATAGCAGCCTGTTGTTCTGGCGTTGTTTGAACTGACTCAACCTCTGCTTGTTCAGCAGTTTTTGCTTCTTCTTTTTTTGCACACGCTGTTAACATAACAATTGGCGCTACCATTAAAGCAATCAGTGTTAATTTCAAATTCATTACAGCTTCCCATTATAACTGGTTAGTTTGATGACAATCATATTGCAACAATATGACATTTTTATGACTTAAACAAAATTTAATCAAAAAAAGAGCCGATTTTCATCAGCTCATTTTATAAATATATAATTAAATCAATTACTAATATTGATTTTCATATTTAGCTTATGCACGCTCAAGTAAAACAGCAACAGCTGGTAGAGTTTTGCCTTCTACAAACTCTAAGAACGCACCACCACCTGTTGAGATGTAACCGATTTGATCAGCAACTTGATATTTATCAATAGCCGCTAATGTATCACCACCACCTGCAATAGAAAAACCTGCTGATTCAGCAATTGCCAATGAAAGTGTCTTAGTGCCTTCGCCGAATTGATCTACCTCAAATACACCGACAGGACCATTCCAAAGAATGGTTTTAGAAGTTTTTAAGATTTCAGCAAATGATTTTGCTGTTTCTGGACCAACATCCAAAATCATGTCGGTATCTGCGACGTCTTCAACTTTTTTCACAACTGCTTGTGCATTTGCTAGAGAACCTAAGAAATCTTCAAAGTTGATTTGGCTTGCATCAGCCACTACGACATCAGTTGGTAAAGGTACGCTTACTTTGGCAGCAATCTGTTTTGCAGTCTCAACCAAATCCGCTTCATAAAGTGACTTACCGACATTGAAACCCGCGGCTGCCAAGAAAGTATTTGCAATACCACCACCCACGATCAATTGATCACAGATTGTAGAAAGTGAATTGAGTACATCTAGCTTAGTGGAAACTTTTGAACCTGCAACAATCGCAACCATTGGTTTTTCAGGTGTTTGCATTGCACGGCCCAGTGCGTCTAACTCAGCAGCCAATAATGGACCCGCTGCTGCAACTTGAGCAAAGCGTGCTGCACCTTCAGTTGACGCTTCTGCTCGGTGTGCTGTACCGAAAGCATCCATCACGAATACATCACAAAGTGCCGCATATTTTTTAGCAAGCTCTTCGTTATTTTTCTTTTCGCCATGGTTGAAACGAACGTTTTCAAGTAAAACCACTTGACCCGCTTCAACTTCAACACCCTCTAGGTAATCTGTAAATAGCTTTACTTCTTGACCTAAAGCTTTGGTTAAATACGCCGCTACAGGCGCAAGTGATTGTTCTGGTTTTGGCTCACCCTCTACAGGACGACCAAGATGAGAAAACACCATCACTGCCGCGCCTTTGTCTAAAGCCGCTTTGATGGTAGGCAATGCAGCACGTAAACGTGCATCACTTGTAATTTCCCCATTTTTTACAGGAACGTTTAAGTCTTCACGAATAAGAACACGTTTACCTGCTAAATCAAGGTCAGTCATGCGCTGAAAATTCATGGATGGCTCTCTAGTTGATTTAAAAAACGGCACAATTTTAAATGATTATCAAAAATAAAGGTGAGTTTTTTTACAGAAAAGCTGCCGAAAGCGTCACTTTTGATTATGATAATAAGTACCACTGAATTTTTATAGAATTATGTCTATTCATCCAGATCCAAAAATCAATCGTTTAAACGTTCTCGGCGAGCCATTAGCAAGTTGTTGCTTTGACCCAATTACTGGTTATTTTCGCAATGGTTTTTGTCATACAGCGGCTAGTGATTTAGGTCAACACACCATGTGTGTGCAAATGACCTCAGAGTTCTTAAATTTTTCTCAGAAAATGGGCAATGATTTGATTACACCATTGCCTGAAATCGACTTCCCAGGTTTAAAACCAGGTGACTTTTGGTGTATCTGTGTGACACGCTGGGTTGAAGCTTATCAAGCAGGACATGCGCCTCCTGTAAAATTAAATGCTTGTCACAATGCTGTTTTGCACTATGTTTCTCTCAATGTGCTTGCGGAATATGCTGTCTAATGAGTAGCTTGGAACTCATCTTGGCATCAAGCAGCCAAACCCGCAAAGAACTCATGGATCGCTTAGGCTTAGCGTATCGCTGTATTGCTCCCGATATTGATGAATCTGAAAATGGTGAGTTGCACGCAGATGATTTGGCCAAACGGCTTGCCTTTGAAAAAGCACGTGTGATCGCAGAACAATATCCAAATGCAATTGTGATCGGTTCAGATCAAGTCGCATGGCGTGAACATGCGCCTTATGACTTTATTGGGAAACCAATTACCGTCGAAAATGCGATCCAACAGTTACAAGCCAATTCGGGTAACACTGTTTTTTTCAGCACTGGACTCAGTGTTCAACATATCCAATCTGGTTTTGAATGCACTTTAGTTAAACATTATCAAGTCAAGTTTCGCCGTCTAACACTCAGTGAAATTGAACGCTATATTGAAATTGATCAGCCCTTACATTGTGCTGGTAGTTTCAAATGTGAACGTTTAGGTATTAGTTTATTTGAGCAGATGATTGGAGATGATCAAACTACGTTAATGGGTCTACCTATGATCGAACTATGTAAAATTTTACGTCAATTCGGTATACACGCCCCTTAAAGTACAGACAAGCGTTGCATTATCCAGTTCTGAAACGCAATCACACAGGGATGATTAAGATTTCGCTTGGGGATAACACTGTAATAACAAAGATTATCCATACCCTCAATTTGAAAAGATGGGCTCTCTACTAACCAACCTTGGGTAACAGTTTGCTGGACTAAAATCTTACTCACATAAGCAACTCCTTGCCCTGCAAGTGCAGCTTGAATAACTTGGTTTTCATCATCAAAATACTCAAGTGTAGGATGAACTTGATCAAATCGCTGTAATAAAAAATCAGGCTGGTGATATCTTAACAATTCCTTATTTTTCCATTGAGTCACCAGCAATTTCACATCAGAATTTGCTGCCTCTCTATCACGCCAATATTGTTGTGTCGCAAACAAACCAAATTGATCATTTGTAATTTTTCTCACCTGAGCATTATTTATATCTGCGAAACCATATCGAATCACCATATCAACGCCTAGCTCTTGATCAATATCAATCAAGTCATCATCTGCTTTAATCTGCATCTCTATATCAGGGTACTCTACTTTGAAAGCATGTAATTGTGGTACTAACCACATTGCCGCAAAAGCATTCGTGGTGCTGATCGTAATTTTGTTGGAATGGGTTGTTAGCTCGAGTAGAGTTTGTTTCAATTCTGAAATTAATCGGGTACTCACTTCAGCGAGTTTTTGACCTTCCTCCGTCAAGGTCACGATTCTAAATCCTCGAATAAATAGCTTGATTCCTAACTCTTTTTCCAACTCACTGATCTGATGTGAAATCGCGGTAGGTGAAACATTTAATTCATACGCTGCAGCCTTGAAACTACCCAATCGTGCAGTTGCCTCAAATACTTTTATATTATTTAGTGATGGTAATCGCTTCAACATCCTATACTTCTTTAGAGATGAGAAAATCTCATCTTATACAAAAATAATGTCATTTGTCAGCAGATTCCAAAATCTCCTATCTTGAAGATCCAGCAATCGAATCGAGTAAAACTACAATGACTAACTTATTGCATATTGATGCCAGTGTCCGCTCTTTTCATGGAGAAGGTGAGAAACATAGTTCAATTTCTAAAATGTTAGGACAACACTTTATAACCCATTGGAAAAAACAACACCCTCATGATCCAGTTATGCATCGGGATCTTGGAGAGCACACCCCAAACTTTGTTTCCCAAAAATGGCTTGAAGCAGTATTTACACCTGAAGCAAAACGAACTGAAGCCCATAAAATGATACTTGTTGAGTCGGATCAATATATTCATGAAGTCGCAACTGCAGATATCATTCTAATCACATCCCCGATGTATAATTATGGTATGCCTGCCTCCCTGAAAGCATGGTTCGATCAAATTATAAGAATCAATAAAACCTTTACTTTCGACTTAACCAGAGGTGATTTTCCATTGGCACCCATATTTTCAAATAAAACCTTAATTTTACTCAACTCATGTGGAGAATTTGGTTTTGGCGAAGGTGAAATTAGGGAGCACATGAATCACCTTGGTCCACACATCAAGGTACTCAGTCGCTACTTAGGCGTAAATCAGTTTTTTGAAATTCGATCTGAATATCAAGAGTTCGGTGATCAAAGACATCATGACTCCATTGACGCTGCAAAGCATAAAATCGGACAACTCGTTTTAGAGTTATCTCAAAATCAATCCGAAACAATGCTAACCGCCTAAGACCTGTTGTCATTTTAGCCATGCATTCCATTGTCAACTAAAACGAAATAAAAAAGGTATGAAATGCTGACAATCTCCCCCTTACTCAAATATCAATTTGAATGAGGGGGAATAAACTTATTCTTCAACAGTTATCACTCGCTTCGGCAATGCGAACCAAATAAATACAGTCAATACTAAAAAAAAGGTAGCGGCTACTTGTAATACGGCACGATGTGACTGACTAAAAGCTTGTTGAGCTGCAGTTATCACTTGATCAGCAACGATTGGCGATACCTGTTTAGCTGCCTGGACTGCTTCACCAATCGAAGCACTGACTTGCGCAATCAAAGATTGAGGAACTTCCGTTGGTATTATGATTGCTTGTGCATAGAACCATGACAATAACAATCCAAAAAAGGCAATACCGAAGCCAGCACCAAGTTCATAAGCCATTCCTTCAATCGCCCCAGCAGCACTGGCCTTGGTTTGAGGCACTGATGACATGATTGCAGAGGTGGACGCAAGCAAAGCAATCTCAACACTCAATCCCAACGTTCCCATCCATGCCCAAGCTTGTAATTTTGCTTGCATAAAGTTCGTATTTGCCAATCCCCACAAGCTTATGGCACTCATCAACATACCGAGACTTGCAATCGAGCGTAAACCAAAACGATTGACCAATATACTGGCAATAGGTCCACCTAAACTAAATGCCAGCATAAAGGGTAAAATAAACATCCCAGCAGCCAACGGTGATAACTCATAAACGAACTGTAATTCCTGTGAAATGAGTAATTCAAAACCGACCAACGCCATCATAGAAACAACTGCCATCACCATACCCGTGGCAATCACAGGATGTTTAAATAATTGCATATCAATCATTGGTGATGCAGCTGTTAATTGTTTACGAATAAAACCCACCAATAAGCCAAGTCCTACAACAAACATTACGACTACGCTCATGGTAAAAGCATGCATTGCCGTTTTTACTGCATAAATGATGCATAAAATAGCGACTACCAACACGAATGCTTGAATTAAGTTTAAGTTTTGTTTTGGTTGCCCTTCCTGCTTTGGAATCACCCAATAAGCCATGATCAGTACCAATACAACGATTGGAATATTGATGAGAAACACTGCACCCCAATGAAAATGCTCTAGTAAGAACCCACCAAATAAGGGTCCAAAGGCTGCTCCACCACCACCGACAGTCGTCCATATACCCAAAGCAATATTGCGCTGTTTTTCATCCAGGAAAGTATTACGGACCGCGGAGAGTGTTGCAGGTAAAATCATGGCCGCCCCCACTGCTAACAATGCCCTCGATACAATCAGCATCCATGCAGTAGCGGAAAATGCAGCCATTAAAGAAGCTAAGCCAAACAGTGCTGCACCGATCATCATCAAGCGTTTAAAGCCAATACGATCTCCCAATGCACCCATCGGTAAAATGAGCCCAGCCATGACTAGAGAATAAATATCAATAATCCATAACAATTCATTATTTGATAGTGATAACGAATCAATAAGCGTTGGTGCTGCAACATGTAAGACTGTTGCATCAATAACAACAGGGAGATAGATCAATGCGATGATTGCAAGAATTAACCACTTGCGTGACATAAATGCCTCTAAACTTGGACAGATGTTCAACTCAGGTTATTATAATCAAAATTGAACGCTTGTCCAATTTTAAAATTTAAGTTAGTTTGTTGCAGCTTCCGCAACAATTTCATCGGATTTTTGGAAATGGCTTATTTAAATCGAGAACAACGTCGTGAAATGATTCTTCAAGCTGCAATGCAAGTTGCTTTGAACGAAGGTTTTTCTGCGATGACTGTTCGCCGTATTGCAACAGAAGCGCAAACCTCAACAGGACAAGTGCATCACCACTTTGCCTCTAGTTCTCATTTAAAAGCCGAAGCATTTATTAAGCTGATGCAACAATTAGATGAAATCGAAAATCAAGTGGATACCAGCAGCTACTTGCAACGTTTATCTTTGTTTTTAGGTTGCGAAAATATTGAGCAGATTCAGCCCTATCTACGTCTATGGAATGAGGCTGAAGTTCTCATTGATCAAGACCAAGAAATTAAGAATGCTTATAATATTGCGATGCAAGATTGGCATCATTCTATAGTTGCTATGATTGATGAAGGGAAAACGCAGGGTGAGTTTAAATTCGATTCAGAAAGTCGAGATATTGCATGGCGATTGATCGCATTTGTCTGTGGTCTGGAAGGTATTTATAAACTCGGCCTCAATGGTTTAAATGAAGCCGATTTTAAACGTCACGTGGAAGCCATTATTCAAGCAGAGTTATATACTTAAATTAATGCTCGTGAGCATGCAGCTCATGGTCATCAACACCTTCATCCATACTTTGTACAACCCCCTGACCATTTTTGATTTCAGCAGTATAGTTTCCTTTGTCTGTATAAATCTGAATAATCGTATATTGATCTTTTTGACTTTGGGTTATGGTGAAGAAATTTCGCTCGGGACTTCCTTGCTGAAATCGACCATGCCAACGCAAGATATCATCGTCAACCTTTTCAATTTCAACTATTTCGCCATTACGATTTAAGCCATATTCAAGCATTTGAAATTTAACAATATCTCCGACTTTTCTGGTCTCGATAATATTCTGGTTATAACGGACAGCCATTCCTTTGCCACTTTTTGACAAAGGTAATGCACTACTCACCTTCAAATCTTCATCCTGTATTTCATGGAATAAAACCGTTTCTTTTAAAGCTGTTTCCAACTCCGTTTTAGAAAGATTTAAGTTTTCTCTTGGGAAAACAGAAGGCGCTTGAACAGAAGTCTTTAAGTTTATTGAGGCATCATCTTGCGTAAATTCAGTAACTTGATCTGGCTTTAAAAAGAAAATCAAACCTGCAATCACGACGAACGTGACTGCAAGTAGAATAATAATTTTTGAATGTTTCATGCTCAAGAAATCACTTAATGGTATTGTGAAATTCGAACTGCCATAGCGTTAATCACGCTGACCGCATCTTTTTTACCCTCTTCACCCAAACGTACTCCATATTTAGGATTATACAAATACGGGCTAGAATAAAAATTCAGATTGTTACCCCCCATGGCAGTACTGCCTAATGGATGAGCAAAACCAGAACCAATATTGGTAGAATCATTATGGTATAACCCCAAATTGTGACCTACTTCGTGACGCATAGCTGCAACCGAACAGCCAGCAATGTCATTGGCACCAATCATATTGTAGTAACTTGCATTAATCCAAGCCCAACCACATCCCCCTGCACCAGGCTCATTCCCCTGATAATACACACCATCTGCTAAAACTCGTTTTCGTTCATTTTGCACAGTTGTATCCGCACGCCCCACATATATTGCATCTAATAATGTTGAAGCTGGCATCTTATAAGTGATGTATCCTGTTTGTCTTAAATAAAACTTAGCAGATGAGTTTTCAGCCGTGATATTGGTTAAATTCAATCCTTCAATCATACGAAGTTTTGCGGCACTTTCGCCAATAATTTCTGTAACTTCAGGACTGTTAACGAATAACATATCGATCGTATGGCTATCGATAGTCCAACCTTGACTGGTAAAAATGAAACGACGATTTTCGCCATTTTTAATCGTAGTCGATAAGCCATTCGTTGCCAAAACAAAGCTATCTGTATCCGCGGTTGACGATAAAATAACTTTATCTCCCACCCTTGCACTTGTAGGTAAATTGATCGTTTGTCTCCAATTATTATTGGAAATTCTGACTTTCAATGTTGGCTCAGTCATATTAGGTAAAACTGAAGCAATATTGTCATTTGCTTCTATCACTTTTTTTGGTGCAGACATTAATACCCAATGCCCTTTATCACTCACGAACATGAACTCGTATTGATCACCTCTTTTAAGCGTTAAAGTTGCGTCACTATTGATATTGGTATTATTAATTTTTGCAGACCAAGTCGCAGATGACTTAATCACAATACGATCACGATCATTTGCTGTAGTGGGCAAACTAAAGTTTGCGACCCAATTTGAATCTCCAAAATTTACTTCCGTTAAAGGGGTGGTCACTGTATTTAAACTTGTTCCAACATCTTTTACATTCAACTTTAATGGCTTGATAAACTCAGGTACCCATTTCTGCAATGTAGCATTGTATTTCAACCAATATTCACTGCCTTTATTAAGGTTAAAACTACTTGGAAACAGTAAATTATCTTTTGAAAGCTGTGATGGGTATGCCGCAGTAGACGTAATTTGTACTAAAGTACCATCATTGACATTTGATGGTAGGGCGATGGTTTTGGCCCACTTGCCATCAGCAAGTAAAATATGTTGTAACTTTGCACTAGTAAGTGTGATTTCTTCAAATGGCATACCATTGGTTGGGCTCACAGCACTCAATTGCGCCACCCATTTTTTTTGATTGCCATCATAAGTAAACTGAAACACATCACCACTTTGTATTTCGAGCACTTCGATCGGTAAATTTGTATTTGAGGTATCTAGATAACTCTTCCAACCTGCACTCGATTGAATCGTAATCTTATCTTGGTGGTTGGCAGTATTGGGCAAGTAAATATTTTTAACCCAATTCCCATTAGCCAAAACAAATTTTAAATCTGCATAACCACTTGGAATACTTCCACTATTGTTAAGTTGATTTGGTGATAATGTCGTTGACGCATATACAGCTGTTGTCACAAGCACTCCAGCTAAACAAATCGCTTTGAATCCAAATTTCATTTTTTTATTCCCTTTTTTAAATATATTTTTTGCATAATAAACATTATCAAAACCCAACATACCAATCAACAAAATTTTATTTTTTAATATTAAATATCAACAACTTGAATTTATCACAATTTTCTCAAAAACCATTAATTGAATCAAAAAATTACAGCATAAGCGCTAATGGACTTATAAATTTAAGCATAAAACTCACCACATCAGGTTTTAAAGGAAGATCGAGAACTAAAACTCAAAGATTATTAAAATTGATTAATAATTCTTAATTATATCGTTAATATCCAATCGAACTCATCTTGGAAAGCTCTTAAATATTACATAAAAAAAGATGGTTTAGAACCATCCTTTTCTGCCTTTTAAAACTTGATCTGCACATCTTAAAGCTTCTTGGCTTAGCCCCCACAAACGATAATCTCCCGTTGCAGAGGTAATATTAAAATTATGCGTATAAGCAAAACTAAGCTCTCGATCGGAGTCACACCATGCACCAGAACCATTGAATCCAACATGACCAAAACCGTGTGGCGCACGTTTTCCCATGGTTAGAACGCGGTGGAAACCCAAACGCCAATGCATTGGAATTGGCATGACTCGATCACGAGCTTTCGATTGCACGGTGCTTAATTGTTTGAAAACCTCTGGACGAATCAGCTGCTCGCCATTCCACTGACCTTTATTGGCAAGCATAGCGTATACTTTTGCCAAACTATCCGCCGTAAACACGCCATTTGCCGCTGGAATCACGGCTTGTAAACCTGCATCACTATAGAAACTAAAATTCCGCATACCTTTTGGAATCATCGCATCCTGAAAATCTTGTGGATTTTGCCCGGACCAAATTAGGAATCGCTCTGACATTGTTGCTTTACGAGGTTGATTCGCTTTCTTAGTTTTCGGCTTCACTGAAGTTGTATTTTTGGGCTTTTCCAATAAACGTGCTACTCGTCCCAACTCTGAGGCGGGTACACCGAAATATGCTCCATTCAGTTCAAGCGGTTGAACCAGATAACGTTGCATCAACCAATTTAAAGGCTGTTTAGTAGCTTTCTCAATCACACCACCAAGGATCCAACCATATGTTAATGGTTGATAAGCATAGCTCTGCCCTGCCGCAAATCGCGGTGTTGCCGCTGCTACAACGTTTAACATATATGACCAGTCCAGCATTTCTGTCGCTGTCTCAATGAGATTCCGAATATCGAATAAACCAGTTTGGTGAGACAATACATGACGTAAAGTAATATTTTCTTTGCCATTTTGAGCAAATTCGGGCCAATATTTTGCAATTGGCTGATCGTAATCAAGCAGCCCTTCACTCACTAAGATATGTGTGAGCGTTGCCAAGATTCCTTTGCCCGTTGAGTAACACATAGCCAATGTATCATTCTGCCATGCTTCATCTTGTGATTTCTTACCCGTAAAAATATCAACAACTTTTTGGCCTTGAAAATACACAACTAAAGCCGCGCCGCCTTGATGACTTCTTGCATCCTGGAATCGACTGAATTGAGTCGCTAAGTCTTTGAATCGTTCATCAACCGTGCCATGATAGTTTTGAGTATTGGCAACGAGAAATTCTTTAATCAATGTATACATCCTTATAATAATATTTTTTTAAGATCATCTCTCCTGCGAACAGAAGAGATGCACCTCAAAGAAAACTACATTTTAAATAGCTTTAACAGTACCAGCGACGTGTGGTTTTTTTGATTTCACATTACGAATTAAGAAATCATTTTGTTTCGCATCTGCTGTAGTCAAGAACTCAACAGTTGATGGCAAGAACATTGGCAATTTGAACCATACATCCGCTTCATAAGCATCAGGAAGTTGAACATTTGCTAAAGCTTTCGCCTTGCTCCACATCCCATGTGCAATCGCTTGTTTGAAGCCAAATGCTTTTGCTGTAATAGCATGGATATGGATCAAGTTGAAGTCACCAGAAATCATTGCATAACGACGCCCAGTATTTTCAGAAATATTCCATTCTGCTTGTGGTTGGTATGCTGGCTCATGCGTTTCTTTTGTTTTTTCAGCAGCTTTTTTCTCGACTTTTTGACGAGATAAATAAGTGGTTAAGCTTTCCATAACGACTTCACCACCAACTTTTGCAGTCGTGATAAAGTCAAATTGTAAACCTTTGTCATGCGGTTTAAGCTCACCAAATTTACAAGTTAATGTGATCTGCTCATTCACACCAATTTTGCGAGTTTGTTTGATTTGATTACGAATATGCACTAATCCTAAAAGCGCAAATGGAAACGCTTCACTGGTCATCATATGCATTTGTAAGCTTTGAGATAACACAGCTAAATAAATCGCTGGCACAAAACCATCATTTTTAAAACCGCAAATTTCGTTATAACTTTCTAAATGTTTCGTATCAATTTTCAACGTATCAACCACATATTCAACTTGAGGCAATACCTTTTCACCTTTTGGCTTTTTAAAGATTAAACCTTGAATAACTTTTGGAAAAGCCAAATAAGGTTTTGGTAATTCATTAAAATGACGCGTATTCATAATTAACCCTTTGATATTTTTTATAAAAAAGGGATGCACAAGCACCCCTCTTCAAAACCCTAATGCTTACGCACCTAATAAGCTTTGACCACATACACGCACAACGTTACCCGTCACGCCTGTTGAACCAGTAGAAGCATACCAAGCAATTGCTTCAGCAACATCTACAGGTTGACCACCTTGGTTCATTGAGTTCATGCGACGACCTGCTTCACGAATCGCAAAAGGAATCGCAGCCGTCATTTGAGTTTCGATGAAACCAGGTGCAACAGCGTTAATCGTAATACCATTTTTCAATGTAGGTGCAGTAAATTTCACTAAGCCAATTACACCAGCCTTAGATACAGCATAGTTTGTTTGACCCAAGTTACCAGCGATACCACTGATTGATGATACACAAACGATACGACCATTTGCATTTAAACCATCATTTGATAGTAAGTAATCATTAACACGCTCGATCGCAGACAAGTTAATGTTGATAACAAGATCCCAAAGCTCAGGCTTCATGTTTGCCAAAGTTTTGTCACGGGTAATACCCGCATTATGAACAATAACGTCTAAACCACCTTGTTTTGCAGCAGCAGTTTTGATTTTCTCACCAGCATCAGCAGCTGTGATATCGATAGCCAATACCGAACCACCGATTGAACCAGCAACACGCTCTAAATCAGCTTGTTGTTGTGGAACATCTAAACAAATTACATGCGCGCCGTCACGTGCCAATACATTTGCAATCGCTTCACCAATACCACGGCTTGCACCAGTCACTAATGCAGTCTTACCTGCAAGTGGCTTAGCCCAATCTAAATCTACAACGTCTGCTTTAGAAACACGAATAACTTGACCTGAAACATAAGCAGAACGCGGAGAAATTAAGAAACGTAAAGTAGATTCGAGGTTTGCTTCTGCGCCTTGGTCTACATAAACCACTTGAGCAGTAATACCTTTCTTAAATTCTTTACCTACTGATTTAATGAAACCTTCAAGCGCGCGCTGAGCAATTGCTTGTTTCACTGTTTTAGCAGTTTCAGGTGTTGTACCAATCACAATGACACGACCAGAGCTAGAAATCTGACGCGCAATCGGGTTAAAGAAGTTATACAACTCCTTTAATTGTTCTGAATCTTGGATACCAGAAGCATCGAATACAACTGCTTTAAACTTAGACTCTTTATCATCTGCATTTAAAGGACGAAGGTTTAAACCAACTTTTGCCGCTGTTTGTTGTAATTCAACATTATTACCAACATAGCTATCTGCATGAATATTGCTAAGAACTTGAGCAATAGAAGCAGAAATCGTGCTTGAAGGTGCTGCGCCAAGCAATACTGCACCATTCACAACAGGTTGAGCATTTTCAAAACGTTCTAACGTTACTGGCGATGGTAAACCTAAATTTTTTACAACAAATTTACCCAAAGGTGATTGTGTAAATGCTTGGTATTGATCGGTCATGATTATTATCTCTCATACAAATGAATTTTTTACAAACATAGGTATCATGCTAATCAAATTACATGAAAACAATGTTTGATTGACTCGTCATAAATCATACTTGACTTCATGTTCCGATGTCTTGACCTGAATGTGGTCTAAAGCGTCATTCTAGTCAATACAGCAGTATTTTAAATATGGTATTGTTATTACAAGAATATCGCAATTATGCTTGGAAAAGCCTTATGAGCAAAACAACTCAAGAAAATCCAGCAGTCGAGAATTCTGCTGAAGAAAATGTGTCAAATACATCAAAAGCAGCTTCTACTACACGTAAAACTGCTGGCACGACCTCTAAAGCAGCAAGCACGACACCTAAAACGACTCGTACTCGCGCTACTGTCCGTAGTTCGAAAAGCACTGCTTCTTCTGCCACTACAAAAGCAGCTACAGCTAAAACAACCAAACCTTCTGTTCAACAGGATAAAACCATGAGCCAAAACACTGTACGCCGTGTTGCCATTATCGGCGGTAACCGTATTCCTTTCGCTCGCTCTAACGGCGCATATTTCACAGCTTCAAACATTGACATGTTTACTGCTGCGTTAAACGGTTTGGTTGAACGTTTCAACCTACAAGGTCAACGCTTAGGTGAAGTTGTTGCTGGTGCGGTATTAAAACATAGCCGTGACTTTAACATGACTCGTGAGTGTGTTTTAAACACTCAACTTTCACCTGAAACACCAGCTTATGACATTCAACAAGCTTGTGGTACTGGTTTGCAAGCAGCATTTTTAGTTGCTAACAAAATTGCATTAGGTCAAATCGAAGTAGGTGTTGCTGGTGGTGTTGATACAACATCTGATGCTCCGATCGCTTTTGGTGATGGTTTGCGTAAAGCTTTACTTGAGCTGAACATCGCTAAAACTGGTAAAGATCGTTTAAAAGCTTTATCTAAAATTAATATTAAAGATCTTATGGATGCCCCTAAAAATGGTGAACCACGTACTGGTTTATCTATGGGTGATCACCAAGCGATTACTGCACTTGAGTGGGGTATTGCACGTGAAGATCAAGACGCTTTAGCTGCTTCTTCTCACCAAAAAATGGCGAAAGCATACGAAGAAGGTTTCTTCGATGACTTAATCACACCATTCTTAGGTTTAAACCGTGATAACAACTTACGTGCTGACTCTACAGCTGAGAAATTAGCAAAATTGAAACCCGTATTTGGTAAAGGCGAAGCTGCAACAATGACAGCGGGTAACTCTACTCCACTTACTGATGGTGCTTCATGCGTACTTTTAGCTTCTGAAGAATGGGCTAAAGCAAATGGTCACGAAGTTCTTGCTTACTTAACTTTCTCTGAAACAGCTGCAGTTGATTTCGTTGGTAAGAAAGAAGGCTTATTGATGGCGCCTGCTTATGCAGTTCCACGTATGCTTGAGCGTGCTGGTCTTAAACTTCAAGATTTCGACTACTATGAAATCCACGAAGCATTTGCTTCACAAGTTCTTTCTACTTTGAAAGCTTGGGAAGATGAGAAATTCTGTAAAGAGCGTTTAGGTTTAGATGCACCTTTAGGTTCTATTGATCGTAGCAAGTTAAACGTTAAAGGTTCTTCTTTAGCTGCTGGTCACCCATTCGCTGCTACTGGTGGTCGTATCATTGCAACTGCTGCGAAAATCTTAAATGAAAAAGGTTCAGGTCGTATCCTCGTTTCGATCTGTGCTGCTGGTGGACAAGGCGTAACAGCTATTATTGAAAAATAATTGCTAGATTTGCACAAAAAAGCTGAATCATTTGATTCAGCTTTTTTCTTTATACAACACAACTTCTCAGTTTATCTTGCTCTTTTAAACTTCACATAATAATCATTCAGAATTTTGATCGATTGTTTCAACTCTTTGAGATTTTGTTCTGTGTTCCCTAAGCGTTCAACGAAACGTTGCGAATGAATTTCTAAATCGATTTTTTCATTTATCTGTGGACTGATTTCAAACAACTTTGCCAAATCATTAAAATGATCTAATTTTCGATTTGAAAAATACTCCAGACGAAAACCCAGTTCATTCAGTTTTACACCCTTCAATATAGCGCCATGCTCCTTATCAAAGACTAAAGCATGCTCTTTCAAAAACAATTGTTCTGGTGTCTCTTTTGAACTTTTGAATAAACTAGATAATTGACTTAACATGAGTTGATCACATCACAATATTTACTAAAGTATTTAACCTACAAAACAATTATGAATGCAACAACCAAACGACACAAAAAAGCACCTTCTTAAAGGTGCTTTTTTCAAAGCTTGTTATCCGTACTGTTTCTTTAGATACTCAACAATTTTAGCTGATTCAAACATTTTCACACCTGTATTTGGATCAACTAAATATGGAACCTGAATATCACGCCCCATGATTTCTACAATCTTCTCACGCTTACCATTTGGTAATGGAATATATTTCCCTGGTTTTAAACGTAGAATGGCTGGTCCCATATCTTGCCAACGCTCTTTTGATACATTGTGTAAAATATAAGGTAACTCCAACTCAGTAAGAACTTCACGAACCAAACGTGTATAAGGACTCGCTTCAAAGCTCCATAATTCTAAGAGTTGTGTAGGCGCTGGGCGATTAATAATTTTCTTATTAATCCAAACACCACGAGCTGCATTTGCAACGGTAGCTAGAGTCGAAACATAAGGCAATTTCGGATAACGACTATATTTTTTTGGCGTTTGTCCCGTTTTTCCATAATGCTTAAATAAGTGATGAATAATATCTTGTGATTCATATAACTGATCACCAGTATTCTCATCAATTAAAAATGGGAACTGTATTTTTCCACCTTGCTGCTTTACGATTTGGCGATATTTTTCACCACCTTTCGGACAAGGGTAAATTTCAACATCCAAATTCAACAGTGTAAGAACTTCGCGTACACGTCTGCAAAATGGTGAACCTTCGAATTCGTAAAGTTTTAAAGGCTTTGTTGGCTGTTGAGGAAATGGTGTTCCTGATACACCCCGCCCACCTTCTATAAGTGTTGCAGCTACTGATTGTAAAACCTTAAATTGATGGCTCACCATTTTAAGCATACTGTTGTCCTTTTAGCAGTCGACTAACTTTTCTTTGGCAATCACAATTCCGTTATTATCTGCATAGATATAATCACCAGAATTGATTGTTACACCACCAAAATACAGTGTACTGTCAACCTCACCAATGCCCTTACGATTACTTTTTTGAGGAATTGCTGCCAATGCATGAACACCTAGATCAAGTTCTGCGAGTGCATCTACATCACGTACACACCCATAAATCACTACACCATTCCAATGATTCTTTACAGCAGACTCAGCAATCATGTCCCCCATCAATGCGCAACGCATAGATGCTCCACCATCTACCACAAGCACCTTGCCAGTACCCTCTGTTGCCAATAGCTCTTTCACTCGAGAGTTATCTTCAAAACATTTAACTGTGACAACTTCACCACCAAAACTTTTACGTGCACCATAACTTTTAAAGAATTTACCATCTAAAGAAGGAATAACCACTTGTAAGTCTTTTTCAGGATTATCATCTAACAAATCGCACGTTACAAAAGGTACAGTTGTCATTAAAGCTCTCCATTATTGGGTTTGTTGTATCGCTAAATTATCGTACAGTTTAAATGCAGCCGATTGTGTTTGTGCTGCAACCACCATAGTATGCGCCAATTGTTCGGCTGTGACAGGCTTAAATTTAAACGGCTTCGTCCATTTTTTTTCGATCAGTTTAAAAGCCGTCTGTGCCATATCTTCTAAAAAACGCACATCACTGCGTTTACCGATTAAAAGTGAAGGTTGAAATATAGAAAGCTTAAAAATTGATAAACTTTTTAAATAATCTTCCAACTCACCTTTGACTTTATTATAAAAAACAGGTGAATTTGCATTCGCTCCTAAAGCACTCACAATCAAAAAGTGAATATTTTTATCCTGAATTAAATCTGCAAAATGAGCATTAATCTCATAGTCAATCGCATAAAAAGCTTCTTTAGATCCTGCTTTTTTTATGGTACTTCCCAGACAACTAAACGCATGGGTATGTGCATTCACATCCTCATCATTCAACAATAAGAAATCATCGACCACCAGCTGATTAACTTTACTATAACTATCTAATGTATCTGATTTTTTTCTTACAACAACCGTTATAGTTTCGAAACTATCTGACTGCTGTAATTCGCTGACCAATGCCTGACCAACTAAGCCAGTTGCACCAATAATAATTGCTTTTTTATCTGCTTTGCTCATTTATAGTTCTTCCAATTGATCATTGAGATTAATGTAACGTTTTCTTGTAAGATTATCACCTGTTAAATGCACTTAAAAACATGACAAGACTTGACTTCGCGGCATAGTTTCCTCAAAATATGGCACTTGTTTACGGGCTGGTGAATGTTGCTAATATTGTATTGGTTTTAACTTCAGCCCGCCCAGACCAACTTATTTTCAAGGAGTGCACGAGTGGCAAACTCTGCTCAAGCTAAAAAACGTGCTCGTCAAAACGTTAAAGCACGTAAACACAACGCAAGCTTGCGTTCTATGGTTCGTACTTACATCAAACGTACAGTAAACGCGATCGCTGCTGGTGATTATGCTGTTGCTTCAGAAGCTTATAAAACAGCTGTTCCTGTAATCGACCGTATGGCTGATAAAGGCATCATCCACAAAAACAAAGCTGCTCGTCACAAGAGCCGCTTAAATGCTCAAATTAAAGCATTAGCTAACTAATTTGCTGCATATAAAAAGGTCCGAATTATCGGACTTTTTTATTGCTTCAATTTTAGTAAACGATGCTTGATTAGAAACCTAATTTGATATCTATTACCCTCTGACATAAGGTTTTAAGGCTGTACCTTCACTTTCTACAATTTTCATGAGCTTTTGACAAAAATTATAACTCTCTTCCAACAAACCTAAATCATGCGCACGTGCATTGCTTTGCGTAAATCTTTCTTTATATTCTTGATAGCGCTCGATTAAGTATTCTTCATCCAAACTTAATGCAAACATCATCAATTCAAAGCGAAAATCCATATCGATCATCAAACCTGTAGGCATATCCCCATAAGCCCAAGCCTGTAATGCCTCTAACCGTCCTTGCCCTAAATGGAAAAAAATAAAATTAATATAGGCATCTAAGTTTTTAAGAAAATCTTGAATATCCGAAACTGTATCCCAACGTCCTATCAAGGAAAAACATAGATCTGAGCGCCCTTTATCTTCTGAATAATGATAAATGTCCATAGATCTTAAACGGAAAATTAAACGTTCAGATAACTGTTCTTGCAAATACTGGGAAATAAAACGATCTGTAAAATCCATTGCAAAAGATAGCATCGGACTTACCGTTAGTTTTCTAAGTACCATTTTTAACTGATAAAAAACGCCAACTTGTTTTTGAGTTAACAGAAAACAGCGATAACCCGTATCCAAAGCTAATTCTGGTCGTCCTATATTGCCCCAATTCGAAATATAATCATGCGCAATATTAAAAACATCAAGGTTTAAATCTTTAGCATAGGTCTGCTGCTCAAACCACTGACACATCAATTGCTCAGCTGCTGCCATGTTATGTGGAATGTGAAAATCAGGCGTTTGCCAAGCACCCAATGGCTGTGTTTGTTCAAGTTTTAGACTTTGCAAATCTAATGGTTCTAATAAATAAGGTTGTAGCAGGTGCTCAACAGCATTATCGGGTGATTGCAACTCACCAATTGCCCAAATATTAAAATTAGGTTCATAAAACCCAACACCAGTCTCATGTACAGCTTCATAAAAAACACGATATATCGCATCTTTTTGAGTATCTTGCATTAATCCATCGATCTGCATAATCGCACATAAGTTTTTAGAAAACTGCTGTTTGACTTGATCTAACCATTGTTGAATTTGTACTGGAAAGAAATATTGATATTGAGGATCACTTATTTTATCTGCAATATAATCTAACCATGTCAGCAATGTTTTGCCATGACTCGGCGTATGGCAATACTGTTGATGTAATTCGAATGCCACTTGATAGGAATCATCTTCTGTAGGAACTTTACCTGTAAATATTTCAGGTTCCCACAAATAAATCGTGTTTGATGACATGTTTTTATCCAGTTATGTGTCTAATTTATCTTTTTTATGTTTATATAATGACGAATTTTTTGTTTTTTTAAAAATAATTTTTTAAGTTTCTAAACAGGATCTATTTATAGCTAAATAGATCCTGTGCACGATGATTACACCCAACCTAAATGGGGGAAGTAAGACATTTCTAATTTTTTAATCCATCTTTGCTCAATAGCGACCCCGCTAGTACTAAATTCCTCGCAGATAACTCAGCAAGTATTAAGCTATTATTCACCAATGGAGTTGTCCATTTTTGATTGGCGCCGCCAGTACATGCATATCGAATCAGACGTGCTCGATTATTGGTTAAATAACCACCTTCCAAATCGAAGCATTGGTTTGATTGCTTAATCGCTTGAGCAGCAACATCGACGGTCCAAATCTGATTTGCTAAGTTACCGCACGGCAATAAATTAATAACATTTCCAGCACTTGTCGTTAAGCATTGATCTATATATTTCTTATTATGAATTTTCCCATTTGCATCATAGATCCATTTTTCAGAATCATCTCCTAAACAGCCTACAGCACCACTAATATATGCATTTAGCGCTCCGTTTTCCAATCGCTCAGCTTTGAGGCAGTGGGTTCTATTCATCAATGAAGCTGCTGAACCGAGTTCGAAATCATGGGTTAAGCCAAGTTTCTCAACGAATCCATTGAAGGCCTGTACAGCCTCTGGCTCACCCTTATGCAAGTCTGAAGAATAAACATTCATCCAACGATTCAAGCGATACATTTTCGCGTGTTGTTGATTATAACGAAGCATTTCCTTCTGAGCATCAGCAGATAATTGACCGATAAATGGTTGATAGGTTTCAAGCAATAACTTTGACTCAGCCGAAAGCGTCATCACCACTCGACCTTTATTGGCAAGTAAAGCCTGTTCAAGCTGAGGTAGCTCGATTGCTCTAAGCGCCGAATAGCCTGCCTGTTTACCAATTTCCACATGGGATGTTGATGGAGCCCCATACGCTGGTATAGTCATACTCGAGAGTAGTACCGCGTCTTCATCTGCTTTTCTACAGAACAATTTCACATGTTGTGGTGAATCAGCTTGTGCAAGATTAATGTGAAATTTATTTGCATTACTTCCTGCATTCACGCGCTGGGGCGCTAAAGCTATATTTTGAACACTTTTAGAAAACTGAACATTTAACCAACAATTTGCCGATTTAGCAGAAGTATCAACTTGAGGTAAATTAAATACATTTCCCCAATTACCTCTAGCTGCCGGATAAATTAATCCAACTTGGTTAACTGGATCATAACCACCCAAAATCGTATAAACAGGAACACCAAACAACCTTGGTTTCAAATAATTTCCATCCGAACTGTTGTACCAAACATTTTTAGAGGAAGGAATCTTGGGCTGTGATACCTCCATTTGTCGTGTTGTCGCATTCCATTTTTTATAACCTGTTAAAGAAGACTCATCCCAAACATGACGATCAAAGGCAGGTTGAATCTTTGAATAGGTACTATAGCCAGTATAATGCGTATATTTTGAGATACTACTTGCACTGGCTCCGCCTGACATTGCATCCCAACCATAAGCATATTGATTTAAAAAGTTTGGAACACCATTTTTCCCATCAGATAATTTTGTGGACGTCCAATTTAAATTGCCACGCATCTTATTTCTAAAAGCGATATAACCCCACCCACTATCTGCATGATGCGCTGCCCAAAACATATTGTCATCCACTGAACCTGGATAATGCCCCAAGCCATAATGATGCCCGATCTCATGACTGAATTCGTTACCAATCGAATCAATCAAGGTCAGCATGCCATTTCCACCACTCAAACCATGCGTGACCTCACCATTGCTATATTTACCACGGGCATGATGGGCAATTACACTTTGTGTAAGCTGAGGTTGTTCCTGACTTGCCATTGATGCGCTGGTTATCCCCCAGTTAGCGAGATTAATACCGACACCAAAAGTAGATTTAGCTGTGTTTTCACGCATATCGCCACTATACACATCACCTGTGGTGTTACTTGCTGCGTCATAAACAACACCGCTTGCAACCATCACCTTATCCAACTTTAAGTCATCATATTTGGCGATCACCATACGTGCAGCTGGAATCGTTTGAAAATAATCAGTTCCAGCTTTTTCAGGTTCTAATAACATATAGTGACCTGTTGATTTAGGTGGCTCAGTGAGCAATCCCAGTCGAATATTATGAAGCACTAATTCACCGGGAGCAGCCAGATCAATCTTTTCAGCTAGCAAATCCCCTGTACGCTTATTTATCGGATCTATAATTCGAATATGTAAATCTGCACGAATTTCATCCCACTTTAACGCGGCACTCCATGCTCGTTTAGAATAACTCACGCTTGGGCGAGCATCGGCGTTAGATTGATCTGATGCAGGCATTTGTGTCGGTTCAACTAAATCTATTGTTCTTATACGTTTCTCACCCTGATAGATCTCTGCTTGTAAAGCTTGGACTTCTCCCATATCTGCCAAAGGTGTAACCAACAAAAGAGCCTCTTTTTCAGCTGTAAGCCTCGGCATCCAATCTTTTTCATTATTGTTCGGATTCACCACATGACTTTGTGCGAATTGCACCATCGCCATGAAATCTCCGTTTAAATCATTTCTTAATACACGTGTCTGCTCAGATTTATCATAATCATAGAAACCAATAATAGAATCATCGACCACATCTTTTGTTGGTTCAGGATACTTATTTACGACAGGAGGTGTTGTGGTTATATTCTCACTTTTTTTATTGCTATCTTCACTTCCCCCACCTCCACCACAGGCAAATAAAGTAGCAGGCAGCAGACAAACTGCTAAATACTTCAGACGTAATTGCATCACATTTCCCCAAATATAAACACGATAATTTATCGTTAAAAACAAATTATGTGATTTAGTTAATTTATAAAAATCATATATTTATAATAATATAAACCAATATTAATCTTTGGGGAAAGCTAAAGTGGATAAAATCTAATTTTAAAAAGGAAGGCTTTATTTAAGATAAAGGATCTTGAAAATGCTTGATCAACAACTCTTCTCTTTGACCGCGCCAAATCCATTTAAGTTTGCTATTTGCAAAATCTTCTCCTTCAAACCATACAAATAAACCTTCCATCATATCTGGCCAATCTGCTTGTTCAATTTGGTTCTTGCCAGAAATCACAGCAATAATTGCAGCCAGTATAGTGTCATGGCTGACGGCTAAACTTAAACCATTCTGATGGGTAGGATGAGTGTGATACAACAATTCCAATACATCAAAAACACCTGTAATTGGGTGCTTCATTCCAGGTAAGGCATTATTCACAAAACTATTGATAAAGCCTAATGCGCCTTGTTTGCGGAAATAGGGCGCCGCTTGCTGAATATCAAGCACGAAACTACCTGGCTCTACCAATAAACGCTGTTCAACGATCTCAATGGTGTGGGTATTTACCATCTTATGGACCACATCTGCCCCTTCTATCATCAACGCAGCGGTATCCACACATCGCTGAATCGGACTCGAAATACAATGTTGAATCGCTCGATCGGTATTCTTTATTAAATATTGCCCCCAAGCATAAGCCAGTTCACGTCCTTGTTCTGTTAATTGCAAATCATAGCCTGCCAACCCTTTCCCATTCACCAATTCACGCAAGGAATGACGCGTAAATAGCGTTACAGGCGTCGAAGCATCAGGAAGTAAATCAATTGCTTCAAACATGCTTTTGGGTAATAAATGTAAGGCCATATTCAATCGTTAAAATGAAAACTTAACTCACTATACCATGAGCAGCTTAACACTCAATCTAAAATACCAGATAGGCGCAATGCATCATAAGCAATTGTTTTATAGTCTTGATCTTTAAATGCAATGAAACCCTTGTTTAATACCGTTTCCCGCTGATTGTATTGAAATGGTTTTCCTTCTAATGTCATTAAACCGCCACCAATACTTTCCAGAAATGCTTGTCCTGAGCTGGTGTCCCACTCCGAAGTAGGGTGAAAGCGTGGATATATATCAATCTCCCCTTCAAGCATCATACAAAATTTATAAGCACTACCAGCTTCACGTCGTATTACTTCCCGGTTCTGCAAGATGGGTTCGATAAAGTTTTTGTATTTAGGATTTTTACTATTGTGACTTAGCCCAATCTGGACCGGTGTGGTCAAAGAATGTAATTCAATCTGGTATTGAGACCATTCTTGTCTGCTAAAACTATATTTATAAGGTAATTGTGAACGATAGCCAATATACATCACTTGTTCACACGGCACGGCAATAATAGCAAAAGTGGTTTCGTGATTTTCAATCAAACTTAAATTGATCGTAAACTCATCACGCTCATGGATAAACTCTTTTGTCCCGTCCAATGGATCAAGCATCCAGCAACGTTGCCATTCTTTACGGGCTGAATAATCACTTTCTTCAGACAACACTGGTAAATCAGGCGTAAGTTCGGTGAGTTGCTTGATTATAAAACGATTTACTTTTAAATCAGCTTGCGTCACTGGCGAATCATCAATTTTTTCCTGAATATTAAACTCACCGCCCGCACAATAATTTTGATATTCTTCCAGTAATATTTGACTAGCCTGCGCCATAACTGGAACAAGTTGCAAAATAAAGTGATCTTGTGGGGCAAGCGTTTTAACAAACATAGATTAACCTTATGTCATATTCAGATTTACAGCAGCCAATCATCATGTTTGACATGGATGGCACATTACTTGATTTAGCTTTTGATGATTTTATCTGGAACGATTGTCTGCCAGAACAACATGCGCGAGTTCATCAATGCAGTTTGGCACAAAGTCAACAAACTCTATTTCAATTTTACCAACAACATAAGCATACACTATCTTGGTATTCTTCGACGTATTGGACGACCAAAGTTGGTGTTGATACCCTGCAATTACAATATAAACATCAAGAAAAAATTAAAGCACGTTCTGGTTGCCATGAATTGTTAAAACAATTGAATGTGCTGGGATATCGTTGTTGGTTATTGACCAATGCGGATCGTGCAGGTTTACAACTGAAACTTGAAAATATAGCACTCAGCCCATATTTTGAAATTATGATCAGTAGTGAAGAATTGGGTTTTGCAAAAGAAGATGTTAATTTCTGGAAGGCATTGCAACAGCGACATCCATTCGATCCAGAACATGCCATTTTTGTCGATGATACGGTTGCCGTATTAAAAGGTGCTGAAAAATTTGGAATCACACAGTTATACAGCATTTTACAACCTTCGAGTAGCAAGCCTGCTCGTCTAGCAACAGAACTTCATTATCCTGCTCTTGATCATCTCACAGAACTCCTTGATTATCTTGAACCCAACACACAGGTAACAGATGCCAAAACAGCATGAAGCAGAAAGCATGGACGCCATGCGCATTGATAAATGGCTATGGGCAGCACGTTTTTTTAAAACACGCTCTATTGCCAAAGCAGCTATCGAAGGTGGAAAAGTCCATCACGATAATGAACGTGTAAAAGTTTCCCGAGATGTACGTGTGGGTATGCAACTTACTATCCAACAGGGTTTTGAGAAAAAAACCGTCATTGTCAAAGCACTCTCATCTGTTCGTGGTGGTGCGCCAATTGCACAACAACTTTATGAAGAAACAGCAGAAAGTATTGAACGCAGAGAGTTGCATGCATCACAGCGAAAGTTGCATAATCTAGCGCGACCAGATCACCGACCAAGTAAAAAAGATCGTCGTGATATCAATCGTTTTAAACATGAAAATGCTCAGTCATGGTCTTATCATGATGAATAAGATGGGATTGATATTTTCTCAATTTGGATGCGTCATTTTGTGTCGTACAGACATAGATCAGATGTGGAATTAATAACGAGAATCTGCCACTATACCCAAGTCCCAACAAGTTGAGATCCAGTACATCCACTTGGGTTAGTCGTTAAGAATATAAAGTTTTGAGGTTTTGAGATGGATGATAATAAAAGTAAAGCGTTACAAGCCGCTTTAAGCCAAATTGAAAAACAATTTGGTAAAAATACAGTCATGCGCTTGGGTGATAACACCGTACAAGCAGTTGAAGCAGTATCAACAGGTTCTCTAACACTCGATATTGCGCTTGGTATTGGTGGTTTACCTAAAGGACGTATCATCGAGATCTATGGACCAGAATCTTCTGGTAAAACCACGATGACTTTGCAAGCCATAGCTCAATGCCAGAAAACTGGCGGTACGTGTGCATTTATCGATGCAGAACATGCCTTAGACCCTGAATATGCACGTAAATTAGGCGTAGATATTGACAACTTGTTGGTTTCACAACCTGATAATGGCGAACAAGCATTAGAGATTGCAGATATGCTGGTTCGTTCTGGTGCAATTGACCTTATCGTTGTCGACTCTGTTGCAGCCCTCACGCCTAAAGCTGAAATTGAAGGTGAAATGGGTGATTCACACATGGGTCTACAGGCGCGGTTAATGAGTCAGGCACTCCGTAAAATTACAGGTAATGCTAAACGCTCGAACTGTATGGTGATCTTCATCAACCAAATCCGTATGAAGATTGGCGTGATGTTTGGTAGCCCTGAAACGACAACAGGTGGTAATGCGCTTAAATTCTACGCATCTGTACGTTTAGACATCCGTCGTATTGGTGCCGTGAAAGAAGGTGATGAAATCACTGGTAATGAAACGCGTGTTAAAGTTGTTAAAAATAAAATGGCGCCGCCTTTCAAGGAAGCCGTGTTCCAAATCATGTATGGTAAAGGTACAAATCAACTAGGTGAACTGGTTGACCTCGCGGTTCAACAAGATATTGTTCAAAAAGCGGGTGCTTGGTACTCTTATCAAGGCAATAAAATTGGACAAGGTAAAAACAATGTTATTCGTCATTTTGAAGAAAACCCACAAATGGCGCAAGAAATTGAAAAACTCATTCGTGAACAACTTCTAACGAAGAACACCAATGAAACCGCGGCTGTGGAAGAAGAAGAACTCGACTTTCTAGAAAGCTAAACTAGACGCCCTTCGGGGCGTTTTCTTTTTATCTACTTGAATCACAAGTATCAGTTTAATCTTCATCCCAATAAATCACGAATAGCCTTAGATAAACGATCACTGAATAAATATCATGTTTAGCACCACAAAAAGCGATAAACCCAAAACACTCACGGGACAAAGACTACGATCGTATGCATTCGCATTGCTGACGCGTCGGGACTATTCTCAAGCAGAGTTGATCAAAAAGCTAAATCAATATGCAATTGATCCAAATGAAGTTGCAACTTTAGTAACAGAGTTAGCAGAAAAAAATTATCAGAGTGACCAACGTGTCGCAGCCCTCACCCTTTCAAGCCAAATTCGCAAAGGGAAAGGCATACAACGCATTAAACAAGCGCTTAAAGCAAAACAATTAGATGCAGAATTGATTGCAGAAGAACTAGAAGAAGTGGACTGGCTTGATCAAGCCTATCAACTTAAAGTGAAAAGATTTGGTGCAGAAGTTACTCGTGATCCAAAAATCAAAGCAAAACAAGTTCGGTTTTTACAATATCGTGGTTTTGATATGGATGTGATTTTAAAAGCGATTGCTCGAACGAGCGAAGAAGAATGATTGGTGGCAACCCTACCAGCAAGATTTCGGCACATCATAGTTCTACTACCGTTGCTACCTTCCGGTCCTGGCGGGGTTCATAGAGTACAATTGCGAAGCTACCAGCAGGGCTACCATTGCCTGACAAAGTATAGAGATTTTTGCTTGAGTTGCAAGACTTGACGCTGTTTTTCAGCGAGATTTTTGCTCAACTGCCTAATTACTCAGCAATAAGCTAAGGTCTTCTTTCTTTAAGATTTAATAATGTACAAAGATTCAACAACAACCCAGCAATTTCCCTCAAAAGTGCTTGAAGATTGTAAATGCTTATTGCATTTAAATGAGTTGCTGTTTTAATGACTAAATCAAAATGCATATTTGCTGTGCGTAAAGTCTGTAAAAAGTGGAGACTCATTCGCTCACAGCTTTAATTTTCAACTTAATGGATAGATTTTCATGCTAAAAAAGCATTCTGTACTCTTTGTTGCGTTACTCAGCAGTGCATATGTATATGCCAATATTCCAATTGAATCTCGTGCACTTAGCCAACAGACTGCAAGTAGCAGTAATACCACAAATGTCGGCTCTAATTTAAATTGGGAACTCCTCCAAAAAAATCAACGCCTCGAAGAAGAGGTTCGTAAATTACGGGGTCAGCTTGAAGAACATGACAATGCGATTGAGCAATTAAAAAAAGAACTTACCAACCGTTATACGGATTTAGATCAACGCTTGGAATTATTGTCTCAGAAAATTGACCCGCCTGAAGAAAATACTGAAGAGCCTATAGATGCTTCTCAACCACTTTCGAATAACACAGCAACACAAAGCGCCTCTACGCCCTCTCAGTCGCAGCCTAGCCCAGCTGCTTCAAATATGAATGTAAATAATCAAATCGAGTTAGAGAAGGCTGCTTATACTGTCGCGCTAGATGCTTATAAACAAGGCGGAGCAAAACAAGCTATCCAACCGATGCAGAACTTTATCAAGAGCCACCCAAATGGTATTTACATCGGTAATGCATACTTCTGGCTTGCAGAATTTTACCTTGCGGTAGAGCCAGTAAATTATACAGCCGCTAAGCAAAATTACACGACCGTGGTAAATCAGTATCCAAACTCAGCTCGCGCATCTCGTGCTTTATATCAACTTTATAGCATTGCAAAAGAAGTTGATAAAAATACAGCTCAAGCCAACCAATACAAAACCAAACTGCTAGCTCAATACCCTCAATCTGAAGAAGCAAAGTTTATTCAGAAAAAATAAACTCTGCGATTGCAACATTCACAAAAAAGCCAGTTCATTGAACTGGCTTTTTTTGCAGAAATCAATCCTAGCTTACTTAATGTCCGCTTGAGATTTTAGATATGCGGTATAGTCTTCCAGAACTTGTTGACCACGGAACTGTTGATACAATTGTTTCAATTCCAACAACTCTTTTTCTGGCAAACTACTCGCTACACTGCTATCCACATTTGAAACAGCAACGATAACAAGTTCATTTGGCAATTTCGCCGTAGTTGCAGACCACATCCCTTCCTTGCTCGGTGCAGGAATACTAAATGCAGCACGTTCAATTGCACGCTTCAAACCATGTGAGCGAGCGAAAGTACCTGCATTTTCAAAAGGAACTTGTGATTTTGCGACAACTTGTGCTGCTGGCTGAGTTTTAAAATCAGCAAGGATTGTTGCCATTTTCGCCTGAGCTGCTTTATAAGCCTTCTGCTCAATCACTTTTGCTTTAACTTCAGCCGTTACTTCAGTTAATGGCTTGATTCCTGCTGGATGATAATCACGAACCTTAATCCAGATTGAATCACCATTGGTTAATTGGATGTTAGAAGATGCGTTACGGTCACCATTCTTCACATCATCACTGAATAGTTTTACTTTAACGTTCAAATCACTCAAAACAGGATGCCGGGTTGCTAAAGTAATTGTTTTTGCAGATTCAACACGTGCAGCTTTCACTTCTTGTGCAACAACCTCTAATGAATCACTTCCCACAACCATCTCGTTTAAGTTGTTGACAGTATCACTAAACAGATTCGCAGCTTTAGTTTTTTCAACTTCAGCTGTTAGGCGGGCTTTTTCAGATTCAAATGATGGAATATTGACTGTAGGCACCTGCACTTCAATAATGTGATAACCATATTGAGTTTTTACAGGCTTAGAAACTTGACCGCTTTTCAAGGTGTTCACAGCATTATCAAAATCAGTAGAAAAAGCGCCTGGAGCATAAGCACTTACCAAACCACCTTGATTTTTAGAACTCGGATCTTCCGAATATTGGCTGGCAGCTTGAGCAAATGTCATGCCTGATTGGATTTTCGCGTAAACCTCATTGATTAATTTCTGAGCCGCAGCATCATCACGCTCATCCGTCGTCACCAAGATATGTTTAACTTCACGTTTCACACTTTGCTGCTGCTTTTCTACAAATGCCGCATAGGCTTGTTGCAGATCCGCATCAGTAACAGCTAAATTAGCTTGTTCCAACAAAGCAGGACTTAAAACCACATAATCTACATCGACACTCGCAACTTGCTTAAATTCATTTTTATGCTTGTTGTAGTAATCAGTAATTTCTTGATTTGAAGCTGTTACGCCCTTCTTATACTCATCTAACTTAATACTAGCTAAATGTAATGTGCGCTGCTCTGTTTGCAAATTTGCAAGTTGCTGTAAATCAGACTTACTTACCAATGCATTTTCCATCAGACTCGATGAAATCATTTTCAAGGCATGATCTTGACGCAAACTTGAAATAAGCGCCTGATTCGTTAAACCTACTGAGCGTAGATAGTTCTCATAAAGCTGTTGTGAGAACTGTCCGTTTTGCTGAAAGCTCGGTTGCTGTGCCAACATTTGTTCAAGCTGTGCATCACTCAAAGAGATACCCAGTTTTTCAGCCTGCTGCGACAATAAGCTACGCGCTACAAGCGCATCCATCGCTCTTTCTTGAATTGCAGATAGATTCAATAATGATTCATCACCCTGAACCAAGCCTAAATATTGATCTTTATAATTTTTGATTGCACTTTCTAATTCTTTATTAGAAATATCTTGACCATTTACCGATTTGGCAACGTCTGCTCTATTGCTACCACTAAAATATCCTTCAATACCGACAAGAGCTAAAGGGGTCAAAAACAAAACTAACAGGACTTTGCCAAGCCAACCTTTAATGACCGTACGAAATGATTCCATAAATATTCCAATATTTAATTTCGGGGCAATTTTAACTTAAAAAACAAAGTGAATGAATGCCGAATGAAGATCAAATTAACTTTTTCATTGGATAAATAAAAAACGCACCCAAAATGGTGCGTTTATTGATTTAGAAAGATTACGCAACCGAATCTTTTAAACCCTTACCAGCTTTGAAGCTAGGTACTTTGCTTGCTTTGATTTGAAGCTCTTCACCAGTTTTAGGATTGCGACCAGTACGTGCAGCACGTTCCTTTACGCTAAAAGTACCAAAACCAACTAAAGTAACCGTATCACCCTTTTTAAGTGCTTCAGTGATTGATGCAATTGTCGCATCGAGTGCTTTACCAGCATCCGACTTAGACACTCCCCCTTTTTCAGCAATCGCATCAATTAATTCTGATTTATTCATGATAAAAAATATCCTCTTAATATCGTTTGTTAAGATCCAAGGCTATAGTTTAAAAGGCCATGCAGCCTTTATAGCAATGCTTTAGGGGAGAACGCAATACTAGAAAGGCCTTTTTAATTAAAATAAATACCGAAATACGACATAAACGGACGAGTTACTTGCATTTTTTTTACTTTTTATTCAATTTAGCCTTCAATTGATCATTTTCTTCTATCAAAGCATCCACCTTAATATGAAGCTGTACCAGCAGTTGCTCAATATGCTGAAGATCTTTCGGCGTTACCAAACCAATTCGATTGAGTGAGTGATTTACTCCACTATCTAAAATTTTTTCAACTTTGTCTTTGGTATCTGTCACCGACTCTTTTGCTTTTTCTGTAACTTTCCCAACAGTATTATCGGCAAAATCGACAGTTTTAGACTCAAGTTCTTCACCCACCTTGACTAAAGAGTCGAATAATTTATTACCTTCTTCTTCGGCACGCGAAAAAGCCCCTAAACCTGCAAGCCAAATTTGTTGTGTATACTTTTTAAAATCAAGTGCTGATTTCTTAGAACTCTTTGATTTTGACTTATTTTTTGTTTCAGTATCTTCACTTGCATTGTCTATATTTGTATTATCCATGAACCATCACTCCTAAGCTCGTTACAAACAACATGTCGTATTTAACCATAAAAATGTTTTTATAATATCAAAGTTAGGACTTGATCGTTTTAAAAAACTGTTCTACAAAGCAATATAGTCATGTAAATTATTTTTAACAATTGGGTAAGGATACTCAAAATTTACTGAACTGGTGTTTTGTTATTAATTTTATTGGCAAGGAAAAAGAGATTTATGATTGATATGCAACAAAGACATAAACATCCGCATTTGTTGCTAAACATTGTCATCATTGTTTTAGAAACTTTTTTTTCCTTCATCTTGACGAATGATGCTGGACTGCGTTTGCATGCAAAAAAGCTGATTGATGAAAAAATTACGATCCGCATTAACAGCTATATTCCTTTCTTTGACTTTTATATTCAGTTCACAGATAAAGGTTTATTGTTTGACATGCAGGCTTTAGATCGAAAAATCGATCTTGAAGTCAATTGTACCTTGATCGATTTGATTAAAATTTTTGTCTTAAATAATCAAACTAGTATTTCTAATCTCCGTATTTTAGGAGATGCTGCTTTAATTGAGCAATTTACTGATCTTATTCCCCACTTAAGCCTATCTAGTATTCTAGTCAATTGGAGACAATGGTTTAATGCATTTGATAATGATGCTGATACGATCGCATCTCAACATCGAATTGCCCCTCTTTTGGAAAAAATCGATGAACAACGCTCTGAAATCAACACTTTATTGGTTGAAGTAAAGCAATACCAGAATCGCATTCATCGCCTGCAAAAACGTCAGCGTTTGATCAATATCGCTTTTGGGGCGTTTAGCTTTATTTTGATTGCGTTTTTTGTATATAATGTATGGATACAATAATTCCAAAATATTTCACTTTTCACACGCATAATGGCAATTAAAAAACTTGACTATTTTAGTCGGAATTCATAAAATTTATACATCTAGTCTATTCATGTGTATCGAATCATGCGCCTAACAACTCGCGGTCGTTACGCAGTGACTGCTCTACTTGATTTAGCTTTGCAGCCAACTGAACAAACGATCACGCTTGCGGAAATAGCAGCACGCCAATCCATCTCAGTCGCTTATTTAGAACAGTTATTCGCAAAACTTAAGCGTCACGGGTTAGTTTCAAGTGTTCGTGGTGCAAATGGTGGATATCACCTTGCACGCAATGCAAGTGAAATTACTGTGCTAGAAATTATTGAAGCCGTAAATGAAACTGTCGATGCAACGCGTTGTGACCATAAAGGCAACTGCCAAAATGGTGCAATGTGTTTAACGCATGACTTATGGCAAGACCTCTCCCACCATATTGCCGATTATCTTGCGAAGATCAATCTTGCTGACTTGATTGCACGTGACAACGTACAAACTGTTGCGCTACGCCAAAATTCACCAAGTTTAGATTCAGCCCTTCTATCGGTTACAGGTATTTGACATGAAACGTCCAATTTATCTAGATTACGCAGCAACCACTCCTGTACTGCCTGAAGTGGCAGAACGTATGATGGAATGTTTAACGTTCGAAGGGACTTTTGGTAACCCTGCATCACGCTCACATGCATATGGCTGGCAAGCTGAAGAAAAAGCCGAATATGCGCGTGAACAAGTAGCAAATCTTATCAAAGCTGATCCTCGTGAGATCGTTTGGACTTCAGGTGCGACTGAGTCTGATAACCTAGCATTAAAAGGCATTGCTCAATTCTACGGTTCTAAAGGCAAACACATCATTACAAGTAAAATTGAACACAAAGCTGTGTTAGATACTTGCCGTGAACTTGAAGAACAAGGCTTTGAGATTACTTATTTAGAGCCAGAACCACGCACTGGTTTAATTACACCAGAAATGGTTCAAGCTGCTTTACGTCCAGATACCATCCTTGTATCACTGATGATGGTGAATAACGAAATCGGTACAGTAACCGACGTTGCTGCAATCGGTGAACTCACCCGCGCAAACAAAACTTTCTTCCATGTAGATGCGGCTCAAGCTGCAGGTAAGGTTGAAATCGATCTTTCTACGATGAAAGTTGATTTAATGAGTTTCTCTGGTCATAAGATTTATGGTCCAAAAGGGATTGGTGCATTATTTGTTCGTCGCAGCCCACGTGTTCGCTTAAAAGCGCAAATGCATGGTGGTGGTCATGAGCGTGGAATGCGTTCTGGTACTTTAGCGACTCATCAAATTGTTGGTATGGGTGAAGCGTTTGAGCTTGCTGGTAAAATGATGCAAGCAGAGCAAGAACGTATTCGTCAATTACGTGACAAACTTTGGAATGGTTTACAAGATCTTGAGCAAGTGTTCCTGAATGGTCACCCGACTCAAAACGTTGCAAACTACCTCAATGTTAGCTTCAACTTTGTTGAGGGTGAATCGTTGATGATGGCACTTAAAGATGTTGCCGTTTCTAGTGGTTCAGCATGTACATCTGCGACTTTAGAGCCATCATATGTTTTACGTGCTTTAGGTTTGTCTGATGAGTTAGCGCATAGCTCTATTCGTTTTAGTTTTGGTAAATACACGACTGAAGCAGATATTGACCACGTGTTAACAATCACCAAAGCTGCTGTAGAGAAACTACGCGAACTTTCTCCGCTTTGGGATATGTATAAAGAAGGTATTGATCTTTCTACAGTTGAATGGGCTGAACACTAATTCGTTGAAATTTCGATTGAACTCTTCATTGAAAACAGTGTTTTAACCCTCATATTAATATTAGGCTGACCCCGAGGTTTGGAGAAGCGACATGGCTTATAGTGAAAAAGTAATTGATCATTACGAAAACCCTCGTAATGTAGGCGTTTTAGATAAAAATGCAGAAAATGTAGGTACAGGTATGGTTGGTGCACCAGCTTGTGGCGACGTTATGCGTTTACAAATTCAAGTTGATGATAATGGCGTAATTGAAGAAGCTCGCTTCAAAACTTACGGCTGTGGTTCTGCAATCGCATCAAGCTCTCTTGTAACCGAATGGTTAAAAGGTAAGACTCTTGATGAAGCACAAGCAATTAAGAATATTGATATTGCGACTGAGCTTGCACTTCCACCAGTGAAAGTTCACTGTTCAGTATTGGCTGAAGATGCAATTAAAGCTGCGATTGAAGACTATCGTGGCAAAAAAGCGAAAGCTTAATTGATTACCGAAAAGACATTGGAGTTTTCATGATCCATTTAACTGAAAATGCTGCGACTCACATCAGCAATTACCTGCAAAATCGTGGTAAGGGTGAAGGCATTCGTGTTGGTGTGAAAACTTCGGGTTGTTCTGGATTGGCTTACGTTCTTGAGTTTGTCGATGATGTTGACACACATGATCAAGTATTTGAACAGTTTGGTGTCAAAGTTTTCGTTGATCCTAAAAGCTTAGTTTATCTCGAAGGTTTAGAGATGGATTATGTAAAAAATGGTCTAAACGAAGGTTTTGAGTTTAACAACCCAAACCAAAAAGGTGAATGTGGTTGCGGTGAGTCATTTACCGTTTAATCATTCAATTTTTATCTAAAGTCAAAAATCTCTCTGAATCCCCCTTTTCATAGGGGGACTTCCATAAATGATATAGCATCATTTAATTTGTGAAGCCCTTCCTTTTGCAGAAGGTTGAGAGTGATTTAAAACGGAATTCATCTCCCATGAATCATTTTGAGTTGTTCCAATTACCAGAAGCACTCGATATCGATTTAGCAGCTTTAAAAAAGCGATTTTTAAGTTTGCAACAGCAATATCATCCAGACAAAGCGACTGATAAAGATCAGGCATTGATCATGTCTAGTGACATCAATCAGGCATATAAAGTGCTCTCGCAAGTTGATAGCCGTGCTGCATATTTGCTGAGTCTGAAAAAGCAGGATCATCATCTCGATCAATCAATTAGTGATTTTGAGTTCTTGCAATCGGCACTTGAAATGCGCGAACAACTCGATGAAGCCGCATCACCCGATCAACTTCGAACGTTAAAAATCGAAGTACAGCAATGGATTGATGGCTTAATTCGAGAGTTTAAACTAGATTATGCCGACGAAGATTGGGCTGAAGCGCGCGATACCGTTCGTAAACTACGTTTTTTCCAACGTGTAATGAATGATATTGATAAAGCTGAAGATCGCATGCTAGATGAAGAAGAAAGCTTTGATCTAGATGATGATTTTTAATCCGCTGTAACTGATTATTTTCAAGGGATATCTCACGCATGGCACTTTTGCAAATTGCTGAACCTGGTCAATCAACCGCACCGCATCAACATCGTATTGCGATCGGTATCGACTTAGGGACAACCCACTCTTTAGTGGCGACAGTGCTATCGGGAAAACCGAAAGTTCTACAAGATGACAAAGACAGAGTATTATTACCATCTATTGTTCATTATGCGAAAAATTCAACCACGTTTGGTTATGAAGCCAAACCATTTATGTTGACTGACCCAAAAAATACGGTTGTCTCTGTAAAACGCTTTATGGGTCGTTCGCAAGCTGATATTAAGTTTCAACATCCGTACACACTTGTCGGTGCGGAAAATGAAATGCCTGCTTTTGAAACTGCTGCTGGCCGAAAAACACCAGTTGAAATTTCAGCTGAAATTTTAAAACAACTGAAAGACCGTGCAGAAGCGAGTCTAAATAATCCCGTTAATGGTGCGGTGATTACTGTTCCAGCTTATTTTGATGAGGCTCAACGTCAAGCAACACGTGACGCTGCACAACTTGCAGGCTTAAATGTTTTACGCTTGCTCAATGAGCCAACTGCTGCTGCAGTCGCTTATGGTCTTGACCAAGAAAGCAATCTTAGTACTGATCGAAACTATGTGATTTATGATTTAGGGGGTGGTACATTTGACGTATCAATCCTACGTTTTTCACAAGGTGTTTTTGAAGTTTTAGCAACAGGTGGACATACTGCGTTAGGTGGTGATGACCTTGACCGCTTAATTGTAAAATGGGCAAAAAAACAGCTTGATATCACCACATTAAGCGATGAAGAGTATGCTGTTTTTGTTGTTGCTGCTCGTCAAGCCAAAGAATATTTAACCGACCACGAATCTGCTGAATTAAAGTTATTAGATGATCGTTTAACTTTAGACCGTTCAACTTTTGAATCAATTATTCAAGTTGCGCTCGATAAAACTACAAGTGTTTGTAAACGCGTATTACGTGATGCAAAACTTGAATTAGACGATATCGAACATGTTGTGTTGGTGGGTGGTTCTACTCGCTCTTACGCTGTTCAAAATTCAGTGCGTGAACTGTTCAAGCGTGAACCTCTATGTACAATCAATCCAGATGAAGTCGTTGCGATTGGTGCATCTATTACAGCTAATCAATTGATTGGTAATAGTCAAGATGGTTCATTATTACTAGACGTGACCCCTCTCTCTCTTGGATTAGAGACAATGGGTGGTTTAGTTGAGCGTTTAATTTCTCGTAATACAGCTATTCCTGTTGCCCGTCGACAAGAATTTACCACCTATCAAGATGGTCAAACTGCCATGTTGATTCATGTGGTACAAGGCGAGCGCGATTTGGTGGAGCATTGTCGCTCTTTAGGGCGTTTTGTATTACATGGCATTCCTCCAATGACTGCTGGTCAAGCTCGTATCGAAGTAACCTTCCAAGTGGATGCAGATGGTTTACTCACGGTATCTGCGAAAGAAACAACCTCAGGTGTGCAAGCGCAGATTGATATCAAACCTTCGTACGGTTTATCAACCGCGGATACTGAACGTTTGTTAGTAGAAGGCTTCCAGCATGCAGAAGAAGACAAAAATCTTCGTCATTTGCAAGAAACCAAAGTTGAAGCGCAACGTGAACTTGAAGCCTTAGAACAAGCATTAAAAGTAGATAAAGATTTACTTTCTCAGCAGCAAGCACGTGATTTAATTCTTGCCGCCGAAGCGCTAAAAGCTCGTCTGAAAACAGATGAACTTGAAGCGATTGAACATGCTGTTCAGCAACTTAAAACTCACAGCGATGCATTTGCTGCACTTCGCATGAACCGACATATTGACCATGCCTTAAAAGGTACAAAACTTGAAGATTGGTCAAACTCAAACTAAAGGTATAGGTGATCAATATGCCACGTATTAAAGTTCTTCCTCATGCTCAATTTTGCCCTGAAGGTGCAGAATTTGAAGTAGAACAAGATGCCAATTTGTGCCAAAGCTTACTTAAGCAAGGCATTAAAATTGAACATGCATGCGATATGTCATGTGCTTGCACGACATGCCATGTAGTCGTTCGTAAAGGCTTTGATAGTCTCGAAGAAATGAATGACGTTGAGGCTGACTTACTTGATCGCGCGTGGGGCTTAGAGCCAGACTCTCGCCTATCATGTCAAGTTGTGGTGGTTGACGAAGATCTAGAAATTGAAATTCCTAAATACACCATCAACCATGCTTCTGAAAATCACTAAATGATTTTTTGAAATAAAAAACCTCATTTATACAATGAGGTTTTTTATTATCACCCATAGTTAAGGTTTTATTTCATCATCCAAACTTAACCTTGGAACACCCTGTGCATTGGTGATTTTTTGTTGAGTCTTGATTCGATCAATCATGGTTTCCAAGATTTCAACGAGCTCGGGATATTCATAATTTTGTACTTCTTCCAAATTCAATACGAGATGGAAGCCTTTATAATCGTAATCAAACCATTTTTGTGTGTCAGATTTCTTACCCGTGAATTTTTCCATCACTTGCCACGTTTTAACTGGCCCTTGAATCCCTTTTAGATAAATCGGTACTTTCGGTACACACAAAAATTCATTTTTGATCAGTTGATGTGTGTCATCTGCAATTAAAATTTCATCAACTTCAGCAGCTGACTGCAAACGAGCCGCCAAGTTTACATCACGACCTACAATGGTATAAGCCATACGATGTGAAGCACCATAGTTACCCACGTGACAGTAACCTGTACTAATCCCCATCCGGATGTGCAATGCTGGATAACCCATTTTCTTCCATCGCTCACGTAGCAATTTCATTTGCTGACGCATCGCAATCGCCATTTCTACACAGGATTTTGCATCTTGCTCTGTTCCTTGTGAGTTCGGGTCACCAAAGAAGATTAAAATTGCATCTCCCATGAATTTATCAACAGTGGCCTCATATTGCTTCGCAATCTCAGTCATATGACTTAAATAGTCATTGAGCAAGAATGCTAAATCATCAGGAATCAGTGTTTCTGAAAGCTCGGTAAAGCCCTGGATATCAGAAAAGAAGATCGTTAGTTTTTTACGTTTATACTCAATTTTTGCTTCAGCCTCACCACGCATAATGGATTGCCATAACTGAAGTGGTGCATAACGACTCAGTTGGTTTGCAAAAGCAATATAGCGTGTCATTTGATTATGATAATGCTGACGCTGTTGACCAAGAATATTAAGACGACGATGCTGGTAATAATTACCAATCACAATAAAAACCATTAACCCAAGCAAACTAACTACAGTCAGCTCTGGATTAGTAGGTTCAAAATATTGCTCGGCACCAAAGATAAAAAAAGTACTAAAGTAAAATGCAACTACGCCAATCAGTCCAATTAAACAAGCAACCATTAAAGGGATTTTATTGTTTAATCCAACATACAGTAAGGCGAATAAAATAACAAAAGTAGGTACTAAACTCAGATGCAAAGCAGCTAAAACAATCGCAACAATAATTGCCTCATTGGCAAAAAAGACATTTTTCTCAATTTGCTTATCGTATTTGTATTGCAGCCATTTTTCTAAGCGAGGACATAATAAAAAATAAACTAATAATAAAGGGAGGATGTAAAGTTGATAGTTAGCAGTTGATGAGGTAAATGTATAAATTACCAGAATAAGTGACAAAATCGAATATCCCATCAAACGATGGAAATATGCGAACTGTCTAGGTTCTTTATCAATCAACCTATCTAGCGGCACTCTATCCTCCTTTCTTATTATAGAATACTGTTATTCTTCTATTTTTTGGATCAGTCCATGCGCCAATCAAACGGCATATCGCCTTGTCCACGTAATGCTAACATCAAAGTCTGGCGCATATGTGCTAATACATCGCTGTTGTACGGTACAGCTGCTGTTCCCCAAACTGGTTTAGGCCATGCCACGTCATTTTGATAACGCACAACATGATGAAAATGCAATTGAGGTACAACATTTCCTAAAGCGGCAACATTCATTTTATCCGCACGGAATACGCGAGAGAGCTGGCTCGATAACCAACTAGATTCACGTAAGAATTGTTCTTGATCTGCTTGGCTTAGCTCATAAAGTTCTGTAACACCCGGTACACGTGGTACAAGGATCAACCAAGGAAATTGCATATCATTCATTAAACGACATGTTGAAAGCGGGAAGTCGCCTACAAAAAATGTATCTTGAGCAAGTTGTGGATGCAAACTAAACATATCTTTATAAATGATGCAGAATAATGATGATCAATACTATCACATCAGTTCTGATGTGAGTATTCTTCATCAGTCGTTTGATTACAAATAACAATGATTTTCCTCACTTATTATGGGAGGAATCATTGATATTTGACCTTTACTTAAAATAAAGCGTGTTTTTTAAACTAAATATTCAATTCATTGAGTAACTTATTCAACAAATCAACGATAAACTGGATGCGTTTATCATATTCTGCGAGTTGTACCGTTACTTTCAAACGCTGTCCACCTTCCATCCGATAATGAGTCGGATTTTTCTGCATAAGCTGAATGATGCTGATGGCTTGTACAGGCGTTTCTGGTGAAAATTCGATATACCCACCATTACTATTGATATCAATTTTAGTGATTCCTAACTGCTCTGCTCTTAATCGAATCTGATGCACACTGAATAACTGTTTTACAGGTTGCGGTGGAATACCAAAACGATCGATCAACTCCATGCGAATATTATCAAGTTTTTCTTGGCTATCAGTGTTACTAATACGCTTGTAGAATAATAATCGCTGATGCACATCACCCAAATATTCATCAGGTATCAATGCCGGCATATGTAAATTAATTTCAGCGGTTAATGACAATGGCGCATCAAAGTTTGGTGTTTTACCTTTTTGAATGGCTTTGGTCGCTTTCTCAAGCATTTCCATATATAAGCTATAACCAATTGCCTGCATCGAGCCACTTTGTTGCTCACCCAGTAACTCACCAGCCCCGCGAATTTCTAAATCCTCTGTTGCTAGCATAAAGCCCGCACCTAAGGTTGAAGCCCTCTGAATTGCATCTAGGCGTTTTTCCGCGTCACCTTTAAGGTGTTTGATTGATGGAACAAGTAAGTAAGCATAAGCTTGGTGATGTGAACGCCCTACACGACCACGTAGTTGGTGTAATTGTGCAAGTCCTAACTTGTCTGCACGTTCGATAATAATAGTATTGGCATTGGGTACGTCGATTCCTGTTTCAATGATCGTTGAGCAAACCAAAACATTATAGTCTTTGTGATAGAACTGCTGCATCACCTGCTCAAGTTCACGTTCTCGCATTTGTCCATGCGCAACTGCCACCCGTGCTTCTGGAACTAAATGACGAATATTTTCCGCGGCACGTTCAATCGTCTCGACTTCATTATGCAAGAAATAAACTTGCCCGCCACGTAAAAGCTCCCGCAGTATGGCCTCTTTGATTGAATCATCGGTATGTTCTTGCACAAAAGTTTTGACTGCTAAACGGCGTGCAGGTGGCGTTGCTATAATCGATAAATCACGCATACCAGAGAATGCCATGTTCAAGGTACGTGGAATAGGTGTCGCTGTTAAGGTCAGCATATCTACATCTGCACGCAAAGCCTTAATTCTTTCTTTGTCACGGACACCAAAGCGATGTTCCTCATCGACAATCATAAGGCCGAGATTATTAAATTGAATATTCTCTTGTAGAATTTTGTGGGTACCTACCACAATATCTACTTTGCCATCAGCCAAATCTTCTATAATTTTTAAATGCGTTTTATTGCTACCAAATCGTGAAAGAACCTCAATTCGTACTGCAGTATCCGCAAAGCGATCTTTAAATGACTCATAATGTTGCTGTGCAAGTAATGTGGTCGGCACTAATACCGCAACTTGCTTACCATTTTGTACCGCCACAAATGCTGCTCGCATCGCAACTTCTGTTTTACCAAAGCCCACATCACCACAAACTAAACGATCCATCGGTTTGGCAAGTTGCATATCATGCAATGTTGCTTCAATCGCATTTGCCTGATCCAAAGTTTCCTCATAAGCAAAACCACTGGCAAATTGCATATATGCGATATGATCAAGTTCAAAAGCAAATCCTGGTTTGGACTGACGACGCGCTTGGATATGTAATAATTCAGCAGCCACATCGTGGATCTGTTCGAGGGCTTTACGTTTTGCTTTACTCCACGCATCCGTTCCTAATTTATGTAATGGCGCAAGATCAGGATCACCTCCACTATAGCGACTGATTAAATGCAAATTGGTGACAGGTACATACACCTTAGCCGCATCAGCATAATCAAGTTGTAAAAACTCATGGTCTTGATTATCAATTTCTAAAGTGATTAATCCTGCATATCGTCCTACGCCATGATCAATATGAACCACCGGCGCGCCAATGCTCAGCTCAGTTAAACTTCGAATTAAAAACTCTTCAGAAACTTCTTGCTGACGTTTACGGCGACGCTGTACCACTCGATGTTCATACAACTGATTTTCTGAAATGACAGATAACTGATCCATTAGCAGCAAACCACGATCTAAGGGTGCACTTGTAATCGCAACTTTGAGTTTATCTTTTTGGAATTGAGCAAAACTTTCGACAGTCTGGATTTCACCTAGAACAGATCGCAAAGCATCTTTTAAAGTTTCTCGTCGACCTGCACTTTCGGCAACCAATAAAACAGGGAAATTGATTTGATCAATATAATCTTTGACCGCCTGAAACGGTTGCTCTTTTTTGGGATCAACTGCAAGTTTTGGCGGTTGCTCAGAGGCAAGATTTAAAACACCAGATTTTGAATCTAAAGCATCAGGTGAAGCGATAATACGAGGTAATTGATTTAGTGCCTGCAGTACATGATTAGGCATTAAAAATAAATCTTCAGGCGGGAGAATTGGCTGATCAATGTTATGCCGACGATCTTCATAACGACGTACAACTTCTTTCCAAAAGTTGATTAACTCATCTTCAATCTCATTATTTGTAATGACAATGCAATTCTTTGGTAAGTATGTTGTGAACATACTTTGTGCTTCCATCACCTTTTTATCAAAGAACAAAGGCAAATAGAATTCTAATCCTGGGGTTGCAATTCCTTCGAGAACATCTTGATAAATGGGATTTTTCTTTGGGTTTGCGGTTGGAAAACTCTCTGCGTAACGATCTCTAAAAGTTGAGCGGCCTTCTTTGAGTGGAAACTCTTTGGCAGGTAAAACAGTAAAGTTTTTTAAAGACTCCGTCGTACGTTGGGTTTCTGGATCAAAGAATTTTAAGCTTTCAATTTCATCATCAAATAAATCTATGCGAATCGGTTGTTCCTGTCCCGAAGCAAAAATATCCATGATGCTACCGCGAACAGCAAACTCACCATGATCGTAAACGGTATCAACCAAACGATACCCTGCCTGCACGAGCTGTTTTTTCTGTGTTTCTAAATCAAGCTTTTGTCCAACTTTAATATCAAAGTGTTCGCCAACCACCCATGAATACGGTGCAACACGTTGAGCTAAGGTGCTCGCTGAAATCAACAAAATACCCTTTTGTGGCATATTGGATAAAATAGCCAAACGCTCTGAAACAATATCTTGATGAGGAGATAAACGGTCATAGGGCAAGATTTCCCAATCAGGGAAAATTGTTGGTTTGATGCCGTAAAATTCAAGCTCACTTTCCAGTTGAGCCAAATGCTGGTTATTCCTTGCCACAATGACATATAGATTTGAGCTTTGGGTCGCAATTTCTTTAAATAATAGTGCTGCCGACGATCCCAGTAATGAACCAATCCAACGCTTTTCGCCTGCTTTAAGTTGTTGTAGATTTAATTGAGAAATTTCTTGCTGAAACATAGAGAAAATCGTGCAATTTATAATGACAAGTGACTTATTTTAGCATGATGTTTTTCGTAATGGAGTTAATCTAAAATATAAAACTTTCCCACAAACGCAAGATGACTGTCCAATAAACGGACTATTATTCTGACCTTAGTCCCCAAAAATCGGAGGTGATTGACAACAATTTTGTTCACCTCCATAGATTTTTTTATTTTATTTATTTTCTAATTTTCTTTCCAAGTTGCGATCCATCAAGCGAAATAAAGGTCGTGTTAATTTCATCACCGTATCTGGTGCGGTATTAAGTAAGGCATTTGCGATGGCACCGCTGGTACTGGTAATCCGATATGGCCTTTGTTGTACTGCCTTAACCAACCAACCTGCTGCCGTAGAGGTATCTAACATCCGCATGTGTTTATAAATAGTTGTTTTAGATGACATAGGCGTTCTTACCATTGGGAAATATACAATACTCACGTCGATGCCTTGATCTCCCAACTCCATTTTAAGTGATCGAGAGAAAGATTCTAAAGCAGATTTACTAGCTAAATAAGCTGAAAACAAAGGAATAGGAACTTGAGTAGACATCGTTGAGATATTAACGACATGCCCATTACGATTGGCTAAGAAATGAGGTAAAAAAGATAAGGTCAACCGCACCGCAGCAAAATAGTTAATTTGCATAGTACGCTCATAATCATGAAGTCGATCCAATGCTTGAGTAATAGGACGACGTATAGAGCGAGCTGCATTGTTAATCAACACATCAACTTTTACATGTTCGGTAAGTATTTGCTCAACACACTGTTTCGCATTATCTTCCTGCGTAATATCGACAGGATAAATCCATGCTTGACCGCCTTGCTCATGAATAATGGTCTGCACACGTTCTAACTCTTCTGCACGGCGGGCAATCAAACAAACTTTGGCCCCCAATATTGCCAATTGAATTGCAGCCTGCTCTCCGATACCACTCGATGCGCCCGTAAGAACAATGGTTTTTCCTTTTAGCTTCATGTTATTTATCTTCCTATTTTATATATCTTCACTTTATATCTTCAATTTCAACTTTTTTTGACTCAAAAAACTTTTTTTCTTGCCCATACAATCAAATTTCAAGCAACAATTTAAAGTGAATTAAGCCTATTTTTTATAAAAAATTCTATATAAGAGATACTCAATTTTTATTACCTTACGCTTTTTAAAAAGACGTATTAGAATTTATTTCAACCTATATCACTCTAAAAAAGCACTCTCTAAAAAGTCTAGAAAGTGCTTTTTCTCATTCATCCCCATCATGATGCAAATTTTGCATTTGGGAAGAAACGATTTTCTACAGTGTCATAACACCATTGGAAGATAAAGGTATAAACCAAAATACATAAGGTTAAACCAATATCTAAAATAAATGCTTCAACGATCGTCATATTCATCATATAAGCAATCATTGGGACGGTAGCAATCAACAAACCACCTTCAAATCCAACTGCATGCAAAATACGCACTGGAATGGTTCTTTCCCAATTGTATTTATGCTCAATTTTTTCAAAGTAATTATTAAAAATCATGTTCCAAATTACTGAAACAACCGCCATAAACACACCTAAAGTTCCTGTTACTTCCATTGGCATGTCAAAAATAAAACTTAACGCAATTGCGATGATGACCAATAAAATCACTTCATAGACAATCGCATGAATGAGTCTTCTTTTGGAAATCAACATTTCTATAACACTCTCTTGTTTGGATATTTGCCATTTTATTTTTATAATTTTGATTAATCCAATCAGGTTCTTTCAGTTTTTTTGACAGATGAATATTAATCAAGAACAACTCATCATGTTTCAAACCGTCATTGAGACAGGTTCATTTTCGGCAGCGGCACGTAAGTTAGGCAAAGTTCCTTCTGCGGTAAGCATGTCGATTGCCAACCTTGAAATTGATTTAAATCTCAACTTATTTGATCGAGTTGGACGTGAACCGAACCCTACCGCTGAAGCAATGGTACTGTATGAAAAAACACAACAATTGCTCATTGAAATGAATCAATGGAAACAACATGCTCATGCACTTAGTACAGGCTTAGAGTCCACGTTAAATATTGTGGTCGTTTCAGAACTATTGCACACCAATTGGACTGATTACATTACTCTGCTTGAACAAAACTTTCCAAGTCTCGCAATTAATATCGTCTCTGCTCCCCAAGAAGATGCTTTACAGATGTTGCTGGATCAGTCAGCACAACTGGCTTTGATGTTTGAGCGTGAACAATTAGACAGTCGTGAGCAGTTTGTTGAACTTAAAAGAGAGGCCTTAGTACCTGTTATCTCAAATATTCACCCGCTTGCTCACCTTGAACAAGTATCTTTTGAGCAAATGGTTCAAACCCGTCAAATCGTAGTAGCGAGCCGAGATAACACGATTAAACCTGAATTACTTTTTGCTAAAGATTACTGGCGTACCGACAACCACTATTCAGCTTGTATGATGATTGTTCGAAATTTGGGTTGGGGTGTTCTCCCCTTAGAAATGTTTAATGAAAATCCTGAGTTAAAGAAAAAATTGAAAATTTTGGAGCTATATGATTTCACGCCAAAGTTCGAATATTATGTGGATCTTGTCTGGAGTCGAGAAAGTGAACTCGGCGCTGCTGCAAGGTTTCTTATAGAGCACATCCGTCAACAACGTCAGAATAACTAACAATACATCCATCAAACAATAAAACTTCTGATAAGAAGTGATACTTTGCTTTCTTGAATTGTGTGTTATAAATAAAAATACCACTATATTTGTTAAACTAAGAACGTTATATCAATGACTCAAACCGCATTAAATCAATTAAAGAATTTTACAACCGTTGTAGCCGATAGTAGTGACCTTGAAGCAATTAAGAAATTTCGTCCACTTGATGCAACAACAAATCCTTCATTAATCACAGCAGCAGCTGAACAACCAGAAAGTAAAGAACTCATCGAAGATGCCTATTTACAAGCTAAAAAAGAAGGTTATGAAGCAAATGAGCTCATCGAGCGTACAATTGATATTTTAACTGTTAAGTTTGGTGTTGAGATTTTAAAGTTAATTGATGGCCGGGTTTCAACAGAAGTCGATGCTCTACTTTCATATGATACTGAGGCAACCATTGCTAAAGCTCGTGAACTTTCAAAGCTCTATCAAGACTATGGAATCGAACAATCACGTATTTTGATTAAAATCGCTTCAACATGGGAAGGAATACAAGCAGCTAAAGTTTTAGAAGCAGAAGGTATTCCATGTAATCTCACTTTATTGTTTGGTTTACATCAGGCACAAGCCTGTGCAGATGCAAACGTTACGCTCATCTCTCCATTTGTGGGACGTATTCTGGATTGGTACAAAAAAGCAGAAGGCGTTGATGCTTATCCTATCGAGAAAGATCCTGGCGTACTTTCCGTAATAAAAATATATAACTATTACAAGCAACAAGGTATTCAAACGCAAGTCATGGGAGCAAGTTTCCGCAGCACAGCACAAGTGCTCGGCTTGACAGGTTGTGATTTACTCACGATTGCACCAAATTTATTGGCACAATTAGAACAAGACCAACAAAATGTTGAAGCTCAACTTAGTGTAGAAGCAGCACATCAGGCTGAAAAAATCGAGCGCTCGGCACAAACTAAAGAAAGCTTCAAGGCTGAGCTTGAGCAGGATTTAATGGCATTCCAACTACTGCAAGGTGGAATTGACGGTTTTATCAAAGCCCGAAATCAATTAAGTTTGTTACTCCGTCAATCTTTTGGTGTTGATGCTGAAATTAGCCCATAATTAGCTGATTTTTCACCTATTAAAAACCGATTTTTGCTATATTAGTGAAGGTCGGTTTTTTTTTTATTGAGTTCATCGTGTTCGGTATCACAGATTTAACCACGTATATTATTGGTGCGATTTTAATTGTTTTATTACCCGGCCCTAACTCTATCTATGTAATGTCTGTCGCCTCACGTTATGGTATACGTACTGGTTACGCGGCTGCTTGTGGGGTATTTACTGGCGATTTTATCTTGATCATTTGTACCGTATTAGGTGCAGCTTCTTTATTAAAAGCCTTTCCAATTCTGTTTGTAATTTTAAAAATTACAGGTGCAGGTTATCTTGCTTACTTAGGTATTAAATTACTTCAAAATGCCTATCAAACATGGAAGAAACCAACCCATCATGCAGAGTTAGCTGATTTACCTCAATTAGACAAAGTTCATCCCTATCGAACGGCACTTAGTATTAGCTTGTTGAATCCAAAGGCAATTTTGTTTTTCTTATCTTTCTTTGTACAATTTGTTGAGCCAAGTTATTCCTATCCGATGATAAGCTTTTTGGTATTGGCACTCATTCTACAAATCGTCAGCTTTAGCTATCTCACTGCACTAATTTTCTCTGGGGTAAAATTAGCGGGTTTCTTTAAACATAATTATAAACTGGCAGCAGGTGGTATTTTTTTAGTGGGTATCCTATTTTTTGGATTTGGTTTGAGACTTGCAACTTCAACGATCTAATCAATCCTAGATCTATTTTGATTACAGTGGGGAGCACTGGGTTCGTTCATGTTCCCTCTCCATCTTTTTTAATCAAATGATCAATTTATTCAATCATCTTAGAACTACGATTTAAGTTGTATAAACGGTATACTTTTCAATAAATTTCTAATCAATAATAGATATATAGATGCAACGTCTGACCCAAGATTTTTCAATTCCTGCTGTATTCGCTGGCTTTATCACCTTTCTCATTGGTATTAGTGTTTCTGCAGTATTGGTTATACAAGGTGCACAATCCCTCGGTGCAAATACTGCACAAATTAGCTCTTGGTTTTGGGCATTGGGTTTAGCGATCGGACTTTCGGGTTTAGTGTTATCTTGGAAATATAAATATCCTGTCGCTACAGCTTGGTCTACGCCTGGTATAGCTTTAATAATTGCATCTACAGGACATTATGATCTATATGAAGCCATCGGTGCATTCGTCATCTGCGGCATTGCAATTGCGGTTGTGGGTTTCTCTGGTGTTTTTCAAAGATTATTGGCTCATATACCAGCAAGCCTGACCTGTGCCATGCTTGCGGGAATCCTGTTAAAATTTGGTATACAAATCTTTAGCAGTTTAGAAACCCATCTGGGGTTTATCCTCAGTATGTTAGCCATTTATCTCCTCTCAAAACGTTTATTCCCGCGCTATAGCATTGTGCTAACAGTTATTTTAGGCGCTGCGATTTGTCCGTTATTTATCAGTTTTCAACTGGCACCCATCTCTTGGGCTTTAACGCAACCCGTGTGGATGCAACCTTCCTTTTCATGGTCTGCAATTCTGGGCTTGGCTTTACCTTTGTTTGTGATCAATATGACTTCACAAAATTTACCTGGCATCGCCATGATTAAAAGCTATGGCTATCATCCACATGTCAATCAACTTGTTGGTTGGACTGGTGTCGCACATACTGTTTTTGCACCATTTGGCTGTTTTTCGGTAAATTTAGCAGCGATCAGTGCAGCAGTAAGTTTGGATGATCAAGTGCATCCTGACCCAAGCAAACGCTATATCGCAGGCATTAGTTGTGGTTTATTTTATATTTTGATGGGGCTTTTTGCGGCAACATTAGTAAGTTTGTTGATGTCATTCCCACAAATTTTCATCGTAGCACTTGCAGGTATAGCTCTTTTTGCCACGATTAGCCATAACATTGCTGTTGCTTTTGCCAATGTAGAAGAACGTGAAGCAGCTTTACTTACTTTCTTATGTAGCGCTTCTGGTGTGCAATTTCTGGGGATTGGTTCTGCTTTCTGGGGGTTAATTCTTGGAATCGTCGTTTTAATTATCTTCAAATTGAAAAATAAGCCTTAAGTCAAAACTTAAGGCTTATCTCTTACACGATGGAGCATTGAGTTTTATTTATCTAGATCTTTTTGAGCTTCGTCATCATTTAAAATACGTCCAACTTGTTGCGGTTGGATCAATGGCGCAGTCGGTCTTGGTTGTGCATGGGTGTATTGTAGTCCGACACCTGCATAAACATCATCGGCAGCAATTTCGGTTTCAAAACGCTCCTCATCCCGATCACGAATTTCATTGCTAATACGTCTTACTTCCTCTTGATCAACACCAAGCTCTTTTAAGATCACACCACCAAATTTAATCGCAGATTCGAAAGTCTCACGAATCATATAATCGACTTTGTGTTTCACCAAGTAAAGCGAATGTTCTCTGTCATAAGATCTGACCAGTAGCTTTGCTAATGGAAACTCATGTCCAACCAATTCAACGATTTTATTGGTTGTTTCTTTGCTGTCCACACACACGACAATCGCTTGTGCTGTTGCAGCACCTGATGCATGCAAAATATCTAAACGTGCTCCATCACCATAATAAATTTTAAAACCAAACCTTTCAGCGTTTTGAATCATATCAATATCATTGTCGATAATGGTCACATCTACGCCACGTGCCAATAGCAATTGACTGGTAACCTGTCCAAATCGACCAAAACCAATCATTAAAACGCTGCCGCTTAAACCTTCCGCTATATTGACATTTTCCAATGAAATTGAGTCTTTGGTTTCGGTAAAACGTTTAAACACGATCCCAATAATTGGAGTCAGCACCATAGAAAGTACAACAATTGCCGTAAGATTTGAGCGAGTTGTATTATCAATCACTTGTGCACTTACTGCCGCGGCAAACAACACGAAAGCAAACTCGCCCCCTTGTGCCATGAGTAAAGCCCGATCTAAAGCCTCAGTATGTGAACTCTTAGTAATACGAGCCACAATATAGATCATTAAAGCTTTCACAAACATCAAAGCTAAAACACCGCACAGAATCAGTTGCCAGTTTTGAGCTACGACAGATAAATCCAGTGACATCCCTACGCCGAGGAAGAATAACCCTAGCAGAATCCCTCTAAACGGCTCAATATCGGCTTCGATTTGATGCCTGAATGTAGATTCTGATAACAGCACACCCGCAAGGAAAGCTCCCATTGCCATGGACAACCCACTCACTTGCATGATTAATGCAGCACCTAATACCACCAAAAGTGCTGCGGCTGTCATCACTTCTCTCGCTTTTGCAGCTGCCAAGAGTCTAAACAATGGATTTAACAACCAATAGCCCGCTGCAATTAGGCCAGCAATAGCAAGTAAACCAATACCGATCATTTCAAATCGAGCTGAGGTACTTTCCACCACATGATTGGGAGCCATAAACGCAACAAGCGCAAGTAAAGGTACAATTAACAAATCTTCAAATAATAGAATCGAGACAATCTTTTGCCCACGTGGTTGAGCGATATCTCCACGATCTCCTAATAACTGCATTACTATCGCAGTTGAAGTCAGGACAAAACCTGTAGCAGCAATAAACGCAACTTGCCATGGGAAACCGAAAAGAATTCCGACACCTGTCAACGCACAGGAACTTACTAAAATTTGTAAACTGCCTAAACCAAATATTTCCCGCCTTAAACTCCATAAATGTGAAGGTTGCATTTCCAAACCTATCACAAACAGGTACATCACAATACCAAGTTCGGCAATATGCAAAATTGAGGCTGAATCATTAAAAAAAGCAAAACCAAATGGACCAATAACTAGACCTGCAATTAAATATCCTAATACAGAGCCTAATCCAATTCTTTTAAAGATGGGGACTGCGACAACAGCGGCTGCCAATAAAACAACAGGTGCAATTAAACTGATTGAGTGAGCTTCTGAACTCATACTATTCTCATTGTTATCAATATCTTTCTATTTTATTCGAAACAATCCAAGACTTATATATCATTTATGGGACAATGCTTCTTATTCCATTCGTTGTCGACGGCCATTCACAATTTAATTTATTACATTATTGTTCTAAAAAGTTGGACGAATTTGTGACAAACACATATCGCCCTAGGTATTCTAAGATTATAGTTCACGAACAACGACAGTTTTCGCCATTTTGTCATGCCAACCTTGTTTTTTACGATCAAAAGCAATCCAGATCAAACCAATGAAAAATACCAATGTTGCTGGAATATAACCAATATAACGGATAATTCCTTGACCTACTGAAATATGATGACCTGTTTGCTCATCGAGAACTTTTAGACGTAATAAGCGCTTACCTGGCGTACCTGCAAATTTAACCCAACAGAATATATAAAATATAGCCGATAAAATCTGCCCGAGCCAATCCGTCCAAGACCAACTTGTACTTGCTAAGTTCTCCGTAACATTTGGAGTTAACAGCATCATTAATGGAATCAAAACCGCTAAAATAAGAATCGTATCAAGAATGGCTGCACCTAAACGTATCCAAAATCCCGCATATTCATATTTATCTGACATATTCCCCTCTCTATTTTGTTTATAAAAAGTCAATGATTAGAGATATTTTTTCAGCAAACACTATAACATTTATCTTGAATTTTGTTTTAATTCACGGTCAAAAAAATCAACTGTACGTTGCCAAACCAATGCCGACTCTGGCCGATTCCGGCAAACGGTACGAAAACCGTGTGGCATTGGGTAAGTATATGCTTCTACACGATCGCCTAATTGTTGAATCAGTTTATTTCTTTTTTTAGCAGGACAAAATGGATCAAATTGCTCTGACCAATGTCCTTGTAACAACCGAATTTCATCCAAAGATTCGGTTTTAGGGACGCCTGCACCTTCAATTCCAATAGAATGATGATAGACAACAGGTGCCAACATATCTTCCCGTTTTGCCATTTGAATGACATAACCACCTGTTAAACACTGACCTAACATACCTAAGCGACCATTTGATCGCGGATCCCCCTTTAACTGATCCAATAACACATGAATTTCTTTGTTTACATCACTATCAGCGGCATTGGTACGCCCCGCTTTCGCAACCATTGCACGAATACAATATTTAACAGCGCCACCCGAATATAAATTCGGTACATAAACTAGATATCCACGATTGGCAAGGTCTTGAGCATCTTCGCGATAAGCATCAATCACACCATATAATTCATGGAGTAACAAAATCGCTGGAAGTTTTTCAGTCGTTTGGGTTGGTGCATAAACTTCAACCTCGATCTGACGAGTTGGTAATGTAATTGTTTTTATTTCCATTTTCTCATATCTATATTGATTAATTCTCACTCATATTATTTATGACAATAACAATTGTCAAATAAAAAAGGATGTTTAATTAACATCCCTTTTCATCATATCTGTTAGGCTTTCTGTTTAGATAAGAAAACTCGGTTTTAACATTCAATCGAATTGACTGCCAATCCCCCTTTTGAAGTTTCTTTATACTTATCAGACATATCCTTGCCAGTTTCTTTCATAGTTTGAATGACCTTATCCAATGAAATAAAATGATCACCATCCCCATGTAATGACATTTGAGCTGCATTGATTGCTTTTACAGCAGCGATTGCATTTCTTTCAATGCATGGGACTTGCACCAAACCTCCCACAGGATCACAGGTCAATCCCAAATTATGTTCTAATCCGATTTCAGCAGCATGTTCAACCTGTTCGGGTGTCCCATCCAAGATTTCTGCTAAACCTGCCGATGCCATCGCACATGCGGAACCCACCTCACCTTGACATCCAACTTCGGCACCAGAAATAGATGCATTCAATTTACATAAGATACCGACTGCCGCGGCACTCAAGAAAAATCTCACAATGGTATCTTCAGACTCATCTTTAGAAAAATTAACATAATAAGATAACACCGCTGGGATGATTCCAGCCGCACCATTGGTAGGTGCGGTGACCACTCGACCTCCTGCGGCATTTTCTTCATTGACCGCAAGCGCGTATAAATTCACCCATTCCATTGCGTTGAATGTGGTCGCAATTAAATTCTCATTTTCTTTTTTTATTAACCGTTGATGAATGTTTTTCGCACGGCGTTTCACATTCAAACCACCTGCCAGAACACCTTCATGTTGCAAACCACTTTGAATACAATCTTGCATCACTTGCCAAATTTGCATAATTTTGGCACGGATTTCAGCCTCACTACGCCAACTTTTTTCATTTTCTAGCATCAAATGACTAACGCTACATTGATGTGTGTGGCATAATGCCAATAGTTCTTTAGCACTTTGAAATGGATAAGGGACGATGGTTTGATCTTCCACAAAACTCCCTTGATCTACCTGACTCTCATCAATAATAAACCCACCACCAATTGAGTAATAAGTATTTGAATAGAGCTGTTTTTCTTCAGAATCTAATGCTGTTATCGTCATCGCATTCGGATGGTACGGTAAAGCCTCATCAATAAAAACAATATCTCGATTAGGATCAAAATGCACTGCATGGGTGCCATCCAACATCAACTTGCTGGATTGCAACACCTGATCTAACTGTATTTGGCTATGAGGAATATCAATCGTTTCAGGATCATTCCCCATTAAACCCAATATCGTCGCTCGATCTGTACCGTGTCCCACACCTGTCGAAGACAATGAACCGTATAAAAGAATTTGTACGCTAGTCACCTTATTTAAAATATCTTGGGTCTTAAGTGATTGAGTAAAGCGATATGCTGCTCTCATCGGTGCAACCGTATGTGAACTCGAAGGCCCAACACCAATTTTAAAAAGATCAAATACGCTCAGCGCCATATATTATTGTCCTCTGCTATCCCTTCATATTTTTATAATTTTTATTCAATGGGCAATTCCATAAAAAAAGAAAACCAAAAACAATAACCACAACCGTACTATGACGATTGTGGCTATAGAAAATTTTAACGCTTAAATGCTTAATAATGCATTCAAAGTTTCTGACACATTTTTAGATTTCACTTTTGGCTGTAAGGCTTTTAATGCTTGTTGTACATGACCGCGCTGAGGCTCGATCAACGTATACCAACGAGAAAGTACCTGTAATAAACGTGAACCTAAAATTGGGTTTTTTTCATCTAGATAGGCTGCTAATTCAATAAAATGATCAACACCAAAACTCCACGTATTCACTGGATTATTTGCCAAAGCACCGCTGACAGAACGGATTCGGTTCGGTGTACCTAAATCATAATCGACATGTTGAGTTAGATATCTAATGGTTTCTGCGGTCGCGCAAGGATGAGAAGCTTGGATCATAAACCATTGATCCAAAGACAAGGCTTCATCTTTGAAACGATTGTAGAAGTCATCAAGCGCTGCTTGCGCTTGTGGCGCATCATTCCAAACTAATACACGTAGCGCCCCAAGACGTTCCGACATATTTCTTGTTTGCTGGTATTGTTCATAAGCCAAGTCGAAAACAGAATTATCACCTTGACGTGCCAACATGCTCAACATGATGTTTTTCAATGCACGAACACCCATTGCCAAAGAAAATTCTTTTTGCATGTCTGGGTCCAATGATAAATATGTTTCTTTCCAGAAAGGACCAAGTTCACGTGCTAAACGGTTCAAAACAGCTTCACGTTTTTCATGAATTAATTCTGGTTCATAGTCTTGATCGATTCGACTACCCAAATAATTTTCGCTTGGAACATCAAATAATCGAGAAGCAAGTAGTGGATCTTTATTTACCAATTCAGGCAGCGTATTTTTAATGGCCTCAATATAAGTATCAGCTTTATGATCTTCCAATAAGATACGTTCTAATAACGTCTGGGTTGCTTGCCATTGATTAAAACCATTAGTTTCATGCTGAATCAAGAATGCAAGATCATCATTTGAATAATCAAATACCAAATTCACTGGTGCAGAAAAATTACGCAGCAATGAAGCCACGGGCTGCTCAGTAATACCCGTAAATTCAATCGTCGCTTCATCTTGATCAAACAAATACATGCCATCTTTTACATCATTTACAAATAGATCGGCACTGTGCAGAGTATATTGCTCACCAGAAGTTGTATTAAACAAGGCTAAAGCAACAGGAATCGGGACTGCTTTTAAATTCGGATATTTCGGATGTGCTTTTAAACCTTGCTTAAAACTCAAACGATAGGTTTGTGTCGCTGCATCATATTGCCCTTTAACTTCCAATTTCGGTGTGCCTGGCTGGTTATACCACGTCAGGAAATTGGATAAATCGACACCCGAACCTGCACTAAGTGCAGAAACCCAATCTTCCACAGTGACAGCTTGACCATCATGACGATGGAAATATTCATCCGTACCTTGGCGATATTTATCTTTACCCAATAGGGTTGCCATCATACGGTTAATTTCTGCGCCTTTTTCATAAACCGTTGCCGTATAGAAGTTATTAATTTCAACAAAATGATCTGGGCGTGGAGGATGAGACAGAGGTCCCGCGTCTTCAGGGAATTGATGCGATTTTAACACTGCTACATCATCAATACGTTGTACTGCTGCTGACTGTAAATCTTCAGAAAAAGACTGATCGCGGAAAACGGTTAAACCTTCTTTTAAACAGAGCTGGAACCAATCACGACAAGTAATACGGTTACCAGTCCAGTTATGGAAATACTCATGTGCAATGACTGACTGCACACGCATGATGGCCGCATCAGTCGTATACTCCTCATCTGCAAGCACACATGAGGTGTTGAAGATATTTAAACCTTTATTTTCCATCGCCCCCATGTTGAACTGGCTCACGGCAACAATCATATAATTGTCTAGATCATATGGACGACCATAATGCTCTTCATCCCAACGCATTGAATGCTTTAACGCTTCCATTGCAATGTGACATTTTGGAATATCTTTTTCTACTGCATAAATTTCTAATGCGACATCACGACCTTCTATAGTGGTATAGCGGTCTTTGAGTACAGCCAAATCTCCAATTACACAAGCAAATAAATAGCTCGGTTTTTTGGTTGGATCTTGCCAAATTGCGAAATGGCGATTTTCATTCACCTCGCCAGTTTCCAGCAAATTACCATTTGCCAATAACACAGGATATTTCTTATCCGCTTCAACACGAGTTGTAAATACAGATAGTACATCTGGGCGATCTGGATAAAACGTAATTTTACGAAAACCTTCAGGCTCATTTTGAGTAACGTACAACTCACCCGCTTTATAAAGGCCTTCTAGTTGAGTATTTGATTCAGGATGAATGATCACCTGAATTTGTAATATGACCTCATCTGGTGCATCTGCGATCACCAGTTGTTCACTGTCTAATTCATATTGATCAGAGTTTAATGTTTGACCATTGAGCTGAATCGATTTTAATTCTAAATCACGACCTAGAAGGATCAACGAACCAGCACTTTGACGCTTCATTACAAGCGTTGAATCAACAATGGTATGGTCCTCATAAACTTGAATGTCCAAGTGAACCGAATCAACCAAGAACGATGGTTTTTGGTAGTCTTTTAAATAAATGGTTTGATCCGTTTGTACAGGAGGTTGCGCCGCGATATTCATCAGTATTCCTTATCTTTCATAATTTCATGTCAACGGTCTTGTTGGTAAGACTTCTGGTTGCGTCATCAATTTGCACAAATTATGCCGTTTGGTCTAAATATTTCGTATTAGAAAATTATTTAGTACATCTCAACCGATCATACGCCAACTATCAGAGCCTGTCTTTAATGCCAGACACGAGTTTAAGAATTTTATTGGGTTGAAATAATTCAATTTCAAATATATTCGCTTCAATCAGCCGATCATTTAGACAAAATTACAACATAGTTTTCTATTCTTAAATAAAAGTGACAGACCGAACTGCTTTTCATCGCTTAATTTACATTTTTTTTATTTGTTTTACATTTTGTGCACGGTTATTGCTTAATCAATTATGCCAATGTAGGTAAATAAAATAACAAGCGAGGGCTACGACTATGGAATTGAAAGCACACCTTTATCGTCTCGAAAACATTAAAGCAATCCATGATCTTGCGAAAGCAGGTATTGACCATCATGTGATTTCTGTTTTTCTAACAGCAGAGGGAATTGAACTGACGACATTAGAAGTAACCAATATCGTGAATACTTACGATGCCCTAGGAAAAGAGAAAGTACCGAGTAAAAAAGTACAAGCGCTTATTGCCGCAAAAAAAATTGGACAAGAGGACGAAAACTTACCATGCCCTGTTTAACATTTAACTCAATAAAAAAACCTCAAATCAGCCTCTGATTTGAGGTTTTTTCAAACTAGAATTTCAAAGTATTTGGCAATTTACGGATTTCCGCTATTGGTCCGAATCCAAACAACCGTACGCCCAAGCGCAGATACCCCCATATAGCCACGCATTCGTAAACGTTTACCTTCGCCCGATACGACACCTTTACCTTTATAAATTCGACCACTGGTCGCCTCTAAAACTGTACCGTCAATATAGGCATTAGAATTATTCGGATCTTGTCTAAATCCAGACAATATTTCCAATCCAAGTAAAGGTTTATTGGTATGCGGTGCTGGGCATTTGGTACAGTTGGTCAAAGCGATACCATGTGCATTTGGATAGCGATAAACAATTTTCCCATTAAAGCGCCCATCATCACCTTTTCGAATTTCGACAATGGAGAGTTGTTCACCTGTGCGCTCTTCAATACTTTTCCAGTATCCTTCGATCGATGCAGCAGAAGCTGTCGCCGTTAAAAATGCAATAGAAAGCCCCATGATTCCTTTCATGAATACATGATTTGACATCTTTATATTTTCCCCGTTAAAAAATTACTTAGTCATGTTTTATAGATTTAATATTAAAAAAATAGCATATTTATAGCGCAGTTACACTGTACGCCCCAGTACTTGACTCTATAAAATTTTCAACAATCAAATACGTACAGTGTAATTCATAAATTTTAATTTAAGGATTTGGACTATCAGTACGAATCCAGACTTGCGTACGTCCTAAGGCAGAAATTCCCATATAACCGCGCATCCGCATACGTTTACCATCTGCACTGAGTTGTGCTTTACCTTTGTAAATATTTCCTGTTTTTGGTTCAAGAACACGACCATCAATATACTGATTTGGATTTTGAGGATCTTGTTTCAAACCCCACGCGATTTGCAGACCTAAAATTGGTTTATTCTTAAATGGTTCAGGACATTTAACACAATTGGTCAACAACGTACCACCACCAGGCACAGGATATCGATAAACAATCGTACCTGTATAAGTTCCGTCAGTCTTTTTTTTCACTTCAACAATTGAAAGCTGTTCACCTGTACGGTCATCAATACTCTTCCAATAGCCTTCTGGTGTTGACGCAATCGTAAGTGTAGTTAATAAACCTAGAGAGATTCCCACGACTCCATTCATGAGGATTTTTTTTTGCATATTGGCTCCTTTATCCCTAGCAATCCTTTGGGCCTACATTTTTATTACAATGCATCAATATGGTCAATAAAAAATCATGGATATTTCACAGTTTTATTCTTTATAAATTTGAATTAAATCACATATTTAAACATTACCAAAACAAGGTTTACATTCACAATCAGCCACCTTAAAATTTAAACATCTAGACTCATTCTCAACGATTCTTTGCACCACTTCATGTGCCAGCAATGTATAATATATTTTTTCTAAGACGACTTAATCAATGGATTTACAGATTCTACAAAAACAGTTAGATGAAAGTAGCCATTGCCCATTGTGTCAAGCATCAATGTATTGGGTTGAAGCTGAACAATATACTCAAGAGCTACAATTTCACGAATGCAGTCACTGCCAACACCGCGTTTTTCAGCAAGAAAGTAAACTGAATTGCCATTGTGCTCAATGTACTGCTGCAAGAAAGAAACAAACACAACAAACTCGCCTACAAGAACAACGTAAATACAGTACCAAAGATGAAGTCATTTATAGCCTTAATCAGCTCAGTTTTTTACATAAATTATTTTTACTGAGTTTACTCGACCATTATGCGCGTGAAGATGTACAACATGATGAAATCATTCATTGGGAAAATATTAAATTCCATCATTTTACGCCCAACTATTTATTCCAAAACCATTTACTTCAAAGCTTGCTCAAACTCGGTGTTTTAAAACCACAAGATTCAGGTATTGAGACAGGACATTACTATTTAAATATTCGTTTAGATGGTTATTCTGATCCTAGTTTATATAGTGTTGCTCAACAATTACGTAACTGGTTTTATGAAAATCTTAGTTTAGGCATACCCTTTAAAACAACTGACGAAGTAAAAGATGCAATGTATTTGGTTTTATACCAAGAGATTGTTCAGTTTATGCAATTTTATTGCCGAACATGGGGGATTCAAATTGCAGGTAGTCGCCCTTTTCAAAGTTTTTGCTTTCGACTTATGGATAGTTTAGCCATCGGTCAGATCTATTATCTAATTCAAACAGCACTCGAATATTTGTACAAACAAAAAGCTTTACAGCCAAGAAATGATAAATTTATTAACACCAATTTATTAAAGAAAACATTGGAACAATACCGCGAACGTTCAGTGACTGAACGATGGGAAACCTCAACATTACCCAGACCACATAATATCCCTTTAAGTAAAATGAGTGAAATTTTACTGTTTAAATTTCTTGGCTACGATGAAAAGATCTTTATTCAACCAATTTGGAAATCATGGCGAAAAATAGAGCCTCGTTTAAATTTTTATTCGGTAAAACGCTGCATGTATTGTGGTTCTAATGACCTCGTGGTTGAGTACGATGCTACAGATTATGTTTCCCTCATTTGTCGTCAGTGCAAACATCAAGACCACTATTTCACCCGTTAAAGCTTTAGGATTCTTATCATGTCATCAAAACAACTATTGATTGATCAAGTCATTCAAGCTTGGCATGCGTTGCAACAAAAAACACCGTTGATTCAGTGTATGACCAACAGTGTTGCCAACAACTATGTCGCCAATATACTGCTGGCAGCTGGTGCATCTCCTGCGATGATTGATAATCCATATGAAGCCGAAGAATTTACCAAAATTAGTGCTGCTTTAAGTATTAATGTTGGCACACCGACCACAGAACAAACCCAAGCGATGTTGATTTCTGCTCAAACGGCGCAACAGCATCAAATACCATGGGTTCTCGATCCAGTCGGCTACGGTCCAATCTTAAAATGGCGCAGTCAAACCGTAGATCAATTATTGCGATACCACCCAACGATCATTCGTGGAAATGCCTCAGAAATTAGTGCATTAGCAGGTAATCATGTTCAATCTAAAGGCGTAGACAGTACACTCAATAGCCAAGATGTTTATGAGCAAGCTCGGCGTTTATTGCAGCATACAGATTGTGTCGCCATTTCTGGCGTTTCTGATTATATTATTTCAAAGCAATTTGATATGGTGATTCAAGTCAATGGTGGTTGTCATCTACAACCGAAAATCACTGCTACAGGATGCGCGCTAGGTGCTTTAACAGCAGCTTATAGTGCGGTTGCTTCGCCCGCAATTGCTGCACTTGCTTCGCACTTACACTTTGCAATTGCTGGTAAACTTGCTTATGACCAAGCACAAACAGTCGGTAGTTTTAATATTATGTTTTTAGACTATCTACATATGTTAGATGATAATTTAATTCATCAATATTACAGCATTGATTGTCTATGATTCTTTATACATAAACAATCAATGCTGCTTTGACTTAAATGATTGATTAATGAAACCTTTACTCACTAAAGTTGAATTATTAAATACCATCCCAGATGATTTTCCATTTTTTCATCTCTATCCACTTGAGTTTAGAAAAAATATCACTGTAATTACTGGTGAGAACGGCAGTGGAAAATCAACGATTTTAGAAGCTTTAGCTTTAAAATTCGGCTGCTCGGCTGAAGGAGGAACGGTCAATTTTAATTATAAGACCGAAGATACCCATTTAGACTATAGCTCACATTTGCGTATCCAAAAATCTCCACGTCGAATAAGAGATATCTTTTTTTATCGCTCTGAAACTTACTACAACTTTCTAACCGAAATGCGTCAACTCGATAATGCACCAAGTTTCGGACCACCCATTCGAAATTTCTACGGCGGGAAAGATTTACATACGCTATCACATGGTGAAGCAATGAAAGCACTTATTGATCACCGTTTTCGCGCCGAAGGTCTATATATTCTTGATGAGCCAGAATCCGCACTTTCAGTCAATAATCAAATTAACTTTGTGGAAAAAGTAATTCAACTGAGTAAGTTAGGTACGCAATTTATCATTGCAACGCACTCACCTATTTTAATGCTGATGCCAAATATCCAATTGCTTCAATTGACCGAGAATAGCCTGCGTGAAGTGAATTTTGCAGACACACATATCTACTATATGTATAAAGAAATTATTAACTCAAACGGCGATTACCTCAAACAAATTATTGATATTGAGTAAAATATTTCAATCTCCCTGTTATCCTATGAATGGTGACGTTTGAAAATCCCTTCGCTCATTAATGTGTAAATCTGTGCTAAGTCAGTTCTTTCAGATTGGGCAAGCAATTGTTGATGCATTTTTAAAATATTTTGATCACCGCGCATTGCTGGACCTGTTTGCATAAGCTTGGGTTGATTAACAACAGCTTTACTGGCTGTTTCAGTTATCAAAGGATATAACAAGCTAAAATCGACCTGTTCAGCAGCAACGATTTGCTGCGCCATGTCATAGCAATAATTACTAAAATTGCATGCAAATACTGCCGCTAAATGCAGTGTTTGACGTTGTTTAGAGCTATATTGATAGACTCTATTACTTAGGCTATTAGCAAGCCCTGTCAGTATTTCTAAATCGGCTTGTGTTGATGCTTCTACAAAAATTGGTGTTTCAATCCAATCGATATCGCGATCCAAACTAAAAGTTTGTAGTGGATAAAACACCCCTGTTCGCTGTGATGCTTGCTCTATCGTGATTAAGCTCGTACTGCCCGAAGTATGTACAATTAAACTCTGAGGTACGAGTGATGTAATTGAATTCATAATTTCAGCAATTACTTGATCACTGACAGCAATCACCACTAAATCGGTTCGTGAATCTAATTGCGCGAATTGATCAATTGCTTGAGCATTTACTTGAGAAGCTAGATTTTCCGCATTTTCTAAATCACGACTAAAAACCTGAACAATATGATGCTGCTGATGCAAAACTTTGGCTAAATGAGTAGCAACCCGACCAGCACCAATAAATGTAATACGCATAAACTCAATCTAAATGTTGTTTGATTGGCAGCATGCCAAGAACCGCGATCTAAATCAATTATTTACTTATCTGATATAACCAAAGTAGTGAGAAACTAGCAAAAACCAAAGCAAAGAAAGGAAAAGCTTTGGGTTGCTTTGAATCTTGTGGCGTAACAGGCATGGTCAAAATCGGCGGCATCAAAGTTTTTTCTGTAACTTGTCCTAAGCTCATAACCTCAGGCATCCAATTCGGCAACAGTGCGTGAATAGACTTTTTATGATCTCGAAGATAGTAAATAATGCTAATGGTATCGTTCCCGATCTCATTTGAAAGCACAGCCAAGCTCTTTGGGATGGCTCGATTCAAAGTTTTTTCCACTTCAGCAACCGAAACACGCCCTGCAGCCAAACGTAACAACAATGCATTTTTTACTTGATCATTTTTTTCAAATAAATCATAAACTGAAGGTGTTAGTTTTTCTTTTAATTGATCGACAAGTTGGGGCTTCTCTAAAAATTGAGCCAAAAGAATTGGGTAAAATCTTGATAAAATATCGTTTTTTTCATTTACCAAGCTGGTTTGATCATTGACAATCACCGCTGATACTTTTTGTTTAAGTAGCTCCATTGGATTTGTAGACATTGTATTAACTCCAACAATTCAAATGACTCACATCTCTTTTTTATAATTTTATGCATAATAAATCTCATTTCATTGATACTTTAATCTATTTATTATCATTTTTATTGTTTTTTAAAAAATTCAATACAATATACACACATCAGCTACAGATTATGGAATAGAGCTTTGATTCAAAAGTCTATTCCACGCAATAACTTGAGTTAAAACTTAAGCAAACGTATGCATCACCTTGCCTATGAGCTGCTGTCCTAATAATGGCGTATTTTTACCTTGAGAAAGAATGCTCTCTTTGGATACAGTCCATTCCAGTTCAGGATCAAGCAACACCCATCCCGCTTCTTGTAACCAACGGTCACGCATATTGGCAACCTCAGCAGGAATGATCGTCACTTTTTCAACCCATTCTAAAGGTTCAAATACACCTTCTTGAATCAGTTGAACACCTAAAGCAACATAGGTATCAAATGCTGTAATGCCTGGCTGGGTTTCTTCAAATGGTGCGATTTTAGCAGAACTGCTTAACGGTTCATGATGGGTACAAATCGCATCAATAACGCCTTCTTTTAAACCTTGGCGCAATAATGCTTTATCCTGTTCTGAACGCAAAGGTGGACGTACATGCGCTAATGAATTAAAGCCATCAATTAAATGTTCTGTTAAATGTAATTGATGCATAGCCACATCAGCCGTGACGGGTAAACCTTTAGCTTTTGCTGTACGAATTAACTCAACCGATGCACCAGATGACAATAGACCGAAGTGAGCTTTTACCCCTGTTGCTTCAATCATCAAAAGATATTTAGCAATCGCAACTGTTTCAGCAATCGCTGGAATCATTGGTAAACCTTGGCGTGAGGCAATAAAGCCCTCATGTACACAGCCATCTTTTGCAATTTGAGCTTCTTCTGCATAAAAAACAACAGTCAGACCCAAACCAGCAGCGTACTCAAGTGTACGGATGACCACATCATCATTTTCAAAAGCTGCATTGGCATTGGAAACAGCGGTACAACCGCCTTTTTTTAGACCTGCCATATTAGCAGGTTGTTTACCATTCAAAGCTTGAGTTTGCGCACCGATGATTTGCATATAAATGCCACCATCTAACCATGCTTTTTCGATTAGACCATGAATCAAAGCACCATTGTCCTGAACAATAGGCTTAGAATCTGGCGGTGTAATGACGTGTAGAATACCATTGGCACGTGCTGCTCTACCTTCGGATTTTAAGGTACCGTGTTGCTGTTGACCTGGTTCACGGAGACGTGCACAAAGATCAACCATGGTTGGCATTAACCACTTACCTTGACCATTGATTACTTCATCTACTTGGTCAACAGAATCAACTAACTTGCCATTTTCGATATAAACCGTTTTGACTTGATCAGTTTTTTGAATCGGATCGAGCACACGGACATTTTCAATTTTTACAATACTCATGTGATCTATCCCTTACAGCGCAATCGCTTCAATTAAACCTTGTTCTTGTAACTGCCCTTGCATTGCAAGTGCAAGTACTGCCATACGAACTGCAATACCATTGGTCACTTGTTTTAAAATTACCGATTGATCACCATCAGCGACACTCGAATCTATCTCAACACCACGATTCATAGGACCTGGATGCATCACGATACAATCAGGTTTAGCCAATGCCAAACGCTCTTTGTTTAAGCCATACATTTTATAAAATTCAGCTTGTGAAGATAGCGCAGGCGAATCAATACGCTCATTTTGAATACGCAATGCAATAATCACATCACAGTCTTTCACGCCCTGATCCATTTTATTAAACAAACGAACATGTTCACCGTATTCATCAAAGCCAACAGGCAATAAGGTATTTGGTGCAATCACACGAATATCTTTACAACCTAAAGTCTGTAGTGCTGCAACATTCGAGCGTGCTACACGTGAATGTTTAATATCACCGATAATGGCAACCGATAACTCTTCAAAAGGCTTTTTAGTTTCACGACGAATCGTCAACATATCCAACATCGCTTGTGTAGGATGTGCATGACGTCCATCCCCTGCATTGATAATCGCTACATTCGGACAGACATCTTTGGCAATGAAATGCGCTGCACCCGATGAAGAATGACGTACCACAAAAATGTCAGCAGCCATCGCTTCCAAATTCCAAAGAGTGTCTCGCAAGGTTTCACCTTTGGATGTGCTGGAACGTGCGATATCAATATTCAATACATTTGCAGATAAGCGTTTCGCTGCCGCTTCAAATGTAGTTCGGGTACGAGTAGAATTTTCAAAGAACAGATTCATCACCGTTAACCCTTCTAATAAGGGACGGTTAATCAAATTATTATTTTCATCTAAAAAGCTTTGCGCAGTATCTAAAATTTTGGTCAGGCTTTCCTTGGAAAGACCCTCAATTGTTAAAAAGTGTTTTAAATTTCCTTGTTGATTCAATTGAACCTGACTCGGTTGATGCAGGGCTGCAATATGCATAATGGATTCCTATGGGTCGAATCACCAAAACTTGCATAGTGTAGCCCAATTCTTTTATTTTAGTAGCACAACTTTTCATCGATATGTTGCAATAAATTAGCGCCTTGCAACCTATTTCACTTAACGTAATGCACCAATATAGTGATGATGAATTTGGGCTTGGTAAATTTCTTCCTCAGTTACCTCATTAGAATCATTCTCTGGGATGCCAATCGACTCTTTCCCATTCTCTGTTCGGGATATTTTCTCGCCAGCGATGGTTTCAGGCAACAAATCAATTAATGAACTTAAGCGAGCAACATGTCGCTCTAATTCCGAATCTTCCGTTGCCAAAGCAAGTTCAATAATATGTCTGGCGTAATCCTTATTATTGACCAAATACATTACATCAATGACCCGACCTGATACGCGTCGCATACGAACATACATTTGCGTTGCGATTGCAAAAGCATCTGTATTTATCACCACATCATTTTTCAGATTACCTTCCATGACTTTCCCCACTAAATTTCTTTAATTTCATCAACTTTAAGAAAAATAATTTGCTGATGAGCAATATTACAGTTAGCAAAATATGTACCAACGATTAAAAATATTATTCAAAACGGCTTTTTAAATGACGAATCTCCAGTTAAGAGCTATTCATAAAAAACGTTAATCGATGATAAAGCTGACAATCACACAAATAAGCACCGACAGAATGGATAAAAATCAGTTAAAATAGCCGATTGCTGAACTGCTTTTTTGGAAATGTGCATGAATTCTACACAACGTCTGACAAACTATTGGGTGACCTGTGCGGATGGACTTGAAACCTTATTACAACAAGAATTGGAAAACTTAGGGATTCAAAACATTCAACGCTTCGCTGGACGTTTGGTATTTAAAGGCACACTTGAAAATGCATACCGTATTTGCATGTGGTCTCGTCTTGCTTCTCGAGTGCTTTTACCAATTCATACTCATGAGCTTGAACATACCCATGATGCGCGTGATGTGGCTGAAGAGCTTTATGAAGGTGCCATCAGTTTTGATTGGTCGCTTGTATTTGCACCACAAAGTACTTTTGCAGTTCGACTCCATGTTGAACGCGAAATTAAGGTCAATACCCAATTTGCAACCTTACGTGTTAAAGATGGCGTAGTGGATTCCTTTATGGAAGCTGTTGGTAAACGTCCAAGCATTGATATTAAGCAACCCGAAATTACGCTATATGTTTTGGCAGGAAAAACAGAACATACCTATTGCTTAGATTTATCTGGTGATTCGTTACATAAACGTGGTTATCGTCGTTTTATGACCGATGCCCCGATCAAAGAAAATCTAGCAGCAGCAATTTTACAAAAAGCAGAGTTAGCACAATATCAACCCGATATTATCCTTGATCCTATGTGTGGTTCGGGCACATTTATCATTGAAGCCCTGATGATATTGACTGATCGTGCGCCAGGTTTGGTTAGACGTTTCGGTTTTAACGGCTGGCATGGACATGACCGTGAACTTTGGTTATCACTAAAAGCTGAAGCGGCTGAACGCCATGAAAAGGCTTTAGAACAACCACTGCCAAAACTATATGCTTATGATGCAGATTGGGAGGCAGTTAAAGCAACACGTCAAAACATTATAGCCGCTGGTTTTGAAAAACTACTCGATCAAATTCAAATTGAAGAACGTACTTTAGCGGATTGGGATAATTTCCATGCTGAAGGAAAGAAAGCCTTTATCGTCACCAACCCACCTTATGGTGAGCGTTTAGGTGATAAAGCATCTAACCGCTCTTTATATCTAGGTTTATCGGCACTATTACAAAAGAATTTCCCAAATCAGCGTGCAGCAATTATTGCTGCACAGGTTGAACAAGCTGATGTATTGGCTTTTCTTGAGCCTCAAACACTCCGCTTGATGAATGGTAAATTACCGATTTATGTTCGATTTGGTACTGTAAAACCAGCCACAGTCACCCAGCCATTTTTAGCAACTTGGCAACCTCAGCAATTCGAAAAAATTGAAGGTGCAGAAGACTTTACCAATCGCTTGCAAAAAAACATGCAGAACCTAAAAAAATGGGCTGTTAAAGAAAATGTTTACTGCTTGCGTTTATATGATGCAGACTTGCCAGACTTCAATGTTGCAGTTGATCTGTACGGCGATCGATTGCATGTACAGGAATATGCCCCACCTAAAAGTATTGATCCTGAAAAAGCAAAAAAACGTTTTAATTTAGCTCTTGCGGCGATTCGTGCTGTAACGGGCTTAGGCCGTGATGCCATCTTTATTAAAACTCGTGCAAGACAAGCTGGGTCAAACCAATATACCAAGCAAAGCACCGCGTCTAAACGCTTTATTGTTCAAGAAGGCAATGCGCGAATCTTGGTAAATTTGACCGATTATTTAGACACAGGTTTATTCCTAGATCATCGCCAAATGCGTTTGAGAATCGCCAAAGAAGCCCGTGGGAAACACTTCCTAAATCTTTATAGCTACACTTCAACAGCGAGTTTACATGCCGCTTTGGGCGGTGCAGCCAGTACAACCAGTGTAGATTTATCCAACACTTACTTGAGTTGGTCTAAGGAAAACTTTGTACTAAATGGTTTAACCGTGGATCATGCTGATGAACAGCACATGTTCTTTGCTAGTGACTGTTTCGAATGGTTAAAAGAAGGACATGAACAGTACGATTTGATCTTTATTGATCCTCCAACGTTCTCAAACTCGAAGAAGTTCTATGGTACCTTTGATGTGCAACGTGACCATGTGTCGCTGATTAAGCGTGCAATGAATCGCTTAACCAGCGATGGTACATTGTATTTTTCCAATAACTACCGCGGTTTTGAATTAGATGAAGAGATTGAAGCCATGTATGAGATTGAAGAAATTACAAACGAGACGATCGGTTTAGACTTCAAACGAAATCATAAGATCCACAGAGCGTGGAAAATTATGCATCCCTCAATAAAATAAGCGATCAGGGCGGTAATATTTCAGGTCACGATTACTTCACAGTAATCGTGATTTCACCATGTATATTCGTCGATTCAAACTCATACACCATAAATCGATCGGGTGATTCTCTATGCGGTTTTAGAGACGCCCGCTTTTTATCACGACTATCTGAAACCGTATTTTTCTTTTGTTCTTCATAGGGCGATAGTGAACCATCTTCCAACATACTGATTCTTACTTCACGTAAAAAACGATCACTTAACGCACGTTGAATGCGCCAGCGTTCTTGCTCAGGTTGTAAAGCATCTTGGTTGGCTTTGAAAATAATATTCGGCAAGGTACTCGTTGCCAATCCTGTCTGTAGTGCTAAGGTTGATTCTGGCATCGGTTGAGCACTCCACCCAAATGAAGAAGGCAAAATACCCATGCACAAAATTACACAAATACCTGCGTAATAATGTTGCTTGTCTTTCATTGCAATTCATCCTGAATTTTTTTCTTATTTGTTCTGAAACTATCAAGTTTTTCATCAGGCTGCAATCATATTCAGCATATTCCTGAAAAAAACTGATCAATAGCATATAAATAAAAAAAGATGGCGATTTTCATCACCATCTTTTTGTTCAATTGATAAAATTTTAAGCTTAACTGAGTTTAACCTTATCGAAGATGAGCTGGCTGTTTTCACCTTTGATCAGGATATTATCTCCAGCTTGGAATTCACCAGATAAAATTTTCTGAGCTAAACTATTTTCTACCTGTTGCTGGATTGCACGTTTTAACGGACGAGCACCATACACAGGATCAAAACCGGCATCTATCAATAGATCGAAAGCAGTATCATCTACAGTTAATCGCATGTCGCGCTCAGCTAAGCGGGCACGTAAGCGATCCAACTGAATATCGGCAATACCACGGATCTGTGCCTTTTTCAGAGAGTGGAAAATTACCAGCTCATCGATACGGTTAATAAACTCTGGACGGAAGTGTTGACTCACAGCACCCATCACTACAGCTCGAACCTCATCGTCTGTCGCCGTTTCACCTAATTCACGTACATCTTGTGAACCTAGATTTGAGGTCATCACAATCACTGTATTTTTAAAGTCAACCACGCGGCCTTGTGAATCGGTTAAACGTCCATCATCCAATACTTGCAGTAAGATATTGAACACATCTGGATGTGCTTTTTCTACCTCATCAAACAACACCACACTATATGGTTTACGGCGTACAGCTTCCGTTAAAACGCCACCTTCCTCATAACCCACATAGCCTGGAGGCGCACCAACCAAACGACTGACTGAGTGTTTTTCCATAAATTCGGACATGTCGATTCGAATCATGGCATCATCACTATCAAACAAGAAATTCGCCAATGCTTTAGTTAACTCAGTTTTACCTACACCTGTCGGGCCAAGGAACAAGAAAGAGCCACTAGGACGGTTCGGGTCAGATAAACCTGCACGTGAACGACGGACTGCATTAGAAACAGCCACCACTGCTTCATCTTGCCCAACCACACGGTTATGTAAAAACTCTTCCATATGCAGTAATTTTTCACGTTCACCTTGCAACATTTTTGCCACAGGAATGCCCGTTGCCGCACTTACCACTTCAGCGATTTCATTCTCAGTCACTTTAGTACGAATCAACTTCGGCTCTTCATTTTCCTCAGCAACTTCAGCTTGTTCAAGTCGTTTCTGCAACTCTGGGATCACCCCATATTGCAAACGTGCCGCTTCAGCCAGATCACCTTCACGTTTCGCTTTTTCCAAAGCTACTCGGGCTTGATCCAATTCAACTTGCGCTTTCTTATCCCCTTCAACCAGTGTCTTTTCAGCTTTCCAAATCTCTTCGAGATCGTTGTATTCTTTTTGCTTTTCAGCAATTTGCTGTTCAAGATGGTTGACTTCAGCTTTACTACCATCATCTTGATCTTTTTTCACGGCTTCCAATTGCATTTTCAACTGGATTAAACGACGATCAAGTTTATCTAAAGCTTCAGGCTTTGAATCAATCTCCATTTTGATACGCGATGCTGCTTCGTCAATTAAATCAATCGCCTTATCTGGTAATTGACGATCAGTAATATAACGATGCGACATTTTCGCTGCAGCAATAATCGCAGAATCTAAAATTTGCACGCCATGGTGAGTTGCATACTTCTCTTTTAGACCACGTAAAATCGCAATGGTATCCTCAACACTTGGTTCATCCACCAATACTTTTTGGAAGCGACGCTCAAGTGCAGCATCCTTCTCAATATATTGACGATATTCATCTAAAGTGGTTGCACCAACACAACGTAACTCACCGCGCGCTAAAGCAGGTTTTAACATATTCCCTGCGTCCATGGCGCCCTCACCTTTACCTGCACCGACCAGCGTATGTAGCTCATCAATAAATAGGATGATTTCACCTTCATGCTTGGCAAGATCTTTGAGGACTGCTTTTAGACGTTCCTCAAATTCACCACGGTACTTTGCACCTGCAAGTAGTGAACCCAAGTCCAGTGAAAGGACTCGTTTATTCTTCAATCCTTCTGGTACTTCGCCATTAACGATACGTTGTGCTAAACCTTCTACAATCGCAGTTTTACCGACCCCTGGTTCACCAATTAACACAGGGTTATTTTTGGTACGACGAGACAAAACCTGAATCGTACGGCGAATTTCATCGTCACGACCTATCACAGGATCAAGTTTGCCCGCTAATGCTCGCTCAGTTAAATCAATGGTATATTTATTCAGTGAGTCACGTTGGTCTTCGTGATTATTGCTCATGACTTTGTCATTTCCTCTTATATTTTCTATAACTTTACGCAAGCTTTCTGAGGTTACACCAACACTATTGAGAATGGTCTTGGTTTCTCCTGTTTCGGCTAAACCAAGTAATACCCAATCCGTAGATAAGAATTCATCACCTGCTTTCTGAGCATAGCGATCAGCTAGATTTAACGCCTTTACCGCTTCTGGATTAAGATTAATATCACCCGTCGGATTGGCCAGTGTCGGTGCATTTTGCACAGCTTGTTCAAGTTTCTGCTTAAGTTCTGGTAGACGAGCACCCGCTTGTTGCAACAAACTTAGATTGGCTGGTTCTTCTAATAAAGTCGTCAGGATATGAATCCCTGCGATTGCAGTATGATCCTTACCCATCGCCAAGGATTGTGCATCAGAGAGCGCTTGCTGTAAGCGGTTTGTAAATTTTTCAAAACGCATTCTTGTTATTCCTCACAACAAATTTTTAACTTATCACTAAGATGGGAACGCTTTTTTAAATTTCAAATAAAATTTATATAATTTTCAGTATTTTATAAAAACAATTATGAATAAAACTCAGTGATAATATGGGTCTCTAAACGATCGATTTCAAGTTTATTTTGTATAATTTTTCTGTCTGTTCCATTTTGAACAAAATCCTTATTGTGATTTTTAACCGAACCTTTTAGCTTTACATTTTACTTGAATCAAAAATGTCACTCATGTATCTAAAAACAATGTTGCTTGGCGCCATTTGCCTCGTCTCTTTTCATACTGCATTTGCTCAACTTCCCCAAGACTCTCGACGCGCTGGTGGCATTGCTGTTATTCCTTTAACTACAGAAACCACAGAAGTTTTTTATCAACAAAAGCCTGTGTTAATCACGCAAGAAGGTACACAACGTTATGCTGTGCTAGGTATCCCTCTCTCTACACCTGTTGGTCAATTACAGCTCACCACGAATAGCACACCGATACAAATTGAAATTCAGCCTTATAAATATGCTGAACAACGCCTCACCATCAAAAATCAAGACTATGTCAACCCAAGTCAAGCACAGTTAGACCGTTATGCACGGGAAGCTACGGAACAAAATACAGTTTATGAGTCATTTACAACCAGTTCATGGCAAAGCATGCCCAGCTTTATTCGCCCCACAACAGGAAAATTTAGTAACTCTTTTGGACGTAAGCGTTTCTTTAATGGCGAAGAACGTGCACCCCACTCTGGTTTAGATATTCCAGCACCCGTAGGACAAACCGTCGTTGCACCAGCGGATGGTGTTGTTGTTCAAACGGGAGATTATTTTTTTAATGGAAAAACTGTACTGATTGATCATGGTCAAGGTTTAATTAGTATGTTCTGTCATCTCAGTAAGATTAATGTCGAAAAAGGACAATCCATTCGTCAAGGCGAAGTTCTTGGTTTAGTCGGTAAAACAGGGCGTGTTACGGGTGCACATTTGCATTGGGGAATGAGCCTTAACAATGCACGTGTGGATCCTCAGTTATTTCTAAAGTAAAAAACAATAAAAAAGTGATCTAAATTAAATAGATCACTTTTTAGATAAACTTAATAGTTTTACATTTATTCTGCTTCTACGATTTCAAAATCATGAGTAATTTCCACGCCACCATCCGACAGCATTTTACTAGCTGAACAATATTTTTCTGCTGACAGTTCCACAGCCTTTTCGACCTGCTTGGTTTTAACGGATTTCCCTGTTACCACAAAGTGTAAATGAATTTTGGTAAATACTGCTGGAATTGTGTCTGCTCTCTCGGCTTTAAGCTGACATATGACACCTGTCACATCTTGGCGAGATTTCTTTAATATGGTCACAATATCAAACGAAGCACACCCACCAAGTCCCATTAAAATCAACTCCATAGGACGTGGTCCACGGTTTTCACCCCCATATTCAGCAGAACCATCCATCACTAAACTGTGACCACTTTCTGATTTCGCCTCAAAAGCAACATTCTCTAACCAATGTACACTTGTTTGCATTGCAACTACCCGAAAAACGTTATAAATTTACTCTGTTCTTGTACACTAACATAAAATGAGTTGATAAGGAATTTCATCTCTTCTGTGTAGAAAAAGCTCAAATGAGCCTGTGCGATCGGTTTTATCCAAATTCGGAAATTTTAAGCATGACTTCAAATTTTTCACATCTTAGCACTGATGCTTTATCTCCAGGCCAACTACCTGAATCAGTAAAAGCTTTGCTAAAACGTGCTCATATTAACAGATACCCTAAACGCACCACGATTGTTGACGCTGGAACGGAATCAAGATCACTGTATTTAATTTTAAAAGGTTCAGTATCAATTATTTTACGTGAAGATGATGAACGTGAAATCGTTGTTGCTTATTTGAACCCTGGGGACTTCTTTGGTGAAATGGGTCTTTTTGAAAAGAACCCACAACGTACTGCTGAAGTACGCACTCGAGATGTATGCGAAATTGCAGAGATTTCTTATGACAATTTCCATGAATTAAGTAAACAGTATCCTGATTTAAGTTACGCAGTATTTGCTCAACTGGTACGTCGTCTTAAAAACACAACTCGTAAAGTAACTGACCTTGCCTTTATCGACGTTTCAGGTCGTATTGCACGTTGCTTAATCGATTTATCTGCTCAACCAGAGGCAATGATTTTACCGAATGGTCGTCAGATTCGTATTACCCGTCAAGAAATTGGCCGTATTGTAGGTTGTTCTCGTGAAATGGTTGGTCGTGTACTTAAAACACTTGAAGACCAAGGCATGATTCAGACTGATGGTAAAGCAATCTTAATTTTTGATGCATCTTTAGAGGAAAACACCTTTCCTGAAGATGAATATGATGATGAAGATTAATCAAATCGGATAATCATTATATAAAAAGCCAGTGTTCACACTGGCTTTATTTTTTAAATAAAAAGAGCAAAATCAATAGGCTTTTGATTACATAATTACTATGATTATAGAGAGAATCAGAATGTAAAGAATGGTCAACTTTTTTTATAATTCGGCTTAAGTATATTGATATTGATAAGATACTGATTTGGAGAGAATAAGTATGAAGAAGTTCGCTTTAAGCCTTTGTGCAATCACTGTGATGACTATTTCTGGCTGTGCATCCTTTGCTGAAATGGCTGGTGCCGATACTGCAACCCTCAATGCACAATCAGCACAGGGCTTTGCACAAATGACTCAAGAAGCCCGCGCAAAAAATCAACTTGATACAAGTTCTGCAACTTACCAACGAATCAACACGGTATTTAATCGACTTAAACCCCATGCGGACAAGTTAAATAAAACAGGTCAACGTTTTGATTGGCAGTTAGCTGTGTTGAAATCAGATACTGTGAATGCTTATGTCGCACCAGGTGGTAAAGTTGTCTTCTATACAGGTATTGTAAATAAGCTTAATCTCACCAATGATGAAATTGCTGCAATTATGGGCCATGAGATGACGCATGCCCTAGAAGAACATGCAAAGAGCAAAATTGGTGCTCAAGCACTTACTAACCTAGCGATTGGTATTGGTACTTCTTATGCAGGCGCGAATATCGGTGAAGCGGGTAATGCAGCGATCAATCTAGGCAGCCAAATTGGTATCGGCTTACCTTATTCACGTAATCTAGAAAGTCGTGCTGACTACGGCGGTTTAATGCTCATGGCGCAAGCAGGCTACAATCCAAATGCAGCAATTACTTTGTGGGACAAAATGAGTCGTTTAGATGGTAAAGGAGGCTCAGCTTTCTTGTCTACTCACCCATCAAACACTCAACGTATTGCGGACATGCGTAAAAACTTACCTGCTGCAATGGCGATTTATAATAGCCGTCGTTAATCTACCTAAAGCCATTAAATCTCAAGTAGATTTAATGGCTTCTGTTTTATTCACTTATTCCACTTCTATTCTGGCAATTTCCTCATCCGCATTTATCGTTCTATTTATATCCATTAAATGCCGAATCCTCCCTGTGCGGTGTGCGATTACAGGTACCTCCATTTTCATCGCCTCCATGATTGCAATCACCTCACCTTGCTGAACTTGATCCTGCTCTTTAATCTTCCAATCAGTAATAGCACCATTAATGGGTGCAAGTACGGCATTTCCATTTTTAGGAATTCGTTCAACTTCATCATAAACAACTGGACGATGTTTGCTCTCCATTTGGAAAATCCCCAATGGCAATCCAACTTCATGTAATTTCCCATCAATCTCGATATGATGACGCTGTAATGTCACCTGATCTGATCTTTGGCTGCGGGGCTGTACCGCAAAATCTAGTGAACATTCTTGTTCAATCCAGCGCGTATGGATTTTGAATTCATTCACAAAATCAGGTTGAGTTAAAATTGCCTGATGAAATGGCAATACAGAAGCGACACCTTCTAATTTAAAATGTACTAACGCTCTCTTAGCACGTTGGATCGCTATTTCCCGAGTAGCTCCGGTCACAATCAGTTTCGCCATCAAGGAGTCAAAGTGGCTGGACACCAGACTTCCTGAGCCTACCCCTCGATCTAAACGAATACCTATTCCTGATGGTGCATCAAACCGAGTGATTCGACCAAAAGCTGGTATAAAACCGCGTGCCGGATCTTCTGCGTTGATTCTAAACTCAATTGCATGACCTTGCGGCTTTGGGGTTGTTTGAATAGAAAGTGGCTGACCCAAGGCAATTCTAATTTGCTCTACAACCAAATCTACGCCAGTGGTTTGTTCTGTGACAGGATGCTCAACCTGTAAACGTGTATTGACTTCAAGAAATGAAAGTTTGTTATCTTGACTCAATAAATACTCAACTGTTCCTGCACCCACGTATTTTGCCATTTGACAGATATTGACCGACGACTGAATGATTTGCTGATAAATCTGTTCATTGATAAATGGCGCAGGTGCTTCTTCGACTAACTTTTGATTACGACGCTGTAAGGAACAATCACGTGTACCCACAACCACAACTTGACCATGTTGATCCGCAATAATTTGTGCTTCGATATGCCTAGGGTTTTCTAAATACTGCTCTACAAAGCATTCACCTCGTCCAAATGCGGCTTGCGCCTCACGTACCGCTGACTCATACAAATCAGCAACCTCATCTAGTCTCCAAGCTACCTTTAACCCCCTGCCGCCGCCGCCATAAGCCGCTTTAATTGCGATCGGTAATCCGTACTGCTGCGCAAAAGTGACTGCTTCAGCCGCAGAATTAAGCGGCTGATCCGTTCCATAAACCAAAGGAGCACCAACAGATTGAGCAATTTTACGTGCCTCTATTTTATCACCGAGTTTCTCAATACTTTCAGGTGATGGTCCAATCCAAATCAATCCAGCATTTATCACCGCTTGAGCAAAGTCCGCACGCTCCGACAGAAAACCGTACCCTGGATGGATCATCGTCACTTGCGCCTGCCGCGCAATCGCTAAAATTTTATCAATATCCAAATAGGTTTCTTTTGCGGTTACACCAGACAATGCCCAAGCTTCATCCGCATATTGGACATATAAACTTTCAATATCATCATCTGCATACACGGCTACCGAACGAATACCTAAATCCTGACAGGCTTGAATAATACGAACCGCAATCTCTCCGCGATTGGCGATTAAAAGTTTATGCTGTGTGTACATGTGATGTGATATCCATAAAATCTGAAATTTTTCTAAATTGAATGAAGCATCCTGCTGCAAGTTGAGCAACTAGATCTAAATGATATGGAGCAACTGCTGCAATCACAGGATATCCACCCGTTAATGGATGATCATTCATAAACAAAACAGGCTGACCATTTGCAGGAACTTGAATTGCCCCTGTACAGCATCCTTCACTAGGCAACTCTTGGTTTATTTCGCGTTGAAGTGGATGCTCTCCCACTAGTCTTAGACCAATTCGATTACTTTCTGTGGTGACTAACCAAGCCTGATTAAACAACATGTCTACACTCTGTTGATTAAACCAATCCGTTCGAGGTCCGAGTATGACATCAACAACGACCGTTTCACCTTTGCTTGGTAAATCAATAGCCGACTGATCTAAATTCACTGCTTGTGTTTTTAAAAGACCAGCACAAATTTGATCACCAACTTGAATCGGTGGTGTTCCCAACTCAGCCAATACATCATAACTAGCGCTTTCTAGAACACGCTCAACAGCTAAACCACCACGAATAGCCAAATAATTACGAACCCCAGCCTGAGGTGCCGCGATATAAATTTCATCACCCGCATCTAAAGCAATCGGCTGGTATAATGATTCCTGAACTTTGTCCGAATTCGCGTAAGTTATCCAAAGATCTGCTGCTGCACCCGTCACTGCAATCACTGTTGATTGCAATGCTTTCAAGCGTAGTCCACCATTCAATATTTCGAATACAGCCGCATCAGATGGGTTACCTACAATTAGATTCGCACTTTTAAAAGCACGTTGATCCATCGCCCCCGCTCGCCCTATACCTAGTTTGGACATATTTTTACGCCCATCATCTTGTATTAAGACTTGCAAACCCACACTTTTGACTTCGAATATTGCCGATTTTTCATTATTTTTTGGAGGAGAAACGGGCAAGTTGGGGACAGAAATCTGTATTGGATGATGGCGAACATCCTTAAAAATGACCTGATCACTGGGTAACAATAAAGCAGGTTGAGCACGATGAATATCCCACATTTTTTCATCTGTTTGACCAATTAGTTGCCAACCTCCGGGACTATCTTTTGGATAAACTCCACTGTATTCGCCCGCCAAGCCCACAGATCCAGCCCGAATCTTCTTTCGTGGTGAAGCCAAACGTGGAATACTGGTAAATGGATGATCAGAGCTGACCAAATACGCAAAACCAGGGGCAAAACCAATAAATGCAACCTGCCAATGACTATGCGTATGTTTATAGATAACTTCCTCAACACTGATTCCCACATGCTCAGCAACATTGATTAAATCAGCACCTTGATAATTAACCTCTATAACAACTTCTTTACCTGTATCAAAAAAATCTTGGTTTATTTTCTGAGCGGAAATCCATTGAATTAAGTTCTTTGCATCAATAAATAGATCATTGAAATAAACCAATATCGTTCGCGCTGCGGGTATCATTTCTTGAATATGAGGATGCTGATGGTGTTGTAAAAAATGGTACGTTGCTATTGTTTCCTCTAAACTGGGAAATTCAATTAATACACAATTCAAATTAACTGATAAAAACCGCATCTCATCACTCTTTTTATTATGATCAAAAATACTTAAGCCACAAAATTACGTATTTGAATATGATGTGTTAGCAGCGCCTGTCGAATCTCTTGTGCCATTTGTACAGCACCTATCGTATCACCATGCACACATATGGTATCTGCCTGAATCTTGGTAAATTCGCCTTCAATCGAATCCACTCCGCCTTTTAACACCATATCCAATACTCGTTGTGCAACAAGCTCGGTATCATGAATCACAGCATTGTCTAGACGACGTGAGACCAAAGTACCATTGCTGTGATAAGCACGATCTGCAAACGCTTCTGAAACTACAGCTAAACCTTGCTTTCGGGCAAAGGGAATCAACGCTGATCCAGCCAACGCAACCAACACAAGACTGGCATCATATTGTTTAATCGCATCAATCACGGCTTGAGCTTGTTCTAAATCAGCAGCAATAGTGTTATACAACGCCCCATGTGGCTTTACATATTTAACGCATGTTCCAGCGACTTGGGCCAAGCCTTGTAAAGCTGAAATCTGATACAGCACATCTGCAAATAACTCATCATAAGACAAATCCATCTTTCTGCGACCAAAGCCAACCAAATCAGGATAAGAAACATGCGCACCAACAGTCACTTTGAGTTGAGCAGCCTGTTTTAAGGTTTTTAGAATATTCTGTGGGTCACCCGCATGAAAGCCGCAGGCAATATTGGCACTACTTACGATTGGAAGAATTTGTTCATCATTGCCCATTTTCCATGCACCATAGCTTTCACCTAAGTCGCTATTTAAATCAATCTGAATCATGGTCTTATATCAAAATCCAAAAAGTAATCCGTTTAATTATTACACCATCGTTTCGACCATGCCAGTAAACTTAATGGTGTTTCATTAATAAATTTTTGCTTGTCCTTCGATTCTTGTTTTAAATCTACGATGAAACCACATATATTGCGTTGGCTGCATTCTGATCTGATTTTCGATAATCAAATTCACTCGCGTCGCATCTTCGATCTCATCAAGACTTGGAAAATTTTCTAAAGGTGGTTCTAATAAAATATGATATTGCGGATTTGTTATATCACCTTCACGATAAAAAAATAAAGGAATAGCCAATGCTTTGGTAATTTTCATCAATCGTCGATGCGCTGTTAATGTCGCAGCCTGAACACCAAAAAATGGCGCCATAACACCTTGCTTCAATCCAAAATCTTGATCGGGACTATACCAAATGGCATGCCCATTTTTTAGACTGTGAATTAAGCCTTTCATATCATCTTTGCCTATTTGATTCTTATAAATCGTCGCTCGACATCTACGAATCAACATATCAAGTAGAGGATTGTTTTGTGGACGATAAACCACATCAAAATCAAAGAAACGACTACTTACAAAACCACCAGCATCTAAAAGTGTAGTATGTGTTCCTAACAATAGCACCCCTTGCTGTTGTGCATTTTCAATATGTTGTAATCCATGGATATGAATTCGGTTTTTAAACCAACTTGGCTTATACCAAGCATTTAATGCTTCAAACAAACCAAGCATCATATTCAAGAAAACTTGTTGTGCATCCTTTTGTATTTCTAACTCACTTTTATTAGGGAAACAAACCTCTAGATTCCTAATTGTGGTTTTCCTGCGAGATTTCAAAGCTTTCCATGCAACTTTAGATAAAAGATCCGCTAAACGCCATTGGATTGCCCAAGGTAGAATTGCAAAGATCATCAAAATCAGTAAAGCAATCCATATTCCCCAATACTTAGGCAGTAAAAAAGACCATTGAAATTTACTGGCCTCAAGTTGTTGTTCAGCGCTCATAGCGACAAGTTTCTTAAATAAAACTCACCAGCGTAGCATATCTAGTTTTTTTAATGTTCTTAATTGTGTTCTTCTCAATCTATTTTAAACACAAATGCAGCATATGCGTTGCTATGGTATGTCGAATATGGTCTGGACGCTGATGAAAATACCGCTGACTTAGACCATCACCTGATAAATCCTCTATAACTTGATAGCCAATTTCATTTACAGCTTGATGCAAATCTTTCGGTCGAAACTGACCTTTTAATGGTTCTTTCAAGAAACGAGTAAATTGTGAAACAAACAAACTCCCGAAACGCTCAACACCATCCAACTCACGATAGTCAATTGAATAATCTAAAACCACTTCACTTCCCTCGCTAGCAATTTGAGCGATACTCGATAAAGTATGTAATGTGGTCTGTGGTTCGAGATAATGCGTCGTGCCAAGCCAAGAAAAAAATGCAGCTTGTTCCTGCTGAAAACCACTTCGCGCCAAAGCATCAGCGATCGACTCTTTTTCAAAATCAATCGATACAAATTCAACATTGGTTGGAATTTCCCCAAATTCTTTGAGTTTTTGTTGTTTCGCCGCTTGAGTATCTGGATGATCAACTTCAAAAATTCTTAAATTCGGATATTGTTGTGCTTGCCTTAAAGTAAAAGAATCTAAGCCAGCACCCACCAATACATATTGTTGCGTCCCGCGTTGAATCGCTTGTTCTAACAAATCTTCTGCATAACGTGAACGACCAACAACCTGCCCTGTTAACAAGCCTAAAGTTCGATTAAACACAGTTGAGTTCATCAACTTAACTGTAAACGGTGTAGTGAGTAACTTCTTCCAACCTTTACTGGTTAGCTCAAATGCAAAAGGATCGGAAAAAACAGGATTTTCAGCATTTTGTAAATGATTCGCACGTAATGCAGCAGCCGCTTCAGCCGTTCGGCTTGATTGTCCATCTTTCATATTTATTTCCTAAGGTTCAGGATCTGTTGACGTTTCGACCATACATTGCGTTATAGGCTTAAGACAACATAAACAAGGCATGAAACGCAGGCAATGACGACTCCCTTATCAAGTTTCATAATACAGTTTAGGGATATTTTAGCCGTAACCCTACGGGACAGGGACATTTTTGTCCACTACGGCGTTATGTCTTGCAAAAAATAAGCAGCAAACTCCATCCTAAGATAAAATTTACTGCCCTTATATCACTCGACTAAAAAATTAGTTGGTCTTTTCAGTTTGATACGTCACTTGGTAATCGTTTAAATCCATCTGTTTTAAACGTTGTTTTAACTTTTTCAACGACCAAGGCCAAGCAGCAAAGTTTCGACCATTTGCATCTAAATAGTAGCTCTTACATCCACCAGCATTGAAAACAGTGGTTTTAAGATGCTTTTGTACTAACTCATTGTGCTTTTTAATCACTTCAGGTTTGATGTTTAACTTGGCAATACCTTGATCTCTAATTTTCAATAAACCATCAACGATATAATCAAGTTGAGCTTCTGCTAGACCAATAAAAGAGTCATATACCAGAACGTTCGGACCCAAAACCAAGAAAGCATTTGGTACGTTTTCAATGCTTGTACCTAAATACGCTTCTGGAGAACTGCTTTTCCAAAGGTCATTTAAAATCTCACCTTTTTCATTGGCAACACGCTTGCCAATTGGTGGATGAGAGACTTCAAAACCTGTACCCCAAATAATCACATCAACTTCATGACGCTCACCATTTGCAGCCACAACAGTATTACCTTCAACTTTAACTAAACCATGAGGGATCAATTTAGTATTAGGTTGCTGTAAAGCTGGATAATAGTTGTTAGCGAACAATAAACGCTTACATCCAATAGTGAAGTTTGGCGTCACGTTTTTACGCAATTCAGGATCTTCAACTTGGAAGCGTAAAATCAGCTTGGCTAACTCACCGACTGGTTTTAACACAGCAGGATTACGTAAACCAAAGTTAATGGCATTCAATGATTGAGCTACCGCTTGACGCCAAGTTTTTTGGATCAATGGATATTTTTCGATTAATTTTTTACTTACATCACCCAAATCCGTATCAGGCTTTGGAACAACCCACGGCGCAGTACGCTGGAAAACATACAATTCTTTTGCTTTCGGCTGAATTTGTGGCACAAACTGAATTGCTGATGCACCTGTACCAATGACTGCAATACGTTTACCCGTCAAGTCATAATCATGATTCCATCTTGCTGAATGGAACATTTCGCCTGTGAAGCTTTCTAAACCATCTAATTTTGGAATTTGAGCTTCTGTAATTGGGCCCGTTGCGAAAACCGTTGAGCGTGATAAGAACTGCCCTTTATTGGTATCCATCACCCATAAATTACGCTCATTGTCCCATTTCGCACTGAGTAACTCTGTACCAAATTCAATTTTTGAACTTACGCCAAAATTTTCACTCACTTCTTCTAAATAGTTCAAAATTTCAGGTTGACGAGCAAACAAGTGACTCCATTTTGCGCTTGGAGCAAATGAGTATGAATACAAAGCTGACGGTACATCACAACCACAACCTGGATAAGTGTTTTCGCGCCAAGTACCACCAACGCGTGTTGCCTTTTCAATAATCTTGTAGTTGCTATAACCAACTTGATCAAGACGGATTGCTGTCGCAATACCTGAAATCCCTGCGCCTACGATAAACGTATCGTAAATATGCTGTGGGAGTGCTTTTTTGTCAGCAGAATTTAATTTTTTTGCTTGAGCTGTCATTCAAAATATCCTTTCATTTATTTAACTGAAATAAGCATTAATTAACCTAAAAAAAGCTTATCTCAGTAATTAAAATCTTTTCCTAAACAGGTTTTATTTCATTAATCGGTATGATGTACCCAAGAATTTTGCATATAAATTCGGAGCAGTACGCTTCATTAACCAGAATAGTTTTGCGTCAATCTGAGGAATGGTATAAAGCTGATCTTTATCCAAACGGTCTAATGTCAGCTTGGCAACTTTGTCACTGGTCGTGAAGGCCAAGTTTGTCAGTGCATAGTCCAAGATACCCTTGTGCGGTACTTTTCCGTTTTTGATGATATTGGTCGGCACCAATGTTGGACATAACACATTAACTTTGATGTTATGTTTTCTTAACTCAGCTGAAAGCGTTTCAGACAAAGCACGTACCCCAGCTTTAGTCACGTTATAGGCTGTCATTTCAGGTGCCGCAGTATAAGAAGCTGCCGAAGCAACATTGATAATTGCACCACGACCAAGTTGTTTAAACTTTGGTACGAAATAGTGACAACCATGAATCACGCCCCATAAGTTAATATCAGACACCCATTTCCAATCTTCAAGTGAAGTTTCATCAAACTTACCACCCAACCCAACACCTGCATTGTTGATCACAAGTGTTGTTGGATGTTGCATCAATTGTTCTGCTTGGTCAGCAAGCTTTTCAACTTGTTTGGCATTTCCAACATCGCACTTTACTGCAAAAGCTTTCGAACCCAATTGCTCGATTAAGGCAACCGTTTCTTTTGCTGCATCCAAGTTAATATCAGAACAAACGACCGTACCGCCACGCTTCGCCAATTCAAGTGCAAAACTACGTCCAATCCCACTGCCCGCACCTGTTACCACGGCATATGCGTTTTGGCTTGGTTTGGCTTTTTTTCCAAATAGTTTCATATTGGTATTCCAAATTACTGTTTCAGCTTGACCAAGTTATGCAGCAGCTGCACGAACAGGCGGTACAAATTCTTTTAAGAAATACGGTGTCAATAAACCTGTTTCTGGGTTTAATAAACGCTCTTTGTAATATTCCAAGTACTTGGTGGTGTCATGGTCGTTTGGATGGAAGCTCGGACGTAAATATTCCAAGATATGCATAAAGCTACTACCAAATACGCCTCGTTCACTACCAAATAACAAAGCTGTACTTTCTAATACATCTTTCATATAACGTGGATTGATCAAATTACTTGGCTTACGAATAAATGGCATCAAGTAACCACCTAAAGAAACACCACCTAAAATGGTTAAACTTGCAAGTAAGAATCCAGTAATACGAACCCAGTAATCACCCGATAACTCTAGAAACACATCATAAGCAATATCTTTATGCTCTGATTCTTCGAGCATGTGCCACATCCACATCGCACGTTGTCTTTCATCTTGTGAACCAAGTAAATATTCTTCATGCTGCATCATAAATTCAGCGAGTACAGCGGTGTAATGCTCAATACCTGCCATTAAAGATAGCTGCATAGAGTGCGGTAGTTTATAAATTCCGTACTCAAACACTTTATCTGCAATCGCACGGAGTAATTCGACTGGATAACCATTCTCTTTGAGAACTTCATCATTGAATTGATTATGAATTTTTGAGTGAATTGCTTCTTGACCAATTAATGAAGTCAATCTTTGTTTCAAAATCGGATCATTAATAAATTCGCGATGGTGACGAGCTGTCTCAATGACCACATCCTCACCAAAGGTTAAGAAAATCGATAAAGCATGAAAATAAGAAGTCGCCAACTCTTTATTTAAGAAGAACTTCTGATCCAACTCAGCTGGATTAAATTTGAAATCAAAATGACGAATAGGAATTGGAGCCTTGTTCGCTAAATTTTGGACAATGCCTTGATATTTAGTACTAAGTTTGTCTGAAAATACATTTCGAATAACTTGAGCGACCATCGCTTGTCCCCCACAGAGAGAGTAATATAAAAATTAATAGCGGCACATCCAATGAAATGATCAAATTGTCTTTAAGATTATTTCTGCAATTTGAAACATCTCAGCTCTTAAAAAATTTCTAAGAATGTTTGTGCCAAACATTATCTCGATAAAATCTAATACTGGTCTTTATCAAGATATTCGATGCATAGTGCACTAGCAAAATATGACCAACAAGAACCAAATTGCTCATAACGAATTGATCATTTTTGCCACTCGAAAACGATAATTCACTCGTGCACTGCATCGCTTTAAATCAATCAAGCTGCCTGAACTTTAGGTGTAAACTCCTTCACAAAGAAAGGATGTAAAGCACCGCCTTCTGATAACAATTTTTTCTCGTAGTATTTAAAATATTCTGATGCATCATGATCGTTAGGATGGAAATCTCTGCGCAAATAATCAAAGATTCGAGCCTGAGTACTACCGAACACACCATCTTTAGGGCTAAAGATTAATTTCACACCACGTCGAGCATCTTTCCAAAACTTCGCCGTTAACATTTCTTGCGGTTTACGCAAAACTGGAACTAATGTTGCAGAGAATGGAATCAGCCCAAGAATCGTGAAATATGCAAGGAAGAATCCTGTAACACGTAACGCATAATTACCATTCAATGTTTGATAAACATCATAAGCAACATCCTTATGTTCAGACTCTTCAAGCATGTGCCACATCCACAAGGCACGAGTCTTTGCATCATCAGAAAAATAGAAGTTCTGCTCATGCGCCATCATGTATTCTGCTAACACGGCCGTGAAATGCTCGATTCCAGCCATTAGAGAAAGTTTTAATGGTTGTGGGAATTTCAAGAAAATATGATCAAAAAACTTTTCACCAAGAAAACGATACAAGCGCACTGGATAATCAAGTTCAACAATTGCGTCATTAAATTCATTGTGTAATTTAGAATGAATCGCCTCTTGACCAATCAAAGAGGTTACACGTTGTTTTAAAATAGGATCTTTGAGCAAATCACGATGGTGACGTGCTGTTTCAATCACTAAGTCTTCACCATAAGTCAAGAAAACAGAAAGCGTTGCAAAGAAAATCGTTGCAAACTGGTTATTCATATAGAATGATAAATCAATCTGTTTACCTTCAAATCCAATTGCCAAGTGTCGAATGGGTATGCTCTTTTTACTCGCAAAATCGATTTGCTCAGTTATTGGGTTGGATTTAAATAAACTCAAACCTTTGTTCAACGTGCTGCTAATCATGGCTACACCTACCTACTTCACTTGAGCGTCATTTGCCCTTTAATATTCTTTGGATTAGGTTCTTCATTTTTCGTAGAAATTAAAAAATCATCTTCTTTTTAATTTACGAAAAAAGATTCGGGAGAATTTTCTGAACCTAGTTCCCTACTAGAACCAATGTAAACCGATCTTATGTTCGGATTCAATTCGGGTAAAATCGCTTATTTTTCGAGCTTCCATTCTTCTCTTTTTAAATTTCTAGAACATGATATAAATAAGGTAAAATAAAGCAAATATCCAAAATAATTTATATATAACAACAGTATATTTAAAAAGCAAATTTGGTGAAATTATAAAAAAGTTTCCATAATTTCATTTATATTACACATAAAAAATGTAATTTTTAAAAACAGTAATTTTATCTGTTCGGATTATTTCAACCCGGCTTTAACTTTAAACAACCACATGTTAATCTGACAATATGTTCGGATTTTAATAATAATGAATTATGGCTACTCGAAAACCCCGTCAGTCTCGCTCAAAAGTCACTGTAGATACCATTATTGAGGCAGGTTTTATTGCTGTTGCAACGAATGGTACGAGTGGAACAACCACCCGTCATATTGCTGATATAGCTGGGGTAAGTGTTGGTTCCTTATATGAATATTTTAAAAATAAAGAAGAAATTTATGATGCCATGGCTAAAACTTTTGTCAAAGAAGTCCTAGACATGGTGAAAGAGCTCACCCCCATCATTGTTGAAATGGAATTAGAGCCTTTATTTGAAATGATTTTCTATACATTTCGTGATCTGCTCACCCGCGACAATGATCGTTATTTGATTTGTCTACGCTATGCCACAGAACTCAAATATGAACGTTATATTGGTCAGATCGAGATGGCACTGATGGAGGTGCTAATGAAATATATGATGCGTCATCCACGATACTTAAAAGTGAATAACCTGAGCGTCACAGCCTATATCAGTATCAATAGCAGTATCTTCAATGTGGCACGTCATCTCATTTTGCCAAATCCACAAATCACTTTCGATGAAATGATCAAAGGTCTAAGTACCATGATTATTAGTTATATTGAAGCTGAATTGGCCAAAGCAGAAGCCTAAAGAGCAAGCATTCATCGTTCACAACTTTTTCACGTAGCTAGCCTTAAGCTGAATACAGTGAATATAGGAGAACAATGATGTCTACAGTTACAAAGCTTTCGATTGCTGCGCTCAGCGTCATTTCTTTATCTGCCTGCAAAAGCATCCCTAGCTACACTCCTGATTACAGTCAAGCTCGTCAGCAAATCACAGGGATTAACTTGAACGAACAACAAGCGTTGGAAGTAGGTCAACGATTTGTTGCAGCTTTCAATACGCTTGGTACCCCACAGTTTGTTGACACAGCAGGTCAACTCTATGCTGAGCAATTATTTATAAATGACACCTTAGCTCAGTTCTCCTCTAAACCTGAATTACTCAAGCATTTCAGAGGAATGAACCAACGTGTTAGCAATGTCACAGTAAAGTTATTGAATACGACTTATCAACAGGACTCTGCATATGTGCACTGGCATATGTCATACGACTTTAAATTTTTAGGCCGTAACAAAACCTTGTCGTCTTATGGCATAAGTGAAATCAAAATCAATGAGTCAAAGCAAATCGTGTTCCAGCAAGATTACTGGGATCCTGCCAATGGTCTGTACCGCTCACTTCCATACGTCAGTGGGATTTATGCTTGGTTAACGCCTTTTAAGAAAGCGACTTAACAAAATTTAGAGGATATAAAATGCTGATCTTAAAAAGACATTTAGGCTTGTTATCCCTTGGATTGTTTACACTACTAACAACCACAATGAGTCATGCCTCTTTGCAAGCTTGTACTTCAGCGCCTTTAATTGTGACCAAGAAAAATGTGGGCGTTGTGCGTTATTTTGCTGAAGATTGTAATAAAAATTGGCAAGACCAAAGTATTCGTTTAGATTTCAACTACAGTCACGATATTCCTGAATGGGCATTTAAACGGGCAGCTCAACATTTCCTCAAAAAGAATGTTGATAATTATAGTTCTAATTCTCCACTCAATCGTATCACCCAACTTTATCGCCCTGTACAAAAAGGTGATCTTTATCGTCTTGAATATACTGCATCCTCACAAACACTTTCACTTAGCTTAAACCAAAAAGTTTTAGGCTCCATTCAGCACGCGCAAGTCAATCAATATTTTAAAATATGGTTTGGGCAATCCCCATTTAATGCTAAATTAAAACAAGAACTTTTAAATGAATAAATCCAATACAATGCCGAATAAAAGTTATTTCATATTGATGGTTGAAGATCATTACGAGTTAGCCTCAACCGTCTGTGAATTTTTAGAAGAACACGGTTACGTCGTTGATCATGCACGTAATCTCGATGCTGCTCGCCAGTTCCTAAAACAACAACCCTATCACCTCTTGTTATTAGATATCAATTTGCCTGACGGTTCTGGTTATGAACTCTGCGAGTGGTTAAGAACAGAACGCGGGTTAGATCTTCCTGTACTCATGCTGACCGCACGTGATACATTAGATGACAAACTCAAAGGTTTCGCCTCTGGAACAGATGATTATTTAGTTAAACCTTTTGATTTTAATGAGTTAGTTGTTCGCATCCAAGCCTTGATCAAACGCGCCATGGGTGAAGTGTCAAATAGTAAACTTCAAATACATGATCTTATCCTTGATAGTTCCACCCAACAAATCACTCGATCAGGCAAAATCATTGATTTACCGCCAATTCAGTTTAAATTATTAAAAATCCTGATGCGAAACTCACCTAAAGTGATCAGCAAACAAGAAATAGTTATGGAACTTTGGGGCGATGAAGAACCAGAAAGTGATGCGTTAAGAAGCCATATTTATAACTTGCGTAAAATGGTTGATAAACCCTTCGAGCAAAAACTGATCCATACTGTGTCTGGTGTTGGTCTTAAAGTTGCTGTTGCATCAGATTAGTTTAAATAAACCACGACAATCAAACCTGTGGTGAATTCCAAATCAAGCTGTGGATGGGTTAATAGATAAAATTGGCGATCATATAATTCTACTCGCCACCCCAGCTGCTTGCATAATTTTTGTACCAGTTGTAAACCAATGCCATGCCCTTTGGCTTTGAGCTGCAATTGTCGATCCGAGAGTTGTTGTACTTTTAAATCATCGGGTAATTTAATTCCTATGCCATTATCCGCAATCAAAATGCTGTTCTTTTGTTGGATAATGTGAATATCTGTGCCTTCAGAATAGTTAAGCGCATTACGTAATATATTACTAAGGACCATTTTGGTCATCGAAGGATATAACCCACGTAACTGCTCGCCATCCTCTTTAATCACATGGATCTGCATCCCTTTTGACTGACTTACCGACTCTAAATCAAATACCAAATCCTGCACGATTTCAGAGAGCTTGGCTTGTTCGATCGTCAAAGTATTCGTTGTATTTCTAGCAATCGCCAATAAAGTTTCGACTAAAAGCTGCATGTCCTCAATGGTATTTTGCAGTCGAGTGAGAGCCTTATCTTGTCCATAACGTGCCTGACATAACTGTACATTTCCTTTTAAAATCGTAAGGGGTGTACGTAACTCATGGCTAACATCGCCTGTAAACTCACGTTCTCGCTGGATAAACTCACTCAAGACCACATGATATTTTTCCAAAGCTTGCTTTAAATATTCTGCTTCCATATTGCCATTTGTAGAAATATCCTGAAATGGAGAAGCTTCTTTGCTCTGATGTTCCCAATCTATCTGCTCAAGTGCATTTGCCAAACGGGTGATTGGAGAGAAATAACGACGCGCACGGCGATTTGACCACCATAAAAAGCTATATAGAATAAATAAGCTAAACATCAATGGCGCAAGACCAAATAGCCACACTAGTTTATTCACATTACTTTCGCCAAAGACCAATAACACATGCTGACCATTACGTTCGCCATAGACGGTCATGCGTTCTTTACCATCAATGAAGATACGGTGCACACCAGATTGGAGGGACATTTGTCTAAATGGCTGCGGTGGAATATCCGTCATCCAGCGATAACCATACAGATTTTTGGTATCAGGTAAATCTGCATTGGGATTTCGCTCTATACGCATCCAATAATGTGCCATTTCCTGTTCTAAGGCAGTTTTTAATAACGAACCTTTGATCACCCAGGCACTACATGAAATCCCGATGACGATCGACAGCGCAATTAAACCAATCTGCAACCAATAATGGCGACTGAATATCTCACCTAAAGCATGCGATTTTTTGGTTGCAGTGGTTGTTTTTATCATATCAACTCAATCATTTATGGGGTTAATCATTTATTATTTTTAAATAAGAAATGGCCAATCACCCACTCCTGCCCTTGCTCAAAACCAAATAACTCAGCACAAGCCATGAAGAATATACGCCAACGTTGCCACCATGCAGCAGCATCTTGCCCATAGACTCGTTCAAAGATTGGTTTTAAATACTGTTGTTGTCGATCCATATTTGCCAGCCAGGCATTTGCAGTCTTTTCATAATGACTACCTGACCATTGCCATTGCTGGGTTAATTCTAAATGTTGTTGGAAATGTAAAAATGTTGATGTCGCTGGCATTAAACCGCCAGTAAAAAAGTATTTTGACATCCAATCATATTCACTTTTGATCTCAAAAGGATAATGCATAAAACGATGGCAGAAAATATGGCACCACAATAAACCATCTGCTTTTAACCACCTGTGGATTTTTTCAAACAGTTTTTCATAGTTTCGAACATGCTCAAACATTTCCACTGAAACAACTCGGTCGAAACGATTCGAACTCAACTCAAGTACATTCACATCACAGGTAAGCACTTCTAAATTATTTAATTTACTTTGCGCTGCTTGCGATAAAATATGTTCCCGTTGTGTTGCGGAGTTTGAAACGGCGGTAATTCTGGCGTTTGGATAATGCTCTGCCATCCATAGTGTTAGTGAGCCCCAACCACAGCCTAGCTCTAGAATATCTTGCCCATCGTGTAATTGCGCACGCTCACAATATAATTGCAATGCAAACTCTTCCGCATCATCTAGATTGGTTTTTTCATGTGGAAAATAACAGGCACTATATTTTAAGCGTTTTCCAAGTACAGCCTGAAAAAACGCTGTCGGCAATTCATAATGCTGCTCATTGGCAATATCTGTGGCAATCGCAATATCACTTTGCTTGAGCATAGCCAACACATCCATATATCGTTGTGCGGACTGTTCAGGATCATAACGTCCTTCCTGAATTAAGCGTTTTTTACTGAGCGCACGAATTGCCGCGCGAATGGCTTGATCAGGAACGATTCCTGTCTCTACCAATTTTAATGATTGTTGAATAATAAAGTCCATGTGCGCACCTACTGTTTGGGTTTCCACGGAATAAAAATAGAAGTCCGTTGTTGATAGTCGAGATAATTTTGCCCTCGATTTTTTAGGGCTTGTTGTTCACTAAAAGGAATGCCAGTGATGTAATATAAAAATAGCCACATCAATACAGGGTAAATCCACAGCAAATACTGTCCTGCTGCTAGACCTATGATTGGATAAGCAAACCAATGTAACCATTCAAAAAAATAATTGGGATGACGTGAGTAACGCCATAAACCCTGATCCATTGTTTTGGCATGATTGTTAGGATTTTGCTTAAATCGGTACAGTTGTTGATCTGCAATCACTTCGCCACAAAATGCGATTAGTATGACTACACCAGCAATCCATAAGTACCAACTTGTCGAATCACTCCATTGCGCTAGAGGTGTATTTAGTAAGATCACCATAGGAAACGAGAATAAAATTGCCAATCCCGCCTGAAACATAAAAAAAGCAAAAAAGCCCAAGTGCTGATATCTGCCCATCGCACGGCGCATATTGGCATAGCGACGATCTTCAACTTGTTCATCGAGATAACGTCTTAATAAATGTCCGGCTAAACGTAAAAACCAAATCGAACTCAGGATTCCAAGAAAACATCGAACCGCAAGTGGAGCATGATCTTGAATCAGGGCAGTTAATCCAACGTTGAGTGCGATACAAAAACTCCATGCTGCATCAACTACTCCAGCACGAGAGTTCACACTTGCCCATAACCAGCAGCACAACATGATCGAGACATTTATCAGTAGTAGTGTCAACATGGGTCAACCTCAGGCATTCAATTCTAAAAATGACCTAGTATGAATTTGCTTGAAAAAGCATATGTACATCACTGATCACGCCTTCTTTAAAGCCGCCTTCACAATAACAAAGATAGAAATCCCACATCCGTATAAAATTATCATCAAACCCTAAAGCCAAAACTTGCTCACGGGCTGCCAAAAAGCGTTCACGCCAATGGTGGATCGTTACAGCATAACTTTGTCCAATATCTTCGAGATGTTTCAGTGCCAGTTTTTGTTCGGAAGCTTTCTGAGTCAACACACTGATACAGGGAATAAAACTACCGGGGAAAATGTATCGTTTAATATAATCCACCGTGGTTAGGGCTTTTAAATAACGTGCGTCTTCAATGGTAATGGCTTGAATCAAAGCCAAACCATTTGGTTTTAATAATTGGCGGCATTGTTTGAGATAGGTTGATAAATATGCCTCACCCACTGCCTCGACCATTTCGATCGAAACCAATTTATCGTATTTTCCTTCAAGCAAACGATAATCTTTGAGCTGAATATCCACACGGTGCGATAACCCAGCTGCTTCGATCCGTTGCTTTGCTTCTTGATACTGGGCTTCAGAAATCGTAATCGTTGTGACTTTACAACCATAGTTTTGTGCCGCATATATGGCAAAGCCACCCCAGCCACTACCAATCTCAACCAAATGATCCATGGGTTGTAATTTCAGCTTTTGACAGATCAATTCCTTTTTATAATCAGATGCTTGTTCCAAGCTCATCTGCTCATTTTGAAATACTGCACTGGAATACATCATAGAATCATCTAAGAATAATTTAAAAAAATCATTACTAAGATCATAATGCTCTGCAATATTTTTACGGCTTCCAGAAATTGAGTTATGACGCGTTTTATACCAAGCTTTCAGTAAAAACTGGCTGGCTTGAGAGATTACATTTTGATTGATTTTATCAAGCAAATGACGATTACGAGACAAAAGCTGGATCAAACCAACTAAATCTTCACAATGCCAATAGCCACGAATATAACCCTCAGCAGCGCCGAGTACACCGTTCTTTAAAATGAGATCGAACAATTGTTTGTCGTGAACATCGACCTCGACATGTAAATCAGCCTGTTCGCCCACGGTACCATTCCATAAACCACGAAATGTAATTTGACCATGGCGCAGCTTAAATAAGCTTTTAAGTACCCAAGGGAGCGAATCTTGTTCACCGAAAATGAGAGTTTTCATAATGTTCTTTTCTATCCTTCTCTTTATTTGGGTGTCGATAAAATGGAACTTTTTTCTTCCATAAACGAAACGCTTGTAGATAAATTTGCGCTAACATTTTGAAAGGTTCAAAGACATGATAAATAGCATATCGACGTAGTTGTGAAGGCTGCGTGATGTCCGATAGGGTAAAGCGCATATTTGCATCAAATATCTTTTGTTGTTGTTGATAGAGCTGCATATAGATTACATGCTGCTGCATTGAAAAATGAAATCGCCAGCGATAATCAAGCTGCATCGGCATGAAAGGTGAAACATGGAAAGATTTTTCAAAATCAAATTGATAACCTTGGAAGTCTGAACGCTGCTGAGCTTGTATTCTACAATCATGCACATACACCTTCCGTTCATTCCAAGGCGTATTGGTAATCTCACTTAAAATAAATAAAGGCCGTTGCTGTGCAGCGAAAATAAAATAGAACACGACTGAGTTAAAACGAAATCCTAAACTTCTTGGCAATGCCAGTATTCGAATATTCGTATGATTGGGTAATATGCTGTCAGTCTGTTGTAAAATGATCCGCTTAATTTTTTCTCGAATTGAACCTGATTGGTCGGTCAAAAAATCTTGAGGATATAAATTCAACAAACTCCAATGGCGGTCTGAGCATAGTCTGGATTGACTGAGTAAACTCGAGAGTTGCTCAGGATCAAACCAAAGATATTTGAGATCAGCTGAGAATTCGTGTGCTTTGGGTTGAAAACGCCGATGCCGTATCTGAGCGGAAGCGATGGCAAAAGAACTATTTAGCATAGCTCAACCCCTTGCCGCTCAGACACTGCAGACATCTGTTCAATCTGTGTCACGACACGCTCTGCACTTCTTGCACCATCTTCATGAAAACCCCATCCCCAATACGCGCCACAAAAAGAGCTACGATGCTGCCCATTGATTTCCAGCCAACGTTTTTGTGCATCAATCGCCTCAGCATTAAATACGGGATGTCGATAATGTCGTTCAATTAAAACTTTGTCTTGAGCAATGTTCAAATTGGGATTTAATGTTGCAAAGATTTGAGTTTTACAGGATAAGTTCTGCAACTTATTCATCCAGTAACTAAAGCCGTAATGTAAGTGTTGCGATGATGACGATATTGTATTTTGATCTTGAGTAACATGAACATGCCAACTCGCCCACTGAGAACGACGCTTCGGCATGATGGATTGATCGTGGTGAACCACCATATGGTTATCTTGATAACCAAACTGCCCTAATACATTTTGCTCCAACTGCGTCGCGTCCGTTAATAGCGCCAAAGTATCATCCGCATGACTGGCAAAAATTACCCAATCGTACTGTTCTACACCTTGCTGAGTTGTCACACTCACCCGATCTAAGTGACGTGTCACAGCGTCGACTGCCATCGCTCGCCATCGGATATTTGGGCACGATTTTCGGATCGCCGCGATATATGCAGATGAACCACCTTGCACCGTTTGCCATTGTGGGCGTTGCTTCAGCTGTAACATGCGATGATGCTGAAAGAAACTGACGACAAATTTATAGGGAATTTTCCCGACCTGATCGACTGGGCTCGACCACAATGCACCGCACATCGGATACAAGTGTTCATGTCTAAAAGCTTCTGAATATGCATGCCGATTTAAGTACTGATCAAGGGTCAATTGTGTATCGCAATCTGCAACCACCACTTCTTTGTTGTTGTCATAAAAACGAATCAAATCCCTTAACATTTGTAGAAAATCTTTTTTAAAAAAATTCTGCGGCTTAGCAAATAATGACCATTTTTTTGAAGGGTTATACTGCAAGCCTGTCACAAAGTTATTTACTGAAAAACTCATATCACTACTTTGCGACTTGACCCCTAACTCAGCAAGCATTTCACTAAACAAAGGATAGTTGTATTCATTGAATACGATAAAACCACTATCTACTGCAAGTGACTGACCTTCGAGATGAAAATGATGCGTATCTGTGTGGCCCCCAAAATAATCATTCTTTTCAAATATAGTGACTTGATGTCGTGGTGAAAGCTTCCATGCAGCATAGAGTCCAGAAATACCTGATCCAATAATTGCGATTTTCATGAGGACTCCCCCTGTTCGACTTTCTGTTTATTGAGATTTATTTGTTGAGAATAAGATTTTCTTGCGTCATATACTCGTTGAGGAACAGGTTTCATCCCCCAAACCAATCCCATATAACTCATTATTTTTAATAAATAATAAGTAATATCGATTTGCCACCAGTAAAAACCTTGACGTACGCTACCTGCATAAAAATGATGATTGTTATGCCAGCCTTCACCTAAAGTAATAATTGATAAAATAAAGTTATTCCGACTGTTATCTGAAGTTTCAAAATCACGGCGACCATATAAATGGGCCATAGAATTAATGCACAAGGTGGCATGAGTTAATAACACGGTAGAAATCACAAATCCCCATACCAAGAGCTGTAACCCAGATGTTGCCAATTGTGGCTGTGCAACCGCTAACCATTCTCCAAGTCCATAAATGGACGCAGCCGTTAGCAGAACCACAGGTAAACTAAAGCGATCAAGCCAAATAAGTTCAGGATATTTAAGCCAATCTTTCACGACTTCTTTACGGATTGTAAAATTCTGCTCATTGAGAAACCATCCAATATGGCTGTACCAGAAGCCATATGTCGAAGAATGCGGGTCTTGTGCAGTATCAGTATAACGATGATGGTAACGGTGATGCGCTGCCCACCATAAAGGACCGCGCTGAGCACTCATTGTGCCAATCAAAATAAAGATAAACTGAACTATGCGGGAGGTTTGAAACGTCTTATGGGACAAATAGCGATGAAAAAAAGCAGTGATTGCAAACATGCGAATCAGGTAAAAAAACACCATAAAAATAACGGCAAACCAAGACACACCAACCCAAAACACCGCCAAACAAGCTACATGCAACAAGATAAATGGCAAAATTCTAAACCATTGAATGTGAGTATCTTTCGCTGTATGTATAGAATCAACTTTTGTATTTAAATTGGCATTCGGTGACCAACTATCGATCCATAGCAGAAAAAATTTAAGCATTTTGGCATCCTAGTTCGGATCATAAATATTCTTTTTATGATGTTAATAATACTGATATGAATTTTGCGTGAAGCCATTTCACTGGATGCCGCACCGAACTAAATTTTGGATTCATTTTATTTCATATTTTTAGCAAGTTATGAAGCACTTATACCTCATAACTCATCTAAAGAAAACGATTTAATGGATTGAAATTTAGGGACTCTTATGTGAGGTTTTGACCAATTGACTTACGTCGTAACCGTATTGACGCGCTGTTTGGACGTAATCATTGTAGATCTGCTCATCAAGTGTAGGGGTTCTAGACAGAATCCAAAGATATTTCTGACTTGGTCCACCCACCAATGCCACCTGATAGTTTGGATCTACACGTAAAACCCAATAATCACCTTTGGTAAATGGAACCCAACGTAAACCTTTTGGCAGGAAACTCACTTTTAATTTACTTTTGCCTTCATTTTGGGCATAAGCGACACCCTCTGCCTGATCAATTTGATTCTGTTTATTACGACAACGATTCACCACATTGACTGTATTGTCTGGATTTAATTTATACTCAGCAGTCGTATCACCCATGCAATTGCGCTGGAAGAACATCGGGAAATGAGCAATTTCGTACCATTTTCCAGCATATTGTTGAATATCAATACGTTCCACAGCTTGATTTTTGGATACTTCTGATTGAGCAAATGCAAAACTTGAAAACAGGGCTAAACAACTACTAAAAAATAATTTTTGATACATAAGACCTATCCATTTGCTTTGAATAGCAATAAGCCTAATCAATCCTATGTGAACATTCTGTGATGTGAAATTTACGAGAAATCAAAATCTGTCGCAAAATGATTTAAGTCAGAGAATTATATCGACATTTATAAACGCTTAAGTCGTTTATTAGGGCTGTTTTTTAAAGATTCAGCCCGTATAGTGTTTATGTTTAAGTCAGAAAATAACAGTTAATCTATGTTTACACTTTCGATTACACCAAGATTTTATGAAACAGATGCTTTTGGCCATATCAACAATACTGTGATCACAGGTTGGTTTGAAACTGCACGCGAACCCATCTTCCGTCTTTTTAACCCGAGTATGGTAATCAAAAATCTACCTTTGATTCTGGCGCGCGTTGAAGTCGATTTTGTTGCCCAAATCTATTACGGTGCTGATATCGAAATAAAAACGTGGATTGAGCACATTGGAAATTCTTCTTTCATTGTCGCACATGAAGCGTGGCAAAATAATCAATGCGTTGCCCGCGGCAAAGCAGTACAAGTTTATTTTGATTTCATTACACAGAAATCAAGCCCGATTCCTGAGCCAGACCGTATACAGTTACAACAACATGTTATCTTGGTTTAAGTGGTCACATGTTGTTCACTCATTTAACGTCATCTTTTAGGGATAAGACATTAAGAGCACGATGTTACTCATCTTGAAACGTGAATTATGATTTGAATCAGATTGATCTATTCATCCGTATAGATGACAAAATTATCGCCACGACAAAAACTTGCTAAAGTTAAATTTAATTTTTTTGCCATCTCAATCGCCATACTGGTTGGGGCTGAAATCGTGGCCAGCAAAGCAATGTTGTATTGAGCGCATTTGCGAATCAACTCATAACTAGCGCGGCTGGTCATGACAACAAAGCCATCCGCAACATCTAGTTTTTGTTCTGCCAAATAACCTAATAATTTATCCAATGCATTGTGTCGACCTACATCTTCAAATAAAGCGATGATCTGACCTTTAACCACCCAAGCAGCAGCATGTGCCCCACCCGTCAGTTCACTGATCGTTTGTCGCACTTTTAGTTGCGCCATGGCATTGGGAATTTGACTTAACCAAGAGGAATTTAATTGGGTAGTGACACTCGGCAGATCAAAATAGAATTGCTCAAGACTTTCAATGCCACATAATCCGCATCCAGTACGTCCCACCATCATACGCCGATGTTCTTTTAATGCCATAAAAGCTCGAGATGAAATCGTCATTTCGACCTGCACACCCAGATCATTTTGACTGATTTCAACAGAATATAATTCATTTAAATGCTGTAAAATTCCTTCGGACAAGCTAAAGCCTTTGGCGAAAACCTCGATATCGGACGGTGTTGCCATCATCACTGCATGAGAAATTCCGTTATATATCAAAGCAACAGGATATTCCTGCACAATATAATCTAGCTCATGTTCAGAAATATTTTGATGGATACGGTGCACTTGCACCGCTTCATAACCGCGTGTTTTGGTAGTCAACTATAACCTCTTTGATATTTCTCATTCAAAAATTAAACATCGAATGAGTTATACCCCACTGACCCGCTGATTGGCATGCTCTGGATCAACTTCATCTGCCAAATTAAAATGTTCGGGTGCTTTTCCAGCATGAAGAATGACAGGAATACTCTTCGATGCAGGCGTCTTGGCATATTTATCATGGTTTCCTAATGCAACCAATGGATTAGTTTCAGGATAATATGCAGCCAAGCTTCCGACGGGTATGTTATATGGCACGATACGGAAACTATGTACAATCCGTTTCACACCATCAGAGAATACACTTTCAATATCCACCCATTGATCAGCCTTAAAACCTGCCGCATCGATATCCGTTTGGTTCATAAACAACACACGGCGTTGACCATAGACCCCTCGATAACGATCATCCAGACCATACAAAGTCGTATTGTATTGGTCATGCGAACGCGTGGTCATTAAGGTATAAACCTGTTGTTCGCTATATGCTGCTGCATATTGATTTTCTGCATTCTCATAAACTTCTGCCAATGGCGTAATCAAAAATTGGGCTTTACCACTTGAGGTATTCCAAACATGTTGATTGGCAGGATGCTCTAAATGAAAACCACCCGGTTGATAAACCCGTTGATTGAAGTCATGGAATTCATCAAACACATCGGCAATCGAATCACGGATGCGATCATAACTTTCAATGTACCAACGCCATTTGACTTGGCTGTCTGGCAAAGCGGCTTCTGCCATCCGTGCCACAATTTCAGGTTCAGATAAAATATTGTCTGAGATCGGTGGATTACGTCCTGCAGATAAATGAACATTGCTCATGGAGTCTTCGACAGAAATTGCCTGTGGTCCATGCACTTGCATATCAACTTCAGTACGCCCCAAACACGGTAGCATCAATGCATTTTTGCCACACACCAAATGGCTTCGATTAAGTTTAGTAGTGATATTAACGGTCAAATTACAGCGTCGGAGTGCTTCTTGAGTATAAGGTGTATCGGGTGTAGCAACCGCAAAATTTCCACCTAAACCAATAAAGACTTTTACCTCTCCCTCATGCATCGCTTTAATCGTATTGACTACACCAAAACCATGTTTTCGTGGCGATTTGATCCCAAACACACGGTCAATGCTATCTAACAATTTTTCGCTTGGATTTTCATTAATGCCCATGGTGCGATCACCTTGTACATTACTATGCCCCCTTACAGGACATAAGCCAGAACCCGGACGTCCAATATGTCCTCTGGCTAACATCAGGTTAGCAAGCATATGAATATTGGCAGTCCCATGACGATGTTGCGTGATGCCCATGCCCCAACAGAAAATTGCGGTTTTAGCATCCCGATACATTTTTGCAATCGATTTTAAATGCTCTGGTGAAAGCCCTGTATATTTATGAATTTGCTGCCAGTCCGTGCGATCAACTTCAGCTAACATTTCATCGAAACCAATCGTATTTGTCGCAATAAAATCACGATCAAATACACTTGGTTTTCCTTGAGCCAAAGCCTTTTTGTCCCATTCAGATAAATGCTTGAGTACACCAAATAGCAGCGCATAATCTCCTCCAATTCTAGGCTGGAAATAATAGCGACTGATTGGCGTACTGCCATTGGTCATCATTTCCAAAGGTGCTTGAGGATCTTGGAAACGTTCTAAGCCACGCTCTTTAATAGGGTTAATCGCAATAATATTACCGCCTCGCTTTGAAACCTCTCTCAGCGTTGCCAGCATTCGCGGATGATTGGTGCCTGGATTGTGACCGAAACTAAAGATCGCGTCTGCCTGATCAAAATCATCTAAAGTAACCGTACCTTTTCCCAATCCAATTGAATCCTTTAAGCCAACGCTCGTAGTTTCATGGCACATATTCGAACAATCAGGAAAATTATTGGTACCGAAACTTCTTACAAAAAGTTGATATAAGAATGCTGCTTCGTTACTGGCACGACCAGAGGTATAGAATGCGGCTTGGTCTGGATGATCCAAGGCTTGTAAATGTTTGGCGATAAGTTGGAAAGCTTCATCCCAAGAAATTGGGACATATTTATCCGAGCCAGAATCATAACGCATCGGATCAGTTAAACGACCAAGGTCTTCTAAATAGAAATCACTCTGCTCAGCCAACCAACTGACGGTATGCTCTGCAAAAAATTCAGGGGTTACTGTCTTACTGGTTGCCTCAAAGGCGACTGCTTTAGCGCCGTTTTCACAGAAATTAAATGCATGAACATCTTTTTTCTCAGGCCAAGCACAACCAGGGCAATCGAAACCTGTAGGCTGATTAATATTGAGTAGCGTAATTGAACCCTTCTTTAAAATATCTTGCCTTTTGAGATTACGGGCAACACTAAGTAAAGCTCCCCAACCGCCAGCAGGTTGATCATATGGCTCAATTCTGGCATAACCATTGTTTTGTGGTTTATGAATAGGTTGTTCTGAGTTATCCATCAAGCTACCCTCATATCAGCTTTTCTCATTTTTACATGAGTAGAGTTAAGATGAAAGCAGCTTGTCTGACTATTCAAATTTTGCCTTAGGTCTTCCATTCTTTGTTTAAAAAAAGACCTAGATCGTCTAGGCCTTTTTATCATTTTTGAAAATAGGCTGTATGCATTATTCACCAGCTAAAGCACACTCAAAATTCGCCTTATCAACCGAACAACGTGCTTTCTTCAAAACAGACATCATGCTTGCATCGTAGATACCACGTTGAGTTAACTCAATCCGACCATCACGCATCATTTTTTGATACTTCAACTTATCTTCAGGCGTTAAATTCATTTTATATTTTGCTGGAATTTCTGCCTCTAAACGCTTAATTGTCGCAAAAATTTTTGGAAGTTGTTTAACAGAAAAATCACGGGATTTCTGACCAAAGCCTGCTGGGAATTTTTCAGGGCGTATCACGATATTGGCTGTGACTTGTAGTACTGGGAAGTTATACATCACCCCATTAGTGCCTAAACCCTTATGTAACTCTAAAGGTTTATAAGCATAAGCTGGCGCGCCAATCATATCTACCTGACCATTATTAAATTTAGCTGCAAAGTTTGAAATATCAGAAAGTACAGCTTGTGCGCCTACACGTTGTACAATCAGCTTCTGCGCATCATCATAGCCCAGTACAGCAAATTTCTTACCCGCTGCTTTTTCAATTGAATCAATGCTTTTATCACGTACAAAAATATATGCCGAACCTAAAGGTGAAATTCCAGCAACTTCATATTTATTACCATTGAGATTAGTGGTCATTTTAGCAGCATTACGAGGATCAGAAACGAAGGTAATTGCACGCTTTGCAATTTCATCACTTGGTACACCGCCAAGAGAGTCAATAGAACCGACAAACTTATTATATGGACGTGCGCGCATAGACGTCATTGCTACACCATCACATTTACCCGCCTTAAAATTATTATCAGCAACAGCCTCATCGGTGATTGCCAAAAGATTGATGTCAGCACCCCAACCTTTTGCTGCCAAAGTCCAATCCTGCATCATCTTATATGCTTCACCTGATTTTCCCAAAATATCAAATACACACACATCAATTTTCGCTTGAGCAGAAATTGATACTCCCATTAAAGAAGTTGTCATGATAGTAAGTGCAATTTTTTTCATAAGTTTTCCTTTAATTTACGGCCTTTACCGCTAGTGAACGTGCTAAGTAATCCAAGGCTTGTTGTGTATTTCCTTCAGACTCAGGATGAAATTTTGGTGAAATCCAACGAATCGTAGCTTTCACTAAAAATGTCAGTGTGGGGCCATTGTCTGTTGCTTTGGCCTGTTTATGATAAGTTGCCAACAGCGCGATTAAGCCCTTATTGGCAATCTTTTTTACTGATTGGTCTGGGTCCTGTCTACCTAAATGGCGACCCACATCTGCTAATACATAAATAAAAATAGGAAAGACTAAAGCCATTAAAAACTGACGATAAAGATAAAAAAGAATCGGATTCGGTAGCATGGATTTAAATAAATCATAAGCAACACAGCGATGTTCAACTTCCTCAGCTAAATGCCAACGGAACATATCTGCAATCACGGGATCAGCCTTATCCCATGACTTGTTATCCATACACCACTGCCCAAGCACACCAGTAAAGTGCTCGATTGCAGCAACCACACCTACCCTCGTAATTAACCAAAAATGTTCAAGCGGTTGTATTGCTAAAGCCTTAATACCTAAAGGGCTTTCACCCAAAAAAACACCAAAAATCCAGTTAATTTTTTTAAATGCAGGCTCAAGATCATAGCCATGCTGCCGAAGAAATTCTTGGGCACCTTGGTGAGCACGTGCATGTGTTGCTTCTTGTCGAATAAAACCTTTGACATCGTCACTTAGAATTGGATCATTTACATAAGGTAAAGCTTCGTTATAAACACGACAAAACCAAAATTCGCCTGCTGGTAAAATTAAGTTAATACCATTAATTAAATGAGAACATACAGGATCATTCGGAATCCACTGGACAGGAGAATTAGAAAAATCAAACCTTACAAATCTTGCAACAAGTTTGTGATGATGAGCAGTTGCATTCATAATTGCCTCAACTTTCCAGCTAAATTCAGAAAATTTCTCGAATATTAGAAATAGCCAAGATTTACTTAACTATTCTCCACTCAAAGAACACTCAAAATTCGTCCGTTCAACCGTACAACGAGCCCGTTTCAAAACACTCATCATAATGATTTTCAAACGACTCAACTCCATTGAAAGCAATAATCCGTTTTAAAACAGAGCCTATTTACACATGTGTTGATGAGGCTATTTTTAAATAAAAAAAAATGTTGTAATAGTTCTTGGTAAGCCATTTTGGTATCATTTTCCGACATTGCATGTTATGACGCTAAATAAAAAATTAGAAAAAACTGTTCCTGGTACCTATATCGCCTTGATGGTTGATGTGGTATCTCGTTGGGATATTTCTGCAGATGAATTATTAAAAGACTCAGGACTTCAGCCAGAACAATTAGTGCAACCCTTGTGGCGTGCTGATGCCAAAACTGTGATGGACATCCTTAAGCGTGCGCTTACACTCACCCAAGTTCCTGCTTTAGAGTTTGGTTTTTATTTAGGGATGCAAATGACTATCACTTGCCATGGTCTGATGGGAATGGCGGCTATGCTGGCTAAGGATGTCAAACAAGCACTGAATATTGCGCAAGAATTTATTTCACTCCAATCCAACATACATACAATCAAACTGGACGTTCAAGGGAATCATGCAATCATTTCATTCGAACAAACTGAGACTTATTATCTAGATGAAGTGATTCAAATTGCGTTGTTGCTTGGATTCGCACAAATGGGAAAAAGTATTTCTGGGCAGCCATTAACAGGCTTTGCTGATGTCCAATTTAGTAAACCTGACTATTTTGATAAATTGCTCCCCTTAATTCCCGGTGAAGTAAGATTTAATCGTCCCATTACTCGCCTAGAATTCAAAAAAGAAATTTTAGACCTTCCACTACTGCACTCAGACCCAATTGCTGAACGTCTTGCTCGAGAAGAATGTAAATTACAGTTACGTAAGTTATTACAGCAAAATAGCTTTAATAATATTATTGAAGATCTTATTTACGATGAAAGTATGGGAATTAGTTCTTTAACAGAAATACTTGAGAAAATGAAAATTTCAGAGCGTACTTTACAACGAAAGTTAGAAAATGAAGGAACCAACTTTAGAGAACTTGTTGACAAAGTAAGATGTGAAAAAGCAATTCAACTCCTTAACAATCCTAATTTATCTATTGAAAATATTGCCCATCACCTTGGATATACAAACGCTAAAAATTTTTCTCGCGCATTTAAGCGCTGGACAGGATCAACGCCTAGAAAACACTAATTTAAGAAGGCTTAAGTCTATTACTCCCAGCTATTTTTATAGCTATATTCACAAATGGGTAGACAGGGTTTTGTTAAGACTACCCATTGTACAATTAATATGGGATAAGACGATCATCAAATGTCGTTAGTGGCGAGCACTCAACTCACCATTAAATGAACAGAAGAATTAAATACGTACTCATGCTACTTGTTGTGTTGGACTGAATGCTGAACTTGGTTCACATTTTTCTGTTGTTGGGAAGGCATATAATCAGGCTGATGGCTTACTGCTAAAAAGAAAAACACCAAGAATAGACATCCTAGGAAAATACTAATTCCGACAGTAAGATACGGGAACTTCGATTGTGATTGAGACATATCATTTCTCCTCTTCAAATCCAAAAATTCAATGCGATGACAACTCGTTTATAGATAAAGCTCTAAAATTGGCACCATTTTGAATACGTGTTTGCATGTATTCGCCATAAACCGATAATTTTTCAAAGATATGTTCGGAATAAAACATATCCTCAATGAGATGTGTTGCTTGCAGTTCGCTAAACTGGCCTATCTGGGCAATCAACGGCGTATTCAATTGAGAAAACAATGCACAAAGATTTCGATGAAACTCATCTTTCGTTTTAAACAATAATTTTCGGGTATTCATCACTTCATCATTTACAATAGAAGGCTGCTTATCCGCATAAATCACATGGATTTTGACCTCAAAATAATCCTGTAAAATACAAAGTTGCGCCTCATCTATACTCAAATGTGTAATCAAAAATACCTCTGATACATCGCTTCGACACAAGGCTTTAACCAAACCACGATACAAAAAATCTAGCTCTTTTCTAGGCTCATCAACAAGATCAACATATAAGTTTAAGCTGTGTAGGGTTTCTTCAATTTTTAAATTAACACTTCTATCTGATTGATAATATTGATTTAGAATCTTAAATACAGGCGGTGAATACAATGTGTTATAAATCACAGACCGATTTAAGTTAGCTATGATCAATGGTGCAAAAAGGTACGCAAGATTATTGTCATTCTTAGCAATTTGGGCTTGAGCAATAAAAATCACACGTGATTTAGAAAAATTTCTTAAAACTTTTGCTCTGAGTAGCGTCGCTTCTAAATTGACATATTCAAGACATAACTTCTGCTGTATCCATTCAGAAGGTTGCTGCTCTGGAAAAAGCTGAGTTATTGCATTGAGTTCTGAGGTTATAAACTTCATTGATGCTCCAGCCAAATACGAAACTTGAGTTCCAACAATTTAGTTTTTGAGTAATTAAACTAACTGCTTGGTTGATAGCTGTAGTGTGCAGCAGATACAAATTGTTGAGTAGCTACAGAGTTTTATTAAAAAAATATAACAGATCATTTCTTTTTCACTCATCTGCTATAAAATTATTAAAATAGAACATATGACTCATAAACAGAAAAAGCTTGATCTAGGTATTTTATGTATAAATCAGAACAGTTAGCGCATCAGCTAAAACTTCTCATCGAAAATGGATCATGGGAACCCCATAGCAAATTGCCGTCCTTGCGAGAACAAGTACAACGATCTGGTTTTAGTCTCATTACTGTCATGAATGCTTATCAAGAATTGGAAGCACAAGGCCTGATTTATTCAAAAGAAAAATCGGGCTATTTTGTTGCTGAACAAAATCATCATCAAATTCCCCAAACATCCACAGTGGTGTCATTAAATCCAAAAATTGAAATCAACTCTCTGGTGTTTAAGTATCTAAAGTCGATTCAGTCAAAACAGATCTGTCCCTTAGGCTCAGCATTTCCAGATAGCCAATTGCTTTATCCGCCCAAACTGATTCAAATCATGGGACAACTCTCCCGTAATCGGAAAAGTTATGATCAAACATCCAATCTTCCCCCAGGAAATTTCGCCTTAAGAAAACTGATTGCTCAGCGCTATTGTATGCAAGGGATCCCAACCGATGCTGATGATATTGTCATCACTTCTGGGGGCTTGGAAGCGTTAAATCTATCCTTACAGGCCATCACTCAACCTGGTGACTATATTTTTTTGCAGCAGACAATTTTCTATGGTGCATGGCAAGCGGCTGAACGTTTAGGATTAAAAGTCATTACCTTGCCTGAACATCCTCTACATGGCTTTGATCTTGAGGCTTTTGAGCAAGTGATCCGAGATTATCCAATTAAAGTTTGTTGGTTCATGTTAAATGCACATAATCCAATTGGCTTTACGGTTAGCAATGAAATTAAGTATAAAATTGCCAAGCTTCTACACGAACATCAGATCCATTTAATCGAAGATGATGTTTATGAAGAATTATTTTATGGCAGTCAAAAACCCCTGCCGATGAAGTATTTTGATCAACAACATTTGGTTTTGCACTGCTCTTCTTTCTCTAAAACTTTGGGTTCTGGTTTTCGTATGGGTTGGGTGTATGCAGGTAAGTTCTCAGAACACATCCAGCATTTACAATTGATGAGTACCATTTCCGCAAACGCACTTATTCAGAACGCACTGGTTGAGTTTTTATCTAATCATCATTATGAAAAGCATTTAAGAACGTTGAGACGAGCTCTAGAAAAGAATAAGAAGCAATTCTTTCAATATCTCAAACAACATTTACCTAAAGGCTGTAAAGTTTTTAACTACCCAAGCGGTTATTTTCTATGGATTCAACTGCCTGAAAAAGTCAGCAGCATGAATATTTATGAACAACTGATCCAGCAACAAATTGGAATCGCGCCAAGTCCGCTTTTTAATGTACTGCCATCGCATCAACATTTTATTCGGATGAATTGTTCTTTTGAATGGACTGAACAAATTCAACATGCCGTGGAGCAGTTCATTCTAGCTATTGAAACAGAAGCCTCGATTTAATTGGGCTTCACAAGATTGCGCTTTCGATATTGACTAGGTGTTTCTCCAAAGGTCTTTTTAAAAGCACGGATAAAATTGGTGGCTTCTTCATATCCCACAATACTTGCAATATCCTGAATACTATATTGTTTTTGTTGTAGCATTTTTTTAGCCTCAGTAAAACGTACATCAGCTAGAAGCTGTAAAAAAGTCGTTCCCTGTGCCTGTAAATGTCTTTTAAGGGTTCGTTCAGACATATTCAAACGCTCAGCAATCATTGGCAATGTGGGATAACCATTGCTTGAGTTATACAGTAATTCCGAGCGAATACTCTTTTGTAAGTCACGATGAGTTTCTCTGACTAACTTTTCTTTATCATTATCGCAATATAAAAGCGCTTGCTGATAAGAGACTTGATCAGCATTTTGATTTTTGCAATGAAGAAATTGTTTTGGAAAACGCAGACCATTTCGTTTTTGATTAAAATGTATTTTGATTTTTGAAAGCTCAATATACTGATAATCATTGGTTTCTTTCCAATCTAAGAAAACTTCACTCTGTTCAATAAGTTCTTTCGAAAATAAACTTAAAAAATGAATTGCTCCAAAAATCAAACATTCAACTAAAAAAGATCGTAATTGCGCCGATTGTTGCTCACCACCCAATTTAACGGGATGCACATCATCTAAGTAAACGTAAACAAAGTGTTCATCCACACTCCATTCATGTATGAAATTTTGAATCCGCGTACAGAAATATTGCTGGCATAGCGTCAAGGCAGTTTCAACATCAGCACAGCTTAAAAAAGCAAAACCCAATGCACCATGTGAGGTTGGACGGAGTTTGAGTCCATACTCAATACCCAATCGAAGATTGCCTGTGAGTTGTAGAGCATTCACAACCAGCTTAGACCATTGATGAGCACTCATTTTGGCATCAGCATGCTTCATATCTGCAAGAACCAACCCTGTATTATGCAAAACTGTTTGGTTCTCGATGCCATATTCTTCGACTATTTCTAATAATACATGGGCATAAGAGACTGAAATATTTTCTTGAAATAACCCGAAAGGATCACGCATGGCACATCCTGTGTCCTAAAATGATTATTAATATGGCATAGTCTCCCCTATTGAGCGAAAAGTTTATTCTGAATAATCAGTCATAGATAAATGAATAAACATAGAGGAATTGCTTAATGGCAAGCCTACATCTCGACAAACAACAATCTATTTATGTGCTTACCTTAATCAATGGTGATCAGGAAAATGCACTGAACAAAGACGTTTTAGAGGAATATATTTCAGTTTTTAATGAAATTGAAAACGATCAAAATAACGCCAGTCTAATTATTCGTAGTGATCATCACAAAACGTTTTGTAATGGATTAGACCTTGCATGGTTAATGCAACAATCTATCGAAGATAAAAAAGCATTTACTTCACAACTGGAAGATATGTTACTTCGCCTAGCATTATTGAATCTCCCTGTGATAGCAGAAATCAATGGCAATGCTTATGCAGGCGGGGCAATTTTGGCATCAGCCTGTGACTTTAGATTTATGCGATCAGATAAGGGACGTTTTTGTTTTCCTGAAATCAAACTCACCATTCCTTTTACCGATATCATTGCAGAAATTGTACAACTACTACCAAATCAGTATGCGACTTGGGAAATGTCATTAATTGGAAAAGCGATGACAGGAGTTGAATGCTTACAAGCGCAAGTCGTCAGTCAAATACATCCAAGCGAGTCGCTACAAAATGAGACGTTAAGATTTGCAGAGGATATGTCGCAAAAGCATCGTTTGACTTATGCTGTGATTAAACGTCAATTACGTCATCGAATCGTAGAAATTGCCAAACAACGTCAGTTATATGATCCTGAAAAGTTTGCGCATCCTTTCATGAATTAACTTTATTTGCGCAAGAATCAGAAATAGAAATTACGGTGAAAATAATGCAAGGAAGAACTGTTTTTATTACAGGTGGAAGTCGTGGCATCGGTCGAGCAATCGCTATAAAAGCGGCTCAAGCAGGTGCAAATGTCGTGATTGCAGCGAAAACTGCTATCGAAACACCAAAATTATCAGGCACCATATACAGCGTTGCGGAGGAAATTGAAGCTGCGGGCGGCAAGGCACTTCCTCTTATTTTAGATGTACGAGATGAGCAACAAATTTATTCTGCCATCCAACAAACAGTTGAAACTTTTGGTGGAATTGATGTGCTCATTAATAATGCAGGTGCAATTGCACTTACAGGGGTAGAAACAACTCCCCTCAAACAATATGACTTAATTCAGACGATTAATCATAGAGCTACATTCATCTGTGCTCAAGCCGCGTTACCTTACTTAAAAAAATCCGACAACCCTCATATTCTCAGTTTATCCCCACCTGTAAATATGTCACCGAAATGGTTAGGTATGCTTTCACCCTACGCGCTCTCGAAATATGGGATGAGCATACTTACTATGGGGATGGCAGAAGAATTTCGTCAATACGGTATTTCTTGCAATACCTTATGGCCAGCAACCTATATTGCAACTGCTGCTGTCTCAAAAAAGCTGGGGGAAGAAAATACCTTACAAGTGAGCCGAAAACCAGAAATTATGGCTGATGCAGCTTATTCAATTTTTACAACCAATCGTGGTGAGCTAACAGGAATGAGCTTAACAGATGAACAAGCTCTAGCAAGAATTGGGATTACTAATCTTGAAAACTATGCATGTATAGATGGCAATAATAACATCCAGAAAGATTTCTTTTTAGATTAGCTCCACTATAAAAAACGCTCTTAAAACTTTCATCTTAAGAGCGTTTTAATTCACCAAGTTAAATGATTAACCTGGGAAAATACCACGCTCTTTACGTGCTTTTAAAATGCGCTCACAACCCAAAATGAAGGCAGCTGTACGTAAAGTACATTCTTTCTCACTTGATTTGTGCCATACATCATTAATCGCTTGAATCATGAGTTTATCAAGACGTTCATTGATTTCTTCTTCTGACCAAAAATAGCTCGACATATCCTGAACCCATTCGAAATAAGATACGGTCACACCACCCGCATTACAGATTACGTCTGGGACAACCGTGATACCACGTTCAACGAGGATGTCATCCGCTTCTGGATATGTTGGGCCGTTCGCGCCTTCAAGTACCAGTTTTGCTGATAAGTTTTTCGCACGTTCAACCGTGATCTGACTTTCTAATGCAGCAGGGATCAAGATATCCATGTCTACAGTCCAGAACGCGTCATCGCTGATCGCTTGCGCACCAGCAAAGCCACCCACACCTTGATGAGTTTCCATGTGAGTTTTTAATGCCGCAAGATCAATCCCGTCAGGATTGTAAATCGTACCTGTATGGTCCTGAATCGTGACGATTTTAGATTTTGATTCAACAAATAAATACGCAGCTTCACTACCTACGTTACCAAAACCTTGCACCGCAACTTTAGCGCCATCTAAAGGTAATTTAATTTTTTCAGCAACTTGTTGACCTGTAATAAATACACCTCGACCTGTTGCTTTGATACGCCCCAAAGAACCGCCCAAATGCACAGGTTTACCTGTTACCACACCCGTTACGGTATGACCTTGACCCGATGAATAAGTATCCATGATCCAGCCCATAACGTTTGGATTAGTACCCACGTCTGGTGCAGGAATATCTTTTTGTGGACCAATGATATGGCTGATTTCACTGGTATAACGGCGTGTTAAGCGTTCTAATTCACGTGGAGAAAGTTGACGTGGGTCAACACGGATACCGCCTTTTGCACCGCCAAATGGTAGATTTACCACCGCAGTCTTAATTGTCATCCATGCTGAAAGTGCCATGACTTCATTTAAATCTACATCTGGGTGATAACGAATACCGCCTTTACCCGGACCACGTGACAAGTTGTGTTGTACACGATAACCCTCAAAATGACGAATTGTGCCATCGTCCATAACAATTGGCACGTCAACGATCAAAGCACGTTTTGGGCGCTTCAATGTATCCACATAACCTTCTAGACCTTCTAGATATGGAGCAACACGCTCGATCTGTTCGAGATAAGTTGCCCATGGACCGTCATTTTGAGAGATATAAGATAAATTAGACATTTTTGCCTTATCCTTTTGATAAGTTCACGTGAACCATCAATCAAATATATAGTTAAAAATTATATAAGCGGCTAATTTGGCAGTTCTGCTATCCAAATCGAACCGTGGATTACATTCAGCCACATCAAAAACTTTAATTTTGCCAGTTTCCTTAATGGCTTCTAATAATGGATCAAATACCGATAAATCAACTCCTTTTACCGCCGGTGCGCTTACACCCGGCGCAATGCTAGCACTAAATACATCAAGGTCAACTGTAATATACAAATAGTCAACTTTTCCGATAAATTTTTGTATTTTTAAGATTATATTTTCGACATTTTTCTGTTGTAGTTCATAATCGTAAATATAAGTACACTTCAACCGATCTGCTGTTTCAAACAAAATCTTCGTATTTGAATGCTTCGCCACACCGATACATAGATAATGGAATTCTTGTTGGTGTTGTTCTGATAATGTTGCTGCATTTAGAAAAGGTGTACCTGAAGTGACTTGCGTTGCTTCACGAAGATCAAAATGGGCATCAAAATTGATAATTCCAATCTTTTTCTTAGGTTCGTGATTTTGAATATATTGAAACAATCCTGAAAAACTACCAAAAGCAACCTCATGCCCACCACCTAAGACGATCGGTTTCATACCCTGTTTTAAGCAACGCTCAACCTGATCTGCCAACTCAGCTTGGGCATTTTCCAGCTGGTCACTTTCGCAAACCACAGTACCTAGATCCGCTATTGTGACAGGTTGATGCACAGGTAAGTTCGCGAGTTGAGCACGAATCATATCTGGCGCATCCGCAGCACCAACACGACCTTTATTTCGTTTCACCCCTTCATCTGAACCAAACCCAATGAAGGCATATTCGGCTTGCTGGCTGGTATTGACCACCTGATGGATACGTAAATGTGACTCACCTTCTCCATCATGTCGTCCTTGCCACTTAAATGAATGTTTCATAATTAATCGCTACTTAAAAAGTTATTCACTTAGCCAATCGAAATTTCAGTACCGTGACGTATGATTCTTTTGGCTAAATCACCGCCGAGCCAATACACAATTTCAGAAGGATGTTCAATATCCCATGCAATAAAGTCAGCCACTTTGCCTTGCTCTAGACTGCCATGGGTTTTCTGTAAACCTAATGCATGAGCAGCATGGATAGTGACGCCAGCTAAAGCTTGTTCAGGTGTTAAACGGAATAAGGTACTTCCCATATTCAACATCAAACGCAAGGATAATGCTGGCGAGGTACCAGGATTTAAATCGCTAGACAATGCGATTCGAACACCATGCTTTTGCAAACTTTCGAGTGGTGGAAGTTGGGTTTCTCTCAAGAAATAAAATGCACCTGGTAATAACACCGCAACGGTTCCAGCCTCAGCCATTGCCTTGACATCATCTTCCGTCATGAACTCTAAGTGATCTGAGGATAAGGCATGGTAGCGTGCTGCTAAACTAGAGCCACCTAACGAAGATAGCTGTTCTGCATGTAATTTAATCGGCAGATTTAATGCCTGTGCTGTTTTAAACACACGCTCAACTTGCTCAGGTGAAAATGCTAAATACTCACAGAACGCATCGACAGCATCAACAAGTCCCTCTTGATGTAATTTCGGCAGCATTTCCGTGCAGATATGCTCAATATAAGCATCGCTTTGATCTTTAAACTCAGGCGGCAATGCATGTGCAGCCAAGCAAGTACTTTTCACAGTCATCGGTAATGTTTGTGCAACCTGACGAATGACACGCAACATTTTTCTTTCATTTTCATAATCCAAGCCATAACCTGACTTGATTTCAATGGTAGTCACACCATCTTTTAACATACAGCGGATACGTTCTAGGGCTGATGCAAGTAACTGCGCTTCCGTTGCTTCGCGCGTTGCTCGTACTGTACTTGCAATTCCCCCCCCATTTGCTGCGATCTCTGCATAACTCACGCCTTGCAAACGTTGTTCGAATTCAACACTACGATTGCCTCCAAACACACTATGCGTATGACAATCAATCATACCGGGTGTTACCCATGCACCATTGAGATCAATTGATTCCGCATATTCTACTGAAGGCACATCTTTCTCTGCGCCGATCCAATCAATATGCTGTCCATCTGTCACCATGGCTGCATTTTCAATACTGGAATATTGTCCATTTTGCATCGTGGCAATGTGACAGTTTTTCCAAAGCTTTTTCATGCAATTATCCTCAAATAGCCCAAGCATTAGATGCTTAGGCTATTTTGTTTTTAGCGTTCTATTCCGATATTGTGTGGCAGGCTGTGTTCTACTGGTACAGTGTTTTGTTTAGGTTTTACCCAGATACTGTAAGCAATCCAAAGTAATATTAACCAAGAAATGCCAACATAGATCGCAGGTCGAGAGTCAGGGAAATATCCCATCATCACCAAAATAAACACCATAAATGCAATGGCAAATGCAGGTGCATATGGCCAACCAATCACAGGGAAATCGAGTGCTTTAATTTCTGCTGTTGAAAGTTTACGGCGCATCGCTATCTGAGAAAGCAAGATCATTAACCAGACCCAAACTGTTGCGAATGTTGCAATTGAAGCAATGATCAGGAATACATTCTCTGGGATAAGATAATTCAATAGAACACCAATCAAGAGAACACCTGCCATCACAACCACTGTCATCCAGGGCACCCCATTACGAGATACTTTTTGGAACACCTGTGGTGCCTGTCCTTTGTCTGCCATACCATAAAGCATACGTCCTGCACCAAACACATCACTATTAATGGCTGAGACAGCTGCGGTAATTACAACGATATTTAAAATCGTTGCAGCAGATCCAATTCCAAGATTCTCAAATATTTGTACAAATGGACTACCTTGGCTGCCAATTTGATTCCAAGGGAAAATCGACATCAATACAAAGATCGTGAGTACATAAAATAGTAAGATACGAACTGGCACAGCATTAATCGCTTTAGGAATCGAGGACTTTGGATCTTTCGATTCACCCGCAGTAATACCGATAATTTCGATACCACCAAACGCAAACACCACCACCGATAAACAAGCGACTAACCCTGCTATTCCGTTAGGCATAAAGCCTTCATGTATCCATAGGTTTTGGATGCCTGTGGTAAAACCACTGTTATCCGCTTGAAACCCATAAAACATAAGTCCCAAGCCACCTAAGATCATGGCAATAATTGCGGTAACTTTAACAATAGATAGCCAAAACTCGAGTTCACCAAAAACCTTTACGTGGATTAAGTTAATTGCTCCTAAGAACATAATCAGTGACAAAATCCAGATCCACCTTGGCACATCGGGATACCAGAATCCCATGTAAATACCGAATGCTGTCACGTCAGCCAGTGCCACAATGATCATTTCAAACACATAGGTCCAACCTGTGGTAAAACCAGCAAATGGACCAATATATTGTGTCGCATAATGACTAAATGAACCCGATACCGGGTTCTTTACCGCCATTTCACCAAGTGCCCGCATCACGATATAAATTGCAATCCCTGCAATAATATAAGCGAGTATGACTGAAGGGCCTGCCATACTTATAGCAGTTGCAGAACCGTAAAAAAGTCCCGTTCCAATTGCTGATCCTAATGCTAAGAAACGGATATGACGGGTGTTTAACCCCCGCTGTAATGTGGAGTGCTGTGACATTGTAATCTCCAATCCTTGAGTAAATTTAGTTAGATTCGGCCACTCCATGTGGCCGTTTTGTTAATCAGCCTTTAACTAAACTTGGTAAGAGATTTGGAATAATTAACTCGTTTAAACATCCACTCGCAAGCAATTCGCTTGCTTGTTCAATATCAGGTGCAAAAAAACGGTCTTCACTGTAATACGGCACTTGATCACGCAATACTTTACGAGCACGCTCAAGTTTCGGAGAACTTTTTAAGCCTTCACGGAAATCAAGACCTTGACACGCGCCTAGCCATTCCACCGCCAAGATGCCACGAACGTTGTCTGCCATATACCACAAACGTTTGCCTGCATTTGGTGCCATGGAAACATGGTCTTCTTGGTTTGCTGATGTCGGTAAACTATCTACACTTGCAGGATGGGCTAAAGCTTTGTTATCACTTGCCAATGCCGCAGCTGTGACTTGAGCAATCATAAATCCTGAATTGACACCACCATTGGCAACCAAAAATGGTGGAAGTTGTGACATATGGCGGTCCATCATCATTGAAATACGGCGTTCAGACAGCGAACCGATTTCTGCAATTGCCAGTGCCAAATTATCAGCAGCCATTGCCACAGGCTCTGCATGGAAATTACCACCTGAAATCACATCACCTTCTGCTGCGAAAACCAATGGGTTATCTGATACAGCATTTGATTCAATTTCTAAAACTTCTGCTGCCTGACGAATTTGAGTCAAACAGGCACCCATCACTTGAGGTTGACAACGAAGTGAATATGGATCTTGCACTTTACTACAATCTTCATGTGAGTGTGCAATTTCACTTGAGTCAGTCAATAAGTCACGGTAAGCCGCAGCAACATCGATTTGACCACGTTGACCACGTACTTCATGGACACGGGCATCAAATGGTGCACGTGAACCTAACATTGCTTCAACACTTAAACCACCACAAACAGTGGCAGCAGCAAACAAATCTTCAGCTTCAAATAAACCACGTAACGCATACGCTGTTGAAACTTGCGTACCGTTTAAAAGTGCTAGACCTTCTTTCGCAGCCAAAGAAATTGGCTCTAAACCAGCCACTTTTAATGCATCAACAGCTGATAGCCATTCACCTTTATAACGAGCCTTACCCTCACCCAACAACACCAAAGACATATGTGCTAATGGCGCTAAATCCCCTGAGGCACCGACTGAACCTTTAAGGGGAATATGTGGATAGACTTCTGCATTGATCAAGGTAAGAATGGCATCAATCACTTTACGGCGAATACCAGAGAAACCACGTGCCAAGCTATTTGCCTTGAGCAACATGATTAAACGAACCATCGCATCATCTAATGGCTCACCGACACCCGCAGCATGAGAAAGTACCAATGAACGTTGCAGTTTTTCCAAATCTTCAGGCGCAATTTTAGTTGAAGCAAGTAAACCAAAACCTGTATTGATCCCGTAGGCAGTACGACCTTCATTGACAATTTTTTCCACGCAAGCAACGCTGGCATCTATCGCAGCCGATGCACTTTCATCAAGTTTGACTTTAATCGGATTTAAATAAGCTTGGCGAAGATCAGCTAGCGTTAATTTGCCGGGTTGAATGAGAAGTTCCATGATTGGCGTCCTATTTTGCAATATATTGTTCTCTTACGGCGTCTCTTGCACAATTGCAAAAAACGCCGTAAATGTTATTGAGCGATTTTTATCGAGTGATCATTGGCAAGTTCAAACCTTGCTCCTTAGCACAATCAATCGCAATGTCATAACCCGCATCTGCGTGACGCATTACCCCGGTTGCAGGATCATTGGTCAATACACGTGCAATACGTGCTGCAGCTTCATCGGTACCATCACATACAATCACGACACCAGAGTGTTGAGAGAATCCCATACCTACGCCACCACCATGATGCAACGATACCCAAGTTGCGCCACCAGCCGTGTTGAGTAATGCGTTCAATAACGGCCAATCTGATACTGCATCTGAACCATCTTGCATTGCTTCAGTTTCACGGTTTGGACTTGAGACCGATCCAGAGTCTAAATGATCACGCCCAATGACGATTGGTGCTGAAAGTTCACCACTACGGACCATTTCATTAAAAGCTAAACCGAGTTTTGCACGTAAACCTAAACCTACCCAGCAAATACGTGCTGGTAAGCCTTGGAAACTAATACGCTCACGTGCCATATCTAACCAACGATGTAGGTGTTCATCATCAGGAATTAATTCTTTAACTTTCGCATCTGTCTTATAGATATCTTCTGGATCACCTGAAAGTGCCACCCAACGGAATGGACCTACACCACGACAGAACAATGGACGAATATAAGCAGGTACGAAACCTGGGAAATCAAAGGCATTTGCAACACCTTCTTCTTGTGCCATTTGACGAATGTTGTTGCCATAATCAAATGTCGGAACGCCCATTTTTTGGAAATCAAGCATTGCCTGTACATGTTTCGCCATGGATTGTTTAGCCGCTTTTACCACAACTTCTGGTTCAGTTTGAGCATGTTGACGATATTCTTCCCACGTCCAACCCACTGGCAAATAGCCGTTAAGTGGGTCATGAGCGCTAGTTTGGTCAGTGACCATATCTGGATGCACACCACGACGCACCAACTCAGGTAAAATTTCAGCCGCATTACCATGTAATGCAATCGAAACTGCTTTGCCTTCTTTGGTATATTTTTCGATACGTGCGAGCGCATCATCTAAATCAGTTGCTTGTTCATCAACATAACGTGTGCGTAAACGGAAATCGATACTGGTTTGTTGGCATTCAATATTTAGAGAACATGCCCCAGCCAATGTAGCTGCTAATGGTTGAGCACCGCCCATACCACCTAAACCAGCAGTGAGTACCCAGCGACCTTTTAGATCGCCGTTATAATGTTGACGGCCAGCTTCAACAAAGGTTTCATATGTACCTTGTACAATCCCTTGGCTACCAATGTAGATCCAAGAACCTGCTGTCATTTGACCATACATTGCCAAACCTTTTGCATCTAGCTCATTAAAATGTTCCCAATTCGCCCAATGTGGAACCAAATTCGAGTTCGCAATCAGAACACGTGGCGCATCTTTATGGGTTTTGAATACGCCGACCGGTTTGCCTGATTGAACCAATAAAGTTTCATCAGCTTCTAAGTCTTTCAAAGTTTCAACGATTTTATCAAAACATTCCCAGTTTCGTGCCGCACGTCCAATACCACCGTAAACAACAAGTTCTTTCGGATTTTCAGCGACATCAGGGTCGAGATTATTCATCAACATGCGTAATGGGGCTTCGGTCAACCAACTTTTAGCATTCAGTTGTGTACCACGTGGTGCGCGAATTTCTACGTCACGAAATTTTGTTGTCGTTGTCACGATGAGACTCCTTTCGATGGAATTTGGCCTGCAAATTAAACTGCTTTTAAGAGATAGCATGTATTAACTTGTATATACATCTATATACTACACAAAACTTTTATCTTGAAAAGATGCATTTCATTCCATTTATAAAAATAATTTTTAAGACTATGAAATAAAAAGTTTTATTTTTTACAAGGCAATAAAAAACCCATACAACTACAATTTGTATGGGTTTTAAGAAAAAACAAATTATTTAAATTTTTGTGAGTTTAATAAGAAAGGTTCTAGACTTTGATTAAAGATAAAAATCAGATCAGCAGAACTCTTTATTTCAGAAAAGACAGACTCAAACATCCATTCATAATCTGCATGGAATTTTTTGGGATCATAAATGAGGTTAAAATCGCGAATTTCTCCATTGAGCAATTCACAACTAACCACACTGTCACCACTAAAGGTTACAGATTCCAAAGTCTGCAAATGCTTAAGATGATGATCAATATTCAGCATAATGCCCTGACCTTGCAAAACAGTCAGAATACGTTGCATACCCTCAAATTTGGAAAAAACCCCAGCCGTTTTGACGTCTGCCATGGAAATACGCCAGTCGAACTCCTCAAGAGAGTTTCCTTCACTACGAGCAAGTTCAACTGTATAACCTGCCCCATTTTTCCACAGCATTTGTTTATAATCTGCTGAGCTTAAATGCTGAATCATTGCGTAAATTTACCTTCCAGATAATATCGACTTCCTGGATAAATCAAACGCGCGCTGGAAATCAGTTGTTTATTTGACCATGTACGGCGGCGGATCAATAGACATGGTTCTGTTTTATTAATTTTCAACCATTTACATTCTTGAGCAGACCCTAGAATCGCTGTCACGACATGCTCACCTTCAGTCACTGGAGCCTTCGACATCAAATATGCATTTGGTGTAATTGTCGTAAAATCTTGTGCTAAATAATCTGGAATCAACACGGGATCAACTAATCGATCTTCAATTTGAACAGGCACATCATTCTCATAATGCACAATGATCGAATGAAATAGCTTTTGACCCTCGCGTATTTGCATTAATACGCTTTGCTCTGAGTCAGCTTGAATTTGTTCTAACACTAACACTTCTGCGCAATGCTTGTGATTTCGGGCAATAATCTCTTCAGCAATGTTATTGACATGGAATAAAGCCGTTCTTCCTTGCCCTTCTGCAACAAAAGAACCCACGCCCTGTATACGTACAAGCAAGCCTTCACTGGTTAGTTCACGTAAAGCGCGATTGACAGTCATACGACTACAACCAAGCAAATTGACCAATTCACTCTCAGAAGGGATCTTTTTATTGACTGTCCACGTGCCTTCATAGATTTTTTGTGAAATCATTTGCTTTACACGCAAGTATAATGGTACAGGACTATCTTCCCCGAGTGATAGATCCAAATCATTTTGCTTGGATGTTCTTGACATTGAATAAAACTCATACAAAATACTTTGAACTATTGTATAGGGTTTCACGCCAATTTGTATATACAAGCTTATACAATCAAGTCGTTTTGTAGTCTCTATTTATTAAAAACAAAAAAATTTATTTAGCTCTTAGAACAGAAAAAAGCTGCAATAGTTAAGCTATTACAGCTTTTTAAAGGTTGAAATGAACTTAATCTAGACTATAGGCAATCACATAATCCCCATGATCAGGTGACTGACGAGCACCGCCGGCAGTAATAACCACATACTGTTTACCATTTTTAGGCGAAACATAACTAATCGGTGTACCTTGACTGCCGACTGGCAAACGAGATTTCCATAGTTCTTTCCCTGTTGAAGAATCAAGCGCACGCAAGTAATAGTCTTGAGTTGCTGCAAAGAAGACTAAACCACCTTGGGTTGCCATTGGACCTCCAATCGTTGGCATACCAATTGGTGCTTTAAGTCCCATTTTGATTCCCATTGGCCCCGTATCTTCTACTGTTCCCATCGGAACCTGCCAAGCAATTTGGCGTGTTTTCATATCAATTGCGGTCATCGTACCGTATGGGGGTTTTTGACATGGAATATTAAATGTTGACCAAAAACGGTTTTTGTCTACTTTATAGGGTGTTCCTTTCATTGGTACAGCACCCATACCCGTATTGACTTTTTCACCACCACTGGCTTCAAGTGCCAAATCTTCAGGTGTTTGTTTAATTAACTGAATCCATAAGCCTAAACGCATGTCATTCACAAACATGTATTGATGACTTGGATCGAATGCAATACTGCCCCAGTTCATTCCTCCCAGAGAACCAGGAAAACTGAGTGAAATATCTGTTCCTGGTGGAGTAAACAAACCTTCATAGCGCATTGATTTAAAGTTAATACGACACATCAATTGATCAAAGGGTGTCGCGCCCCACATATCTGATTCAGTTAGAGTTTGATTACCGATTTGTGGCATCTCTACTGAACGAGGTTGTGTTGGGCTATATTGCTCATCTGGGATATTGGCTGGTTTAACAGGTTGTTCAATCACTTTCGTTAAAGGTTTTCCTGTTAGTCGATCAAGAACGAAGAATTGGCCAGACTTTGTACCGATGACAACAGCAGGTTTATTTGAACCATCTGGCATAGGAAAATCAACCAAACTTGGTTGCATCGGCAAATCAAAATCCCATAAATCATTATGCACAGTTTGATAAACCCACTTTTCTTTACCTGTGGTTGCATCTAAAGCCAATACAGAAGAATTGTATTTATGGTCGAGTGGTTGACGATTCCCTCCCCATACATCAACTGATGAGCTACCCATCGGTAAAAATACGGTATTCATTTCAGGATCATAAGATAATGCCGCCCATGCATTGGCTGAACTACGCTTATAGATTTCACCTTCTTTCAACATATAGTTAGGATCAGGATGACGTGGATCAAACACCCAACGCAGTTCACCCGTAATCACATCGTATGCACGAATCACCCCGCCTGGCATGTCTGCTGCAAAGTTATCAGCAATACGACTTCCTACAACTAAGACTGATCCTGCCACTGTTGGAGCGGAGGTGACTTGGAAACGCGGTGCTTTTGTACCTTCACCTAATCCTTGATGTAAATCGACCGTACCATTCACACCAAAATCGTTACAACGTTCTCCCGTATCCGCATTGATCGCGATTAAACGTCCATCTGGTGTATTGGTATAGACTCTACGTAAACATGCAGTATTATTTGCAACCGCTTTGACAGGTGTGGCCCCAGCTAGAGTCGGCTGTTGTAATGGCTGGGTTGTATCAAAATAAGCCACACCACGGCAACGCTCCCATGCATCGGCCTTGGAATTCACCTCTGCCTTCCAGATTTGTTTACCAGAATCCGCTTCTAAAGCAAAAATATTGTTATGTGGTGTACATAAAAAGACTTTATTTCCAACTTGCAAAGGCGTCATTTGATCCTCTGCGCCATTGCCCGAACCCGTGGTGAAGTCACCTGTACGAAAGCGCCACGCTTCTTTTAACTGATGTACGTTGTCACGGGTAATCTGATCCAAAGCTGCGAAACGACTCCCCCCAGTATCCTGTCCATAATGTTGCCAATTGGTTTGTTTCATATCTGTTTTTACAGGAATCAAAGGCAATTGCTCACCTGAGGCAGCAACAGTTGGATGTGGTACAAACATTTGATAAAAACCAAAGATCATACCCAATACAGTCAAACCACCAACGGCATAAGCAGGAAATTTAGCAGCAGGTTGAAATTGATAACGACGGATTGCAGGCAAAGTCAGCACGAGTGCTGCAAACAAACCTGCTGGGAACATGAGACGCGAAAATAATGGCCAAAATTCCCAACCTGCATCAATTAACGACCAAATAATTGTGCCGACAAAAACAAGACTAAATAACCAAACCCCTAGCGCTTTCTTCTTAAAAATAAAAATCGCAGATGCTAAAGTGAATAGACCTGCTATCAGGAAATACCATGAACCACCGAGAGCAATCAGCTTTCCACCGCCGATTGTGAAGAATAGTCCCATCAGCAATAATGCAAGACCTAAAATAAAACACCATATCTTTAAGATGATATGACTATTGGTAGACTCTGACATGGGTCATACTCCTCAACTAGAAATTCACTCGCACGCTCAATCCAGCAACCCAAGCATCCGCTACTTCTTTTACACCAGCAGGTTGATGAATATATTGTAGATTCGGTCGTAACATGACAGCAGATGACCATTGATAGGTATAGTTCAACTCAACATTGAGTTCATCTCGTTGAACAGGAATATAATCTACTGCGAATGCATCATATTGATCGTAACCACGACTATGATTAATATCGATTTGACGATCTTTATAACGATCATTGACTAAGTAGTTTGCAACACCCAAACCAATAGAATCATTTGGGCGACTATCAAATGGTCCTTTGTACCAAAGTGCAAGTTGTTGCGTACTTCGAACTGCTGTTGTTTCTTTATCGTTTACCACGACATTCACACTGGCATATAGACCACGCTTTGGATCATCGCCGTTCTGTGTCAATTGTTGTTGAGCATTGAGCCAAAAACTGTGTTTGCTATTGTGGACTTTATCTGTAATCGCGATGTCATTCGCTTCTGCTGTTGAATACAATGCTCCTACCTTATATTCACCAGCTAAACCGTCAAAAACTGCTAATTTAGGTCGCCAAGCCAATTCAACAGGAATCGTTGCACCTTTGACATTGTCCATATCCAAGTTAAACCCATCACTGTTTTTATCTGTTTTAACGTTATCAGGATTAACTTCGTAAACACCTACACCGAGCGTCCACTCAGGTGCAAACTGGTATTTCACATTTGCGCCCCACAAGCCAACAGGTAGGTTGTACCAAATCGAGCCGATCGATTTCCCGAGTTGGCTACCGCATAGTAATAAGTTTTGGAATTCACATTGAGAACCATTGAAGTCCTCAGACATGCCCATACGACCGATTTTGAATTGGACTGAATTATCCGCAAAACCGGTTTTAATCCATGCTTGTGATAAACGCCAGATTTTGCCGCGTCCATATATTTCTTGGCTATTTCCCAAAGCACTTGAACGTGGATCTTTAATACGATCTAAAGTTAAGGCATTACCATCTCGTTTAGTGATCAAGATATTAGCAGTCGTGTCTTTCCAACCTGCAATTTTTTCTAAGTCAAAATTTGCACCTAAAGATAGTTGCGCTGCATTTTTAATGGCATTGTCATCATTGTAGCCACCATCCAAATTGGTTGCTGATTGACTCATGATCGATGTGGTAAATTTATAACCCTCTTTTTCTAGTTGTTGGCGTTGTCCATTCCAATCACCCAATAACCATTGACGATCTTGTGACCATGGTTGATCCGCTAAAGCATGCTGTACAGATAAAATTGAAAATGTCAGTAACGTCGTTTTAAATAAAAACAAATGCTGTCTCATCGATAAATTCCTTGTCTTTCTAATCTAAGTAGCACCTCAAGAAAGGTGCTACTTTTTTCTTATTTGACCTGCACGGCTGAACTCAGTTCAGAGGTAGCGCCTAAATGATCCGTCACATTGGCGGTTATGGAGGCAACTTTAGCAGTTGGTTTCCATGAAACTGTTGCTACACCTTGAGCGTTGGTAACAGCAATCACTGAACCTAAATAAAGCTCGGCTTCATTTGAACTTGCTACCGAGTTTCCAAAAAATTCGACTTGATAACGCTGATTTGGTTGTCCTTTTACTTCAACAGCAAGTTGACCTTTTGAGAGTGTAAGTTTTGGTGCCTGAATGGCTTGATTCGGTTGTGGATTACAGCCTTGTTCATTTGGTCGCTGACAAGTTTTTTGCAAGTTTTCAGGATCAATCTTGACTCCATGCCCACGAGAACCAACAAAATGTGCATGCTCTAAGCCCGGAATATCAAAAGTGATTGCACCTAAACGTTGGTTTGGTTCACAGCTTCCGCCTGCTTCACAGCGTTTAATATCCTTTGAATTATTCCAAATTTGATTTTTTGTTAAGGTAATACGTGCATTGGCATCTTTTTCAGAACGAATCGCAATTCCAATGCGATTACCATGAATTTTGTTGCTATCTAAAATATTACCGTCCCCCGTTAGGTTAAATCCTAATGAGTTATTGGTTAGCTCGTTATAGGCGATATAATTGCGTTTGCCCCAATTAATCTGTAAACCATCTGAATAATTTTCAAATTTGTTTCCCACAACCGCATTATCATTCCCCCAAAGAATTTCAATCCCTTGGGATGGCTCTGGATTTGCTGAAGTTGAAATAAAATGGTTATTCGCAACTAAATTAAATGCAGCACCACGTGTTAGCTCTAACCCATCACCATTGTCTTGGAAATAGTTATTGAGGACTTTATTGTTATTGGTGGTGGTTGCGGTTGGATTGCCTTTACCATCATCACCTGTCAACATCACGCCCGCACCACCATAGTTGTGCATAATGCGGTTATGTTGAATCAGGTTATTGCTGGCACGATTCATCAAAATACCAATACAGAAATGACGAATTTCTAGACCTTTAATGGTCACACCATTAATGTCTCGTAACACAATTCCCGGTAAAGTGGTTGTACGAACATTCGTCCCGTATTGCCCTTCTACAGCTCCGGGACACGCTTCAACGCCACGACCTTTAATATAATTTGAACCATCAATGGCAATATGTTCGCCTGTTTTCGCCCATTGTGTACCAATGATTTTGACTGGTGCTTTAATTTCAGGAAGTGGGCTATTTACCTTGATTGCATAAGGTGCTTTCCCTACCGCCTGAATCAGAATCTCGCTGGCTTCTGTCGGATTACTATTGGCTTGTTCAATCGCCCAACGGAATGAACCTTTTTCAGTATCATCCTGATAACGGTCAACAACATAGGTTTGAGCTGCTGCCAAACCTGATACAGCTAAACCCATTGTTAAAGCAGTTAAACGTATAGAAGTTGCTTTCATTTTCTAGAAATCCTTTTCAATTATTCTGTCGGTTGCACTGTTTTTAACAACTGTTTCAGTTGGGTCACATCAATTTGACCAGGTGCTGAGGCTTCACCAATCATACCGAAGCTAAAACTACCGCCCATATTGGCTGTCGCAATTCTTGAAATAGTGCCGAGTTTGCCCATCGACATCGTCAGCAATGGTTTATTTGAAAGTTGGCTAACTTTTAGCGTGGCATTCATCAACGTGAAAACATCTTGTTTGTTTTGCGGCATCACTGCGATTTTTAAAATATCGGCACCAAGCTCATCTTGTTTCAATAAACGTTTAACGATTTCATCTTCACTTGGTGTTTTCTTAAAATCATGATTCGACATCACGATCAGCACTTTTTTATCATGTGCCAATTGAACTGTATTTTTGACGATCTGCTGATCACGGAACATTTCAACATCCAACATGTCCATGAATGGTTGTTTCAAATATGCCTGATAGGTCTTGCCGTAATCAGCATCACTAATGTTGAGTTGACCACCTTCGTTATGGGTACGAATGGTCGCAATCACTGGTTTATTGCCTAATACCTTTTTTAATTCATGTCCTAAAGCAATCACCTGTTTGGTATCAGCAGCAAAATCGAGCAAATCAATACGAAATTCTGCTAGATCTGCATCTTGATTGGCTGCAATCACTTTAGCTTGAGCGATCGCTTGTTCTTTAGTTTTTGCAGTAATCGGTACAATCGTTTTAACTGATGACTTGGCAAGCTCAGCCAATTGAACTGGGCTGTGAACATTTTCTTGAGCGTGTGCCATTTGAACCGTAAATAAAGGGCTAACAAGCAACGTTAATGCTGCCAGTGTTTTCATTTTCATCATCATCGTCCTTAATGGATTGCTTGCCTTTTCCAAGAGCAAGCAATCATTACTTATTCACTTAAAACTTAAAACTTAAAAAACTTTAAATATCAAAAAACACAGTTTCATCATCACCTTGGATACGAATATCAAAGCGATATACAACTTCACCATCCACTTCGGTACGTTTAGCAATTAAGGTTTGACGACGTTTCACCCACTCAATGCTATTTAAAACGGGATCATTGGCATTTGCTTCAACTTCATCATCGAAGTAAACACGAGTATGCAAACCAAGATTGATACCGCGCGCAAATACAATGACCGCAATATGTGGCGCTTGGGTTGTACCTTTACGACCTGCTACAGCACCCGGTTTAATGGTGTTAAAACTCCAAAAACCTGTTTCAAAGTTTGCACCCGTACGTCCCCAGCCTAAGAAGTTTGGATCAACTGTTTTACCTTGCGTATCGGCTTGGCTTGGGTAAACACCATTGGCATCGGCTTGCCAGATTTCCAGCAACACATCTCTTAATGGCAAGCCCAGCCCATCAAAGACTTGTCCTTCAAGACGAATACGCTGACCTTGCGTTTTTTCACTCACCAGCTGATTGTTAAAATTATGTTCAAACACCTCAATATCGGCTTGTTGCGGTAACAAACCAATATGTACATAAGGACCACCTGTTTGTGATGGGGTTTCTTTCAATTCCTGAAAATTCCACGCGTTCATTGTGTTACTCCATTAAGTCAAATCATTTTCAAAGTAAGTCGCACGACGACCACGAAGATGAATATCAAAGCGGTAGCAACGGCTATCTGATTCAATGAAATTGTTTTTATCTTCCAACGCAATTAAGGCACGACGTTGATCATCAGATGGGATCGTTTTCAAAATTGGACAAGAGTCAATCAATGTATCGCCTTCAAAATAGAACTGCGAAATTAAACGTTGCGCCCAGCCATCTGCAATTAATGAGAAATGAATATGCGCTGGACGCCATTCATTGATACGGTTACGCCACGGATATGGACCTGGTTTAATGGTACGGAAAATATAGAACCCATTTTCATCCGTTAAAGTACGACCACAACCACCAAAATTCGGATCCATGGCACCAATAAATTTGTCATTTGGATGACGGTAACGACCTGAAGCATTGGCCTGCCATACTTCTAATAAGGCATTTTTAACAGGACGACCAAACTGATCACGTACATATCCATGCACAATAATCCGTTCACCAACAGGTAAGCCCTCTTTGGCATAGTTCAAAATCAGATCATTGTCTTTAGGACCAAAAAGATTCGGTGAAAAGTGTGGTGAAGTCACTTCCGTTAAAGTTTCATTAATCGAAATCAACGCATTCTTTGGTGAGCGTAATACACTGGTTTTATAGCCCGGTGTATATGCTGGCGGGTGATCCTCTGAATTACGTTGCGGATATGCACCTAGTGTATGATTTAACATCCTTATCTCCTTAATCCTGTGGTTGTGCCGAAACGGGTTGCACTTCGATTCCAATTTCCTTAAAGACTTCTTCTGCCATATGCATTGCAGCATTTGCAGCGGGTAAGCCTGCATACAATGAACTATGTAAAATCAACTCCTTAAGTTCATCTTTAGTCACGCCATTGTTAAAACAAGCACGTAAATGCATTCTGAGTTCATCTTCTCGCCCCAATGCCAATAAAATAGCAATGGTGACTAAACTGCGGGTATGGCGTGGCAAACCGTCACGTGACCACACTTCCCCCCAAGCAAATCGACTAATAAAATTCTGAAAATCTTGGTTAAAGTCATTGAGGTTCTCTAAAGAACGCCCGACATGTTTTTCACCCAGTACTTCTGTACGGACTTTCAGACCTTGTTGATAACGTTGTTCATCATTCATTGAGGTTGTCCCGAATTGAAAGAAAGTTAGGTTGCATCCGTATGCGCAACTAGAGATTTCACAAAGATCGCCACAGCAGCAGCCGTTGCTGGAATAAACAACATGCTTAAAATCATGGTGAACGACCAATTATTCCCAAGTAACACTGCGCCTATCCAAGCACCAAATACAGCACCGAAACGACCGATACCTGTCATCCATGCAATTCCTGTGGCACGACATTGGGTAGGATAAAAACGAGCACTTAAAGCGGGCATTGCTGATTGCGCGCCATTGATCGCAATACCAGCGCATAGAACTAAAACAGCAAGTAAAGTTGGATTTGCTAAGCTTTGACCGACTGCAATGGCAAATAAACCTGCGGCAAAATAAAAGCCTGCAATAATTCGGTTCGGATTAAAGCGATCCATTGCCCAACCGATAAATAAAGCACTGAGTACACCACCAAATTGGAACAAACCACCGATAAATGCAGCGCGTTCCAAGGTTGCCCCAGTTTCACGCATTAAGGTCGGCAACCAACTGGTCAGTAGATAAATCACCACCAACCCCATAAAATAGGTTGACCACAATAAAACGGTGCCTTTGGAAAATTGTTTTGAAAACAACATGCCAAATACACTCTTTTTCTGAGCTACATTTGATTGCTCTTCTGGGATATGGAATTCCGTTACACCTTGAACTTGTGATGGTGCAATGTGCGTTAAAATTCGACGTACTTTCTCAGGGTTCTTATTTTTTACAATTAAGAAGCGATAAGACTCAGGTAAGAACAAAATCACCAGAACCATTAAAAACAATGGTGTCCATCCACCTAGCAAAAACAAGCTATGCCAACCATAATTAGGGATAAGCCAACTACTAATGAATCCCCCTGTTGCCATCCCCAAGTTATAGCCACAGAACATACAGGTCACCATTAATGAACGTACGCGGGTTGGGCAATATTCAGAGAACAAAGTGGTTGCATTCGGCATCGCTGCGCCCAAACCAATTCCCGTTAAAAAACGCAATACCACCAACTGATCCAAATTCGTTGCGTAGGCAGAAGCAAGCGTAAAGCCTCCAAAAATCAGCATGGAAACGGTCAATACAATCTTGCGGCCAAAACGATCGGCTGTGGGACCTGACACCAATGCACCAATAATCATCCCGCCTAAAGCTGCACTCATTACGGGGCCAAGCTGTGAACGATCGATTCCCCAATCCTGAGTTAATGCGGGTGCAATAAACCCCATCGCAGCAGTGTCAATTCCATCTACAAAAACGATGAGAAAACAGACAATTGCGATTAACCACTGATATTTACTGATTGGTGCATGATCAATCAGTTTCTGTGCATCCATACTATTTGCGGGAGCAGCAAATTCCTGTGCCATGGTTGCCTCCTTGTAGGCGAATTCCTTTCTAACCTGAACCGGTTATATTTTCTGAATAAACTTAGACAATGCTTGATTAAAGACCTGAGGCTGCTCGATATTCGATAAATGCGAAGCTGCCAAAATTTCAAGCTGGCTTTGTGAAATAGACTGATGCATAAAATCAGCATCTTGAACCGTCGTTACAGGATCAAACTGACCGGCAATAATGCAAGTCGGAATCTGAATCTGTTGAAGTTGATCGCTTAGATCTGCCCCTGCTAAAGCACGACATGCATTGGCATAACCTTGGGCTGGTGTGAGTGCTAAACTTTGTATAGTCTTCTGTGCTAAAACATCATGAGCATAATCAAAATGTTCACTGAACCAGCGAGTATGGGTAGTTTTAACAAGCTCAGCTAAACCGTGTTGCTCTACATTGTCCGCACGATTATTCCATGCTTCAGCAGTTCCAATTTTTGCGGCAGAGTTTGCGATTGTGACACTCAAAAAGCGATCGGCATGATGTATCGCAAGATACAATCCAGTGATACCACCCATGGAGATTCCACAGAAATGTGCTTTATCAATCTTGAGTGCATCTAAAATATCCACAACATCTTCAGCAAGATTTTGCAAAGTACTTTGCTCAATCACACGACTCGCGCCATGACCACGTGTATCATAAGTTACGATTCGATATTGTTCTGACAATGCTTCAACCTGCGCTTGCCACATTCCATGATCAGTTCCAAGCGAATTAGAAAACATAATCACAGGCGCATCTTTCTGACCCTGCACTTGAACTGCAAGTTGATATCCTTGACGATTAAGAATATTGATCATCATTTCGAATCTCCTTGAGCTGCTTTGAGGACAGAATCTATTTGCATTTGAATGTTGCCCAAATAAGACTCAGGCTTAAAAAGCTCATCTAGGGTTTGTGCTGAAAAATGTTCTTTCACTTCATCTAGATTCGATAAAATATTTTTTAAATGAGCATCTTGTGCGACTGCTTGCTGACATGCTTGCTCAACCAAATGGTGAGCATTTAAACGCCCAATCTTGCTAGCTAACGCCATCATGACTGCTTCAGCCATAATCAAACCTTGTGTGGTATCAAGATTGCGTTGCATCGCTTCAACATTCACATCTATAGCCTGTAATACTTCATTGCTACGTTCTAATGCGCCTGCACATAACTGAAAAATTTCAGGTATTGCTAACCATTCTGCATGCCATGCACCTAAAGCCCGTTCGTGGTCTTGAACCATGCTCTGATAGATACTGGTCATCAGTGCAGGTACGCGATTTGCAGCTGCAAGAATTGAAGCGGCTGCAACTGGATTGCGCTTGTGAGGCATTGTCGATGAACCACCACGCCCTTTTGCTGTTGGTTCATAAACTTCTGCAATTTCAGTCTGCATCAGTAGCGACCAATCTTTTGCCATCTTGCCAACATTGCCCACAATCATGGCAAGTAGACTGGCGATTTCTACAAAACGATCACGCTCGCCATGCCAAGTGCATTCAGGTACCGTTAGCCCTAATTGATTTGCATAAGCTTCAACAACTGTAGAACCTTGCTCTTGTAATGAAGCCAATGATCCTACTGCGCCACCAAGCTGGGCAGTGAATACTCTGCTTTTCATTACTTGCAAACGATCAAGATCACGCTTTAATGCGGCTGCATAACGTGCAAACTTGTGCCCTAAAGTAATCGGCAAAGCTTGCTGCAACCATGTACGCCCAATCATCACTTGGTCACGGTAACGTTCAGCCTGTTGTAGCGAAATTTGATAAGCTGAATGAAGTTGCTTTTCAATCACGGCCAAAGCATCACGGCACTGTAAAATCGTTGCCGTATCAATAATGTCTTGACTGGTTGCTCCCCAATGCACATAGCGAGAAGCTTGTTCATCTTGCTGTTTTACGATGGCGGTAAATTGCTTCACCAAGGGAATAGCAATATTTCCAGCTAAACCCGTTGCCACAGCTAATGCATCTAAATCAATTTTGTCTAATGCAAATTCACCAACCTGTTCGATAATGGTGGCTGCTGATACTGGTATGACATTGACTTGCGCCTGTGCTTTAGCCAAAGCCACTTCGGCTTGGATCATATAACTCAATAAACGATGATCACTAAAAATTGCGGTAACTTCAGACTGGTAAAACAAGCTGGCATATAACTGGCTCATGCTATACCTCACTCAACACGCTGAATAATCAAGGCAATCCCTTGACCCACGCCGATACACATCGAACACAAAGCATATTGTCCTTTGATCTGTTCAAGTTGATTCAAAGCGGTGGTCACTAATCTTGCACCTGAAGCACCGAGTGGATGACCCAAGGCAATTGCCCCACCATTTGGATTGATACGGGCATCATCATCAGCTAAACCCAAATCACGAGTCACTGCTAATGCTTGAGCTGCAAAGGCCTCGTTTAACTCAATCACATCCATTTGTTCTAATGTCAGATTGGCTTGTTTGAGTAACTTCTTGATTGCAGGTGCAGGAGCAAAACCCATGATGCGGGGTTCAACACCCACTGTCGTAGCTGCAATGATTTTGGCACGTGGTTTAAGTTGGTATTGAGCAACTGCTTCATCTGAGGCAATCAATAGGGCTGCTGCACCATCATTAATGCCTGAGGCATTACCTGCAGTGACCGTACCTTCTGCTTTCACTACACCTTTGAGTTTGGTTAATGCTTCAATGGTGGTCGATGCACGTGGATGCTCATCCGTATCGACAACAACCGCGTCCCCTTTACGTTGAGGAATCGTGACAGGAACGATTTCATGTTTAAAAAAGCCTTTGGCTTGCGCTGCTGCAGTACGTTGTTGGCTCACCAAGGCAAACTGGTCTTGATCGATACGATTAATGTTAAATTGCTCTGCCACGTTTTCTGCAGTTTGTGGCATGGTGTCTACACCATACATTCCCTTGAGCTTTGGATTGATAAAACGCCAACCCATGGTGGTGTCTTCAATCTTTTGACTACGACCAAACGCACTGTCCGATTTACCCATGACATAAGGCGCACGGCTCATACTTTCGACACCACCCGCAATGATGAGATTTGCTTCATCCGCTTTAATCGCACGTGCAGCCATGGCAATGGCATCCAAGGATGAACCACAAAGACGATTCACTGTGGTTGCAGGGACTTGATAAGGCAAACCTGCTAACAAAGCAGACATACGACCGACATTACGGTTATCTTCACCGGCCTGATTGGCACAACCATAGATCACATCATCGACTTGTTGCCAATCCACGGTTGGATTACGTTGCATTAAGGCTTGAATCGGAACTGCACCAAGGTCATCTGCACGTACAGGGGCAAGACCGCCTGCATAGCGACCAAATGGGGTACGAATCGCATCAATGATATAAGCGTTTTTCATATTCTTACACTTCCATATTTCAATCTGTTGTGATCACTGCCACAAATTACGGGTTTAGTTATTCTTCCTTTGCGTAGGCAATGCCTATACAAAAAGCCTCTGCTTTAACCCGTAATTAGTGGCTGGTAAACATTATCCTTGCGTCGCATCAATCAATTGAGCACCCGTCAAAGCCTGAAGTTCTTCAAAGCTGAGACCATCTACTTTCTCAATCACCTTTAAACCGTCATTGGTCACATCAATCACACACAGATCGGTATAAATACGATCGACACATTTCAGACCCGTTGCTGGATAAGAAAGTGCTTCAACAATCTTGGGTTCACCTTGTTTGGTCACATGATCAGTGGTGATAAACACTTTCTTTGCACCGACAGCCAAGTCCATTGCACCACCGACAGCAGGAATCGCATCGGCTGCTCCTGTATGCCAGTTGGCAAGATCACCGTTGGCTGCAACTTGGAATGCACCCAATACTGCAATATCCAGATGACCACCACGCATCATGGCAAAGGAATCCCCATGATGGAAAAAACAGCCCCCTGTGAGCATGGTCACATACTCTTTGCCAGCATTAATCAGCTCAGGGTCTTCTTCACCTTTAGCTGGTGGTGGACCGAATGCCAATAAACCGTTTTCAGAATGCAGAAATACATCTTTGTCGGCAGGTAAGTATTTTGAAATCTTGGTCGGTAAGCCAATACCTAGATTGACATAGGCACCATCAGGAATATCTTGTGCAACACGTTCAGCGATCTGGTCACGGCTGAGTTTTTGATAGCTCATTGTTATTCTCCTTATTGCGCAGCGACAGGTGAGGTTGCTTCAACCGCAACCACATGCTGAACAAAAATCCCTGGGGTAATAATGTGTTCAGGATCAAGCTGACCAAGTTCAACCACTTCAGAGACTTGAGCGATGGTGACATCCGCAGCCATGGCCATGATCGGTCCAAAGTTACGTGCAGATTTATTAAAAACCAGATTGCCCCAACGATCGCCTTTGTGAGCTTTGATTAAAGCGAAGTCAGCTTTAATTGGATATTCAAGAACGTAGTCTTTACCATCGATATGACGGGTTTCTTTGCTTTCTGCCAATAATGTTCCGAAGCCAGTCGGTGTAAACACAGCCCCTAATCCCATCCCAGCAGCTTGGATACGGCAAGCGAGATTGCCTTGTGGCACGAGCTCTAATTCAATCTTGCCGGCATGGTAGAGTTCATCGAACACCCATGAATCAGATTGGCGTGGGAAAGAGCAGATGATTTTACGGACTGCACCTGTTTTTAGGAGTTTGGCAAGACCATAATCGCCATTGCCTGCATTGTTATTGACGATGACAAGGTCTTTAACTCCAAGTTCAATCAGAGCATCGATGAGTTCAGCAGGTTGTCCTGCGGTTCCAAAGCCACCAATCATGATGGTTGAGCCATCTTTTATTTGGGATAAAACCTCAACCAGCGAGGCTGTACTCTTATCAATCATCTAACTACTTCCTGTACTAAGAACCACTCAACTTCATCCTGAAAATTGATGAAATTAAACTGAGTGTTTTGTTCGGATTTGTTCTATTTATTCTTGATAATTTTTCTAGGGACTTCTATGCTGCAAAGCCGTTATTGTTCGATATATATATTTTATGTTCGATGATCGAACATTATCCCAGTAAAATAGTCAGCTTTTGATTAGAATGGAAATGAACAACTGAAATTTCGGATTGGAGTTATCATCATATGGATCATGATCAAGAGAAAACTGTTCGATTTATTCATCACAGTGAAAATAAGAAATCAATTCGACATGAAGACTTCATTGCAGGTATAGCTAAAGGTTTAACTATCCTCGAGTGTTTCGGTCCAGAACGTCATCGTCTAAATATCAGTACAGCTGCTGAAAAGACAGGCATGACACGTGCGGCTGCTCGACGTCATCTACTTACTTTGGAATACTTAGGCTATTTGGAATTCGATGGGCATTATTATTATCTTGCTCCTAAAATTCTAAAATTTTCAGGTGCTTACTTAGATGGCTCACCACTCCCAAAAATCTGTCAACCATTATTGAATTTATTGACTAATCAGACCTCGCTTATTTATTCAGTGATGGTGTTAGATGGATATGAAGCAATTACCATCGCACGAAGTGCAGCACATCAACAAACAGATCGCGTTAATCCATATGGCCTACATCTAGGCAATCGGTTGCCCGCTCATGCCACATCAGCAGGCAAAATCTTACTCGCCCATCTTGATTTAGATGAGCAGAAACAATGGTTAGAAAAATACCCCCTTAAACGACTCACTAAATATACGCATACCGAAAGTGAGGAGTTTTTGGCACTACTGCATGAAATTAAAGAACAAGACTGGTGCTATTCATGTGAAGAGCATGAACTGGGAGTACATGCTGTTGCGGTGCCTATTTATGATTCAAATGCTGATGTTGTTGCAGCCTTAAATATCGTCTCGCCAACCATGCGAACCACTAAAGATTACTTAGTGACTCACATTTTGCCATTACTACTCGAAACTTCTCGTGACCTAAGACATGTCATCTAAATAAGAAAGCTCTAATTTCAATCATTAGAGCTTTACTTTATTTTCCCAAATTACGTTAAGATCATATCTGTCCAACCTGTAAACGGATTGTCAAACTGTTCCCATTCTTTTGCGCCAAGTGCCATTTCATCCTCTGTTAATAAACATGCATCAAACTGCGCAGTCAGTGCAGCTTGATCCATATCCATACCGATCAAAACAATTTCTTGTCGTGCATCACCTGTTAATTCATCCCAATTTCTTTCAATTGCATCACGACTATTTTGATCTTCGGGCCAATGCTCATCTGGTACGGCTGCCCACCAATACCCTGCTACACCATGCCGAGCCATGGCACCTGCTTGTGACCACGAACCAGCAAACTCTGGATTTGAAGCGAGCCAAAAAAATCCTTTTGATCGGATCACACCTTGCCATTCAGAATTTACAAAATCAAAGAACCGCTGTGGATGGAAAGGCTTTCGTGCTCGATAAACAAAACTACCGATCCCATATTCTTCCGTTTCAGGCGTATGTTCACCTCTTAATTCTTTCAGCCAACCAGGCGCTTGAGCCGCTTCGTTGAAATCGAACAAATTAGTATTTAGAATCTTATCTAGATTCACTTGCCCAAATTCAGCAATTTCAATTTTCGCTCTTGGATTGAGTGAATGTAGAATGCCAAATAATTTTTCTTTTTCTTCACTATTAATCAAATCAACTTTATTTAAAATAATCACATCACAGAACTCAATTTGGTCGATTAAAAGATCAACCACATTACGCTCATCATCTTCCCCCAACGATTCACCTCGTGAAGTTAAGCTATCCTGCGAACTATAATCTTTTAAAAAATTATAGGCATCGACCACAGTAACCATGGTATCCAAACGCGCAAATTCATTCAGTGAAACGCCATTTTCATCTTCGAAGGTAAATGTTTCTGCCACGGGTAAAGGTTCAGAAATTCCTGTCGATTCAATCACCAATTGATCAAAGCGATTATCTTCAGCCAAACGGCGTACCTCAATCAATAAATCCTCTCGCAATGTGCAACAAATACAGCCATTGCTCATTTCCACCAGTTTTTCATCTGTACGTGATAATTCAGCACCGCCCTCACGAACCAAAGCTGCATCAATATTCACCTCAGACATATCATTGACGATCACGGCGATTTTCCGCCCTTCACGATTGTTCAAAATATGATTGAGCAACGTGGTTTTCCCTGCACCTAAAAATCCAGATAAAACAGTGACAGGAAGTTTGGTTGGAGTGGCTATAGAATGATTCATTGGCGTTCTCACAGATTAAATATGTTGGGGTTCATGTTTTGAAAGACATGAAAAACATTGACCCAATACTTCTAAATATGGGTATCTCGGATTAAATTGTTTTGCTTGGATGGTGCTTTCCACACAAGTTTTAAGTTGTGGAATTGCAATGCTCTGCACTTTTTGGCATTCGGTACACACGGTAAAAAGCCGATAATTTGCGGTAATTTCGGCTTGCTCTAACACATACATATTCAAGGTATTTAGTTTTACGATCAGGCACTGTTCTGAGAGTTTTTTCAGAATTCGATAGATTTGAATTGGCGCTTGAAAGCCATAGGGTTTGGCCTTTTCCAATAACTCATAAGCACTCATAGCTTTGTTTTCTGTTTTTAAAATATCTAAAATATTTTGTTGGGCTAAGGTGATCTTCATTTTCAACTACTCATTGTTATTTTTTAGAAAATTATTCATACATGGAGATGAAGTGTAACGATGGTCAACACCCCAAGTTCGATAGCCTGCTGCATCAATATGGATTTGTCCTGATGCATACACACCTAAACCCATATTTAATGCTTGACCTTGTTCTGCCCAGAATTCACAAAGCTTCTTTTTGGTATTTTCGATATAGATTTGCTCAATTGGATCTGGATTCTCCCTGCCTATACGAAAATCCAGTGCGGCGTTAAAAACATGTTTAGATCCACCCGCCCCACCCGCACATTGATTCAGCGCATAGCTTCGATATACCGATGTCACCGTAAACCGATCAATGCGTTTTTGTTCGACCAATTGCTTCAGAATGTTTAAAGTCGGAATGATGTTATTCCAGAGTTCTCTAGGTGGAATTTCATATTCAGTGTAATTACATTTTTGCCAATCTCTCGCTGTTTGAAAAAACTCAAAATCTGGAATAAGAGATTCAATCCCTTGGGTTTTCAAAAAATTTTTATAAGCTTGAATTTGCTGTTGATGCTGCGCCTGCATTGCCCACTGGAGATACGCTGATGGGATACGCTTTTCTTGCAGAATCACTTTGGGAATCGTATGTTTCGATTCAAGTTTTGGTCGAGGTTGCGGTTGGATCTCTTGATACGAAGACTGACAAGCAGGCAGACCACAAATGAATCCGAGCATGTAGATTTTTTTCATTTTTGATTCGCAGCGTCTCTTCATTCAAATTAACTTCGCAACGAGCTTGTCGATACTTATTGTTATGTTATAACATTACAAATAATATTACAACGTAAGCCATTAGACAAATGAATCTTGCTCTTCCAGATATTTCAGCTGAATCAACTCTACCCAAAGCGAATAGCCATTGCCTAGATTGGGTTGGCATGGAAAAAATTGCATTGCCAGTTCGTATCGAAAATACGTTATGTCAAAGCCAAGTAAATGCTTATGTCAGTTTGGATGACCCTTTGGCCAAGGGGATTCATATGTCACGCTTGTATACGCGATTGTTAGAATTGAGTTCGATTGAAAATTTGAGCTTGGTCGATCTACAGTCATTATTACAAGACTTTTTAGTTAGTCATCGCGATCTATCCAAACATGCAAAAATTGAAATTCATAGCGAACTGTATATCGAACGACCAGCATTGATCAGCAAGCTTTCAGGTTGGAAAAGTTATCCTTTTGTTTTGTCATGCCAACTTTTAGATGGGCAGTTTTTAGCAGAATTAAAAGTTGAGATCCCCTATTCATCGACCTGCCCATGCTCGGCTGCACTTTCAAGAAACATTATTCAACAACGTTTTGAATCAGCACTCAATAATCAAGACATTAGACTAGATCAGCAAGAAATCTTAAATTGGCTAAGTAGGACGGATGCCATTGCGGCAACACCGCATAGTCAAAGAAGCTTTGCGATTCTTAAACTTAGACTTGATCAAAATATCCAACATATCCCACTGATTTTATTTATCAATCAAGCTGAACAAGCCCTCATGACCCCTGTTCAAACAGCAGTTAAACGTATTGATGAGCAGGCTTTCGCAATTGCCAATGGTCAAAATCTCATGTTCTGTGAAGATGCCTTACGACGGCTTTATGGCACATTCATTCACCATCAAAACATTCAGGGTTTTAATTTTAAAGTCATTCATGCAGAAAGCTTACACGCACATGATGCAGTGGCTCAAGGTTCATGGCAATGGTAAAGCATTCTATTTTCGAGCAAATGGAACAGGGAAATTTAGGACAACAATTTGATTTTGAAAGTGTGTTTGAACAGATCAAATGGAACCAAGAAGGTCTCATCCCCGCGATCACTCAAGATCAAACAAGCAAAGATGTATTGATGATGGCTTGGGTCAATCGAGACGCCTTAATCGAAACCTTGCAAACCAAACAAGTGTGTTATTGGTCGCGCTCACGAAAGTGTTTATGGCGTAAAGGTGAGAGTTCAGGTCATCGTCAATATTTGGCGGATGCCAGACTCGATTGTGATGGCGACTGTCTATTGTTTTTTGTCAATCAAACAGGTCCAGCTTGCCACACTCTACGTCCGACTTGTTTTTATCTTGGTCTCAATACAGATCAAGTGACGATCTTAACTCAACCTGTGATTTAACTTATTTTTAAACGGTAATTCTATGCTACGTAAAAATCCATCTGGTCATTTGCCTGTCATCGATCAATCTGCTTATGTCGATCAAACGGCTATTATCTGCGGCAAAGTCATTGTACATGCCAATGTGTTCATTGGTCCTTATGCCGTAATTCGTGCTGATGAAACCGATGAACATGGAGAAATGGAACCGATTATTATCGGCGCAAATTCCAATATCCAAGATGGTGTGGTGATTCATTCCAAAGCAGGCGCTGCGGTAAAAATTGGTGAAAACTCATCCATTGCACATCGTTCAATTATTCATGGTCCGTGTGAAATTGGGTGCCATGTTTTTGTTGGTTTTAATAGCGTTTTATTCAACTGCAAAGTCGGAGATCATAGTGCGATCCGGCACAATGCAGTGGTCGATGGTCGTGATTTACCAAGTCACTTTTATGTTCCTGCCATGAGCTATATCCATCCTAAAACAGATTTAAACCAATACCCTCCTGTTGATATTGCGATCAGTGAATTTTCTGAAAGTGTGGTGAGCACCAATATCGAGTTAGTCAAAGGATATAAGGCATTACACAATGAATTTTAGACAATTCCCCAAGATCATTATTCGCAATGCCAATCTAGTCAATGAAGATAAACAGTATATTGCCGATGTACTAATTCAAGATGGACGAATCGAGAAAATTGCTAGCAATATCACAGGTGTTTTCAATGCGAAAACTATTGATGCTAATGGTGCTTGGTTAATCCCAGGCATGATTGATGATCAAGTGCATTTTAGAGATCCTGGCTCACCACACAAAGGCTGTATCGCCTCTGAATCTATGGCTGCAGCCATTGGTGGGATTACCAGTTATATGGATATGCCCAATACCAATCCTGCGACATTGAACTTAGAGACTTTAGCACAAAAAAAGAAAATTGCAGCGCAACATAGCATGGCAAATTACGCATTTCATTTGGGTGTAAGCTCTGAAAATTTAGATATTATTGAACAACTTGATCCTAAATTAGTCAGTGGTGTCAAAGTCTTTATGGGTGCATCAACAGGGAATATGTTGGTCGATGATCCTAAAATTCTAGAGCGTTTATTTGCTAATGTACCAACCCTCTTATTGACGCATTGTGAATATACACCTCGGATTAAAGAGCAGGAAAAACTATATTTGGAAAAATATGGCGAAAATATTCCAGCAGCTATGCACCCTAAAATTCGAGATAAACGGGCCTGTTATGAAAGTTCACGACTGGCTGTTTCATTGGCTGAAAAATATGGAACGCAACTGCATGTTTTACATCTGACCACAGCTAAAGAATTATGTTTATTTAAGGATCTGCCTTTAAATCGAAAGCATATTTCTGCCGAAGTCTGTATCCATCATCTCAGTTTTGATGATTCTGACTATGCCGCTCTGGGGCATTTAATAAAATGTAATCCCGCCATCAAAACTCAACACGATAGAGAAGCTTTGATCCATGCAATTTCCAACAGTAATCAACTGGATATTATTGGAACCGACCATGCACCACATACTTGGGATGAAAAACAACAATCCTATATGAATGCGCCTTCAGGACTGCCACTGGTACAACATGCTGTGCCCGCATTGATGGAACTGGTTGCAGATGGAAAACTCCGTATCGAAACGATGGTACGTAAAACATCTCATCAAGTTGCCGACTTATTTAAGATCAAAGATCGTGGTTATATTCGTGAGGGCTATTGGGCCGATCTCGTCCTACTCAAAGAAAATGCGCATAAAATCGCGATCAAAGACCAAAGAAATTATATGCATTGTGGTTGGAGTCCATTCCAAGATAAAACCTTTCGTTATGAAGTGGATACCACCATTGTTTCAGGGCAACTGGCGTGGCATCAAAATCAGTTGTTTTTAAATTGTCGAGGAAAAATATTAGAAATTGACCGATAGAAAGGATATTTGATTAAATTCAGAACTCGCTTGCTCTACAACTTTTAGTCTAGTTTTGGTCTGCTCAACGGTGTAAGTACTATATTGCCCCGTTGAAACTAGACCAAATTGAAGTTGAGTTCTTAAAATTAAGAAAATCTCACTACGCTCATCTTTGAATAAGGGGTTGATCCTTTGTAAGTTTTCTACAAAAAAGAAATTATTGGGCTTTCTTAATAGGCAATTAAAATTTAATTTATAAGTTCAATCTATTCCTTTTAATATTTCCCCTAATATTTTAAGATTCTGTAACTCTTCATCTGTATATTTCATTTGCGACAAAAGCTCATGATCACTTATAATTTTAATATATTGATCATAAATATTAATCTTATTTTCTAACAAGAATTCGACAAACTCCCCACCGTTTTCATTTCGATGAAACTCAGTAAAAAATAAAGTTGTATAAAAGATCTTTTTCTTCTTATCACTTAAACCTAACAAAAATGTATCTAAATTATTATAAAACTCACTGTAGGGCTGACTACCACAGAAAATATTCTTATCAATAAGATTGATTGAGTTAATAATTTGAATATCCTGTGTTAAAAAAGCAACCCTATTGTTAAAACTATTAATGCAAGATTTTTTTTCAATTGAAGAACATCCTGTAAATGACAATATTCCTATTATAAATAAGGTTTTTTTGATTTTATTTAACATTCAGTTCTCCCCAATTTGTAACTTCCTTTCTTTTCCAACCAAAATTCATCCAAGTATCTGAACGCCCCCCTTTCCAAACATATTTCTGTTGAGTTTTAGTAGTAGAAATCATTTCATTTAACTTATTCCACTGCTCATTATTTTCGGTAGATTTAACTGTAACACATCCTAAACTTAACCTTCCAGGATGTAGTCGAAATCCACTTCTTTTGCCATCAATTGTAAAATCATCAATCCAACCATCATCACCATATAAAGCATACCAGTCTGGATGTCTATCATCAGGCACCAAAAAATATTTCCCATTCGGTAATCCAGTACCATTGGAAGTAAAACCAGCATCACTAATTTGCCCACCAGTATACACGTCTCGAATAATTAACTTAGTATCTTTCTCAATATCTCTAGCAACTATTATATTTTTATCTTTATAAAAATCTAATACAACATATAATCCCATTGGATCCGTCAATTGATTCGGGTTGCTAACATATTTCATTATATTTAACCCACCCTCCAATCCTATCGGGTCTTTACTCACATATCTTGCACTATGGGGTTCATAATAGCGATAACGGTTATAGTGTAATCCTGTTTCTTGATCGTAATATTGACCTTGGAATCTGAGATTACTCTGCTCAAACGGATTGTCTGAATTTACTGTTTTGAGGTCGAGTGTGCTACCCCAAGTATCTTGAGTAATTTCCCAAACACACTCACCCCTAGCATTGGTCATAGTTTGTGGCGTACCGACTTGATCACAATGGTAAAAAGTGATCTGCTCTAAATCTACTCGATTTTTACGGGTATCATTGCGCCATACAGGATCTTTATAAACCGAATAAGGTTTATTTTGATATTCAGCATAATCAGGTGTTTCTATTAGTTGAATAAAACCTTTATATCCAGCTTGCAACAGTGGAACGAAGCTATTCGGCTCATAGATATAGTGCTTGGTATAACTGTCTTGTTCTGATTTGCGGGATTCCCAAATCATCAAATCGCCATCCCAACCAAACAAGGTCAGCACATCTACCATTTTCTTGTAGAGTCTGCGCCCAAATACGTCATAACCATAGTCCGTGACTTGACCATTGTGATCACTGCGAATCAATCGATTTTGGTTGTCCCATGTCAATTTGAGGGTTTTACCTGCTTGTTTAGTCTCTATAACATTGCCTTGAGCATCGTAGTGGTAATGTTTTCCTTGATAGCTTCTGACCAGATTATTTTTAATTTGTGCCGTACTAGATGCGGATACAGGGTCAATCAAATTACCCGCAGGATCAAAGCTAAAACTCTCAGTTTTATGTGCGCTTTGTGTTGTGATTAAGCGTCCGATTGGATCGTATTGATAGTTGAGCTTACCCAAACGGCTATCTTCAACTTGGTTTAGTAGGTAGTTTTGGTCGTAATGATAATATCGATGCGCTTGGTACTGTAAATAGTCTTGCGTTTCTTGTTCAGGCTGAATCAGTTGTGAACTGAGTAAACCAACGTCATTATAGTGTTTAGTTTGGATGAGTCCATTTGCCAATAGGCGTATTGTTTCTCGATGTAAGTCATCTCGTTGGAATGAAACCACATCCTGTTTATTCAGGGCAATCGCATACAAATGTCCTGAGCCATAACTCAAATTGGCCTGTTCCTGTCCATCTGGGCGGATTGTTTTAACTAAATTACCAAGTTCGTCATATTCATAACGTAACACCGCAGTAAGCGGACGAAGCCCTGCGATTTTGTAGTGCTGATGCTCTCTCACCAATTGCCCAAGGGCATTGCGATAAAAATCAATTTGGCTAACCTCATTACTGGCTCGGCTCAGTTGATTGTTCAGGTTGTAATCAAATTGTTCTGTTTGCTTCTTTCCCGTATTTAAATGGGTAAAGCTTTTCGATGCGATTTGTCCATCTGCGTAATAATCAAATTGGGTCAGGATATTAGGCTGTCGGATTTCAGATAATCGACCACTCTCATCATGATAGCTGTAGTGTTTTTCTTCTCCATCAAAGGCTTGTTCACGTACCAAAGAACCAAATTGATTGTAATCAAATAAATATTCTGCTTGATTCTGATTAATCAGTTTTTTGATACGTCCCTGTTTATCCCATTGATAAGCTATGCGATGTCGATTAGCATCAAGTCGCTGTGCTAACAAGCCAAATTTATTGTAATGATACTCGGTCACTAAGCCTTTGGTATCTATATGTTTAAGTAAACGTCCTTCTTCATCATGTTCAAAGTATTCTTTTAACCCATCAGGATAAACAATACTTTGGAGTTGTCCTTTATCTCGACCCTGGGTGCTGTAAAGGTATTGCACGACTTTATGGTTCGCTGTTTGTTCAGCTGTTAGCGAACCCTCTTCATCATATTCCCAACTACTGCTTTTGCCTGAACAATCGGTATATGCTGTCATTTGTCCCAATTCATTATATTGAATGGTTTTGACACCGCCTTTCGCATCAATCACTTCGATCAATTGATTGTCATTGTTGTATTTATATTGGGTGATATGTCCCAAAGGATTTATTTCTTTGCTGATATTACCCTTAGCATCATATTCTCGTTTCCAAATATTGCCTTCAGGATCTTTTGTTTCGAGCAAATTGCCTTGCTCATCGTAGGCAAAACGGATTACCCCACCATTTGGCTGTACGATTTTGATGAGTTGATCTTGATCATTGTATTCTTGTTGGGTCTCTCGCCCTTCAAAATCAATTTGACGGGTAATACGTTTTTGACTATCACGGCTGTACCACGATTCACGTCCATCTGCTAAACGTGTACGATAGGTAAATCCATTCAGATCAAAATAGTAATAGGTCGGGACATCGTAGGCGTCATAAACAGCAACTTGGCGTAAACGAGGATGCCATTTGAGTTTGGTATGGAAACTACCATCATCTGCCCATTCTTCAATCGCTTTGGCTTGAGCATCGCTAGATTCATAGCGAATATTTTGCCCACGTCCTGTACGATCGGTATAACGTGTAAGTTGATGGAAATGGTTGTATTCATAGTTTCGGACATGACCATTTTGATCAATGGCTTCAATTAAATTGCCTTGTGTATCATATTGATAACGCGCTAAAGGCTCAGCCTGTTCATCAACAAATACAGCAATAATTTTAACTTGCTCATTAAAAGCAAATTTTAATTGATGTTGGGCATGTTCTAATTGGAAATCAACGCTTTGCAGATAGGCAATTTCATCTAAAATAAGGTAGCTTAAAACAACCTTTTCTTGTGTATTTTCATTAAATTGTTGAATCAACTGATAAGGCTGACCAGCCGAAAATTGATGGAATTGAAAAGACCATTCTCCACTAAAATTTAAAATGAGATCGCTATTTTCAATGGGTTGTACCGTTATACCTTCATACGGTACTTCATAAGTTTCAAATGTAATCGAAGCTGGAAGTTGATGCTTTCGCCCTTTACTGTCAATAAATAGATAGCCTTGAGCGGTGGGTTGAATCATGTTGGAAAATGGCATCATCCAACGTGCACCAATCATGCTGTGATCAAACTCATTCATTTGTGAGTTATATTGACGGATAAAGGAAAAACCAACTTTCGGCAAATAGAAATCTGCATGCTGCACTCGTTCAGCACCAATTGAATAGCTAATACTTTGCCCTGTATCTGACCCTTTACCCTCACATGGCGGAGCATTTAAAGCATCGGCTTGTAAACTCACGAACTCTAAAGTATCTCCTTTGGTATGCCGTTCATATTCCCCTGTTTGATTCATCGGCACACTAGCGCTGCCTTTATTTTGTAACGCTTTTATCGCTTTCAAAGTTTCTTGTATTAACCATGCCAAAGTATATTTTTGGCTAGCATTCGATTGCTGTTGCAGCGTTTGGCTTAAACTTTTAATCGTTTGAGTTGCTTCTTGCTGCAAACGACTTTGCATATTCGGCTCAATCTTCGGTGTCAGATTTGCTTGGCTCGGTGTTCCGATGAGATCAATTAATGGCACGGCCCAATTGCTAAATTTAAGCTTGGGGTCCCGTTTCTCTGCCGAGGCACCTGTTGGAGCTACAACACCTGCATTAATAGCTGCAGTTGGGGTTGCCATACTCTGTAAAATACTTGCACCCAAAGTTGCAGCTTGGGTCAGTAGTCCACTTAACTTTGCTTGGGTTTCTTTTAAAAATACTTCTAAATCCCCTGCAACCATTGCATTAAGATGTAGGCCCAAACGCTTAATATCAGCTTCTTTAATTTTCCCATTTTCAGGGTATAAACATTCTGCCATTAAACCAAACATTGGTCGTAACGCCATACGAGCATGGGCTTCATTATTTGGTTCAGGAAACAATCCAATTAAATTAGCTCCGAGTAAAGCACCACGCTGCATATCAGCATCGCCAGTCTTCGGTGTTGTTGCATACAAAAGTAAATCTAAGACACTGCCTGTCAATGCAAAAATATTAGCAACCGTCGGAACATTCGCATTACTTTTGACTTGTTCTAGTGTGGTGTTACCGCATACTTGTAAATAAAGTTGAATTTGATTTGCAATCATTTGCAAATCAGTCACATTGGTTACACTCTCTAAATTAAAAACAGCAAGTTCAACAGCGGGTTGTTTTGTAGTTTCTGTCTGTTGTGTCTTTTCAGTAGCCATTAATATAAAACCTTTAATTCATTCAATTACATCATTATGTTTTAATTCACTTCGAGCTTTTTTATCCCATCTACTTTTTCGATCTAGAGAAGGTGTCGACCATACCTTGTTTAATCGGAGAGTCTACTTTTGTGAATTGAGATAACTTTGCGGTTGCTTGATCAGTGAAAAAATCTTTGCCTTGCTCTTTGAGCATTTCAAGAGATTGATTTGGATTTATTGCCATTTGACCAAGACTTTTCATTTGATTGACGGATAGATTGAGATTAAGTTGTTTGGAGACTGTATTGAGCGCGCTATTTGTAACCTGATCTTTAATCTGTCCTACTGTTTGTCCAACTAAGTTATTTAAAGTATTTTTACCTAAGTCTTTAAAGTTATTTTTGTCCATCGAAAGAAGGTTACTTTTCAATTGGGACATTGCATTTTGCCCCAATGAACCCAAAGCATTTTGCATCATTGCAGCAACGCCTGAAACAGGTTCAGCCCACGTATAATCACGGCTAAAATCACTACTTTGTAGCCATGCACTCGTGTCATCTTTCTCAAAAACAACTTTTGCTGGACCAGGTGCAATACCTGTCACCTGAGCAAAACCATTTGCATTGAGTTTGCCTGTAATTTGCTTGCCGAGCGAATCAACTACTTTATAACTATTCTGCTTAAAGAAGTTTTCGCCACCATAGCTTCGTAATAACTCCAAAGCCCCTTGCATTGGTTTAGCTTTTGGTAATTGAGGGACATTGGCACTTACACTTGCCCCACTCTTAAACAAATGCTGCCCCGCCTTTACCTCAAACTTTCCACCTGTCGTTGGGAAAATCCCTGAACCATTCAATTTGAGCTGCGAACTCTCAGCGGTAAATACAATTTCTTTTGGGCTAGTGATATAAATCGTATCTTCTGTGGAAATAATCTGGATGTCTTTACGAGCAATAAAATCAGCGCCATCTCCTTGTGCCTGTATCTCAACCTTGCCTTTGCCTGCAACTTGTTTAATTCCATTTTGCGCTGCAAATAAACTGATCTTTTGACTGGCTTGGGCAATCAGGTTCTTTTGCGTGGTCAGGTTAATACTGTCCCCTGCAAATTGGTTCAGTTGTCCATCCGCGGATAGATTAATATCTTCTGAGGTGCTAAGCCCAATCCCATTCGGTGAGCTGAGTAGTAATAAGGCTTTGTTGAATTTGGCTATATCTTGCTGAATTTCTTCTGCAAAGCTTTTGAGTTGTTCTAAGGCTTCGAGTTCATCCGTTTGTTGGTTCTTTGCCACTTCACTCAGGGCTTTGGCACTGTTTTGGTTGCCTTCGAGTTGTTGTTTGGCTGTTTGCGCTTCAAGGTGTTCGCCTTCGGCTTGCGCTTGTGCATGGGTGGTGATGAGTAAGCCTTCGCCTGCTCGGATCGCGCCCCATTGGTCTGTGCGTAGTTCAAAGCCTTCGCCTCGGTCTTCGCTTTCTGCTTGAGCTTTGGGATGACTCAGTTTACCGAGATTGAGTTGGCTGGCTGCATGGCTACTTTGCAGTTGAGCGCTGATCTGTCCGGTGGTGTCATCAAAGCGTAGTTGGTTGTAGCCATTGCCTTGATATTCTTTGGATTTGATCCCTGCCAGTTTTTTGGTGTCAGGCAGTTGTCCTTGGTCATCGAATTTAGTTGGGCTGCGGTGTGCTTCGTGGAGTCGTCCTGTGACAAAGGGACGGTCGATGTTGCCATCAAAGAAGTCGATGACCACGATTTCACTAATGCGTGGTAGGAAGCGTGCGCCATAGCCTTCGCCTGCCCAAGGAGTGAGTACATCCACCCATGCTGAGTCGGTATCGTTGTTGTTGCTGCCTGCGCCACCATCATGACTATGGTCATCATTTCGGGTAAATAGGAAGCGAACTTTGATGCGCCCCCATTCATCGACATGAATTTCTTCGCTTTCAGATCCCACTACTCTTGCACGTTGTGGGTGAGCAGTTGGACGGTGTTGCAGTGGATGGTATTCGGGTACAGTTTTGATGTTACGGCGTTGTAGCGTCAGTTGGTTGGCTTGGCGTTCTTCTGAATTTGCGCTATTCGTGTTTTGGTGATCTTGCCATTGGCTTTGTGTGATCAAACTTTGGATTTGTTGGTTTAAATCTTTAGGGAGGTTGTTTTGATTAAACCAATCCTTCTTTGTGATTAAGAACTCCTGATCAGATCCTTTGTGTTGGTCGATCTCTGGGTGTTCGTTGAGTTTAAACCAGTAGCCCACTTGGGTGTCTCGCACGGTAGTATTGGCGATAAATTGTTTGGCTTGGGCATCATGGTAGTGGCTGAGGTGTTGGTTCAGTTTTTCGATTTGGGTGTTGCCTGAAGCGGTTGCACCATCTTCACCGTTGAGGTCTTGCATCCATGCTGGAGTGAAGTGCCATGCGTCTTCGAGTCCTAAGCTGGCGTTGTCGTGTTGTTGGCTATGTTGGTGTTTGCTTTGGACGCTACCTGCCCCATCTTCTTGTTCTAGGGCATCGGCTTGCCAGCGTTGGATATGGACTGCGGTCGGTTGTAACGAACGTTCTGCAATGAGGCTGGTCATGCTGTCGTATTGTTCGGTGGCACTGCTGCGGTGGTAGCGTATTGTTCTTCGATTTAAGGCTTGGTATTGGCTGTTGTCATCGATCAAGCGGAGTTTTTGGGCTTGGATTGGACTGGTGCTGTTGGCAACGTTCAGTTGGGTTTCGTCAATCAGCCAGTTAATGCCTTCACTTCTGAGTAAGCGGGTAATGAAGTCGTAGTCGCTTTCATTGGCTTGCATCACAAAGGGACGGATGTCGTAGTCTTGTTTGATCCCACCCAGGTCGAGTGTAAGACTCGATGCAAATAGCGGGCTGCGTTGTTGCCATTCTTTGAATAAGGTTTGTACGATGTCGAGTACATTTTTATTCATAAACACGCGGCTGTTTCGGCGTTTATGCCACAGCGCAGTTGCATCTTGTAGTTTGAGTTTATACAGCGTGAGGCTACCGTCAGATTGTCCTTGTACGGCTTCTGTGATAATCCCTGTGGTTCTAAATAGTGTGCCTGTATCGGTGACTTGGTCTATCGCTGCCTGACAGCCGATGAATTGTTTTAATGGGATGTGGGCGTTAGTGGATAGGCAGATCAGTTCTGCAGTCATGCCCTGATTAATGGCATGCTGACCTTGAATTTTTTGGAGGAAGACTTGTTGATTTAAGCTCGGATTGGCAAATTGTATGTGGATCGCACGTTTTTGTGCGGTTAAGCCGAGTTGTTCTAATGCAGCAAAGATAGTCTTGAACATCGCTTCTTATTGAGTTTTTTTAAACGTGAGGGCATTTTACAGGAAAATTCAATCAGATGTTCAGACCGTCCCGTCTATTTGTGACAATTTTTGTCATTTTATAACTTTCACTCTAAGTCTTTGCATATCGTTGTTCATCATTCTTAAAAAAACAAATGGCTTTACCGAATTGATTTAACCCTCCTGATAGAACACAGAAAGATTGCAATTTAATGAAAAATATCATTTAAAATAACAATAAAAATCATGTAGATATTCTTTTAAAACCTAACTATTCTTAAATAAATTCTTAAAAGTGATGTACCCGAAAATGAGTGATCTAAACCTTCTAAAGGAATTAAACCAGATAATTGATGCACACATTGAAAAACACAATCAGAAACCAGCACGGATCATTTTGGGCTATAAGTCCTACTCTACATTAATGAACGATAAAACTTTTGCAAATGAGGTTACTGATTCAGCACTCAACCCACATAAGCGCAAGTATAGAAAAATCAAGATTAAAGTTACCAAAGATGATCATCAGCTAGAACTTGAATAAGTTAAACAACATTGCACCATCCATTAAAATACTTACTATGTAGCGACCTGACTTCAAAAATATTTTTCATCGCCCTCTTTATATAGCTAGCACCTAAACCTAGCTACTCACGCTATTGAATAGAAATTCTCATCGAACGCGTGAATCTGGTTTGTAAATTACAATCATTCTCAAATATAATTCGGCCAACTTAAAATTACTCTCAGGGCGAGATAATGGGCAATAAGACAAAAAGTTATGGTTTTTTTAATGGAAAGTCTGAAATAAATAACTTCCTCCCACTTCTTTCACTTAGTGGATTTATTTTTATTTCAAATACAGCTTTTGCAGCTTCGCCTTCTGAAACAACAGAAGTTGAAAAAAAATCTGAAACCCTCCCTACTATTACCATTACTGCTTCACGTGCAGATGAGCTTTCTTCCTCTGCTAAACAAGTGACTAAGCTGGATGAGCAGCAAATTGATCTTTTAAAAAATGCATCTTCTGGCAATATTGCGACTGTCCTCGCAAAAGCTGTCCCAGGCTTATCAGATTCAAGCCGCACCATTACTGATTATGGTCAAACTTTACGTGGTCGTAATGCGCTTATTTTAGTAGATGGCGTTCCCATGAATTTAACTCGAGATACCTCTAGAGGTCTATCGTCAATCGATCCTGAAAGTATTAGCAGTATAGAAGTCATCCGCGGTAGTAATGCAATTTATGGTAGCGGTGCTGCTGGTGGAACGATTTCAATTACAACAAAAGCTGCTGGAGGTGAACCTACGGCTAAAACGGTTATTGGCTTGCAAAATCCTTTGACAAAGTTTCGTTCTGATGCATTAAGTGGAAATATTCATCAATACTTTTCGGGCAGTTTAAATAATTTCGACTACGCTTTAGACTTTGGTTATCAACGTATTGGTAGTCCTTACGATGCACGGGGCAAACGTGTTGCGCCTGAACCAAGTCAGGGCGATTTATTCGATGCTGATGCATATAGCATAGGCGGTAAGCTGGGTTATCATATTGATGACAATCAATATCTACAATTTGCAGCAAATTATTATAATGCTGAGCAAGACTCTGATTATGCATCTGACACAAGTGTGAAGAATGCCCCTGCCGGAACTGTACCAGCGAAAGCCATTAAAGGCTTAAAGCTAAAAGATCAAACTAAAAATGAAAACCAAATATACAATTTGACTTATAACCATAAAGATTTTTTTGGCAATAAGGTTGATACTCAAATTTATTACCGCGACTTCTTCACTCGTTTTTCACCCTTTGACGCTCGTGTTGCTCCAGACAAGGTCAGCCCACGCGGTGGGCAAGTTGATCAAATCTATCAAGAAAATAATGTACTGGGTAGCCGTTTAACTGTGACGACACCACTCGAATTTTTAGGTGATACATCATTGGTTTGGGGTAGTGACTTTAGCCGTGAAAAAAGCGAAATGCCTTTAGATATTTTCGATCCTGACATTTATGATCGATCTGGAGGTTTAGAGTTTGTAAAAATTGGCAAACTTATTTATTTACCTAAACTCACCACACAAAGTGTTGGTGGCTTTGTACAATTAAAACACCGATTTAATGACCAATGGTCAGCTGAAGCTGGTACGCGTTATGAAGATAGCTATGCGAAAATTGATAGCTTTGTGCCATTATCACAATTAGGTAAATCTAACCCTTACACCGTTCCAGGCGGAAAAGTGAAAGCTGATGCATGGTTATATAATGCTAATATGACCTTCTCTCCAAACGATCAACACTCAATTTATGCATCGTTTAACCAAGGTTTTCAATTGCCTGATGTCGGTGTAGTCATCCGGAACGCTGGTGAAGGCTTTAATCTTGGCTCATCATTTTTAGAACCAGTAAAAGTTGATAACTATGAGTTGGGCTGGAAAGGAAATTTCAATAACTTCTCTTCAAGTTTAGCTGTATTCCACTCCACTTCTGACCTTGGTGCTGTGCAGCCAGTAAGTAATAGTTTGGATATGATTAGAACTAAAGAGAAAGTAACGGGTGTTGAAGCAACTGTAGATTATCTTGACGATGCAAGTATTTGGGGAACTGGCGGTAGTCTCACATGGATGAATGGTCGTGAAAAACCTCAAGGCAGTGATAAAGACCGCGATATGACTGGTTTCCGCATCCCACCATTAAAATTAACAGCTTACATTTCTTATAGCCCAACTGAAACTTGGACAAACCGTCTACAAGCAACTTACTTCGGTTCAGAGGATTATCGTCTAGAGGGCAAGAATAGTTTTGGTCGCTATGATGTGAAATCTTATACCACTGCCGATTTATTGAGTAGTTTTGCACTCAATAAAAAGGATACGATGACGATTGGTTTAGAGAATATGTTTAACCGCAAGTACTATCCGCTCTACAGCCAATTATTAAGATCTGGCAATAATACAAGTCACTTAGTCGCGAATGGTGTAACACTGAAGGTAACCTATAGCCATAAGTGGTAATCAGAAATTGCGTTATATCAGACATAACCCAACTACTATTTCACATCGTTTTATCTCAAATTCATTATTGAGATGATCAAAACCATTTTAAACCGCACCATTACTTGCAAAAAGTCATGGTGCCCCCTATTCATCACTTAGTTCATTAGTCGACCACTATAACTATTTAAAATTTCTATGAAATTAATTACTTATTCGCAATTATAAAATTTAGAATACAAATCACATTTTGAGCTTTCAAATTAATTATTACAATTTCTGCCATTTGATTCTTATTTTTCTAGCCCAAAACTTTATAGGTGATAAGTTGAGGGGTAAAAGCACAGATAAAAAATAAGCCCTTGTAAAAACAAGGGCTTATTTAGATATTTGGCGGAAGCGGTGAGATTCGAACTCACGGAGGACTCACACCCTCGTCGGTTTTCAAGACCGGTGCATTAAACCGCTCTGCCACGCTTCCATGTGCGTAAGAATACAAAGCTTGTTTCCTTTATTCAAGAAAAATTTAACTGCAATATATTCAAATGCATAATGTTTCATCAATTACTAGAGTCTTGCTGCCAACTCTGCGCCATCTCGAATCGCTCGTTTAGCATCTAACTCAGCCGCAAGCTTCGCACCACCAATAATATGATAGTTCGCAAAAGTATTCTCACCCTCTTTAGGCATCAAATCCTTCACAGATTCTTGCCCTGCACAAACAACAATGGTATCAACACGCAATAATTGATCATGCCCATTGTGTTCAACCCACAATCCTTCATCAGTCACTGCTTTATATTGCACACCACGAAGCATACGCACTGCGTGTTTTTTCAATTGCGCACGATGAACCCAACCAGAGGTTTTACCTAAACCAATTCCGAGTGGCGTAGTCTTACGTTGTAATAAATAGATCTCACGAACAGGTGCTTCAACTTCAGGGCGTTGCATACCACCTTCTGAAATATAATTTGCTTCAGGATCCACCCCCCACTCACGCTGCCATTCCGCTAAAGGTTGTGGTTGAGGCTGATGTGGTGGTTTTAATAAATACTCAGACACATCAAAACCAATACCACCCGCACCGATCACTGCAACTTTACGTCCGACTTCTGCACCTCTTAAAACTTCTGCATAAGACAAGACTTGTGGTGCTGTGCTGCCTTGAATTTTCAACTCGCGCGGTACAACCCCTGTTGCAACCACAACCTCATCAAAACCTTCGCTTTCTAATTGTTCACGACTTACGCGCGTATTTAAACGAACGTCGACACCTGTTTGCTGAAGTTGTACTTTAAAATAACGAATCGTTTCATGAAATTCTTCTTTTCCAGGCACAACTTTAGCTAGATTAAACTGACCACCAACATCATTATTGGCTTCAAACAAAGTCACCGCATGTCCACGACTTGCAGCAACGGTCGCAGCTGACATTCCTGCTACCCCACCACCCACAACTGCAATCCGCTTTGGCTTTTTGGTTTTGATATAAACAAGTTCTGTTTCAAAACACGCTTGCGGATTGACCAAACAAGTCACTCGCTGATTTTTGAATGCATGATCCAGACAAGCTTGGTTACAAGCAATACAGGTATTAATTTCGTCAACACGATTGGTCGCGGTTTTATTCACCCAATATGGATCAGCCAAGAATGGACGTGCCATTTGCACCATATCTGCCTTACCCGATGCAACGATCTCTTCAGCCACATCAGGCATGTTGATACGGTTAGATGCAATGACCGGGATTGAAAGATGCTGTTTAACTTCTGCGGTATAGTCTACAAATGCTGCACGAGGTACCGACGTTACAATCGTTGGAATACGTGCTTCATGCCAACCAATACCTGTATTTAATAACGTTACACCAGCTTTCTCTAATGCTTTGGCTACAGTAATTACCTCTTGCATGGTATTACCGTCGTGTACTAAATCCAACAACGATAAACGAAAAGCGATAATAAATTTTTCACCGACTTTAGCGCGAATTGCTTTTACGATCTCAACAGGGAAACGCATCCGATTTTCAATGTCCCCGCCCCAGCGATCTGTACGTTTATTTACATGATTGCTTAGAAATTGGTTAATCAGATAACCTTCTGAACCCATAATTTCCACACCATCATAACCCGCTTTCTTTGCCAAGCTAGCACAGCGCGCATAATCACTAATAGTTGCCAAAATCTGAGAATCTGACATTTGGCGCGGTTTAAACGGATTAATCGGTGCTTTAATCGCAGATGAAGAAACGGAAAATGGATGATAACCATAACGACCAGAATGCAAAATTTGCATTAAAATTTTTGAACCATGTTTATGTACGGCATGGGTTACCAGACGATGGTGAGGAATATCAGCCAAACTATTCATAGTACCGCCAGCAGGCAACAACCAACCTTGACGATTAGGAGAAATACCACCTGTAATGATTAGTCCAACACCACCCTTGGCTCTTTCTTCAAAGTAAGCAGCAAGTTTAGGATAGTTAAAGAACCGATCTTCTAAGCCTGAATGCATAGAGCCCATTACCACACGATTTTTAATGGTGGTAAATCCCAAATGTAATGGTTTTAAAATATTTGCATAGCTAGTCATGATTTTCCTTCTATATTTTTGGCTTTGCAACTTGTTGCATAGTACTTTAACTGAATTTTTATCTGTGTTTATGGCTTTTTTTAAGAAAATGCTGACACTAAAGTCAAAACAAATGTAACCGTTATGATTTACATCTCAAAAATTCAATCTTCCCCATGAAGAACAGATAATTTTTCTGCTTAGTTTTTCTTTGGAGAAAACAAGCTCAATGAAAAGTGTTACAATAGCTCCGATTTTTTATTCTCAAGACCACCGAATTGGGGTCTTTACTAATAAACGTTAGGACAAGCAATGACTGATAATGCAACTATCTTGCAGCACGTACCTGTAGGCAAAAAAGTTGGGATTGCCTTTTCTGGTGGTCTCGATACTTCAGCAGCTTTATTGTGGATGAAGCAAAAGGGTTCAGAGCCTTATGCTTATACAGCAAACTTAGGTCAACCTGATGAAGATGACTATGATGCGATTCCAAAGAAAGCTGAACAATACGGTGCAGTCAAAGCTCGATTAATCGATTGTCGTTTACAACTTGCGCTTGAAGGTATTGCTGCGATTCAATGTGGTGCATTTCACATCAGCACTGGTGGTGTTCCTTATTTCAATACTACACCTTTAGGTCGTGCAGTAACGGGTACAATGCTTGTCACTGCAATGAAAGAAGATGATGTGAACATTTGGGGTGACGGTTCGACTTATAAAGGTAACGATATTGAGCGTTTCTATCGTTATGGTTTATTAACTAATCCTGCGCTTAAAATTTACAAGCCATGGTTAGACCAAACCTTTATTGATGAGTTGGGTGGTCGTGCGGAAATGTCACAATTCCTCATCGACAATGGTTTTGACTATAAAATGTCAAAAGAAAAGGCCTACTCAACTGACTCAAACATGTTGGGTGCTACTCACGAAGCAAAAGATTTAGAATATCTTGATGCTGGTATCAAAATCGTTGAGCCAATCATGGGCGTTGCATTCTGGAAAGATGATGTAAAAATTGATGCTGAAGAAGTATCAATCACTTTCGAAGAAGGCTTCCCTGTTGCATTAAATGGTCAACGTATCGAAGATCCTGTTGAACTTATCTTAGAAGCGAATCGTATCGGTGGTCGCCATGGTTTAGGTATGTCTGACCAAATCGAAAACCGTATTATCGAAGCCAAATCTCGTGGTATTTATGAAGCACCTGGTATGGCTTTATTGCACATTGCTTATGAGCGTTTAGTGACAGGTATTCATAACGAAGATACGATTGAACAATATCGTATTAACGGTTTACGTTTAGGTCGTTTGCTTTACCAAGGTCGTTGGTTCGACTCACAAGCACTTATGCTACGTGAAACAGCACAACGTTGGGTGGCTAAAGCTATTACGGGTACGGTTACTTTAGAGTTACGTCGTGGTAATGACTACACGATTATGAACACTGAATCTCCTAACCTCACTTATGAAGCTGAACGTTTAACAATGGAGAAAGGTGATTCAGTATTTACACCAATGGATCGTATTGGCCAGTTAACAATGCGTAATCTGGATATTACTGATACCCGTGCAAAACTTGGTCTTTATACAGAAACTGGTTTACTTTCTGTAGGTCAAGGTTCTGCGATTCCGCAACTTGGAAATAAATCAAAATAATAAATTGGTAAATTAGCTTAATAATTTGAAAAGGCTGAATATTTTATTCGGCCTTTTTTATTCAACTCATAAAAATACATCATATTTAATCATTGCATTTATAGAACAATATGTCGCAATTAAAGACTATCTATCACTATTATGAATCAATAATATAAGCATTAAGCAAAACACAATAATTTAGGAGATGAAGGATGAATGCTTATCTACATCGTAGTGAAAACCGTGGCCATGTAAAAGCAGGATGGTTAGACACCTACCATAGCTTTTCATTTGGGAGCTGGTACAATCCGAAATATATGGGTGTCAGTGCTCTCCGCGTGATTAATGACGATACCATTGCTGCACATAATGGTTTTGGTACTCACCCTCATGACAACATGGAAATCTTAACTTGTGTTCTTGATGGTACCATTTCTCATAAAGATAGTATGGGCAATGAGGGTCAAATCAATGCGGGTGAATGGCAGTTGATGAGTGCGGGTACAGGCGTTACCCATAGTGAAATGAATAAGCATGATAAAGCGGTACATCTGTTACAGATTTGGATTCAACCGAATGTACAAGATGCTGAACCAACTTATCAGCAAATTCACTTAAATCCGAAAGATCATCCTAACCAATGGCATTTGATTGCAGGTGATGAGTCTGCACCAATGTTGATTCGTCAAAATGCAGAAGTGAAAACTGCTGTTCTTGAAAAGGGTCAACAATTAGAGATCAGTGCAAAGAAAAAAGTGAACTATGTTCATGTGATCTCTGGTGAAGTTATGATTGCTGATCATGTAGTCAAAGCTGGTGATGCTTTACTGTTTGATGAAACTGCAACCATTACCGCATCACAAGACAGTCAAATGATTTGGTTTGATTTGCCTTAATGGTCCTTCTAAGTTGTAGACATTAAAAAAGCCCGATTTACGGGCTTTTCTACAACCTTGAACATTTTTAAAAACGATCAGAACCGTTTCGTTCGTTGTTAGCTGATATATACGGGTTTGTCATAACGTTTATTATCTAGGCAAGATTTCTCTTAAATCCCAAATCGTATATGACTTCCTTATTGTTTAAATTATCACCATTTTTTATTCGGGTCAAGGGGGTTAAACTCCTACCAGTTTTGAAGTAACACATACAATAATACTAATCGCTAGACGCGAATAACTTTGACTCACAAAAACCTATAAATTTCTCTTTTGTGTTACATTCATCCTCCCCATCTAAAAGATGGTATATAGGCTCAAACTCAATTATCCGCATAAGCCCTCTCATTTTTCTACCTGAAATTTGCTTAAAATGCTTAACCACTTTTAAGAATCTCTTATTTTAAACAATTCTTTATTAAGCTTATCGATCTAAATTTCAAGAAATCGTTAAAGGATTTAGATAGGTTGAAATATCATGTAATTTAAAAAATTATTTCAATTATGTTTCAATTTTATGACAATGATTTAATAAATTTTTTCTATTTTTCAAATAAATAACAAAGTTGAATTATATTATTATTTAATAAATTCTTAAAAGTGATGCATCTAAACCATGAGCGATACAAGTCTTTTAAATGAATTAAATCAAATGATTGATTATTACGTTTCTAGAAATAGTCAACCGCCAAATCGTATAATCTTAGGATATAAAGCATATGGGACCTTGATGAAAGATTCCGTGTTTGCAACAGAGGTGAAAAACTCAGCACTTGATCCCAATAAGCGAAAATATAAAAAATTGAAAATTAAAGTGACAAAAGACGACCATCAAATTGAATTAGAATAGATACCCCTATCGCCCTTCTAAGATTGTTTTTACAATCATACAATCACAAAAACCCCACTTTTGACTTGGATTTAATATACTGATTTCACAGTGGATTTATATATTTTGTGCAGAACCTCCTGCTTCTACCGCAAGAGAAAATTCTACTTTTTAGATCTTTTTATTTTTCGGGGGAATTACCGTTCCAACACGTGAGAGAACTTCAATTGCTCGCTGGATTGAACTGAATGATTGTTTTGCTAGGTCATGTAGCCATTCTCTCCGTTGTTCATAACCCTGACAATTTACAAATTTCATAGATTGATCCTCGAATATGAAAAAGAAAAAGCCCCGCTATCACATCTGTCTTAGCAAGGCTTTCTGCGCCGTAATCAGTTCAGAAAGTTGAATCGCTTTGCACTAATGAGAGTAAGCGCTAATCTGCTCTGCTCATTTCTTTCCATCTCAAGCGTCAAGCATTAAAAAACCACCGAAGTGGGTTATGCTCACTCTATATAATAGCTATTGCCATCAGAGCTGTTGAAAACTAAATCTAAAGTAGGAAAGATAAATTCTCCTTTAAATAAAATATATTCAACGTTAGGTTTCCGAACTCTCGATGAATGATTGATTTTATTAGCATTTACTTCCGTATAGTTTGCCTGTGCTCTTCTTTCTTTGCCTTGAAAATCAATAATTGTAATGTCTTTTAGCATTCATATGCTCCTGTTTAATCAATCATACTATGCTTAGCGGCTATCGAATACAAACTATAATTTTACAACCTTTAGGTTTTATTGTTTGTTTAGTAAATCTCTTATCAAAATATATATGTGTGTTTTATGTACTCGCACTTGAAATTTGCACAGTGTAGTTTCAAGCTTTAAACGATACTACTCAAGCAGTTATATATAATTGATTTTATTTATGAAATATTTCCTCGAGATAAACATCTTTTTTAGCACATATCAACACATATAGTTCTTAAAACAACTGTAGTATAACGGTTTATAAAGCGTACTATGGGTTCTCCACAGTGAAGTTAAGAAGATAAAAATGTCAGGTTTCAAAAGTTTTTCTCAAAATACAACAAACCATGCAAAAGTTATCAAAGCTCAAGCAATGGAGCATTCTGCAGTAACTCCACCTACTGAAACACCACCCACACAAGTTCCTGGCACCGTAAAGGATCTGCCTGAGAATAATGAACAACCTGATCCAAATAACAAATAATTTCTTATTAATAGCGCCTTAGAATCAGTTTTGAGGCTCTGATACTATAAAGAATAAATTAGTGCACTGATTTATTATACTATTAACTACTTTTATCAATTTGATTTGTTTAGCTATTTAAGAAATTGCAGCCATTCATACCAGATAATTGATATAACTAGTCTCTCAGATATGAGGGGCTTTTTTAATTGGTTTTTTTTACCAATATTTATCCGACTAACTCACTCTATATAAATTAAACCCACCAAAATGGGCGGGCTTATTTTTAAATATTTGAGTTACGAAAGATAAGAATGTTCTTGAGCTAAATAGTTATTCGCAATTCTGGTTGTTTCAGCGTAGGTCATTTCCGCGCAAAGCCAAAAACGATAAATGTTTTCACCAATAATATAAGTCTGACGATTGTATGTAGACTTTTTTTCGGCGTTAATTTCACTCGCTTCAAAATATGTGCCTTCACGACCTATAACTACTTCCCCATCTAAATCGCCACCAATACAAATATACATTTTAAGAATCCATAATTATGAATCTCAGCTTAACACATAAAATATAAAGCCCCGCTATCACATCTGTGTTAGTGAGGCTTTGTGCACCATAATCCGTTCGGCAAATCTAGAGGAAAGTTACTTTCAGAACTATACTCAATATGGATACTTATGATAAAGATATGCATAATACATGATATAGAGTATCAACCAGAGAAAGGCAGTTAAAACAAATGAGAGCGAAGATATAGGTACCATCTCAGTAGACATGTCAGCTTTCTTACCTGTTTCGCGTTCAAATTTTTTTACTGAAAGATATCCCTTCATATTGCAAATCGAAAAAAATAAAAATGCAATAAGAATTAAACCAATTGAAAAATAGTCCTCCGTCGTAAATTTTTTATTTATTGCGTCTTCACATTTCTGCTTTTCTACTAATTCAGTTTCAGTTAATTCCCGTTTAGACAATTTCCTCGAGTAATAAGAGTAATGACTAGAAGCAAAATATTTCGATTCACAATAGTCTATAAATTTTTCTTTTGGGTTACGTTCATCGCCACTTCCGCCGAAAGATGAGGTGTGATTAAGTCTTGCTGTTGTTATCATGTATATGTATTTAGCACTTAAAAAATTAGCCTAATTATAAATAGTAATATCTAAGTATTAAATTTACTTACTATTCTATAAACTACTCTTACAACAAAAAAGCTCACCATTCGATGAGCTTTTAATAAACTTAGTTAACTATTATAACTTCGCTCACTACAGCAAAAATAGGCCATACCCGTTGTACAAGGTCAAGTTATGAAATTTAATGTTGCTTATGACGTTATTTTAAATACTAATGAATACTTTCAAGCAGTGTTTGCTTAAAATAATTTATCGATTAAATACGTTGATCCTGATAAATCTACCTATGATTAATCTACGTTCTATCTAAAGCCCTCATCATATCATGCCCCCATAGATTGAACTCACCGAAAACAAAAAAACCACTTTTTGAGTGGGCTTTAATATACTGTTTTCACAGTGAATTTTGGTAGGTATATCCAGACTCGAACTGGAGACCTCTACGATGTCAACGTAATATTTTCATATTAAAATCAACAACTAAAGAATAATTGGTGCTAAATTGGTGCCAATTTTTTATGTAACAATATATTATCATTAATACTTATCGATAATAAAACCAATAAAAACTTTCCTTTATTTTTTAATTGTTATCGGCTTTGTTGCACAAACCTATCTGTAAAGGGTTTTTCAGCGATATAATTTTCAAATGAAGAAGCCTACACACAAAATCTACCGCACAACCAATTGGCCCGCATATAACCGAGCACTTATGAGTCGCGGAAATATTGCCATTTGGTTTGATCCTGCTACGCAATGGTATGCGCCATCAAAAGGCAAACAAGGGCGAAATCAAACCTACTCCGACGCAGCCATCCAATGCTGCTTAATGATTAAATCCTTATTCCGTCTGTCTTTACGTATGGTCACTGGCTTTGTGCAAAGTCTGATTAAACTTTGCGGATTAAATTGGATAGCTCCAGATTACACCACGCTTTGTAGAAGACAAAAGCATATTAATATTGCAATCAATTACCAAAAAAGTAGCGATGGGCTGCATCTACTCATAGACTCTACAGGCATGAAGTTTCTAGGTGAGGGCGAATGGAAACGCAAGAAATATGGACCTGAATATCGTCGCCAATGGCGTAAACTTCATATTGGCATAGATGCTAAAACTCTACAAATACGCGCTATTCAGCTTACAACCAATAATGTCAGTGATTCACAGGTGCTTGGTGATTTACTTAATCAGATTCCACAAGATGAGCAGATTGACTCTGTTTATACCGATGGAGCTTATGACACCAAGCAATGCCGTGAGGTCATTGCAGATCGGCAAGCGCATGCGGTGTTTCCACCTAGAAAAAATGCGAAACCTTGGAAAGATACAAAGAGCAGCTCGCTAGATCGAAATGAATTACTTCGAACAGTTAATCTTGGAAGCAGTGCTTCTCAGGCAGGACACTATGGAAAAAATCAGGCTATCATCGGTGAAGTTTGGTTGAAACTAAGATGCACTGCATTAAATTATTAGGAGATAAACTCAGAGCAAGGCGTTTTGATAGCCAAGTCAATGAGATTCATGCACGTGTAGCAGTCCTCAACAGATTTACGGAATTAGGTCGACCACTTACCCAAATTACGCCTTAAATTTAGCTCAATTAGGGGCGCTTTGCATTTCAAATCTTTGTGCAACAAAGCTGTTTGAATAAAAACTTATCTATGTACCTTCAATTTTAAGCATGGTTTGATCCTATCTTTTCAAATAAATGGCCATGCAATACTCAGTAAAAATAATAGCCCTAATACGGCGCAACTCATTTGCCAAAAACGTAAAGGATCTCGTTCAATGATTGCTGGTGGTTTAGAGTTTAATAATTCTTTGGAAGGATGCATTAGATTATGAATGAGTTCAGACAAGGCCTCAAAACGATGTGTCGGTTCAATACTCAGCGCTTGGCCTAAAATTTTATCTAACCATATAGGTAAATCAGGCCGATATTTCCTGATGGAATGATATTGAACTTTTTTAAGCTGCTTTAAACTGTTACAGCGAGCTAAATCTGTGCCATAAGGTAATTGTTTGGTGAGTAAATAATAGGCCATGACCGCCAAAGAAAATTGGTCTGAATGTACAGATGGCGAATGATCAATAAAATACTCCGGTGCCATAAATGCTAAGGTTCCGAGTGGTCGATTCGCATTTTTAGGATTAATTTCGACCAGGCCTCTTACTGCTGTTGAACCATAATCAATCAGTTTAATTTTCATGGCATTTTCTGCATTTAAAACCATGATATTCTTTGGCCGTATATCCTGATGCAGCATCTCCAGCCGGTGCATTGCATTTAAAGCCAAGGCCGTTTGTTGCAAAATTGGTAAAATATCATCGAGCTTTAAAGGCTTTTCCTGGCGATGCAGCCATTGAGCCAAGGTTTCACCCTGCAAATATTCATAACATTGGAATAAATATTTTTTCTCAGTGTTATGTGGATAACAGTGCATCAGGTTGTCATGTTTCAGACGTTTCGATACCCAATCTTCGAGTTGAAACTGCTCTACGGCATTTTTATCTTGCTGTAAATCTACCCCCAAAGTTTTTATGACCAAAGGCTGCTGCTGAGTATCGTGTGCCAAATACAGGCAACTGCGATGATTTTGGTGCAAAATCTTATCAATCACATAACCTTCAAAAACTTCACCTTTACTGAGCTGTTGTGGAAATACATAATCCTGCTGAATATGAAACTGATTCAGTTCAGGCAACTGTTCTACACGGATCACCTGGAAACTTAAGTTATCATCACTGCCCTGTTCTAAAGCTTTTTCAACTAATCCTTTGGCAAGTTGATTTAAATCTGCATCTATTAAAGTTAAATCTAATAATTGTTGATCTGTGACAAATTCATAGACCCCATCGGTCATTAGTAAAAAAATATCTTTTTCTTTGAGTTCAATATTTCGATAATCAATTTCAATACGATAATCCGCACCTAAGGCTCGACTAAGATAATGCTCTTTGGAAGACAACCAGACACGATGATCATGGGTTAGTAATTCAATTTCATGATCGCGAATGCGGTAAATACGACTATCACCAACATGAAAAACATGGGCTTGTTGCTGTTTTAAAATCAGTGCAGATAAGGTACAGACATACCCTCGGTCTTTATCAAAACGTCCTTGACTTTGTTGAGTCTGTGCATAAAGCCATGAATTGGTCGCGCGGATCACTCGTTCTGCTGAAGTCTGTGTACTCCAGGCATCTGAAGTAGAATAATAGTCAGATAAAAAACTACCAACGGCTGTTTCTGCTGCAAGATGACTGACATTACTGCTACCGATTCCATCCGCTATAACACATGCAATACCTTTCTGTTTCAGCACATGTCCTTCGGGCAGATATACTCCATGGAAATCCTGGTTCTGTTGTTTAACTCCGGCAGTAGAATATTGCCCAATAGTGACTTTTAATGTTTTTTTCATGCTGAAAGCTCAAAAAGGGATCTATATGATCCCTTTATAAAATGATGAATGTTAAAATTCTTTTTTAACACCAGTACGGACATGGGTGGTATAAAGTGCCAGACCTGTTAATGCCAAACCGCCCACCAGATTACCTAAAGCAACCGGCAGTTCATTCCATAGGAAGTAGTCAGCAATCGAGAAGTCACCGCCCATCATCATGGCAAATGGGAACAGGAACATGTTCACGACAGAGTGCTCAAAGCCCATGGCAAAGAACAGCATAATTGGCATCCACATGGCAATAAATTTGCCACTCACCGTAGTAGACATCATCGCGCCAATGACACCTAATGACACCATCCAGTTACACAGCATGCCACGGATAAAAATAGTCATCCAGCCGGCGAATCCGTATTCGGCATAACCTAATGTCCGCTCCTCGCCAATATGCGCAATTTTTACGCCGACAGGGTTTGGATCCGCTGCAAAACCCATGGTATAAACCGCTGCCATGAGCACCGCAACGACTAAACAGCCTGTAAAGTTCCCTACAAACACCAAGCCCCAGTTTTTTAGAATACGTCCCCATGTCACCCCTGGGCGTTTATCTAGCCATGCCAGCGGCGTAAGTACAAACACCCCAGTTAATAGGTCATAGCCCAATAAATACAACATACAAAAACCAACTGGAAACAGGAGCGCACCAATCAATGGTGATCCTGTTTGCACGGCTATGGTAATGGCAAATACCGCTGCCAAGGCCAGAATGGCCCCTGCCATAAAGGCACGAATCAATACATCACGGGTTGCCATATGCAATTTGGATTCACCCGCATCTACTACTTTTTTTGCAAACTCCGCAGGAGCAAGATATGCCATGTTGTCGTCCTCTTTTTCAATATACGGACCTGTTTTTCGAAAAAAAGACGCCTAAGATCATTGAAGACCTTAGGCGCCGTTGCCTTGAATATTAGAACAGGTAATGGTGAATGGCGTCGTTGCCATGTATATCGAAATATAAGCAAAAGCTATGCCACAAATAATTAACAATCACTTAAATATTCATTTTCTATTTAGCATGAACTCTAGAATGCTGTTGGCATGATATCTGCATTATGCGTTCTGCATACATTCATTTGATAATAATTTGGAGAGGATTATGATTACCCATCGTCAACAAGTAACTGACATGATCATTTCAGCGAAAGTTTTAAAGTCAATTAAGTGGTCAGATGTTGCCAAAGAGATTGGTCTTTCTAAAGAATGGGTAACGGCTGCCTGCCTGGGACAAATGGCATTTAATAAACAGCAGGCAGAGAAAATTGGTCAGATTTTTGACCTTAGTGATGAGGCAGTAGCATGGCTGCAAATTGTACCTTACAAAGGCTCTTTACCGACCAGTGTGCCTACGGACCCTTTAATTTACCGCTGGTATGAAGTTGTAAATGTATATGGTTCGACTATTAAAGAGCTGATCCATGAAGAATTCGGTGATGGCATTATGAGCGCAATCGACTTCAGCATGAATATTCAGCGTGAGGAAAACCCGAACGGTGACCGGGTAAATGTCGTATTGTCTGGCAAGTTTTTACCTTATAAAACCTATTAATTAATCGTTTGATAAAGCCATCATATTGATGGCTTTTCATTTCTTCGTAAGGAGATCTTTTATATCACCGTCTTTATCCTTATTTAATTTTGACTATACACAGCTTCTGGGTATAAGAGGAACCGACATCAATATAGTGACAGTTATCAATCTGGGTATGTTTTTTCACAATGGTATGCCCTAAATAGGTTTTGAACTGAACCGTACCGGGTTTGTCGGAGACTTTTTTATTTAAGTTAGGCCACCTGACCTAATGGGTTAATTTTATGATAGTACATTGCTTCAAAATCAAAAGGTGACACATAACCTAGTGCACTATGTACACGCTTTTTATTGAACCAATCTACCCAGCTTAGTGTCGCAAGTTGTACATCCGCTAAACCTTGCCAATCCGCTTTTAAATATTCAATCACCTCTGTTTTGTATAAGCCATTCACCGTTTCAGCCAAAGCATTATCGTATGAATCACCGGTCGTACCGACTGATGCTCGTAAATTTGCTGCTTCTAAACGATTGGTATAACGAATGGAAAGATATTGCACACCTCTGTCACTATGATGAATCACGTTCTTTGGCATGCCTCGATCATGCAATGCTTGCTCCAGTGCATCGAGCACCATATCTGTATTCATCCGTGTCGATACTTTCCATCCAACAATTGCTCGTGAGAAGACATCAATAATAAATGCAGTATAAACCCAGCCTGAATTTGTTTGAATATACGTGAAGTCACCCACCTGAGAAGCATTGCTTCGCAAGGGTTTGGATGATCAGCATTAAAATTACGTTTCACTAAATCATCTGCCCGTTTTTGGTCATCTCGGTTACGGGTGGTTTGTTTATTCTTACCACGCCAAACACCTTGTATACCTAGCTTTTGCATCAATCGAGCAATTGTACAACGTGCAATAACAGAGCCTTCACGTTTCAGTTGTTGCCAGACTTTACGTGCGCCATATCGACCTAAACTTTCCTTCCAAATTCGTTTAATTTGTTCAGCATGATGCTCATCATGTAGATCTCGTTTCGCTCGATGTTCTGGATTTACTGTGAGATCTAGAGTCCGGTAATAGGTTGAAGGTGCGATTGGTAAAATCCTACAAATCGCTTCAACACCATATTGATCTTTATTGTTATGGATAAAATCCACCATTACTTGTGTGGGCGGTCGAGCTCCGCCTGGGCGAAAAAAGCGGCTGCTTTACGTAGAATTTCATTGGCACGCTTTAATTCTTTAATTTCACGTTCCATTTGCTTCATTTTTTCTTGATCAGATATCTGTTGTACTTTAATAGGATTTTGCTGATCTAAATGCTTTTGATGCCAGGCACGAAGTGTTTCAGGAGTACAACCGATCTTAGGCGCAATTGCTGTGATTGCAGCCCAAGTAGAAGGATAATCTTTTTCAGATTCAATCAATAATTGAACCGCTCTTTCTCTGATTTCAGGGGTATATTTTAATTTTGTCATCGGGATAGTCTCTCAGAATATTGACTCTCCGACAAACCCGGTACGGTTCAGCCATATTTAGCACGCCACTTGTAGAAAGTCGCATTACTCATGCCATGTTCACGGCACAGGGTAGTAACAGGCGTGCCAGACTCCGCCTGTTTCAAAATAGACATGATCTGACTGTCAGTAAATTTAGATGTTTTCATGCAGAATCTCCTGCTCTAATCTTAAGAGAAAATTCTACTTTTACTTCCTTTTATTTTTAGGGGGGATTACCTATACCAGTCAACCCATTTTTCAACTGTTTGAGTACAAACTTTCTGAATTAACTGAAGATGTATTTTGCGATTGGCTTGATCACAATGACTTCCGTCCAACAACATCAGCTAAAGCATACAGACTTACACGAGCTTTCCTGAATTGGTGCGAGGAACACGAGGATTATGAAAACTTAGTGCCTCCAAAATCATACAACTCAAAAAAAGTTAAAGATAAGGTCCCTTCCCCAAAAGCCAAGAATGATTGTTTGATGAAACAGCATCTAAAACCATGGTTTGAAGAGGTAAATAAGTTAACTAGTAGAAAAATAGCGATTTTTTGATATGTAGTTTAATCACTGGTTGCAGAAAGAATGAGCTGCTTTCATTAAAATGGACAGATGTCGATTTTCGTTGGAAAACAGCAAAAGTTAGAGATAAAATTGAAGATGAAGGTCGCCTAATTCCTCTGACGGCATATGTTGAAAGCCTATTTTTAGAACTAAGGAAAAATTCTGATTCTAAATTCATATTTAGCAGTAAGGGTGCTAAATGCGGTCATATTGTCAATCCTTACGATAGCTTAGAGAAAATATGTAAAAAACTAAATATTGAACTTACTCCCCATGGATTGAGGAGATCATATAAAACGTTAGCTATTTGGGCAAAAATCAATGAAGGATCTTTAGCACAGATATCAGGTCATAAACCAAGTGCATTAGTTGTAAGGCACTACATCGTACGACCTATGGATATGCTACAAGAAACACTACAAGAATATGAGGATTGGATTTTGCAACAAGTGCGAAATGGCATTAATTGAAATGCCTCGACACGGAATTAGGTCGACCACTTACCTAAGTTACGCCTTAAATTTAGCTCAATTAGGGCGCTTTGCATTTCAAATCTTTGTGCAACAAAGCCGTTTCCAAATCATCATTCCTGTATCAGGACATGCTAAGCAGGTTTTAACGGGAAGTTCACTATTTAAAAATGGAACAGGAAGAAATTCCCATGGTTCAGTATTAGTATTAATTACAAAAGGTTGTTGATTCATTATGGCTATCCTATGTTTTTTAACAATATTGGAGATTTGATGCAGCCGAAAGTTGAGACTATTCAGCTACCTGATAATTAGGCCAATGATGATAATGTTGAGGATATATGCTGTGGTGTAACATTTAATTGTTGAATGAGATGATCAGCAATAAACTCAGCATCTTTAGCAACATCCATAAAACGTCCTGAACCCCATGTGTTTAACCAAGGTAAACCAATAAAGCTTACTTCAGGGTCAACGGTAATACCGCGATCATGTTTTGGATATCCATTTGTCTGGAATATATCTAAATCAATCCAAGAATAGTCTGGTCTAAATCCGATACACCAAATGATCGAAGTGATGTTCTCTTCAACTAAATCAATATGGGTAATTTCCTGTTCTGGCTGCCAAAGTGGCTGATATACAGATGCTGGCTCTTCAGTCACAATATTATTTTTCTCTAGATAGTCATCAATAGAGGCATTAATACGATTGTAAGTTGCATCTGCCATGTCTAGGTTCTGGATTAAATCTGGACGGAAGACAAACTGTCCTTCCTTATAGTCCTCAAATCGTCCAAACAATCGCATACCTTCTAATGCAAATTTACGTAGATCAATATCACGACCACCATCTCGCCCAGTCACATAATGATTAGTGCTGTTACGAACCTCTTCACTATATCGGTGATCTTTGACGGTTGTTTCGTAATAACCCATTTCATAAAGCCACTTCACTACGTCTTTACCACGATAAAAACGCGCACAGCGTGGTGCATCTCCCGTAGAAAGATAAACCTTTTTACCTGCCAAATGTAAATCTTCTGCAATTTGGGCACCTGATTGTCCTGAACCGACAACCAAGACATTACCTTCAGGTAACTGTTCCACATTAAAATATTGTTCTGAATGCATTACCAACACTTGTTCAGGGACTTGATCACTTAGTTTTGGATAAATTGGGGTGTGATAACCACCAGCCGCTACAACTAATTGTTTCGCAGTCGTTGTGCCTAAACTGGTTTCAATTTCAAAGTGTTGAGGTGCAATTTTTGCAACATGCTTAACCTGAACATTCAATAAAACTGGTGGATTCAGTTTTTCAATGAAGTCGTCGAGATATTCAACAATTTCATTTTTTTTCATAAATCCATCAGGGTCATTGCCGTTATATGGATGCTCTGGAAGCAAACATTGCCAATTGGGGGTAACCAAAGTGAAATTATCCCACCGTTTACTGCGCCAGCTATGGGTCAACTCTGATTCTTTTTCTAGAATCACATGATCAATTCCTGCTTTTTGTAAATAATGACTGATACATAACCCTGCCTGGCCACCACCAACAATCACGACATCATAATTTGGTTGTAAATCTTGAATTTGCATATTAAGCATCTTGTTCCCCTTATTCATTGTGCATTTCAGTAATTTCAATTTGGTCTTCGTCTTTTAAGGCGAATAAGTTAGCTTGGCGTTTAATCGTGGATAGGCTGTCCATGGCTGAACTACATGCAAAGCCATAACGTACTCGTACTCGTTCTGATGCAGCAGATAACCCATCTTCAGCCAACTTTAAAAACTGTATTGCTGGATATGAATGTCCTTTAGCTAGATATTCATAAATCACCGTGGATGGAGAGTAATATTGAATCAGCTCGCCATTCGGCCATTTCACGGTAAAATTCACGCTAGGCATATGCTGCCTCCTTCTCTATCGGCTCAATCGGATCCGACTGAGCCTTTAACTTTTTTAAAATTTCAGCATAGTTAAAACCAGTAAATGTTTGCTGATGAAAATCCCAAAATTGAGCATTTTGCTTCTGATCATGCACATAAACTTTTCCACTGGCATTACTTTCACCAATCACTGCACAGCAGATACCCTGACTGTCAAATAATTCAATGATTTCTTCGCATTCGCCTTCATCAGCTGTCAGCAAAAAACCATAACTAGGAAAGATTTGCAGCCACGTCTGCCAGTCCACATTTTGTGGTTTTGGAATTTTTTGAAGGTCTATGTCTGCGCCACTTTGCGTTGCCTCAAGTAGCATGAGCAGGCTGCCTAAAATGCCTGCATTACTAATGTCGCGTGCGGCATATACGATTCCTTGTTGTGCAAGTTGCGGCATTACTGAGAGCTGTGCTTGCAAAATACGTCCCGATACACGTTCAAAGCATTTCCAATAGACAGTGTTAGGATGAAATTGACCTTGTAGATTTAAAGCAATCAAAATCTTTTGCTGTGGTTTAACATGCAAAACCGACAATAATTTCTGTGCTGTTCCTTGAATGGCAACGGATAAAGCAGGCTGATAACTTTCAGCGATATTGCTATGCCCACCAATCAATGCAACATCATAAGCAGTACAAGCATCTTGCATGCCTTGCATTAATAATTGAGCATGCCCAACATTTGTATGCCAAAAGCTATTTACAACAGATAATGCACGACCACCCATTGCTGCAATGTCACTGATATTGGCCATGACTGCAGACCAACCCGCAAAATAAGGATGATTAGCAACAAAACCAGGCAACATCCCTTCACACGCATGTAAAATATATTGTCCTTGGACAGCAACAGCGGCAGTATCATCTCCAGGATAAGCGTATAAAGCTTGCAGAGAATTCACTTTATCCAGATTTGGGATCATTACACTTTTAGCAATCACCTGTTTTGATTGCATAGCTGGAGTTTGTCTCAAATATTCAAGAAGTTGATTGAGTGACATCATCATTCCACCTCTTTTTGCATATAAGCCTGCATGACCACATGCTGTAGCGGATAATGTTCAATTTGAGCTTGCATCATCATATGTGGAATTTCAGCAACCATTAATTCACAGACACTGTTCCAACATAATTTCTGAAAATAACGCTCATTTTGTTGCTGTACAGTCGCTAAGAATGTTTGACATCCTAGATTTTTTGCCGTCGACACTGCTGCATTAATCAGCGCTTTACCAATAGCATGATGATGGCGGTATAATGGCTCTACACATAAACGCCCACCCCACCATGTATTTGCTCCATCCGGGAAGATCCGCACTGCACCTATGACATGATCATGCTCACCAAACATTTGCCCAATCGCAACAATACCTAGAGCTTTAAAGTCATATTCATCACGGTCTTCTTTTAGAATCTTTTGTTCATCGCGAAAAGTTGCCTCTCGCAGGCGATAATATTGACGACGTTCCCAGTCTTCAGTGACCACCTTGATAACAATGTCATCTGTGACAAACTGTTTAAGGTCTTCATTTAATTCTATTAACCATGGATAACCAGAAAGTTGCATACTGTTTCTCCTACTCATAAGCTTTCAGTGAAGAACATGCTCCACATTTGGCACAACCCGCTTGAGTGTCTTCCGAGTTAAGCCCATGTAGACGGAGTTGCTCACCAATTTTTGGATAGAGTGCCTGCATAAAGGCTTGCTCAGGTTTTGAATGATGTTCAAGTGCTGTTCCCTGAATTGGTACAAATGGCACTACAAACGGATAAACGCCCATCTCGGTCAAGTTGGCAGTCATTTCAATGATTTCTTTTTCTGTATCGCCTAGCCCAGCTAAGATATAGGTACTTACTTGCCCCCGACCAAATACCTCAACTGCCGCCTTAAATGCTGCAAAATATGTATTAATTGAAACTTCTGCTTTACCCGGCATAATTTTATGACGTACCCGATCACTCACCGCTTCAAGATGCATACCAATTGACACCGCACCTGCATCTTTTAACTTTTGAAACCATGCAAAATCATCGGGTGGCTCACATTGCACCTGTATAGGTAACTTCACTTCAGCACATATTGCTTTTACACTGTCATATAAAATCTCTGCTCCACGGTCTGGAGTATTAGGTGTGCCAGTGGTAATGACCATTTGCTGTACACCATCGAGTTCCACAGCTGCTTTTGCAACTTCTGCGAGCTGTTCAGGACGTTTCCGAATTAAAGTACGACCACTTTTTAAAGATTGGTCAATCGAACAAAATTGACAAGCCGTAGCTTTATCATTCATACGAATGCAATGTTGTAATACTGTTGTTGCCAAGACATCGTGGCTATGCAAAGTTGCAATTTGCTCATATGGAATACCTTCGTCTGTAGTTAAGTCATAAAACTTTGGACGAGATGGGGCTGTTAATGTTGCTACAGGAATCCGGTTTTTAAATACGATCACTTGGTCAGAATCTGGATCAGCTTTGGCACTGTATGGAGACTCTTGTGCAGCTAGATTCAACACTGGAATCATCATCGTCTGCCCATCTAGGCTGAGTGCCTTATGATCACTTGGCCCTGCACCGCCTTTACGAGATAGACCAAATTCACCATCCCATTTCAGACCGTTACATTGCAAATCAGTCAAAAGTTGTATTGCAGACATACTCACCCCTCTCTATAGAATTGGTTTAATAAGGCTTAAACCTGCTCTTCCGTAAATCTGGAAATCTTTTCAAGATTTGTTAAATCCAAGGATTCGACTTTAAGTTCATGTAGTACCTGTGTCGGACGACGATCAATCAATAAACTTAATAATTCTGGACGGCTATAATGACCAACCGAATCCATCATGCGTTTACGTTTATCAATTAATGAAAAGTCTAAGTCAGCGATACAATAACCTTCACCCTGAGTAACAGGTTCGGCTAGAAATTTCCCTTCAGGCAATACAATAGCAGTGAAGCATCCACCTGAAATTGGACCAATTTCACAACCAGTGTCTTTCATAATTTGTTGTTGTTGCTCAGGATGTAGCCATGCCGTCGCATTAACTACGAAACAACCTGACTCCAAAGCATGGTGCTGAATAGTGGCACTGATCTGATCAGCGAACACCTGTCCGACTAATGAACCAGGGAACATGGCAGCATGAATCTGTTCTCCATCTGCCATTAAGGCAAAACGTGCCAAAGGGTTATAATGCTCCCAGCATGCCAGTGACCCAATACGCCCGACAGCAGAATCAATCGCACGCAACCCACTGCCATCGCCTTGTCCCCACACCATACGTTCATGATAAGTTGGGGTAATTTTTCGACGATGCTGAATAATCGAGCCATCAGCATCAAATAACAGCTGTGCGTTGTAGATTGTTCCACCCGCGCGCTCATTAATCCCAATAGAAACCACCATTTTTGCTTCAGCACAGGCTTGACCAATCGCAAAGGTTGCTTCAGAAGGGACAACCACAGATTCATTGAGAAGCTTTAAATGTTCCTTACCCATTGCAAACGGTGGTTGTACAAAAGAAAAGTAAGGGTAATAAGGCACTACCGTTTCAGGAAAAACAGCAAACTGTACGCCTTGTTTACCTAGCTCTAAAATCGTATTACAGATTTTTTGTACGGTTTCCTTTTGGCTATAAAGCACTGGACTACACTGTACTGCTGCTGCTTTTACAATCTGATTCATGTCTTATTCCCCTTTCTTAAATCTTTAAACAGTCCAAGTATCAATGATCAGTGCATTGTCACGACGCATCAGTAATTTCAAGTCCATTACATCTAAAGGATTGATTGGACGAATCCCTGGCATTAATGCTTTTTCGGTTTGACCATATAGCGCTTGTAATGCGAATCGGCAGGCATAAACTTCACCACCTTCTTCCATAAAGGCTTTAAGCTGATTATTGACCGCCAAATGTCCAGGAAAAGCTTCAGCACCTAAAGTTGGGAAACCACGTTGTACCCCCAACTGAACACCTGGACCGTAGAGCAAAATTTTGGTTTCAAAACCTTTGCGTAATAATCGTTTTGCTTGTAAGACATTAACCAAGCCAATAGAACCTTCAAAGGCAACGGTGTGGAAAGTCACCAATGCTTTTTCACCCGGCTGAGCTTTTACATCCTCAAATACTTTTTCTTCATAATCGACAAGAAAATCACCATCTTTGTATTGTTCAATATCTACTTTAGGCATAGCCGTTCCTCATATCTACGGTTTCGATTCAACCAACTGTTTTGGTCTATCCGTGTTATTGCGAGAGCTGTGCCAAGATCTATTTTCTGGTAGGAATTAATTTTTATGTCATTGAAATATAATAATTAATATTTTCAAAACTGCTCTTTTAGATGATAAATATAGTGCTGGAAGGTTATGATTTTTCGTAGTATTATGAAATTTCATAACCTATTCTATGAAATTTCGTAGCATGAATAATACCGACTTCATTTCCGATTGGGTTACTACTGAGAATTCAATTCGTCCACTTGCATTTGAACACACCTCTCAAGCCTTACTCGTTTTAGACCCACATCAAAATCAGTTTATTGATGTAAATATTAGTGCTACGAAATTACTCCGCTATGAACGCCATGAGCTGATTCAAAAAACTATCACCTCTATTTTTGGTCATTTTAGTCAACTCCCAGACTTAGTGGCATTTACAGAAGAAACACTAGCTAAAGGCTATGCATGGAATAATGAGCTATATGCTTTTGATAAAAATGGAGAAAAAATTCAATTCGATGTCAGCTCTGTTTCAATCCCATATAAGAATAAGACTCTGCTCATTTGGTCCTTAGTCGATGTCAAAGACTTAGAGCTACGTCAACTGAATAAAAATGCAGATAAAGTCATTCGTGCAGGGCTTAAAGAATGGCAAGCTCTACAAGAACTTTTTATTGATTCTGACACTGGCAAGCATTTGCTGCTAAGCTCAGTAGGTGATGGAATTTATAGTATCGATAAACAAGGATTATGTACCTTTATAAATCCCGTTGGCGCGAGAATGCTAGGATTAAAACCAGAAGATGTGCTTAGTAAAAATATCCATAAAATACACCACCATACTCATGAGAATGGTACGCACTATCCTGTCGAGGAATGCCCAATCTACGCAGCTGTACACGATGGTGTAGTACATGAAGGAATACAAGAGATTTTCTGGCGACGTGATGGCAGTTTTTTTCCTGTGGAATTTACAAGTACACCAATCATCCGTGAAAGCGAGATCATTGGTGCAGTTGTAGTCTTTAGAGATATCAGCGAACGCTTAAATACAGAAAAACAACTCACCCATGCTCTTAACGAACTACAAGACTTAAAAAGTCGACTAGAACAACAAAATGAATATTTACAGGAAGAGATACTACAAGAGAATCAATATCATGAAATTGTGGGAAATAGTGCCTCAATTTTACAAATCATTGAAAAAATTAAAGTAGTTGCTTCTACTGATGCCAATGTCATGATTTATGGCGAATCTGGTACAGGAAAGGAACTGATTGCACGTGCAATCCATCAATCTAGTCATCGTAAACAACAACCTCTTATACGTGTTAACTGTGCAGCCATCCCCTCAGAACTATTTGAAAGTGAATTTTTCGGGCATGTTAAAGGCGCATTTACGGGAGCAGTGCGTGATCGAGCGGGGCGATTTGAACTTGCAGATCAAGGAACATTGTTTCTAGATGAAATTGGTGAAATCCCACTAGAATTACAAAGTAAATTATTAAGAGTATTACAAGAAGGAACATTTGAACGAATTGGTGAAGAAAAAACTCGCCACGTTGATGTCAGGATTATTGCAGCGACTAATCGTAATCTCAGAGAAGAAGTTAAGCTCAAAAATTTCCGTGAAGACTTATACTTCCGCTTGAATGTATTCCCGATTCACTCACCCGCCTTACGAGATAGAAAAGAAGATATTCCTCTATTAGTTTCACACTTTACCAAGCTGATCAGTGAAAATCGTAAAGTGCCTTATTTACCTTTTTCACAAAAACACATCCTCGAACTGCAACACTATGACTGGCCGGGTAATATTCGAGAATTACAAAATGTGTTGGAGCGAGCATTGATTACTGCCAAACATGGCGCTGTTTCATTTAAATATTTACTGGAACAAGAATCCTCTCAGACTATGCAGCACAATCACGCTACAGCAATTGAGCAAGTCCTATCGATACAACAGCTTAAACAGTTAGAAACTGAAAATCTTCAACTGGCAATCAAACAATGTGAAGGTAAAATTTTTGGTGATGAGGGTGCAGCTAAGCTTTTAGGGATTAATCCAACGACACTGATTTCAAAATTAAAAAAATTAGGTATTAAATATTAATGGATATTCAATACCTTACCAACAAATGAATAATCACATTGGGATAAAGCAATGGAAATCAATAGAATTGGTGATATTTCTGCTTTTGTAGCTTCAGTCAGATATGGCAGTTATACTCTTGCAGCGAAACATTTAGGTTTATCACGATCTGCTATTGGTAAAAGTATTGTTCGTTTAGAAGAACAAATGAAAGTGCGACTATTAAATCGAACGACACGAAGCTTAAGCTTGACTGATGAGGGGCAAATTCTCTTTGATTATTGCCAGCAGATTTTAGAAGGTTTAGAAGGTTTAGAAGGTTTAGAAGGTTTAGAAGAAGTTGATCATGTAATGGCTTCACGTCGCCTTGAACCGATTGGTACTTTAAAAATTACAGCTCCTCACTCACTTGGAAATCGATATATTTTACCCATTTTAGACACCTTTCTAAAAAAATGGCCTGGATTAAAAGCAGACATTTCTTTTACAGATCGCTTTGTTGACATCATTGAAGAAGGCTTTGACATAGGTATTCGTGTTGGTGAACCCAAGGATGATTCTCGACTTTTAACACGGACCATCGCATGGCAAAAAATGCAGACATGTGCATCACCACAATATATTAAATTACATGGTTCCCCCCAAACTCCAGAAGATTTAGCAAAATTTGATACAATTTTTCTAAATGGTAGCAACAATCGTAGAAGCTGGAAATTCAAGACAGACTCGGGGATCTATGTTTTTGAAGGTCCTGAGAAGATGAAAATCGATAGTTCAGATGCTATCTTGGCATCTGCAGTTTCAGGGTTTGGTATCATACAACTACCCACCTATATCACACAAGAAAGTATTGATCAGCTCCAACTTATTCCTCTTCTTGAAAAATATACAGTTGAACCCGAGCCTATTCGCATTATTTATCCAAGCAAAAAACATTTGTCTCCAAGAATCAGAATGTTTATCGATTACCTCGTTGAACAATGGACTGTATTGCCTCCTTGGGAAAGAATAGACTCAGGCACTAAAACTTGAGTCTACAAAAAAATTTTGATTAATTAGGGCTTTGTTGCACAAAGATTTCATAACTATATGATTTTAAAAGTTTTGATTATTTCTTGATCCAAAATTAAATTTATTTAAATCAGATGCTTACATATTTATGCAACAAAGCCAGTCAGGAATATTCCTTTCCGTATAATAAACATTCCACATCTCTCTCTCCTTTAATATGCTTACGCACTCAGAATTTTTTATTTTGTCGAAAGCATAACTACTATCATGCACTCCCAACGAAGACAAATATTGAATTAACTTACCTCTTGTCATTACGAATTTCCTTTAAATATGGATTATTAGGATCTAAAAGTTCCTGAACAGATTTTGGCAACTTATACTGAGTTCCTTGGCCAGGTTGTCCAAACCATGGTAAGATTTTTGATTCAGCTGTAGGAGTAATAGGCTTTATAACTTCATATTGCCTATAAGGTTTATTTAATGAGCTAAAAGGTAATGCACGTTTTTCAATTCACATGGATTTATTCATTTTTCTTGCTTCATCAGCTACCCTATAAAAAATTTCTGAAGCTATATCATCTAAAGGTTCAATTTCCCTTACTGTCTGTACCCCAATAATAATTTCAGATATTCGACTTTTATCAATATCCATATTTTTTTCAAAACTTATTAAATATTCAATTTGGTTATAAATAGATTTCAACACAATTAAATCTGGATATAAACCTATTAGATTCTCGCATTTTTCTAGTGCAATATAAAATAGTTCTAGCCGTTTATTCATTAATCACTTCACCTGTTTTAAATTTTCTTTGTTTGGAACAAAATACTGTGTACCACCACCTTTTGCTGGATAAGGTTTATTCGGATCAGTCCATGTATCAACAATTTCTTTAGCTTTTGATTTAAGCACCTCTGTTTCCTTTACTGGAGCAAAAGTAATTGGCACTCTTCCTGCTGGGTTAATTCCTAAATGGTTTGCTGGAGTACCAACTGGTGCAAAATAATTGCCAATTCTACCATCTTTAATATGTTGCACATATTTTTCATCTATTTTCAATATCGAATAAAAGCGTTAGTAAGTTCAACATCATTTTTAATTGGTTTAATATTCACTGATATTTCCTCATTCTTATAGTGTCCTCCAATTCCCAATACCTAGAAACAGGAGGATAGACATCAATATAGCTATTCTAATTTACGAGTATTATTTCAGCTTTGAATAAAACTTATTCTTACTATCATACTGATAAGGTACAATTTTATTTACTTTAACCATCTGACTATTGTCGTTCAAATCCGTTCCCTGATATTGAATCTGGAATGGATAAAATGGTTGTCCATTTTTGTTAACTTTGATTGCTGAAGAATAGCCGTACTCTGGTTGTTCTGAAACTTTTCCTTCTTCGAACATTTGTTCAACAATATAGTCGTCTTCATTTAACAGAAGAAGTGACCACACGCTTTCCCCATAACCATTGCCGTAATAACCATCAATGGTATAGCTTCCTAGTGTATTGTTTCCAAAAGCTTGTAAGTTCTTTTTAAATTCTTGAGCATTCCATGAGGTTCGACCATATCCCTCTATACTTTCAATTCCCCCTTGGGCTGTTTTTGAAATCATTTGGAATTGTCCATTGTCCAATTTTTTAAAGAGATATAATTCCAAAGTGCCTCGTGTAGCATGTGAAGTTTCTATCCTCCCTTCGATTGCTAAAGTCACTTCCACAGGGACTAAATAACGGGCTTCCCCCTGCATATTCTGGTAAGTAATAATAGGCGCGATACTGATTACAGCATCAGTGAGATCATCCAAGTCGCTAGGCTTATTAACATAGTAGTATTTGCCACTTCCCCAGTAATCATCTTTTCCTCTTTCTCTGGATGATGTCACTTTATAAAAACTTCGAGCAACGGTATCTGTACTTAGGTTAGGGAGTACAACTTGCTTAAAGTTCTTAGGTTCAAGCTTGGATGTATCATAGTATTTAATGGCTGTTGTAGCTGTTTGTACTGATGTCGTTTGAACAGCATTGAGCTGCTGTGCTTTATTAGCCTGCAATACATTGTATAACTTGACCGCTTCAGGTTGTCCCTGCCGTGCAGCACTTTGCAACAAGGTAACGCCCTTTTTTGCATCCTGTGGTACACCATCCCCATTAAGATACATGACTGCTAATGCGTACTGTGAAGGAGCAAAACCATTCACTGCTGCCTTGGAAAACCATTCAGCCGCTTTTTTATGATCTACAGGTACACCTTTCTTTCCTAAGTAGTAAAGCATTCCCATATTATGGTGACTTTGATTATTATCTCCTTTGGTCACGACTTGTGACAGTACATAGTTCAGTCCTGCCGACAGGTTCACTTTCTTGGTTTCAGCAGATACTGTTGAACTGGTCATTACCATACTGTTAGCGACAGCAAGATGGAGTATTAATTTTTTCATCTGATTCTTATCCTTATTAATCATTCACATTAAACCAGTAGGAATATTCTTTAGGCTGACCATTCACCAAGACATTGCTGAGTTTGACGTCGTAGATCACATTCAGTTTCAAATCGTCGAAGTTAAATTGGATATGGTTAGGAACTCCGATATTTTCATAGCGTATATTGCTGATCTTCTGTTTAGCTCCACTACTTCGTTCAGTGACAACAACAGTGGCTTTGGCGTAATCCACATTTCGATTGGCAAAGAAATTCTTTTGATCGGTTAAAACTGAAATCGAGAGAATTGAACCCGCCATATAATATTTGGCTGGATAGTTGTGGTAGGGATAGGCAATCACACCGAGTGGTGCAGTGGTTGGATTGTCGAAGGGATAAACCACTTTGTAGGACGTACCGACCACATAAGGGAATCGGGTATCTTTAAATGATGGCGCATTAACTGAACCATACGCCGATTTTTGTAAGAAAGGATTAAGCATCCAGAGGCGATGCCCCACATCTCCTGCAAACAGATTTAATTTGTCATGCACCATATTTGTAATGCTTTCGGCAGGTGAATAGTCATATTTATTCTGTCTTACCCCCATTTCCAAACTACTGGTTTTTGCACCCACTGCACCAATATCTGAATAGCAGTTTGTGGTCGCTTCAGGGTAATGAGTCAAGATGTTGTTTGCCGCAAGAATCAGGGCAGTCTGCATCATCTCATCTTCATGGGCATAATCGTATGTAATACTTGGCAACCCATGCAAGGCACGAACCGTATTGAGCTCATGTAAAAACTCATTTCTAAACTTTGCTCTGAGCTTACCTGCATAACAGTTATTGATATCGGGTGCATCACCCATAGATGAAGCTTTAAACACATCAAAGCTGATGGTTTTACTCTCTGCTGCCAGTGTTTTAGCATCCCCCTCTTGAGTAAGTTTAAGGGTACATAACCCTGCACCAATCCCTTTGAGTTCCCCCTGACTATAGGTACAGGTTGATGAAGAAAGGCTGCTAATCGTGACAGGTAGTTTGGCACTGGATTCCGTATCCAGTGAATACACACTCTCCGTCAGGATATATTTGATTTTTAGTGGGGTAATGGTTTGCTTGAGCTTATTCACGCACACATTATTTTCTAGATATTGCTCAGCCGCACAACTCACATTGACGGTCATGCTGCTATTCAGTGCTAGAACTTTTGCCGTCCCTGCCTGTGTCAATACCAGATTACACTGACCGACTTTATGCGCTTTAAGTTCACCGCCACTTACACTACAGATGTTGGGTGTGTTACTGCTAAACGTTACTACTAGACCTTGATCTGTTTGCAGCGATAATGGATAGCGTTGACCTTGAATCAGCGTACTGAATGGTAGTGACTGAATATTCTGCACTACCTTGTTTTTACATACACCCTCTTCCAGATATTGGCTTTCAACACAGGTCACGGGCTTAGGGATTGGATTGCCATTATCTGGATTATCCGTTCCACCGCCATTGGATGAACTTGAATCTCCACCCGAACCACTACCACACCCGACCATTGCTGTACTGATTGCCATCATTAGAACTGATGGCATGAACGATTTTGAAATCATCATGATTGACTGCCTTAAATTTTTATATTGTTGTTATTGATAATGATCAGCCGATAATAATTGACGGATTTCACTGGCCATTTGTGGACTACGCCAAGGAAATAGGACTTTTAGGCTGTAATTCGGTTTGAATGGATCTCGTGTACCAATATTGACTTGAAACTCTCGTTTCATCGGTGTGCGATGGACCTGTTGATTGACATGTGTTCCCATCATTGGATTGCTGATCACAGTGGTCGTGGTTCTAAAGTTATCTTCGACTAAGTTGTAGTGTCCAACGGAAGTGATGTAATCAAAGGGATATTTGACGAGGCGTTGATCAGACTGATCAAACAGAATAATGGTTTTATCTTGGCTGTTGATCCAAACACCACGGTTTTGGTAGTTAAAGCTTTCTCCTTGACGTTTCAGTTGTTCAGTCATCCCGTCAAAGTAGGTATTTCCATATTCATAAAGGTAGTAAAGGATCACAAACCAGAACAGGTCAAAGCCAAAGAAGATGTAACCGAAAGCACCAAAGGAGAAGATTTTGGCAACGATGAGAAAGATCACGATGGGTAAGACCACACATTTTATAAAGAGCTTAGATTTTTGTGGACGGTGTTCAATGGGTATGATTTTGGGTTTGCTTAATTCAGTCATGGTTGTTTCCCGCATGTTCAATGCAATGCACAATCACCAGCAGATATAAAAAGGTTTATTTTTTATAGGCGTGATTTAGCCGTCCACCGTTGGATTGTTCTTGTAAAAATGTTGTTTGAATAACAGACGAATAATAAAAAATTAGCCGTATCGCCCCCGTTGCAAAGCACAACAAGGTTGAACATGGGGTGAAACACAAATTAGAAAAGATTGGTACAGCATGAGAAGCTCCTTGTGTTAAGAAGTTCTACCAATTACTGCTAAATAATGGTGGCAGAACGAGAGCGGGTTAGCAGACTGGAACACAAGAATCCAGCACGTCCGAAGACGTCCCCCTCCCGTTCCACCGCAGAGGGGCACGAGGGGATAAACACTAAAAGACAAGTCCTTTAATGCTCTTGTGTTGGACGGTCTGCTAAAACCGACTGGCAATGTAGGCCAGCGAGCTCATATTAATTTTATCCAGCGCTTTAGTCAATTTTACAAAGCACTAAAATCTAGACAATTAGATTCGCCAAATGTAATCGCATTAAATCTTTGATTTTTCCCATAAGGTCAAATTCGTCCAATCGATAGGCTCATTTTGCTTTGATGGATGAGGCTAAAATGGACTGTTGTTCTCTATTAAAATAAAACAATAAAATAAAGAATTAAATCAGGCTCAGTTCAGCTTTTACATTCAACGCATTGAGATGAATCAATGCCTAATGAGCTGTTAATAAGAAGAATGTATTGGCTCAGGCTGATTTAAAGCGATCAAACTGAAGCTCACGCACCTTCAGAAATAGCCTATTAAATGGGATAGAATAAATAATCAGCAAAGCTCAGCGGGTCGATTAAATGAACTCAGCCAGTACAACAATGGTTTTAGCAGAAGCCATATTGAAAACTGCGGATTTACTCGGTCTTAGTAATACTCAACTGGCTGCTGTGATAGGTCGCGATCTCGCTTCGATGAAGCAAATCGAATTCTCAGCTGTATTAGAACCCGCATCTGCACAAGGTGAAACTGGATTATTACTGATTCGCCTTTATCAAAGCTTATCAGCACTCACGGGCGATGATTCTGAATGGATTGATTATTTTATGAATGCATTCAATACCGCAACCGATGGTGTCCCGATTCAGCAAATTCAAACTAGAAAAGGCTTAGAGAAAGTCTTAACAGTTGTTGAAGCCCTAAACAATCGATGATTTATTTAAATCATTCTTTTAGCGAATCAGCTTCAATTTGCTTGATTAGAAATTCTGATCATCATTAGCATCACTTCCGTTAAAAACACAGCAAAGATTAAAATTTGTGCTCAACAAACCACCACAAACATGATTCACAATCAAATTCCTAGCCGTCAGAAATTTAAAATATCTTCAGGTTAATCAATACATTAGATCTCTTGCGAAAGTAAAAACCACCTCAATCTAAGTTTCATGAGATATCAGAACTTAAATCGTTTTTCAGATTCTGAATTTAAACGCTTGGTTGGCGTACCTCGACCAGTTTTTACCGAAATGGTAGATGTTTTAGAAAAAGCAGAATCACTCAAAAAGAAATCAGGTCGTCCTCATACTTTAGCTATAGAGGATCAGTTGTTATTAACGCTCAATTACTTACGTAACTACAGTACTCAACTGGAATTGGCGGCACACTACCATATCGCTGAAAGTAATGTGAATCGAACCATTAAAAAGGTTGAAGATGCATTGATGAAATCAAGATGTTTTACTCTGCCAAAACGAAGCATTACCACAGCAGACGAACACTTTAACTGGGTCATTATCGATGCGACAGAATGTTCAATAGAACGCCCGAAAAAAAAATCAGAGTAAGTTCTACAGTGGTAAAAAGAAGAAACATACGCTAAAAGCACAAGTGATCTATCATCCGAAGAGCAAACAAATCATAGGGCTAGATATATCGAATGGCAGTCAGCATGACATTAAACTGGCAAGAAAAACGGTTAAGAAATTCAAACATTGTGAATATGTTATGACCGATTTAGGGTACTACGGATTAGAGCAAGATGGCTTTAAATTATTGATGCCAATAAAGAAAAAGAAGAATATACCCTTATTTGATGTTGAGAAAAAGTACAATAAAATGATTGGAAAAATACGAGTTGTGATCGAACACATCAATAGTCAATTGAAGACATTTAGAATATTAAGTGAACGCTATCGAAATAGACGGAAAAGATTCGGTTTACGCATTAACTTAATCGCTGCACTGGTAAACCGGATAAATTTTCAATAATGACTTTCGCAAGAGATCTATTATTTAATGTTAAAATATGTAAAAAGATCCAATTACATCGTTGACAGCTCAAGCGATACCCAGTTAAGCTAATTGAACACAGCAAAATCTGTGTACAGGCGTGAGAACCTGTTATATTCTACAAGCGCAAAACAATGTCGCTTATGCGGCTATTTTTTTGTCTACTGTTTAGCAGTCGTTATGGCAGCTTGACAGGGCAGCTTTATGCTGGCCGTACCTTGTAGAACGGTATTCTCACCCCTGTTTTGCTGCCACCATTACCGTGAGAAGTAATGGGGGTAAGTATTAAACTTATCTACAAGGAAACGACTATGAACGCAATTCTTCATGGTGCAAATACGTGCACATCTAAACAACAAGCCTCGCAACTGATTGTTGAACTGGGCAAATCAATTTCAAATCCTCAACGTCAAACACTTGCCAATCTTTATATTGCTGTTGACACTGCAAACTCCCTGCTCAACGAACTTGAACAAGCCCATGAAATCATTCGTCAATGCATGCATGAAATGACTGATGAGCAAATTCTTAAAGTCGCAAAGCTCAATCAAAATAACAATTTATCGTCGCTCTGGGCATTTCGTACACATCAACGTCACAAGATGATTGAACGTGCACAACGTGTGCTACGTGGGGCGAATCATGTCCAAGACCAATAAGAATAATCATCTTCTCGTATCTGGAGACTATCCTCTCATTGCTTCGCCAACGCTTGCAAAAGCGTTTGGCGTGGCTGCCGCCAATTTTTTACAGAAGTTGCATTACTTTTTAGAAAATAACGAAGGAAAAACCTTTAATGGAAAAAAATATTGGTTCCATAGTTATGAACAGTGGCAAAGCACGCTTGGCGTGTACAGCATCTCAACAATCAAACGAATTGTTGCAAAGTTAAAGCGAGCTGGGATTCTTGTGATTGAAAAGTTAGCACAAAATAAATGGCTGTGTCTTTGTACATTAATGTCTTAAACTAGCAAAGTGTAAAATCAACAACTTACATCAAATCTAATTAAATAAATCTACATTACAGTTCTAAACTCAATGAATTTTTCAGTTTAGAAAAATAGCAGTTTTTACAATATAGTTGTAAACCTAGCTTTTCCAAATTGGTAAAACTTCTTGATTAGGTGTCTTGAAAAACATACCAAAATTCCAAGTTCCTTTAATTTGTCGCCAACAACAATAAGTTAAGAAATCTTCACTACGTTGACCAATTATCCAATTACCCCAACCAACCTCTAAGACATCATCGGAGAAGCTACCAAATGCAACACCTATTGCTAAATCGCCCCAGTGTGCTAGTTCAGGGTGTGATTCACGTAGTTGAGCAATATCTTTTCTGTCTTGTTCACTCCATTCGCCATGATCTGAACCAGGGGTCGTCTCAGGAAACGGAAAATATAGCACGCTAAGGATTTTCACTCCGACTTCTTTTAACGATATCCAACACGGTATTTTTGCTTAGATTGACCAGCCGACCGACTTGTCGATAAGAGTGTCC
>NZ_OVCN01000024.1 GCF_900406815.1 Acinetobacter haemolyticus
CCGAACTCAGAAGTGAAACCTCTTCGCGCTGATGGTAGTGTGGCACTTGCCATGTGAGAGTAAGTCATCGCCAGCTTTTTAATTCTAAACACCCCCTCCGCTAACGCAGAGGGGGTGTTTTTTATTGCGTATGCAAAAGGAAATGGAAGGAAAATATTACTCCTTTCTAAGCTTTAGGTTTGATTTAACTCTTGTAAAATGGCCTCGTTAAATTGAGGAAGATCGTCTGGGCAACGTGAGGTAATAAGTGGCCAGTCATGGGTATTACAGCGGTGTACCGCTTCATCAACCCAATGAGCACCTGCATTTTCCAGATCTAAACGAATACTTTTATAAGAAGTTAGGTTTTTTTCTTTAATACGCTCTGCATTGATTAGAACCCACGGTCCATGACAAATTGCAGCGATAGGCTTTTTCTGGTCGGTAAAGTATTGAATGATTGAATGCGCTTTTTCATTCAGACGTAGCGTATCTGCATTCACCGTGCCACCAGGGATAATCAAGATATCATAATCTTCTACGGAAACCTGATCTAATGCTGCTTGTGGAGAGTAGTCAGGTCCTGGATCCTTATCACTTTTCACGGTTTTCACAGGTTCAAATGTTTCTGCAGCATGAATAACTTCAATACCTTTGCCTTTCAAAAATTCAATAGGCTGAATAAGCTCATCATGTTCAATACCAACATTTGATGTAATCACTAATGCTTTCTTAACCATTATTGGAACCTCAAAATCATTTTTATTTTAGGGTAACAATGCGAAAGCTGGAAAAATGTAGAGCTTTCATAAGGGGATTGTATCTTTGTAGATACGATGTCGAATTCTGTTACATGAATTAGAATACTTAGAAAAAAAGAAGCCCCATCATCCTGACGGGGCTTCTTCGTATTTAGTTTATTGTCGTTTATTTCCTATAAACAACCACTTCCTGTGGGTCTTGTTATTCTCAATGAGACCATCCTGTCTCTTTATGATTTGTATAATAAAGTGAATTTCTAGAGCTGTATATTCGTCAATCTCCCCGATGTTTGTAGGTTTAGGCTTACATGATTATTTGTGTTGATATTTCTGTAGTTTTTCAATAAGTGGTTGAAGTGCCTTTATTTCGAATTCATTCGCTTCAAAGTTTTCTTCTTTATTGCGTTTAAAAATATCGCGGATTTCTATAACTGCATTCGGATCAACGATTCCTAGACTTGAAGCAACTTGACGAATTTGGCTGATTGAGCGTGATCCATTGGTCGCGCCATATCCGATATAAGCAGCAGGTTTACCTTGCCATTCTTTGCCGAGATAGTCTAAGGCATTTTTAAGCGCTGGGCTGTAGCCATGGTTATATTCGGGACTGATGAAGATAAATGCGTCAGCAGCTGCAATTTTATCCGCCCATTCTTGTTGTTTTGGTTGATCATAAATACCTGAAGCAGGAGGGTGAGCACCTGCAAATAGTGGTAAGTTCCATTGCTTTAAATCAATAATTTCTGTTTGAAGTTGTTCAATTGCTAACTGATTGGTTGCTTGCTGTACCCAATTTGCGACTTTAATAGCTGTCCGTCCTTCACGTACGCTACCAACAATAATATAAATCAACATTCTTTAATCCTATATTGTTTGAATTGAATGAGCGAAATTTTAAAAATAGTTGCTGAATATCATCTTATACTTTTCTTTAGGGTTAAAAAAAGCTCTCATTTGAGAGCTTTTATGTTACATCAGTTTAATGCCTTGCTGACCCGCAGGGGTAACTTTGAAAATTTCCACTTCAAAGGTGATATTCTTACCGGCCAATGGATGATTAAAGTCGATTTCAGTAATGTCTTCATTGACTGATTTAACGATGCCAAACAAGGTTGCTTTGGCTTTATCTTCAAATTCAATCATGTGACCAACGATAGGACGTTGCTCAAATTTTACCGTATCAAAACTTTGAACATTTTCAGGGTTCCAAGGACCAAAAGCATCTTCTGGTGGCAAATGTACGGTACGGCGATCACCTGCACGTAAACCAAATAAAGCCTTTTCAAAACCCGGAAGTAAATTTCCATCACCAATCACTAAAGTGACAGGTTCTTCACGACCGCGTGTATTGTCGATTTCGACCCCATTTTCAATGGATACTGAAAAATGTAAATCAACTTTTGAGCCGTCTTGAATACGGATTTCTTCGTTTGGTTGGATAATATCGGTCATTATGCATCCGCCTTTTGGTTACGTTTCTTCTCTAAGAAGAAGGTGTCAATGAGGAGCAAAATAGTACCCAAGGTAATGGCACTGTCTGCGAGATTAAAGGCAGGAAAATGGCTATTTTGATAATAGACATGGATAAAATCGACGACATAACCGAGACTGACGCGATCAATCAAATTACCGACTGCACCACCTAAAATCAAAGCAATTGCCATAGGTAAAATAACCATTTTCTTTGGCATACGCATGAGCCAAAATACAAAAATGATTGAAACAATTGCTGCAAGTGAGGTAAAGAAGTAGCGTTGCCATCCGCCTGCATCAGATAAAAAGCTAAATGCTGCACCGTAATTATGTAGCAATGTCCAATTTAGAAAAGGCAATACGGGTACAGGATCTGCATAATTTAAATGCGAGCTGGCGATCCATTTTGTCCATTGATCCAAAACAATGGCAAGGACTGAAAGTCCAAGCCATAGGAAGTTATGAGGATAGAATTGGAACAAGCCTTGTTTTGCTTGTGAATTAGGCATACTTTCTCACTTCGCCACTGCCAGTGACGTTGACAATACAACGCGCGCATAAACCCGCATGACCTTCATGTGTATTTACGTCTGGTAATACATGCCAGCAACGTACACACTTTTCACCATCTGCAGCTGAGACTTTGACACGTAGACCCTCAAGATCCGTGCTTTCGCCTTGTTCTGCATAAGAATGGACGATGACTTGAGAGGTAATCAAGACAAAACGTAATTCATCAGTCAGTTGGTTTAGCAATTTTTGTAGAGCTTCATCCGCCCAAAGTTCGACTTTGGCAGATAAGTTACTGCCGATCAGTTTAGCGTTACGCGCTGCTTCGATCTGTTTATTTACTGCTGATTTTACGCTAATCAATGTTTGCCAATCTGCTTCTGACAATAGATTTGCAGTAGACGCAGTTGGGATCTCATACCATTCAGCCGTAAATACATATTTATCAGCTTGTTCAGGAATCAATGGCCAAGCTTCTTGTGCAGTAAAGCTTAAAATTGGTGACATCCAGCGAACGAAAGCTTGTACCAAATGATACAGCGCAGTTTGTGCAGAACGACGCGCTTGGGAATCTGCTTTGGTGGTGTATTGACGATCTTTGATGATATCGAGATAGAATCCACCTAAGTCATTGATACAGAAATTAGTCAAGGCATTGGTGACGATATGGAAGTTCATCTCTTCATAGGCTTGCTGAATGGTTTTTTGAACTTCAACTGCACGTTGTAAAATGTACTGATCCAATGCAATCAGTTCATCTACAGGCAATGCATCGGTTGATGGTTTAAAACCATTTAGATTCGCCAACAAGAAACGCAAGGTATTACGAATACGACGATAACCATCAGAGGCACGGCTGAAGATCTCTTTACCAGCAGTCATTTCATAACGATAATCTGCAGAAGCGATCCAGAAACGTAAACCATCAGCCCCCATATCTTTGATGATGTCTTGCGGGGTGATGATGTTGCCTAATGACTTGGACATCTTACGTCCTTTCTCATCCACGACGAAACCGTGAGTCAGTAGACCTTTATATGGCGCACGTTCATTGATCGCAATCGCGGTTAACAAAGACGACTGGAACCAGCCACGATGTTGGTCTGAACCCTCAAGATAAAGATCAGCAGGATCTTGTAGATCTTCACGTTCACGTAATACCGCGTAGTGGGTTGTACCCGAGTCAAACCAGACATCTAGCGTGTCACGAATTGCATTATAGTTTTCAGCATCTGCACCGATAAAATCACTGGCATCACGGTTGTACCAGCCATCGATACCTTCTTGCTCAATCAGCTTCGCGACTTCTTCAATGAGTTCAGGCGTACGTGGATGCAACTCATTGGTATCTTTATGAACGAAGAACGGAATTGGGACACCCCAAGTACGTTGACGAGAAATACACCAATCTGGACGGCCTTCAATCATGGATTGAATACGATTTTTACCCCAATCAGGGACAAATTCGATGTCATTTTCAATCGCATTTAATGCAGTTTGGCGTAGACCTTTAGCATCCATGCTGATAAACCACTGCGGTGTCGCACGGAAGATAATTGGCGTTTTATGGCGCCAGCAATGCGGATAACTGTGTTTAATCGGTTGATGAGCCCATAAACGGCCTGTTGCTCCCAATGCTTCAATAATTTTTGGGTTGGCCTTATAAATGTGTTCACCCGCAAAAATTGGCGCTGTTGGTAAATATACCCCATTGCCACCTACTGGGTTATCCACTTTTAAGTTGTACTGTAAGCCGACTTTATAGTCGTCCACACCATGGCCTGGTGCGGTATGTACTGCACCTGTACCACTGGTTGCGATGACATGCTCACCCACGATCACAGGAACCTGACGGTCTGTAATCAATGGATGTTGTAATAATAGGTTCTCGATAGCAGCGCCTTTAAAATCAGCCAGTACGACTGGATTTTCAAGCTTGTAACGCTCGATCGCAGATTCCACTAGATCTTTAGCAAGAATGAAGTTTTGCGCACCACGATCGTTCTGAATTTGAACAAGTTGGTAGTCAATGTCGGCATGTACCGCAACTGCTTGGTTAGCAGGCAGTGTCCATGGCGTGGTTGTCCAGATCACGATGTCAGTTACATCTTGCACATTAATATTCAAGCGTGAGCTTAAATCTTTGAGATCAACGACTGTAAAGCCAACGTCGATTGCATCTGATTTTTTGTCTTCATATTCAACTTCGGCTTCAGCCAGTGCAGAACCACAGTCCAAACACCAGTTCACAGGCTTCAAGCCTGGTTCAATATGACCTGCTTTAGCAATCGCACCAAGCGAGCGAACGATATCCGCCTCTTGTTTGAAGTTCATGGTGAGATATGGGTTATCCCAATCCCCAAATACACCCATACGCACGAAGTCTTTCTTTTGTAATTCAACTTGGGTGTAAGCATATTCACGGCAGGCTTTACGGAAGGTAGAGGCATCTACTTTAACCCCAACTTTACCGACTTTTTCTTCAACCTTAAGTTCGATTGGTAAACCGTGACAGTCCCAGCCAGGTACATAAGGGGCATCAAAGCCGTCCATCACGCGACTTTTAATAATAATGTCCTTGAGGACTTTATTGACTGCATGACCTAAATGAATTTGACCATTGGCATAGGGAGGACCATCGTGAAGAATATATTTTTTCTTGCCAATACGCGAAGCACGAATCTGCTGATAAATGTTGTCGGCATACCACTCTTCTAACCATTTGGCTTCACGCACAGCCAAATTTGCTTTCATCGCAAATTCGGTATGAGGTAAATTGAGTGTGGCTTTATAATCCACTGCATTTTCAGGAGTTTGCTTATCGCTCATGCAAGTTTTCTTCCAGTTTGATCAGTGTATAAACTGACATGTATTACAAATAAAATTTAAAAAGGGAATTGGGGTGTACGTTTACGATAGTCTCGTAATTTTTGCACATCATCATCTATTCCAGCTTTGAGTGCTTCAAGCGAAGGATAATTCAGCTCACCATGTAAATAGTGAAGAAAAGTTACCCGCATTAATAAGCCATACAGATTAGCAGAAACATCAGGGAAATGTACTTCTAATCGCCACTCGGGCTGAACTTGTTCGATCGCAGGACGAGTCCCCACATGACCTGCACCGAATAAGCTATCGCTTTGATATCCTGCGATACCGTTCAGGGCAGAATTTGTATGTTTTACTTTTGCTGTCAGTGAGGCATTTTCACACACCACATCGACTGCATAGATGCCACTTAGACAAGGTTTATGACGATTTAAACGAACATTAATCGTTGGAAAATCCAGTGTACGTCCGATTTGATCGCCATATTGTACGCGTCCCGTGATGCTATAGGGACGACCCAGCAGTTTTGCAGCTAAAGCCAAGTCTCCTTGTTGTAAAACTTGGCGAATACGGGTTGAACTAACACGCTCATCATTGAGTGCAATCGTATCTAAGTTGGTGACATTGAAACCATAGTCTCGTAAGAATTCGCTGTTGCCTTGGCGATCTTTGCCAAAATGAAAGTCATCACCTAAAACGAGACTTTGGGCATTAAGTTTAAATTTGAGTAAATCTGCAAATTCGGTCGCATTCAGGCTTCTAAAGTATTGATCAAACTTTGCCACTGCAATGTAATCCACACCCAGCTCGGTTAAATATTCTACTTTTTCTCGTAAGGAGCTAATGCGGGGTGGAGCATCATAACCCTTAAAAAATTCAAGTGGTTGTGGCTCAAAAATCATGACTAAAGTCTTTAAGCCTTGAACAGATGCTAACGTTTTAAGCTGGGCAATCATCGCTTGATGACCAAGATGGACACCATCAAAATTGCCAATGGTTACCGTGGTCGGAGGTAACTGAAAATTTGGCGATAATGCGTTGAGACGAAGCAACTTCATGGGCGTTAAATACAGTGATTTTTACAAAGGCTATATATTGCCATATTCTCAGCGTTTCGTCTTGTTGTTGTGTTTTTACACAGAGAAATTTCAATATTTAAGCATTTATGTATAAGTAAAATTGATTGATTAAATAAAAATAAATCAATTTTTCTTATTTTAAAGCTGAACTAAACTCAACCTATGTTGCTGAATATTGAGATAGAGATGAGAAAACCATTTTATCAGCTAGAACAAAGCCGAGATGTTATTCGCCATTTTACCCCAAACTGGTTTACAGCCACCATGGGAACTGGTGTGGTGGCAATGATTTTAGCACAGTTACCTTTTGCTTCAGCTCTATTATTCAAGTTAGCGACACAATTATGGCAATTGAATATTTTGCTCTTCATGAGTTTTAGTGTGCTTTATATGTTGCGCTGGATTTTATTTCCAACGGAAGCAAAACAGATTTTTAGTCATCCAAATATGAGCCTGTTTTTAGGGGCTATTCCGATGGGGCTGGCGACGATCATCAATGGTTTTCTCAGCTTTGGAACGCATTTATATGGTGATATTGCGGTACAAATTGCGGAGTATCTTTGGTATTTCGATGTATTTCTCGCTGTAGTGATTGCATGGATCGTGCCATTTTGTATGTTTAGCTGCCAAGATCATTTATTACAACGGATGACCGCAGTATGGTTATTACCGATAGTGGCTTGTGAGGTGGCTGCGAGTTCAGCGGGAGTATTATTACAGCATTTAACTGCCGATCAGCACGCATTCAATATTTTAGTCACAGGCTATGTACTATGGGGAATTTCTGTATTGCCTGCTTTTGCAATTTTGACCATCTTAATGCTACGTTTGGCTTTACATCAATTGCCTGAGAAAGAGGTAGCTATTTCTAGCTGGCTTTGTTTAGGACCAATTGGCACAGGGGCTTTGGCGTTATTATTATTGGGGGAACAAGCACCACGTATCATGCAGGCGATGGGCTTTGAAAATTTAGCAAACTTACTGCCTGCATTAGGCATTGTGGCGAGTTTGGTATTATTGGGCTTTGGATTATGGTGGTTTGGAATCGCGATTTTGACCACATTGCGCCATATTCGTACTGGGATTCCATTTAATTTGGGTTGGTGGGGACTGACTTTCCCATTCGGTGTATTTATTTTAGCGATCTTTAACTTAGCGCATCAGCTGCAAGTTGCTTTTTTACAATCTATCGCTGTGGTTCTAAGTTTATTGCTAATAGGGCTGTGGGCTTTGGTAATGAAAAAAACTGTAGCTGGTGCGTATAGCGGTCAACTCTTTTTCTCGCCTTGTTTGGCTGCGTTGCAACAGAAGATGCGATAATATCAAGGTGTGCTAAAGCACACCTTTTTTGTGTCTCTATTTTTCTTTGAACGAGTCTTTTTATGAATGCTGATATTGCCCTGATTATGGCGTTGCCGAATGAATCCAAAGGTTTGTTTGAGCAAGCTGGTATTGACGTTCATTACAGTGGCATCGGCAAAATCAATGCGGCATTCAAAGCCTTTGAAGTGATTCAGAAAACAGGCTGCAAGACGCTGATTAATTTAGGTAGTGCGGGTAGTTCGCATTTTGATGCACATAGCTTGGTAGAAGTGACGACATTTGTGCAACGTGATATGGATGTATCACCTTTGGGTTTTGCTGTAGGTGTAACTCCAATGGATGATGACATCCCCGCAGAAATTTATACTCAACCACACTTTGAACACTTACCCAAAGGCATTTGTGGCACAGGTGATTCTTTTGAAACAGGTTTACCAAAGGTCAGCTGTAATTTGGTGGATATGGAAGCGTATGCTTTAGCCAAAGTCTGTCAAAAACTCGGTGTGCGGTTGATCTCAGTCAAATATATAACGGATGGCGCCAATGATACGGCTCATTTAGATTGGGAAGATAATTTATTACTAGGGGCACAAAAGTTATTGGCGCTGTATCAGGCGCATTTTTAAATGTAAAGGTCTAGCCTTGTAGTTTGTATGGGTGGGCTTTTGCGTATCGGTAGATTGTTGAAATTTAAAAGTTACTTTAGCTTGCAAGCTGGTTACGCATAACGGCCATTATGTTAAATGGTCGAAAGATTCCATGTTTTTTTGAGTTTTCATAAGAGATTTTATGTTAAATAGTCCAATAATATATAGTTAAAGTTAGAGATACATTTCTCTTTAATCTTCCTTATTATCTTGATTTTGTTTATTTGTCATTTCTAATACAGCGATGATGTTTGCGATATCTATTTTTTTAGCAAGTTCGGCAAAGTCATTTAATAATTCTTTTGTTTCAGTAAATTCATCCAAAGATACCTTAAACAAGTATGCAGCTTTCTTTAAAACTTTTGAAGAAGGTTTCTTCTTACCCGCTTCAATTAAAGAAAGATAAGTTGGAGTAATATCTAAAGCTTCAGCTACTGATATAGCGGATAAATTTTGCTTGATGCGCAATCCTTTAATTTTGAAACCTGAGAAGTGAGTGCTTGTCATAAATCGTACCTAGATTGTTAGAAAATAATGGAAGATCATATCTAGTTAAAGTCTTGATTTATAGTGAACTAATGAAGCCCACAGCTGAGCACTAGATCCATTTTGTTCTGACAAACAAATTGAATTTTTTTTATAAAGAACATAGTTGAATAAGAATAAATAGCAAAGTAATAGGCTCAGATCTAAAATATCAAATTGAATAAATACATTTGGCTCTGCAATAGCTATTCCAGGACGTTTACGTACAGGATCAAGACCATACAAGATATCCCACTCTCTGTGAGTGTCATATGTATCCTCAAAATCCATCCAACTTAATATGCTCAACTTTAACTACCTTTTCGTATCTTTTTCGACAGACCTACTATTAGAAATAAAAAATATTGTCAGCTTTCTTTACTTCATCAAGAAAATAATTGCCTCATTTTCTTGTGTTACATTCAGAGTGTTAAATAGCAATATAATCAATTAGTTCTAAGTTGCATGCTTTCATCGCTTGCCTCCTTGATTCCAAAAGTTAATGTCGAAATTCAAGTAATTACCTCCAAAAGTCTTGAATTTAAAAAAGTGAAAGGGGCAGAAAATAACCTATTCTTTTGCAAGAAGAATAGAAGCCGCTGTTAGGAGTCAATAAAGAGTTTCGCAAGTACTCTCATAAGATCTAAAACTGTTGTGCCATTTTTAATAATGCGATTTAGATCATCAGATTGACTTTTACTAGAATCATTTGAAGGTGGAAGATTTATATAATCTTCAATTAATTCAGCAAGTTCATGCTCTTTATTTTTCCGTAAAGCTTCAGCTATTTTCTTCATGTCACTAACAGCTAGAAGGATCGCTCGATTAGGTTTGTTCATATTAATTTCCTTAAATTGAACAAGAAATCGAAGCAATCACCTCTGTATGTAAGTAAGTTGTCGAAACTACTAATTTGAAATATATAACGCTCTAAAGTTAAATACAATAAAAAGTTAAATAATCTAACTTTTAATTGCCATAATACTAATGAAAAGTACTTAATATTTCTTATTTTTTTTAAGAAATTATTTATATTTTAATAACTTTATTATTGAGTTTATCTAAAATTAACATAATACGCCTTATGCGTAATTTTTTAAGTTTTCCTTTTATCTCAACGTAAGCCATTCTAAGTTTCAGCACATTTGAACGGCTTTTTCGTGACTATTGTTGTTCCACGTATGGTTTTTAATCAATGTTCCATATTTTTGATTAGTTCAGTTGAATAATCACCTTAACTATTTGGCATGAAAAAGCGACTAACAAAGCCGCTTTTTGTATTTCAATCATTAAAATGAAAGCTTTTAACGGAAGAAAACTTAACGAGGAATTACGCCATACAGCATCAAATGCACAGTGTGTTCAATAGTGCGTTGGTACATACTGCGGTTACGTAATGTTTTACCCGTCACCATCTCCATTTGCGTTGCAAAATCAGCATAGTTCTGAGTAATTGCCCAAATATTGATAATCAATAATTCTGGATCAATATCCTGGGACAATTTGCCTTGTTCTTGCCACGTTTGAATCACTTTGGTTTTACGCTTGAAGAGCTTTTTCAAAGGGCCTTTTAAGATTGGCAAAATATGTGGTGCACCTTGAATGATTTCCAAGGCAAATAAACGAGAAGCCTTAGGCTGGTCACGCGAGCTTTCAAGCTTTTGAATCAGATAGTGGGTCAGTGCTTCAGTTGGTTCAAGCTCTGACTCTAAAGTTTGTAAGGGAGCAAGCCACTTTTGTAATACGGTGGTCAAGACTTCCACATAGAGGGATTCTTTATTTTCATAATAATAGAAAATATTCGACTTATGCATATTCGCAAGTTGAGCAATCTCATCGAGACTAGCACCACTGAACCCATAGACAGAGAAAACATCGAGGGCAGCATTCAGCAGTTGATTGCGCTTTTGTGTACTTTTTTTCTGTTCCATCTGAGAGCTTGATTCAAAAAATGTCTTTGACATTGTAAGATAAATTGTCGGATTTGTGCACAACAACACAGTTTTTTTATTTAAAAAGTTGTGATTCTACGATCAGTGGTAGGGATCTATTTGATAATTATTAGAATCTAAACTCTAAAATACATATTTTGTTAATAATTCGATCATGATCGCGGCAGCATCTGCATGATGCTTGAGATATTTTAGTGCAATTTTGAAGAGGTACACGGTTTTAGCTGGCTAAAACCGCATCAAGGACTTGTTGTTCAAGTTGTGCAAAAGCAATGCTCTTTTTACGAGGGCGGGGGAGATTAACTTTGAAATCCTGTGCAATATGCCCCTGATCGAGCAGAATAATTCGATCAGCCAATTGCACGGCCTCACTGACATCATGGGTGACTAAAACTGCGGTAAAGCCTTGCTCTTTCCACAATTGTTCAATGAGATTTTGCATTTCCAAACGAGTTAATGCATCCAGCGCTCCAAGTGGTTCATCTAGCAGCAAAATGCGTGGAGAATGGGACAATGCTCGTGCTAAAGCAACACGTTGACGTTGTCCACCTGAAAGTTGCGCGGGCCATTGTGAGGCTTTGTCTTTTAAGCCAACTTTTTCTAATAGCGTCTTTGCCAGCGTATGTTGAGGTTTGGATAAGCCGAGTTGTACATTTGCTAAAACACTTTTCCATGGCAATAATCTTGGGTCTTGGAACATGACTCGAATATCTGCACTGCTAATCCCTTCACGAAAATTTCGAGCAGATTGAAATTTGATTTCACCATAGCTGGGTTTTTCTAATTGAGCGATAAGGCGCAATAAGGTGCTTTTCCCACACCCACTCCGACCAACGATTGCAACAAATTCACCAGCTTCGATCTGGAGGTCTAAATCTTCAAGCACCTTGACCTCTGCATAGAATTTATACAGTTGCTCGATCAGAATCTCTGCCCCATTGGCAGATGAGGGTGCTGTTTTTACTGCAGTAAGTGTTTGAATTTCATGATTGTCATGAAAATTTAGGTTTAAATTACTCATTTTAGTCCCCCTTTTTTATTTTTGATAACCCGCATGCCAGCGTAATAAATAACGTTCCAATGCTTGTGCCAGTACATCTGCTAATTTACCGAGTAAGGCGTAGAGTAAAATACCGACCAAAACGATATCTGTTTGCAAAAACTCACGTGCATTCATGGTCATATAGCCGATACCTGCTTGTGCTGAAATCGTCTCTGCAACAATGAGTAAGACCCATACCAAGCCTAGGGAGAAACGTAGTCCCACCAGAATCGAAGGCATGGCACCGGGGAGAATAATCTCTTTATAGAGTTGCCAGCGATTGAGTCCGTAACTTTTACCCATTTCAATCAGTTGAGGATCAACGGAACGAATACCGTGATAGGTGTTGATATACATCGGGAAAAACACCCCAACAGCCACCAAAAACAGTTTGGCGGTTTCATCAATGCCGAACCATAAAATCACCAATGGAATCAGAGCAAGTGCAGGGATATTGCGGATCATTTGTAAGGTGGTATCAAGTAAGGTTGATGCGATGCGAGATGAACCATTTAATAAGCCTAAAATGAGGCCTAAACCACCTCCAATCAATAAACCGAGTAAGGCACGACCAGCACTGACTTGGACGTGCTGCCAAAGTTCACCACTGACCAATAGTTGCCAAAATGCACTCACCACTGCGCTTGGAGCGGGTAAAACACGATTTTGTAAAATGCCTGAGCTTGACGCAATTTGCCAAATGGTCAAAAGTAGAATTGGAAATAGCCAAGGGAGCAAACCTTTAGTGATATGTTTTGTTCCACGTGAAACATTGCTCAAATAAAGTTGTTTGGTCATGCGCTTTCCTTGCTTGGAAGTCTGGATTGCTTTTCTTCAGGTACATAGTTGTTGGCAATGATTTCTCCAAAAGGACCAGTCAAATGCGGTTGTGCCAGTTTTTGTCGTGTCTGTAAGGGAAGTAAAGGAAAGACTAACTCGGCAAATCGAATGGATTCCTCTAGATGCGGATATCCAGAGAAGATAAAGGTATCAATGCCTAAATCCGCATATTCTTGAATGCGTGCAGCCACAGTTTCTGGGTCACCAACTAAAGCTGTACCAGCACCACCACGGACCAAACCAATACCTGCCCATAAATTTGGCGAGACTTCGAGTTGGTCTTTACGTCCGCCGTGCAGGGCTGCCATCCGTTGCTGACCAACCGAGTCCATTTGCGCAAATTTTTTCTGAGCTGCTGCAATCGTGTCATCATCTAAATATTGGATCAGTTCATTAGCAGCTGCCCATGCCTGTTCATTGGTTTCGCGAACAATCACATGTAAGCGAATGCCATAAGTGAGTGTGCGGCCTTTAGCTGCTGCTTTGGCGCGGAGATATTCAATTTTCTCTTTTACTGCAGCAGGAGGCTCACCCCAAGTTAAATAGGTATCGACCTGTTCCGCCGCTAATTCAGTTGCAGCTTCTGATGAACCGCCAAACCATAACGGTGGATAAGGACGTTGTACGGGTGGGTAGAGCAGTTTGGCATCATCGACACTTAACCGCTCACCATGAAAAGTGAAGGACTCACCTGTATGAGAGCGGGTCAAGATTTCACGCCAGATTTTGACATATTCGGATGCGGTTTGATAACGTGTGTTATGGTCTTCATACAGGCCATCACCTTTAAGCTCTTGTTCATCACCACCCGTTACAAGGTTCAATAAAATACGGCCATTGGAGAGGCGGTCAAAGGTCGCTGCCATCCGTGCCGCAAGTGCAGGTGTAGTGATACCTGGACGCAGGGCCACCAAAAATTTAAGTTGCTTGGTGGCATCAATTAGACTGGCGGCCGTGATCCAAGGGTCTTCACAAGAACGTCCCGTTGGAATTAATACACCTGCATAGCCGAGATTATCTACCGCGACAGCAATCTGTTTCATATAAGCATGATCAACTTGCCGCGCTCCCCTACTGGTACCTAAATAACGACTGTCACCGTGAGTGGGGATAAACCAGAAAATATTCATGCGGATATTCCTTCTAAAATCAATCTTTATTGCGCCGTACAAACACTGTGCTGAATGCCAATATGACCAGGAATCACTTGCTTTAAATCGCAATTCCCTCTGTTCTCTTGATTATTCAACTTGGTTTTTCAAGACAGCCTCTTGAATGTGAAGTTGTTTTGGGATGAGCTGTTGTGCAAAGAAAGCATCAGCAACATATTGTTGTTTTGTTACCACTTTTTCTGAGATGGGCTGAACCCCAAAACCCATGCGTGATATTGATTTTTTCAGCACCTCAAACTCAAGAGCAGTGGGTTTTTGGAGTAGTTTTACCGCATCGTCAGGATGTGCTTTGACCCAATCCGTGGTTTGGTTAAGAGTGGTGATCACTGTTTGTAAAACTTTTGGATTGTTCTCAGCATATTGACGATCTGCCAAATAAAATTGGTGGTTGTTCACCAGATTTTCGCCGTTGGCAATGACTCGGGCTTGGATTTGATGCTCGGCTGCTGCAAGGAACGGGTCCCAAATGACCCAAGCGTCAACCACGCCTTTTTCAAAGGCCGCACGTGCATCTGAAGGGGGTAAATAAACAGGTTGAATATCACTGAGCTTGAGATTGTGAGCTTCAAGTAATTTAAGGAGAAGATAATGAACATTCGAGCCTTTATTGAGCGCGATTCGTTTACCTTTTAAGTCTTGTATCGATTGTATAGGTGAATCTTTTTGAACGATTAATGCCTCAGCTGTTGGAGCAGGCGGTTGGTTGGCGACATAAATCAAATTGGGATTCGCTGCTTGTGCGAAAATTGGTGGAGCTTCACCTGCTTCACCAAAAACAACACTCCCTACATTTAAACCTTCTAAAAGCTGGGGACCTGCTGGGAATTCAATCCATTTCACCTTGATTCCCTGAGCAGCAAGACGTTTTTCTAATTCACCTTTTGTTTTGACGATCGGCAAGATGCCATACTTTTGAAAGCCGATATTGAATGTTGTGGTTTCTTGTTGTGTTGTTGCTTGCTGCTCAGGTTTCTTTGCACAACCTGTAATTCCCATCAAACTGACAAGACTCGCTGCGATGAGGCGATAGTTCCATGAATGATTGATTGAAATGACCATGCTGGTTATGCTCCCCGAAAAATCAAAGATTGATTAAGATGAGCAACTACGCTAAAACTTTTTTTATGACAGAAAAAATAAATAATCGGGCTTTGTTTATAATGAAAAGTGCAAAACACAAAATTGTATAAGCTTAGCGATGCTTTATATAAATATACTCATTAGGTTAATTGGTAAATTATTGTTTTAATATGATTAATTTTTATATTTCAAGATAATCGTTATTTTTTTATTTTAAGTTCAATCATTGATATTGAGGCGTTGTAGATATCTTTATAAGAAATAAAAATATCTACAACCTAAATGAACTTAAACCAAGACTTTTTTAAAGACTAAGGAGTTACGTTGATAGTTATAGAGCGCTTGGCGAGCATTGGGTAAGTCATCGATGCTTGCTGCGATAAAACCTTGTTCCAAGAACCAGTGAGCCGTTCGTGTTGTGAGTACGAACAGTTGTTGAATGCCTTGTTGCTTGGCTTTTGTCTCTAGGAATTGCAAAATCTGGCTGCCGCGATTGGATTTTCGATAATTTGAATCCACTGCGACGCAGGCAATCTCTGCGGAATGGATTTCATCTTCTCCCGTAGGGATGGGATAGAGTGCCGCACAGGCGAGAATCATGCCGTCACGTTCAATCACGGCAAATTGCTCAATTTCACTTTCAAGAAGTTCCCGTGAGCGATAGACCAGAATCCCTTCTTGCTCAAGTGGACGAAGTAAGTTAATCAAACCACCGACATCTTGGATATTGGCGATTCGTACCTCCTCATAGTGAGCATCTGTGATTAGCGTACCGACTCCATCCCGCGTAAATAGTTCTTCAATCAATGCACCATCATAGGCATACGAAATCAGATGGACGCGATGTACACCAGACAATGAGGCCTGTTGGGCTTGTTTGAGGTGTAAGGCAAATTCGGGATATTGGGATTGAAATTGTTGAATATAAGGTTCAAGCTGACGTGGGCTTAATTCACGCAACAATTGTTTTTGATCATTGATCAGACCTTGTTTTTCACCTAAGAAGATCAGCTTGTCGGCATTTAATGCGGTTGCCGTTTTGGTTGCGACTTCTTCAGCAAGTAAATTAAAGACTTCACCCGTGGTCGAATAGCCTGTTGGCCCTAATAGAACAATATTATGGTTATCTAAATGACGTTGAATTGCGTCGGTATCAATCGAACGTACATCTCCAGTGAGCTGGAAATCGATTCCCTCACGAATACCATACGGCTTCGCAGTGACAAAATTGCCTGAAACGACATCAATGCGTGCGCCATACATCGGTGAGTTGGCTAAACCCATAGATAGTAGAGCTTCAATTTCTAGGCGTATTGAACCCACGGCGTTCATCACACCACGTAAAGATTCACGTGTGGTAATGCGACGATTTTGATGAAACGGTGTTTCGATCTGTTGTTGATGGAGATTCTGATTAATCTGCGGACGTGCGCCGTATACGAGGATTAAGCGAATGCCTAAAGAATGCAGCAGGGCAATATCGTGAATAATATGCTGAAAATTTTCATGTTGAACGGCTTCACCGCCGAACATCAGAACAAAGGTTTTATCTCGGTGTGCATTAATATAAGGTGCAGAATGGCGAAACCAATGTACATAATGTTGGGTGCTGTTATGCAATTTTTCTACAGGCTTACTAGGCATACCGATCTCAAATCAACAGATATGAGATGATTCTAAACAAAAAAACTCAAACTCACATGATTTAGTTTAATAAAAAGCACTCAAATGAAGTTTGAGTGCGATCTCATTTGACCTCAATTCAGTATAAGTCAATGTGGCATATTTAGAATGCTCGAATACTGACAATACTATTATCATCCGAGTTGACTAAAATATAGTCGTTGTTAATTTTGTACCATTGTTGATTACGACCCGGCTTAGGGAGATTATTTTCTTTATAATCAATTTTGTAGCCATTACCTCGATAATGTTGAGGCATGACATATCCCGCTTGCCAGCGATGTTGTTTCAAGCGCTCTACACCACGTTCTTCACGCATACGACGTTCGCGCATACGGTTATCATTATCTGAACGTTCGAAATTGCGGCCATGCTTGCCACGCCCATCTTCATCACGATCAAATGGAGGACTCGCAAAACTTGCCACACTGCCCAATAAGGCAATTGAACCTAAAATCAAAATAATGAAAAATTTTTTCATGATACACCTAATATCGGATGTCTCTCATGTGAAAACTGTACCTTAAAAATGCAGAGAAACTGTGAAGATCAATTCATTGTTCCTTTAAAAAGATGAAGATAATTTACCCAAATCTCTGCATCAGGTCAGTTTTCAATACTGTTTGGAATTATTCTCATAAAGTCTGAATGTCAGCAGAACTTAATCTTGAGCATCAATACTTTGTCCATTCATGTCCAAGCTATCATCACCCATAAGATAAAGATAGGCAGGCATAATGCTATCAGGTGTAGGTAGCACTTTTGGATCTTCATCGGGGTAGGCTTTGGCACGCATGGCAGTACGTGTACCGCCTGGATTGATACAGTTATAGCGAATGTTTGGGAAGCTGTTTTCTAAGGCAAAGATTTTGCTCATCGCTTCCGTTGCAATTTTGGAGACTGAATAAGCACCCCACAATGCACGTGCTTCACGCCCAACACCTGAACTGGTAAAGATCACCGAAGCATGTTCTGATTTTTCGAGTAAAGGTAATAAGGCTTGAGTTAAAGCGAAAGGCGCGCGTAAATTCACCGCCATGACATCATCCCAAACATCAACTGGGTAGTTGGCAAGTTCAACACGATCACCTAACATGCCTGCATTGTGTAAAATACCATCTAAACGACCGAATTGCTGCTCTAAAGTATCCACCAAAAGCTCGTAATCATGACTCGATGCAGTTGAGAGCTGTAATGGAAGAATAGCGGGTTGTGGCGCACCTAAAGCTTCAATTTCATCATAGATGACTTCAAGTTTGTTTAAAGTACGACCATGTAAGACCACGGTGGCACCATGGAGGGCATAACTCATCGCAGCAGCTCGTCCGATCCCATCACCAGCACCTGTGATTAAGATAATGCGATCTTTAAGCAGATCTGGGCGAGGTTGATATTCTGAATATTTCATTGTTATGCCTCCTGTTATTATCTTCAATGGAATGTTTAACCCATCATACTCTGATTTTCTGAGAAAACAGTGATTTTCTGTTTAAGCAGTTGATGGAGCTCAGGGATGGTATGAATAATGGCATCCGCTCGCCATGCAGCGAGATCATCACGTGATTCAACCGGTAAATAACCATATGCAGCCAAAATCGTATACATCTCTGCATTGCGTCCCGCATCGATGTCACGGGGATGATCTCCGACATAGATAATATCTTTAGCATCTAGATTGAGCCGTTGAGCCGCGAGGTACATGGGTTCTGGATCAGGTTTGGTTTTGCTGACATCCTCAGGGCAAACTAGCACGGCACAACGTTCATTCAGCTTGAGTTTAGCTAATAAAGCTTCACTTAAGCCACGTGGTTTATTGGTCACAATCCCCCATGGGATGTGATGGGCTTCCAACTCTTCGAGCAAAGGATACATGCCCTCAAATAGATCTGTATCCACTACAATATTGTCGCCGTACACATCTAGAAAGCGTTGACGATGCGCTAAAAATACTGGGTCAGTGATATCCAACTCTGGGTATACCAGTTTGACCATAGCACGTGCGCCTTCAGAAACTTGTGTGCGAATCGTATCTGCTTCAACCACAGGGCATTGTTTATCACGGCACATTTGTTGAATGATTCGGATAAAGTCAGCTGCTGTATCAATCAACGTACCATCTAGATCAAATAAAACCGCTTTCATTGAGCACCTGTATTGGTGGTATGAACCATATAATTCACGTCGACATTGGGCGCAAGCCAGTAATGTTTGGTGATCGGGTTGTAATGTAAACCGGTCATTTCCTTGAGGGTTAAACCGGCATTACGAATATCATGTGCCATTTCAGATGGACGAATGAATTTATGATAGTCATGCGTGCCTTTTGGCAGTAAACGAAGCACGTATTCGGCACCAATGATCGCAAATAAATAGGATTTTGGATTGCGGTTAATCGTTGAAAAAAACACGTGACCACCAGGTTTCACTAAGTTTTGGCAGGCTTTGACGATCGAGGCAGGATCTGGCACATGTTCCATCATTTCCATGCAGGTCACGACGTCATATTGACCTGCTTGCTCTTGAGCCAGTTGTTCAACAGGGATTTGGCGATACTCGATGTTTTGTACATTTTCTTGTTGTGCGTGAAGGCGACCTACTGCAAGCGGAGCTTCACCCATATCAATGCCGAGAACATCAGCACCACGACGCGCCATACTTTCAGCTAAAATTCCACCGCCGCAACCGACATCGAGGACTTTTTTCCCCGCTAAACCACCTACACGTTCATCGATCCAGTTTAGACGTAAGGGATTGATTTGATGAAGAGGGCGAAATTCCGAATGTTGATCCCACCATTTGGCAGCCAATGCTTCAAATTTTGCGATTTCTTGCGGGTCAACATTCAATTGCGACATGGTGTCACCTCTATATTAGGATGATTATTTCGGTTTAATCTTTTGGTAGTGTAGCGATTCTGGCAAAAAAAGCGATAAATCCAATAAAAAACTTCACAGAAGAAAAACGAATTAGTCGAGTTTGCTTTATATTTAGCATATAAACTTACGAAAAATGCTTAGAGGAAAAGCACAGGCAATGAAAAAGTTAGTACTCAGTGGTTTAAGTGCGGTTGCGTTGACGTTTTCAATGAATGCAATGGCTGCAAATTTTGTTGAAGGTAAGGACTATACGGTTGTGGCCAATCCAGGTAAAACGGTTGCGCCAGCAGGTCAGTACGAAGTCCGCGAATTTTTCTGGTATGGCTGTGGTCACTGCTATAATCTTGAGCCACATATGCAAACTTGGTTAAAGAAAATTCCAAAGGATGTGTATTTCTTACGCACACCCGCAGCCATGAATAAGGTGTGGGAGCAAGGTGCACGTGGTTACTATGTGTCAGAAGCACTTGGTGTTCGTAAGAGAACCCATATTCCACTTTTCCACGCGATTCATGAGGGTGGTCAACAGATTTTTGATCAAGCCTCTCAGGCGAAGTTCTTTGCACGCTATGGTGTACCAGAACAGAAATTTAATAGTATGTTTAACTCTTTCCCAATTACTGCAAAAGTTGCTGAGTCAAATCAGCTCGCGCAACAGTACCAATTGACAGGCGTACCGGCAGTCGTGGTAAACGGAAAATATGTGGTACAGGGTGAAGATGCAAAGGTTACCCAAGTGGTTGACTTCTTGTTAGAGAAAGAGCGTAAAGGCAAATAAAATTGATCTTTAGTTAAAGTATAAAGGACTGGGGAGTAATTGCCGCAGTCCTTTTTTATTCAGGGTTATTCACTATCCAAAGCTTCTAAATCAATTTGCACTTTTTGTGTAGGTAAAGACAAAGCTTGGTTGACGTAGAGATTTATTAACTTTTCTCGTGAACCAATCGAACGTTGGTAATAACTTGAATTTAATAATAATGCTGCACCGTAGGTCAGTGACCAAATATAAGACAAATAATCACGAATCGACATATCATAATTTTGCGACTTTAAATATTTTTCGGTCATTTCTTTCAAAGAAACAATACGTTGCTGACGAATTTCATAAAGCTCATCAAACAAATGCTTTAACTTTGATTCAGTCATGGTGAGATGTTCTTCTAATTGATGCAGGAGAATCGTACGACTGGGTGCTTTTAAATGATAGAGCATATAACGTGGAGCATATTCTTTGACATCGGTATTGTATTTATCTGAAATTTTTAAAATTTCTTTTTCATTTTGAATAATCAGCTCAAGCAATAATTCATTTTTGCTGCGAAAATGTTTGTATAGCGTACCTTTGGCTATGTCCAGTTCGGCAACCAGTTCATCTAAGGTCATTTCTTGGTTGTTTTCTAATAATAGTTTTTCAGCAACCTGCAAAATTTTTTCTTTGCGAATTAAGAACTGTGTATGACGATCAGGATTCATGATGCTTATAAGCTCCTCATAGTGTTCTAAACGGCAATGCTTGATTGTCTAATGCATAATAACGCGAAGCAATGCTTTTATATATCAAACTTTGGGCTTGATATAGTCAAACGTTTTGTGGTTCCCAATTTGAGATCCCATTAAATAGCAAACGAACCTGAGTGGTTGCATTGTCTATAAACAGATTCTGTTGTTCTAATAAATCGTCAATCTCATACTGTTTAGGTAAGTTGATCCACGTCATTGCCCAAGTAAATGACATATTGATCAAAATGGTCGATAGAACTTGTAAATCTTTAGCTTCTTTAATGTGCTTGAAGGTTTCAAGTTTGCATAAATCAATGGCGAGATCTTCGATCAAAAACTCAATTTCACGCGCAATTGCGGTCCTGACCGTTTCAGATCCGCCCCAACGTTCAGCAATCATAAATTGCCATTGTTGTGGACTATGGTTTACCGCTTGTACAAACAGTTCAATACTGGTACGTGTTTTTGCTGCCCCACTATGTTTTAGATAGCTTTGACCGAGTTGATGAATCAGGCTTTTGAGATGTAAAGAGACTTGATCAACTAGCTCTTGTCCCAATGCTTCCATATCTTGGAAATGACGATAAAACGCCGTTGGTACTAAACCAACTTCACGAGCAACTTCTCGCAAACTAATACTGCTGAATGAGCGCCCAGAGGTACTGAGGTGGAGTGCTGCATCCAGTAGAGCTTGCCGACTCTGTTGTTTTCGTTCATCTCTAATCGACATGAATAAGATCCATTAAAACCATACGATAGAGTCTAGCAAAAAAAATAGGTTTTTTTTAGCTTTAATCCATTGCCCAATCAGACACTTTTGTGCTTTTGCCAAATTTAGTCACATTTTCAGAACGTTCATGATCTCCTTTAAGACGCTCTTTTTTTCAAGACAATTTAGATAGTTATAAAAAAGCGCAAAAAACATTCAGAAAATTAGTGAACAAGTGTTGACTCAGTGAACACAAATGAATATAGTGTACACATGTTCACTACATGAACATTTGTTCACTCAATATAAATAGCCAGATACAAAACGAGGAACGTATGAACGCAAAGTTAGGGTATCAGCCACACTGGATTAGAGAAGATTTTGTTGATTTTGTTTTGCAAAAAATAAAACCAACTTTTGCTTGGAAGCGTATTCTTGCTGAAGTGACAGCAGTCCGCTCATTAAGTACTGATATGGTTTTATTGACTTTAAAACCAAACCAAAACTTTGATCTTTCGCAAGTATGTGCAGGTCAAAGTGTTTTGATTACCTTGATGATTCAAGGGGTTTATCATCAACGTAGTTATTCAATTATTGATATTACGTCGCAAGGTGAGATCCGTCTGGGAATAAAAGTCCAAGGTCTGGTCTCTAGCGCAGCTCAGCTTTTACATGTGGGGGATTGTGTCGAAATCTCACAAGCGCAAGGTGATTTTGTTCTGCACCAAGGACAGCAACCTGCACTATTAATTGCATCAGGTTCTGGTATCACCGCCATTTATTCTTTATTGCAACAAGCGATTGCACAGAACTTAAAAGAAATTCATGTGGTGTACTTTAACCGTGCTGAAGTGTTCCACCAAGAGATCGTGGATTTGGCGGAACAATATCCACAACTAAAATATCATTTCTTTAATACGGCTGAACAAAAGCAACATTTAGATATCGCTTTATTAGAGAAACTGGTGCCGAATTTTAAGGAAGTTCAAGCCTATGCTTGTGGTCACCACAGCATGATGCGTCAAGCACAAGTGATCTATACGCAACATGATGCGGCGGAAAATTTCCATCAAGAGTTTTTCCAACCTGTGCAGTTAGAACAGTCCAATGAAGCTCAACCGATTACGTTCCGCCGTGCACAGCAGAACTTTATTGCCACCACGAATCTCCTAAGTAGTGCAGAACAAGCGGGTTTACGCCCACAACACGGTTGCCGCATGGGGGTATGTAACCGCTGTAGCTGTACCAAAGTCAGCGGTGTGACGCAAAACGTGATCACGGGTGAAATTGATGATCAACCGAACCGCGCAATCAAATTATGTGTGAGTCAGGCGCTTAGCCCAGTCACGATTGACCTATAACCCTATAAAAAGAAATATTGAGGATTATCGCAATGAATATGGCATTAGAATTTAAAACAGCATCAAAATCAGCTCATTTAACACCTGAGCAAGTTGCAGAGTTTGGCCGCCGTGTAGAAGAGATTCGTCTTGAGGTCATGCAGAACCTCGGTGAACAGGATTCGAAATATATCTACAAAGTACGTAACTTTGTGCGTTATACCGAAATCGCATCACGTAGTATGTTGATGTTTGGAGGCTGGATTCCACCAGTATGGTTGGTCGGAACAGCAATGCTAGGTGTATCTAAGATCGTAGAAAACATGGAGCTTGGCCACAATGTCATGCATGGTCAGTTTGACTGGCTGAATGATCCAAGCTTACGCGGTGAAGACTATGATTGGGACAATACCTGTTCAGGTAATGACTGGCGTTATACCCATAACTATATGCACCATACCTACACCAATATCGTCGGTAAAGACCATGATGTCGGCTATGGTATTTTGCGAGTGAGTGAAGATCAGAAGTGGGAAGTACGCCACTTAGCTAATATTCCATTGGCATTGCAATTGATGTTCTTTTTCCAGTGGTATGTGGGCGTACAAAACTTACATTTGGAAGATGCTTTAGTCTATAAAACCAAAACCTGGAAACAGGTATGGGCAGACGCTGCTGAGTTCCGCAAAAAAGCGAAACGCCAAGTTTTAAAAGACTATGTATTTTTCCCTGCGATTGCGACCATTAATTTTATCCCTGTATTAGCCGGAAATGCAGTGGCGAATATTATCCGTAATCTTTGGTCATCAGCAGTGATTTTTAATGGTCACTTCACTGAAGATGCTGAAACTTTTGAAGCAGACAATACTGAAAATGAAACCAAGGCTGAATGGTACTTACGTCAGATTCGTGGTTCAAGCAACTTCACAGGTGGGAAATGGATGCACTTTATGAGTGGTAACTTGAGCCATCAAATTGAACATCATTTATTCCCTGATATGCCAGCCAACCGTTATGAAGAAGTTGCACCTAAAATCAGAGCATTATGTGCTGAATATGGGGTGAACTATAACGAAGCGAACTTTATGAAGCAGTTCTGGACGGTTTGGGTACGTTTAGCCAAATGTTCATTGCCAAATGATGTCAGTAGCCATATTGCTCAAGCCATAAGCAAACTGAAAGCAAAATTGAAGTTTGCTTAAATGAGTGAATTGTAACGAATAAGTAAAACTGAATAGATAGGCAAATGAGCTATACTATGGCGCAATTACATTTGTGCCATAGTTTTAAGGAATCATTATGCGTATTGACCAGAGAGCATTAGACCAATTACGAGAGGTAAAAATTACCCGTAACTATACCCGTTACGCTGAAGGTTCAGTTTTGGTTGAGTTTGGTCATACCAAAGTGCTGTGTACAGCAAGCATTGACAACTCTGTTCCACGTTTTTTAAAAGGACAGGGGCAAGGTTGGGTGACTGCTGAATATGGCATGTTACCGCGTTCAACACATACCCGTAGTGATCGTGAAGCGGCACGTGGTAAGCAAAGTGGTCGTACTCAAGAGATTCAACGTTTAATTGGTCGTAGTTTACGTGCCATGGTGGATTTGAAGAAGTTAGGTGAAAACACCATTACGATTGACTGTGATGTGATCCAAGCGGATGGCGGAACGCGTACCGCAGCAATTACAGGTGCAGCAGTGGCTTTGGTTGATGCAATGAATGTATTGCTGAGCAACAAAAAAATTAAACAAGACCCTTTAAAAGGTCTGATCGCTGCAATCTCGGTGGGAATGTATCAAGACGAAGTTCTCCTCGATTTATGCTACGAAGAAGATTCAAATTGCCAAACGGATTTAAACGTGGTGATGACACAAGCGGGTGAATTTATTGAAATTCAGGGAACGGCGGAAGATAAGCCGTTTACTCGCCAACAGTGTAATGCCATGTTAGAGCTTGCAGAAAAAGGAATCGCAGAATTGATTCAAAAGCAACAGCAAGCACTCGGTTGGTAAGTTCCAGTTGATAGTGCGGGCGGTCTGGTTTTTTTAGACCGCCTTTTTTTTATCGATGAAGATGTCATCGAATTGCTATAAATCCATCATTGAACTGTCATTTACATTGTATTGACTATCTGCACGAATATTTTAACGGATAGCAAAATGCGATATTTCTTATTAGCCCTGTTAAGCAGTAGCTTTCTCTTATTAAGCGCATGCGACGAAAATAATAATGGCGATACCAATAACACAACGCCAGATCCAAAGCCGCCAACATCAAACTGCAAAATTCATTGTGCCCCATAAGAACAATAATTAAGGACATATAACCCATGAATCGTCGTGATTTTTTATTGAATTCAACCAAAGCTTTGTTTGGAACAGCAGCACTTACGAGTTTTCCACTCAGTATCCAAAAAGCCCTCGCTATCGATGCCAAAGTGGAAACTGGGACGATCAAAGATGTCAAACATGTGGTGATTTTGACCCAAGAAAACCGTTCTTTTGATAATTATTTTGGCACATTGAAAGGAGTACGAGGTTTTGGTGATCGCTTCACTATTCCTCTTAGCCAAAAGCGAAAGGTTTGGGAGCAGTATGACGCAAATAAAAACAAAGTTTATCCATATCACTTGGACAGCACTCAGGGCAATGCCCAACGAGTAAGTGGAACGCCCCATTCATGGACAGATGGTCAGTTTGCTTGGGATCATGGTCGCATGGGGGATTGGGTTAAATACAAACAACCTCATTCAATGGGTTACTACAAACAACAAGAAGTTGAGTTTCAATTCGCCTTAGCGAATGCTTTTACCTTATGTGATGCATACCACTGTGCGATGCATACAGGAACAAATTCAAATCGTATGTTTATTTGGACAGGAACCAATGGTCCAACTGCAGCAAATGTTGCAAGTGTAGTCAATGATCTAGATTCAATTGGATCATCTTTGATTGGATATGATTGGACGACCTATCCAGAGCGGTTACAACAAGCGGATGTGACATGGAAAGTTTATCAAAATATGCCAGATAACTTTACCGATAATCCTTTAGCTGGCTTTAAAAAGTACCGCCGTGCCAATGAATTATCGGGTAAACCTGTCAATCATATTACCGCTTGCCCAGCTTATGATCCTGCGATTGATACCCATCAACCTTTATATAAAGGGATAGCCAATACCATGCCAGATGGTGGTTTTTTGGCTTCATTTAAAGATGATATTGCTCAAGGACAATTGCCACAAGTGAGTTGGGTAATTGCACCAGCAACTTATAGTGAGCATCCTGGTCCCTCTAGTCCAGTACAGGGTGCTTGGTATATCCAAGAGGCTTTAAATGCGCTCACAGACAATCCTGAACTCTGGAGCCAGACAGTCTTCTTAATTAATTTTGATGAGAATGATGGTTTCTTTGACCATGTACCATCTCCTAGCGCGCCATCGAAGGATGCCTCGGGGACAGTACATGGAAAGTCGACTTTAAATGAAGAGCAGATGTCCTATGAATATGCGACACATGGCAAAGCCTCTTTAGGCCAACCAAACTTTACTGATCCAAAAGTGAGTAATGGGATCGGCGTTTATGGTCCTGGTGTCCGAGTACCGATGTATATTCTTTCCCCATGGAGTCGTGGCGGATGGGTGAATTCACAAGTATTTGACCACTCTTCAGTAATCCGATTTTTGGAGCAATGTTTTGGTGTGGAAGAGCCAAATATTAGTCCATATCGTCGAGCGGTGTGTGGTGACTTAACCTCAGCTTTTGATTTTAAAACACCCAATCTTTTACCTTTGCCAAATCTTGTAGGGCAGAAAAGTAAAGCTGAGGCAGATGCGATTCGTAAAGCACAAGAGCGTTTGGCGCAAGTCAGTCGTCCTTCAAATCAAAGTCATCCAGTGCAAGAGATGGGTATTCGTCCATCACGAGCTTTGCCTTATGTTTTGCATAGCAGCGCAAAAGTTGATGTATCGAATAAAACGGTGCAGCTCATGTTTTCAAATACAGGAACACACGCCGCAGTCTTTCATGTATATAACAAATTAAATTTAGAGGCGATTCCACGTCGATATATGGTTGAGGCGGGTCAGCAATTGGATGATGTATGGCAGACTCAAGATGAACAGTACGATTTATGGGTATTGGGACCCAATGGTTTTCATCGCCATTTCACTGGAAATTTGACCCAGTCGATACAAATCCAAGCACAGCCAGAGATTCGCGTGTGTATGGAGGAGTGCGACCCTAAACTAATCTTGAAAGTACGGAATGAGGGTATGCAGACTGCCAAGCTGATTGTAAAAGCCAATGCCTATTTACCTAATCAAACATGGCAAATCGAAACGACAGCCACTGAGAAAGAATTAAACTGGGAGATGTCTGACTTTGGTGGTTGGTATGATTTTACCGTGAGCATTGAAAATGATCCAAGTTACAGCCGACGCTTTGCAGGCCGTATTGAAACCAATCAAGACTCTATTTCAGATCCATATATGGGTTTTATTGAAACCTAGAGGCTTTCATTGATTTTGAATAGTCATCCATAGGCAGTCTAACGGAGATGTTAGGCTGCTTATGGATGAAATACTAACGAATAAGGAACCAGTAGACACAGAATAAAATAATAAACAGCCAAGCCAGAAAACCGACAATACACACTTCATCGCTATCAAATCTTACACGCTGATGTCGACGATAAAAATGGACAAGACAATATCCCGTCGTACGAAATAATCCTTCAACAATAATTTGTCCAATGATCCTAAAAATAATGTCGATAAAAATGAATCTGAGAATTTTAAAAATGACATGAAATACGCTTTCAAATATGCTGTCCATCTTGTTTAATTAATTTTTATTTTAAATTGAGATGTTTAGCATTATATGCGTGTATGAAATAAAACGAAAGTAGCCCGAACATCTCTCGGAAACATAAGCGCAATCAGCTTTTGCATAAAGTAACAGAGCGTCTCTGATTTATCCCATTTTATTTTGATAGATTGAGCAAAAATTGAAATGAAGAACAATAGGGGAAATGATGTTACAGATTTTTCTGGTCTTTTTAACTGCAGTCACGTTTGTATTGATGGCAGTTGATCCACGTTCAAATGATGTGACCGAGTCAAAATCAGCGTGGACTGAACAGACCAAAGCACCTGATCATTCAAAACCAGATGCTTCGTTTACTAATCAATCAACGATGCATAAAAATGATTCCGAGCAGATTTAAGCATTAAAACGCATTGATAAATCAACCGCTCTTACATCTTTAGTGAGCACACCCATTGAAATGTAATCTACGCCTGTCGTTGCCACTTCACGTAAATTTTCAATGGTGATATTGCCAGAAGCTTCTAATTTACAGCGACCTGCAACATGTTTTACAGCATCAATCATTTGTTGCTGACTAAAGTTATCTAACATGACAATATCCGCACCTGCCTCAAGTGCCTGATTGAGTTCGCCCCAAGTTTCAACTTCAACTTCGACAGGTTTACCTGGCGCGATTTCATGGGCTTTGGTAATCGCTTGTGCAATACCACCCGCTGCCATGATGTGATTTTCTTTAATCAGGAAGGCATCAAATAAACCTAAACGATGGTTTTGACCACCACCTACAGCCACTGCATATTTTTGTGCGATGCGTAAACCAGGTAAGGTTTTTCGTGTATCGAGTAGTTTGGTATGTAAGCCATCCAGTTGTTTTACATAACTGGCTGTTTTGGTTGCAACTGCTGAAAGTGTCTGGATAAAGTTTAAAGCTGGACGTTCCACTGTCAATAAACTACGGGCTGAACCTGCAAGCTTTAAAAAAGCTTCATTGGCAGTCACAACATCACCTTCTTGTTTTAACCAAGTGACTTGAACCGTGTTGTCATAAGCTTGAATCAGTGCATTGACCCAAGGTTGACCCGCCAAGACCATTTCTTCACGGCTAATAATGGTTGCAGTTGCTTGTTCATCTGCTGGTGTGAGCATGGCGGTGATATCACCGTCCCCAATATCTTCTTGTAATGCTTGTTGAATATTGATTTGAATAGATTGTTCAAGCAAAGATTGAGGAATACTCATACCATTTCCAGTAGATTTTGACTAAAAAACTTGGGGCTTATATTAGCACCCTCGGCTTAAAAAATAAGTATTTCATCTCGATTATTCTGGATAAAGCATGTCAAAATGGAAACATAAATATTAAATTGCTGATTCGAGTCACAATGTCACAATCTAGATTTACGCAAGTGCAAGATGGAATATTATTGGGTGCAACACAGATTGCATCACCAAATTTTAATGTACGCCCCCCTGATACCGATATTCAATTGATTGTGATCCATAACATCAGCTTACCGCCGTCGCAGTTTGGTGGTGGTTATATTCAGCAGTTTTTTCAGAATCAATTGGACTGGTCTGTGCACCCTTATTTTCAGACCATTGAAGGTATGCAGGTGTCCGCACATCTTTTGATTTTACGTACAGGTGAAGTGATTCAATTTGTGAACTTTCATGATCGTTCGTGGCATGCAGGACGTTCTAGCTATCTCGCTCAAAAAGAATGTAATGATTATTCGATTGGGATTGAGCTAGAGGGGAGTGATGATCTGCCATTTGAGCCTGAACAATATCAAGCCTTAGTTGAGGTGGTGCACACACTGCGTCAAGCATATCCTAAGATTCAACGCCATATTGCAGGGCATTCGGATATTGCACCTCAGCGTAAAACTGATCCAGGCCCATATTTTGATTGGCAATTATTTCGTAATATGCTCGCGAAACACAAATGAAGTGAAAAAACAGCATCAGATTTATGATTCTACAACGAAATTTGTTTGAACTTTTATTACAATAACGCTTTTGAAAAATAAGCCGTAGGTGAGTGCGATGGCATTGTGGCGATCGACTGTTATTGTCAGTGCAATGACGATGTTATCTCGAGTACTTGGATTGGTACGAGACATTGTACTGCTCAATGTTTTTGGTGCAGGTAAGGACTTCGATACCTTTGTCGTGGCGTTTCGTATTCCCAACTTTTTTCGACGGTTGTTTGCGGAAGGGGCATTTTCACAAGCTTTTATTCCTGTTTTGACGGAATATAAAACCAGTCGTACCCATGCTGAAGTCCAAATTCTCATTAGCCGTGTGTTTGGATGTTTATTGACGGCAATGTCACTGCTGACGCTGATTGCAATGATTGCTGCACCTGTGATCATCTATATCTATGCACCTGGCTTTCATAAAGATCCAGAAAAATTTGCACTTGCGGTAGATTTGTTTCGCCTCACTATTCCTTATTTGATGTTTATGTCACTGACGGCTTTTGCCAGCAGTATTTTAAATAGTTATGGCTCTTTTGCCTCACCTGCATTTGCCCCCGTATTACTGAACATTGCAATGATCGCAGGTGCATGGTGGCTGACACCTTTTATGGCAGAACCGATCATGGCGCTAGGGTGGGCAGTGGTGGTAGCAGGTGTACTGCAACTGGCGATCCAGATTCCTGAATTATGGAAAAAGAAATTATTGATTCCACCAAAAGTTGACTTTAAACACGAAGGTGTGGATCGCATCTTAAAATTAATGCTACCCGCATTATTTGGTGTTTCTGTCACGCAAATCAATTTATTACTGAATACCATCTGGGCATCGTTTATGCAAGATGGGTCAGTGTCGTGGTTGTATAGTGCTGAACGTATGACTGAGCTGCCATTAGGTCTGATTGGGGTCGCGATTGGTACCGTGATTTTACCTTCATTGTCGGCTCGTCATGCGGAACAGGATCAAACAAAGTTTAGAGGAATGTTGGATTGGGCAGCAAAGATCATCATGTTGGTGGGCATTCCAGCCAGCATCGCTTTATTTATGTTGTCTACACCGATTATTCAGGCCTTATTCCAACGCGGTGAGTTTACCTTACAAGATACTCAAATGACCGCTTTGGCCTTGCAATGTATGAGTGCAGGCGTCATTTCATTTATGCTGATCAAAGTTTTTGCCCCAGGATTTTATGCCCAGCAAGATACTAAGACACCTGTGCGTGTAGGCTTAATCGCTGTTGCTGCGAATGCGATTTTAAATGTTCTCTTCATTGGCTTATTCAAATTGAATGGCTGGGAGGCGGAGCACATGGCGTTGGCGATGGCGTCTTCAGGCTCGGCTTTAGTGAATGCAGGCTTACTCTATTACTATTTGCATAAGCGCAATATTTATCGCTTTGGGGCACATTGGAAGAAACTCGCTTTCCAATTTAGTGTTGCCAATATCGTGATGATTGCTGCCTTGTGGTATGGCTTAACGTGGTATCAAGGTGATATTTCACAGTGGTTGCGTGTTGCTGAGGTTATGGGCTTATGTGTGATTGGCGTGGTTGCCTATGTAGTTGGATTGGTGGTAACAGGATTTAGACCAAGACATTTGAAACATTAAATATAAGTGTTAAAAGCCCCCTCCTTTTATAAAGGAGGGAGACAAAATTAAATTATTTTACTTCGATGAGCTCAATTTCAAAAATCAGTGTGCTGTTTGGACCAATCGCGTCACCTGCACCGACTTCACCATACGCGAGATTCGAAGGAATAAAGAAACGACTTTTACCCCCTTCTTTCATGGTTTGTAGACCTTCAGTCCAGCCTGGAATTACTTGACTGAGTTTAAATTCGACTGGTTGATTGCGGGCAATTGAACTATCAAAAACGGTACCATCAAGTAAACGTCCTTCATAGTTAACCTTTACCGTTGCACTTGCTTTAGGTGACTTTCCTTTGCCTGCTTGCAGTACTTGATACTGTAAACCTGATCTCGTGGTTACTATATTGGCTTTTTTACGATTTTCTATTAAGAACGCTTTACCGAGTTTATCATTTTCTTGGGCAAGCTCTTGAAACTCAACCAGTTGTTTGGCTTCTATGCGTTTTTTATACTGATTGAGGACATTGGCCATTTCTTCATCGCTTAAGGATGCTGGCTTGCCTTGAGTCGCTTCTTTTAAGCCTTGTATAAAAGCCTCAATATTTAAATCTTTGAGGGTATTTGCATTGCCTTTACCCATTAAATAACCGTAGCTATAACCCAACTGCTCTTGTTGCGGGCTTTTCAAAGTGATTGGTGCAGCATAAGCGCTACCCATCAGCATACTCATTAAAATTAAACTAAATTTTTTCATTATTTCTTCCAGAATGCTTTTCCAAAAATAAGGGAGAGCACATGCTCTCCCTATATCTATTATTTAACCGTGATGAGTTCGACATCAAAAATCAAAGTGCTATTTGGTGGAATAGAACCAGGAACTCCCTGAGCACCATAACCTAAGTTTGCAGGAATGTATAAAGTTGCTTTACCGCCTTCTTTCATCAATTGTAAGCCTTCGGTCCAACCAGGAATCACTTGATTGAGTGGGAATTCGATTGGCTCACCGCGATCATAAGAACTGTCAAATACCTTACCGTCAGTCAACTGACCTTTGTAATGTACTTTCACTACTGAAGCTGCAGTTGGCTGTTTACCTGTACCTTCTTTAGTAATTTTATATTGCAAGCCCGAAGCAGTGGTTTTGATGCCTTCTTTCTTGGCATTTTCCGTTAAGAATGTATTGCTGGTTGCTTCAGCTTTTTGAGACTCTTCGATTTGCTTTTGTTGCATATCTTGTTGAAACGCTACGTAAGCGGCTTGTAACTCTTCCTCGGTATAAGCAGCAGGTTTATCTGCATGTCCATCACGGAAACCTGTGATAAATGCGCTTGTTTCTAACTCTGGAGGAGTCTGTTTTGCTACTTCATAACCTAAGGCATAACTAATTTTAGCAACTGGGGCTGCATTTTTATCAGCTTTACTACCAAGCTCAGTCGCAGGATGTTGAGTGGCATAATAAATTGGAACAAGGGCTGCACCGCCTAAAACGGCTGCGACAATAACAGGTAACGCTTTACTCATGAGATGTCCAAAATTGAGATTTTGATAAAAAAATATGGCATTGATCTTAGCATGTCTCTGCTTTCGCATTGAATAACTGATCAGAAAAATGCGTGTATTTTTTATAGGCTTTATGTTTTTTAAAAGATGTCATTGTCTTGTTTTGCAATAAAGCCAGATCATTGATCTGGCTTTATCATTATGCAAGCAGAGAGAACTTAGTCATCTTTGTTATTTGCTTTGTAGGCATAAGCATAGTTATAACCATAGCCATAACCACCGCTGGCACGTTGAATATCATTCAAGATGAATCCATTCACTTTAACACCAGCTTGATCGAAACGATTTAAACTGAGCTCAAGTTCTTTAATGTGTGATTTCGCATAACGAGCAACCAATAAAGTGACCCCAACGTATTGTGAAATGATAATACCATCCGTTACTGCCAAAATCGGTGGCGTATCGATGATGATATGGTCATATTGAGAACTGAGTGTTTCAAGCAATGTTTTAAACTGTTCAGAGCTTAAAATTTCAGATGGATTGGCTGGGTTTTTTCCTCGAGTCATAATACTCAAGCCCGACACTTCAGTTTCATGAATCACTTGGTTCAGTTCAGCTTGGCCAGTCAATAATTCAGCAAGTCCTGGTTTCACATCTTTGCTAAAGTATTTATGCAAATACCCGCGACGTAGGTCGGCATCAATCAACAATACCTTTTTATTACTCTGAGCAAAGATCGTTGCAAGATTAGTTGAAATGAATGACTTACCTACCTCAGGTGCTGGACCTGCAATCATTATAATATTGTTTTTGGCGTTGCTTAGTGCAAAGTGAATTGCGGTACGAATACTCCGTAAACTTTCAATCGCAATATCATCGCTATTTTTAACAGCCAAAATTGGAATGCTCTTTTTCTTTTTCAGGATACTCATACGAGTTTCTTGAACAGGAGAGCGAGGTACTGTTGCATAAACGGGTAGATCAAGCTCTCGTTCAATCTGAGACGAATCTTTAATCCCGGTACGTAGCATATTACGTAATAAAGCGATCAACGTCCCAAGGAAACCACCTAAGAAAACTGCAAGTATAAGAATTTGAAGTTTTTTCGGCTTAATCGGCTCTACAGGTTCTACTGCAGTATCCACAATACGCACATTACCAATTTCACCCGCTTTCGCAATACGAAGCTGCTGATATGAGTTTAACAACGCCGTGTATAATTGCGTGTTGACTTCAACTTCACGATAAAGCTGTAAATATTGTCTTTGTAAATCAGGTAATTGTTTCAATGTGCTGTTCAGATCGGCGATTTGTTTGTTCAGTGCAGTAATTTGTGCATTAATCTCACGCATTGCTGGGTGTTCAGCTGTGTATTTAGCTGCAATATCTGCTTGTTTTTGTTCAAGTTCAATCTTTCTAGTTTCTAAAGTAATACTTTGAGTGAGATATAACTCAGACTCTTTGGTAACGTCCACAGTATTGTACTGTTGGCGGAACTTATTGAACTCGCGCTCAGCTTTGTCGAGTTGTTGTTTTAACTCTGGCAATTGCTCATCCAAAAACTTGAGGGTTTGAGCCGTTTCAGCGGATTTGCGTGCGACATTTTGTGCGCTATAAGCGGATAAGATTGCATTGAGCACTTTGGTGATGTGTTGTTTATCTTCACCTTGATAGCTCAGTCCTAAAATTCCAGTTAATTTACCTTTTTCTGCAACGGAGTACCTAGCACTAATTGATTTTACTGCAGATGGTAAAGAGCGTTTACGAATCAGGTAGTCAGTCTCTAGTTGATCTCTTGAGAAAACACTAAGTTTCCATACCCCATAACGATTTGAAAGTTGATTAACTTGATTTAATGGCGCAGACAAGAGTATCTCATCTGTTTGTGTATCAATTAATTCAAACTGATCCGCTTTAAAGTTTAAGTTGAGTGTTTTGTCCAAAAACGCTTGCGGAACATCAAATTGACGAACTTCAAAGGACTTTTGACCATCTTGAAATGTGATGCCTTTAGGAGCATATTCGATAGCATCATCAGGTTTTCCAAGTAACCGTTGTGCAAAAGTATCATTCGGATTTGAAATATTGATATCGAGGTTTAATGCTTGAATCACTGAGCCAAGGACTAAGCGCGATTTTAAAATTTCGATTTCAGATTGGGCAGGGGATTTTTGGTCAACAACCTGAGAAAGATCACCCAGAAGTGCAGCTGAAGCACCTTTACTACTTTCAACTTGTACTAGCGCATCGACGGAATATGTATTTGGTGTGGTACGCAGATATAACAATGCACATACAAGACTGAGCATGACGCATAATGCGATGAGTTTCCATTGCGCCAGTAGCGCAAAGAAAAGTTCCTTTAAGTCAATCGTATCTTCAGTATTGGTATTTTGGCTCATAATCTTAAATCTAAAAGTTAAATATATTTTTTCCAATCAGCCACGCACTGCTGAATCAGCTGGCATGTACTATCAAAAAAAGCTTGATCATGTTGATAGGGATCGGACACATTTTTATTTTGCCAATGTCCTAGGCGAAAGACTTTGCCTTTAGCAAATGGCCATGTTTGTTCAATATGTTTTTGTTGATTTTGACTCATCACCAAAACCAAATCCGCATTTTTAAGATGTTCGGCTTTTAGCTTTTTTGCAATATGTGCACTCATATCGATATCAAGTGCTTGCATGCAATGCAGCGCTTTTTCATCTGCTGGATGACCTGTTAAACCTGAGATACCAGCAGATTCAATATGAAGTTGGGGATAGGCTTGCTTTAACAAATATTCTGCCATCGGGCTACGACAGATATTTCCTACACAGATCACCAAGATATTTTTAATCTGCATCAGTTCCCCAAACGATCAATATTATATAAAGCACTTGAGAATGGAATAATTTGGTTGACCACGCGCTGCCAACGGGTTAAACCAGTTGCATCTACATAGACGATATCGTTACTACGCAATTTAAATTGATTGGCGAGGCCAAAATCACCCAAACTCATCAAATTCATATGATAAAGTGCGGTGCTGCGATCATTTGGATTGGTTCTCAGTACGTAAATGCGGCTAGCGCTAGCTGATAGAGGGTTGATCCCTAAGCTCTCACCTAAAGCATCACTTAAGGTCATGCCTTGATCACGCATAGGTAACGCCTGATTCTTACCAGATTCACCCATCACATAAATTTTTTGATTCTCTCTCGTGCTCACATAAATCGTATCATTGGGTTGTACTAAAAGTTTATGTAGTGAGTAGCCTGACTTTTCAAGTTCAATTGTGTTCAGATCGTAAGTTTGACCATTACGGATGAGCTGAATATAAGTATTTGCGCCTTTGTCATTAATGCCACCCGCCATACCGAGTGCAGTATAAATACTGGTTGGTTGGTCATTTAAATAAAATTGACCACCACGAAGCACACTGCCTTGTACTGAATAACGTTGGCCCTGATAAGACAAGACACGAACAATAACATCAGGATTTTTTAAATAACGTGCAAACTGGCTACGTAGCTCAGTATTTAGCTGCGCCAAGCTTTTCCCTGCAGCTTTATAACGACCGACTAAAGGCAGTTGAATGTAACCACTCGAATCAATTGGGTAACCTAAAGCTTGGACAGCTTGCTCATTGCTGACTGAGGTGGTTGGTGGAGTAATTTCAGGATAAGCCCAAAGTTGAATGGAAAGCACATCACCTGCACTTAAGTGATAGCTAACTTGTTGTTTTTGAAATAAAGCGTTGTATTGGTGTTGATAGTTCACTTGTGCGGGTTGTATAGCAACTAAGTTTTCCTGATCTATCTTAATGACATTGACCGTTGTTCCCAGATCGGTGGTATACACCCCTTCTGCTGGGATGTCATAGGTTTGTAAGCCCGAGGTAACAGCACAACTAGTTGCAGCGATACTCACCGCGAGAATAGAAAAAAGCTGATAATACTTCACACACGACCCTTGATTATTTATATCTAATTAATATCAGTAGCCAGAAAACTCACTGTCTTGAGGCCCAGAATTTGTCCAATTCTAGCTGAAAAAACTCAAAAAAGCATTGAGAAATATAGGGGCTTTGTATGTTTAGTATTACTGCAATGATCGACATTTATAAACAGACTTTTCTTTTCTGTGAGGATTTTTCCGCTCTGAACAGAACCTTTTTATTGTAACTTCATGAAGTAAAAACGTTCTGAACAGTTTTCGTTGAGAGGATGTATTGTATGATAGCTTTGCATAAAAAATAATAGGTGAGATCAAATGAAAAAAAGAATTTTACTGATATTCGGTACACGACCAGAAGCAATTAAAATGGCACCTTTAGTATTAAAATTACAAGCATACGATCAAGACTTTGAAACCAAGGTATGTGTGACGGGACAGCATCGTCAGATGTTAGATCAAGTTTTAGAATTATTTAATTTAACACCTGATTTTGATCTTAATTTAATGAAACCTGGACAAACCTTATCGGATGTAACTTCAGGTGTTTTGAAAGGGCTTGAACAGGTATTTGCAGAGTGGATGCCGGACCTGATTCTTGTTCATGGTGATACCGCGACAACATTTGCTGCTTCATTAGCGGGTTATTATCATAAAATTAAAATTGGTCATGTCGAAGCAGGATTGCGGACAGGTGATCTCTACTCCCCTTGGCCAGAAGAGGCAAATCGTCAACTCACGGGTGTTCTCGCAAATTATCACTTTGCACCGACTCAGTCATCCTATCAGAATTTGATGAATGAGAATGTTAACCCTGCAACTGTAGTGATTACAGGGAATACCGTGATTGATGCTTTACTACAGGTTAAAACCAAAGTAGAGCAACAGCAGCAACTCATTCAGAAGTTCGAGCAAGAATTTAGCTTTTTAGATAAAAGTAAAAAACTAATTTTAGTCACTGGGCATCGTCGTGAGAATTTCGGGCAAGGTTTTCTCAATATTTGTACTGCTTTGGCAAACCTTGCAAAAAAATATCCTGATATTCAGATCGTTTACCCTGTCCATCTAAACCCAAATGTACAGCAACCTGTAAATGAGTTGCTGGCAAATATTAATAATGTTTTTCTGATCGCACCTCAGGATTATTTACCCTTTGTTTATTTGATGAATCGTAGTTATTTAATTTTGACCGACTCAGGTGGTATCCAAGAAGAAGCTCCTTCTTTAGGCAAACCAGTTTTAGTCATGCGAGATACAACTGAACGTCCTGAAGCTCTTGAGGCAGGAACGGTGCGCTTAGTAGGCACCGATGTGAATACAATTGAAAACGCTGTGATTGATTTATTAGAAAATCTAACAACCTACAAGATGATGTCCGAAGCACACAATCCCTATGGTGATGGCACAGCTAGTCAAACAATCGTTGACTTTATGATAAGTAAATTGATTTAAACATTACTAAGTATAAAACTTACCACTTAATTTATAATATTGTGATGGACTTCACGATATAGGGTCGGCAGTGTATAGGTTATGAAAGCTTGTAAACACATTCATACAATTGAAATGTAGAGGCTATAAAAAATCTACTATATAGTACGCGCAATTATTTCATTGCTGTTCTATGCAGTATCTACAGATAAAAATTGTAAGGGATAAGGCTTCAATTTATGCTAACACTTGCCGAGTTAAAAATAGCAATTATTGGTTTAGGGTATGTCGGTTTGCCACTGGCAGTTGAATTTGGTAAGAAAGTCTCGGTTGTTGGATTTGATATTCATCAAAAACGTGTAGATGAACTTAAAAGTGGGCAAGATCACACGCTAGAAGTTTCGCCAGAAGAATTAAAGCAAGCCTCTCATTTGAGCTATACAGCAGATTTAGACGATTTAAAAGATTGTAATTTTTTTATTGTCACCGTTCCTACACCTGTTGATGAGGTAAACCGCCCAGACTTAACGCCTTTAAGAAAGGCGAGCGAGACCTTAGGTAAGGTGATTAAAAAAGGCGATATCGTTGTTTACGAATCTACCGTTTATCCTGGTGCTACCGAAGAAGTCTGTATTCCTGTGCTTGAGCAAATTTCAGGCTTAAAGTTTAATCAGGATTTCTTTGCAGGTTATAGTCCAGAACGGATTAATCCTGGCGATAAAGTGAACACGCTAACCAAGATTAAGAAAATTACCAGTGGTAGTACACCAGAAGTTGCAGATTTTGTTGATCAGGTTTATGCAAGTATTATCACTGCCGGAACCCATAAAGCGTCAAGTATTAAAGTTGCAGAAGCAGCCAAGGTCATCGAAAACACACAGCGAGACTTAAACATTGCCTTGGTAAATGAACTTTCGGTGATTTTTGATCGTTTGGGTATTGATACTATAGATGTACTTGAAGCTGCTGGCAGTAAGTGGAATTTCTTGCCATTCCGTCCAGGTCTGGTGGGAGGGCATTGTATTGGTGTCGATCCATACTATTTAACCCATAAAGCTGAAGAAGTGGGCTACCATCCACAGGTTATTTTGGCCGGTCGTCGTATTAATGACAATATGGCACGCTATGTGGCGCGTAATACCATTAAGCGTATGCTACAAAATGGTATTGATGTGCCTCGTGCAAAAGTAGGCGTACTCGGCGTTACCTTTAAAGAAAACTGCCCGGATATCCGTAACAGTAAAGTCGCGGACTTGATTAGAGAGTTTGAAGCCTGGGGTGCTCAAGTGGTCGTTGCGGACCCGTGGGCAGATGCTAACGAAGTCAAGCATGAGTATGGAATCGAACTAGGTCAGGTCAATGCAGAACATCCTGTCGATGCACTTGTTGTTGCGGTGGGACATAATGAATTCCGTAACTTGTCTGCAGCCGAGCTAAAAAGCTATGTGCGCAGTAATCAACCTGTTCTTGCTGATGTCAAAGGGTTATTTGACCGTATAAGCATGACTGAACAAGGTTTTACAGTATTCCGTCTATAATTTAAAAATTGAAAAGAAGTGAAACGATGAAAAAATTTGCTCTTATCGGTGCGGCTGGATATATCGCACCCCGCCACCTGAAAGCGATCAAAGAAACAGGGAATACTTTGGCTGTAGCCATGGATGTAAATGACTCTGTCGGAATTATGGACAGTCACTTCCCTGAAGCAGAATTCTTTACTGAGTTTGAAGAATTTGAAGCCTATGTAGAAGACCAAAAATTAAAAGGTGAAAAGCTGGATTATGTTGCCATCTGCTCACCCAACTATTTACATGCCCCTCACATGAAATATGCGTTGAAAAACGGTATTGAAGTAATTTGTGAAAAACCATTGGTACTGAATTCAGAAGATTTAAATATGCTTTCAGAATATGAAAAGCAATATGGTGCTAAGGTAAACTCAATTTTACAGTTACGTTTACATCCGTCTATTATTGCCCTGCGCGATAAAGTTCAAGCTGCACCAGCAGATAAAGTATTTGATGTTGACCTGACTTATCTCACTTCTCGTGGTAAATGGTATTTAAAATCCTGGAAAGGGGTAGATAACAAATCGGGTGGGGTCGCGACCAATATCGGTGTGCATTTTTATGACATGCTGCATTTTATTTTTGGCAAGATTATTAAAAATGAAGTGCATTTCCGCGATGAAAAAACGGCTTCAGGTTATCTGGAATACGAACGTGCGCGCGTACGATGGTTCCTGTCAATTGATGCCAATAACCTTCCGGACAATGCAGTACAAGGTGAAAAACTGACTTATCGCAGTATTACCATTGAAAATGAAGAACTTGAGTTTTCAGGCGGCTTTACCGATCTTCATACCCAAAGCTACCAGCGTGTATTAGAGGGCAAAGGTTACGGTGTGGAAGAAAACCGAGCAGCGATTGAAACAGTTGAAGTCATTCGTGTTTCTCCTATTGTTGAAAACCCGGAAAATCCTCATCCATTATTGGCAAAGGTGAAAAAAGCATGAGCTTTTATCAACATGAAACAGCGATTGTTGATCAAGGTGCGCAAATAGGAAGCGATTCACGAGTTTGGCATTTTGTTCACGTATGTGGCGGTGCCAAAATCGGTCAAGGCGTATCTTTAGGACAAAACGTATTCGTTGGCAATAAAGTCGTTATTGGCGATCATTGTAAAGTTCAAAATAACGTGTCGGTATACGATAACGTGACCTTGGAAGAAGGCGTATTCTGTGGGCCGAGCATGGTATTTACCAATGTATATAACCCTCGCTCACTCATTGAGCGTAAAGATCAATATCGTGACACGCTGGTGAAAAAGGGTGCAACATTGGGTGCTAATTGCACTATTGTTTGCGGTGTGACGATTGGTGAATACTCGTTTGTTGGTGCAGGTGCGGTAATTAATAAAGACGTACCAGCATATGCATTGATGGTGGGTGTTCCAGCAAAACAAATTGGTTGGATGAGTGAGTTCGGTGAACAGTTAGATTTACCTTTAACCGGTAATGCAGAATCTGTGTGTTCACATACAGGTGCGATATACCGATTATCTGGTAGCACTGTAATCAAAGAACAGGCATAAAAATGATTGAATTTATTGATTTAAAAGCTCAGCAAGCTCGTTTAAAAGATAAGATTGAAGCGGGTATTCAAAATGTATTAACACATGGTCAATACATTTTAGGTCCAGAAGTAACTGAGCTGGAAGAAAAGTTAGCTGCCTATGTCGGTGCAAAATACTGTATTACATGTGCAAATGGTACAGATGCCTTGCAAATTGCACAAATGGCGTTTGGTATTGGGCCGGGTGATGAAGTAATCACGCCAGGGTTTACTTATATTGCTACTGCTGAAACAGTTGCACTTTTAGGTGCAAAACCTGTCTATGTTGATGTAAACCCGAAGACTTATAATTTAGATGTTGAAAAACTAGAAGCAGCCATTACCCCTCGTACAAAAGCCATTATTCCTGTAAGTTTATATGGCCAATGTGCAGACTTTGATGCAATCAATGCAATTGCTGAAAAGCATGGTATTCCTGTTATTGAAGATGCAGCGCAAAGCTTTGGTGCAACCTATAAAGGTCGTAAAAGCTGTAACTTGACTACAGTTGCTTGTACAAGTTTCTTCCCAAGTAAACCATTAGGGTGTTATGGAGATGGTGGTGCTATTTTTACCAATGATGATGAGTCGGCAAAAGTGATTCGCCAGATTGCACGTCACGGTCAGGACAAGCGTTACCATCATATCCGTGTGGGTGTGAATAGCCGTCTAGATACCATTCAGGCCGCCATTTTATTACCAAAGCTAGAAATTTTGGATGATGAAATGCAAGCTCGCCAAAAAGTAGCTGAAATTTATAATCAGTTATTTAATCAGGCAGGTATTCATACAACCCCATATCTTGAGCCACATAACACCAGTGCATGGGCACAATATACGATTCAGGTCGATAATCGTGCACATGTTCAGGAAAAATTAAAAGCTCAAGGAATTCCAACTGCGGTACATTATCCGATCCCTTTGAATAAACAACCTGCAGTGGCTGATGCAAGTGTGAGTTTGCCCGTCGGTGATGAAATTGCGGAAAGAGTTATGAGCTTGCCAATGCATCCCTACTTGACTGCAGAAGCTCAAGAAAAGATTGTTGCGGCACTTTTGAGTAAATAAGTTGTGAAAAGCTTTCTTGATAAAGTTAATGCCAAGTTAAATGCGCAAGGAGGCTTTTTAAAGTCTATTTCAATGTTAATAGGTGGTACTGCATTCGCTCATGCAATTACAGTTTTAGCTTTACCATTCATTACAAGACTATATACACCAGAAGACTTTTCCCAGTTAGCAATCTATACAAGTTTATTGGGTATATTTTCAGTTGTTGCATGTTTACGCTATGAAATAGCAATTCCATTGCCAGAAAGTGATACTGAAGCTGATAGTTTATTAGTAATATCAATCATTAATAGTACTTTATTTGCTATATTTTTAACTTTAGTATTAAACTTGTTTTCTATTTCAGTTGAAAATGCTTTAGGAAATAATTATTTTCCAGAAATATTATGGCTATTGCCATTAGGTGTATGGGCTGCAAGTTTGTATTCTGCGTTTAAATTTTGGAGTACAAGAGTAAAAGATTTTAAGAGTATAGCTCAAACTAAAATACAGCAGTCAACATCATCGGTAGTTACTCAGTTGGGATTAGGGTATTGGGGCTATACTTCAGTTGGCCTGCTTTTGGGACAGTTCTTATATAATAGTGCGGGTGTATTTAGCTTAATAAAAAAAAGAATTAAATATAAAAAAATAAGTTTTAATAATAAAAATATTTTAAAAACTTATAGCGCTTATAATTACTTTCCTAAGTATTCGGTTGGAGAAGCTTTATTTAATTCAGCAGGAGTTCATTTACCAATTTTATTTATAGCAGCTATCGCAGAAAGTAAAGAAGCGGGCTACCTGCTTTTGGCTAGTAAAATTATGATTATTCCAATGGTTTTAATTGGAGCTTCAGTTTCTCAAGTTTATTATGCGCATGCGAATGAAGCTAAAAATGAAAATAGATTATCAGAGTTTACCCAAGAGTGTATGGTTAAACTTGCTAAAATTGGTATTGCTCCAATTCTTTTTGTAGGAATGGTAGCACCTGTTTTTTTTCCTCTACTTTTTGGACAGGAATGGGAAAGAGCAGGTATTCTTGTTGCATGGATGACACCTTGGTTTATTCTACAATTTATTGTTTCACCAGTTTCAATGTCTTTACATGTAATAAGTCAGCAAAAACTTGCTCTTGTGATGCAGTTGATAGGACTGTTGTTAAAGCTAAGCTTAGTAGGGGTAGCTGTTACTTTTTACCAAGATAAAACTTCAGAGCTTTATGCAATAAGTGGTTTCATTTTTTATTTACTATATTTTTTATTAATCCTGTATAGTATACACATCGGAGGAAGCCGACGAGCGGACGCGTGTCTTGCGAGCTTGGCTAGTATGGTTCTGATGATTAAACGTTTGCGTGGTAGATGATAGGGTCGAGCTTGTATAATACTATAGTGTTAGCATCGATAGGAGTAGTTAGGGAGT
>NZ_OVCN01000012.1 GCF_900406815.1 Acinetobacter haemolyticus
TGTTTGTACTCATTTTAGTGAAGATTACTTTAAAATAGATTATTTTGATGATTGTTTTTATGGTTTTAATTTTTCATTATTTTTATCAGATGATTTTTCTACGATTGATTCTAGATCCTTATTTTATTATAAAAGTAAAAGAGTACAAGATCGTTACTTAACATTTATTAATACTGTAAAATTAGATATTCTTAATCTTCAGATTTATGTAATGATAATGTTAAAAAGGCTTCTGGTTGGATTTAGCGGTCAATATGAGAGGAAAGTGGCACACTATACTAATTATAATGTAGCCAAACTTTTGATTACTAACACTACTTCGTTGAGATTGAGTTCTACCGATTTCATGAATGATCCATCAGAAGGGAAAATATTTTTAAAATTTGTCCACCTAAATGAGGTTGAATATGATTCTCATAATAAAATATTTTTAACATGCTTTACTTTTAATCATAATAATTTAAACCAATTTAGACTATATGGCTTAACCGAAAATATACCTTGTACAGGGATAAGTTTGGTGTATAAGTTGGATTTCTTTTTTAACTTTAACTCAGTAATTGAAGATTATCTCTTAGATAGTGGTAGGATCGAAGAAGGGCTTAAATTTCCACTCTTTAGATGTATTTATATGGATCCTCTCACTGGATATTTTGAAGTCGCAAAAAGAAATAAATTTACATTCTATCAAGAATTCCAAGATAAGGTTCAAAGTGGTGAGGCTTGGAGTAAATATTTGAAGGAAATGGATGTTGTTACTGAAGATGTTAATGACTCAATTAAAAATATAATTAAAACGTTAGAAAATATGAAAATTGGTAATCATGATTTGAAAGTAGATGATCTAAAGGCAAGTAATAAAATCATAAGACCTATTAGTTATCTAGTTAAACATTTTTCATTTCAAGAGGAGCAGGAATGTAGAATGATTGTAATGGAGAAAATAGAAAGCGAGTATGTAGTAATGGATGAGAATGATTCTACTCGTTCTTATGTTGAATATGGGCAACCTAGTCATAGGGATATAAAAAATATATATATCGGATTAGCTTCATCAAATAAAATGGTCGAAATTCTAAAGACAATCAAAAGTGTGAATAAAAAAATTCCTAAAACAATGGTTTCAGATAATCCATATAGGGTTTGAGTGTAATATTTAACAGTCTTAAAGTCGGCAAATGTCAAAACAGCAATTTTATTCTATAAATCTTATCCCATTGCGTTAACCTGATTTGATGCAAAAATCCAAAGGAGGTCGTGATGTCACGTAGACCTCGAGAACAAGTCGATTACTTACACCTTGAAGAACTCGGTGGTTTAGAAATGTTGAAAGCCAGTTACTTTCAGCAGGAGTTCTCGCGACATGTTCATGAAGGATTTTGTATCGGTGTGATTGAAGAGGGTGCACAACGTTTTTATCGCACAGGGGGTAATCATGTCGCACCGCAAGGCGATATTATTTTGGTGAATGCTGATGAAGTACATACAGGCTCATCTGCGGTAGAAACGGGCTGGCGTTATCGAGCAATTTATCCAACTCCAGAAATTTTCCATGAACTGACGCGTGATCTCACGACTATTCATGGCACAGCACCGTGGTTTAGAGAAGCCGTGTTGCATGACGAAGGTTTGGCACAGCAATTACGATTACTATTTGATTTGTTAGAACAACCGAGCAATACCTTGCTCAAACAAACCTTGTTCTTATCTACGATTGCTTGGTTAGTATCAAAATATAGCCAAACAAAACCGCATACCGCTGATCTCAGTAATGCACAACAGCGTATTTTAAATATTAAAGAATTAATGGCGAGTATGCCTGAGCAAGAGTTTTCACTCATTGAGTTGGCAGAAATGGCAAATTTGAGTCAGTGGCATTTCTTACAGCAATTTAAAAAGCATGTTGGACTCTCACCCCATGCATGGCTCATTCAAGCACGTTTACAGAAATCACAAAAATTATTAAGACAAGGTCTGAATTTATCTGAGGTATCTCAGCAATGTGGTTTCTCGGATCAGAGTCATTTTAGTCGACATTTCCGTCAAACTTTTGGAATTACGCCGGGCGGTTATATCGCTTATCTCAAATAAAAATAGCAATTTTATGCAATCTTAATCGGTGGATTTTTGGCATAGTCACAAAGTTTTTGATGAACTGTTGTGATGTAAATGTTAGATGAAAGCATAGATGATGCGCCGATATCCGAATCACGGGCATTTTTGAATGGCGCAATCAAGATACTGCCGTTGTGTTTTGCGGTATTACCGTGGGGCTTGCTCGCAGGCTCAATGGCGATTCAAGCGGGGCTTACGACTTTACAAGCCATTGGGATGTCGGCACTGGTTTTTGCTGGTGCCGCACAATTGATGACCTTAGGTTTAGTCATGGCAGGAACACCTGCAATCACCATTATCATTTCCGTTTTTCTGATTACCACGCAACACTATTTATATGCGCTGTATTTACGTGAGGATATTTCTAAGCAACCTTTGAAAGATCGGTTGATGTTGGGCTTTTTATTGACTGATGAATTGTTTGCCGTGAGTATTAAAAAGCAACCGCATTATATTCATTATCTGCTTGGTGCTGGGCTTTGCTTTTATTTGTGTTGGGTATTATTTAGTATTTGTGGGGTCTTTCTAGCCTCCGCCGTCCCCAATTTAGACCAATATCATCTCGATTTTTCTATCGTTGCGACGTTCATCGCAATCGTGATTCCATTTATAAAAAACTTAAATACTTTGGTTGGTGTACTCGTTTCAGTCACTTTAACGGTGGTATTCCTAAGTTTAGGCTTTAAAAGTGCAGCGATCATGGCAGGGGTGATTGGAATGTTTACAGCAACCTGCTTACAGAATTTTCGGGAGCGTAAAGCATGACTTGGTTTGTCCTGATTATTCTGGCATTGGTGGTGTTTATGAATCGCTATATTTTGCTTGAACCAAATCTACCTTTGCGTTTACCCAAATGGTTCCAACAATCTTTGCAATACTCCGCACCGTGTTTATTGACGGCTATTGCAACACCGATTGTATTTATGGATGAACATGGTGTATTTCGTGAAACTTTATTGAATCCTTATTTTCTGGCGACGATTTTAACGATTTTGATTGCGTATAAAGTCCGTCATACCTTGTTGACGATTATTTTGAGTTTGGCATGTTTTTATGGATTGGTGTTTTGGTTAAATTAAAAGATTGGGTGTGTACGTCATGCACCCAATCTTGTTTATGAATGACTTAACGCGTGGTGTATCCACCATTGGCGAAAATAGTTTGTCCAGTAATCCACCAGCCATCAGTGACTAAGAAACGTACCAGTGGTTCGATATCTTCGATCTTGGTTAAGCCACCTAAGGCAGATGCTGACTTATGATAAGCCACCGCTTCAGGTGATTCTTGTCCGTAGAAAAATGGTGTATCCATTGGACCTGGTGCCACCGCCGTAACAGAAATGCTGCGTTCACCAAATTCTTTTGATGCGGCACGTGTGTAATGTTCCACAGGCGCTTTTAATCCTTCATAGGTTGAATAAAGTCCGGTATAAGCGGCAAGTAAACTGGTGACAATGGTACAGATTTTTCCATTTGGGTTAAGATGGCGGCCACCCGATTGAATAAAGAAGTAGGCAATTTTATTGTTGATGTCATTCATGCCATCAAACTCTTGTTCGGTGGTGTCTAAATACGGTTTTTTGAGTACACGTCCGACAGTATTAATCGCAATATCTACACCGCCAAACTCTGTTTTGGCTTTTACAAATAAGTCTTCAATGTTCTGGATGTTAGATAAATCTGCTTGTACCAAGATTGCTTTAACCCCTAATGCTTGTACCGCTTTTAAGGTTTCTTCAGCATCTGATTGCGTTGCTGCACTGTTGTAATGAATCAATAAATTTGCCCCTTGTTCAGCAAATTTACGTGAAATTAATCCACCTAAGTTTTTTGCACCGCCGGTAATCAGTACCGTTTTTCCTTTTAGATCATGTTGTGACATTGCTTTATTCCTCATGTTGTTTTTGCATAAAAAACATCCTAATTGAATTTATTTGTTTGAAATAGTTGTTAGTATTGAACTGATTGTGCAAAAAAGTTGAATAATAAAATGGATAAAATTGAGCGTTTAAAGATTTTTTGTCTGGTGGCTGAGAAACAATCTTTTGCCCAAGCTGCACTGCAATTGGGTTTGCCTCGTTCAAATGTGACTTATGCGATTCAAGCTTTGGAAAAAGAATATGAAGTATTACTGTTTTATCGAACCACACGCAAAGTTGCATTAACACATGAAGGCAGTTTGTTTTATGAGGAGGCAATACGTCTGGTTGCTCAACTTAAAGAGCTAAATCGTTTTAAAACACAGGTGCGTAGTCAAGAAGGTAAAATCAGTATTGGTATGCCGAAACGCTTGGCAACACAAGTGTTGATTCCTCATCTATCCGCATTTTATCAACGCTATCCTAAAGTCAAAGTGTTGATTAATGGCAGCGATGATTTTTCAAATTTGATTGAACAACAACTGGATTGTGTGGTGCGAGTTGGGCAGGTTCAGGATGAATATTTACTGATTCGACCGATTAAACAGACGCAAATCTGGACTTTGGCATCGCCACAATATTTGGCGGAATATGGTGAACCGAAGCATTTTGATGCGTTAGAACGGCATTTTGCTGTGGATTACCATGTGGCAAAACATTATCGAGAACGGAGTGAGTTAGCATTTCAAAATCATCGGATTAACATGCCTTATCGTTTACTGGTTGAAAATACAGAAGCCTATATTCAAGCAGGTTTAGCTGGCCTTGGCTTGATTCAGATCCCTGAATTTGATGCGAAAACTTATGTGGAGCAAGGACAATTACAGCGCCTCTTTTCAGATATTCCATGCTTGGAATTGCCTGTAAATATTTTGCTGACGGATCGACAATATCGCCCAAAATATTTCCAAGACTTTATTGACTGGTTAGAGCAACATTTAAAAAAACTACTTTAGCTTCTACCAGAACAATACCTCAGATCACTTTGACATGGAGAAAAATTTACAGTAAAACTAAAAATTAGAGTAATTACTCTAATTTTATAGGTGGATAAAAATGCAGATTGGTCGACAAGCATGGATGGCTCAAACTTCAGGTGATTTGTCTTTAAAAGATCGGATGGCTTTATTACGTCATAGCCTATTCCCAGTACTTAAACAAAGCATCAAGATGTATGCATTAGCAGGTCGTTCTAAGCTGAACGCTCGGCAGTTTTTGAGTGTAGAGGACTTACATTTGCCTGATAGTGATGAAGTCAAACAGGCGATCGAAAAAATGAAATCCTGTAGTTCAGTGAGTTTGCAGAATCATTGTTTACGAACATGGTATTACGCTGTGGCATTTTCCAAGTTACAAGGCTTGAGCCATGATGGGGAGTTATTGGCAGTCTCGTGTTTACTACATGACTTGGGGATGACTGAACCGCATTATCAGCATCATGAAAATTGTCGTTGTTTTGCAGGACAAGGGGCTTATGCTGCAAAGGATTGGTCTTTAGTGCAAGGATGGCAAGCACCACGTGCTGAGCAATTATTTGATGTGATCAGTATGCACATGAATCCTTATGTTGCGGTTCATGAAGGGATCGAAGCACATTTACTGCAACAAGCAGCCAGTTGTGATGTAATTGGCAGTCGGGGTTTTGAGTTGTCTTCTCAATTTAGACAACAGTTATATACACAATATCCACGCCTAGATTTTAATCAGCAAATGATTGGATTTGCCCAACGTGAAGCCCTTGTTCGACCCAAATCGCGTACAGCGATGGTGGTTCAAAGTGGTTTTAAGCAGTTGGTTCGTTTCAATCCTTATCTTGAATGACGCAAGAGCATGGATGAGATATTGAACTTTATGCGACTTCAAATATTAAATATTTTGAAGTTCTTTAGACCGATACAGAAGGGAAGATTTTTAATATTGAGGTGACAAATTCTTTAGAAGAATGAGCGAGTGAATTGATCAATTATCATGATTGTCGATTAAAACAACAAACTTGTGGATAAGTTTAAACTTATACACATTTTGAAGATCAATAAAAAAAGACCTTCCTCAGAGAGAAAGGTCTTTGTTCACAATCAGATTACCAATGTTCACCTGGGAACAAACGTGCATAGGCACGTTGCATAAGATTGAGCTTCTCTTGCTTACCGACAGATGCGGTTGAGCTTGGGAATAAATTGAAACCAATCGACATCAAAATATTATTAATGTCTGGCGCAACAGCATAAGTAATTGAAGCTAAACGACCAAGATTGGTTGCGATTTTCTTCGGGCGTTTCACGATCGCGTATGCAATCAGATCTGCTGCTTCTTCTGGCGAAAGTGTAGGTACATATTTATAAATCTTTGTCGGTGCGATCATCGGCGTACGGACTAAAGGCATATAAATCGACGTGATTGCGATTTTATGCGAATGCACTTCAGCAGACAAACAACGGCTAAAAGCATCTAAAGCTGCTTTTGATGCAACATAAGCAGAAAAACGCGTTGCATTTGCAAGGACACCAATTGAACTAATATTAATGATTTGTCCATTTTTACGTTGCATCATATGTGGAAGGAGATTCAACACTAAACGGACTGCACCAAAATAATTAAGTTGCATGGTGCGTTCAAAATCATGGAAACGATCAATTGATTCATGAACTGCACGACGGATTGAACGTCCCGCATTATTTACAAGAATATCAATATGATCTACAGCAGCTAAGATATCTTTTGAAACGGCGTCAATGGAATCCATGTCATTTAAATCACATGGAAATACCGATGCTTTACCGCCTTCAGCTTCAATCTCAGCTTTTACCTCATCCAACTTTTCTTTGGTACGAGCGATCAACAAGACATGGGCGCCTGCTTGAGCAAGGTATTTTGAAACCGTTAAACCAATACCACTTGAAGCACCTGTGACAATGATTGTTTTCCCGTCGACTTTTTGCTGAAAAAGTTTTTTGAGTTTTGCGTTCATGTAAGTGTCCTACATTAATCGAGCTGTTGTTTGCAATGTATCCTTGTTGCGATTAAACATTGCACTTTATTTTGTATTAATATTAACCGATATTTTTTGTTTGTCTAGTGTAAATGTTTGAAAAATAATAGTTTTTTTAGAGTAAAAACTCTAAAACAAGATGTTGTAATAGTTGAAAAAGCAATCATATTCTGCTTAATTTGAACAAAAAATAAGCCCCCATCAGGAGGCTCATTGATTTCAATGCGATTAAACCTGTGCGAGAGCCTGTTCAAGATCTGCAATGAGGTCATCGATATGCTCAATGCCAATAGACAAGCGCACTAGGTCTTCACTGACACCTGCCGATTTGAGTTCTTTTGCATTCAATTGACGATGAGTTGTGGTTGCAGGATGACACGCTAAACTTTTTGCATCCCCGATGTTTACGAGACGGGTAAATAGCTGTAATGCATCAATAAAACGAGTTCCACCTTCTAATCCATCTTGGACACCGAATGAGAGGATCGCAGAAGGTTTCCCTTTCACATATTTTTGTGCCAAATCATGCTGTGGATGATCCTCTAAACCTGCATAGTTCACCCATTTTACTTTTGGGTGTTGTTTTAAATATTCCGCAATTCTGATTGCATTTTCAGTATGACGTTCCATACGAAGATTTAAAGTTTCTAATCCTTGTAAAATTAAGAACACACTCAAAGGGCTAATTGCTGCGCCTGTATTACGTAATGGAACGACGCGCGCGCGTGCAATATAAGCAGCTTCTCCAAGTGCTTCCACATAATTGACGCCGTGATAGCTTGGGTCAGGGGTATTTAATGCCTTGAAACGTTCTGGATATTTACCCCAAGGAAACTTCCCACTATCCACAATGATGCCGCCAATACTATTGCCATGACCGCCGATATATTTAGTGAGTGAATGAATTACGATATCGGCACCAAATTCAAATGGTTTGAGTAGGGCAGGCGTTGCCACGGTATTGTCCACAATCACGGGTACGCCATATTCATGCGCAATTTTTGAGATCGCTTCAAGGTCAATAATATTACCGAGTGGATTACCAATTGATTCCACAAAAACTAATTTGGTTTTCTCATCAATAATTGAACGTAATGCTTCTGGATTCTGATAATCAAAGAAGCGTACTTCGATACCTTGTTTCGGTAAAGTATGGGCAAATAAATTATAGGTCCCACCGTATAAAGTTGAAACAGAAGCAATATTGTCGCCTGCTTCAGCAATCGTTTGAATCGAGTAAGTGATTGCTGCCATACCAGAGGCTAAAGCTAAAGCGCCAATACCACCTTCAAGCGCTGCGAGACGTTGCTCCAGCACAGCGGTGGTTGGGTTCATGATTCGAGTGTAGATATTTCCCTGAACTTTTAAATCGAATAAATCTGCCCCATGTTGTGTGTTATCAAAGGCATAAGACGTGGTTTGATAAATGGGTACTGCGACTGCTTTGGTGGTTGCTTCTGGTGAATATCCCGCATGAATGGCTAAAGTTTCGTCTTTATAAGTCATGTTTACATCATCTATGTGAGTTAAATAATGATCGAGTGTAGCTGAAAATCTGTCCAAAATGGTGCACAATTTATGCGATTTATTGCGTTTTTAATGATATGTATAGCAGCTTATCTTCCCATGAGTTTTGGCTTATCTGTCCAAAGCAATCGCGTAATGTCTTGAAATAGAAAATCCTTTTATTTGTCCCAAACAAAATCTAACTTAACTTCATGTTGATTGGGTTTTCAGCGTATAATACGTGCGATTATTTTTCGCTTTTTGCGATGTGTTGGTTTTTCAATTGAGGAGTCCTGCGTGGCCCAATATATTTATACGATGAACCGAGTGTCTAAAATGGTTCCGCCAAAGCGCGAAATCCTAAAAGATATCTCTTTATCATTTTTCCCAGGTGCAAAAATTGGTGTGCTTGGTTTAAACGGTGCGGGTAAATCTACTTTGCTCCGTATTATGGCGGGCGTAGATAAAGATTTCTCAGGTGAAGCACGCGCGCAACCTGGAATCAAAATCGGTTACTTAGAGCAAGAGCCGCCATTAGATCCAACCAAAGATGTTCGTGGTAACGTTGAAGATGGCGTTCGTGAAGCGCTTGATGCTTTAGAACGTCTTGACCAAGTTTTTGCTGAATATGCGGATCCTGATGCAGATTTTGATGCGCTTGCAAAAGAGCAAGAAAAATTGGAATCGATCATCCATGCTTGGGATGCGCATAACCTCAATAATCAACTTGAAATCGCAGCAGATGCTTTGAATCTTCCAGCTTGGGATGCAGATGTTACGAAACTTTCTGGTGGTGAACGTCGTCGTGTAGCGCTTTGTCGTTTATTGCTTTCCAAGCCAGACATGTTACTGCTAGATGAACCGACGAACCATTTGGATGCTGAATCAGTATCTTGGTTAGAACGTTTCTTGAAAGATTTCCCTGGCACCATCGTTGCGATTACGCATGACCGTTATTTCTTGGATAACGTGGCTGAGTGGATTCTTGAACTTGACCGTGGACATGGTATTCCATACCAAGGCAACTATTCTTCTTGGTTGGAACAGAAAAATGCTCGTTTAGAACAAGAGCAGAAACAAGAAGAATCTTTTGCTAAAGCTTTGAAAAAAGAACTTGAATGGGTTCGTTCAAATGCGAAAGGCCAGCAAAAGAAAAACAAAGCACGTATGGAGCGTTTTGAAGAGCTTAACTCTAAAGAATTCCAACAACGTAATGAAACATCTGAAATCTATATCCCACCTGGTCCACGTTTAGGCAACAAGGTTGTGGAAGTGGAAGGGATCAGCAAATCATTCGACGGCCGCTTATTGTATGAAAACTTAAGCTTCAGTGTACCGCCAACAGCAATTGTGGGTATCGTTGGTCCAAACGGTGCGGGTAAAACCACTTTGTTCCGTATGATGACTGGTGAACAGCAACCGGATACAGGTACTGTGACTTTAGGTGAATCAGTTAAAGTCGCTTATGTCGGTCAGATTCGTGACACCTTGGATAACAACAAAACGGTTTGGGAAGAAGTTTCTGGCGGTTTAGATATCCTGAAAATTGGTGATTACGAAATTGCATCACGTGCTTATATCGGTCGCTTTAACTTTAAAGGCCAAGATCAGCAGAAACGCGTAGGTGAATTGTCTGGTGGTGAACGTAACCGTTTACAACTTGCCAAGATCTTACAGATGGGCGCAAACGTGATCTTACTGGATGAACCATCAAACGACTTGGATATCGAAACTTTACGTGCACTTGAGGATGCAATTCTTGTATTCCCTGGTACTGTGATGGTGGTGTCGCATGACCGTTGGTTCCTTGACCGTATTGCAACGCATATTCTGTCATTTGAGAACGAACAGCCAGAATTCTACACAGGTAACTATGCAGAATACGAAGCTTATCGCCAGTCACGTTTAGGTGATGCCGCTACGACCAAACGTTCTAAATATAAGAAAATTTCGGGTTAAGACCTGATTGATAAAAAAACCAGCTCACATGAGGGCTGGTTTTTTTTAACTTTATTTATTAATATCCCCATGTAGATCTGACCAGATCAGTGACGGAGCGACAGTAACCACATCAAAGGTCATGGCTAATGGATATAAAGCCATGCGCGTTGCCTTTTTAAATGGATGCTTTGTCGTTATCTCAGTCTTTTGCTGTAAGGCAATCGCGTAGGGCACTGGGAGTTTCTGTTGGATCTTTTGTGCTTCTATGTTTTGATAAATCTTGCCCTTAAAGCGAATGATGGTGAAAGGGTAAAAAACTTGTTGTTGATTTTCCATCGCCATGTAATGGTTGGTAAACCCTAATGATTTTAAAAACTCTTTCTGCTTTTCATCCATTTTCGACGTTGTTGTATTATATCGAATCGTGATTTCACCATGAAAATGGGTAGCATCATCCATCACTAGCTCGATTGGGGATGGGGTTTTTAACGTTCTCTGTTCTGCTGGAATGCTTTTAATAATATTGAGTAAGTTTGAGCTGCCTTCCGTCATCAAATAATTATAGTCTTGACCGACAAATATAAAACCGTACTCCTTCTGATCTTGGACTGCTTGACCCAATGCAATAATTTGATCTGTTTTTAATGTTGTGGTTTGCGTCTGTGTCGTTTCATTGGGCAAGGCATCGGAGAGAAGCGTAGTGGCACAACCACTCAAACCGAAACTTGCAATTAAGGCCAAAATAAAAAAAGTTTTATACATGAATATTACTCGAACCATTAAAGAAATTATTTTTGTCTATCTCATGAAGTGTTAAGTTGTGTTGCTTGATTGAATAAAAGCGCAACTCGCAACCTTTTTGTAATTTTATTACAGCATGCTTGGCTGCTATAGTACCTTTCTGCAATTTACTGTTAATGGTGTGCTGTTGCGACGTTCACTTGTATTCATGACACTCTTGCTAAGTTTGTTCATGTTCCAAAGTATTTGGAACGTGGCGGCAGCGTATTGTGGTCATGAAAGTGCAACTCAGCAGACTGTCTTGGTCAATCATTTTGGTCATCATGCGTTGGAAAATTCTTCTAAAGAGCAACAAAGTTCTTTAGCTGCTGTTCAAGAGGCAGATGCTTCAGGATTATTGAACGTGCAAGATCATCACGATCATTTGCCAACATGTTTTCATGCAATTATTATTCAAGAACAACAGCAATTGAAGCAACCAATTCTACGGATACATGAATTAGAACAAAAATATAACTGGTCCAATCATTACCAGTCGCCATATCTAATAAGCTTAAATCCCCCTCCAGTCTTTGCCCCACTATGGGTGGGGTAGTTTCAAGATACTCACCAGAAAGCTCTCTATTTCAGTACATCATTTCCCCATTTTGCTTGGTAGATGATTGAAGTAGGTCATAAATGAACAATTTTATTCATTTTACTTAGAGGTTAAATCCTCGAATCAGATGAATCAAAAGCATTTAAATCAGGTGAAGATAATGTTGATTCAATTTAATAAAAAACTATGTTTTATGGTGTTATTCCTTTCAGCAAGCTTGGCAAATGCAGATGGAGGTTTGATTTTTTTAGAAAGAAATCTTCAATCTCAGCAAGAAATGAAAGCAAATGTCGAGCATGACATTGAGCACAGTAACACCAAGCATAAGTGCAAATCATTGGGTTAATTTTTTAGGAGACTGCTCGTCAAGTGGGTAGTCTCCAACTGCCAAAAAAGTATTTATTGTTTTGTGAATCTTGCGTTTAAAAAACATTTTAATGTCGAATGAGTAGATGTAATTTTATTACATCGAGCTTACTTGCTATAGTTCAGCTGTGCAATTTTTGTCTAAAGAGAAAACTTTGCGTCGATCAAGTATTTTTATTACCGTCTTGCTCAGCCTTTTCATATTTCAAAGCCTTTGGAATGTGGCGGCGGCGTATTGCGGTCATGAAAGTACAACACAGCAAACAGTTTCAGTAGGTCATTTTGGTCATCATGTGCCAGAGAATATGGAAGTGACTGAAATACCTGTTTTGAAGGTAAATCAAGATTCAAGCGATTTGCCGATGCCATTGAGTTTGCAGGATCATCATGATCATTTGCCATCCTGTTTTCATGTGGTGGTTGCAGAAGCACAGCAACAGCTTGATCATCGTGTGTTGAGCGACCATAAGACAAAACAAAAATATGATTGGTCTAATTCTTACCAGTCTCCACATTTATCTGGATTAAATCCCCCTCCTGTTCTGACCCCGCTATAGGTGGGGTAGCCGAAAAATAGCCCACCGCAACTTCTTTTATTTGCGGGGCTTTATATGTCTTTTAATTTATCTCAGCGTATCGATACGTTGAAAAATCACACGCTCAATCCTGCGACGCATTCCATTGCTTTGAAATATTCGGTATTGGCTTTGATTGCGGTGCTTTCCAGCCAATCCGTTTTGGCGGAATCATTATTAAATGCGAATCAACCATCGATCACTATCGCGCAGCAAAATGCCAGTTTTGACAGCATCCTAGAGCGTGTTCGCAACTATCAAAATCAACAATCCAGTTGGCAAACACAGCAACAAATGGCGAGTGTGCAACTCAAGCAAAGTGCTCTGTGGGCCAATCCGAGTCTTTCGGTCGAACAAACAGGCTTGCAAAGTGATCAAGATCGCGAACTGTCCATTGGTATTTCACAACCTTTAGATCTATTTGGACAGCGAAAGGCGACGCAAAAGGTCGCGAAACTTTCCGCTCACCAGGTAGATTTGTCACAGCAGCGCTATAACGCTGAATTGGCATTGATAGTCCAATATGTATGGTCTCAAGTTGCGTTATTGCAATTGGAAAAGGCAGCGATCGCTGAGCAATTGCAGGTGAGTCAGCAGAACCTAGAGGCGACTGAAAAACGTTATCAAGCAGGGAGTATTGCCCAAGTCGATGTTGAGCGGGTTCGTATGGCACATCTTGAGAACCAGCGACTCAGCCAACAAGCAGACTTACAGCTCCAAGTTGCGCAAAAACAATTGGCTGGATTATGGGGGAAAAACACGCCATCTTTTTCGCTTCAGCCCAATGTAAATGAGCTTTGGACACAGGCAATGAATATTCAAACCATGTCTGAACAAAATCAGAACCTTTTTGAACAAGGCTTACAACTCGAAACGCAGCGTCAACAGGCGCATATTGAGCAGCTCAAAGCGCAGTCGCGTCCTCAACCAACAATGACCTTGGGGGTAAATCGTACGCGTTCGGCAGACCAAAATACTGAAAGTCGAATTCGATTAGGCGTAGAGATCCCACTCAATATTTTTAATTCACAAAAATATGGAATCCAAATTGCGCAAGCTAAACAAACCTTGATTCAACAACAGCAGCGTTTTTATCGTCAGCAAAATCAGTTGGATATCGATCTCCGTATGACTGAGTTAAAAGCTTTGCAAAGCCAATATCAACAATTGAGTGATCAGCAAATACCGTTAGCGATACAAGTTCAACAGAAAACCTTGCAAGGTTTTCGGTTGGGTAAGTTTTCCGTGACTGATGTTCAGCAAGCCACGATCCAGCTACAAGATGTTCGTTTACGTAAAGTCCAACTGCTTAAGCAAGCATGGCAACTCAATATCGATGTGCAAACGGCACGGATGGGGCTTTCCTCAGATCAGATCACTGCTAAAGACGCATTGATGCAACTCAACCAACGTATGTGGCAACAAGCAAGTGCTTTCCCAAACCAAGTCGGAGAATAATGTAATGAAGATGAAATCAAAAATGCCTAAGCAATGGGTTTGGATTGCAGTCATCCTTGTTGTTACAGGTTTTCTCGCAACAGTTTTGCTTTGGGAAAAAGACAGTAAGCCACAAAGTGAACAAGGTCATTCTCATCAGGAAAATGAGGCAGATGAACATACAAGTGAGGCATCAACTGAGGAGCATGATGAAGACGGTCTGAGTTTGACTGTAGAGCAAATGCAACAGCATAACTTGAAGCTTGCTCAGGTGGCTAAGGGTGAGGTCAACCAGATTCAAAGTTATCCTGCGAAACTGGTTGTTAACACGGATCGACAAGCTCATGTGTCGCCAAGTTTTGCAGGGCGAGTCGAGTCGGTTTATGTTGAGTTAGGGCAGCAGGTGAGGCGTGGTCAAGCGTTGGCAAATCTTCTGGTGCCAGATTTGGTTGATCAACAAGCCAACTTGCAAATCGCGCAAACCAATTTGGAGCTTGCAAAGCAAGATTATGAGCGTGAACGAAGCTTATGGTCCCAAGGGATTTCAGCCAAGCAAGAATACCAACGTGCTTACAATGCCTATCGCCAAGCGCAAATCCAAGTTCAAGCTGCACGATCACGTTTAACGGCTTTTGGCGCTGGCTCAGGATCGAATGGTCGATATACCTTAACCGCACCGATTAGTGGTGTGATAAGCAATAAAGATATTGTGATTGGAGAAAATGTCCAACTTGCCGATCAACTGTTTACCATTGATCAGCTAGATCAGTTGTGGTTGGAGTTTGTGTTGCCGACTATGGCGAATGTCAACGTGCAACCAAATCAACAGATTCGTTTTAAGTCACTACAAACAGGCAATATTTTTAATGCTCAAGTGCAAAGTCTGACGGCAGAAGCCGATACACAAACAGGTCGTTTACAAGTTCGTGCCAAAGTGCAATCCAATGCAAGTGAATTGCGCCCAAATCTGATGGTAAATGTGGAATTGCAATCTGGTTCAACTGCATCGGTGATGCGTGTGAGTGCAGAGGCAATTCAACAAGTCGAAGGCAAGCAGGTGGTATTTGTTGCAGAGAAAAATCAGAACAACGGCTTTGATTTTAAAGCAGTTCCAGTACAAATTGGGCAGCGAAACATTCCAGCGAAACAGGGGGATGGTGAGTGGGTTGAGATTAAGCAAGGTTTAAGTGTTGGACAGTCCTACGTCGCAACGGGCAGTTTCTTACTGAAATCGGAACTTGAGAAAGGAGAGGCGGAACATGACCACTAATTCTTCTCAGTTACCTAAACCCGAAGGGCTGTTTGATCGTTTGATCCAGTTTGCGATTCGCAATGCTATTTGGGTCATGCTCTTTGTGATGACTTGGATTGCTGTTGGTGTCTGGAGTTATCAGAAACTTCCGATTGATGCAGTACCTGATATTACCAATACCCAAGTACAAATTAATACTCAGGCCAATGGCTATACTGCTTTAGAAGTTGAGCAACGGATTACTTATCCGATCGAAACAGCGATGGCTGGTATTCCAAATCTGGAACAGACGCGCTCAATTTCGCGCTATGGTCTATCTCAAGTGACCATTATTTTTAAAGATGGTACGGATATTTACTGGGCACGACAGTTGATTAATCAGCGTTTGCAGGAGGCTGATGGGCAGTTGCCTGATGCAGTTGATCCTGTGATGTCGCCGATTTCCACAGGACTTGGAGAGATTTACCAATGGGTGATTAAAGCCAAAGCCGATGCCAAAAAAGAGGACGGAACACCCTATACCGCTATGGATTTGAGAGAGATCCAAGATTGGATCGTACGACCTCAATTACAGCGAGTCAAAGGTGTAGCTGAAATTAATAGTATTGGAGGCTATAACAAAACCTATATTGTTTCTCCCGATTTAAAGCGGTTGCAGCAACTCCAGATTTCCTTAACCGAGTTCCAAACGGCGTTACAGGAAAATAATGAGAACCGTGGTGCTGGCTTTATTGAAGAAAATGGTCAGCAGCTCACAGTACGTGTACCGGGGATGTTGAGCAGCGTTGAAGATATTCAAAATATTACGGTCAGTGTTAAAAATGGTCTACCCATTCGCGTCGTAGATATTGCATCGGTTGCGATTGGACATGATTTACGTACGGGCGCGGCAACCTATAATGGCGAGGAAACCGTTCTTGGCATTGCCATGATGATGATGGGTGAAAATAGCCGTACCGTTGCCCAAGCCGTTGATGCGAAAATCCAAGAAATTCAAATGACCTTGCCAAAAGGTGTTGAGATTGAAACGGTCTATGATCGTACCAGTCTCGTGAATAAAGCCATTAAAACAGTTCAAAAAAACTTAGTAGAAGGTGCGATTCTGGTCATCGTCATTCTATTTATTTTCTTGGGAAATTTCCGAGCAGCACTAATTACAGCCTGTGTTATTCCACTCTCAATGTTATTTACGCTTACAGGAATGGCAGAGCAGAACATCAGTGCCAACTTGATGAGCTTGGGTGCATTGGATTTCGGGATTATCGTCGATGGCGCAGTTGTTATTGTAGAGAACTGTATTCGGCGATTGGCAGAAGCACAGCATCATGCAGGGCGGTTATTAACCCGACAAGAGCGTTTTAAAGAAGTCTTTCTTGCGGCAAAACAGGCACGTAAACCTTTATTGTTTGGGCAAGCCATTATTATGGTGGTGTATTTACCTATTTTCGCTTTAACAGGTGTTGAGGCGAAGATGTTCCATCCAATGGCGATGACCGTAGTCATGGCATTGCTAGGTGCAATGATTTTGTCGGTAACGTTTGTACCAGCCGCGGTTGCGTTATTTGTCACGGGTGAGGTGAAAGAGAAAGAATCGCGTTGGATGCAAGCTTTAAAAGGAAAATATCAACAGCTTTTAGATCTGGCTTATCAGTTTAGGTTGGTCGTGGTGACTTTAGCGATCAGCATTTTACTGTTGACGGGAATTTTAAGCACCAAGATCGGGAGTGAGTTTGCGCCTCAGTTAAGTGAGGGTGATTTTGCCGTGCAGCAAATGCGTTCTCCAAGTACGGGTTTAGAGCAGTCTTTGCGGATGCAAGAAACCACTGAAAAGTTGATTTTGAAAAACTTCCCTGAAGTAAAAGCGATTTTTGCACGAACAGGGACGGCTGAGGTGGCAACCGATGTGATGCCACCTAATATTTCAGATGCGGTGATTTTATTAAAGCCGAAAAAGGAATGGGAAAATCCCAAAGAGAGCATTGATGAATTACGTACACGAATGCAAGCCTTTTTGGCAACGATTCCTGGTAATAACAGTGAGTTTTCCCAACCGATTGAATTGCGTTTTAATGAGTTGATCTCAGGCATACGTAGTGATGTTGGTATCAAGGTTTTTGGTGATGATATGGATGTATTGAATACGCAAGCTCAAGCAATTGCGCAAAAAGTACAGAATATATCCGGTGCGACAGCGGTAAAAGTCGAACAAACCAGTGGATTACCTGTATTAAATGTGGAGATTAATCATGCTTTGGCTGCGCAGTATGGTTTATCCGTAAGAAGTATTCAGGATGTTGTTGCTGCGAGTGTAGGTGGACAAAATGTTGGGCAAATCTTGCAAGGAGATCGTCGTTTTGATTTTGAAATTCGTTTGCCAGATAACCAACGTACCGCACAAAGCTTGGCACAACTCCCAATCCAGTTACCGAATGGTGGTTTAGTTCAATTGCAAGACGTCGCCAAAGTCGAAACGATTTCTGGTATGAGTCAAGTCGGTCGTGAAAATGGTAAACGTCGAGTCATTGTCACTGCAAATGTGGAAGGACGTGATTTAGGTTCATTTGTTCAAGAGTTACAAGCCACATTAAAACAGCAACCTTTACCCGCGGGCTATTGGCTGGAATACGGTGGGCAGTTTGAAAACTTGGCATCGGCGGCAGCACGTATGCAGATCGTCATTCCTTTGGCCTTGATCGCGATTTTTACTTTATTGATGGCGGTATTCCATAACTTTAAAGAAAGCTTGCTCGTATTTAGTGGCGTGCCATTTGCCTTGTCTGGTGGACTGGTTGCATTGTGGCTACGAGATATTCCATTGTCGATGTCTGCGGGCGTGGGTTTTATTGCGCTTTCAGGTGTCGCAGTCCTAAATGGTTTGGTGATGCTCAGTTTTATCAAAGAGCTTCGTGAACAATTCGATCTGCATATCGCCACATGGCAAGGTGCGATCTTGCGGTTACGACCTGTTCTGATGACTGCTTTTGTTGCATCACTGGGTTTTATTCCGATGGCGATCGCCACGGGCACAGGTGCTGAAGTACAGCGTCCATTGGCAACCGTGGTGATCGGTGGAATTATTTCATCGACCTTACTGACTTTGGTGATCTTGCCTGTGGTCTATCGTTGGATGAATGAGAAAGCGACAAATTAAATGAGTGTGGGTTCATATCTCATCGTAGGGTGTCTGAATAGACATTACTCTACTTTTCAGAGATGAAAAGTAGCAAAAATCTTTTGTAGGTCTGACGGCACATCCTTGATGCCGCAGACCTACGGGTGGCATCCATGCCATCGCCACGATAGTAAATTTTGGTTGGAGATGTAGTATTGAAAATTTTGGACAATTTGTTGCACTAATCATATTTATGCATGATTTGAGATAGTGTAGTTAGAAAGATATTTGAATTTAAACAATTATAAGGAGTCCAGCATGAGTGGACATCATGGGCATGATCACAGTCATGCAGCGGTGACTGAAGGTAATATAAAAAAGCTCACAATCGCGTTAGCACTGACATCCACGTTCTTAGTCGTTGAAGTGATTGCGGGTTTAATCACGCAAAGTTTGGCATTGTTATCTGATGCTGCGCATATGTTTACTGATGCTGCTGCACTGGCGATTGCTTTGGTCGCAATCAAAATTGCAAAACGACCTGCGGATAACAAACGTACCTTTGGCTACCAGCGTTTTGAAATTCTAGCGGCATTATTTAATGCCTGTATGCTGTTTTTTGTTGCGATGTATATTTTGTATGAAGCCTATCAGCGTTTTACCCAACCACCCGAAATTAATAGTTTAGGTATGTTACTTGTGGCATCCCTAGGTTTGGTGGTGAATCTGATCTCCATGAAAATGTTGATGTCCAGCGCTTCAGAGAGTTTAAATATCAAAGGTGCATATCTAGAAGTGCTCAGTGATGCTTTGGGTTCCGTCGGCGTTATCGTGGGTGCAATTGTGATTTATTACACCAATTGGTATTGGGTGGATACGATTATTGCGGTTGCAATTGGATTCTGGGTACTTCCAAGAACATGGATTTTATTGAAGCAAAGTATCAATATCTTATTGGAAGGCGTGCCAGAAGAAATCGATATCGAAAAATTGAGAAATGACTTGTTGGCATTGGATGGGGTTGAAAGTATTCATCAACTCAAGGTCTGGGCGATTACTTCTAAAAATATTCATCTGACTGTGCATTTATTCGCACCTCAAGCAGATCGTAACCAATTACATCGAGCGGCCACTGAAATGTTGACCCATCAACATGAAATCAAGGAAATGACCATACAAATTGAAGATGATGCGGAAATGAATTGTGAACATACACATCAACATGATCCCAAATCTGATAAGGATCATTCACATCAGCATTAAGCTGATGTGAATTTTTGACTGAGATCAGTTATGCCACTCATGTCCGCAATCACGACATTTCCAATGTTTTTGTGCTTGCATGAACGCTTGCATCGAAATTTTAAAATCTGGAAGATCGCGCCAAAATAGCCCCCCAGCAATTACACAGATCACGAACACAACAATCGTCGTGATTTGAAGTCCTTGTCCTGCACCATTCCCAAAAATCCACATGGCAATACTAATCAATACCAAGATCAGTAAAATAAAAATAGCAGGGACCAAAAGAACTAAGCTTTTTGGCACGTCAGGGCGTGGGCTATTTGCACCCTGACTGGCAGGCATTATTTTTACACTTTGACATTTCGGGCAACGGTATTGCATAGATTTTTCCTATTGTGTTTTAAGTAGTTTAGCGAAAAAACCGCAAAAGCTAAAATCTAGAAATGTTTAAATCTTTAAATTCAGCTCATCAGGGAGATGGAGGATTGCTTACGTCTCAATTTCGCTATTTAAAGTCCACTTGCATCTCGTCTAAACATAGTCGCTAATCGACCTGAACTCATGCTAAGTTGAAGTATAACTTGGCTGAATAGTGCGCAAGGAAAGGCATGTTACCGACCAAAATTCTCAAATTACGTTTAGCGCGAATTGCCAAAGGAAAAGCACATCTTTCCACACAAGACAAACTCATGTTAGTCACTATGGAAAGTCCCGATCTGAGTGCGCATTTTATTTTGCGTTTATTTAAAATGTCGTTGCCAAAGCAATGGAAATTTAAACATGAGACAGCAGAAGACATCTTTTACGCAATGCAACTGATTGAACTGATCGAAACTGAATTGATCGATGCTTATGAAATGCATGCACGAAAATATGCTTGGTATGAACAGTGCTTAATGTATCTATTAAACTTTGTGGTGTTACAACCCACACAGCAGCAAATCAATGGCTATCTGCGACAGCTCGATCAGTGTTTAGATCAAGCACCTAAGATTGATTTATTGAAATATTTTCAGCAGCATTATCCCAGTACGCAACATGCAGTCGCTTTGGCAAAAGCCCATGCTGGCGCTGAGCAATACACCCAAGCGATAGAACAATATGAGTGGGCCATGCAACATGCGACGCAATCCAATGAAGTTGCTTTCTTTGCATATGTGAATTGTTTGATTCAGCGGCAACAAGAATATCGCAATGATGTGGGGGATGTGGCTTATGCGATTGATCTGCTATGTCGCTATAAAAAGCCAATTGATCAAAAAGCCTATCGAAAAACTATTCAACATGCAGTCACCGCATTTTTACCACCTGCGACTCTCCAAAGCCGCGCTGTAGAAACGCATGTGTTAGCAGATGTTGGACGCAGTTTAAATGCTATAGGCAAATCGATGGGCGGGATATTCGGGAGCAAAAATGTCGATATTCCTTACAGCCAGCAGGTGATCGAAAGTGCGCCCCAGTTGTTAATGGATTCACATATTATAGAAAGTTTGAAGCAGTCTGAAATAATGCAAGCCGCAATGCTGCGCGTAACAGGGACATCCTCAATCGAACAAAATGTCTTAGCTCATGGTTTGGGGAATTTATGGTTATTGCTCAGTCAAAAAAATGAGGTTTTATCATTATTCGCTCAAGCAACACCCTACAATCGATTGGATCAGTTGCTCAATGTTCTTCAGCCTGAGACAACTTCGTCATTGGAACTTGGTGATATTCAAACTATTCTTGATCAGGGCTTGATGACCTATTTAGGCGATACCCGACTCGATAAGCATCATCCTGAACGATCTGCATTGTATGCCCAACGAGATCAGTTAGTAGCTGAAATGATTGGAGTTGCGACATGGTTTCAACAGACCATTCTTCGCCCCTTTGCTGATCAACAAGTTCAACAATTGCAGGAAATGCAAAGCCATTTGTATGAGCAGCTTGACGACATTACCTTATCCAGTGGTTTGTTTGCTTATCAATATGAAAAGCAACAACGAGCGCAAGATTTATGGAGTTGGTTGCAACGGAAATTGGACAAAGGCACTGAGTTTGAAAAAATACAGGCGGCATGGGTGAGTCTCAGGGAATTAAGACATTTTAATTTGGATGGAGTGCAAGAGAAGATCAGACAGCTACAGCAACATTTAGAACACTATAAACGGATCCGTTTAGAGCAGATTGTTATAGTACAACCGTCTGTCGCTATATCTCCTGTACAAGAGAATGGTGACCCATAGATTGAAAGTAAAACTCGGCATTGAGTGATTAAAAACTTGATGTTATGCAACAAAAATAAGTAAATCGCTTTCTGTTGCATGCTAATCTAGAAAGAAAGATTCGAACTGTTCAAAAAGTGAATCGTCACAAATAACAATGAACGAGTAAGAAAGGGAAGAGGGAGAACATCTTGAATCGACAAGATGATAAAAAGGCAATGTTTGATATTATGCCCGCCGACACAGCATCATCTGATGAGAAACCATCATTGTCACGTCGTCTAATTAATAAAACACTACAACACGCACAGGATGCAGTAGAGTTTGCCAGTGATACTTCTCGTAATATCGCAGAGGTGGCTGATGCCGCATTAGATGCTTTAGATCATGTCACACACCAAACCAAACGTGGTGTAGAGGGCGTAAGAAACTCTGTCCGTGGTATGGTGACTGAAACGAGTGAGGTGGCACGTCAAGTCGCACTCAGTATGGCGCGTGCCTCATTGGGTCGAAGTAGTCTCACGCTGTACCTTCCTGAAATGCTACTCAACAATCAGATTAGAAAGCGTATAGATCGCAGTGAGATTGATGATATTAAAGTCGAGTGTGGGAACGATCGTTTTCATATTGAATTGGATGGTCACTATCATCGCTTCTTGTACCGTTTATCCCTAGAATTTAATGTTTTGGAATGCCGTATTGGTCAAGAAAAATATCTGCGCCTGCGTCAGGTTGATGAGCATCTTGACTTACAAGTTCGCCATGGCGGCACCCTGACCAACTGGGCGACACGACGTGTAGGTAATATCAGTTTTGATTTGATCAATTCATTACCGATACCATTCCTGATCAATCATCTCATTCGTGATGTGCCCGGTATCCAGAAAGAAGGTCATCGCATTTGGTATATCGATCTTGAGGAAGCTGGTTTTATTAACTTTATTAATAATCGCTCATGGATGGTTGATAAGCTATTAAGCTTGACCGACTTCAGTATTTTACCTGGATTGAATATTTTGCAAGAAAGCCGTGAGTTGGTACAACAGTTGGTTGATCAATTTGAAATTCGTGGGTTACGTGTTCAATCAGGACGTTTAGAGGTTCAAGTCGGTATCGGTGTCGAATAACTGACGAAAAAAAGCCACTGTCAATGCAGTGGCTTTTTTAGAATTTGGCGTCCCTACGGGGATTCGAACCCCGGTTACCGCCGTGAAAGGGCGATGTCCTAGGCCTCTAGACGATAGGGACTTATATGAGGCATACATCTGAAACTATAAATTGGCGTCCCTACGGGGATTCGAACCCCGGTTACCGCCGTGAAAGGGCGATGTCCTAGGCCTCTAGACGATAGGGACGTTTCAGAGGTGGGCGTATATTAGGTTGAATTAGGTGGGGTGTCAAACACTTTTCTGCATAAAATTTAAAAAAATAGAATGAGTGTCTAAAAATAAAACATATCGAGGAATAAATAATCAAAAATAAGCAGTTATATATAAATTTTCTGATCATTGCGAATTTATGAGGGCATAAAAAAATGCAGACTAAGCTGCATTTTTTTATAAGTGAGTTGTTATGTGCGATCACGATAGAAGATGTAATAGCTCAAATAACAGCCTGCGATAAAGATTAAGCAGGCAATGAAACCAGCATGCATTTCTGGATCTGCGGCCATACTTAAACCTGTAATGGTACAGAAAACAAAGCCCAAGATCGGAACAATTGGAAATAACGGCGCTGCAAATTTGAGATCTTTTGCAGTATAGCCTGCTTTGTACCATTTGCGTCTAAAATTAAATTGACTCCAACAAATACACATCCATACGATTACCATCGTAAATGCGGCGACACCCAAGAGATTTTTAAAAATGGTTTCAGGCGCATAGTGTTCTGATAAAAGCCCAGGTATTGCACCAAACATCGTGACAACAAGCGCGATAATCGGCGTACCACCTTTAGACAATTTTGAGAAAATACTTGGCAGCTGGCGTTGATCTGATAAAGACCACATCATACGCGAAGCAGCATAGAGTCCTGAGTTTGCTGCAGAAAGTAACGCCGTAATAATAACGAAACGGATGATGTCATCTGCATACGGGATACCAATATAATTAAATACCGTGACGAACGGACTACTACTAACCCCTTCACCGCCCAAGCCTGCAATTTCAAAAGGTAACAAGGCACTGATGACGATAATGGTACCTACAAAGAAAATTAATAAGCGCCAAATCGCTGCATTAATCGCTTTAGGCACATTTACAGCTGGATTTTTTGTTTCACCCGCAGCAACACCAATCAATTCTGTACCAGAAAAGGCAAAGTTGACAATCAACATGGTGGTGAAAATTGGAATCAAACCTTGAGGAAACCAACCATGTGAGGTCAAATTATGGAAAAGTGGAGCAGATTCTTTACCGTCGAAAGGGATTAGACCAAATATAGCCAATAATCCAAGGATGATAAAAGCGATGACGGTCACCACCTTAACCAAGGCTAACCAAAATTCAGATTCTGCAAAAATACGAGTAGAACTAAGGTTGAGCCCGAAAATGGTGACTGCAAAGATAATCGTCCAGATCCACATTGAAATATGAGGAAACCATTCCTGCATGAGGAGGGCTGCGGCGGTAAATTCTGTACCTAATGTCGCCGTCCAAGTGAGCCAGTACAGCCATGAGACCATATAACCTGTGCCTGGACCAATATAATGTTTGGCGTATGTACCGAAAGACCCTGCTACAGGCATATGTACGGCAAGCTCGCCGAGACATAACATCACCATATAAGCAATTAGGCCACCTAGAATATAAGCGAGAATTGCACCAATCGGTCCTGTTTGGGCGATGACCTCACCTGAACCTAAGAATAATCCTGTACCAATCGCACCACCAAGAGAAAGCATTACGAGGTGGCGAGTACTCATTGCGCGTTTTAATGTTTGTGGCGCATTTTGATCCTGATGAGTATTTGAGTTGGAAGATTGCATACGACAATTTGTCCAAACATGGAGAAGCGGCTATTTTATGTAAAATTCGGAAATGTGCAATCTGATTAATGGAAAGATTGTGAGAAAATTATAATTATTAGAGAAAGAATATGGCGTCCCTACGGGGATTCGAACCCCGGTTACCGCCGTGAAAGGGCGATGTCCTAGGCCTCTAGACGATAGGGACAGATGAGGCGATTTGCGTGCAATAAAATATTGCAACTTTTAAACTGAACTTGCCTGCGCACAGCGTAGCTGTTTGCTTAAATTTTAAGGAAAAGTTTTACTTTTCTGATCTTAAAATCTGGTGGAGCCAAGCGGGATCGAACCGCTGACCTCTACAATGCCATTGTAGCGCTCTACCAACTGAGCTATGGCCCCAGTTTGTGTGAGGGCAATATTAGGGGGATTACCCTCACACGTCAATGATTAAGTTAAATTAATTTTCACTAATTGCATCATTTTTCGGCAATTTTAGCGATTCATTTAACTTTTCCCAAGCTTTCAATTCTTTCTTGCTCGGAGAGCCAACAATTTCTAAGGCATGACGCAATCTTGCGAAGGTTAAATCAGGTCCAAGTGTAACCATTGCTTGCATGACTGGGGTCGAGCTGGTTGAACCCGCGATCGCAATAAAGAATGCTGGCATGAAATCACGGAGTTTAATTTCCATTTGATTTGCCAAGTCCATTAAGGTCTGACTCACCGTATCATTATTCCAAGTAAACTGGCTTTCTAAACGCCAGATCGCAAATTGTAAGCTTTGACGAACCTGTTCTTCACTCAGTTTTTTGCTTTCGAACTGTTCTTTGCTGATTTGTGGCATATGGTTGAAGTAGAAACCTGCCCAATTCACTGCTTCAGAGAGTAAGTTGATACGAGGCTGAATAGCGGCAGCAATATCTTCAAGGGTTTGACGATCACTTTTCCAAGACAATAGGCGATCTAAGAGTTGACCAGGTGTTAGGCCCTTAATCCACTGGCCATTGAGCCAGTTAAGCTTCTCAACATCAAAGATTGGTCCACCTAGTGAAACACGCTGTACATCAAAGTTTTCGATCATGTCTTGCAGTGTAAATACTTCACGTTCATCTGGCATTGACCAACCCATACGACCTAAATAATTCAGGAGTGCTTCTGGTAAGACGCCGATGTCTCGATAGTAATTGATGGAGGTTGGGTTTTTACGCTTAGACAATTTAGATTTGTCAGGGTTACGCAACAATGGCATGTGGCAAAGCGTTGGCATGTCCCAACCGAAGTATTGGTACAATAATTGGTGTTTAGGTGCTGACGGCAACCATTCTTCACCACGCAATACATGAGTGATTTCCATTAAATGATCATCAACGACATTGGCAAGATGATAAGTTGGAAGACCATCTGTTTTTAACAGAACTTGCATGTCTACTTGCGCCCATGGGATCTCCACTTCACCACGTAACATATCATTGATTTTACAAATACCTTCTTCTGGCACTTTCATGCGAATGACATGTGGTTCACCAGCCGTTAAGCGACGTTGTACTTCTTCTTGTGTGAGTTTTAAACCGCGGCCATCATATTTTGGTGTTTCACCACGTGCTTGTTGCTCTGCACGCATTTGATCCAGTTCTTCTGCGGTTGCGAAACAGTAAAAAGCATGACCTTTTTCAACCAATTCAAGCGCATATTGTTTATAGATCCCCATACGTTCTGATTGACGGTAAGGTGCATGTGGTCCACCTACATCAGGGCCTTCAGACCAATTCAAACCTAACCAACGTAATGAGTCTAAAATCATTTTTTCTGATTCAGGTGTTGAACGCAGTTGATCCGTATCTTCAATACGTAAAATAAATTCACCACCGTGCTGTTTCGCAAAACATAAATTAAATAACGCGATATAAGCAGTACCTACATGTGGAAAACCTGTAGGAGAGGGAGCAATACGGGTACGAACTTTCATAGGTTATCAGGACGTTAAATTAGAATTGAAGCTATTATAACGAAAAAGCCTAGTCACGACATGACTAGGCTTGATTTAAACATGTGAAGGGTTACATATTTAAAAATTAAGAATTATGCGGTTGAAAGATGGTTTGAACGAAACGTGAAAAGCGTTCATGTTGACTTGCAAAAAATGTTTGAGTCGGTGTTGTTCGTATTGTATTTAACATTTTGAGCTCATCATCTGTAGATGGCAGCATTGCGGTATTGCGTTTTTGTTGGTCAAGTGCTTTCACAATTGGTGAAGCGGACTTTTCCATGGTTTTTATATTATTGTTTTCTTTAATTGCAGCAGCATGCCCCATTTGCACAGAACATACTAAAAATAAACTGAGGCATAATGTTTTTTTCATTTCTAATCCTCGCATTGCTAAAATCCCCTCCATTCATTGAGCCTAAAAGACTAACTAAGCAAATATACTATTGCTTTAATAATACGATTCAAACATAAATCTTAATAAAAAAGTAGAACTACGTCACGCTTTTTACAAAAATAATAAAATTTATAACTATTACTACCCTATAACTATAACAGTTCGTCTACTTTGTATGCAAAGTGAATTTAGCAAGCAAATGTGTAGAAAACATGGAGAGTTGTCAACTTCCTCGCTGGGATACCCTTCCAAAGGTTCTTCATTAGAATTTGGTGAAAAATTTTGTATATCTAAAAACATGAAAAATAATGATTAAATTGTTATAACGCTTTGATTATATGCATTTTTATATTTATGTATATTAGATGGCATACAAACTGATGAGTAAAAAAATGAAAAAAATGATTGTGGTGGCTTTTTTTGCTTTGAGTGTAAATGCTAACTCCCACGCAGCGACAACTTTTTTAAATGTCTCTTATGACCCGACCCGTGAATTCTATCAAGAATATAATCAGGCTTTTGGTCAATATTGGAAAAAAAGAACGGGGCAAGACATTGGTTTCAAACAATCTCATGGGGGTTCGGGTAAACAAGCGAGAGCTGTAATCGATGGTTTACAAGCTGACGTGGTGACTTTGGCATTGGCCAATGACATAGATGAAATCGTTAATGCGGGATTGATTCGAAAAGAGTGGCAGAAACAATTTAAAGATAACTCTGCACCTTATACCTCGACCGTGGTTTTTTTAGTACGTAAAGGCAATCCTAAAAATATTCGTGATTGGAATGACTTAACCAAAGATGGAGTGGAGATTATTACGCCTAATCCAAAAACGGGAGGCGCACCCCGCTGGATTTATTTATCGGCTTGGGGGTATGCTTTGAAACAGCCTGCAGGCAATGATGCTAAAGCACGTGAACTGGTCAAAAAGATTTATCACAATGTAAAAGTTTTGGATTCAGGCGCACGTGGATCATTAACCACTTTTGCAGAACGTGGAATTGGTGATGTTCTTCTATCATGGGAAAATGAAGCACTCTTAGCAACTCAAGGTTTAGGTAAGGATAAATTTGAAATTATTTATCCATCTATTTCCATTTTGGCAGAACCCTCAGTTGCGATTGTCGACAAAACGGTTGATAAAAATGGTAATCGCCAGCTCGCTCGTGGATATTTAAATTTTCTCTACTCGCCTCAAGGACAGGAACTTGCTGCGAAACATTATTTTCGTCCAAGGAATCCTCAAGTGGCTGCAAAATATGCAGCGCAATTTCCGAAAATTAAGTTATTTAGCATTCAGGATGTATTTGGTGGATGGGCAAAAGCACAGAAAACCCACTTTGTGAATGGTGCGATCTTTGACCAGATTTATTCACAAAAATAATAGACGGATTCGTTCAATCATCATTTTAGTCCTTCAAAAAGCAAATCTTTAACGAGATTTGCTTTTTTATTGGTTGGAAAAGTCGAGAAAACGGTTTTGCCTATGAAAAGTTAAGAATTCTCTACAAAAAGTCGTTTGGTGCTGGCCTAAAACAAGGTGATAATGTGCAGTTACATTTTTAGCTGTTGATTTCTCTCTTATGTCGCATATTTCTGTCTTACTTCACGAAACGGTTGATGGCGTATTGGCAGGTCGCGACACGGGTATTTATGTCGATGCAACCTTTGGCCGTGGTGGCCATACCAAGCTGCTCCTCTCTAAACTGGATCAAAATGCGCGTGTCTATGCCTTTGATAAAGATCCACAAGCATTGGAGGTTGCTGCTCAGTTAGAACAAGAAGATCCACGTTTTAAAATCATCCATGCCAGTTTTGCAGATATTCAGGCGGAGTTGGCCAAGATCGGTATTGTTGAAGTCGACGGGATTATGGCGGATCTAGGTGTATCTTCTCCTCAGCTTGACCAGGCTGAGCGTGGTTTTAGCTTTATGCAAGATGGTCCTCTTGATATGCGGATGGATAATTCTCAAGGTTTGACCGCCGCAGAATGGTTACTCGAAATTGAAGAAGAAAAACTAGCCAATATTATTTACCAATATGGTGAAGAACGTTATAGCCGACGGATTGCCAAGGCGATCAAACTGGCAGGTGAAATCACCACCACAGCACAACTCGCTGAGATTGTTAAAGTTGCTCATCCTAAATGGGAGAAGCACAAACATCCTGCAACGCGCACTTTCCAAGCAATTCGCATCGCAATTAACAAAGAACTAGATGATATTGAGACATTTTTGCCGCAAGCTGTAGAATTATTAAAACCAAGTGGGCAATTGGCAGTGATTAGCTTCCATTCTTTGGAAGATCGTTTGATCAAACAATTTATTCAAAAAGAATCGAGTTTGGCTGAAGATCATGGCTGGGGTATGCCTCAAGCACAAATTGATACTCGCCGTTTAAAGAAAGTCTCTCGTATCCGTGCGAGTGAAGCAGAAGTAAAAGCAAATCCGCGTTCACGCAGTGCATGGTTACGCGTGGCAGAGCGTTTAGAGAAAAAAGGCAAATAATGGACGACAAAAATGATGACGAGGTGATAACAAACAGTAAAACTGGACTTAAAAAAGTCGTTGTTTATGCTGTACTCGTCGCACTGGTGTTCACAAGTGCATTAATGGTGGTGTTTCAGGTTTTTGAATACCGACATGACTATCGTGACTTGAGTGCGCAAATGCGAGAAAGAGATGATTTGAATGCTGAGTGGGGGCGTTTGTTGATTGAACAGCAAACCTTTGGCGCGACTGCACAAATCGGCTCACGTGCTGTGACCCAGCTTCGTATGTTTTCACCACCTGCATCACAAACGGTTGTGATTTCTTTACCAACGACTTCAAAGCAAGACAAATAAGGCATGCTGTATGGTAGATAAGCGAAATAAACCAACACGGAAAAAACAGCAATCTATTTCTGCTAAACCGACCCTAGCTTTGGATATGTGGCGGTTTTATTTGCTTTGGGGAACGGTATTACTCTGTTTTCTTGTGATTGTTGCACGTGCTTTCTATGTACAGGTCATTAATAAAGACTTTTTGCAGAATAAGGCCAATGCCAATATTTTGCGGACTGAACGTTTAGAAGCGATGCGTGGTGTTATCAGTGATCGACATGGAGTTCCATTGGCGATTAGTACACCGATCATGAAAATTGTGATCGACCCAAGAGATTACTGGGATGCCAAGACACAGTTTGATGAGATCTCTGCAGAGCTAAAAAAAGATCCGAATAATCGTCGATTAAAACGTCAATTACCTAATAAAAATCTGAACTTAGATCAATTAGCTGACGTGGTGGGCATGGATCGTAAAACGTTGAAGAAACAAATGACAGATCGTGCACGATCTCGTTATTTGGTGTTGCAACGTGAAGTGCCTCCGCAACAAGCAGATTTGGTTCTGCAACATAATTTTCAGGGTGTTTATACTGAGAAAAGTTATAAGCGCTATTACCCTCAACCTCAACCGAATGCCCAGATTATTGGCTTGACCAATAGTGAAGGTCGAGGGATTGAAGGTTTAGAAATGCAGTTGAATACTCGACTTGCTGGGGTGGATGGCGAACAAAAAATTATTCGTGATAAAAAAGGTAATCGCTTAAAAGTTTCTGAAGTGATTAAAGAAGTCGAATCTGGTGAAAATATTACGCTCAGTATCGATTCGCGTTTGCAATACATCATGTATCGTGAACTCACTGCGGCGGGTGTGGCAAATAATGCACGTTCTGCAACTGCGATTGCGGTGGATGTAAAAACGGGTGAAATTTTGGCGATGACCAGTTGGCCGTCTTACAACCCAAATGATAAAGGTGGTCTGAGCAACAAAGATGCCATGCGTAACCGCGGCGCAATTGATATGTTTGAGCCGGGTTCAACGATGAAGCCGTTTACGGTTGCTGCTGCTTTGGAAAGTGGTCAATACACACCGAACTCGATTGTGAATACCGCGCCAGGAACAATGCGTTTAGGTTGGCATACCATTCGTGATACACATAACTATGGTGCATTGACGCTGACTGGAATCATCGTGAAGTCATCAAACGTCGGATCTGCCAAGTTAGCATTATCCTTACCAAAAGAGGCTCTGCCTTCTTTCTTCCGTCGTGCTGGGTTTGGTCAGCGCTCAGATGTAAAATTTCCGGGTGAAAGTGCGGGCCTACTATATTCTGCCGATAAATTAAATTCGTCACAGTTAGGTACGATGGCCTATGGTTATGGCTTGAATGCGACAATTTTGCAGCTTGCTCAAGGTTATGCCATGTTGGCAAATCATGGTGTGGAAATGCCTTTAAGTCTTCATAAGCTTGATCAGGTGCCTGAAGGGCGACAGGTGCTCGATCCTAAGATTGCTGATCAAGTCTTGATGATGTTGGAACAAGTGACCTTACCAGGTGGTACGGCTAAACAGGCGGTTATTCCGGGTTATCGTGTCGGTGGCAAAACAGGAACAGCACATAAACTTCGTGCTGACCGTAAAGGTTATTCGAATAACGAATATCGTGCCTTGTTTGCTGGTGTTGCACCTGTGAGTGATCCGCGTTTAGCAATGATTGTTGTCGTAGAGAACCCTCAAGGACGCTATTATGGTGGTTTGGTTGCAGCGCCTGTATTTGCTCGAATTATGCAAGAGTCATTACGTTTACTCAACGTGCCTTTAGATAAGCCATTAGATACTTCTATAAAAACCAATCCGTAGGTAAATTATGTCGATTAGTTTTCAACAGATACATCCGATCAGCATAGATGCGGTTTGGTATACACAACCTTTTCAAGGCTTTAGTCTGGATAGTCGTAAGGTGGAGAAGGGGCAAATTTTTATTGCTCTGAGTAGTTATAGCCAACCTGAAAAAACACGCCAGTTTGCTCAAAATGCACTGGATGCAGGTGCATTGGCGGTTATTAGTGAAACTGCTTTAGGCTTTGTGAGTGAATGGGTGTGTCCAGATGTCCGTTATCAAATGGGTGAATGGCAAAAGCAATATTTACAGGCAGTTGATCCTGTGCAGCCTTTATGCGGTATTGCAGTAACAGGTACCAATGGAAAAACCACGATTTCACGCCTCATTGCCGAGTTGATTAGCTCACAAGGTAAAGGCTGCGCGGTGATGGGGACCACAGGTAATGGGATTTTGCCTAATTTAACACCATCAACGCATACCACTTTAGATGCCTTACAACTGCAGCATGCATTACATGACTACGCCAAACAAGGGGCGAGCTTTGTGGCATTGGAAGCAAGCTCACATGGATTGGAGCAAGGTCGTCTGAATGGCTGTGATCTAGAAATAGCGGTTTATAGTAATTTAAGTCGTGATCATCTGGATTACCACGGGACATTAGAAGCTTATGCTGAAGCAAAAGCGCTGCTGTTCAAATTTACGAGCTTAAAAGCGGTGGTGATCAATCTGGATGATGCGCATGCTCAACTTATGTTAGAGGCGGCTAAAGCTAATCCATCTCAACCGAAAATTTTGACCTATTCTTTAACTCAAGCGACGGCTGACTATCATATCGATGCTTTAGAGTATCGTTTGAGTGGGGCGAATTTTACCCTGTTGGCGCCAACAGGTTCATACACAGTTCAAAGTCCACTGCTTGGGCATTTTAATGTTGAGAATTTATTAGCAAGTTTGATAGCTGCTGAATGTGCAGGATTTGACTTGGCTAACTTGGTTCAATTTGTTCCAAAACTGCAAGGTGCGCCTGGACGTATGCAGGTGATTCAAGATGCAAATCGCCTGTTTGTGGTGGATTACGCACATACCCCCGATGCTTTGATTCAAGTGCTAACCACCTTGAAACGTCATGTTACAGGTCAACTGTGGGCGGTATTTGGTTGTGGTGGTGATCGTGACCGTGGTAAACGTCCGTTGATGACACAAGCAGCACTTGATCATGCCAATCCAGTAATTTTGACCTCAGACAATCCAAGAACTGAGGATCCCGCACAGATTTTTGCTGATATGAAGCAAGGGATTAATTTTGCTGAACATATCATGCATGAAATTCATGATCGTAGGGAAGCAATTAAGTTTGTCGTCGCTCAAGCTCAAGCGGGTGATATTGTGGTGATTGCAGGGAAGGGGCATGAAAACTATCAGGAAATTGATGGCGTGCGTCATTGGTTTGATGATGTGGTTGAGGTGCAATCTGCGATTGTTGCTCAGTCACATTCTGTAGATTCTGCTTATTCTGCGCAATAGAGTAAAAAAGGTAAATAAAAACCATGCATACCTCAACAACCAGTACTGTTCCATTAGAAGCTTGGACAGCAGAGCAATTACAACAAGCAACTCAAGGGGAGTGGTTCCAGCAGAATCTTCCAAAAGGTGAAATTAAGCGTATTTTAACGGATTCACGTCATGCAGAAATGGGTGATGCTTTTCTCGCTTTAAAAGGCGAGCGTTTTGATGCACATGATTTTGTTGCGCAAGTTGCCGCTCAGGGATGTCAAATTGCGATTGTTGAGCGTCCAGTAGATGCGGATATTGCACAGTTGATTGTCAAAGATACTCGATTGGCTTTAGGTCATTTAGGGGCTTATCGCCGTCAGCAAAATCAACAGTTAAAGGTTATTGCTTTAACAGGAAGCAGTGGGAAAACCACCACTAAAGAAATGTTAGGCAGTATATTATCTTGTTTAGCGCCGACTTTAATCACACGCGGCAACCTGAATAATGATCTGGGTGTGCCGATGATGTTGCTTGAGCTCCGTCCAGAGCACCAATTTGCGGTAATGGAATTGGGTGCGAATCATCAAGGTGAGATTGATTACACCTCTAATTTAGTCCAGCCTCATGTCGCAGGGATTTTAAATATTGGAACTGCTCATTTGGGTGAGTTCGGGGGGCGTGAGGGAATTTGTCGTGCTAAGTCAGAAATTTATGCACATATCCTACCTGAAGGTACTGCCATTGTTCCCGCAGATGATGATTTCACCACCACTATTCGTCAAAATGCAAGCAAACATGCAATCCTGAGTTTTGGTGAGGGTGGTGAAGTATTCGCAACAGAAATTCAGCTGAATCCACAGTCTGCACAATTTAACCTACATACGCCCGAAGGTACGCAACCTGTAAACCTACCATTTGCAGGTGCACATAATGTGCAGAATGCAACGGCAGCAACTGCCTTTGCATTAGCGCTTGGTATATCTTTAGATGATATTGTTCAAGGCTTGGAACAAGCCCAAGGGGCCAAGGGCCGTTTAAACTTTATTCAACATCAAAACCATCTGTTTATTGATGATACTTATAATGCGAATCCAACCTCGATGCGTGCTGCAGCACAGGTTTTGCTGCAACAGCAGGGCTTGAAAGTCATGGTGATGGGGGATATCGGAGAGTTAGGCGATAGTAGCTGGCAAGAACATCATGATTTGGGGCGTGATTTGGTAACGTTGCCCTTAGATCATTTGGTGGTAGTGGGTGAATTTGCGGAAGCAGCTCAACAGGGTGCTAGACACGCAGAAAAGTTACATGCATTTGCAACACAGGCAGACGCTTTACCGTTTTTAATTAATTTAGTCCAAACACATCAACCCCAGTCAATGAGTTTCCTCTTTAAAGGGTCTCGTTATACCCATATGGAAACGTTGATGGCTGATTTGATGGAGAAAATTTAAATGTTGCTATGGTTATTTGAACAGTTGGCGGGTTATAACAGCTCGTTCCAAGTTGTTCGTTATTTAACATTACGTTCTTTATTGAGTGTATTGACCGCGTTGATGATCGGGTTGTTCCTTGGACCGATGATGATTCGTAAATTACAAGCATTAAAATATGGTCAAGCGGTCAGCTCTTTTGCTCCAGAAAACCATGCCAAAAAAATGGGTACACCTACGATGGGAGGGATTTTGATCTTACTGTCCATCGGGATAAGTACCTTGTTATGGGCTGATTTGTCTAACCCTTATGTCTGGATCGTGTTAGGGGTAATGGTGGTATTCGGTGCAGTTGGTTGGGCAGATGACTGGATTAAAATTCGTTATAAAGACAATGCGGGCTTACCTGCTCGAAAAAAATTCTTTTGGACATCACTGGCTGCGCTTGGTGCTGGTGTTGCGCTTTATGTAATTGCAAAACAACAAGATAATGCAGTGCATACGGCAAATATGTTGGATTTGTTGATTCCATTCTTTAAAAATCTCTCAATTCCACTTTCGGCAGTTCCACTCGGATTGGCATTTATTGCTTTTACTTACTTGGTGATCAATGGTGCTTCGAATGCGGTTAATTTAACTGATGGTTTAGATGGTTTGGCGATTATGCCGATTGTCATGGTTGCTGCTGGTTTAGGTGTATTTGCTTATTTGTCTGGTGATGTTCGCTTTGCAACTTATCTACATATTCCTTACATCAAATATACCTCTGAATTGGTGGTGATCTGTTCAGCAATGGTGGGTGCTGGTTTAGCTTTCCTTTGGTACAATGCCCACCCTGCGCAGATTTTCATGGGTGATGTTGGCGCTTTAGCATTGGGTGCAATGTTAGGTACGATTGCGGTGATGGTGCGTCAGGAAATCGTATTTGCGATTATGGGCGGTGTTTTCGTCATGGAAGCAATTTCTGTTTTCTTGCAGATTGGTTCATTGCGTATGCGAAATAAGCGTGTGTTCTTAATGGCACCCTTGCACCATCACTATGAAAAGCAGGGGTGGAAAGAAACACAGGTGGTCATTCGATTCTGGATTATTACGATTTTCTTGGTTGTTTTAGGTTTAATGACCTTAAAATTACGTTAAACCACGATTCAAAGAAAGAAGCTGGTGAAAATGCCAGCTTTTTTTATGTTTGGAGAAAATGAATGAGTTTATTGATGTGCCCTGTGTGTCGCCAAGCTCTACACTTGGCAGAAAATGCATGGCGATGTGAGAATAGTCATAGTTATGATGTGGCAAAACAAGGCTATGTCAATTTACATGTGGTGCAGCATAAGCACAGTAAGACGCCTGGGGATACACCTGAATCGGTATTGGCGCGTCGAGAATTTTTACAGGAAGGATTTTATCAACCTTTACAACAGGCGGTGGTTGCATTGTTACAGCAACTACAACCTAAATCAGTCTTAGATATCGGTTGTGGTGAGGGGTACTATACGAGCGCAATGCAAGGGTGCACAGATCAATGTGTTGGGGTAGACATTGCCAAAACAGCGATACAGCGTGCAGCCAAGCTCAATGCGAACGTCACTTGGGTTGTCGGTACAGGAGCAACTTTGCCTGTACAAGACCGAACTATTGATGTGTGTACCAGCTTGTTTAGCCCAATTCCTCAAAGTGAAATTGTTCGCGTATTAAGGGAGAAAGGTTATCTGATCGTAGTGACACCTGCACCAAGACATTTATATGAGTTGCGTGAAGCTTTGTTCGAGCAAGTAACTTTGCATGAGCCTCAGAAATTTGTGGAACAGTTAGCTGCGCAGTTCAAGCTGGTTCAATCACAATGCGTCGAAGCACCAATGTTGCTTGATCAATATGCATTAAAAAACTTAATTGCAATGACGCCTTATGCTTATAAAGCCAATCCTGAGCGACGTATGAAGCTAGAACAAGTACAGCAATTTTCGGTCATTGCTGCTTTTCAGATTTATGTATTTGAAAAAAACCAACAGCCATCAAATTGATGACTGTTGGTTCTGTTAAAACTTGAAACTATTGAATTTGATTAATTAAATTCTCGATACCATCACGCTCTCTTTGTTGTGGTGGGTTCTGGGTGGTAGAGCCCATGTTTGGAGGCTGTCTGCGCGCAGGGGTGATCGTCTGTTCAGTATTGGATGTCGTTTCAGATAAATCTGAAAAATCACTTTGAGCTGAAGTGGTGGGCGCTGGCGGCGCAGGGCGATAAAGTGGACGAGCCAAAGGTGGAGATGCTCGGTATTCTTTACGATCCTGATTTTGCTGAACTTGCATTTGATCATGTGAGATCGGGTCTTTGGCATCTTTGTCCAATTTTACCCATGCAGACGGTGTGTCTTTTAAAGCATTTGCCATAAAGTTCGTCCAAATTGGCAATGCAGCGACTCCACCATATTCTCTGCGGCCCAGTGTTCGTGGTTGGTCGAATCCAACCCAAGCAACCGCGACAAGATTTCCATTGAAACCAGCGAACCATGCATCTTTGGCATCGTTCGTTGTACCTGTTTTACCCCCTAAATCATCACGACCGATTCGAAGTGCAGCCCGACCAGTACCATGCTGAATAACATCACGCAATATGTTAGCCATATCATAGGCAGAGCTGGATTTTAGGATGCGTTGTGCTTGACGATAGTCACTGTTGGTTTTGACCATTTGTTCAGTTTGAGTTGTATTTTCCATTACTTCAGAAGCGGCATTGTCTTGCTCTAGGCTTTGATTGGTGATTTCAGTAACATTACTTTGCTGTTCATCTGTTGGCGCTATAGCTTGGGCATCTGATGAATTCTTGTTGATACATGGAATACATGCATATTCAGGTTTGGCTGTATAGATCACTTTGCCAGTGACATCTTCGATACGTTGGATAAAATGCGGTTGAACACGATAGCCACCATTGGCAAAAGTTGCATACCCTGTTGCCATTTGTACAGGCAGTACCTGTGGCGTTCCTAAGGCAATGGTATAGTTACGTGGAATTTGATCTTCTTGTAAGCCAAAGTCCATGAATAACTGACGTGTACGCTCGATTCCAACATTTTGTAATAAACGTACTGAAACTGTATTTCGAGAAAGATATAGAGCACGTCGTAGCGGGATCATACCGAGATAGCGGCCGTCAGAGTTTCTTGGTGACCATCTACCAATGGTAATTGGACTATCATTGACCATGCTATATGGCGTCATGCCGCGTTCTAATGCAAGGGCATAGACGAACGGCTTGATGGTTGAACCTGGTTGACGCCAGCCTTGGATGGCACGGTTAAATTTTGAATGATAAAAGTTATAGCCCCCTACAACAGCTTCTATTGCGCCGTCATTCGGATTTAGAGCAATCAATTGGCCTTGAACCCGCGGAATTTGGGTTAATGCCCAAGCTGTTTTATCGCTATTTGGACGTAAACGAACAATATCTTTAACCTTAACAATTTGTGAGGCATTCGAAGGTGCTCCGCCTACGCTATTCACATTGCGGTATGGGCGAACCCATGACATGCCCGACCAATTTACAGTAACCGTTGAGCCGTCTTGTAATAAGGCTTCAAAGGAGTTGTTATTGACTTTGGTCACTTGAGCCGGAAATGTATTGGCAAAAGCCATAAATTGATTCAATGGTTGATCGTGAGCTTCAGCACCACGCCACCCATGACGTCGATCATAAGCTTCTAAACCATCTTGGAGGGCTTGTTCTGCATAGCGTTGGCGTTTACTGTCAATGGTTGTATAAACTTTATAGCCAGAATCTGTTGCTTGTTCACCAAAGTGTTTGACTAATTCAGCACGGACCATTTCGCCCACATACGGAAATACATTGCTCACTGAGCGATCAACCATATTTAAGTTAATCGGCTCTGCGACGGCTTTTTGGTATTGATTTTGATTAATATAGCCGAGTTGTAACATGCGCCCAAGAATCCAATTGCGGCGCTCCAGTGCGCGTTGTGGATTGGCAACAGGGTTATAGCGAGATGGGGCTTTAGGTAAGCCTGCGATCATCGCCATTTCGGCAATACTTAGATCATCAATCTCTTTGTTGTAATAAATTCGTGCTGCTGCTGCGATTCCGTAGGCGTTTTTACCTAAAAAGATTTTGTTTACATACGAACTGAGAATTTCTTGTTTACTTAGATTTTGTTCAATTTTTCTGGCAAGAAAGACTTCTGTTAGTTTGCGTCGTAGTGTTCGTTCTGGACTTAAATAATAATTTTTTGCAACCTGCATGGTGATCGTTGAGCCGCCCGTTTGCACATCAGATCCAGTAATTGACTCGGTTATCGCTCGCCCGAGACCTTTAAAACTGATACCACTATGCTCAAAAAAGGAAGAATCTTCTGCAGCCAGAAACGCATGGATAAAGGTGGGTGGAATTTGCTCATATTCAACAGGAATGGAAAGGTTACCGCCATATTCAGCAATAAGTTGATTATCTGCTGTATAGACCTGCAATGGTTTTATAAGTGGCGCCTTTTTTAATGAGCTCATATCTGGCAGAGATGGTGCCAGATAGAGATACATGCCATAGAATCCCATTGGAAGTGAGACTAAGATAATAATAAGGATCAAAAAAAATGGGCGAACAATACCAGAACTGGATAGCTTTTTCATAATAAGTAAGTTTTAATAAGAGCGAATGGCAAACTAATTGTGGTCAGTATATCCTTTAGACATGCGGATTGTTAGATGAGATATTGTATCCGTATTAATTAAAGACCAAAACAAATTAGTATGTTGTATTTTTTGGGGATAAAAAAATAAATAGGAAAGTACTGTGCTCAGGTTATATCGTAAACCAAATAAGGGGTTAGTGGGGGTCGATATTAGTTCGACAACTGTTAAATTATTGGAGCTCTCTGTAAAGAACGGTAGATATTGGGTTGAAAGTTATGCTGTCATGCCGCTGCCTGAAAATAGTGTGGTGGAAAAAAGCATTCTGAACCCAGAGGCGGTAGGTGATGCACTTGAAAGAGTGGTGAACCTTGCGAATCCTCACACCAGTAATGTTGCGATGGCAATTCCGACATCTATGGTCATTAATAAGATTATAGAAATGGATGCTGACATGACGGATGAAGAACGTGAAGTTCAAATTCGTATGGATGCTGAGCAATACATTCCGTTCCCATTAGATGAAGTGAGCCTTGATTTTGAAGTCCTGCCTGATCGATTAAATAATCCAAATCGGGTGAATGTACTTCTGGTTGCAACACGTACTGAAAATGTAGATACCCGTGTTGAAGTGTTGGAACTGGCTGGCTTAACAGCAAAGAAAGCAGATGTTGAAAGCTATGCAATGGAACGTGCATTCTGCGTCTTTTCTGATACCTTGCCGATGGGTGCCAATACTGTTGGGATATTAGATATTGGCCATACGATGACCACCTTGTCTGTTATGCAGAAAGGGAAAATTATCTACACGCGTGAGCAGGTTTTTGGTGGACGTCAACTGACACAAGATATTCAAAGTCGTTATGGTTTATCTTTTGAAGAAGCCGGTCGTGCAAAAAAAGAAAGAACCTTACCTGATGATTACGATATTGAAGTGTTAGAGCCATTCTTGGATGCAGTGGTACAACAAGCAGCACGTTCACTACAGTTCTTCTTTTCATCATCTCAGTTTAATGAAATTGATCACATCTTGCTGGCAGGCGGAAATGCGAATATTCCCGGTCTAGCGAAGTTATTACAACAAAAATTAGGTTACCGAGTAACGATTGCCAATCCATTTTTACAAATGGGGTTTTCTCCACAAATAGATATTAAAAAAATTGAAAATGATGCGTCCTCACTGATGGTTGCATGTGGTTTGGCATTGAGGAGTTTTGATTAATGGCAAAGATTAACTTACTCCCTTGGCGTGATGAGCTAAGAGAACAAAGAAAGAAACAATTTATTGCATTTTGTGTTGGGGTGGCTGCTTTAGGAATCGCATCTGTATTTACAGCATGGATGTATTTTGATCACAAGCTGAATGATCAAGAACAAGCAAACCAGTTTATTGTGAGTACCAATCAAAACTTAGATGTTCAACTGAAGTCATTAGAGGGATTGCAAGAGCGTCGCAATGCGATTATTGAACGCATGAAGTTGATTCAAGGACTGCAAGGACAACGACCAGTCATTGTACGTTTGGTTGATGAGTTGGTGCGTGTAACCCCTCCAACAATGTACATCACTAAGTTTACGCGTACAGGTGATAAATTTACCATCGAAGGAAAAGCAGAGAGTCCAAATACCGTTGCCGAGCTGTTACGAAATTTGGAAGCTTCACCTTGGTATCGTAACGCATTTATGAATTCGTTTTTGGCATCAGAAGAGAAAAAAGATAAAGCCGTTAGCTCTTTAGTTCCTCGTGTCGAAGAAAATTATGGCAGTTTCGTTGTTACTGTAGACTTGGGTGAAATTGGAACCACGGTGACAACTGATCCTGCTTCAGAATCAGCTGCATCAGTAACAGTGGGAGGCGCACAATGAGTCAAGATGAACTAAATGATCTCAATCAAGAAGGCGCAGCTGTAAAGAAAAAGAAAATGACAGTTGAGCAATTTTTTCAGCAATTTAATACTTTAGATATGAACAACTATGGCAGTTGGCCATGGTCGGTAAAAGTGACGTGTTGGATTTTTATTTTACTCGCTGTTGCGGCATTGGGTTATTTCGTTGTGATCCAAAAGCAGCTACAGACGATAGCTAATGCTGAAGCGCGTGAACAAAGTCTATTAAATGAGTTTAGAGAAAAGGAATCTAAATTACGTAACTTGCAGCAATACCAAACTCAATTGCAAGAAATGGAAGCGAATTTTAATCAACAGCTTGAGCAGTTGCCAAAAGAAACTGAAATTCCGAGTTTGGTTGAGGATATAAACTTAACTGGGGTAAATTCGGGTCTGAAATTTAAAAATATTCGTTTAGAAAAAGAAGTTAGACAAGAGTTCTTCATTGAGCAACCAATTAGTCTGGAAGCAACAGGCGATTATCATGCCTTCGGTGCTTTTGCGACAGGTATTGCCGCTTTGCCTCGAATCGTAACTTTGCATGATTTTATCGTCGAAGCGAAAGAAGATACTCAGAAAAAATCTGATATCCCTGTTGTCCATTATACGGTTAAAGCAAAAACTTATCGTTATGTTGGGGCGGATGATCAGGTTGATAGCACTGCTGTTTCAGGAGGGCAACGCTAATGAATAATTATAAATTATTACTTACATTATTCGTTGGTCTTGGGTTAGTGGGGTGTGACTCTCGCATTGATGCGGTGAATCAAAAAATGGCTGAAATCCGTAATCAGCCACCGTTACCGATTGAACCTGCGCCTATTTTTACGCCAGTTCCTCTATTTAATTACGCAGCACACCAACTGAAAAGTCCATTTATGCCAAGTTCGTTGGCGGCTGAATTAAAAATTATGGCAGGTAAACGTGTTTATCCTAATTTTAATCGCCAGCCTCAGCCTTTAGAAAGCTATGCCTTAGAGTCTTTGAATATGAAAGGCAGTATGCGTGGCCGTGCTAATGAAACCATTGCACTGATTCAAACACCAGATGGGCAGATTGAACGGGTGCAAGTGGGAAGCTATCTGGGGATGAATCAGGGGCGGATTATTAAAATTAGTCCAACACAAATCGATTTGGTTGAAATCGTTCCTGATGGGCGAGAGGGTTATGTTGAGAGACCAAGAACACTCGTTTTAATTGGACCTGCGCCGTAAGATTAAGGGAATAACAATGAAAAAACAGTTTAAAGATTCTTTATTTGGGGAAGCGAAGACCATGAATCGTGCATTCCGTCAATTTTCAATGGGTGCTGTCGCAATAGCAGTGATGCAGGTAGCATCAGCACAAGTGAACATGACCAACATTGTGCCAATGAGTTTGGCTGATCAGGGGACTGAAATTCGTGTCATGTTTAATGGTCTGCCACCACAGCCGCAGGCATATCAACTTGAACAACCCTCTCGTTTGATTTTGGATTTTGATAAAGCTAAACAAACCTTAAAGCAGAGTTCTATACCTGTTGCAACCAATGAAGCCAGTTCAGTAGAAGTCGCTGCGGATGACCAGCGTTCTCGCGTGATTGTGAATTTGAAAGATGCAGGCGCTTTTACCACACGTGTAGAAGGTAATACTTTTATTCTAAAAATTAATTCTGCGCGTCCTGCTATTGCGAGTCCTGTATCTGCGACTGCCCGTCAAGTACAACAAGGGGTTTCAAATATTGGTTTCCAACGTGGCAATCAAGGTGAAGGTCTAGTTGTGATTGATTTATTGGGTAGTAATACGCCAGTAGATGTACAGCAGCAAGGGAGTAAAATCGTTGTGCGGACGATGGGGAATAAAATTCCGACCCATTTAGCACGTCGTTTAAATACCAATGATTTTGCGACTCCTGTAGCAAGTATTGATGCCTATAATGATAAAGGTAATGGTGTGATTACCATTCAGTCTGCGGGTAGTTATGAATACATGGCTTATCAAGCTGAAAATAAACTGACGATTAGTTTAAAGCGACCTGAAGAAAAATCACCATTAAAAGCAAAATCTCAAACTTATACTGGCAATAAGATTTCTTTAGATTTCCAAGATATTGAAGTGCGTCGTGTGCTGCAGTTACTTGCTGATTTTACCAATATCAATATGGTGGCTGCTGATACGGTACAAGGGAATATTACTTTACGCCTAAAAGATGTACCTTGGGATCAGGCTTTGGATATCGTCTTAAAGACCAAAAATCTAGATAAGCGTCGTAATGGTAATGTGATATGGATCGCGCCAGTTTCAGAGTTGATTAAGGCTGAGGAAGAAGAGGCAAAAGCCATTGCTCAAAGTGTAAAGCTTGCACCAATTCAATCTGAATATATCAAGCTGAGCTATGCAAAAGCAGCAGATATTTTAAAACTGATCGAAGATTCTCGTGATGGTAAAGCTGGTATGTCCAATCGGACAGCAAACACAGATTCACTTGCTTTAGAAAGCTTATTGAGTCCGCGAGGTAGTGCTGTCGCAGATGTGCGTACTAATACTTTGATCGTAAATGATACTGCCCAAAATATTGACAAGATCCGTAAGATGGTGGATCTGTTAGATGTTTCAGTTAAACAGGTGATGATCGAAGCCCGTATTGTTCGGGCGAGCACAGACTTTACTCGGGAGATGGGGGTCAAGTGGGGAATCTTATCTCAAGGTGTCACCCGCAATAATGATTTATTAGTCGGTGGAAGTGACACTACGCTGTGGAATTTGAGAGAGCCGAAAAAGGATAGTGATACTGGTGGTTGGAAATATGAAATCGAACGTCCTGATAATTTAAATGTAGATTTGGGTGCAGTTACTCCGGGTGCAAGTCGTATTGCTTTTGGCTTAATTAGCCTCTCTGATTTTATGTTGGATTTAGAACTTTCTGCAGTACAGGCGGATGGTTTTGGTGAGGTTATTTCAACGCCTAAAGTGATGACTGCTGATAAGCAACCTGCAAAGATCGAGTCAGGAACCAAAATTCCTTATGCATCTTCGACGGGTGGGGGCGCAAATGCGGTACCTAAAACGGAGTTCATTGATGCAACTTTAAGCTTAGATGTGACTCCAAGCATTACGCCCGATGGAAAAGTCATGATGAAACTTAACATTGCAAAAGATGCACCTGGCGCACCAACGCCAACGGGTCAATTAACCATTAGTAAGAATTCAATTGATACCAATGTTTTGGTTGATAATGGTGAAACTGTAGTGCTTGGTGGTATTTTTGAGCAGGAAAATATCAGCTCACAAATTAAAGTGCCATTTTTAGGTGATCTTCCGTATGTGGGACGACTTTTCCGTCGTGATCTGAAAACAGACAATAAACGTGAACTGCTTATTTTTGTGACACCGAGAATTGTTAATGACACTTTGACCAGAAATCATTAATATATTTTCAATAATTGCAATTAATATAGGTGGCGCCTTTGCCAAGCAAAGCGTTTGAATCCCTACCAAATATCTATTTGGTAGGGCCGATGGGGGCAGGAAAAACAACTGTTGGTCGACACTTAGCTGAACTGTTAGGGCGAGATTTCATGGATAGCGATCATGAAATTGAACGTAAAACAGGGGCGACGATTCCATGGATTTTTGAAAAAGAAGGTGAAGTGGGGTTTCGTTTGCGTGAAACAAATGTGTTGAATGATTTAACTGCCCGCTCTTCACTTGTTTTGGCTACAGGTGGCGGGGCAGTGACCCAACGACCCAATCGAGAACTTTTAAAACAACGAGGCATTGTTGTTTATCTATATACTCCTGTAGAGCTACAACTACAGCGAACCTATCGCGATAAAAATCGTCCATTATTACAAGTCGAAAACCCAGAACAGAAGTTACGTGACTTATTGGAGACACGTGATCCTTTGTATCGTGAGGTCGCACATCATATTATTGAAACTAATCAAGGTGCTGCACGTGACCTTGCTCAGCGAATTCTTCAAGTAATTTTATCTAAACAAGTTAAGTAAATCTGTCGTTGGTTTAAGTTATGCAAACATTATATGTCGAGTTAGGTGAGCGTCGTTATCCGATTTTTATTGGAAGTTATTTAGATCCTAAAACTTTGCTTGAGCCATATTTACATGGGCGACAAGTCATGCTCGTTTCCAATACCACTGTCGCTCCTTTATATTTGCAAAGCTACAAAGATGCGCTCATTCAACTGAATAAGCAGGTTGCGCAGTGCATCTTACCTGATGGTGAGCAATTCAAAGATATTCAACATCTCAACTTGATTTTTGATGCTTTATTAGAGTCTGGTTTTAATCGTGACTGCACGGTACTGGCTTTGGGTGGTGGTGTAATTGGCGATATGGCTGGATTTGCATCGGCATGTTTTCAGCGTGGCGTGAATTTTGTACAAGTACCGACCACGCTTTTATCTCAGGTAGATTCGAGCGTTGGGGGGAAAACGGGGATTAATCATCCTTTAGGGAAAAACATGTTAGGTGCTTTTCAGCAACCGCAGGTGGTGCTTGCGGATATGGCCCAGCTAGATACCCTGCCTGATCGCGAGCTATCAGCGGGTTTGGCTGAAGTCATTAAATATGCACTATTAGGTGATCAAGACTTCTTGTTATGGTTAGAGCAACATATGGATGCATTGGTTGCTCGTGATGCAAATTTACTGGCAGAAGCGGTTTATCGCTCATGTGCCCATAAAGCACGTATTGTTGCTAATGATGAAAAAGAACAAGGTGAGCGAGCATTATTGAATTTAGGTCATACTTTTGGTCATGCGATAGAGTCTTATTTAGGTTATGGCGTATGGTTGCATGGAGAGGCTGTTGCAACGGGTATGGTTATGGCTGCAGATTTATCACAGCGTTTAGGGTGGATCTCGGTTGAAGATGTAGAACGTACAAAAAAAATCATTCAACGTGCTAATTTACCGATATCATGTCCAAAAATTCCATTAGATGAGTTTCTTGCTTATATGGCACATGATAAAAAAGTTTTAAATGGTCAATTGCGCTTAGTTTTGCTCCAAAAGTTAGGGCAAGCTGTGATCACTAAAGACTTTGATATTGAGCTAATGAAACAATCTATTCTTGCAAATCAATCTGCATCATAAATCACGAAGGAAGGCATGGCTGTGTCACGATCAATTTGGCAAAATATTCAACAATATAGCTGGCTAGTTTTAGCGCTCGCTTGTTTAATTGCTGCATTGGTTTTTTGGGCGGTGACAGATCGTGATGCTTTGGTTGAAGTTGAGCAACCTTCGAAAACGGAAACCTCTGTGCAAATTCAACCTGAAAAGGTCGCTGCCACGACGCATTTGGGTGCCTTATCAGATAGTGTAAGACCTTTGGATTTAAAAGCGCGTGTGGTGGTTGCTAACGAGCATCTTCCTGAATTTCGTGGGACGAAATTTGTCAAAGACAATCAGCGTCGTTGGACGATGGAAATTTTTCGTAGTTCAAACGAAGCAATTATTAAAAACTTTTTATTAAATCGCTCAGATCGGAAAAAATTTACCTATTTTCGTTTAAGTGGCCAAGATCAAGTTGAACAATATGTTTTGGTATATGGTCTGTTTGCCAATCCAGATGAAGCGAATCGTCAATTTGCACAATTAGAGTTGAGTCTACCAGAATCAATCCAACCGAAAGCACAGCGGCTCGAAACTTATGTCGATTTAGTGAATGATTTGGGTGCAGATGAGATGAAGCTGTCCACCAATCAGCTCTATGCGATTCAATTAAAACCCGCTGCTTTACCAAAGGTTGATGAAACGCTATTAATTGGGACCACTCGAAGTGCGACTTCAGCCAATAAAGCAACTTCATCAGCAGATGCATCGACAACCGTGAGAACAACGGTGACTCGCCGTGATGCACAAGGCAATGTCGTGAATGTCCAGCAAAATCAGTCTGCTGTCCATACACCGACAAACGCAGAGAAAATAAAAGAAAATTCAGATTCTTCTAAGCGCGAAATCAGTGACCCCTTTAATTAATGAGCACTAAAATGGTGCTTTATTAGTGCAATATTGTGGCGCTATGCTTTTTTGTGGTGCATTTTTGGTCAGTAAATCTTGGTCTCAGATCACTATAAATTAAAGTTATTTTAATTTTTTTAATGATTTAGTAAATTTATATCTTGTTGGCATGTTTTTTGCTTTTTTGTGGTGCTAATTTGTCTGCTCAATGTTCTTTTTGGTGCTAAATGACTCATTAATTTGGTGAAATGTAAAGTTTTCTGCTTTACAAAGCCTTGCTAAGGTGTAATAACTGAAAACACATTACATGGTAAATACGCTGATTCTTGGATGAGAAAGACGTATATTGCAAATTCGCCATGAAAAATGTTTTCGCGAAGCATTGAACTTTGTATGAGTTAATCGGCAATATCGCAGAAAATGAATTGATTGTTTGTTGCTCGAAAGAGCCATGTTGAAAAGAAGGGTACGCTATGCACATGCCATCGCCTAATACTGTAGCTCCCGCTCAAGGTTTATATCAACCTGATGAGTTTAAGGATAACTGTGGTTTTGGTCTGATCGCCCACATGAAAGGGGAATCAAGCCATCATTTAGTTGAAACCGCGATTCACAGTTTAAGTTGCATGACGCACCGTGGTGGTATTGCCGCAGATGGTAAGACAGGAGATGGGTGCGGATTGTTACTGGCTATGCCTAAACAATTTTTCCGTGATGAAGCACTAAAATTAGGGGTCAACCTGACAGAAATTTTTGCTGCGGGTACTGTATTTCTAAATATTGATCCAGCACTTGCTCAAAATGCAAAGAATATTCTGAATAAGGAAATTGCAGCGGAAGGTTTAACAGTTGCAACGTGGCGTGTTGTGCCAACAAATAATGACGCATTAGGCGAGATTGCATTGCAATCATTGCCTGTGTTCGAACAAATTCTTGTAAATTGCCCAATGGGCTTAACTGAGGTTGAATTCAACCGTAAGTTGTTTTTAGCGCGCCGTCGTGCTGAACAACAGTTGCACAATGATCCTTTATTCTATGTGACGACTTTGGCAACAACGGTAATCAGCTATAAAGGTCTGATGATGCCTGCGGCAATTGCTGACTTTTATACTGACTTGGCGGATGAGCGTTTAAAATCACATATCGTGGTATTCCATCAGCGTTTCTCAACCAACACATTACCGCGTTGGCCGTTGGCTCAGCCGTTCCGTTATCTTGCGCATAATGGTGAGATTAATACCATTACTGCAAACCGTAATTGGGCTTTGGCGCGTACTCCAAAATTTGAAAACCCATTATTGCCAGGTTTAACTGAGTTAAATCCAATTGTAAACCGTACTGGTTCGGACTCTTCTAGCTTAGATAATATGCTTGAAATCCTTGTGGGCGGTGGTATGGATCTATTCCGTGCATTACGTATGCTTGTTCCACCAGCATGGCAAAACGTTGAAACATTAGATGCGGACTTACGTGCCTTCTATGAGTTCAACTCTAAGCATATGGAAGCGTGGGATGGTCCTGCTGGGTTAGTTATTCAAGATGGTCGTCATGCGATCTGTATGTTGGACCGTAATGGTTTGCGTCCTGCACGTTGGGTGATCACAAAGAATGATTACATCACGTTGGCCTCTGAGATTGGCGTATGGGACTATCATCCAGAAGATGTGGTGTCTAAAGGCCGCGTTGGTCCAGGTCAAATCTTGGTGGTTGATACTTTAACTAGTAAAGTGCTGGACACTAAAGATGTCAGTAATCATCTTAAAAATATGCGTCCGTATCGTGAATGGTTGCGTGATCATGCCATTCGCCTGAAAGCGAATCCTGAGTTAGAAGAGCAATTGATTGATCAAGGTTTAGTAGGCGATCAATTAAAAGCAGCTCAAAAAATGTTTATGGTGACATTTGAAGAGCGTGATCAATTGTTACGTCCGATTGCTGAAAGTGGTCAAGAGGCGGTGGGTTCGATGGGTGATGATACGCCAATGGCAGTATTGTCTCGACAAGTACGCCATGTGTCTGACTATTTCCGTCAACAATTTGCGCAAGTCACCAATCCACCAATTGATCCATTACGTGAATCAATTGTAATGTCATTGGAAACTTGTTTAGGTCGTGAGCAAAACGTATTCGAACAAGGTCCAGAACATGCGGATCGCATCATTATTTCAAGCCCTGTATTGTCTAATTCGAAAATGCAGCAGCTTCGTGATGTTGAAAAAGAGCGCGAAGGCTATGGCGTAGTTGATATTGATTTGAATTACGCTGAGACTGAGGGTTTGCAAGCTGCAATTACACGTATTTGTGAAGAAGCCGCGCAAGCAATTCGTGATGGTAAGACTTTGATTGTTTTAACGGATAAAAATATTCGTGAAGGTTTCTTACCCGCAAATTCAGCATTGGCAACAGGTGCAGTTCACCATTATTTAATTAAAACCGGTTTGCGTACTGATGCAAATATTTTAGTTGAAACGGGTTTTGCTCGTGACCCACATCAATTCGCTGTATTGCTTGGCTTTGGTGCAACAGCGGTGTATCCGTACTTGGCTTATGACGTAATCAATGATTTGGTTGCTAAAGGTGAGTTATTGGGTGATCCAATTCACGCACAAGCGAATTTCCGTAAAGGGATTGAGAAAGGCTTATTAAAAGTTCTCTCTAAAATGGGCATCTCGACGGTTGCCTCTTATCGTGGTGGTCAGTTATTTGAAGCAGTTGGTCTATCTTCAGAGGTTGTGGACCAATGTTTCCTTGGTGTGCCAAGTCGTATTCAAGGCGCAACCTTTGCTGACTTAGAGAAAGACCAGAAGAAGTTGGCGACCACTGCATGGCAGAATCGTAAGCCGATTGATCAAGGTGGTTTGCTCAAATTTGTTTTTGGTAAAGAGTACCATGCGTTCAACCCTGATGTGATTAACTCGCTTCATAAAGCGGTACGTTCAGGTCAATACCAAGACTTTAAAGAATATGCAGAGTTGGTAAATAATCGCCCTGTTGCAACGATTCGTGACTTATTTAAGTTAAAAACCACCAATTCAATTGCGCTTGATCAAGTTGAAACCATTGAAGAGATTTTACCTCGCTTTGACTCTGCAGGTATGTCATTAGGTGCATTGTCTCCAGAAGCGCATGAAGCAATTGCGATAGCAATGAATACCATTGGTGGTCGTTCAAACTCAGGTGAGGGCGGTGAAGATCCTGCGCGTTATGGCACGATTCGTAACTCAAAAATTAAACAGATCGCATCAGGTCGTTTTGGTGTAACACCAGCGTACTTAACTTCTGCTGAAGTTCTACAGATCAAAGTGGCGCAAGGTGCGAAACCAGGTGAGGGTGGTCAGCTACCGGGTGGTAAAGTAAATGGCTTGATTGCGCGTTTACGTTACTCGGTGCCGGGCGTGACCTTAATTTCTCCACCTCCACACCACGATATTTATTCGATTGAAGATTTGTCGCAATTGATCTTTGACTTGAAGCAAGTCAATCCTCAAGCAATGGTTTCAGTGAAATTAGTATCTGAGCCAGGTGTTGGAACAATTGCTGCAGGTGTTGCAAAAGCTTATGCAGACTTCATCACCATTTCAGGTTATGACGGTGGTACAGCAGCCTCACCGCTTTCGTCGATTCACCATGCGGGTTCACCATGGGAGTTGGGTTTAAGTGAAGCGCATCAGGCTCTTCGTGTAAACGACTTGCGTGGTAAGGTTCGTGTTCAAACTGATGGTGGTTTAAAAACAGGTTTGGATGTGATTAAAGCCGCTATTTTAGGTGCTGAAAGTTTCGGTTTTGGTTCTACACCAATGATCGCATTAGGTTGTAAATACTTACGTATTTGTCATTTAAATAACTGTGCAACTGGTGTGGCAACCCAACAAGACCATTTACGCCAAGAGCATTATATTGGCGAGCCACAAATGTTGATTAACTTCTTCAAGTTTATTGCAGAAGAAACACGTGAATGGTTGGCTGCATTAGGCGTTTCATCACTAAAAGACTTGATTGGTCGTGTTGATTTACTTGAAGTATTACCGGGTGAAACTGAAAAACATGCACACTTAGACCTAAGTGCATTATTAACCTCTCATCCTTCAGCGGAAGGCAAGGCACAATATTGTCAAGTTCAAGGCAATGAACCATTCGACAAAGGTGTCTTGGCTGAACGTATGGTTGAAGAAATGCTACCAGCGATTGAAGCGGGAACAGGCGGCTCATTTAACTTTACTGTAGGTAACTGTGATCGTTCAATCGGTGCGCGTATCTCGGGTGAGATTGCACGTCGTTATGGCAACTTGGGTATGGAAAACAGCCCTGTTGTGATGAATTTGGTTGGTACTGCCGGTCAATCACTTGGTGTGTGGAATGCAGGTGGCTTGCATATCAAACTTGAAGGTGATGCTAACGACTATGTTGGTAAAGGCATGGCGGGTGGTCGTGTATCGATCTTCCCACCCAAAGGTTCACCATTCCAAACACAAAATACTGCGATCATTGGTAACACCTGTTTATATGGTGCAACAGGCGGTAAGTTGTTTGCAGCGGGTACCGCAGGTGAGCGTTTTGCCGTTCGTAACTCAGGGGCATTTGCGGTAATTGAAGGTGCAGGAGACCACTGTTGTGAATATATGACGGGTGGTGTGGTGACTGTATTAGGTAAGGTTGGTCACAACTTCGGTGCAGGTATGACGGGTGGTTTTGCTTATGTGCTTGACCTCGACAATGACTTTGTTGATTACTACAACCATGAGTTGATTGACCTCAACCGTATCTCGACAGAAGCGATGGAAGATCATAAAGAATATCTATTACGTATTCTTGATGAGCATATCCAAGAAACAGGCAGTGCTTGGGCTTACAAAATCCGTAATGAGTTCGACTTCTATAGTCGTAAGTTCTGGCTTGTAAAACCAAAAGCTGCTAATTTGCAAACGCTTTTGAAAACAACCCAAGCTGATCCACAATAATTCCACGACTGCAAAGACATAGGCAGGTGCAGAGGTGAAGAAAACCGCTGCGCCTACCCACGGAGAGAGACATGGCAGAACGCCTCAATAATGACTTTCAATTTCTGGACGTACCACGCCAAGATCCAGAGAAAAAAGATATTACTGTCCGCAAAGCAGAATTTGTGGAAATTTATAAACCTTTTACTGCTGAAGTGGCTGCGAATCAGACGCATCGTTGTTTAGGTTGTGGTAACCCGTATTGCGAATGGAAATGTCCTGTACATAACTATATTCCTAACTGGTTAAAGCTGATTGCAGAAGGTCAAATTTTCCAAGCAGCCGAGCTGTGCCACCAAACCAATACCTTGCCAGAAGTTTGTGGTCGTGTTTGTCCACAAGATCGTTTGTGTGAAGGTGCTTGTACCTTAAATGATGGTTTTGGTGCAGTAACGATTGGTAATGCGGAAAAATATATCAATGACACTGCCTTTGCTTTAGGCTGGCGTCCAGATATGTCTGGCGTAAAATGGACCAATAAAAAAGTTGCCATTATCGGTGCAGGTCCTGCGGGTTTAGGTTGTGCTGACATTCTTGCGCGCGGTGGTGTCAAGCCAGTGGTGTTTGATAAACGCCCTGAGATCGGTGGCTTGCTTACATTTGGTATTCCTGAATTTAAAATGGAAAAAGATGTGATGAAGCGTCGTCGTGAAATCTTCACGGGGATGGGCATCGAATTCCGTTTAAATACTGAAATCGGCGTAGACGTTACAATCGAACAATTACTTGCTGAATACGATGCAGTGTTCATGGGTATGGGGACTTATACCTACATGAAGGGTGGCTTCTCAGGTGAAGACCTTGATGGTGTTTATGACGCATTGGATTTCTTGATTGCAAACGTGAATCGCTGCCAAGGTTGGGAAAAAGATCCAAGCGAATATATTAGTGTTGATGGTAAAAAGGTGATTGTGCTTGGTGGTGGTGATACCGCAATGGACTGTAACCGTACTTCGTTGCGTCAAGGCGCACAAGAAGTCACCTGTGCTTACCGTCGTGACGAAAGTAACATGCCGGGTTCTGCGCGTGAAGTGAAGAATGCCTATGAAGAGGGTGTGAAATTCTTATTCAATCGCCAGCCAATTGAAATTGTTGGCGAGAATGGGAAAGTAACTGGCGTTAAAGTAGTAACAACCCAATTGGGTGAGCCTGATAGTCGTGGTCGCCGTAGTCCTGAACCTATTCCAGGCTCTGAAGAAGTTTTGCCAGCTGATGCAGTCTTGCTTGCATTTGGTTTCCGCCCAAGTCCAGCTGATTGGTTTGCGGATGCAAAAGTTAGTCTTGATGGTTCAGGTCGTGTGGTCGCTGCTGAACAGCAAGAATTTAAATTCCAAACCTCTAACCCAAAGATTTTTGCGGGTGGAGATATGGTGCGTGGTTCAGATCTTGTGGTAACCGCAATCTGGGAAGGTCGTCAAGCTGCTGAAGGTATTTTAGATTATCTTGGTGTCTAAACACTTAACGCTGAAACCTATTCTAAACAAAGCCTGCGAAATGCAGGCTTTGTTATTTCATCTGGTCCGTTTGGTAGTTTTGGCAAATTTTATAAGCTTTTTTGCCCTGTGCATCGAGTTTTCCCAGCGTAATACTCAAACTCGGTATAAAAATTGCGCAGGCACACGATATGGCACTTGCAAATGTAAATCAAGAAAAAAGTTATTTAAACCGTCCTAAAGCCTTGGGAATTACGGTGCGACGTTTGCAATTTAATCCACAAAAAATTAAGCGGCATTATTTTGCGAATTCTCCACTGATGTCTCATCTGTTAACGGCACTTTCTTCTACTTTTCCGATTGGGGAGCAATACTTTGTCAATAGTGTTCGCAATGTGAGAGATAAAGTCAAAGATCCTCAATTACAAGCACAGATTGCTGCTTTTATTGGTCAAGAAGCGATGCATTCCAAGGCACACACTGAATTCAATGATGCATGGCGACGCGATGACTATAATTTAGATCGTTTCCAAGCGTGGCTGGCAAAACGAGATGATGCACTTCGTAATATTCATCCGAAATTACAATTGGCTTTAACCTGTGCTTTTGAACATTTTACTGCGATGTTAGGGGGATATATCCTCAGACATCCAGAGATTCTGAGTACCTTGGACGATGACGCAATGAAACTTTGGGTATGGCACGCGATTGAAGAAATCGAGCATCGGTCTGTGGCCTTTGATGTCTACCAAGAAGTATATGGGGATGATCGTATTCGTCGTTTGTTGATGCGCAGTGTCACCACAGGTTTTGCGAGTTTGGTTTTTTATGGAACGACGCGTTTAATATGGCAGGATAAATGGAAAAGTTTGCCTAAAGTCGGCGGTAATTTATTTGGTACTTATTTACTTGTAAAAATGTTAATTCAACTGATTCCTGAATACTTGTCGTATTATCAAGCGGATTTCCACCCTGCCAAACATGACTATACGAAGTTAGTCAATTATTGGAAAGCACGTATGGCTGATGAATATGGCATGATTAGTTTTCAACAAGAGACTGCTTCTAAAATTTATAGTTAATCCAAGTCGACGCAAATTGTGTTTAGTGGGGCATTACTTCAAACATGGAAGTGATGCCTTTTTTATTTAAATATTGAATAACCAAATTTAATAAACTTTACACAGCGCTTTAAAAATCACATTACAATAAATTATTGTTAAAAATATAAAGAAAAACTTGAGGATAAATAGGTATGAAACTGATGAAACAAACTGCACTTGCAACAATTTTGGCAAGTACATTGCTATTCACGGGTTGTGGCTATAACACATTGCAAGTTAAAGATGAGGCGGTGACGGCTGCATGGTCAGAAGTGCAAAACCAGTACCAACGACGGGCTGATCTTGTACCTAACCTGGTAAATGTTGTGAAAGGCTATGCCAAACATGAAGAGCAAGTCTTGACTGAAGTCACACAGGCACGCTCTAACGTTGCGGGCTTAAAAGTGGATAAAGAAGTTCTAGAAGATCCTGTATTATTTGAGCGTTACCAGCAAGCACAAAGTCAATTGACTGGCGCACTATCCCGCCTGATTGCAGTTTCAGAGAATTATCCTGATCTTAAAGCCAATGAAAATTTCCGAGATTTACAAGCGCAACTTGAAGGTACAGAAAACCGTATTGCAGTTGCTCGTAATCGATATATTACAAGTGTTCAAGATTACAATGCTTATTCACGCCAATTCCCACAAGTCATGACTGCTAAAGTGATTGGCATGAAAACCAAAGAAAACTTCAAGGCGGAACAATCTGCTCAACAAGCTCCTACGGTTTCATTTAATTAACTTTGAATATTTGGGAGTATTTTATGCTGAAAACATTGAAGCAAACATACAAACAGCGATTGGTCGTCGTTTGTATGCTTCTTTTGATTACAATCTGTTTTCAGCATAAGGTATGGGCAGAGCAAGCGACTGCAACAGATCAAAGCGATGTGTTGATTGCAGGCAAAATTATTCAAGAGCAACAAAGAGCCCAACCTTCGACTTCGACCACTAGCAATCAAAATACTCAAACATCTATCGAAGTTGCCAACGATATGGCAGATGGAGAGTCGATTCGAGGGCTGCCAACACTCAATCAACCTGTGATAGATCAGGCGAAGATTCTGAGTCCTGCTGAAATACAGCAATTAGATCAAAAGATTCTGAATCTATACCAACAAGGTAAGGCTCAGATTGGTGTGATTATTGTGCCAACTACAGGGCAAGAGGCGATTTTTGATTTTGCATTGAGAGCAGGGGAGCAATGGCAGCTTGGATCAGCGAAACGAGACAATGGCTTGCTCATCGCCATTGCGATTAATGATCGGAACATTCAAATCCTCACGGGTTATGGTTTAGAAGGCGTGTTGCCTGATGTGGTATTGAGTCGAATTATTCGCAATCAAATCACCCCTGCATTTAAACAAGGGCAGTACGCACAAGGTATATCTGCTGGATTGGATGAAATTACCCGTATTGTGAATCTTGATCCTGAAATTGCACAACAGTCTGCACAAGAACTAAAAGAACGCCATGAACGAGCATTACAGCAACAACAAGCCAAAGAGAACACCATGTCGATGGCGCTGTTTATTCTGGTTGCTGGTGTGATTGGATCATTTGTGGTTGGAAAGCGTCTGAGTGCATCAACTGCTGGTGTAGCTGCTGCTGTTGCAGGGTTGGTCAATGGCGCTGGTGTTGTGATGAGTTTAATTTTGGGCATCGGTGTATTCTTTTTATTAATCACCTCTTTGGCACAACTCATTTTTCAGGCTTTTCTCTCTGGTGGCGGACGTGGCGGCGGCAGAGGTGGCGGTTTTGGTGGTGGAGGCTACCGTGGCGGTGGCGGTAGTTTTGGTGGAGGAGGTGCTTCAGGCTCATGGTAACGAAAACAGACACAACACAGATTATTACTCAACCGAAGTTGGATGAGTGTGTCACACCTAGTTTAAAACGTTGGTTTAAACACTTTTTGTATATCTCTGCGACACATCGTTATTTTAATCAACAGGACCGTGTTGAGATTGCCAAAGGTGTACAACAAGCCGAGCAGGGACACGTTGGCGAAATCCAAGTCGTCATTGAGGGGCATATTCCCTGTTCTCAAGCCTATTATCAAGATACGCGTTTACGGGCTCAGCAACTTTTTGCTGAACTTGGGGTGTGGGATACAGAACTGAATAGTGGGGTGTTGTTGTATCTAAATTTATGCGAGCGAAAAGTTGAAATTGTGATTGATCGTGGCTTAAAAAATGCAACGGATGTGGAAACTTGGCAACAGATTTGTGCTTTGATCATTGAAAAATTAAAAAATAAACAGTATCAGCAGGGCGTGTTGGTGGGCGTTGAAAAAATTGGTCAAGTGCTAGCGCAATATTATGATCAACCGATCCCTGAACAAACCAATGAATTGCCGAATGAGCCGATTATTTTAAATTGATCTTATGAATATCCATTCGAGAGACGAACAATTAAATTTTAACGATGAATGGTCGTGACGGTTACAATTTTTTTTCTGTGACCTGTTGCGCTTAATTTTAAAACAATTCGAAAATCATCAAAATCAGTTGCATTTTATTGTCGTGATAAAGGGGTAAATATGACATTAATTGTCATTTTTTTTCATAAAATGTCTGAATTGCATTAATTCTGATCAGTACTAATAATGGTTTAAGTCACTGTTTTTTTGAGTTAAAATTGGCTAAGCTAGGAGCTGGCATAAAACGTGCTGAATACAAGTAGCTGAATAAAGCTTATAAAAAATTTATACATTGGAGAATGTTATGAACACAATGCAAAAGGGTTTTACTCTTATTGAATTAATGATCGTGGTCGCGATTATCGGTATTTTGGCTGCGGTTGCACTTCCAGCGTATCAAGATTATACAATTCGTGCAAAAGTATCTGAAGTTGTCTTAGCTGCATCATCGTGCCGTTCAAGTGTAACGGATACTATCCAAAATTCACCTATTGAAGATCTAGAAACTGGAAATGTGTTATTAGACTCTTGTAAAATTGAAGCAACAAAATATGTTATAGGTACTCCTGAAGAAGGTTGGGCAGCAGGGAAGAGTGGTGTTGCTGCAACTGGTATCATTACTGTTCAAGGCAATGCTGATACATTGAAAGGCGAAGTGACAGCTGATGAAAAAGATACTATTGATTTAACGCCTATGTCAGCTGCAACTGGAGCCGATAATATTATTGATCCAGCAACAGCTGGAGGTACGACTGTTCAAGGTTGGATGTGTGGCCCTGGTGAAACAAATCCAATGCCTGCTAAGTATCTTCCTGGTTCTTGTAAGGGTACTTACTAATCTTAGATTAGTACTTAAAAAGACTGGTTCGCCAGTCTTTTTTTATAATTAGATTTTCAAAATAAGGAGAAAATGATGCGAAACGAGTTCTATAAGCATCAGGAGCTAAATTTTGAAATTAAAACGATTTCAGAAGCTGATTCATTTGAATATACAGATTTAGTGGTTGCTATAAAGTTTAATGGGGAATTGTTAGAGTTTTATTATGCGCATTCTGAAACAGTTGGAGATTTTAAAACTCAAAATAACATTGAGTTAGAGGCTACTCTATATAGGATTGCAAAATCTGAAATTGAATCGAAGTTCTCTGAGATAGTCAGCAAAAGATAATATGTTTGAGTATTAAAATGTCTAAACGCCTTAAATTTTTTCTTAGCCATTTAGCAATTTCTTTCTTGCTTGCTTTAATTGTGGTCGGGTTGGTTTTCTTTATCTGGTATCCATCCCCATTAGCAAAAGCTGTCGGGGTGACGCATATCTTTTTAATGATGTTAGCCATTGATGTGATTATTGGACCCTTATTAGGACTACTAATTTATAAAGAAGGAAAAAAGACTCTAAAAATGGATTTAGGAATTATTATTCTTATTCAAATTAGCGCATTAGGCTATGGTGTATATAGCATTGCGCAAGGTCGTCCAGCATGGCTTGCTTATTATGTAGATAATTTTCAAGTGGTACGTAATAATGAAATTCTTGATCAGGATATTGAAAAGGCTTTACCTCAATATCAGCAGCCTTCTTGGTTGAAACCTCAATTTGTCGGTGTTGAATTTGCCACAGATAAAAAAATCCGCAGTGATGATATGTTTGCTGAGGTATTAGGTGGAATTTCACTGGCTCAAAAGCCTGAACGTTATGTCCCATTAGATAAAGTAAAAAACCAGATTCAACAACGTGCACAAAAATTGGAATTGCTTAAGCAATTTAATGATCAGCAGTCTGTACACAAGGTTTTAGCCAAATATCCTCAAGCCGATGCATTTGTTCCACTTAAAGCAACAGCAGTCGATATGACGGTATTGATTAATAAAGAAAAAGGTGAAGTTGTAAAGATTGTAGATTTGCGGCCTTGGGAATAAAAGTATTTATTTTTCAAATAGTTCTAGCAAATGGTATTACTGGTTTAATTAACTGTAATCAGTTTGCACATAAAATTGTAGTTTTTGACACCAAATTGAGATCAACAAAAGGCTTCGTTATATACTACAGCGAAGCCTTATTTTTCTACATCCTATGCAAGCTTTATGTTTTATCCTCGCCAGCATTTTGCTTGGCTTTGCATGGCTTTCGCCATTCCATACCTATCCATGGGTGACTTTCTCCAGTGATCTCGCTGGATTTGCAGCTGCAATTGCACTTTTTACTTTGGCATTCAACCAAAATATAAAAATCCCTAGAGCACAACTGTGGATGCTGCCGATGATGTCGATTCCACTCATTCAGTGGGGTTTCGGTTTAATTGGTGATTTAAGTATCGCATTATTAAGTGTGTTCTACTTATTTACGTTTTGGTTGATGGTCGTGCAGGGCTTTAACTTATCGCTACAGCACCCAAACCGCCGTGAACAATTGATGCAAGGATTTAGCTATCTCGTTCTAGTAACCGCAGTACTAACGAGTTTGATGGCAATTCTGCAATGGTTAAAGTTGGAATCGCATTTTAGCTTTATCAATCAATTGAGAGGGAGTCGTCCCTTTGCCAATTTTGGACAACCCAATAATATGGCAACCTTCTTGATTGTCGGGTTATTTGGTGCGTTGTATTTGTATGAAAAACAAAAAGCAGCATTATGGTTGTTGATCCCATCCAGTTTATTGATCTTATTTGCGATCAGTTTGGGACAGTCGAGAACTTCTTGGATTGTATTGATCTTTACATTTATTTATTGGATTTATAAGCAATACCGTCATAGCCCAAGATTAAACTTCCCGAAACTTGTTTTATGGTGCGCTGTATTTGTATTGCTTTCGAGTTATCTATTGCCGTGGTTAACACAGTGGATCAGTAGTGAACAGCTAAGTTCAAGCGTGACACAAACGGCTTCTATTGTTGATCGAGCTAGCCGTGGGCACGAACGTTTAGGTATGTGGATGCAAATCCTACATGCGATCGCAGAACAACCTTGGTGGGGCTATGGTTGGAACCAAACCAGTATTGCGGTTGTGGAAAGCCTTGAATTCAATACAGTACAAGTTTGGTTTAACAGCTCACATAATATTCTTTTGGATGTGTTGGTTTGGAATGGTATTCCACTCGGATTGTTAATTATCGGATATGTGGGATTATGGCTGTTGTGGTTGAATTTACAGAGTAAAGAAACCGTTTCAATTGTGGCGATGCTCATGGTTTCGGCGATCCTGATTCATACCATGTTAGAGTTTCCTCAGCGCTATGCCTATTTCTTGTTGCCTATGGGCTTCTTGCTCGGCTTGATACAGGCGCAAACGCCGAATTTAAAAGGGATCGAAGTTCATAAAAATATTGTGCGTTGTGTATGGGTAATTGCAATTGTGGTCATGCTACTCATTTGGCGAGATTATAAGCTTTATCAAGAGAATAGCCGTTTAGTGTTTGCAAATAAGCAACCTACCGTCAGTATCCTAGGGAGTTCAGAGATTTTCTTATTGACGCAATTTAAGTGGCGTTTAAATTGGATAGGATTATCTCCGAATACCAAAATGTCTGATGCTGAGTTACAGCAGTTGGCTAAAATCGTGAAAAATCGTGCTACACCGTATAATCTTAAGAAATATGCGCAATTATTAGCGTATAACGGTAAGGAAACTGAAGCGAAACAATATATTGCGGTGTGGAATCGTTTATATCGAAAGCAATTTACTTTTGAGCAGGTGGTGGGTCAGCCTAAAAGCTAAAGTTAATAAAAAAGCCCTTTCAAGTGATAACCTGAAAGGGCTTTTTTAAACATTAAATTTGGCTTTGAATATAGTTTTCAATGCCTACATTTTCGATTAGATCGAGCTGTGTATCGAGCCAATCCCAATATTCTTCTTCTTTCTCTAAGATTTCTTGGACCAGATCACGGGTCACGTAATCTTGTTCAGCTTCAGACAATTCAACGGCTTGTTTGAGTGTTGCGATATTTTCTTTGACTTTACGAATATCACAATTCAACACTTCTTCAGTATGTTGTCCGATGTATAGTTTTCCGAGATGTTGTAGGTTAGGTAGACCTTCTAGAAATAAAACACGTTCAATAATTTTGTCTGCATGTTTCATTTGGCGAATCGATTCTTTGTATTCAGCGCTACCGAGTTGCTCAATACCCCAATCATTAAACATACGAGAGTGTAAAAAATATTGATTGATTGCAGTCAGATGGTGATAAAGCACCTGATTCAGCTGATTAATCACTTCACGATTGCCTTTCATTGCACTTGCTCCATAAACACCAACAAAATGCCTTTTCGGCAATTTATATTATCTTAATCAACAAATAAGAATCTGGCGAGTAATTTATAGAACGGCAAATGAAAATCACAATCATGATGAATGAGTATCGTGCCTTATTGTTTGCAGGATTAAATTTTTATAGGGATGTGATTTGTCATAAAAAAACCGCTTGGATGAAGAGTGGTTAAAGTTCTACAAAAAGCGGTGGAGTCGTAAACACTACGGATTTAATTCAAAATTATGCAGCCACGGAAATCCGTGCAGCAATTTCTGCAAGTTCTTCACTGATAATGGCTTTGGCTTCTGGAGCGCAACGTCCGCAGCAAGTGCCTAAGCCGAGTTGTTCACGGATTTCACGATAGCTTTCGGTGCCGTTCGCAACAGCATCTTTAATATCCTGATCGGTGATTCCGCGACATAAACAAACATACATGGGAGTTGTATCCACAAATACAAATGCGATAATTGATATTATTGATAATTGTTATCGTTTGTCAATGAATTTCATTCTAAACGGTTTGTCTTGGTTATTGGGAATTTGGATAAAAAAGTTAAACATGAGCGGAAATCCGAGTTAAACTCGGATTTCCGCGCAAGATTGATTCATCATTTAGAGCTAAATATTTAAGACCGATTATTTTTATAATTATATATCTGACTGAAAAGTATGAGTTAAATATTATGGAATAATCACAATTCCATCCATTTCAACCAATGCACCCTTTGGTAGGCTAGCAACACCGAGTGCAGCGCGTGCTGGATAAGGTTGGGCAAAGTATTCACCCATGATCTGATTGACGAGTTGAAAGTGAGATAAATCAGTAAGGAAGATGTTCAATTTAGCGATATCAGCTAAGCTGCCACCCGCTGCGGTACATACTGCTTTAAGGTTATCAAAAACGCGGCGAATTTGAGCTTCTATACCGTCTACAAGTTCCATACTATATGGGTCTAAGCCGATTTGACCTGAAAGATAGAGCGTATTGCCAACAAGAATTGCTTGAGAATATGTTCCAATCGCTGCAGGCGCGTGTTCAGTATGAATAACTTGACGTGACATTAAGCTCTCCTATGTCATTTTCCTATCTTAAGCACAGCGACTTTAACACAAAAATCTAGTATGGGAGCAATTGAATACTGAGTAGTCGTTGCGATTGGTTTTAACCTATTTTTGCCATTTCTGGCTGTGCTACAGGCATATTTAAACGCTCAATTCGAGGGAAGCCAAGATGCATACGCAAATCTCGAATAATTTGGGCTAATTGTTTTCGATTATTGACCACGATATTCACATACGTCTTTTGCTCTTGTGAATGCACCATTTCAACCCCTGTTTTGGCCTTACGACATTGATAAATCAAGTCAGAGATTTGCTCATCATTCATTGCCATGTGAATGCAAAGATAGGCGCTAAAGCGAACATCTTCGATTTCTTCAGATTGCCAATGTAAAGGCATGATGTTTTCTGGATGTAAATGTTGCTCATGCAAGAGGTTGCGGCAACGTGCGCGGTGGACGATTAATCCGCGACGAGATAAATGTCCTTGAATTGGGTCACCCAAAACAGGATTGCAGCAATGTGCATATTTAACATCAACCCCTTCAGTACCAACAATCAAACGATCGGAACTGTCTTGTGGATGAGGTTGATGATCTTGAGCAAAGAGATGGTTTGCAACCAATTGAGGTAATAAGTCTCCAACAGCAATCTGTTCAAATAAAGTGTCTTTGTCAGTGAGATGTCGCCACTCTAAGACATTAATCCAGTCTTGTTGCGAGAGGTCGTTAATAGAGCGGTGAAAGAGTTTCAATGCTCGATTCAAGGCTTGTTGTCCAACAAGGCGTTGCTCATCAATATCCTGTTCTCTGAGTATATTTTGCAAAGCACGTCGTGCTTTTTGCGTATTGATAAAGCTGAGCCAGTCTGGATTAGGTGTGGCGAGTACATCAGTAATGATTTCTACTACTTGACCGCTATTCAATGGCGTTGAGAGAGGACGAATTTCTCCATCAACTTTGGCACCAACAGCGTGGTTACCTAGAAATAAACTAGCTGAGTAAGCAAAATCAACAACAGTTGCGCCTTGAGGAAGTTCATGCAATTGCCCGTGTGGGGTATACACCCAAATTTTCTCTTGGTGTAAATAATCCAATAAATCGCTAAAAGTGGTTTTCGCACAGTCACTATCGATTAAAGTATTCAGGTTTTGCATGGATGCTTGGATGGCAGATCGACATGCTTGAGGCGCATTTTCACCCAGTACGACACCAAAACGAGCGGCTTTGCGCATAAGCTCAGTTTGAATGGTGAGAGAAAGGGTGGTTTTTTCCCCTTTTAATTTGATCATTAATGATTGATTGCCACCTGGCAACGGGCGACGAATATAGTCTTTGTATTGTAAGACTTGGAAATTATCTTTTAATGCAGTCACAAGACGATCACAGTCCGCGATGCTTTGCAGAATAATCTCGAAGGCATGACTGTGGCTAAGTTCATTTAAATCAATTTCATTTTTTACAAAATGGCGCAGCAACTCGATATTATTATTTTTCTTTTTAATTCGACCTTTAATTTTATGATTTTCTAAGAGGTCTGATAGTTTCTGCTCCCAAATGGCCTGATATTCACAACGTTTTGGCTTGGTTTCTAAAAGAGCAGCTTGTACATCATTGAACATATCCAAATCGAGATTTTGGTAACATAGATGTTCTAAGTTGTCTGCCATTTCATTCATACCAACCAGACGCGCCATTGGTACAAAAATATCTAGCGTTTCTTGGGCGATTCGTGCACGTTTGTCTGGACGAAGTGCGCCTAGAGTGGTCATATTATGATAACGATCGGCAAGTTTAATAATAATGACACGTGGGTCTTGTAAAGTCGCTTGCAGAATTTTCCGGAAGGAGGCCGCTTTATTGTATTCCTTATCGCTGGAATGGCTGAGTTTGGTTACGCCATCGACTAGCTCGGCAACGACCAGTCCGAATTTTTCGCCAATTTCATCTTTGCTAAAATCAGTATCTTCGATGACATCATGTAATAGTGCTGCCATGAGCGTATCTGCATCGAGACGCATATGGGCCAATATGCAACTGACAGCAATCGGGTGTAAGACATATGGTTCACCACTTTTACGGGTAATACCGCTATGCGCTAAGTCGGCAAAATCACAGGCAGCAAGCACACGCTGGACGTCACTATCTTTCAGATAGGCATCAATAATTACTTTTAGCTGTTGCTTGGCTTGGCTGACCTCTTCGCCTGGCATAGAAAACACCTTTAATAACTTGGATTCAGTAAGGATAATCTTTGTTGATACTTTGCTTATCTTCTAATGAAAAGCATATTGCTAAACTTGTCAATTTGTTCATTATAAAAACTCGTAAATTTTTTCAATGAAGTATATTGCTTTTCTCAATATGGAGAAAATTTCACAATAAGATCAACAAACAAAAAAGCCCAGTGTCTTCACAATGGGCTTCGATGTATAGCAAATTCGACTTAGAAAGAAAAGCCTTCTAAATTTAATGAATTTGTAGATAACACCATATCTAGATTTGAAGTTTGATAATCTTGGTCGCGTTGTTTCAAAATTTCTTTGGTGACATGACCCACTGCAATCTCACGTAAAGCGACAACTGTTGGTTTGTCATTGTCCCATTCTACAGTAGGTTCCATGCCTTGACGTGCTATTTGGCGTGCACGTTTACTCGCTACCAGTACTAACTCAAAGCGGTTATCGACATGGTCTAAACAATCTTCAACGGTTACACGTGCCATAAGTTGTCTCGTTTGAACAATACATCTGAAAGACTAAATAGTATAAAAGGCTTTTGTCAAAGACTCAAGTCATTCGCGATTGAGTGTAATCAGGTTTTCAATTAATTGCTGATGTCGGCTACTTTGCTGCAATGTTTCTAGACGATTTGCAGTGATAATTGCTTCTAAATCATGTACGGCTTTATTAAAGTCATCATTGATAATCACATAGTCAAAGCTTGCGAAATGACGCATATCTTCAACAGCACAACTGAGGCGGTGTTCAATTACTTCAACTGAGTCAGTACCACGGTTTGAAAGACGTTGTCTTAGATCGTACTGTGTTGGTGGTAGGATAAATATTTGTTTTGATTCTGGAAATAGTCGACGAACCTGTTCAGCACCTTGCCAATCGATTTCAAGTAAAACATCATGACCTTGTTGAAGTTGCTCTTTTACCTTAGCTTGCGATGTGCCGTAATAGTTACCAAAGACTTCTGCATACTCGATAAAACCGCCTTCCTCGACTTGAGACAAGAAGGATTCTTTATTGGTAAAATGATAATGAACGCCGTCTAGTTCACCTGGGCGTTGATTGCGAGTCGTATGCGATACTGAGACATGAAGGTTGCTGACGCGATCGAGTAGGGCTTTTACCAAAGATGTTTTGCCTGTTCCTGAGGCAGCAGAAACGACAAACAATAGACCCGACATGATATTTTTCCTGATATGATAAAATATCTTGGCTATTGTAGTGTAGCGAGCTGCTAAACGAAATAGTTTGATTGAAATATTCAGATGATGAGAGAGGATGTTATGGAAATCGTGTTGGCCAATCCACGAGGTTTTTGTGCTGGTGTTGACCGTGCTATAGCGATCGTCAATCGAGCACTCGAATGTTTTAATCCGCCAATTTATGTGCGACATGAGGTCGTACACAACAAATTTGTGGTAGATGATTTGCGTCAGCGTGGCGCGGTTTTTGTTGATGAGCTTGATCAGGTGCCTGATGACTCTATTGTGATTTTTAGCGCACATGGCGTATCAAAAGCAGTACAACAAGAGGCTGAACGACGTGGATTAAAAGTATTTGATGCAACCTGTCCTTTGGTGACCAAGGTTCATATCGAAGTTACCAAATACGCGCGTGAAGGAACTGAGGCCATTTTAATCGGTCATGAAGGTCACCCTGAAGTAGAAGGCACGATGGGACAATATGATATGTCTCGCGGTGGTGCGATTTATTTAGTTGAAGATGAACAAGATGTTGATGACTTGGTGGTGAAACACCCAGATAAAGTTGCCTTTGTGACGCAAACGACTCTATCAATCGATGATACAGCAAAAGTGATTGATGCATTACGACGTAAGTTCCCAGAGATCCAAGGGCCGCGCAAGGATGATATTTGTTATGCAACACAAAATCGTCAAGATGCAGTACGCGATTTAGCAGAACAATGTGATGTCGTGTTGGTGGTAGGGTCTCCAAATTCATCTAATTCAAATCGATTACGAGAACTTGCTGAGCGTATGGGAAAGTCAGCTTATTTAGTCGATAATGCAGATCAGCTTGAGCAAAAATGGTTTAAATCGGACAGTAAAATAGGGGTGACGGCAGGCGCATCTGCACCTGAGATTTTAATTAAACAAGTAATTCAACGGTTGCAAGATTGGGGGGCAACGCCACCTCAAGAATTACAAGGTACGGAAGAAAACATTACTTTTAGTCTACCAAAAGAGTTACGTATACAGGTGATACAAGCCTAATTTTACTAGAAAAATGTGAACTAGAAGCAGATGGATTGCATTCCATCTGTTTTTTTTTGGTTCTTATCTGCTTTGTATTGGTTCTGTAAAAATAAAATCTATTATAGCCTCATAAATTTAAAAAATATTGGTAAAGGCGATGGGGAAAAATTGGGGATTCACCTTAATTGAGTTGATGGTGGTGATTGCTGTAATGGCAGTTGTCGCGATGTTGGCTGCTCCATCTTTTGGAAACATTATTGCAAAGAAAGAGTTGGATACCACTGCACGAGATTTAGCGCTCATTTTTGGTGAAGCTAGAGGGCAAGCAATTTCATTACGTAAAGATATTACGATCAAGTTGACTTGTCCGACTGAAACAGATCCCAATAGCGGTGAAACGAAAGTGGTTTGCCCCGTCAATAGCTCTACAACATTGTATTGGGTATCTCCGAAAGAGGGAATTGTACTGACAAGTGATGCAATTGATGTGGTTTTTTCAAACTTAGGGACAGCTAAACAGAGAACAAAAGAAATAGATAATCCTGTGTGCGATGATCCGTCTCCAAACCCTTGTGAGTCTGATCCTACAAATAATCCACCTAAGATTCCTGAAATTGTACCTTTGAGCTTTACGCTATGTAATGCAACGCTGGAAGAGAGTCGGACCATTTTAGTATCGAAAATGGGAACGGTTGATAGTATTACCTCGGGGACATGTTGATGATTAGTAAAAATAAAGAACATGGTGTTGGTTTGATTGAGGTTTTAGTTGCTTTGGTGATCCTTGCTCTTGGTGTCCTAGGTTTCTCAGCATTGCAACTTAGGGCTTTAGATGCAGCACAAGAAGCAACAGAGCAAACAGTTGCAATGAATACTGCACGAGACTTAGCTGAGCGTATTAGGGTGAATCGTACAGCCTTAACTAACTACAAAACAGCCATTAATGCAAAAACAACAAATGTCTCTAGCTGTGTAGGGACCAGCAGCCGTAATGCTGTTCCATCTACAGTAAAAGTTGATTTGCCAAAGTGTAATCCAGCAACAATGGCACAGCATGATGCTACAGAGATTCTTGCAAAAGCCAATGAACATGGACAAACCATTGTTATTGAGGATTGTGTGGGGAGTGATTTGAACTGTATTTATGTCGCATGGGGGAAAACAATTATTGCCGCAAACAATATTAATCAATGTGTAGATACTACAACAGGTGCTTATCTTACTGATACCAAATGTTTAGTCATGGAGGCATTCTAAAATGAATCGTCATTTAACTAAACAGAAGGGATTTACCTTAATTGAATTAATGATTGCATTAGCTTTGGGATTATTGGTGAGTGCAATTGCTATACAGCTTTTTTTAACGAGCCAAAGAAGTGTAACAGCTCAACAAGGCATGATGAATCTACAGAATTCAACGTTATTCGGTTTGGGTACTGTAATTAATAATATTCGTCTAGCGAATCTCAACTCTTCCAAGCCTATTATAAATGATAAGACCTTATATGGAGGTGTTGTTTTATCTAAAGAGAATATTTCTGATGATAATTCAGCTTTTAGTATAAGTGATGATTTATTGACGCGTGGTGCAAGAGGAGAAACGAATCTAGATATTACAGATTCTGATGACAATGCTTTGGGTAGTGATCAGCTTGTGATCCAGTATCGTGTTCATACCCCAAACCAGTTTGATTGTGAGGGAAAGGGAGTAACAGTGAGTGATTATGTGGTGGAGCGTTATTTTTTACGCGCAGATACCAATCGCAGTGATCCGAATCAGCCACTTGCTTTAGCTTGCAAAGCTGCTCGTTATACCGAAGCATCAGCTAAAACCAATACTACTTTAAATTTAGCAGGAAATGGAGAAATCATTATTCCTCGGGTTGATCATCTAAGTATTCGATTGGGTGTTGCTTATGATGGAGCAAATGCAGCCTGTAATAGTGTTACAGCTTCTACAACTAGTGGAACGCCTCCAACTACAACAACTGAAAATCTTGAGGCAGATACTCGTCTAGATTGTTTTAGTTACATGAGTATCGAAGATTATCGTGCTTTAACAGGTGAAAAACCCCAAATTGTTTCTGTACAGTTTGGTTTATTGGTTCGCTCTACCGATACGATAGGGAATAATCAGTTTTTCGATGCGGAACATAAATATAAGGTCCTAAATGTTGAAGGCCCTTTAGTAGACCATGCCCGTAATAAGTTGTATTTACGCACAGTTGTAACGCAGACCATCGCAATTCGAAATGGTTTTGGAATTGAGTGAGCACTGATATGAATAATCGAATACAAAAAAAAGCGCAAACAGGGTCAGTCTTGATTGTAGTCCTCATCATGTTGGTTTTGCTCACTATCGTTGGGACATGGGCTATACGTGGCAGTATCATCTCTTTAAAAATAGCAACGAATGCACAAGCTCAGGCTTTACTTAAACAGACCAGCGACTCGGTCTTTTTTACACTTGAAAATAAAACTGATGATGAGTTGGATTTCGCCAATATGCGGATAGGTGATGGAATGCTGAACTATACCTTACGTCCGGAAAATAAAGGTAAAGAATTGGTGTTCTGTATTCGTGGGACATCGACTGATAACTTTGCGGGAAGTCGTCTAGCGAGTGTGGTCTATTGGGAAGGCTCGACAATTAAAAATACTGAAATGGGACAAAATGGTTTCTGCAAAGTGAGTCGAATGACTGACTTTTTGAGTGGTCGTAATGCGGTTATGACGCAAGTATCAGTGCGTGCTGCGGATAATAGTCGAGATTGGGAGCACATGATGGAAGGTGATGATAAAGAAAGCTCAAAGAGTACAGGGATTCAAAAAGTTGTGATCACTGCAACGTCAATTTTACCTAATTTAAGTGATCGCCCAAGATCAAGTATTGACACCTGTTTAACTAATTACACCAGTTTTTGGGATGAAAATGCGGATGAAGATACCGTAACAGACTGTTTATCTAAAAATAATGTTCCATACAGTACACAAGAAATGGAATACACCATTAAAACTGTGCGTGCATCTTAGGAGAATAAATCATGAAAGAATTAAAAATGAAACAAGTTCGCCAAAATGATGCATTGGCAGATGTGCAACAGGTTGACTGGTCAAATCGTTTTAAAGTCAGTGCAATAGCAGCAGCAATGACTTCATTGATCTGTGCAAGTGTCCCGAGTTACGCAGCAGATATAGAGATTTATATTCCAGGACAACAAACTACCACTACAGGTACAGTGGTAATGATGCTGGATACATCAGGTAGTATGGATAGAAATTCATCTGCAGATGCTTGTGATATGCCAAAATTAAGTAATGGTAACAATCCTGCACATACGGCTGAATATAATGAAATAACCATTGGTGGCTATACTAAAAACTACTGTCAAGTTGGTGGAACAATCAAATATTACTATTGGGATAATACAAATAGTTCTTTTTCTAGTACAAGAGCATGGTACAAATGCAACGGAATAACTAATACCCCAAGTACTAGTCGTTGTACTAAAATGACTGGTTCCCCAAGTAATGCAGATTTGGTAGGTCATGTCAAAAATAGTAATAATTATTACTATCGTTATGATGGTGGTACGAAATATTATGACCGTATTAGTAAGTTAAAAGAAGCTTTGTACATATTGGCAATGATGCCAGTTCATAATGAAAATACAAACCCAGATGGTATTAAAAAAGATGTACAAATTGGGATAGGAACTTATCCATATATTGGTAGTGGTTATGATATTAATCGAAAAGGCTATATGCGTATTCCAGCGGCACCATGGGGAGAAGTTGGTTCAGCACAACGTACCAAAGTTTTAAATTTAATTAAAGATCCAAACTTTAAGGGAAATGGTGGTACACCAACTTCTGCTGCTTATGCGGAAGCAGCTGCATATTTGTTGGGAACAACCACAGGTGGGGGAACTTACAGTGGTATCGAACATTCTCGGACAGCAGATGCAAGTTTAGTGACAGGTTCTGGAACAAGTACAAAATATGTTACACCATTAAATAGGTCTTCTGATGTCGCAGAATGCAGTGGACAAGGGATTTATTTTTTAACAGATGGTGAACCACAAACGCCAGGCGCTACGGATACTAGTAATCTAATGGCAAAAGCATTGGGTAGAGTAAGTTATAGTTTTAGTGAGGGTTTATCTGGTGGTACGAATGAAGGGGGGAATTTAGGTGATTATGGAGGTACTGCTAAATCTGATTGGCGAGCAATAGGCTCTTTTGCAAAATCGCTTAATGATCCAAGTATCATTAAAACCGCCTTAGGTGTGCAGGATGAAAAACGTAAAGTTCTGACGGCAGTCGTGGGCTTTGGTTCTGTGTTTCAAGGGAGCAGTGTCGATGGTCGTAATGCAACAGCATGGGGACAATTAGAAGAAGATGGGGGAGAATATGGTTTAGGTGGGTTTATTGTTGGTACTGAAGCAGAGGATGTTGTCAATAGTCTCAACGCATTTATTGATAAGGTAGGTGGTTCTGTTCCGAGTATTAGTACAGGTTCATCAACAATTCCAATGGATGCATTAAATCCTGAAATTATTCAACCTTATGCTTATTTTCCACAGTTTGAGCCTAAAGTTAAATCCGAAGATAAACAACAACTTTGGTTTGGAAATGTTAAAAAATATTATGTTGTCAATAATGGTGTATATGCAAGTGCGAGTGGTGATGCGAGTACCGTTGTTTTAAAAAGTACATTACAAGATTTACGAGATATATGGGGTTCTGAGAGTACTTCTTATCCAACAGATACACCAATTTATGAAAAATATGGTGCTTTAAGTAAATTAAAACTAGGTACGGAAACTTTTACAGATGGTGAAGAGTCAACGACAATCGCTGGGCGTAAAGTTCTTACGGACTATGTCTTTGATGGTACCAAAAGTGAAAACCAACAAGTTAGCAGAAATTTTGATTTAAACCGTATTGATTATACTTACACTACGAATGAGAAAACCAAAACTGATGACGCATCTCGTGTTCGGGGAATGATGTCATTGCTAGGATATAGCATCCCTACAACAACTGACACTAATGGTTTAGATTTGGCAACAATGACTGCTACATTACGCCAAATGGGTAGTGTTTATCACTCATTGCCTGTGTTATTGACACAACAGGGTAAAGCTATTGCAACTCGGGATGCTTCTGGGGTAATCCACATTGGGACTACAGGACGTGAAGACTATGTCATGTTTGGGACTACACAAGGTCTACTTAGTGTTGTTGATGCAGATACTGGCATAGAGAGGTTTAGTTTTGTACCAAAAGAAATGATTGAGAAACAGGCTGAGACTTTTAGATCAAATGCAGGTACTTTAGCAGGCGGTAAAAATGCATTGTACTATGGCATGGATGGGGAGTGGGCTGCACATACAGTTTATGTTACCAAACCAGATGGGACATTAACGGTCAAAGAAGCTATCCGTAATGTAATTGGCACAGAAGAAGACAAAGAGAACTTTAAGGGTAAACAATGGGTTTATGGTGGTATGCGAATGGGGGGGCGCAGTTATTATGCATTAGATTTGACAGACATTGATAATCCAGCGCTTAAATTCCATATTGACCCAAGCACTGGCAAGGTGTATTCCAAAGATCATCCAGAGGGTAAAGCATTCTCTGTGATTGAAAACATGGGACAGAGTTGGTCTAAACCTAAGCTTGACTATGTTAATTGGAAAGGGCAGCGTAAACTCGTCATGTTTGTTGGTGGTGGATACGATGCTGGTGGTGGTGATGGCGATGGTCTCTGGGTAGACGGTGTCCGTACAGGTTACGCTGGCTATGAGCATTATGATTATCAGCAGGAAAATAGACGTGGTGCAGGTGTATACATGTTTGATGCTGATAATGGCGATTTACTGTGGTATGCAGATGCAAATGGCTCCACAACACCAACTGACCCCAACGATGGTGGTGATCCATCTACAGGTGAAGCGATTCCTCACTTGGTCAATAACGACTTAAAATATAGTGTTGTGAGTGAAATTAAAACGGTAGACCGTAATAATGATGGTATGGTTGATCATATCTATTTTGGTGACTTGGCTGGTCAAGCATTCCGTGTTGATTTTGCAAGAAGTACTACAAAGTTTGATAGTCAAATTACTAAAATTCTAGATGTACATCAAACGGATGGTACGAGCCCCCGTTTTTATTTGGCTCCTGTTTTCACCGCTCACCATAGTTCAGATCGTTTGGAAGGTGCAAATGTTGTGGTTGTAAGCTTTGTTTCAGGTAATAAAAGTTCACCGCTCTTAGCAACGAGTGATTCTCCAGAGGCAACAGGGAAGCGAAATTCAACAGGATTGCAATATGATGCCGTCTATGCAATCTATGATTATGATATTCATCCGAATGGTCAGTTTTACCCTGATTCTAATATTACTGCTCGGACCATAGCTACAACAACGGATACAACCGCAGCGACAACAAAGCTTATGTATATTGGTTATGAGAACTTGGTGCGTAAAGATCAGGCAGATGGGAATAATCGAGTCAGAGTAACAGGCGCTCTAGCGAATTCCACAACAGGCTGGGGAGGATGGTACTTCAGATTCGATAAGAAATTTAGCGCAACAGGTGAAAATCATATTGATGCAGATGAGAGTGTAATTAAAGGTTTAACACCATTGATTGCGATGGAAGGTAATTTATATGTCACGATGTATGATGCTTCAGAAGATGGGACATCTTCAAACTGTGGGGCAGGGGTAAAGGGGAAAAGTTTTGCACAGCGCCTATGTTTACCGACAGGTGTTTGTGCTGAAAATGCTAACTATAGTTATAACTTAGGCGCAGGTATTGTGAGCCTGAATGTTGGTTCTGTGAGTGGAGGTAATACTAAATCAATTGTTGTACCTGACCCTGAAGACGTTGGTAAAGGTTGTGTGGGAACTGACTGTAAGGCTGGTAAAAAGTTCATTGAAGCTGGTGGTTCAATGCGTTTTATCCCAAATCGTTGGTATGAACGTTATGCAAAGAGATAAGTGAGATCGAATTATGAATGATAGAGGTTTCACTTTAATTGAGCTGATGATTGTGCTTGTGCTTGTTGCAATTATCGCTGCAATCGCTATACCAAGTTATGAGCACTTTACTCGTCGTGCGATAGCAGCTCAGGCTCAGCAAGAAATGCATAAACTTGCTGAGCAATTAGAGCGGCATAAATCAAGAAACTTTACTTATCGAGGATTTAATCCGCGTTATTTGTATCCGGCACCGCCTGGTCCGCGAGTTGATAGTTTTGATGAAACTAAGCAAGAATTAACCTTGCCGTTGGAGAGTTCTAATCCTAAATATACACTTACGATTGTAGACGGTAGTGCTGGTAATCCATTATTGACTTCTTCAGACGCGATTGGACAAAGATGGGCGATTAAAGCTGTAAGTCATAATGTGCGAAATAGTTCTTTTTTGCTGACCAGCACAGGTGTTAAATGTGAAACAATCACTCCAGCGAATATAGAGATAGATCCAGCAAAAGGCGTAGGATGTGATTATAAGCACGATGACGAGGATGATGGAGGTGAAGAGGATTGATAATGCCTAAAAAAAAAGGACGAGGATTCACGCTTATTGAGTTAATGATTGTGGTGGCGATTGTTGCGATTTTAGCTGCGATTGCATACCCATCTTATCAAGATTATGTGCGTAAAACCAAGCGCACTGATGCACAAGCTGAAATGATGGATATTGCTCACCGTTTAAGTCAATATAAAGTGGTGAATCATAATTATTCTAGCGCCACAATTAACGATATTTATGGGATTAATGTTACACCTAAAAGTGGAACAGCTTTATATAGCTTAGATTTAATTGTTACACCTTCAACGTGGACATTGACGGCCATGCCAATAACAACATCGGCACAAAATGGCGATGGAATACTGATACTAAATAGTGAGGGACAAAAGTGTTGGGTTAAAGGTGCTTCTATATGTACACTTTCAGCAACTTCAAATTGGGATGGTCGTTAATTTCATCATAAACTATTAATATTTAACCAAAGCAAATATCGAAAGGTATTTGCTTTTTTATTTACTTAAACTCTTTATTTAATCTCGCTGGTGTGTGATTTATTTATCATTTTTATAACATAAGTTGATTCTATTTAAATAATTTGTCGATTATCTGACAATATCTACCTTTTATCCGCAAAAAATAGATTTCCAGCTGTTTTGGTAGGAAATTGATAATTAAACATTAGAACATTATTCAAAATTATAAAAATTGTGCATATGGGAGGGCTGTATGCAACTAGCAAAGTATAAAGCATTCACGCTGATAGAGCTCATTGTTACGATTGCAATTCTTGCCATTATTGCAGTGATAGCTGCGCCTTCATTTGCCGACATGATAACACGTAAAAAACTAGAAAGTGCTGCCCGAGAAGTGGTGATGAAAGTATCTGAGGCCCGAAGTCAGGCAGTTCTACTCCGTCAAACGACAGGAGTGTGTTTAGGATCTTTATCAGCAGATGATTGCGCAACAGCGATTGAAATTCCTAAAACTGAAACTCAAAGAACTTTTGTGGCTCAATTGAAAAATGGGATAACTGCCGTTACTAGTAGCCCTTATAAAACTAGTCTTATATTTAGAAAAAATGGCAGTGTTGCTGCTTCAACAAATTTTCTGTTAGAGCGAAATGGTATTTCCTATTGTATTGGGGTCGGGATAACGAGTGATACAACAATAAAAGAAGGAGCTTGCACATGAATTATAACAATCAAAAAGGTGTGGGTTTAGTAGAGGTTTTAGTTGCATTGCTACTTCTAGCTATCGCCGTATTGGGGTTTGCTGCTCTACAGTTAAAAGCAGTAGATGCAAGTGCCGAAGCAAATCAACAAGTATTAGCATTAACCATTGCTCGTGATTTGGCAGAGCGTATGCGAGCGAATCCACAAGGATTAAGAGAGGGTGAATATAAAATTGGGGCGGTAGTTGTCCCCACAGAAGTAGAAACTACAGCAGGAAGTGCTAAGGAAGTCGCGGAACAAGACCTTCAAAATGCATCTTTTCAAGCAAATAAAAATGGTATGAATCTAGCGGTTACTGATTGTCCTATTGGTGAACATCGCCAATGCATTTATGTGGCATGGGGGAGTACGTCTTTATCTAGTAGCAAGGGTAGTGGTAAGGATGATGTAGAAGCATGCATTAAAGATGGCGTGTATGTAAAAGGATCACATTGTCTATTTTTGGAGGCTTATTAACATGAAAAAAAGTCTTACAAATTGCTTTAAGCACAGTTCTTCGTCTTGCGCTAGAAACCCTCGTACTCGAAGCTTAACCTCTCATCTTACGACCCGACCGAGCGTTGCTCGGTTTCATCGGGTCTCAGGCTTCACGCTTATCGAGTTAATGATTTCATTAGCCTTGGGCTTAATTATTGTTGCTGCTGCAATACAACTATTTATCGCTGGAGTGACCAGTTACAAATTACAGAAAGCGATGTCACATATCCAAGACAGTGCAAGTTTGGGTTTGAATTTTATTGTGGAGGATATTCGTAAGGCAAATTTGAGTGCGCCTATCCCTGCCGTGAATGATCAAATTGAATATACTGGGATTATTCTCACACCGAAAAATGTGGGAGAGAAAATCAATTTAAATTGCACAGCATGTTTTGATGAAGAGGAGGATGAAGATCAGCCTTTAAAGCGTTATCAGCGTGCCAATCTAAATAATATAACTGAAAATGATCAGTTGTTGATTCGTTATCAAGCACCACAATCGGGTTTTGATTGTTCAGGTAATAAACTCAAAAAAGATGATTTTGTGGTGCAACGTTATTATGTTGACCCAGCTGAAACCAATGTGCGCCGTTCCTTGCGTTGTCAAGCAGTGCAATATACACAGGCTGAACTTGAGTATGCAAAAAAAGAAAACAAGTCGTTAGAGTTGGGTATTGAGAAGCAAGCAAGTCAAGTGATCTTACCCAATGTTGACTATTTTGCGGTGCGCTATGGTTGGATGGATGGTGGACTGAATGATAAAAACGGCAAGATTCAATACGGAACTTTAGATGATTATTCAAAACAGTCTATAAAGAAAAATATTGATGGCGTCATGCAGGAGGTACGGCCTCATATTCATGCGATTCAAATCGGGGTATTGGTTCAATCTACAGATACGGCAGGTAATCAATCGATTGTGAAGGAAAGAAATAGTAGAGCATTTCAGGTTTTGGGAAGTGAGGTTGAATTAGATAAAAAATATCAAAATGGTCATTTACGCCAAGCGGTCAATCAAACGATTTCATTGAGAAATGCAATGGGGTGGGTTTCGGAAGGGTGTAAGGCAGATGTTGATGATTGTACTGGGGGGAATGAGACATGATTCGATCTGAACGAGGTTCAACCCTCATCGTTGTATTGATGGTCTTGTTACTGATTATGATTGTAGGAACATTGGCAATTCGTCAAAGTATCAGCTCATTGAAATTGGTCACCAATAATCAGATACAAACATTGTTGTTACAGAGTTCTGATGCTGCTTTGTTGGCTTTACAAAATCCCAATAATACACCTGATATTGCAGCAGCCAATGGCATTGTCGGTTTCTTTAAAAATGAAAATCATAAAGAAGCTGAATTGGTATTTTGTTTTTCGGAGAGCAGCCCTTTTACATTGAGTAAAGGGGCATACCTCTTAAATAGCCCGAATTGGGAGAGTTTAGGAGGAGGGGCGTGTAAAGCCAGTGATAATCCCGATGAGGATACAGCGTCAAAATCTGGCGGACGAAAACAAGTTGTGACTCAAGTTTATATTAAACGAGCAACAACACCGACAGCTCCGTTTGCTGATTTAGCGCGTGGCACAGAAGTTTTGGGTGCAAAAACTGAAGAAAGCATTCGTTTACAAGTTTTCGTGGTATCGGTGATGCAAGGCTTATTATCGGATACTGATAAAATATTATTTAAAAAAAGTACTGCAGCTGATGAAGGTTGCTTGGTGAAAAGCATCGACAATGCTGGGAAAAATGAAGTGGCTGAGTGCCTAAAACAAAATAAAGAGAATCCTCTATATAACATGCAAGTCGCAGAATATCGCTTCTTATCGGACTTTGAGCCATCAGGTTCATAAGGGAGAAATGATCATGAATAATAATAAAATCAAAAAACCTACCAAACGTGAGCGTAAGCAACAGAATAGAAAAAAAGGATTGTTGTTTAGTTGCGCAGTGTTGTCGAGTTGCTTTGTACTGTCTTCTGTTGCTTCGGCAAGTGATATTGAGGTTTATCAACCAGCAGTAGGAAACAAAAAACGAATTATGCTGATGGTCGATCAGTCTCGCAGCATGGGAGGGGCTGGGCTATTAGGATTGGTAAAAGATTATCCAATCTGTGTGGGTTCTGGTACAACGGATATATTGGGTGATTTAAGTCAATTAGGCTTAGGTATTAAATTGCTGGGTAAATCTGATTTAGCTGAAATTACCAAAGAAGCAGCCGATTTAGCGAATGATATTGCTCTAAAAGGATTGCTAGGTGATGGCAAAGGTGGTGGAATTTTAGATTCAGTCGCTGAAATTAAAACAGATCAACCAAGTATAGAATATCCATTTAAACGGCATGGTTGTACGGTGGTGACGACACCTTTAGTAATCGAAAACTTAGATAAATTACTCAATGGGGTATTAGGTGTAGGCACAGGTTTATCTGCGGAGCAATATATTCGTGAAACTTGCGACCCAATGATTGATATTTCATTATTAAAACCGATTACGGGTTCATCAACTGTGGGGGTTTATCGTTGTTATGATAAAAATTCTCGTGTACGTATGGCGCTGACCGATATATTAAAGGGGAATGATGGTGATGCGAGTAAAGGTTTACCTGCCATAGAGCAATTGCCTGATACAGCAATGGTTGGATTATCAGTTTCACCGTATAACCATACAGCGAATGACCGTGCAGGGGCGATTGTATTTGAACCAAAACCTTTAGATCAAGAATATCTAAATGCAGCGGGTGTTAAAAAAACCCATCGCCAGCATATTATTGATTATATTGCGAGCCCAGCAATGGATTCGAAAGGCGAGTTTAATATCAGCACTTTAGTCACTCAAGTGATCCCTAAACTTGTGACAGGATTAGTGACTGATGTTGTCAACGCTCTGGTTGGAACTGTAAAAGGAGTACTTGGTGGAGATTTAGGTGCAGCACTTAATCAATTATTAGAAATGCACAATACCAACAATGCGATTAATGACGTTTTAGTCATGTTGGGTTTAGGTGGAAACAGTCCGCTTGCCAGTACTTATGCCGAAACAGGTGCCTATTTACAAGGGAATACCACAAAAGGCACGGCAGCTCGGCAAATGTACCGTATTGAAAGCCTTGGAAGTGCTTTAGGGATTCTTGATCTTTTTGAAACACATTATGAATGTTTGGCTTGGGCGGTTGATGGTAAATGTACCCAATGGGATAAAAAATATTGGCAGTTGCTAGGTTTACTAGGACTAAAAATAGGCTTTGGCGATAAAGTTAACAGCAAAGCGAACCAGTTGAAGAAGGTTAATATAAACTTAGTCAATGCTTTGGGTTTAGCACAAGTCGGTCATTCAGAGTTTTATTATGAATATCATCCAAGTGTAGATGCGAAATATAGTGGTTTTAGAGATAGTGCATCAAATAGTACAACCACAAATACCTTGGTAAAAAATGCTGATTTTTATCAAGCACCTTCTACAGCGCCACAATGCGATGCCAATGGCTTAATGGTAATTACGGGGAGTGTACCGAGTATTGCACCGACATTGTCTGATGCACTTTTAGCACCTTTAAGTACGACCGATTCGACCCAAGCGAGTATTGAGCGACTGATGGGGCGTTCATTAAGCAATACCGCACCGCTTGCCATTCAATATAAAGACGGTGGTAATGCAGCTCGTAAAGAATGGAATTTCCAGTGTAATTCTACAGATTTAGTGTCAACCAGAAAAGGCAATTCCGATTTTGCGACATGGCAATGTATCGGAGCTTATGCACGAGATATTAGAGCTTTACAAAAGAATCCGATTAAAACCGCCGTTGTGGGGTTGGATCGTTCATTTTTACAATTACCAAGCTATATTGCAGGGCAAAGTAGTGCAACAGATACTGTAGGTTTAACTCAAATTAACAGTACCGCAGTATCTAAGGACCAATTATTAACAGGTATTGTGCCGAAAGTATTAAGAGATACTTTAGGTAATGTCGGTGGATTGTTAGATATTGCGTTAAAAGACAGTATTATTGGTAGTGCATTGACCAATAGTGTTGTCAATTTACTCGACCAATTACTTCCGCCAAGTTCAGATGACATAAAAAATATGGCACGTTGGGGAGTAATAGGTGGCGGTGGATGGTACAACGCTGCCAATAGCCATAATATTGCTCAAAGTATTAAAAATTTCCATGATGGTTTAGGTGTAGAAGCTGGTGACCCAATTGGTTTACAAGCATTGCCTTCTGACCCACTTACGCCATATCGTATGAGCAATGAAGTCTATAAAAGTATGTTTGAGCCAACGGAAAAAGCCAGTTGGTTTGGGAACTTTAAAAAATATGGTCTAGAAACTAATAACTCCATTAATAAACTCAAAGATTCTTGGGATGCGGCTGCAAAAGAGTATGATGTAAAAGACTGGAACAAAGGTGGGTTGTTAAAACAACTTCAAGATTTGCCAACGAAAACCAATGATGACGATCCAGAGAATCCTGCCGTTACAGAGCGTAGTTTATTCACAAATCGTGGTTGTGTATCGACTGCAAGTGCTTCTGAATTTACAGAAGTGGGGCAGCTTAAAAAAATTAATAATAAATATTTAGACGAGGTTTGTGGCACAGGCCCCACAGCTAAAAAAGATGGCAATGGTCATTTCTTGATGAACCTGCTGGGCTATAACGTGAGCAATGACGCGATAACAGATGATTTAACTGAGGAAAATCGTACAAATTGGCGAGTAGGGATGAATCTACATTCAATTCCGATTAAATTGACTCAGGATGCGGTCTTTAATGCAGATAACAGTATAAAAGAACGCAATGATTATATGCTCTTTGGTACGACCCAAGGTGTATTGCATGTGGTCAAGGCTAACACTGGCGAAGAAACTTTTGCTTTTATACCGAATGAAATGCTTGAGAACCCTAAACAACAAGATGCTTTCACCACACCTGTAACAGGACATATTCGTTTTCCTGACAATATGGCATACGGTATAGATGGGGCTTGGACATTAGATAGTGAATATGTCTATGGCATGAAAGAAGTAAGCAGTGGTAGTACAAGTAGTGAAGTGATTGCAACCGTTAGTGAAATTACGAAAGATGGTAAGGTTCTCGCAAAAGGCAAACAAATTGTTTATGGCGGCTTACGTATGGGTGGGCGGAGTTATTACTCGCTCGATTTAAGTAATATTAATCAGCCTAAATTGAAATTCCGTATCGATCCAATTTCTGGCAAGGTTTACTCAAAAGACAATCCAGAGGGTAAATCTTTCGATGCAATTAAAAACATGGGGCAAAGTTGGTCAAAGCCGACCATTACTACTGTGATGTATAAAAGCACACCAAGACGAGTGATGTTAGTTGGTGGTGGCTATAATAAAGGATATGAAAATAGAGACTATAACCCCCAAAACAATACTGAAGGTGCGGGAGTTTATATGTTCGATGCCGATAATGGTGATTTACTTTGGCATGCGAGTGGTGACAATCAAAGTACCTCATGTGGTACCAGTGATACCAAACGTGGATTAAAAATTCAAAACCTAGGAAGTGTGGTCAGTCGAATCAATACAGTTGACCGTAATGGTGATGGTATAGCCGACCATCTTTATTTTGGTGATTTGAAGGGACAAGTGTGGCGTATTGATTTAAGTAACGACTTGGGTATAAGTGGTTGTGGACATTACAGTATGCTTTTACAAGTAGCTGGTGAACGTTTTTATGAAGCCCCAAACTTTAGTGTATATGGTTATGAACAACCTTTGGCAGTTATAAGTATTGCCTCTGGAAACCGCAGTCTTCCATTTAGCGATAAAGTTTCAACAAGTAGAATTTACAATATTTTTGATCGAGAAGTTGTAGGAGGGCATTTTGACACAAGCAATATTGGTGAGACAAAACTTACATTGGTGGATCTAAAACCTATGCCAACTGATTTAAAGGGTAAAACCTTGACTGATGTGAGAAAGGATATCCCGAATGGTTGGTATATTTCTGCTGAGACAGTTATTGGTAAGCAGCTAGATCCAAATGGTAATGAAACAACAATAACCAATACCACTGCGAGTAAGGTCTTAGGCGAAATGGTGGTGATGAACAAAAGTTTGTACGCCAGTGTCTATAACCCAAATGCAACGACTGATAGCTGTAAAGTTCAAGCACAAGGAATTACTACAGTACAACGATATTGTTTACCTTTTGGTGTCTGTGAGCAAGAAACCGATCCAGCAACAATGCGTTTTGGTGCAGGACGTGGCATTGTTGATGTCATGGTTGGTGCGGGTGTTGGTACATCGGAGAATGGAGTAAAACGTCAAATTTTAAATCCTGGTTTAACTAGTACGATTAACAAAGCCAATGGCATGCCAATCAATACCATGCGCCGTCAAATTGTGCCACTAAAATGGTATGAAAGTAATGAATAGGCGATCTGGATTTACTCTGATTGAGCTGATGATCACAGTGGCGATCATTGCTATCCTAGCAGTGATCGCCATCCCGAGTTATGACATTTATATTCGTAAAGCAGACTTATCAACAGCTCAACAAGAGATGCATAAAATTGCTGCATTATTAGAACAACATCGAACGCGTAACTTCAGTTATGAGGGCTTCATATTAAGAGATCCTGTGCGCAATGAAGGACCCTATGCAGATGTGGATAATGCAACCAAGACCATGTTGCTTTTACCTTTAAATGCATCGAGTGGTAAGCAAAAATTTACCTTGATTTTAACGGTTGATTCACAGACTTGGTCACTTAAGGCTGAAAGCCAAAATCCACGTAATTACTCCTTACTTATGACCAGTACTGGTCTAAAATGTAAGACCAAAACACCAGCCAATATCACCAATCAAAGTTGTGGTTTAGCTTCTGAAGAGTGGTAATAAATTTAGATTTCAGCGATTTAAATTCAAAGCTGCGGATAACTTAATATTTAATCTTTCATTCAGTGTAAATTTAACGTAGAATATCGCCCTCTATTAAAGGGGTTTGAAATGCTGTCGATGGTCGGCGCAGGGATAATCCGTAAAAACTATAAGGTTGTTCTCATGGTTGTTATTCGTTTAGCGCGCGGTGGTGCAAAAAAACGTCCATTCTATCAAATCGTTGTTACTGATAGCCGTAATGCACGTGATGGTCGTTTCATCGAGCGTATTGGTTTCTTTAACCCAACTGCACAAGGTAAAGCTGAAAAAGTTCGTTTAGATGCTGACCGTTTTGCACACTGGATTTCACAAGGTGCTCAACCTTCTGAGCGTGTTGCTTCTTTAGCTGCTCAAGCTAAAAAAGCTGCAGCTACTGCATAAGTTTGTAGTAGGTAACCCATGACAGCAACACAGAATGTACCCGAAGATCGTATTCAGATTGGACAGTTACGTTCAGCATATGGACTGAATGGGTGGCTCTGGGTTTACTCAAATACTGAGCCTATGAGCAATATGTTTGACTACCTTCCTTGGTACATTGAGACCAAGGCAGGTTGGCAAACCATCGATGTAAAACGTTGGAAACCACATGGTAAAGGCCTAGTAGTTTCGCTCAAAGGTGTGATTGATCGCACTGGTGCAGAAAACTTAGTCGGTGCCAATATCTGGATTGCTAAATCTCAGCTTCCTAAAGCGGATGTGGACGAGTACTACTGGTCTGATCTTAAAGGCTTAACTGTGTTTGGTCTTGGTGAGGATGAACAGGAAGTCAATCTCGGTCAAATCTTTGAGCTTTTTGAAACGGGTGCCAATGATGTCATGGTGGTCAAAGCGACACCGGACAGTATTGATGCCGAAGAGCGAATGATTCCTTGGCATAAAGATGTAGTACAACGTGTTGATCTTGAAGCGGGTCGCATTTACGTCAATTGGGGCGTAGATTACTAACTCTTGATAGAGTTGTAGCGCAGCAGGAAAATAGAGGAGTCTGCGGTGTTTTTTGCAGTCATCTCATTATTTCCTGAAATGTTTGCAGCGATTACAGCGTACGGGATTAGCGGTCGAGCTGTAAAAAAAGAGATTGTACAAGTCTCTTGTATAAATCCTCGAGATTTTGCAGAGGGCAACTATAGACGAGTGGATGAACGTCCGTTCGGTGGTGGTCCTGGTATGGTGATGATGGCTGAGCCACTCGCGAAAGCAATTACCCATGCTAAACAACTTGCAGCGCAAGCAGGCTGTGTTCATGCTCCAGTGGTATATATGTCACCACAAGGCAAAACCTTAAATGAACAAGCAGTACAACAATTCGTTGATTATGATGGTTTGATTGTATTGTGTGGACGTTATGAGGGTGTTGATGAGCGTTTAATCCAGCATTATGTTGATCAAGAATGGTCAATTGGAGATTACGTTTTATCGGGCGGTGAATTACCTGCGATGGTGTTGTTGGATAGTATTATTCGTCGTTTGCCGAATGTTATGTCTGACGAACAATCTGCAGTTCAAGATTCTTTTGTGGATGGTTTATTGGATTGTCCACAATATACAAAGCCAGACCATTTCGAAGGTTTGGATGTCCCTGAAGTACTAAAATCAGGACATCATGCCAATATTGAGAAATGGCGTTTTTTGCAGCGTTATCAGCGAACTTTAGATCGTCGACCAGAATTGGTGGAAAAAGTTGAGCTGACCAAACAGCAAAAAAAATGGCTGAAAAGTTTAGATACTTAAAGTTATTTAAGTATAAATAGGCTCTTTAAAGCATTCTGTTTTAAAGGGAAAGTTAAACGAGAGATATGCGCTTTAGCCTCTATCCTCAGCGGTGTAAGAGACCTCTTCTCTCCCGCACATATTGGAGATTCCACAATGAGTGGTAAACATCCTTTAGTTCAAGCTGTTGAAAATGCACAGTTAAAAACTGATATCCCTGCTTTTGCTCCTGGTGACACAGTTGTTGTTCAGGTTAAAGTAAAAGAGGGTGATCGTGAGCGTCTTCAAGCATTTGAAGGTGTTGTAATCGCGAAGAAAAATCGTGGTTTAAACTCAGCTTTCACAGTTCGTAAAATTTCTAGCGGTGTTGGTGTTGAGCGTGTTTTCCAAACTCACTCTCCAATCGTTGCTAAAATCGAAGTGAAACGTCGTGGTGACGTTCGTCGCGCTAAACTTTACTACCTACGCGAGTTGTCTGGTAAAGCTGCACGTATTCGTGAAAAGTTACCAGCTCGTAAACAAGGTTAATTTTAACTTTGTTGTAAAGCATAAAAAAATGCGCCGTGAGGCGCATTTTTTTTATGCTGAGTTTATAAGCCTTGCAACTTAAGGCGATTAGCATGTTGACGGTAGATATCAACGGGATCAGGTGCAAACAGTGCTTTTAATCCCATTACATGATTGACTTCATCCGCGTGGTTCCATGGCAGATTATCGCGTATAGTACGACCGAATTTTGCACTGCAACGGCTGACCATACCATCATTATCTCCTTTAGGATCAACAATCAGACTGCCACCGATAAATATTGGGTCAAGTGGATCAAGAATATTGGTCGCGGCTTGAACGCCAGAAAAGGAATACATATAAATTCCTTGTTCTTGATAGCTACCTTCTCCACAAGCAGTCGTTGGAACGCCCATTGGATATTGAGCATTGAACTTTTCTGAACCTTCCACAGAAATACTTTGTCCAGCCGCCTCAGCATCATGAGGGTAGCTTTGGGGATCAAGTCCTTGGGCCCAAACAGTTGCCGCTGAAAAGAAATTAGTCAAGGCAATACTCGCATCACCAAACATGGTTCCCGTACTTTTCATTAAAATACTAGCAACAGGTGAGCCTTTATGAGTGCCGCTCACACTGGTTATAGACGCTACTTTTTCAGGAAGCATCGCTGCAACATAGCGGGAAGTTGGTCCGCCTTGGCTATGAGCGATAAAGTTCACTTTGGATTGGCCTGTAATCGCTAAAATCTCTTCAGTTTGCTGTAAGAGTTGCTCACCACGAACTTCATTTGAGTTAAATGGGGATAAACGGGCAGCCCAAACATTGCCGCCATTTCTTGCAATATTGGGTAAGATCTGATGCCAATAATCGACCCCCATCGGGTCACTACCTACACGGGAAAAGCCCGCGACACCATGGACAAAAACAATGGGATATTTGGTTTTTGCATAGTCTGAAATAACAAAGCTGCTTTTGACTTGGGTCGCATTTGAAGCATAGCTTGTTGAGATACCAATGGTCATTACAGTTAAAGCAAGATAACGAATTAAATTTTGCATTTTATTCTCTTTTAAAATTCCTAAATTGGGTCTTTAATGATTTATTTGAATTCGACATTGCATCGTTGTCCTTTGATGATCTTTCAATGTCTTGTGTTTGTTTTTTAATAACTAAATGGTAGTGTCCCTCCTTGATCATAGATCGTTTCAAATGTTTGTAGGCGTTGTTGTTCTTGTGTGGATTTGAATTGTTGTTGTTTGAGCTGTTGAATTGCTTGGGTCTTGGCAGACGCACTCATATTGCTATCGATGATGGTTTTACGTTCTTCTAAATAGGATTGTACTTGTTGCTTCCATACTGATCTTTGTTGATCAAGTTGTTCTAAGCGTTGTGTTGCTGCTTCTCCAACCAGATTGACCCGCATATCCCGAAGTTCCTGCGCTGAACCATTTCTGGCCTTGATTTGTGCAGTTAAGGAGTGCAAATCATCAAGTTTGGATAAATCTTTAATATTTTCTTGCCAGTCCTGAGGAAGTTGTTCAAAACGCTCTTGGAGTAATTTGGCTTTAGTTGACGTATCTAGCGAGTTATTCTCTAAAATTTGCATACGATCTAGAGTGTATTGTTGATATTCATCTTCTGTGCCGAATAACCCCTCTATTTCTGTGGTAGAAAAGAAGCGTTGTTTTAGATCTTGTATGGCGTGAAAAGCTGCTTGGAAATAGCGATAGTTTTCCTTCGCTGTTTCATGTATTTGTAGCTGGCTCAGTGCTTCGCGGTAATCTAAATAACGAGACCAAAGTGCTAAGATTTGCTGTTGTTGTGCTGATTGAAAATGATGTTCTAAATAAAGTTGAAAATTCTTGCGAATTTCTGTGATATTTCTTTCTCCATACTGTGATAGGAAATATTCGAAACAGTTTCGGGTTTGTTCATTTATGATCAATTTTTTTGAGGCATTAAATTGCAACTGACAATTGGTTACTGTGTCTGTCTGGCTTGAGCTTTGAAATCCAAGTAATGTTTGGGCTAAATTATTGTGTGAATTGAGTTGCTGAACGTGTTGACTAAATTGATTTTCAGAAGACGATGTTATATTTACTGAATAGTTTTCGGACTTCGGATAGAACCAATAAATAACGACGATACATAAAATGGAACTGAGTATGAGTCCAGCATAGATGATCGTTTTGTTTCCTTTCTTATTCATAAAACCGCATCCATTTTTCTTTTGTTTTCGAAAGCGAAAAGAGTCTAGCATGATTGATTTTTTTTTGAACAGTTATTTTTAAAAAATTAATGAATAGTTTTGATAAAATGTATCTTTGTATTTCGACTTTTTATTTATGAAAAAAAGTGCTTATCGTCATTTGAGTGGTGTATTTCTTTTAAATAAGCCAATAGGGATGAGTTCAAATGGAGCATTGCAAAAAGTACGTCGACTTTTTAATGCACAAAAAGCAGGACATACAGGTGCTTTAGATCCATTAGCAACAGGTTTATTGCCGATTTGTTTAGGGGAAGCAACCAAATTTTCTCATTATTTATTGGATTCAACCAAACGTTATCAAACGACGGTAAAGCTTGGACAAACCACAACCACAGGTGATATCGAAGGTGATATTCTGCAAAAGCGAAATGTTCCGCTTTTGACTCGTGAAAGTATAGAACAGGTTTTGGCTCAATTTCGTGGTGATATTCAGCAAGTGCCTCCGATGTATTCTGCATTGAAACGAGAAGGCCGCCCTTTATATGAGTTGGCGCGTCAGGGTATTGAGATTGAACGAGCAGCGCGTCCTGTCACGATTTATGATCTAACTTTGCTGAGTTTTACTGAAGATAGTTTAACTTTAGATGTGACCTGTTCAAAAGGGACTTATATCCGTGTACTTGGAGAGGATATAGGTGAAGCTTTGGGTTGCGGTGGTCATTTGACGTATTTACATCGTACTCAGACGGGTCATTTTGAAATTAATCCAGACTATACCATTGAGTATTTAGAAAGTTTGTCACAAGAACAACGGGACGCATTATTGCTTCCAGTGTATGCACCTGTAGAACATTTTCCACGTGTTCAATTACCAGAAGGACGTGAAAAATATTTTGGTAATGGTCAAGAAAGCAATATTGATCATGAGGCTGTAGCTGAGGTGCTAGTTTTCGATGGCGAGCGTTGTTTAGGTTTAGCTGAAATTACTGATAAAAAACGTCTTGTACCAAAACGCTTACTCAACTTATAAGGTCTTGCTCCATGGAATGGGAACTCATTCTCAGCTTAGTCTTCTTTGCTTTTTGTGCGGGGACGATTGATGCTGCCGTTGGTGGTGGTGGATTGATTCAAATTCCTGCATTGATGGGCGCACTACCTCAAACCGCACCAGCCACGATTTTTGGAACCAATAAACTCGCTTCGATTTGTGGCACTGCTTCAGCTGCTTTTTCATTTGTACGACGAGTAAAATTGAAATGGCCACTATTGTTGGTGATAGCAATCCTTGCATTTGTCAGCTCGTTTGCAGGGGCGGCATGTGTCTCAATGATTCCGACACATATTCTAAGACCATTTGTTTTGATCATGTTGATTGTGATTGCAGTCTATACCTTGATGAAAAAGCAATTTGGGCAAGTGCATGTCGATCAGCGGATTACACCGAAGCTGCTTATGTTCGCTGCGATCGGAAGCTTAGCAATTGGTTTCTATGACGGTATCTTTGGCCCAGGGACGGGTAGCTTCTTTATTTTCTTTTTCATTCGCTTTCTACAAGTCGATTTTTTACATGCTTCAGCCTTGTCGAAGATTGGCAATTTTATGACCAATCTCGCTGCACTCAGCTTTTTTGTCCCCACAGGTCATGTGCTGTTTACATTGGGTTTGATGATGGCGGTTGCCAATATTGCGGGTTCATTACTCGGTGTTCGTTTGGCGTTAAAATATGGTAGTGGTTTTATTCGTATCTTATTTTTGATTTTAGTGAGTATCTTAATTTGTCGTTTGGGTTATCAAATTATTGTGGCGGTTTAATCCGAAAGATAAAGTTGGACAACAAAAACATACTTAAATGATGCTGTCTAAAAAACGCACACTTTCTAAGATGAGATTCTAGCCAAGTTCCACAGTATCGAGATATGTCTCGTATTGTGGTTGTTAGCCAATTTTAGAGGTGAAGAATGAATATATTTGAAGCACTACGAGAAAGTCATGATAAGCAACGTTCACTTGCAAAAAAATTAGTTGAAACCAGCGGGCATAGTGAGGAGCGTAAAGAACTTTTTGATTTGTTGAAGAATGAACTCTATGCGCATTCAGTTGCAGAAGATCGTTATTTATATATTCCACTGATGTTTGATGATGGAGGTTTGGATATTACGCGTCATGCCTTGGCTGAACATCATGAAATGGATGAATTAGTCGAGACACTTGAAGAAACAGATATGAGTAGTCCAAGCTGGTTGGCAACTGCAAAACAATTAAGTGAAAAGGTACATCATCATTTAAAAGAAGAAGAACATAAATTTTTCCAGCAAGCTGGAAAAATCTTGGCAGATGCTGAAAAAGAAAAATTAGGTAAACAATATCTTGCGGAGTATAAAAAATATAAAACCGAAACAGCTTGAGGTCAAAAAGACGCTATTGTGACCTTACGGGGCTGGAGATTTCTCTCCACGTAAGGTCACACCAATGGATGCGATCATAATACAAAACAAGGCAACCCACTGAATCAGGCTGATTTGCTCATGGAGAATGACCAATCCCGCCAATGCCGCTAAAGCAGGCGCTAGACTGGTCAATGTCCCGTAACTCAGTTTACTTAAACGTTTCAATGCCATTAGATCGAGCGCATACGGAATCGCTGTTGCAAGGATCGCAATCACGAGAGCTTTACCCCAATATTGGGTATCTAGAAGAACAGGCGCATTATTCCATAAACCAAATGGCAATAAGGTCAAGGCAGATAATGCGATGGCAATCGTTAATGCATGCATTCCTATATTTTGTTGCGCGACTCGATGTCCGTAGTAAATATATAATGCCCAAAAAATCCCCGCACCTACAGCGCAAGCAGCACCAAAATAAGAGAAATTATGTTGGTTGGCATCATGCCAAGGGACCATTAAGGCAATGCCTAAAATTGCAAATGCGACCCAAAGATAATCACTGCGTTGTTTGATTGAAAGCAATGCTAACCCTAGCGGTCCAATGAACTCTAAACCTACAGCAATGCCTTGAGGAAGCTTGCCCAGAGAAGTGTAAAATAAAATATTCATACAGCCTAAGGATGCTGTATAAAGCAGTAAATCTCGCCATTTCAGGTGTTTGAGCTTGGAAATGATAGTCCAAGACCGAAACATGATTGCCACGATGATCGTTGCAAAGCTCAGCCTTAAAATCGTCACAGTGAGGGGGTCAAGTGTTGTGATCAGCTGTTTAGCAAATGACGCGCTGATTTGATAAGCCACCATGGACAACACCATGTAAAGCACAGCAACCAATTGGAGATTTTTCATTTAGCCTCTTTTTGTTGTCGAGCGCGTTGCATGGTAAAAGTACAACCGATGGAGGCGATGATAATGGTGGTTAAGGCGAGCCATTGATTCCACAATAATTTTTCACCTAAAAATACAAAACCTGAAAGCGCCGCAACTGCAGGTTCTAAGCTCATTAATGTACCAAAACTCAAAGGCGTTAGATTGCGCAAAGCAATCATTTCTAAGGAGAATGGCAAGGCACTGGCGAGAATTGCAAGCCCAATAAAATAATACAGATTTGGCAGTTCAAAAACACGATCAATTGCACCAGAAAATACTGCAAAAGGCAGCAAACACAGCATACCGATGCTCATTCCAAGACAGACGGTATGATTGCCAGAAATACCTGAAGGCTTTTGTCCTGCAATAATATAGAGTGCCCAACATGCACCTGCACTGACGGCAAAGAATACGCCAATAAGATCAAGACTATGCTGAGCCTGTTGCAATGGAAATAAGAGAATCAAGCCTAAAATGGCACAGCCAACCCAAATAAAGTCATATTTTTGGCGCGCATGATAGAGCGCGACGCTTAAAGGTCCAATAAATTCAAAAGCAACGGCAATCCCGAGAGGAAGTCGCTCTAGCGATAAGTAGAACAATCCATTCATTCCAGCCAAAGCAATACCATAGCTCAAGATCGCTTTCCAGCGGACTGCACGAAAGTTAATAGTCCAAACTTTGAAAATTACCGCCAAAATGATTGCACCTAAACATAAACGCATCGCAGAAACGGTCAAAACTGGGAAACTTTGGAATAAAATTTTTGCTAAAGAACCACTGCCTTGAACGCAAATCATTGCAAGCATCAATAATGCTATGGCATAGAGTGGTGACTTTAGAGAAGAATTGGACATTTAATCATCAATCAAGTTGGTGTAATTTTCACATAATAATTTAATTTTATCTCAAGATTGGTTGTGAAACGAGCATAATTTTATTGATTTTGAAGTTGCGATGATGACTGTTTTAATTATTAAATAAGTTTTAAGGTTCTTTTTAATAATTATTTATTTATATCATTTTATCGCTCAGATTTTATTGATCCTATTTTACGAATAACTCTCATACATATTCAGATTCATTGGATTCTAACTCCAAGTTTGATGAAGTGTTTAATCTTCTAAATTCGTGTGAATAGTCGTGAGAGTCGATGCAGTTCGTCAGATCACTAAACAAAGCTTTCTGTATCTCTGCTATAAAACTTGGGGGCGTTATAGACCCTGAAAAGTAGTAAAACTGACAATACTTAAATAAATGAAATAATAATTATGGAGATAATAAGATGTTGAAACTAAAACAAGTTTTTGCCATCGGTATCGTTACATTTATTCCTTTTGCGGCATACGCTGCACCTGCCTTTAAAGCACCTTTTGCCTGTGGTCAAACTTGGAGTTATAGCACTTACCCAGGTCACAACTATAATGCTTTAGATTTTGTGCGCTGGGATAATGGTGCGACATCAGGAGCAGCTGTGCTTGCTTCTGCTGGTGGAACTGTATCGGTAAGCTCAATCGGTTGGAATGGTGGTGCAGGTAATATGGTGGTGATCAATCATGGAAATGGTTGGTCAACTCATTATTTTCATTTAAATGCCATTCATGTCAGTGCGGGAGCTTCAATTGGTCAGGGTCAACAAATCGGCACTGTTGGAAGTACAGGGCAGAGTACAGGACCACATCTGCATTATGAGCAACGCTTAAATAGTACAGCACAGACTATTGTGATTAATGGAAACTCGCTTGCCCCTTATCCAGGGAGTTATGGGCAAAGAGTCCTTACCAGCGATAATGGTTGTGGCGGCACGACACCTCCACCGCCACCACCAAGCGGCAATAAGTATTGGGTGGATACTTGGGGAGATGCGAATGGGCGTTCTAGTCCAGGAGGTACCGTGACGGGAACGTTATATAAAGGTACTCATTATGTGTATTGTAAGGTTTGGGGGCCGAAGGTTCAAAACTCGACAGGTACTCAGTGGAACCATTGGTGGTTAAAAACGGACTTAGATGTTGGACCGACCAATCAATGGGTTTCCGCGTATATGTTATCTCGTTGGGGTAATGATGAAGCCAAAGATAACAGTGGTGTCGTTATTCCAAACTGTCCTTAATTAAAATAATAAAATTTAGAATTAATATTGGTGCCATTCCGAGGGATGGCATCTTGATAAGAAATAAAAATTGATAAAAAGAATAAGACGATGACTGAAATACAATCTAAAGAACAAGCTCCGCATACTCAAACAAAGTTATTTTTTAAAATATTTGCAGCAATCACGGCCATGGCGGTTTCGATGCATGCTACGGCTGCTGATCCATTACCGAATCGTCCTGCGTTTAAATTGCCCTTTCCCTGTGGTGCACAAATCGAACTAAAAACCTACCAAGGACATAGTCCTGATGACAAAAAAATTGATATGTACCGCGTTGGCATGTTTACAGGCAGTCCAATTACGGCTTCGGCTGATGGGCTAGTTCATCAATCCTTTTACCCCGGTGGTATAGAGATCCGACATGGTAACGGTTGGTTTACCACCTATATGCATATGAGTAGTCATGTTCCCGTTGGGACGCAGGTGAAACAAGGTGATGTCGTGGGTTATATGGGTGATGTCGGTTCACCAGGTATTCCTCATTTACACTATGAGCAATTATATGCACCCGGTTTAAATGATGCAGGCAACCAGCATATTGTGAATCCTGTCTTACAAGGAGAATGGTTATATATGGTGCCGAATACACCATTGATGAGAACCAGTTCGAACTGTCCAAATACTTCGCCACCACCGCCACCAAGTGGTAATAAGTATTGGGTGGATACGTGGGGCGATGCGAGTGGACGTTCTAGTCCAGGAGGAGCGGTGACGGGAACTTTATATAAAGGCACCCATTATGTGTATTGTAAGGTTTGGGGACCGAAGGTTCAAAACGCAACAGGGACCCAGTGGAACCATTGGTGGTTAAAAACAGATCTAGATGTGGGGCCGACCAATCAATGGGTTTCCGCGTATATGTTATCGCGTTGGGGTAATGATCAAGCCAAAGATAATAGTGGCGTTGTTATCCCAAACTGTCCTTAATCGTTGAGCAAAAAAATCACAGCATTGGCTGTGATTTTTTTGCAGGCAATGGACTTAGAACAATACACGTACGCGAATTGTACCTTCTACATTGTGTAGCGTATCCAAAGCTTCTTGAGATGCAGATGCATCTACATCCATCACCAAGTAACCGATATCGCCTTTAGTCATTAATGACTGACCAGAGATATTGATGCCTTGTTCAGCGAATAAGGTGTTGATCTTAGACAATACACCTGGCACGTTTTTGTGGATGTGAAGTAAACGGTGTTGACCATCAGAAAGCGGTAATGCGATTTCAGGGAAGTTCACCGCAGAAAGCGTCATACCTTTGTCTGAATATGCAACAAATTTCTCAGCTACTTCTAAACCAATGTTCGCTTGCGCTTCCATGGTTGAACCACCAACGTGTGGAGTCAAGATCACGTTGTCTAAACCACGTAGTGGTGAAACAAACTCTTCACCATTCGCTTTAGGCTCTTTCGGGAATACGTCAACCGCTGCACCTGCAAGGTGGCCTGATTTAATCGCATCTGCAAGATCTTCAATAACAACACATGTACCACGTGCTGCATTTAAGAAGATCGAACCTTGTTTCATTTTTGCAAACTGTTCTTTCTTGAAGAAGTTACGTGTAGATGGTACATCTGGAACATGTAATGAAACTACGTCAGCAGTTGCTAAAAGTTCATCCATAGAACCAACTTGACGAGCATTACCTAAAGGTAATTTAGTTACAGCATCAAAATAGATGACTTTCATACCCAAGCTTTCAGCTAAAACAGAAAGTTGTGAACCAATTGAACCGTAACCGACAATACCTAAAGTTTTGCCACGAGTTTCATACGAACCAACAGCTGATTTATCCCAACCGCCAGCATGTGTAACTTTTGATTTTTCAGGAACACGGCGAAGTAATAAAATAGTTTCAGCTAGAACGAGTTCAGCAACTGAACGTGTATTTGAATATGGTGCGTTGAAAACAGGGATACCACGCGACATCGCTGCTTTTAAATCGACTTGGTTTGTACCGATACAGAAACAACCTACCGCAATCAATTTATTCGCTGATTCAAAGATCTCTTCAGTCAATTGAGTACGCGAACGAATACCAATAAAGTGCGCATCTTTGACAGCTGCTTTTAATGCGTCGCCTTCAAGTGCAGTTTTGTGGTAATCGATATTGGTATAACCCGCAGCGTTTAAAGTATCGATAGCGTTTTGATGAACGCCCTCTAACAATAGAAAACGGATTTTATCTTTAGGGAGTGATAGATGTTGGCTCATAACGGCTCTACGCTATATCAGGTCGGTTTTAAATCGCCGTATCATAACATGTTTGATCAAAATGAGGGCGATTTGATTGCAAATTGGGGCATCGAAATACTGATCATTTTTCATGGAAATGTTGACTGATTTTCAGGTTCAACCTTGTACGATACAGTATCTTGATGCAATGCTTTATCCAATGCGCGCTTCGATGTAAAATGGATAGACCTAATGCGCTCACCTGAATATAAACGGGTTTGAGCTGTTCTGTAGTGTTGCTATATTTGAGTTATCACATCATCTTCATTTTTCTCAAGATTAGAAAAATAATGTCGTGATTCAAATGCCCTATATTTACTTCTTGCTAGGCCTATAAACGATGAATGCTTCAGTCGCTTTAACCCCTGAGTTATTGACCCAATTAACGGCAATTGTGGGTGAAAACCGTATAAAAACCGATGCCGATAGCTTGGAAAATTGGGGACGAGATCATACTAAACATTTTGATCCGAACCCATCAGTCATCGTTTTTCCTTCAAGCACTGAACAAGTTCAGTCTGTTGTCAAACTTGCCAACCAATTTAATGTCGCAATTACCCCATCAGGCGGTCGTACAGGACTTTCGGCTGGTGCGGTGGCAAGCAATGGCGAGATCGTGATTAGCTTTGACAAGATGAATCAGATCTTGGAGTTCTTCCCAGCAGATCGTATGGTACGCGTCCAAGCGGGTGTGGTGACTGAGCAACTACAGAATTATGCCGAAGAACAAGGCATGTACTATCCAGTGGATTTCGCATCAGCGGGTTCAAGCCAGATCGGTGGGAACATTGGTACTAATGCAGGCGGGATCAAAGTCATCAAATACGGTATGACTCGTAACTGGGTACTTGGCTTAACAGTTGTTACGGGTAAAGGTGACATTTTACGCTTAAACAAAGGCATGATTAAAAATGCGACAGGTTATGCCTTACAGCATTTATTTATCGGTGGTGAGGGCACATTAGGTCTGATCACTGAAGCTGAAATTAAGCTAGAGCGTCAACCACAAAACTTGCAAGTGATGGTTTTGGGTACACCTGATTTTGAGGCAGTGATGCCAGTATTGCATGCGTTCCAAAAAGAAATCGACTTAACCGCATTCGAGTTTTTTGGTGAAGTGGCAATGCAGAAAGTTTTGGACCGCGGCCATGTCCAACGCCCGTTCGAAACACAAGCACCATTTTATGTATTACTTGAATTTGAAGCGCCATATGAGCCGATCATGGACAAAGCCATGCAGATTTTTGAGCATTGCATGGAACAGGGTTGGGTGATTGATGGTGTAATGAGCCAAAGCCTTGATCAAGCGCAAAGCTTATGGCGTTTACGCGAAGATATTTCAGAGTCAATCGCACCGTTTATTCCGTATAAGAATGATATTTCAGTGCTGATTACGCATGTACCTGCATTTATCAAAGAAATTGATGCAATTGTTGCTGATAACTATCCAGATTTTGAGATTTGCTGGTTTGGTCATATTGGTGACGGTAACTTACACTTAAATATTTTAAAACCTGAAAATTTGACCAAAGATGAGTTCTTTGCCAAGTGTCAGGTGGTCAATAAATACGTATTTGATACCGTGAAAAAATATGATGGTTCGATCTCTGCTGAGCATGGTGTGGGCATGACCAAGAAGCCATATTTGGAATATTCACGTTCGCCTGAAGAAATTGAATATATGAAAGCATTGAAGCTGGCATTTGACCCGAAAGGAATTATGAACCCAGGAAAATTATTTGATCTTTAATGCTTGATTAGATAAAAGAATTTCTGCTAAAAGCGTATCGTAAGATGCGCTTTTTTATTTTGAGAATTAAAATGAATAATAAATTAAAAGATGATTTAAGACCATTAAAAGTAAAACCAAAGTACAAAGGTGATGGTGAGGATATATTTTATATAAATCAAAAACTTGTAAATAAAAAAGATGAAATGGCTTTAACTTTAATGTACATCTGTGATCGTCAGCTTTTTGGTATGGGATACAGAATACTTATGAGAGAGTTATTTGATGGAATGGGTAAAAAAAGTGGAGAACTTATTTGTCCATTTATTAAATCTCAAACAATATTACCTACATTAAGTTTTCCAGGTGATCTTGATTTACTAATTATTCCTTATGATAACGATCAACTCATTATTTCTAAAACTTTAGCAGTCGAGGTTAAAGTAATTAGGGCTAAATTTCTAAAGCAGCAGAAGTCTCCAAATGATTTTGGTTTTTCTCAAGCAAATGGATTGCTTGAAGCTGGTTTTCCGTATGTTGCAGTCCTGCATTTAATAATTTCAGATGAAAGTCCTCAAGATTATTGGAGAGAGGTTATGATGGCTCGTATTATTGGTCATGATGGTGAAGCTGAGTCGTTAGGCTTATTAAAAAAAGATATGATGCCAGTTGATCTAATCAAACGGGCATATGGGCGTTTAAATTCAAATTGCTTAAATGCTAGCATAGGATTATTGGCTTCATATCTAGAGTTGAAAGAACCTCATGGTAAATGGTTTCCCACGGGAAGACCTGCTCTCTCTAATCCTAAAAGTTCTCAAGACACTTTTGATAAAATTGCTAAGTTTTATTATAAAAATTATGAGTTCTTTATGGATACTTCAAAATGGTAGATGTATCGTTTCTTCCATATGTTAAGGCATCAAAATCCAACAGTATTAAATAGAAGATGATCAGTAAGTATCCCTTACTGAGCGCTTGTAGTTTAAACACCACTTTCCAAGATACGAACTTTCACATCAGCCACATGCGCTTTGGTCGCTTCAAAATGCTTCAGCATATGTGCCGTTTGCATATGTGCCTCAAGATGAGCGGTACTTTCCCATTGCTCTAACATCACAATGCTATTTTCATCTTGCGTCTGCATGGCAATCGTAGGTAGATGATCAATCAATGGTGCATAACCATGACAACCCTCTTCAGCTAATACGGTTGGAATAATTTTCTGGAAAGCATCTAAAACGGCTTGGCGGTGTTCTGCACCTACATGTGTCTGAATTTCAGCAATAATCGTCAACATATCATTTCTCTCTTAATTCGTTTTCGTAAAAAGCTGATCTAAATGGGCTTTATAATCTTCGATATAGCTTGGCACATTCGGCATTTTGATTACATCATTTACGATAAATGTCGGAAGTGATTCCATACCCAAGAATTGATTGGCTTTATGGAAAGGTAAATACACACCATCTACACCCACGCCGTGAAAGAATTGATCAGGGTTAGTAAACGCTTCCATTGGTGCATTCCATGTCAACGATAACATGTACTTTTTACCTTGAATCAAGCCACCTGAACCGTACTTTTTAGAAGCATCAAAACGGCTACGTCCATCGCTGGCATATAGCGAACCATGCCCAATCGTAAAAATATCATCAATGTATTTTTTCATGGTCCATGGTGCACCCATCCACCAACCCGGCATTTGATAGATCACCACATCAGCCCATAGATATTTTGCTATTTCGGCTTGGATGTCATAGTCACTGTCGGTACGTGTCACTTGTACATTATGACCTAAAGCTTTTAAATGCGATTCTGAAAAGTCAGTCAGGGTGTCATTCAACTCACCATTTGAGTGTGCGAATTGTTTAGCACCATTAATAATTAAAATATTGCTCATGGAATAACTCAAAATAGATTTCTAAAACTTGAGTGCATTCTAGAGCGCCTATTCTTGAGTAAAAACGCATAAATAAGCAAAATACTATTGACCAAAAATCAATGATTGCTTGATGAATGCTGCTTCCAAGTTCGCTCTCAGTCGCTTATATCGTAAATACAACATGGATTTGCAGCATATATACATATCACGACTAGTCGATTTATTTCTAAGGGGTAACATAAATAGATACTTTTACGAGGAGAATGAAAAATGCATAAACTTTGTATGATCTTAGGGGTAGGGTTGTTTTTGACTGCATGTAATCAACCTACGCAATCGTCTCAACAGCAAATGGATACTGAACCGAGCACAGCGATGCATGCGGTATTATCAGATCAGCCGAATTTATTTGATGAAGACAGTAATCTAAAAATAGATCAGCAATTTAATCGTGCAGAAAATCCTAGTGAAGCACAAGTGACAGTTGAACAGTCTCAACTCGATGATTCTGTGATTGCCATTCGTACAGAATATCAATTAAAACGTGATCAAACGGTGTGGAAAATCGTGAATAAGAAACAAAGTTATCAATGTGCTAGAGGGGAGAACACAGCTAACTTCCAATTTGAGTTATGCCCTTGATCCATTGATATGATTTTGAGTTGACTGAAAGATAGACAATATTGTGGATAACTTTTGGGTTATTCACATATTAAAACATTTGCCTAAATTGCGGTCATTTTTAAAAAGTGCTACAGTTGCGCGTGGAAATTTTTCCTAACGATAAAATATTTTATCAATCTCACGAAAATATATTTTTTCTTATATACACCTTGTGAATACGGTGTTTTCACATTTATTACATGCGCTCTCACAGCATGAAAATCAAAATTTAATTTAAATCTAAACCATAAAATCGTGTGGTGATGTTCCTATTTTCTTTGTATGGAAATGGGGCGCATCCGAATTGGTTGTTTTTGTGAATAGAACATGATGACGAATAATCAAAATATGACGTTAAACCGTATAACGCTCATGTTTCCTTTAGCTTTGGTGCTATTTGAGTTTGCGGTTTATATTGGTAATGACTTGATACAGCCTGCAATGCTGTCGATTACCCAAGAATTTGGTGTCAGTGCGACGTGGGCTCCTTCATCTATGTCATTTTATTTATTGGGTGGTGCCAGTGTTGCGTGGTTGCTTGGCCCCCTTTCAGATCGACTTGGACGTAAAAAAGTCCTGCTAGCGGGTGTCGCTTTCTTTACGATATGTTGCTTGTTGATTTTATTGACGCATAACATTGAACAATTCTTAGCATTGCGTTTCTTGCAAGGCATTGGTTTGACTGTCATTTCTGCAGTTGGTTACGCGGCTATTCAAGAAACATTTGAAGAGCGAGATGCCATTAAGGTCATGGCATTGATGGCCAATATTTCTTTGCTTGCGCCATTATTAGGCCCTGTACTGGGTGCTTTTTTAATTGAACATATTTCTTGGCATTGGGGCTTTGTTGCAATTGCATCAGTTTCTTTTTTGAGTTGGTTTGGTTTAAAGAAATTTATGCCATCTGTACAAGAAAGCAGAGCCAAGCAACCATTTAGTTATATCTTTGATGATTTCAAAAAGGTATTTAGTAATCGTCGTTTCTTAGGTACAAGTTTAGCTTTGCCTTTGGTTGCGATGCCATTGATGTTATGGATTGCATTGTCTCCTGTGATTTTGGTGGATGAGTTGAAGCTCAGTAGCTTGCAATATGGCTTAGCCCAATTTCCAATTTTCTTTGGTTTGATTGCAGGTAATATTGTGTTGATCAAAGTCATGGATCGCTTTGCTCTAGGTAAGACGATATTGGTGGGTTTACCGATCATGTTCCTCGGTACATTATTTCTGATTTTGGGTGTCATTTGGCCGCTGTATTTAGTGCCATGTCTATTGATTGGGATGACCTTGATCAGTTTCGGAGAGGGGATTAGTTTCTCGGTGATGTATCGTTTTGCATTAATGTCCTCGGAAGTGTCGAAAGGAACAGTCGCAGCTGCAGTTTCAATGGTGATGATGATGAGTTTCTTCCTCATTATTGAACTGGTACGTGTACTTTATACTTACTTCCACATTTGGGCTTTTGCTCTCGCAAGTGTGACCTTGATTGCTTTATGGTTCGCTCAGCCAAGACGTGTATTGAAGCATGTGATGCAAGCTCGTCAGGCCGAAGGATTGTATTAATAAAAAAGCTGAGTTGTCACAACTCAGCTTTTTAACATTGTTTGAAAAAACAGCAAGGTTGTGGATATCTTTTTAGATACCCACAACGATTTATTTGGGATCAGGAGGAACATCGAGTTGAGCAACAGGTTGCTGTTCGACATTTTCATGCAGCCATTCTCTCCAGATTGCCAGTAACACAGCCAAAATTACAGGTCCAATAAATAAACCAACGAGACCGAAACTCGCGATACCGCCTAGAACACCAAACATAATCAATAAGAATGGGATTTGGGTGGCGCCAGAGATAACTAATGGGCGGATCACATTGTCGGCACTACTTACAATTAATACACCCCAAGTTACGACGCCAATCGCTTCAACTGTTTGACCTTGCGAAAATAGCCATAGCCCAACCCCAAGATATGAAATAGGCGTTCCAAAGGGAATCAAAGCCAAGATGAATGTGACAATCGTCAGTACCATAGGGTTAGGTACACCTGCCACAAAATAACTTAAACCAGCCAAAAGCGCTTGTGCAACTGCAGTTAGACCAATGCCATAGACCACCGCACGTGTCGTTTCTGAGATCGTTTGCAAGTAATGATGAACACGTGGTCCAATCACCATTTCCAGCGCACGACTGACTTGTGCCAAGATGGTCTGTCCATCACGATAGAAAAAGAACAGCGTCATCAAGGCAAAAGCCAATTTGACCAAATTACGACTAATTTCACTCAGGACAAAGCGACCATAGCTCAAGTGACTTTGAATCCATTCCGCAATACTACGGGTGATACTATTCGGATCACCACTGAGCTCATTGAGGGTATGGCTAATATCTTCACCGATCACGGGTAAGTTTCGGATGAAGTCAGGTACTTGAATATGACCTGAGAATAATTGTTTTTGTAAATTGAGATAGAGATTACGACCCTCGAGTTGCAGTAAGAAGATCGCAAAAATAAAAGGGACCCCAATCACTAAAATGACCAGAGTAATCATAATCGTCGCATTCAGTGTAGGACGATTTTCCCCAAAAAAACGACTTTGCACCCATAGATAAACAGGCCACGTCATATAGGCAATAATCGCTGCCCAAAGAACCGGAACAATAAAATATTTGAGAAGATTAAATCCCAAAAAAATGAGGACAAAAAACAGTCCAAACAGCAAGACGCGTTGTAAGATGGGAGCGTATGGTTGCACCATAGTTTTCTCTAGTGCTGGAAATCGAATAGATTCATATTAACTGAAAAATGTAGCCAGTAAAATTTCATTCCGTAATTTCACATTTAAATATTTCGAAAGAATGAATATTAAAACTCAATGATATGCGTTAATTCACTATTATAGGATTGAATAATTAATTATATCAGCAATATTAGGGTCTTATAAAACCTTTACCGAAAATGTGTCATTAAAATATAACTGTTAACCATAGCAACATTTGCTATCGACTTTAATACAGGAGTGGATAAAGAGTTACAAAGCGGATTGTTATATTGGACGTTATACATCCATAAAGTGATTTAAGGAGCAGTTCGATGAAACAGTCAAATAATCAGAACAATTCAGCTTCAGAAGTTGATCAGGATCTTCATTCAAAACAAAATCAAGCCGATGCTACAAAAGCTGATGCGGTAGCTAACTTAGTGAACAATGATAAACTCAGTTATCAGCAAGTCGAGGGACTGACGGATAGTGATGAGTTACAGGAAGAAATGAAAAAGGCTGATATTCCTAAAAATCCTGAAAACGCTTTACAAGAACAAGGTGCGGAACGTGAACACGCCATAAAGACAAATGATGGTAGTCACGGCAATGAGAAAATCCGTAAAGCCGTTGAAAACCTCGATAGCGATGAAATGAAGCATAATTTGAAAGATGAGGACGATGATAATGATGAGCCTAGTCCAAATCCTGCGCCGTTCATCACCCCTGAATAAATTAATTTAAGCCCGTAAAGATGAATATTAATAATTCACCTTGTTTCATTCAGTCACTATGGAACAAGGTGATTTAAAACCACTCACTTGGGTCATCAACCAATTGATTTAAAACTGGCTGCCATTGGCTTTGAATCGTCACGAAATTCTTTTGAGATTTATCAAAAATACTCAAGCCTTGCATGGCGAGTGTTCCATAGGCACTTCGTTCAGAAATCCATGCCACAGGTGGATGCTCAATTTTAGTAAAAAAGTTTTGAATATCTTTAGAGCTGGCACTATTCGGCTTGACGCGATTGGCAATCAGTAAAATCTGTACTTTACCTTTTCGAATACGTTTAATCTCTTGCAAATGTTTAAGAAAGCGACGAGTACTGTCGATATCAAAAAAAGAAGGCTGGATCGGTGTAACAATCGCATGTGCTTCGCTGACCAATTGTTCAGCATGTTCACCTGAGAGTGCACCTGGCGCATCAATAATTAGATAATCCAGATTTTTGGGTGCATCACCGATTGATTTCTCATGTCGCCAGTCTAGACTTTGGATTTGCGCGACGTTTTCAGGCCGTTGTTTTAACCATTGTAATGAAGATTTCTGGTTGTCAGCATCTGCTAAAGCAACCTTATATCCTTTTTGTGATAATGCTGTAGCAAGGGTGATTGCCGTCATGGTCTTACCACAGCCACCTTTTTGATTTGCGATTAATATTGTCTTCATGAACTTAGATTTATTTAACAGGACTTTATATATTCAGCTATACCTTAGCATCTTTTTTACCAGAGTGTGTGACACATGACAAAAGTTTAATGTTGCAGTTAAATAGCAATCTTGAAGGATAAGGACGTTTTTATGTCGGTTTGGCTTGCAATGCTGATAGGGGCTTGTATCGGAGTGGTTTTGACCACCATTATTTTATCTAATAGTCGTAATGGGCGGATCCAAGCAGAGTATGAAAAATACATTGCAGAATTAGAGCTGGAACATAAACAAGCATTATTAGATGCACAGAAACGCAGTGTGAATACCAGTCGAGCTGTACTCAAAGGGAAAATGGCAGAGCAGTTTGCTCCCATCCTTCCTGAGTTTCGATATTTACCCAGTGATGCTAAGTTTTTAGGCGATCCAGTGGATTATGTAGTTTTTGATGGCTATACCGACTTTCGTGATGGGGATGGCGAAGCCGAAGATATTGAAGTGATTTTACTGGATATTAAAAGTGGCGGTGCACGCTTGAGTAAGGGACAGCAAGCGATTGCTCAAGCAGTGCAAGAGGGACGGGTACGTTTTGAAACACTCAGAATTGATTTTGAGGACTAGGTGCTTTTTGAACTCTTGCCAATAACATTTTCTGGGCAATCGTTGGGATACCTTCTGCATCAAAATATTCTTTATGGGCAAATTGAAATTTTGCTTGTAACAGCTGGCGTTCTATATCTCGGTTGAGGTGGCAGCCATCGCCAATGCGTTTTTGAATCGGCGTCAATAACGTTTGTAGCGATTGAATTTTGGTAGAGTCTGGATGTTTGACATGTTCAAGCAAGTGGAAGGTTCCGGTAGGTTTTAATACACGGAAAACCTCTGCAAGGGCTTGGTCGAGTTGAGGAATACTGCACAGAGTCCATGTTGAAACCACATGATCCAATGAGGCATCAGCAAAAGGCAGTTTCTCTGCACTCGCTTGAATATGTTTGAGATAGAAAGGTGCATGTTGAAGTCGTTCTACTGCGAGCTGATAGATATCAGGATTTGGTTCTAAAGCATATAGCGTGTCGATATTGCCATAAAACGGAATATTCAAGCCTGTGCCAAAGCCAATTTCCAAGACCGTACCTTCAATCGGCAGTAATAGCTCACGACGACGGTCCATCAGACTGGCTGTTTGCATGACTTGATTGAGTAAATGCGGAAAGATACGACGTTGATAAAATTGATAAATCATACAGCCCCTTACAACAGCACAAAAAGATGACCAAATTGAGTTTGATTGTTACTAAAAAACGCACTTTTTTTCACCATCTAAGCATACTATGAAGAAAGTTAATTTTTAAGTTTATAGCGATATTTTGAGGATGATTGAGCCATGAAAAAGCGTCTATGGATGAGTTTATGCATGGTTGCAGCACTTGGACAAACACATGCATCAAGCAATGGCGTCGAATACAATATTGCCAATGGCTTAGCACCAGTCGTGAAATACCAATCGATTTCTGTGCTTCAACCTTTTGATGGGAACTTTCGTATTCTCGGTTCTAAAGTCTATCATGATGATGAACAAGCAAAATTTTCACCGATCGATTATGCCGTGAGTTTGGATTTATTTGCAGATCCAGAAATTGCTCGGACGATTTCGGTTCGTCAGTATGATCGCTATCTCAATTGGAATATGAAAACACTTCCTGTTCCACCTGATCAAGCCATAAAAATGGTATCGAATATGCACATTATTCCCGCGAATCCTGAAGTCGCTAAGCAGATCAAACAGGTTAAGCGTGGGGATTTAGTCAACCTAAAAGGAGAGTTGGTTGAAGTGCGCGATAAAGATCTAGTTTGGACATCTTCGTTGACACCAGGAGGTGTGGGTGACGGTGCATGTGAGTTATTACGCGTAAGTTCGATTGAGTGGATCGAAAGACAGAAAATTTAAAAAACCCTGATTTTACACCCTAAGATTTTAAAGACGACAAGCCCCGAGTTAATCACAAGGGGCTTTTTTATAATGTTCAATACCGTAGATTTAATTAAATTTATTCGTTTTCAGGGGTTTGCTTGCTTCTCCAATGATGCAATTGGCTTTGTGCATGCAGATACTGATTGAGTTGATCGACCTGCTGGGCTGAGTCAGCTTGAGAATTAGGTTGATCCAAAACTTTCGCTTGATGTTCCCAATAACTATAGAGTAGACCTTGGATATAACGTCCTTGCTCAGTTTTTAGATCAAGTTCCTTGAGCATGGTCAGTGCTGATTTAACATTGTCTTTCTGGCGCTGTTGTTCGAATTCGGGAGTAAGGGTTCCTTCTTCGCGCATTTTTGCCACTTCAATTTCCATGCTGTCCGTCATCTCTGTGAAGCGCTGATCATAATCTTCTAAACGGGCAATATCAGCGGCATCATTTGCAGTATCTGGAAATTGTTTAATGGCCACTGGATTGAGTTGACCAATAGCATCCTTCACAGACTCACTGCGTTGATCGCTTGATCGAGTGGGTTCTTGTTCTTTGTTACACGCGCTGAGCATGAGAGCAGCAGTTAAAGTACAGGTGATCGCCAGCGTTTTTTTAATTTTAGACATAGTTACACTCAAGTTGATATCTTCTGAAAATGATAAGCAAAGGTACGATAAGGAAAATCAATCTGATCTTGCGGATTTAATCCCGTAAAATCAAATACAATTTGCTCAAATTTTGCCTTTAATCGTTGTTGCTCCTGTTGAGGCATGGCTGCAATAAAACTGGTCGAGAGCAAACGCTTACTGACCACTTGTTCAACCGTACCATGATGATAGAGTTGGAAGTTCTGTAGTCCATTGAATTTGAACAGTCCTTGATGTTCAAATACCTGTTTCCATTGTCCAGTATGGTAACGAGGCGTATCACCTTCGAATGGTGCAATCTCATTTGCTAGGGCTTTCACCCAATCGACTTCAACATCACGTTGATTCCAAATCAGGCCTAAATGCCCTGAGGGTGCCAACACACGATGCATTTCGGTCAGTGTCTCTAAATTTGCAAACCAGTGAAAAGATTGTGCACAAATAATGGCATCTATTGATTCATTCTCCAACGGCAATTGATCACTAAATGCTTGCAGTGAAATCACCATAGGATGACTCTGTTGTAGTTGTTGTAACATCTCTGTTACAGGTTCGATTGCAATAATTTTTGCTTGAGTTTGTAAGAGGTAAGGTAAGAATTTGCCAGTCCCAGAACCCAAGTCGATAACAGTGGAATTTTCATCTATTTGGAGTCGATCTTGCAGCCAAACCCCTATTTCTTGTGGATAATTGGGGCGCACTTGTTGATAGAGTTCAGCCCCTAAACTAAAGCCCTTCTGTGCAGCTGGATGTAAGGATTGTGTCATTTTTTGCGCTTTTTAATCTGCCGGATCTCTATAAAATAAGATACTCCGCAATTTTGGATTGGCAAAGTAAGTATTTGTTGATTCCCATCAAGGATCTTTTTTTAGTGTGAGCATGGATAAACAAATAATATTTGAAGATGATCATATTCGCGTTATTTTTTTAAAAGGTTCAAGTGATACTTTAGTAGTTTCGTTTGGCGATTTGATTAGTCGCGCTAAAGGCATGTCCATCAATGCTGAAAAATCATTAATAAAATATCAATATAACGTGATCGGCATCATGCCGAAGCAGAAAACATGGTTTCCTAAAAGTAGCATGCTTAACATGCAGCAACAGATTCAACCGTTTTTAGCACAGTTTAAAGAGCGAGTGGGCTACGGTGGCTCGATGGGTGGCTATGCCGCCATTAAATATTCAAATTTATTGAATATGCAAAAAATTGTTGCTTTCGTACCGCAATACACCATTGATCCTGATGTGGTACAAGATCGCCGTTATGCAGAATTTTTTGATGGATCAATTCATCAACATATGGAAATTCAACCTGATGAAGTCGATTCATCTCGTGAATATATTATTGTCTATGATCCGTATTTTGCCGAAGACAAAGAACATTTTTTAAAAATTAAACCATTATTGCCTCAGATGCATGTGATTCATTTGCCCTTTACAGGACATGAGGCACTTTCTGTTCTGGCGAGTTCGGAATTACTCAATGATTTTGTAGAAAAACCATTTGATATTACCTATTTCTATAAGCGGGTTCGGCAAGTTAAGAAGCAAAGCAAGTTTTATTACCGCCATGTGCTTGATGCTTTGTTGCCTCGACATCATCATGCTTTATTGAAGATTTTAGAAAAGAATGATCTCCAGTTAGATGAACGTTACTTTGATGCGACGATGAAACAAAAACTCGTGCAGCAATTGTTTAGATTGAAACAAGGAACTGAGCAGAATTTAGTAAAATTAGGTGCATTACCCCATTTTGTGCAACAAAATGGGGCGGGCAGTCCAAAAATTAGCACAGGACAGCAGGAATTCTTGGTTTTTAATCTGGTGAGCTTAAAACTCGAAAGCTATACAGCAGATGTGATTGCTGCACAGTCGCAATATTTGCTCCCTTTAAATGGGAAAAGCACTGCCTTGATCGAGTTGGAATTGAATGGTGACCATTATTTATTGACGATGAATGATCGTGGTATCCATAAATTGATCGCTTTGGGTGACCCACTGCCTTTGGATCAAACTCCCTTGATTTTTAAGCAATATGCTGAATTTTGCAGTGTGAGTTATAAGCAACTGACTTTGTCTTGTGATGGGCACGGCTTAACTCATTTTATTGAAAATAATGTGGATGAACAGACCAAGTTACATTTGGTCTAAATGAGAAATCCGAAGCAATAAAAAAGCCTTTTGAATCGTCAAAAGGCTTTTTTTGTTGAATAGGTGAGCTTAGTTTGCACCCACTTTAGCATTGGTGTTCACATTTGCATTTACACCTAATACTTTTACGCCAACATTCGCACCCGCTTGTGCTTGTTTCTTGTCTGCATTTAGACCTGTTTGTGCTTGTACAGAAGAGTTACCAACATGAACGCCAGCCTGAGTATTTAGACCAACTGATTTTGTCTCAGCTTTACGCTCTTGATAACGTTGTTTTGCTTCTGCACGCTTTTCAGCAGAAATGGCTTTACCGTCAGCAGCATGATTTTCATGCGCTGATTTTCTTGCTTCGATACGTTGTTTAACATCCGCAGTCTTTTCAGCAGCTAAAGCGCGACCATCCACTGCTTTATCTACAGCGTAGTTGGTGCCATTTTTAACGGCAGTGCCAGTGGTATGTACAACAGATGAACCAACATTTGCAGCAGCTCCCACTGTTTTCTGGGTAGCATTAACCCCAGTATTTACAGCGGCATGACCAACATGATTGGCTGCCTGACCTACACCTTGTGCTGTATTTTTGACTGCACCTGTAACGCCTTTAATTAAGCCGTTTGGCTGTACAGAAACTTGTGCTGAGCCACTTGCATTTGCACCCACGTTTTGTGCAAAAACAGATGCAGAAGCAAGGATAGTTGTTGTCACGATAGCTGTTTTGATCATTTTTTTCATTGCGGTTTCCTTTAGTGATGTGCCACATCAAGGCACTTCGTAATCGCAATTGCATCATAGCGATCAAAAAGGAGAAAGCTATGGATTTCAGCAAAACTTTACAAGCACGTTACAGCAAAAACACACTTTAGCGATAAATTGTGGAGAATGCTTAAACCCATAAATATGTGAAATATATAATTTTAAGTAAAATTTAAATGAAGAAATATTTTATAAATGAGTAGGTCCTATCCTCAGCCACTTTGATAAGAAAAATTAAAAAATAAGAGGCGTGTTGTGCTCTTTTAACTCAACTTTAAATTAGATGAAAAAATGGCATTTTTATTGCTTGGTATAAAAACATGGAAAATTTATTTCGGATTTTTATTAAATATTTTGATCTAGACAGAAAACTTTTCATCTCTCAAACCATTTTTACTTTGAGGTAATCGCCGTCTAAAAGCCAAACGTTATAACAATTTGCATTTAACTGATTTGAATGTTTGTAAAATATGAAAATTAATGTGAATATTAATGTTAATAATTATTGGTTAATAGATGATTAAAACAAAACCTTGCAATAAGCAGTAAAAGAAACATTGGAGCTTATAAATGAAAATGATTGCAGCATTTTTACTCTTATTGGTTGGATTGGGCGTAATCGTGCTTTATTTCCAGCCATCTGATCCACTGACTTCATCAAATGATCTGTATATCCATCAGATAAAAGATGAGTATCTTGAAGTTTCTTCCAAACCATTTAACCAGCAGGAGGTGAGCCAAACAAAGATTAAAACAACAACTTTAAATCAAACTGATACATCGGATGAGGAGGCTCAATTTTATAACACCAAAAGTGATCCAGCGATTCAACCGATAGATCCAGAAACAGATCCAGCAAATCAAATTAAAACACTTTAATCATTGCATGGTCTTTATCCAAGACCATCAGTGATAGCTGTTCTTTATCCAAGAACAATGGAGATAAAAATTGAAAAATAAAACCTTATTATTACTAAGTTTATGTATTTTATACAGTACCCATGCAGCAGCAGGACTAAGCGCAACTCAGTTAAAGCAACAGTTGGATTCAACAGCTTTAGCTAAAGTTGCCAAAGGCAAGATTGACCTTAACGCTTTGGTGAACAATGAGTCAAATGATTTACTCATTGAATATGAGACGAATTTTTCTCATATTTCCCCAAGTGCGGAAAAGCGGAGTTATATTGCTGAGGGAAAAACCCAGTTTAAAGCAAAATTTGCTAAAGCTTCTGGTTTCCAGACGTTACGTGAATTCAATGGAATACCGATGGGGCTCTATCGAATTCAAGACCGAAAGACACTGGCTCAGGTTCTAAATGATCCTTCGGTCAAAGGGGTATATCCGAATCGTAAAAATACACCGACCACGATGCAAAGCTTACCTTTAATCAATCAACCTCAAGCTGCCACTAATGGCTTTACAGGAGAAGGTTCGAGTGTGGTGGTGATTGATACTGGGGTGAATTACAAACACTCGGATTTTGGCTGTACTGCAGTGAATACACCTAGCGCAACCTGTCGTGTGGTGTATTCCTTTGATAGTGCACCCGATGATGGGAGTCTAGATGATGATGGGCACGGCAGTAATGTTGCTGCAATTGTTGCTAAAGTTGCGACTAAAACCAAAATCATTGGTATTGATGCATTTAGAAAGGTCAGATCCCAAGGACAATGGGCCAGCACAGCCTATGATAGTGATATTCTCGCAGGTGTAAATTGGGCAGTAAATAATGCTCAAGCCTATAATATTAAAGCGATTAATATGAGTTTGGGCGTGCCTGGAGTGAAATATACCTCAGAATGCCAAAACAGTAGTTACGCAACTGCCTTTGCCAATGCACGTGCAGCCGGGGTTGTTCCTGTCGTCGCATCTGGTAATGATGGATTTGCTGATGGGATATCTTCACCAGCATGTGTGGCAGGTGCCGTGAGTGTAGGTGCTGTATACGATAGTAATCTGGGAAGTTTAGCGTGGAGTAATTGTACTGATAGAACTACAAATGCGGATAAGGTTACTTGTTTCAGCAATGGTGGTTCACTGGTCACTTTACTCGCACCAGGTGCATTGATTACCGCAGGTGGTGAGACACAAGGTGGAACATCACAAGCTGCACCGCATGTGGCAGGGGCGATAGCATTGTTGCGTGCCAATAGTGTGAGTCCAACGGAAAGCATTGATCAAACTATTCATCGCTTGAGAGTCACAGGCAAGTCAGTTACCGATACGAGAACTGGTTTGGTCTTCCCGCGTATTGATGTATTGGCTGCAAGTAACGGCTTATCATCCAATTAAGGTTAATTTTTTATAGTTTAAATTGATCTAGAGTACGTTTAAAAGTGCCATAACTCGTTGCATGATCTTAATCTGCAACGAGTTTTTTTAATTATTAATGACATTTAGCTAAATTGTCAGCACTAAAATTACTTTGCAGCTTCTTAAAATTTGCTTGAATGGCTGGTTCTTGAATATTAAATATGGCGGATGTTTGAGTTGGTGAGCTTAGATTATCCGAATACTGTTTTGTATTCGTGCTCGCTGAAATTAAGCCTTGACGGTTAAAAATCCAATGTTCCACAGCTTGCCCTCCTTCAAAATTGCCTGTGAATTCGATGAAGCAATTTTTGGGTTGTTGGATGAGTCGAGCGGTATTGTTTTCGGTCGTAGGGGTTGCTTCGATATTTTGAACTTGTTCTAAAATTTGAGTAGCTGTAGTTGTCTGGATCGGAGAGGAAGAACAGCCTGTAAAGATAAGGCTTGTGGTGATTGAAAATAAAAGTGCTTTTAACGGCGTTACATTCATATGCGAAATTCCAGTTCTATAGATATCAATCATTTCAGTGTGTCGGCAAAGCGAGTTAAGTTCAATTTAGTTTTTGAAATGGCCATGTAAATTTATAATGAATTCTTTGGAAAAGATAAAAATATAATGAGCAATTTGTATCAAAAATGACCATCGGAAAGGTCAGTCCGGTTAATGAACTTATTTTTAGTTTATGCCATGTTGTATGCGGAATGAAAATAAGGGAAAACGAGTCATGAATACCAAGTCGAAGACTGTGCCATTTTATCGAGTGATTGTAATCGGTGGTGGTTTTGCTGGTTTAGGGGCTGCGATTAAACTCAAACAAGCGGGTATTCATGATTTTATCTTGCTCGAAAAAGCCAATGAACTGGGTGGTGTATGGCGTGAAAATACCTATCCGGGATGTGCCTGTGATGTGCCGTCGGCATTGTATTCATATTCTTTTGAGCCGAATCCTACATGGAGCCGAGTGTTCGCGGGACAAGCGGAAATCAAACAATATTTACAGAACACTGCGCAGAAATATAAAGTTTTACCTCATGTTCATTTCAATCAAGAAGCTTTAGCTGCAACATGGTCGGATGTTAAACAGTGTTGGATTATCAAAACCAATCAAGGTGAATTCCATTCACAATTTGCGATCATGGCATGTGGGCCAATGCATGAACCTGTGATCCCAAATGTAAAAGGTCTGAAAGATTTTGGAGGTGAGATTTTCCATTCATCTCGTTGGCGACATGACTTAGATTTAGCAGGTAAACGTGTTGCGGTGATTGGTACAGGCGCATCTGCAATTCAGTTTGTGCCGCAGATCCAGCCTTTGGTAAAACAACTCACAGTATTTCAACGTACACCGCATTGGGTATTACCAAAATCTGATATGCCACTGCCAAGTGCCATTCAAACTTTATTTAAATATGTCCCTGTCACTCAGTCGGTAATGCGAGGTTCAGTCTATGGCATCTTTGAAACCTTAAATGGTGGATTACAAAGCAATGCTGCGATGCGACAAGTACAGCGTATTGCTGAATTTCATATCAAACAGGGTATCAAAAACCCTGAGTTACGCGCTAAAGTGATGCCAAATTATGTGATCGGCTGTAAACGCATTCTGCAATCTAATGAATGGTATCCAGCCTTAGCCCAAGACAATGTCAATGTTGTCGCAGGTGCGTTGAGCGAAGTCAAAGGCAAGCAGTTGATTGCCAGTGATGGTTCAAGCTTTGAGGCTGATGTGATCATTCTTGGGACGGGTTTTGAGGTGGCTGAACCGCCAATTGCACAGCGTGTCTATAACCGTTATGGACAAACTATGTCTGATGTATGGCAGGGCAGTCCAGAAGGTTATATGGGAACTATGGTGGCAGATTGCCCGAATGGCTTTTTGATGTTTGGACCGAATATTGCGGTGAGTTCTTCAGCTTTCATCATTATTGAAGCGCAGCTCACCTATATTATGGATGCGTTAAAACAAGCGATTCAAAACAATATCAAAACTATAGAACCCGATCCTGTGCGTATGGCTGATTTTAATCAACGCGTACAAGAAGCTTTGCAAACCACTGTCTGGAACAAGGGTGGTTGTCAGAGTTATTTCATTGATCGGAACGGGCGCAATAGTACGGTATGGCCGTGGACAACGTTTAAGATGCGTCAGAAACTCAGCCGTTTTAATTTAAATGAATATCTGATTGATCATCAGGTTAAGTTGGAAACTGAAACAGCTTAAATCTCTCTTATTATTAAAAAACCTCTAACTTTTGATTAGAGGTTTTTTATTTTTAGTTTGATGATGGCTGACTAAGTTCAGCACGCTCAATAGGAACATGTCCATCATTTGTACCAACCACCGCATCTTTGGTGTCTTGCCATTTTTTAGCAGTGTATTGTTTGGCTTTTTGTGTTTGTTCCTGAACGATTTCAGATTGTTCAGCGGTATATTCTTTGGTGTTTTTCCATCTCTCACTCATTTTTTGTGAGGTGTTTTCTGATGCACCTTGAATTGAATCACCTAAGTTTTGTAGCCCTTTCCCTGTTTTATACAGCAATACTCGACCGAGACTAGGGTTGTCACCATAAGGTAACGTTTTTTCAGCCGTTGCAGTATTTGCATTCGCTGTAGTTGTATTTGGTTCGGCTGCCCAGAGAGAAGACGATGCGATCAGTGCAGTCGTTAAACACAGTGCAGGTACTTTTTTCATCATCTTTTATCCTTTCAGCGATACGTAATCGAGATTTTATATCTTATCGCCAAGTTCAAGAAAAGAATGTAGCTGATGTGAAATTGATACAGAGCGTAAAAATTATGTCTGTTTAGTTTATAGCTATTATGTTTTTAGCGTATTCGCTGCTTCATCAAATCAAGAAGATAGGGGGAGTCTGACATTTTATGATCGTTGACGCCTTATATTGCTCATGGTAGTTTTAATTCCATACAAATCAATATTTTCACGTTTTATTTTAAGCAAAATAGGTATCTTATGAAGCAGGGGGAGTCTTATATGTCGCTTCTACCGCATAAGAGTAGTTAGGCAGCATCAAGCGGGCCTCAGATTTAGAACTAAAGCTGATTTTAAGGTATTGCTGACAAATCTTATCCGCTTAATATCAGTTAATAGTCAAAAAGGAAAAGTAAAATTGATTAAAACTGACTGGGATATATTTAAAGCAAAATTTTCAGAAAATCCACAAAATACTTTTGAGTGGATGTGTTATCTACTTTTTTGCAATGAATTTAGTGTGAAAACCGGAATTTTTCGTTATAAAAACCAATCGGCGATAGAAACCAATCCAATTTCTTCAAATGGAGTTAATGTTGGTTGGCAAGCTAAATTTTATGATGCTGCATTATCTAACCACAAAAATGACATAATAGAAACGATTAAAAAAGCTAAACGTGATTACCCTGATTTAAATAAAATAATCTTTTACACAAATTCAGAGTGGGGTCAAAACAAAGGAAAGGAACCACAGGGAAAAATAGAAACAGAAAAAAAAGCCGAGGAAAAAAACTTAGAAATTGAATGGAGATGCCGTAGCTTTTTCGAATCGCCCTTTGTTGTAGATGATTGTTGTCGAATCACTTCGTATTTCTTCACTCAATCTGATAATTTATTTGGTCTTTTGGAGTCGTTTGAGTCTCATACAAGTGCAATTTTGGATGATATTGAAACTGCTATAACATTTGGCGACGAAGATATTTCAATTAATCGCTCTAATATTATATCTGAAATTGAAAAGTCAGATACTAGCGCGTTAATTATAAGTGGCGAAGGCGGCACAGGAAAAACGGCTCTAATAAAAGAGCTTTGTGGCAATAAGGGGGAGAATGATGCCTTTTATGTCCATAAGGCGACGGAATTTTCTGTTAGCAGCTTGAATGAGTTCTTGTCAGGTGTTTTTTTAAAGGATTTTATTGAAGCACATGAGGGGGTTGACAATAAAACAGTTGTCATTGATTCAGCAGAACACTTAATTGTTCTAGAAAATACTGATCCCATTAAAGAGTACCTATCCAGCTTAATCAAAGCCGAATGGAGAGTGTGGTTCACCACGAGAAATACCTACCTAGATGATTTGATTTTTCAACTATATGAAGTGTACAAAATTAGCTTTAAGTCGGTACATCTAGAAAATCTGAACGAAGATACATTATTCGAGCTTGCTAAAAAACATGATTTTGTCATCCCTGATGATAAAAAGCTCAAAGTGCTCATATTGACTCCATTTTATCTCAGAGAGTATTTGAGGCATTATAAGGAAAATAAAGGCGCAGGCTACTTTGAATTCAAAGAGTCTTTATGGCCAAGAGTCATTACGAAACGGTCCCCACAACGAGAACAATTTTTTATACATCTTGCCCAAGAAAGAGCTAATTCAGGAAGATTTTTCGTCATCCCTGACTCTAGTTACTCAAATGAAACGGTAGAAAAAGCGTTGGTTTCCGATGGGATAATTAGCTATGAGTCCGTTCGTGGATATTTTATTACTCATGATATTTATGAAGAATGGGCACTAGATAAATTCGTCGAGAGTAATTTTTTATCCTCAGAAAATACAGAAATATTTTTTGATAGAATACAACAATCTTTGCCCATAAGAAGAGTTTTCAGGCGGTGGCTATCAGAGAAACTTAGCACGGCCAATGAAGAGGTTAGCCCTCTTATTGTAGAAACTTTGTCATCTCGCAAAATATCTAATTTGTGGAAAGATGAAGTGCTCGTTTCTATGCTTCTATCCGACTATTCCGATTACTTTTTTAACGTTAATAAAGATTCACTATTGGAAGACGACTTCTGGCTTCTCAAACGAATATGCTTGCTGATACGGATAGGATGCAAGGAGATAGACAATAGCTTTTTTGATAGGCTTGGTGTGAGAACGCCAGATATTTTGTCAATGGAATATGTAATAACCAAGCCGAAAGGAAACGGATGGAAATCGCTTATCAAGTTCATCAATGACAATCTCGAAAAGATAGGTGTTAATAATCTCAATTTTGTATTGCCCACCCTTTACGACTGGAACAGCCACAACAAGTCTGGAGACGCAACTAAATATTCCAGCTTAATTGCATTATCGTTTTACAAATCAGTAATCGAAAACAACGTCTATATTAGGGATGAAGGTTTTTCCAAGGAGTTGATCCTCACCATTCTGTATGGGGTAGGTGAAATCAAAAAAGAACTTGAAGCCATCATTGATGAAATAATTCAAAAGAATTGGAGGCGACATAACGATCCATATCGTCTTATGAGTGAATTCATTTTAACCAAAATGGAATGCTTCAACGTTGCTATGGAAATTCCGGAAAAAGTGATCGCTTTAGCCAAGTGCCTTTGGATGTATGAACCACCAGAAAATGACGATTATTTTTATGGATCAAGACTAGAGATTGATCATGAATTTGGCATTGAGAATGGGCATCAAGACTATTACCCTGCCAGTGCTTATCAAACACCCATATACGCCCTGTTGCAAACCAATTTAGAATTAACTCTAGACTTCATTACTGACCTAATAAATTTTTCTTCAAAAAAATATGCGGAATCCAGCCTTGATAAGGGGCAGATTGAAACAGCAACATTGTTACTAGATGATGGAAAGAAAATTGACCTACCTATCTCAAATCGACTTTGGTGTATGTATCGAGGAACACAGGTAAACCCTGATTTGTTAGAATCAATATTAATGTCACTAGAACGCTTCTTTCTTGAGAGAGGCAAAAACACCAAAGCTCAAACACTTGAATATTATCTAATTTATATCCTAAGCAGATCTGAATCTTCTGCGCTTGTGGCGGTTGTTGCAAGCATTGTATGTGCGTTTCACGAGAAAACATTCAATGCGGCGAAAATTCTATTCAGGACAAAGGAATTTTTCTTCTATGACACATCTCGATTGATGCTGGATCAAACACATAAAACTCAACTTACTTCGCTAAAAAATTTTAGTATTAATCGGATCAATGAGCATCACGAAAATGAAAGGATAAGCGCTTGCGACCAAAAACATCGGAAATTTTCATTAGAAGATATAGCGCTTCAATATCAGTTTTTTAGAACAGAGGAAATAAGTGAAGAGGAATCAGAGGAAAGGCTTCAGGAAATTTGGAAAACTTTAGATGCCCACTACAAAAATTTACCAGACAAGGATCATGAAAATCATCGAGATAAAACATGGCGTTTATATTTAGCCCGTATGGACAAAAGAAAAATGTCACCTGAAGCAAAAGAAGTAGAAAATGGTATAGCAATAGAATTCAATCCAGAGATTGATCCTGAGCTTAAGGAATATAGTGAAACGTCTCAGCGAGAGGCGAGCAAGCCATTTGCACATTCCGGTTTAAAAATATGGGCTGATAGCAGGCTCTATAATAAAGATAACTACAAAAAATATGAATCATATGAAAATGATCCGCTGACTGCTTTGGGCGAGGCAAAAGAAATATGGGATCAACTTTCAGAAGACAACCTGGGTGAAGCGTTACTGTTTGATCGAGCCACACCATCGTATGTATGCGCCGTGTTATTGCGAGACTTTAAGGGAAAATTAGGAAAAACTGAGCTAGAATTTTGTAGGGAAGTCATTTTTGAGTACGCAAATATTGTCAATAATGATGATTACATGCACCAGATCGGCGATGGCCTTGTTCCTGCGTTATTTGTACTCCCAAGATTGGTAGAAGATTTTCCGGATGAAAGACTAACTATCAAGTTGCTATTAATCAAAGCATTAATGAGGCATGACCCAATAACGATGATGGGAACGGATAGAATAAATTCAGTAGCTATTCAAGCCGTTCAGCATTTATGGAAGAGTGAACCTGAGTTCATGAAGTCTCTGTGCATTGGGTATTTGGTAATTGCTCAAAAATATAGGGATGTTCAGGATCGCTTAAGACAAGAAGCATATAAGCAGCACAAATATGATATTGACAAAAATAAATTTGAACAGGAGTTGTTTAAAGAATTAGAGGGTTTAGCAGAGAGTATCGAAGACGAAACCATCACAGAAGCCACCATAGACAATATTGAAAATATAGATAACGACATATTGATAACGGCTTTTCAGCTTGCACCATTGGAAAGCCAGCACAAGGAGCCAGCGCCGTTTACCGAGGAAATTGTTAGGATAATTTCACAAAAATTACTCTCACATGATAGAGAAGACCGTCTTGATTATGCTTTCAGACATGAATTTTTGAAGCACTATGCTCGTTTTATCCTTCATCTAGAGAATAGCGAGAAGGATAAATACCTTAAATATTTTACCGATAATTTCGCATTGAGTGAAGGTATGGCAGATTTATTAAATGAATTTGTTAGCGCTGAAGACTCGCTGAATATGCCGGACTCATTCTGGTATGTATGGAACCGATTTAAGAGCCACATCGTTGATTCAATAAGTACGCAAAGTTGGCAGCATAATAGGGAACGCATAATCGAATCTTTTTTATTTGCAAGAATCTATTGGAAAGATGAAGCAACGACATGGCATACATTTTCTCCTGAGAATAAAGAGTTTTTTAGTGATTTAAGCAGTAAAATAGGTGGTGAATCATCTTTTATATATAGCATCAGCAAACTTCTTTGCGGCATAGGCGGTGAATTTTTAGATGATGGTATTTACTGGATCAGTCACGCAATAAAGACCTTTGATATTGATATATCAAAGGATAAATCAGGAAATACTCTATTTTACTTGGAAAGATATATGAGAAGGTATTTATTCAAAAATCATGATAAAGTGAGACGAACACCAAATTTAAGGACACAGTCAATGGTGGTTTTGGATTTTCTAGTTGAGCAATATTCCATTACCGGTTATTTACTGAGAGAAGATGTGGCCTAGCTAAAAACATTGTGGCATGAATTAATCTAATGCCGTATAACAAGTGGCTACAATCTGACCTCTGACAGTTGAACCGGGCGTTAGAACTCTCAGGAGAGATTAGATGAGCAATAAACCAAAATCTGCTGTGTCCGCTACGTTTAGAAAAACCGCCAACTAAATTGCCGAAAATAAACCCCACTAAATATATAGTGGGGTTTATTTAAAAGATCAAGTGTCCTAAAGGCTTAACCCTGCAATACACTCACATCTGCAATTGCCGTGAACAAATCACGCAACTGAGCCAATAAACGTAAACGGTTAGCTTTTAATTCAACGTCGTCCGCCATAACCATTACACCTTCAAAGAAGGCATCAATTGGCGCACGAAGAGCAGCAAGCTTAGATAACGCTTCTGTGTAATTGCGAGCAGCAAGTAAAGGCTGAACTACTGGTGTCAATGTTTGAAGTTCTGCATAAAGCGCTTTTTCAGCAGCTTCAACGAGATTCGCTTCAACGACGCTTCCTTCAGGCGTTGCTTCTTTGGCAAGAATATTGGCAACACGTTTGTTTGCTGCAGCCAATGCAGCCGCTTCTGGCAAAGTACGGAAATGATTCACCGCAGTCACACGCTTATCAAAATCAAGTGGAGATTTTGGCGCAAGCGCTTGAACAGCCTGAATCACATCAACTGCAACGCCTTGGTCTTCGTATTTGGCACGGTAACGGCCTTCAAGGAAAGCAACTGCATCGGTACGTGTCTTGTCATGATCCTTAACCACGTCGCCATAACCTTGAAGCGCAAAGTTAACGAGTTCTTCAATCGTCACATCAAGTTCATTTTCAATGATCAAACGTAAGATACCGATAGCAGAACGACGTAATGCAAATGGATCTTTAGAACCTGTTGGCGCTTGACCAATACCAAAAATACCAACAAGCGTATCTAAACGATCTGCAAGCGCAATCGTTGTACCTGTCTTGGTTTGTGGTAAGACATCACCAGCAAACTTAGGTAAGTATTGCTCACCTAAAGCCTCGCTTACTTCATGATTCTCACCTTCAAGGCGAGCATAATACGTGCCTGCAATCCCTTGGAGTTCAGGGAATTCACCGACAAGTTCAGAGGTCAAATCACATTTAGCCAGTAACGCTGCTTTTTCAGCATCCGCTGCATTTGCGCCTGTAATCGGTGACAATGCCACAGCTAATTTAGCAATACGTTCTGATTTGTTCCAAAGCGTACCCAATTGCGCTTGGAATACCATATTCGCGAGTTTTTCTTTACGAGATGCAAGCGGTTGCTTTTGGTCTTGTAGGAAGAAGAATTCTGCATCGGACAAACGAGGGCGTACAACTTTTTCATTGCCTTCAATAATCTGAATCGGATCTTTCGACTCAATATTTGAAATAGTAATGAAGTAAGGCTGTAATTTACCTTCAGCATTGATCAAACAGAAATACTTTTGATTGTCCTGCATCGTGGTAATCAAGGCTTCTTGTGGAACAGCTAAATAACGCTCTTCAAAGGTCGCACGTAAAGCAACAGGCCATTCAACCAAGCTGGTGACTTCATCAAGTAAGTCCGCTGGAACAATCGCAGTTGCATTGACTTCATCAGCTAACTTTTTCACTTGATCTTGAATCGTTGCTTGGCGCTTTTCAAAGTTCGCAACAACGTAAGCTTTTTCTAAAGCAGCAAGGTAGTCATTTGCATGCGCCAAAGTCACGGCTTCAGGTGCATGGAAACGGTGACCATAAGTCACATTCCCTGCTTTGTGATCTTGAATGGTTGCTTCAACCACTTGATCATCTTTTAGTAAAACAACCCATTTTACAGGACGCACGAATTCAGTACGACTTGCTGCTGAACGCATACGTTTTGCGATTGGCAAGTTGTCCAATGCAGCTTGTAAAATCTGTGGTAGTAAAGCGTCAAGGCTTTGACCTTTCACATCTTTTAAATAGCAAACTTTTTCAACTTTACCTGCTTGGAACGTCGAAAGCTGATCAACCGTAATGCCTTGACCGCGCATAAAGCCTTCAAGTGCTTTAGTTGGTTTGCCTTCAGCATCATAAGCGGCTTGAACAGCAGGGCCGTCAAAACGTTTTTGTGTATCTGCTTGAGCAGCATCGATATCAACAATTTTCAATGCTAAACGACGTGGTGCGGCATACGCTTCGATCGCAGCAAAATTTAAGCCTGCATCTTTTAAGCCTTTTTCTGTTTCGGCTTTTAAAGCATCACGTAAAGTTTTTAAGCTTTTGGGTGGAAGTTCTTCACAGCCAAGTTCGAATAAAACAGTATGCTTTGTCATTATTTATTCTCCTTCGCTTTTTCAGCTTGGGCTGCTTCTGCTTCAACTTGTGCTTTTAACTGCGCTAATACTTCATCACGTAAATGTGGTTCTGCCATTGGGAAACCGAGTTTCGCACGTGCAGCCACATAACTTTGTGCAATTGAACGAGCCAAAGTACGAACGCGTAAGATGTAACGTTGACGCTCAGTCACCGAAATCGCGCCACGCGCATCTAATAAGTTAAAGCTATGCGATGCTTTAATCACTTGCTCATAAGCAGGGAGTGGAAGTTCAGCTTCCATTAAACGCGCTGCCTCAGCTTCATAGAAATCGAATAATTCAAATAACTTATCGACTGGCGCATATTCGAAGTTATACGTCGATTGTTCAACTTCATTTTGATGGAATACATCACCGTAAGTCACTGTACCGAACTGACCTTTGGTCCAAACAAGATCGTAAACTGAGTCTACACCTTGAAGGTACATTGCAAGACGTTCTAAACCGTATGTGATTTCACCAGTAACTGGGTAGCATTCAACACCACCGACTTGCTGGAAGTAAGTGAACTGAGTCACTTCCATACCATTTAACCAAACTTCCCAACCTAAGCCCCAAGCACCAAGAGTTGGAGATTCCCAGTTGTCTTCTACGAAGCGAATATCGTGAGTCAGTGTATCGATGCCGATCGCTTTTAATGAATCAAGATAAAGCTGTTGGATATTGTCTGGGTTTGGCTTAAGCACCACTTGGAACTGATAATAGTGTTGTAAGCGGTTTGGGTTCTCACCATAACGACCATCTTTTGGACGGCGTGAAGGTTGAACATAAGCCGCGTTCCAAGTTTCTGGACCTAATGCACGTAAGAAGGTTGCAGTGTGGAATGTACCTGCACCCATTTCCATATCATATGGTTGTAATACGACGCAGCCTTGCTCCGCCCAATAGTTTTGTAGGGCAAGAATTAAGCCCTGAAATGTATCAATATGCGATATAGCACGACTCATGGTGCATCCACTGGAATCAAACAAAAATTGTGGTTAAGTATAAGGATTTTGGGGGGGAGTGGCAAAGGCTTAATCAAAGGAATGCGCGATTAGCCTATTTGTTTTCGGCTTAGCCACTTCAAGTTTAACCCGTAGCAAAAACCGGTAAATAAAATCATGAGATAAAAACTGTAGATCTTATAAATATGCCACCAAGGAGATGGAAATGACCCGACAAAAAACAAACGTGCAATAGGGCTAATCAAAATCCAGATCGCAGTTGCGCTGATGAAAATACTCATCAGATTTAAACGATTTTTACGGGCGAGAAAATAGGAAATGATATATGCGAAAGGAATAACCATAAGCCCATAACAAAGTAAATAAAATAAGAAGTGGGCTAGAAAAATAACTGCAATCGAATAAAGGTTGAACTCAGCATTTAATATCATTACTCCTAAGGCCGATAAACTCAGCAATGGGATGGGTGCAAGCGCAAGTGCGTGAATAAGCATTTTTTTGTTATATTGAAGCATATTAAAAATTATAGAACTGAGAAGAAGTTATGCTGAAATTTTGCTGCAAACTTATTGTTTTATCCTGTCTTTTCTGTAGTCCGTGGCTTTACGCGCAAACAGAAACTGATGAGCAAGATGAATACATTCAATGTGTAGACCAGACTATTAAAGAAATGAAGCTTGAAAGCATTAACAACATGGTCGTGTATAGTTGCTCTGATAAAGCCAAAAAGATTTATGAAGAAAAAATTGTTGTTCTCATTGATCAAATTCGTGCACAAAGCGAAGAATACAAACAGCCAAAACGTTACCAAGATATTTTAAAATCTCAGCGACTTTGGAAAGCTTATGTAGATCAGGAATGTAGTAATGCAGGCTCATACATTGGCTCACCGATGTATTCGTATTGTCCAATGCAAGAGTATGCAGCGCGTGTAAAGCAATTAGAAGAATATGTTAATTAAGACGGATTATTTTAAACGTCACCTCATGACGCTTAGCGTACTTCACTGGATTAAATTTAAGAATGCGACATGATATTTTTTAAACGATGTCATAAATGAGTCGTTTGATATGTCTGATCGCATTCGTGAAAAATTGCAAATTCTTGCGGACGCAGCTAAATATGACGTGTCCTGCTCATCCAGTGGCAGTGACCGTAAAAATAAAGATAAAGGTCTAGGTGATGCCAGCCATTCAGGAATTTGCCATAGCTATACTGAAGATGGTCGTTGTGTTTCATTACTGAAAATCCTGTTCAGTAATGTCTGTATTTTTGATTGTGCTTATTGCGTGTCACGCCGATCTAATGATGTGAAACGTGCTGCATTTACTGTGCAAGAAGTGGTTGATCTGACCATTAATTTCTATCGTCGCAATTATATTGAAGGGCTATTTCTTAGCTCAGGCATTTTTAAATCCGCAGACCATACGATGGAGCGGATGCTGCAAGTGGTGAAAAAACTACGCCTAGAAGAAAATTTTAATGGTTATATTCATCTTAAAACCATTCCCGGAGCATCGCCTGAACTGATTCATGAAGCAGGGCTTTATGCGGATCGTATGAGCATCAATTTAGAAATGCCAACTGAGGTTGGATTAAAGGCTTTTGCTCCTGAAAAATCACATCAAGAAGTACAAAAAGATTTAGGACTGGTTCGAGATCGTCTGATTCAGCTTAAAGATGAACGTCAAATTATTAAGCATGTTCCGAAATATGTACCCGCAGGGCAGACCACACAAATGGTGGTTGGCGCACATCAGGAAACCGATCAAGATGTACTGGTGATGGCAGATCAACATTACAAAGAATTTAAACTCAAACGGGTGTATTTCTCAGGTTATATCCCAATTAATACGGAAAATAATTATTTGCCTGCGGTGGGTTCAGCACCACCTTTGTTACGTGAAAATCGGCTCTATCAAAGTGATTGGTTGATGCGTTTTTATGGTTTTGAAGTCAATGAAATCGTCAATGAAAAACATCCTCATCTTGATCTAGATGTAGACCCAAAACTGAGTTGGGCATTGCGTCATCCTGAACAATTTCCAGTGGATTTAAATCGTGCTGACTATCGGATGATCTTGCGTGTGCCAGGCATCGGCGTGAAGTCAGCCAAGAAAATTATACAAGCGCGTCGTTTTGGCAAAGTGCATATTGATTTGCTAAAACAATTGGGTGTGGCGTATTCACGTGCCAAGTTTTTTATTCGTTGTGAAGATAGTCCACGTTTTCAAAAAGAAATTTCCATGACTGATATTCGTCAACAGATATTAATGCAGGGTTCTTCTAAATACGTTAAACAGCTTTCACCGCAATTGAGTTTAGGATTCTAAACGTGTCCAATGATGCTGTGGTTTATTATTATTTTGATGGCTCAATGGTCGGTTTACTCAATTGTGTATTTCGTGCTTTTCAATTTAAAGAATTCCATGTGCAACTCTGTTTAAACCAAGGTGCACAGCATGGGTTATTTGCCACTGCGGTCGACATTCCAAATCATGAGCAACGAGCAGGTCGTGTGTGGTCAGCCTTACAACAGAAACTTTCGCCTTCATCGCTGAGACAATTTTATTTTGCTTATTTGTCAGAATCTTTGGATGCCTATCAGCATTTATTTAATTACTGTGTCTATGTTTTTCGACATCAACATTCAGTTGAGAAAAATTATTCGCATCCCAGTGTTTTAGCGATTTCACAATGGATGAAAAAGGTGGGACGTGAAAAGCATCGCATGGAAGCTTTTGTGCGTTTTAAGAAAACCACAGATGGCTTATTTCTCAGTTTGGTACGTCCTGATTTTAATGTATTGCCTTTGATTCAACCGCATTTTAAACGTCGTTATCAAGATCAGCGTTGGCTGATTTATGATGAGCAACGCAAATATGGTTTGTATTATGATTTAAAAGAGGTTCATGAAGTATTCATGGATGCAGTAGATATTGATCGTCATTTGGAAACGGGTTTTAGTCAAAGTTTCCAATTGGAACTGGATGAACAGGAGGAATTGTACGATCAGCTATGGAAGGACTATTTCAATAGTATCAATATCAAAGAACGTCAAAATGTTAAACTCCATGTACAGTATTTGCCAAAACGTTATTGGCGTTATCTCAACGAAAAAATTATATAAAATATCTAAATAATACAATTTCTTAGAATGGGATTTTCGAAAAACACTATTTTTTAAGTTTGGAAAAAATAAAGGAAAGCATTAATTTTATCTTAATGTTATGTTATAACGTTTCGAAATTAATACAAATCAGTCCAACAAGGAAAAATAAGTATGAATAAGTTAAAACAAACTTATCTACTAACTGCTTTATTCAGTAGTGTGTTGTTGTCCGCATGCGGGGGAAGCAGTAACTCATCTAGTTCATCATCAAATCCACAAAAACCTGAACAACCTGCTCAAACTCATGAAGGTCGTCTGGCAATCGCCAATGCGGATACAGATCGTCCTTCATTATCGGTCTATGATCTCAAGGACCAGAAAGTGGTTGATACCAAAGCATTGAATTATTTGCCTTCAGCGATGTATAGCAGTCCACAATTACGTTATGCGGTGATGCTGAGTCGAAATGATGGCGTGGTGCAATTTGCTGATGGTGGCGTCTTTACGCAAAGCAACCAACTCCAAATCAATACGCCTAATATCTTAACGTTCCAATTGAGTGGTACGATACCTGCCCATTATCGTAGTTTCAATGGAACGGCGGCGTTGTTCTATGATGGTAGTGCTTCGGAGGAGTCTAAGTTTGAAGTGTTTACGGATAGTATGATTGCACAGAAAAGCATTGCGACTCAGAAACTGCCGAAAGCACATCATGGTGTGGCTGAACCACGTGGCGAGTATGTGTTAAGTACGTATATGCCAACGGATGCTAGTACATTAAGCATTGTAAAAAGCTATCATATTCATGGCGATCACTACCATGAAGAACAAACGCTCACGAATCCATGTAATCGATTGCATGGTGTAGCTTCGATTGCGAAATATGCTGCATTTGGTTGTGAAGATGGGGTATTGGTGGTTGAACAGAAGAAAGCTACTTTTGTTGATAAAAAAATTAAAATAACAGATCAAAATGATCAATTAATACGTATTAGTACAATTGCAGGACATGAAAAAATTAATCAGTTTGCAGCCTTTGCATCAGGGACAAATGATTTGTTCATCGTTGATCCTGAACAGTTAAATGCCACGGGTTTAAATTGGTCAGCAAGTGCGAAAGAATTAGATGGGACAACGGCTGTTCGACGTTTACAGCAAAATTTTGATGCAACAGGGCGCTATCTCGCGATTTTAGATAGTATGGGAACTGTACATGTCATTGATACACAAACTTGGCAACGTATTGGTCAGATCCAAGCGATTCAAAATGTAATTGGTGGTGAGCTTGCTAAAAGCCGTTTAGTGGTCAATGCCGCTTCGGATACGCTATTTATCAATAACACTGAAGCAAAAACCATTATTGAACTTGATTTGAAAAACTTAAAAATCAAACAAACGATTCAATTGAATGATGTACCAAATACCTTTACTTGGTTAGGCATTGCAAAAACGAATTAATTCATTCGTGTAAAAAAAACAGCCCACCATGTGGGCTGTTTTTTTAGTTCAGTACTTCTATCAATTGACTGATATTCTTGCTGCGAAATCAGAGGAAGAATAAGTAGATAAAGATCGACACGACCGCTACACACAGTACATTCAGCATGAAACCGACTTTCATCATTTCACTTTGTTGAATATGCCCAGTACCAAATACAATCGCATTTGGTGGCGTTGCAACAGGCAGCATAAAGGCACATGAAGCACCGATACCAATCACAATCACAAGAATCTCTTTTGGCAATCCCATCTGTGCAGCGATTGCAGCGAACACAGGCACTAATAAAGCTGCAGAGGCAGTATTACTGGTCAACTCCGTCAAGAAAATAATAAAGGCTGCGACCACAACAATCACAACGAATGGAGAGGCATCGCCGAAAGCATTCGCTAATGTTTGACCAAGTACTAATGAAGATCCTGAATCTTTTAAAACCGCACTTAGGGTTAAACCACCACCGAACAGCATCAATACGCCCCAATCGGTGTTATCTGAAATATCTTTCCATGTGGCAATGCCTAAAATCACCACCATACATGCAGCGCTCAGTGCGACCCATGTGTCTGGTTGGCTGATCCCGAATTGCTCGCTTACACTCTTGCCAAAAATCCAACCGATCGCCGTGATAACGAATAAAATCATGGTCAGTAAACGGTCTCGAGTCCAAGGAATTGACTCTGCTTTAAACTCAATTCGATGATTTAATTTAGGACGTAAAATGAAATACAGGCTGACCAACATGGCTGGGAAAATCAATAACATCAATGGTAAACCGATTTTCATCCAGTCTGCAAAATCATAGCCTAAAGCTTTTGCCGCAATCGCATTGGGTGGTGAACCAACCAATGTCCCTAAACCACCAATATTGGCTGAATAGGCGATACCCAGCAAAATAAAAACGAAGGTTTTACGTTCCTTGGCGACATCTAAATGCGTTAATAAACCTAATGCAAGAGGGAGCATCATAGCCGCTGTTGCGGTGTTAGAAATCCACATCGACAAAAAGGCGGTGACAATACAGATGGCCAATACTGCTAAGCCTAAATGTCCTCGTGATAAGGCAATCACCCACATGGCAATCTTTCGATCAAGCTTCTGCACATGTAGCGCCGTGGCTAAGGCAAAGCCCCCGAAAAATAGGAAAATAATCGGATCTGCAAAAGTGCTCAGCGCTTTGGTTGTCGTGATTGGACTCACTTCATCATTACTACCTACGCTTGGCATTCCAATCAGCACTGCAAGTACAGGAACCATGAGTGCGGTAATGGTAATGTGGATTGCTTCTGTGAGCCATAAAACGCCAATAAAGAATAATAAACTTAAACCTTTGTTGGCATTTTGATCATAAGGGAGAATTTCATACAAACCGAATGATAGCAACGCTGCAATTGCAATAATCACCCAACCACGTAATACGCCTTTCGGCATGGCGTTAGTTGGTGTTTCTAAGTGAGGAACATTCATACAATATCCTTATTTGTGTTGTTATTTGCCATGAAGTTTCATAGGGCAAAATAACTGTACTGCTCGCAAATATATCGTAAATACTAACTTCTATCATCCATGCAAAATCTTTCACAGAGCTGTGCGATTTACCCAACTCATCTCATAGATGTTGAGATTAATTTTTTGCTGCTAAGTCAGGGATTGGATTATAGAAAAATGACTATTTATGGATAAAATGAGTCCATTATAAATATAGACATTAAAATTAAATCTTTTTAATCAATCCCTTATGTTTTTTAGCATCATCCTATCCTTGAAGCGCGAAGCTCAAAGTTTATACTGTCCAGTTTTTGAACTTTTTGAACTTTTTGAATTTTATTGTATTTGAAGGCGAATGGATATTTAGTTTTTTGATAAAAAAATGGGACATATTTATTTCAATTATAAAACCAATGTTATTT
>NZ_OVCN01000036.1 GCF_900406815.1 Acinetobacter haemolyticus
CAAGCAAGTACCTGACTGGTACGAAGAGCCTGTATCAAGTTTCGATTTCCGTCCGCAACCGAAGTTGCGTTTAGTTTCATAACAGAGGTGTTTAAACCATGAATAAACAAGTATTTCTAGTAACAGGCATTGAACCAAGTCAAGGAACATTCGTTGATCCTAAGACAGGTAAAAATATCAACTACGACAGCACTAATTTCTATGCTCAGACACCAGTCAAGAATGGTCACGGTACTAAAGGCATCATTCAGAAGATGGCAGGCTCAGTGAACTATGAGCGCTTTAAAAATTTGCCTGTGCCGTGTGAATGTGAGTTTGAGTTTAACCTGGAGTTTAGTGGACAGTTTCCAAAGACAACGTTGATTAACGTTACACAATTGAAAACTTCATAGTTATCAAAGGCTTATAGTTCATTACTGCGTATAATGTATAATATGTCAATTAAATCAATAACTTACGAGAATTAAGATATGAATATAACAGCAATTCAAGGGGATAATCAAGCGATCTGTCCGAAGTGTGGCTCGTATTTTCATAAAGGGTTTTTGGTTATTCATATTCCGAGATGTAACGGTTAAAGGATTTAAAAAATGGAACTCTATGTTTGTACTCAACTCGACAAACCATCAAATACATGTATGGCTTGGCTTGACCTGAATACAACCATGTTTGCCATTACGGGCTGGGAAGCGTCACTGATAATCACAGCGATTGCCGGCTATTACTTAACTATGTGGTTATTGAGAAAACTTCGTTATTCCGTCAAGTGAGGAGAAACACAATGGAAAAACAAAACCAACTTACCGTTGTTGAAAAAAATGGCCGTACTGCTTTAGTTCGTGGTGGTGTATTAGGGGGTGTTGTAACGGCTTTGGCTATGTCAAATGCTAATGCAGCATTAGAACTTGATACTGCAGGGTTTATTACTGATATCGGTACTGCAGAAACATTCGGTATTGCTATTGGTATCGCTATTCTTGGCTTTGTAGCTGTTATGGCTCTAGTGAAGAAATCACGCGGTGCAGTGAAATAAATAAATGCTGTGAGCGCGCGCTGAACGATGCTGTGCAGCGTTTGGCGCGCGAGCACGGCAGTTTAGAGATCGAATGCTATGGACGAACCATCAATATTTAACTGGCTTCTTGTTATTATTGCAGTTGTAGGCGTACGCATTCTTCTAAAGTGAGATTGCGATATGTTTAAAAAAATCCTTCCTATAATCATTTCATTTTTTATCATTTACACTCCTTATTTTGCTTTTGCTGCTACACGGCCAAGTGCAAAACCCACAATTTGGCAGATCGTCTATGCAACTCCAAAAAAAACTAATATTCTCGATGATGTCGTTGATGCAACAAACTTAAATGATGTCGTTGAAGCAACAGGGCGAAAGCTCGACTATGACCGCACACCAGTAGATAACAAAGTATATAAAGCACGTGTAAATCCCCGAATCCCAGAGACAAAAAAAGCGATTGGCTCTACAGCGATGAAGAAATTGCTTAAAGTCAGTGGATATGGCTACTTAGCTACCGAAGCACTTAATCAATTATTGAAAGGAATCGACTGGGTTATTGATCCAGAAGCTCAATCTATTTGGCGCTATAAAAGAACTGATAATAACGATGGTGTCACATGTAGTTATACACAAACGTACCAAGGCAAAGTTTATAGCGTTGTTTATAAAGACTCTTACGGTGATTTTCACTCATGTCCACTTGAGGCTGCTAAACATCGTATTGAATATCATGAAGAGACACAGTTCAGACAAGTAGAAAAAGGATCGGGCAGATTTTTGAGATGGGACACAACAGATTTTAGTCAAGGTGTTCAGTATTTCTATGCTGATTATATAGTTAAAGAAGGATTACAAAACGCTGGCCAACGAACTCCTGAATTACGTCAATCAGTGAATGCTGTAAGAGACAAAGAAATAATCGGCGAAAAAGAAATCCTTACTGATGATGCACTTGCAGACTACATGCTCGGAACGCATAAAGATTTTCAAGATCAAAAATATAAAGATAAGCTCCCGAAACCTAATACATGGACGGGTGTTGCACAAGTATTTAAACCTGAAAATCGCTTTGAAGAAGAAAACTCACCAACGGTCAAAATCGCTCAACATGAATTAGATCAATCACTACCCGAATCGGAAGATACAACTGTAAAACCTACTGAGCCTGATCCTAATACTGGTGAAAAAGGATTTACTTTACCTGCATTTTGTAGTTGGGCATCTGCTGTATGTGAGCATTTTAAATGGGTCAAGGATGATACTGGTCTACCAGCAAGGGATGAATCTGACTTAGAAATTGATCAACCTTTTGAAGAAAAAAATATAGGTCTTAATGTATCTCCGCAATGTCCTGCACCTACATTTCAAACCATCACTTTGCATGGTGTTACTGCACAAGTTAAGACATCAGACTACACATATATTTGTCAGTTGGATTGGCTGATTAAGCCTTTTACGATTGGATTTGCAACTGTATTGGCGTGTTTCATTCTCTTTGGATTTCATCGTGGGAGTGAAGATTGATGGGTAAATTTTTATATGGAATATTTGACCTTTTTGCAAACAATTTTGTACGTCAAATTTTAACTAGCTTGGGCGTAGGCATTATTACAGGTCTACCTTTCTATTTATTTTTATCAAACTACGTTACTAGTGCTGCTTCTCACATTGAATCACTGCCGTTCATTGGATTAATGGCTGTCTTTGGTGTACCTGAAGCTATCGGCATTATTTTTACTGCAATTCTCACACGTGCATATTGGGAAGCAATGCGCATACGTATGGCTAAGAGGTCTTAAACATGCCTGTTTTATTGGTTACTGGAAAAATGGGTCAAGGCAAGACCCATATGGTTATGAAGAAATGGGTTAATGAAGCAGTTAAGTCTGGTCGACCTGTTTATACAAATATTGATGGATGTACCCTTGATGTAAAACCAATTCCTGAAAATGAAAACGGAGAACTGGATTGGCTTTTAACTCCTGAATCTAATGCTGAAACAGGTCAGAAAGGTGCGCTTATTGTCTATGACGAAGCACAAAGGCAGGTTGATAAAAAAGGCATACGGTACTTTGCTTGGGCTGCACGTGAAAAGATTTCTAGCCGTGAGGTTATACGAGAGCTTGAATATCATCGACATTCAGGTCGTGACATCATATTCATTACACAGTCACCAAAACTGCTTCATTTGCACTTGCTTGAGCTTGTTAACGAACATTATCACTGTACACGTCTACGCAATGAAAAACGCTCTCAGGTGTCATTGTGGCGCTCATGGCAGGAAAAACCTGATTCACTAGCTGCAACCGAACGTGCTGAAGATGTATTTTTTGAGAATTTTGACGAGGAGGTATTTTCACAGTACAAGTCAACCGAGGAAGTCACTGACGGTAAAACACGTATCCCTGGCTATTTTTGGAAATTAGGTGTTATTGCTGCTGTATGCTTTCTTATTGCAGGCGGATTATTAATTAATGGTTTTATGCATTTCTCGGGTGGTAAACGAATCGGTCAGGATGCTGTTGATAAAACGTTGGAAGCACAAAAACAGCTTGAACAACGTAGTGCTAAGAATGCTCCAGTATCGCAGCAAACTTCCCAAATATCTCCTGAGCTACAAGTTAAAATTAACGATTGTGTTAAACAGTTTGGCTGGTCGCCTGAAATGTGTAGAGAGGGATTAGATAAAGAATATTTAGAAACTAAGAATAAACAACTTGAAGAAAGGACAGGCAATTCAATGGAACGTATTGTCGTTGATTACAATCCTAATAAGCCTTTTGATCCTGTTGTTACTGGTGGCTATCAAGTAACAGCAATGCCCGTTTTTTCGGGCTGTATGAAGAAAGATGGTAAATACATAGCTTACACTCAACAGGGTACAATTTTGCACGATGTAAGCGATTCTGATTGTCGTAAAGTAATCGATGATGGTGATAGACCTTTTAATTATTTTGCACAGCAACAACAGCAAAGCATGCAAACAATTAAAAATGAAAATTCTTCCCTTTGATTACAAAGTCTTTAATCCGGATGTGACGAAAAATTAGCAAAAAAGTGTCTTCAGGGGAATTGAGACACAACGTGATAACTCTTTGTTTTAACGTAAAATATGAGTGTCTCAAGGCGTAGTCTAGACACTTTGACATGGGGAAGTTTGAGTATGACGACACAGGATATTTTAGGCGTAACAGTAATGGTATTGGCTATTCTTAAAACAGGTTATCTGCTCTGGCTTTACATAAAAGATATGCATAATTTTTAAGGCTGAGATTGCGCATAATACGACGGCATTATGTTATTTACACTTCACATTGCTACAAATAAAAAGCACTTATGTATATGCATAGGTGCTTTTTAGTTTGTCAATGTTGCAACAATCGCTAGATGCACTTGAGT
>NZ_OVCN01000043.1 GCF_900406815.1 Acinetobacter haemolyticus
GCTCAGCGTGTCGTTGCAGTCATGCAGGAACAACGTTTACAGGACTGGCTGAAAGGGCTGTTACGTCTTGAAACGGGGATGAAAGCCTACTGGCTGGATGAACAGGGTTTACCTTTACGGTTATTTGATCTGATTGATTACCAAGATAAAAATCCCGATTTTTTAAAAGAGTTATGGCTTAAAGCTAACGCAGAGATATTTAAAACCCTTGAGGGTGAATTTATGAACGTGACCAATGATGAAGATGTTTTCAACTTACTTGCAAACACATATCAGACTTACACCAAGTCAGGAAAGTTGTCACTGACACGCCCACGTAACTTAAAACGCTTTTATGACGACATTCGCCAATATGGTTGTGAGTCGGTAAAAACCCGTTATAGCGAATCTCAATATTGCAAATTGATGTCTGATTTAGTTAATGCAGGCATACCTAAAGCAGTTCTCCAGAATCTCCACGAACAAAAAGACAATAACGTGATCCGTTTCGTAGAGCTGCTCAAGATTGATTTCGGCAAGCAAGTACCTGACTGGTACGAAGAGCCTGTATCAAGTTTCGATTTCCGTCCGCAACCGAAGTTGCGTTTAGTTTCATAACAGAGGTGTTTAAACCATGAATAAACAAGTATTTCTAGTAACAGG
>NZ_OVCN01000017.1 GCF_900406815.1 Acinetobacter haemolyticus
CACAAGTTGTTCTTCTATTCTCTTAATGATCTTCTCGATGATTCGTCATCATCAAGCTAGGTCGGCTATATTACTCTCAATCTCTTAAAAGTCAACAGGTAATTTAGATATTTTTAAAACTTATCAACCAAATCAAAAATCTAACCACTAAAGCCAAACCTTTGTTTATCAACAAGTTTTTATCTGCATCACCGCCGATGGATGTGCATTCTACAGCATTCACAACCCAACACAACCCCTTTTCTTATTATTTCCTTTCGCATGGTTCTTTTTTCTACAAAAAAGGCGAGTTTGTCTATTTTATCCACGAAAATATGCACTTTTTATCGTTCTAAATAAAAAAAGACGCCCTTTGGGGCATCTTTTTCCATTTCTTTAATTGATCAATGCGTTTAACTGCGAACGACATTGAGGAAATACAGGTGTCGCTCATATTGATCAATGATGTCTTGAATCAAATCTTCCTGCGTCCAATCCATCACATCATAATTTTGACCGCCTTCCCTTAGAAAAACTTCCGCCTGAAAGTATTCACGATCTTCATCCTCAGCCTCACCCTGTCCCAACATGAAACTAGGAGGCGTGGTTTGATGCGAGAAAACCGTATATTCAAAATTAATTTCCTGATGGTGATCCACACGTAAGCGTAAGCCTTGTTCGGTTGCATCAATACTGACTTGTAATTTACGGCGCTTAAATTCAGCTTGTACTGCTTCAAAAGCTTTTCTTACTTGTGTCGCAATATATTGCTTCACTTCATCCTCAGTATGCGGGTAATGCATGATCAAGCCTAAACGTTGCTGCCAACTGCGCGGATTGTTCATCGCTCGTGGCGTGGTACGCGCCTCAGTCAACATTTTAGCTTTGGTCGCATCAAGGTTTAATGCTTTCAGTAATCCCCAACTCATCAGCAACATGATTAACGCAAATGGTAGTGCACTCACTAACATTGATGCTTGTAAGGTTGATAACCCCCCAACCAATAGCAAACAGATCGTTAGGGTGGCAATCATTATCACCCAAAACACTCTTTGCCATGCGGGCGTTTCCTCATTTTTGGCAGTTAAGTAGTTCACCACTAATGCGCCCGAATCGGCTGAAGTCACGAAGAAGAGTAAAACCAGTATCGCGGCCAACAAACTCATGACACCAGAAAATGGCAAATGATTTAAAAACTCAAAAAGAGCAACTGATGAATCTTTTTGCACCATTTCCATCAATGCAATATTGTTTTCTTGCATGATGCTAAATAACGCGGCATTGCCCCAGAATCCCATCCATACGATCGTAAAACCTGTAGGAATAAGAATGACGCCCAAAATGAATTCTCGAATCGTGCGTCCACGGGATACGCGCGCAATAAACATCCCTACAAATGGCGACCAAGCAATCCACCATGACCAATAAAATACAGTCCAGCCTCCAATCCAGCCTGTTGATTCATAAGCCTGGAGATTGAACGTCATCACAAATAAATTGGAAAGGTACTGTCCAGTATTCTCAACTGTGGTACGCAATAAATGTAATGTGGGTCCAACTAAAAAAACAAACGTGACCAAAACTACTGCAAGGATTAAATTCAGTTCAGATAAACGCTTTACACCCTTTTCTAGGCCAGCAAATACCGATAACGCTGCCAAAATACTGACAAAAATAATCAGCATAATTTGTGTTGAGGTGCTTTGCTCAAAACCAACCAAATAGTTTAAGCCTGCATTGACCTGTAATACGCCAAAACCTAATGAGGTCGCAACACCAAAAATTGTACCGACGGTAGCAAAGGTATCAATTGCATCCCCCCAACGTCCATAAATGCGCTTACCAATAATCGGATATAAGGCTGAACGAGTTTTAAGGGGTAAATTATGACGATAAGCAAAATATGCCAGCGACAAACCTACTAGCGCATAGACAGCCCATGCATGCACCCCCCAGTGAAAGAAGGTAATTCGCACGGCTTCTTTGGCTGCTTGAACCGTCTCAGGATCACTACCCGGTGGGGTTACATAATGCATAACAGGTTCAGCTACCCCAAAGAACATGAGACCAACACCCATCCCTGCGGTAAACAGCATCGCAAACCAAGAACCTTTACTATAATCTGGCTGGCTATGATCTGGACCTAATTTAATATTCCCACTGGCTGAGCAGGCGATATAAACCAAAAGCACCAGAAAAATCGCCACACATAAGATATAGAACCAACTAAAAGAATCGGTGATCCACTGTTTTGCTTGGGCAGATAAACTCTCAAAAATATCAGGGGTAAAGATTGCAAATGAAAGGAATACGGAAATAATCAATACCGTGCTAAAGAAAACATTTCGGTTGACGTTAGACAACCAAGATGATGTTTTGGAATGCATATTTTCTCCATACTATTCTAATCGCTATTGCGTCGCTTCGGCACACTAGAAGACGGAAAGTGAATAATTAAAAAACGTCTAAACTATAAAAAAACTCATCAGAGTTTATAAAAGGAATCATCAAGACTGTGGCTACACAAATGATAACTTTCCAATAAAAAACCATAATATTGGTTATTTTTAGGGTAACAAAAAATGTACTGAATACCTAATTATCAAACACTTTGCTCACCAATACACTACACATTACTGCATAAGGAAAAATTGAAAGTTATATTTAATCTGTCGCTAAAAAAGCAATGATCATTTTCGCTAATTCTTGTTGAAGTCGTTGTTCTTCAATTAAAAATGTGTTTTTGCTGGCATAGCGCATCATGGTAAATAAAGTGCTATTAATAATGACAAAAGATTTATGTTTTAATGTTTCAAAGTCCCAATAAGGATAGTAACGTCCAAACAAATACATCCCTATTTCCAAGAAATGTTGCTCTAAAACTTGTGCTGCTTCGGAATCACTATAAGCATGCCAGTTCTTTAAAATTTCAATAAAAAAGCCTTGATCAGATTTTAAAGTCTGAAACCCAAAAGCAATACTTAATGTGATGATCTCTTGAATAGAAGCTTGTTCTTGCACCCTCACCAACTGTTTCAAGGCTTGTCCTAAATCCTCACTTTTCCGCAATAGCAACTCAGCGATGATTTGTTCTTTATTCTCAAAATACTGATAAATCGAACCAACGCCCACCCCTGATTTTTCTGAAATTTTGGGTGTTGTCACTTGTAGCACTCCATATTCAGAAATACATTTTTGCGCACCCTCCAAAATACTTTCCACAATCATTTTGGCACGTTGTTGCTGTGGGCGTTTTCTCATGTTCAGCCTCAATCTAAATGCGAATTGAATGCGAATATTTATTCGTATTAAGCTTTGATTAAATAATAATCTGAGGCGTGATGCAATGCTTAACCTAAATAAACCCAAGCGTTTGGCTTCATATGAACAAATGATCAAATCCAATCTCACCAGCAAAGTATTAAGTTATTTCATTAACCAAGATATACAGCCGAATTATGACGAATATCTCGCTCTAAATGCGGCCTTACAAAGTGGCGATGAGCCGATGGATCGAGTGTTGCAGTGGGTACTGCAAAATCCTAAGCAGCACCGTAAATATTTTGAAACTGCTCTGTATGAAGGGCTCGACAAACTTCCCCATGACATCCCAGAACTTAGCCATTTTTTTCATTTGGTTGAACAAAAACCAGTTTGGTATGAACAGCATAAAATTGACGCTGCGATCAAATTCACCTATCGCTTAGGTGTTAACAATGGTTTGATTTTAAGAGATTTATCTTTAATGACAGGTTATATGTATCCGGGATTTAATCAGCCACTGATTTTGACAGGCGCATTAAAAAAACAGGCCGGTACTCGACTTGCCGAAACCACGAAATGGTGGATAGATATTACTGAACCAGATGGCTTTACCCGTTTTGGTCAGGGTTTTACGTCCACGATCTATGTGCGTTTTATTCATTCTTTGGTTCGCCATCACCTACAAAAGTCAGAAAAATGGGATGCTGAGACATGGGGACTTCCAATCAATCAATATGACCAAGCAATGACCAATATTGCGTTTAGTGGCGTGGTTTTACTCGGTATTCGTGCCCTCGGCATTTTTCCGAATAAACAAGAAGTCGATAGTTTTTTACATTTTTGGAAATATGCGGGCTGGTTGATGGGAATTGAGGAGAAATGGCTGGTTGATCAAGAGCGCGATGGCTGGAAACTCATTTATTGGATGCACTTTGCCCACCCGCAATCTGATGCAAGCAGTATTTCGCTCGGCTCTAGCCTTTCCAAAGAACCTTTTGAACGACAATACCGTTATTTACGTACTTTCCAACAGAAACTCGCCTATAGGCAGCATTTAGAAATTACCCAGTTCTTTATTGGCCGTAAAAAAATGAAATCGCTTGGTTTAAATACTCGGCCTGCATCATGGTTTGCCTATTATCTGATACTTCGTAATCTCACCCTTTATACCAGTGCCAAATACATTGCTCCAATAAATCAATTTCTTGAAAGAAATGGGCGGCAGTTACAAAAGACTGGGCTGGCTTTATATCGAAAGCAATCGCAACAACTTGCCAGTATGCATCAATAATAATTGAAAAAGCCCTCAATCAATTGAGGGCTTCATCTTTACATCAACATGTTGATTAGTGGTCAGATGCGCCTGATGCACCAATCCCTGTCATTGAACGAACATACTGTGCATCAAATGCTTTGCGCTCTTTTTCAGCACGTGCTGACTTATCCGTTACAGAGAAGAACCAACAGCAGAAGAATGAGAGTGGCATTGCAAATAATGCTGGACCGTTAAATGGGTTTGGTGCCGTGTCAGAAATACCCAAAGTATCGACCCAAACTGCTTTAGAAAGAATGATGAGGCTGACCGCACCAATCAAACCAACCAAGCCACCAATCACCGCACCACGTGTGGTCAATCCTTTCCAGAACATAGACAACACTAAAATCGGGAAGTTTGCACAACATGCAACAGAGAATGCTAAACCTACCATGAATGCAACGTTTTGTTTTTCGAACAAAATACCGAGCACCATCGCGAAAACAGCTAAACCTAAAGTTGCAATTTTTGACATACGTAATTCAGATGCAGGTGTAGTTTTACCTTTTTTGAATACGTTTGCATAAAGGTCATGAGAAATCGCTGATGCACCTGACAAGGTCAAGCCAGCAACTACCGCTAAAATTGTGGCAAAGGCAACCGCAGAGATAAAGCCCATGAATAAATCGCCACCCACTGCATCACTCAGATGCACCGCAGCCATGTTATTCCCGCCCATTAATTCTAACTTTCCTGTCACTGCCATTTTGGCAACATCAAGGAATTGTGGATTGTTGGCAACGAATAAGATTGCACCAAAACCAATAATGAAAGTTAAAAGATAGAAGTAACCAATGAAACCTGTCGCAACCACAACCGATTTACGTGCTTCTTTGGCATCTTTCACAGTAAAGAAACGCATCAAAATGTGTGGTAAACCAGCTGTACCAAACATTAAAGCAAGACCGAGTGAAACAGCATCAATTGGATTTGCTGTCAATGAACCAGGACTCATAATTCTTAAAGCTTCATTCCAGCTTAATTCATGGGCTTGACCATAGGCTTCAATCGCTTGATTGAACATATTGCTAAAGCTAAATCCAACACCTTTCATTACCATAAAGGCCATAAACGTTGCACCACTCAGCAACATCACAGCTTTAATGATTTGCACCCATGTCGTTGCTAACATCCCACCGAACATGACATATGCCATCATCAGTAAGCCAACGATCACCACCGCAATATTATAGTTCAGACCAAAGAGTAGTTTAATTAACTGACCTGCACCGACCATCTGTGCAATCAGGTAAAATGCAACCACAACCAATGAACTCATCGCTGCAAGGGTACGTACCGGCTTTTCTTCCAAACGGAAAGACACTACATCTGATAGATTATATTTACCTAAATTACGTAAACGCTCAGCAATTAAGAACAATACAATAGGCCAACCGACCATAAATCCGAGTGAGTAAAGTAAACCGTCGAAACCTGACATGAAGACCATGGCAGAAATACCAAGAAACGATGCGGCAGACATATAGTCACCAGCAATCGCTAAACCATTTTGGAAACCGCTAATACCACCACCAGCAGTATAGAAATCATTAGCAGATTGAGTCTGTTTTGCAGCCCATTTGGTAATAAATAGTGTTAAACCAACAAAAATTGCGAACATGATAATCGCATGCCAGTTGGTCGCTTGTTGCTCTGCCGCACCCAAATCAGGTCCTGCAAATGCAATACTTGAACAACAAAAACTTATTATCGCGAAAAGTTTTGCTGTAAATGACATTCCTTTCATCTTAGTGCATCCCTTTTTCATGCGTAATCGCCTCAACTTCCTTGAGTGCTTCTTCGTTTAATTGATCAAGTTTATTATTGGCAATATAGGAATACACACCACATAATAAAAATGACAACACGATGATGCTCAAACCAAGGGGGATACCTACAGTGGTTACTCCTCCACTAAATGAGCTCGCTAAAAATTCTTTGTTGTAGCCAACCAAAAGCATAAAGCCAACATAGATAAACAGCATAATTCCTGTGAGTGTCCAGCTTAGAATGCTTTTCCTTCTCACCATTTCCTTAAATTTTGGATTACGTAGAATCTGGTCTACTTGTGAATCATCCATAACCAACTCCTTATTTTTGTGTCCGACCATGGACCCCTTTTTCTCTACGGGATTCTTCACTATCCAAGTTAGCAAGTTTATGATGATGCCGTAACTTAGACTTTGGTCGCTACAAACGCATTCATACGCATCTTCAAGCCCGTGCTTCGGGTATGATAAAAAATGGAATTTGATCACGTGAGCAATATGAACAGTTGGCTTATTCTTGGCGTACTCGCACTTTATATTGCGCTGTTATTTGGTTGTGCTTTTTTTGGAGAAAAACACGCCAGTCGACTTAGTGCGCGTGGTCGAATGCTGCTGTTCAGTCTAACCTTAGGGGTATATTGTTCATCGTGGACATTTTATGGGGCAACTGGCGCAGCTGTTCGCGAAGGCATCCTGTTTCTGCCTATTTATCTGGGCCCATTATTATTTATTTGGTTTGGTTACGATATTTGGAAACGTTTAGGACGCATCCGACAGTACCATTCCATTTCATCCATCGCTGATTTCATTGCCGCTCGCTACGGCAAAAGTGGTCGTTTGGCAGCCTTAGTGACGATATTGGCTGTGATCGCTATCGTGCCTTATCTGGCACTTCAACTGCATGCGATTGCATTAAGTGCGGCAGTGATTTTAGAACAAAATTCACAAATTCATACCACGACCAACAGTGTCCTGATGCTCACAGCGCTGTTAGCCATTTTGGCAATGATTTTCGGCACACGTCATATTGCAAATACTGAACAACACGGCGGCTTGATGCTTGCCGTCGCGTTCGAATCTTTTGTCAAACTGTTTGCTTTACTCGGCGTTGCGGGATTTTTCTTGTTGCAATCCCCTGAAAATATTAAACAAGTAAGCCATGATGTATCGCAGCATTTTTATAATGTACAGCAACTTGGTGTTCCTGACACTTTTTGGGTTCAAACTTTACTTGCTGCACTTGCCATGATTTGCCTACCACGCCAATTCCATGTTGCGGTGGTTGAACTTCGTGATGAAAAACATATTCATGGTGCACGACTCTGGTTCGCCGCTTATTTGATTTTAACGACCCTTGCAATCATACCAATCGCAAGCTGGGCCTTACACGCACTTCCTGAATCACTCGGCACATCAGATATTGCAGTTTTAGCATTGCCACTGAGCTATCAGCAAGATTGGCTGGCTCTTTTAGCGTTCTTGGGTGGTTTTTCTGCATCGACAGGGATGTTATTGGTCGCGTCAGTTGCACTTTCAATCATGCTAAGTAACGATTTGATTATGCCTGCACTTTGGCATTTCAAAGTGCTCTCTCGACATGATCCTCAATTACCGAAAGTGCTTAAGCTGACACGTCGTATCAGCATTCTAACAGTCATGTTACTTGGCTTTTTATTTTTTAATTTCTTTAATGATATTAATCAGCTTTCAGTGTTTGGTCTTTTGGCGTTTAGTGCTGTCGCACAATTCGCTCCTGCTCTGATTGGCGGTTTATATTGGCGTGGTGCAAGTCGCCAAGGCGTATATGTTGGACTGATCGTTGGTTTCTTCATGTGGAGCTACACTTTACTCTTCCCCACCTTATTGCGCAGTCTCCCTGAAGATTATCAAAACTTCGCACAGCATATCTTACTGTTTGGGCCATTTGATATTCATAGCCTACGTCCAGAAGCCTTACTCGGATTTGAATCATTTGCGCCATTAACCCATGGTGTACTGTGGTCTTTAGGATTGAATCTTATTTTATATATCTGGGTTTCAAGACTTTATCGCCCAAGTATTGCCGAGCAAATTCAAGCCGAAAGCTTCTTTTATTATGAAACCAAGCCAGTAGCTTCTACTCACTCAACGGTGGATCTCAACGACTTACATCAAAACGCAGCTCGACTCAAAGTTGGTGATTTATTGGCTCTCGCTAAACGAATTACTGGAGAGCGACCAACCAACCAAGCCTTCCAACAGTTCTGCGAGCAGAACCATATTGTTTTAAATGAAAATCATATCGCCAATGGCATGTGGTGGCGGTTCACTGAACAGTATCTTGCTGGCATTATTGGAGCTGCTTCTGCTCGAACTTTGTTGACCACGGCGCTCATCAATAATGGTTTGGCCTTGGGACAAGTGGCTAATATTTTGGATCAAGCCTCACAATGGCAACGTTTTAATCAAAACCTGTTGATGACCATGATTGACCACATGACACAAGGTGTGAGCGTGGTTGATAAAAACATGTGTTTGGTCGCTTGGAATAATCAATATTTAACACTATTTGATTATCCTAAAGATCTGGTTTATGTCGGTTGTCCAATTGCCGATTTGATTCGTTATAACGCAGAACGCGGCGAATGCGGTCCTGGTCCTGTTGAGGAACACGTACGTAAGCGTCTTCACTGGATGAAGGTTGGAAGTGCGCATGAATTTGAGCGGATCCGTAAAGATGGTCGAGTCATTCAAATGCGTGGCAATCCAATTAAAGGCGGTGGTTTCGTCACCACCTTTGCAGATATTACAGCATTCCGTACCAATGAAGCAGTACTCGAAGAACGTGTGCATGACCGAACCCAACAGCTTGCAGATGCATTAAAAGAACAGCAATTGGCACTCGAGCAAGCAGATAAAGCCAATCAATCTAAAAGCCGTTTCCTTGCTGCAGCTAGTCATGACTTATTACAACCGATGCACGCTGCACGCTTATTCAGTACGGCATTAGAACAAAGCGTACATTCAATCGAAGACCAACAAACACTGCAACAACTCGATCGCGCCTTATATGGCGCAGAGAGTATGTTGTCTGCATTGCTAGATATTGCACGACTGGAAGGTGGAACGATCCAACCTAAACGACAAGCCTATGCACTGCATGATTTACTTAATGATCTTGAACTACAATTTAAATCCATTGCTGCTCAAAGAAAGATTCAACTTACTGTTCACGACACAAAATTTTGGGTTGATACCGATCCCCAATGGATGCGACGTATTATCCAAAACTTTGTCAGTAATGCGCTTCGCTATACCGCACAAGGTCGTGTGGTGGTGGGTGTTCTACGTTCAGCCCAGCGTCCAAACCATATTCGAATTGGTGTATGGGACACAGGCCCAGGCATTAATGAACAACAACGTATTAAGCTTTTCCAAGAGTTTGAACGCTGTGGACATACGTCCCCTTGGGGAGAACAAGGATTGGGGCTTGGCTTGGCAATCGTCCAGCGTATGACTCATTTATTGGATTTTCCAGTCTATGTTTACTCGGAGTTAGGCAAAGGTTCTTGTTTTATGATCGAGGTGCCTTTGGCTGAAGCCAAAAAACCTCATCTCGCGCCTACACCCAACACTGCTCTACAACATACTGCTTACAAGGTGCTGTGTTTAGACAATGATGAGAACATTTTAGAAGGTATGCGCACGCTGTTAGGTAAATGGGGATATAAGATTTTCACTGCCACCGAACCAGCTGAAGCACTTCAGTTGATTGAACAAGAAGATATCCAAGTCTGGTTGATCGACCAACATTTAAATCATGATCAACTTGGTTTAGATTTTATTGAGCAATATCGACCTACACATGTGCCAGTCGCTTTGATCACCGCAGATTCAGATCCTGAACTACCGCAACGGCTCAAAGAGCAAAATATTGTGCTCCTTCGAAAACCATTAAAACCAGCCGCTTTACGGGCATGGTTATCGGGATTAAAAATTATGCCGATGTAATCACGTGTTTAGATGGGTTTGTTATGACTCATTTTGGGTAAGAGGTTTGTGTGTATTAGCAAAATATTTTGCAACATAGGCGAAAAGCATCAAAATGATCAGATTTGTTAGATGATAAAATGACCAAAGTGCTCAAAGCTTTTTTGACTATGGCAAAAAGATTCACTTACATTACAGAACATTTGTATATTTATTTACAATTTAATATTTATTTGATTTTATTAATAATTAATGTGAAAAAACAACGTATAAGACTTTAGTCGTATTCTACTTGCTTTCTGAATAACGCATAAATTTAGCGAATAAAAGAGGAACCTAGATTCATGTTTTTTGGGTTTCTCCTCATTATTGTCAGAAAGGACATCGAGCATGAATCAGCAGCCCTCATCAGAACTCCGTTCACAACAGTTTCACCGTCAGTACAGTGCCAATGCATTATTACCAGACTTGGACTGGAAAGCCATTTTCGTACAAAATACATTAAACGACGCCCATATACGCGCACTTGACACCCTTTATCAAACGGCAATTCCTCTGGCTCTAAAGGTCTTTAATGAATTGAATTTTGATGTATTCGCTCCTGCTGCGTATCAGCCTCAAGGACTCGGGCTGTTTGAGAAGCTCGCTGAGCAGGAAGAACAGTTCCTAAATATACTAGAAACTGAGTCAGCTCATCTCAATGAAGAAACACGATATCAGATGTGGAGTATGTTATTGCGTGGGGGTGCTGTACTCGTCTTTAAAGCATGGCTTGGTCATGTCAAAGCAGGCGCTAACCAACTTGATCGCACTCAATTTGATGAGCTTTCAGATTTGTTATTCATCAAAACCCGTCCTGAACAATTGGCTCAACATTTAAACGTGCGTAGTGCAGCTGAGTTCGGACATATTTTCTTGATGTATGAAAATGATGTATTCCTAGATCATTTTAATAGCTTAGAAACGGCTGCTTTGTTTGTTGATCTAGGCGTTTATGATGCTGCATTCTTAAGCCTACGTGATGACCGCGTCGCCGAATATCTCAAAGCCAATGGGTATGTCACTCAAGAACAGATTGATGACCTACAATGTGCACTCAATCCGTTGTACTGCGATAGCCTAATGCCAAAACAAGATTGTTTAGCTTAAGATCTAACTAAAGCCACAAGATCGATTGTGGCTTTTATTTGTCTTAAATTTTAAGAAGGGTTCACTTCTAAACGATGTTTGTGAATATTCATAACAACATCACTGAATTCATTTAAGATAAAATTCACCCATAATTTACTGTACCAGTTATATTCTGTAGATAGACGATAATCAATGGTCAGTGTCAATTTTGTAGTTTTATCATCAATCTTTTCAAGCGTGTAGTCCGTGTTCAAAAGATCAAAGTAACGCCCACCCATCTCTAAATGGTCATCTAAAGAACCTTTAGGAAAAGAATCTGAATCAAATTGATAATTCCATGACAATAAATAAGGAGGGTAAGAGGCGGTGACATTTTCCTTAAACTGTATGCCTCGCTCCCACTGTATGGTACGAACGAGCTGATCACCTTGTTGTTCTGTCATACCGAAAATAGGTTTTGGAAAGCCCATGGTAAAAATAAAACTATCTTTTACCTCCTGAGGTTGGATCTGCCCAATATGGTTAATCGCATGAAAAACTTGTGGTGCTGGCGCATGGATGATCATCGAGCGCTGGGTTTGTCCGTATTCTGTACTGCTAAAATCAGGTAATAACAACCATAAAATCAGCGGTAACAGAGCAAAAGAATAGATTTTTGCACTGGGCTTCCAAACATAATGACAAATCAATCGCATTAATCCCGCCCCAAGTAATAAACCAATCAGCAGAATCGGCAATAGCATAATCAGGCAAATAATCCCTTCTCTTAATACGATCACACAAAATGCAATCACCACCACGAAAACCAAGGGCTGAATTTTAAATATCTTAGAGAGAAAAATAGAATTGGGCTGTTTCCGAATCATAAAGTATTCGAATAATGCACCAAGGATGGCAGGAATCACGAGCACCATAATAAAGGACATTAAGTCCTCAGAATAACTACTCAATAGCACCGTCAATCCAATCAGACTTGTAGCCAAAATTAGTGGCAAAATCATTAAAAATGAAGTTCTGAGGGGATAGGCTTTTTCCAATACATAAGGATGCTTCGAAGTTGCCCCGTTCAAGACGATCAAATAATCGTATGGCTCATTCTTAATTTTATGAAACTGATAATCTTGAATACCCGCTTGTGCCAACATCTCATCCAAACTAGCACGCGTCTGGTCTGTCCATTCCTTGAGCTGAATACGAACATAACCATATTGTTGTAATTCTTGAATAATTCTTGTTCTGTGATCTTGAAGATTATACATGCTGGCCTCGATTCTCATCTCAATCAGCTCAATGCAGGTCATTGAGCTGATTGATTCTAACCTAGCTTAAAACTTCATGCTCATGCGCATCCAATAGTTTCGTCCAATATTATTGAACTGTTCACTGGCACCATAACCAAACATCGAAGCACCCGCTTTATTAAGATGCTCGGTATAAGTTTTATCTAGAAGGTTATCAATACCAACCGAAACATCCACTGCCTTGGTTAATTGATAACTACCATTCACTGCTAATGTATTGAACGACTTGCTTTCATTCATATCATAACCCACCACATTCCCTTCATTTAGGCTGATACGATTTTGCTTAGCGACCGCACGCCACAATAGCCCCAAGCTATACTTATCCTCGACATAACGAAGATTAATACGTCCTTCTAAAGGTGCGATTTGTGGCAACGCACGATTATCAGAGGTATTTTTTCCCCAAGCATACATGGTGGATACGTCAGCTTGGATTTGATCATTAAATTGGTAACCTACACCCGCTTCTGCCCCAGCAATCGTTGCATCCACATTACGCGCCAAAGGCTGTCTCTTAGCCGGTGTATTATATTCCAATAGAATAAAGTCTTTGATTAAGCCCGCATAAGCAGAAGCCCAAGTACTCCATGCACCATGTTCTGTTTGAAAACCCACATCTAATTGTGCTGTACGTTCATTTTTGAGGTTGTTTAAGTTATCAAGCATACGATAGGTGGTTTTCCCCATCATATCGGTCGCTCCAACCCCACGATTTGTTGAAGTACTATACAGCTCCCAGAAATCAGGGCTGCGTTCCACATAACCCACACCTGCATAGGTTTTTACGCCATGTTCAGGCACAGCTTTTTCAACACGAATAAAGCCACTTGCCAATGTATCACGGCGATCTTTGCCATTTTTCAAGTTATCAATTTTGACTTGATCAATGCGCGCGCCTGCAACGAGCTTTTGGTCAGAATCAACATTGTAGGTCCACTCGCTAAACCCACCATAAGACTGGAATTTTAAATCTTCAGCATAAGGTGAGTTCATTGATGGCATGGCATACATCACCATGTCCCCCCCATGCTTATTCTGTTGTGTGTCGATTCCTGAAACGACACTAAATTTATTCCAATCAGTTGTTACGGCTAAACGCGTATTTAAGGTTCGACGATCTACACGCATCGACATTTTATTAGGTACAGTCATGTCCATGCCCTGCATTTTCATCGTCGTCATGGGTGGCGTACGCAAGCTAAAATTATCCATGATGTGATCGTTATAACTATAATCCACTTGGGCTTCGATCTTTTTAATCACCTCACTGAGGTTCTTTTGTTCAGCATGTAAACCAAGACTTTCACGTTTAAATTGCGAACCATCCATGCTACGGCCTGCATAGGCTGCTTCACCATCGCCCTTACCCGCACGCAATTCTAGCCATGAATCCTGCGTTGGTTTCCAGCCTAAGGCAAGATCAGCATTCCAACGCTCCCAGTTAGAATGAACACTTTGATCATCACCATCTTTATAGTTGTCGGCTACGGAGCGATTGGCATTCAAACGTGCATATTTTGTCTCATCTCCCATTGCGGCTTCGATATTATGATCTAAACGTCCATAGGACCCTGTCACCACACTCGCCTGCCCACGATAAGGCTGATCTTTGCTGAGACTTTCTGGTTGGCGCTCAAAAATCACGGTGGCAGCAGAACCTGGTGTTGCATACCGCACCGTTTGTGGTCCTTTAATCACCGTAATTTTGTCAAAGCTTTCAGGTTGAATATAAGACGTTGGGGCATCCATACGACTCGGACATGCCCCCAGGTTTTCACTACCATCAACCAACATTTTAATCCGTGAACCAAACATCCCACGGAACGTCACATCACCATTGGTTCCGCCATTTTTAATCGCGTTAAAGCCCATAATACTTTGCAAGTAATCTGCCCCATCTGTTGCTGGCACAGGTTGGATGGGTTTCTTCGGGTCTGCTTGAACGACCAAGCCGTTATTTTGATTGGGTTGTTGTGCGGTCACCACAATCGGTGCAAGCGAAACATGGGCATGTTGAGATGCTGACTGTTGTTCAGGATCTGCCCAAACCATCGTCGTATTTGAGGCAGCAAGAATCGCAACCGTAAGCGGTTGTAATAAAAATTTAGGTTGAGCCATGATTGGTCTCTCTTAAAACATAAGTAAAACTGGGCTAGAGTTATGCAAGCCCTAATAAAATAAAGTTTTAATTTATGCAGAGAGAGGTGGAGCCCGCCCTTGGGGCAATAAGAACAGTCGTTGTAGTGCAAAATAAACATGCTTAAAGGCTTGCTGATAAGCCACTAAACGAACTTGAATCCGAACTAAAACTTCTTTGATCCCCAGTTCAGGTGGCAAGATCAAATTGGCATAGACGGTACAATATTGGCATTGATGATTGGGATCGTGGTGATCATGGTGTGACACTGCTGCTTGAGTCTGATCAAGCTGGTGGCCATGATGCGAGGCGTGTTGCGCATGCTCGTTGTGCACCATTGTGACTTTCGGTAGCAGCAACGCTTGAGTAATCGTTTCACAAACAGGTGCAATCTGATATTGCTTCGGCAGTAATGGCTGCAAAAATACCGCAATCTGTAAACAGATCGCGGCAAATGCAAGCAATAACCCACAGCGAAACAAAGAGAACATCTTCAAATGATTTTTACAGTTTAACGTTTAACTGCAACTTTTTCTTTTTCACGCTGACGAACCACTTTTTCCACCTTTTCACGCGCACGTTGGCGTTTTAATGGTGATAAATAATCAACAAAAAGTTTGCCATTTAAGTGATCCATTTCATGTTGGATACAAACAGCGAGAAGTTCGTCAGCTTCTAACTCAAATGCTTGACCTTCAAGGTTAATTGCTTCGATTTTTACGCGTGACGGACGCTCAACTTTATCGTATATTTGAGGCACAGAGAGACAGCCTTCTTCATAAGGCTGCGTTTCTTCAGTCAGCGGAGTGACTTTGGGGTTAATGAACACCATCGGTTGGTTTTTCTCTTCAGAGAGATCCATAACAATAAGCTGAATATGATGATCAACCTGAGTTGCCGCTAAACCTATACCCGGTGCCTCGTACATGGTTTCAAGCATATCTGCTGCAAGCTGACGAATCTCATCAGTGACTTCTTCGACTGGCTTGGCAATGGTACGAAGGCGGGGATCAGGGAAACTTAGAATAGGTAATAAGGCCATACTGACATCCTCAACTTATGCCGTTGATCAGAAAACCGACTGAAGGGAATGCTTGATCAAAAAAAATTGTGTGTAAAGTCGTTATTATAACGCAACTACATACATAATTTTTAGGAATTATGATAATGAAAAAGGTTTTAAACGGCATACAATCATTTCATGCCTTGGGGTTAAAAAAACAACTGATTGCCGCTGCAATATGTGCAGGACTAGGCATGAGTGTCAATCTTGCACATGCTGCAAGTCCGAACGTTAGTCCACCCTCAGTAAAAGTGGGTGCACCACACGTTTATGTGGTAAAAAAAGGCGATACGCTTTGGGACATTTCAGGTAAGTTTTTAAGCAAGCCTTGGCGTTGGCCTGAGATCTGGGCAAGCAATAAGCACGTTAAAAACCCGCATTGGATCTATCCAGGCGACCGCTTACTACTTTGTAGCTTGAACGGTAAACCATTGGTAGGCAAAGATGAAGGTGATGGCTGTGCGGGTATTATTCGCCGTTATACAGGCAATACCTCGACATTACGCCCACAGGTGCGTGTCGAAGCACTCAACAATAGCATCCCAGTTATTCCACTGGCGCATATTCAACAATGGCTAGAGCGTACTTCAGTTCTTCCAGCTGATGCAATTGCGCATACACCTTATATCTTGGGTACAGCCGATCAACGTGTACTCGCTGGTAAAGGTCAACGTGTTTATGTTCGCGGTAACGGTATTGAAAATGGTCAACGCTATGGCGTATTCCGTGAAGGTGAACCGTACACCATTCTTGATGAACATGGCAAAAAGCAGGTTCTTGGCGTTGAATTGACCCAAGTCGCTTCTGGTGTTGCCATTAGCACTGAAAAGGATATTACTACTGTTGAGTTAACCGATAGTTATAACGGTGAAGTGCGTCGTGGTGATCGTGTCATGCCTGAACAAGATGCCATGTTACCGACATTGTTCTATCCTACCGATGCGAATCAAGTCACTGATGGCGGTAAAATCATCCGTGTTATGGGTTCAATTGGTACAGCTGCGAAAAATGGTGTAGTCACTGTCGATCGTGGCACAGTGGATGGGATTGAAATCGGACAAGTGTTCAATGCTTATCAAGACGGCGAGACAGTTAAAGATCCTAAGACCAAAGAAAATGTCAAACTACCTGGACAGTATGTCGGCAGTGTGATGATCTTTAAGAGTTTTGAGCGTATCAGCTATGCGTATGTGCTTGAAAGTGAGTTACCAATAAAAATGGGCTCAAGTATCAAACCACCTCGTTTAGATAATTAAGTAGATGCCGTATGTTGAACCAATTATTACCTCACCATTACTCTACCGTGCTGGTGTGGTATTTGGTTCAACATTCTCTTTCTAGTTTTCAAAAAATTATCGACTATTTTGGTGATTGCGAACAGGCCACCCAAACTGAGCGCTTCCCTGAATGGCAACAACTAGGTTTACATGCCAATCATTTAAAACGTTTAGCTGAATTTCAAACTTCTGAAGGACAACAACAATTTGCGCAGTTGGTCAAACTGATTTGCCAACATAGTGATTTTATTCTAACGCCCCACGATATTGGCTATCCAACACAACTGCTGCCTTATTCAGACCGTCCTCCGATACTGTTTGGACAAGGGCATCCACACGCCTTATTGCAACCACAGATCGCTATGGTGGGAAGCCGTAAACCGAGTCCACATGGACGACAAGTCGCTTATGATTTTGCGTATTATTTAAGTGAAAAAGGTTTTTATATTAGTAGTGGTCTAGCCCATGGTATTGATCATGCTGCACATCAAGGTGGATTGGCCCATCAACGTACCATTGCTGTTGTAGGGACTGGATTAGACCGTGTCTATCCGACTCAGCATCTACAGCTAGCCCAGCAAATTGTACAGTCGGGCGCAGTCGTCTCTGAGTTCCTCCCCTCTACCCTGCCTTTACAACAACATTTTCCTCGTCGAAATCGTATCGTCAGTGGTTTAAGTCTTGGTGTAGTTGTAGTTGAAGCCGCCATCAAAAGTGGTTCTCTCATTACTGCCAATCAAGCGGCTAGCCAAGGAAAAATGGTGTTTGCGATTCCTGGGCATATCTATAGTGAACACCATCAAGGCTGTCACCAACTGATTCGAGAAGGCGCAATTTTAGTCGATCATCCTGATCAAGTAATTGAGGACTTAGCCTTACCTACCCAATGGCAATCCGAACAGCAACCCTCAAAAAAATCCTCAACCACCACCCCAAGTCTTCCCTCACACTTAGTTGGACTCTACCAATGTCTAGATTGGGTCGGACAAGACATAGACCAATTGACGCAACAACAGCAAAGTAATATTGCCGAGCTTACCTCTCAACTTATGGAACTCGAATTATTAGGTTTATGTGTACAACAAGGCGGACGCTATTTACGTTGTCGCCCAATGCTTTAAACTAAGCTTTGTCTCCTTCTTTTTCGTACACATAACATGATTACATCCTCTGTTGCCGATGCAGCCCAACTTTTAAAACAAGGACAAGTACTCGCTTATCCCACTGAAGCCGTTTGGGGGCTAGGTTGTGATCCATTCAATGAACAGGCCTTTCAAAATATCCTTGAATTCAAGCATCGTCCGATTGAAAAAGGCGTGATTTTATTAGCAGGTTGTATCGAACAAGTTGAACATTTATTACAAGACCTTGAACCTGCGATTCGGCATCAAGTAATTAATAGTTGGTCAAATCGTCATGAAACAGAGCGCGCAACGACATGGCTATTGCCTGCAGCCCAGCACATTCCGACATGGATCAAAGGACAGCACCCGTTAGTAGCCGTGCGCGTCACCACACATCCATTATGTGTCGAACTTTGTGAACATTTTGATGGATTTATTGTGTCCACTAGCGCCAATCCCGCGGGGTTAGCACCTGCCCGCAGCTTAGAGGAAACACAAAATTACTTTGGTCATTCATTGCATTACTTAGCAGGAAATCTAGGGCTGAGCCAAGAACCGAGTCGAATACTCAACGCTTTAACAGGTGAAATTATTCGCGCGTAACCCAGACAAAAAAAAGCTCAGTTATATAGGGATAACTGAGCATAAAAAGGATGTGTATAATCACATCCAGAGGGTTCAAAAATTCGGTCAGCAAATTAAAAAATGTATCAATTTGCTTCGGTGTTTATTATGGCGGAATCAACTCATTTATACAAATATATTATTCCCCTAACAAAAAATGTGAAAAGCATACCATTTTTGTCACCTTTGGACTTTCAATAAAATTATATTTTTATTTTTATTGAGCTTTTTTTTGATGATAATTTTAGCTGTTCTTTAAAATATGCTTGTAATATCAAATAGAAAGAATCGTCTTCATAGCAAAAAAATTGCGCGTTTGTCTATTTTTTATACAAACACGCATTTTATATACATCTTATGAAGTCGACTTTAGCTCGTGCGATGAAAAATTTACAGTCTTTTTCTGCGCCATAATGATCCCCACCAAGATCATAAAACCACCAATGCTATGATAAATTGTCCAGCTTTCCGCCAACCAAAAACTCGCAATAATTGCTGTAAACACAGGCATGAGATTCATAAAAATACTGGTTCGATTTGGCCCAATGGCCTGAACAGCCAACATCCATAGTAAAGGTGCGATTAGGGATGGAAAGACGCCTGCATAAATTACACTTGCTGCATTTTCAGCATTGATCCAGTCGAGCCCAAACCAAAGTAAAAATGGCAGGTGGTACAACAGTGCAAATCCGATTTGAATATAAAGACTGGTCATGAGTGGCAATTTTAATTGCCATTTTTTTAGAAACACACCGTAAAAAGCATAAAACCCGACTGCAAGTACCATCACGGCATCTCCCCAATGCCCACCCTGCATAAATAAGCTGGAAATATGCCCTTGCCACATGACGTACAGCAATCCAGCAAATGACAGCATACTTCCCAAAATCGCAAATCGATTTGGGCGGTCTTTTAAAATCAGATATGAGATAAAAATGGTAAAGATAGGAACGAAAGCATTGACGATTCCCATATTGGTGGCAGTGGTATAGTGCGCTGCTGCATAAGATAAGCCTTGATATAACACCATACCAAAAGCACTTAATACTGCTAATTTTGGAATAAGTGGGCGAATCAAAGCGCGTTGCTGCCAGATTTTTGGCAACATAAACGGCGTTAATATTAGGAATGCCACAAACCAGCGATAAAAACTAATACTGACAGGTGAAATATAATCCGCAACATAACGAGTCACTGCAATATTCAGCGACCAAATTAAGACCGCAATCAATGGCAATATAAATGCCCATTTCTGATATTTGGATATCTGAACCATCAACAGTCTCACCCTATTTCAATCATGCAAATATTGTGAGAGATGTCTAAAATAATTGAAATATCGTATATCAGACATTTATATCGCACTTTAGACATCGTTTATTCGAATAATTCCCAAGTGCGCATCGCATGTTCAACCACTTTGTGTAATTGGGTAACCGTTGCACCATCCCGTGCTTGCATCGTCAGACCTTGTAGCACCGTCGTATAGAAATCAGCCATTTCTGTTAAAGGGGTAGTTACTGCTAGGTCACCATCGACAACCCCTTGCTGTAAGCGTTCTAGCAATCTTTGCTTGGTTTTTAAACGCTTTTCTAAAATATTATGCTGAATTTGTTGTGCATTATCCGAACAATTAATGGTCGCCACCACCAACATACATCCTGTTGGTTTATCAGGCTGTGCTAAACGTTGCACATTGTCATAAAGATAAAGTTCGAATGCCACTTTCGCAGTCTTTGCTTCTAAGAAGATCGCTTCTATGGGACAGGCTTCATGCGCCAAATAATAATCAATGCACTTATAAAAAAGCCCAGCTTTATCACCGAAACTACTATATAAACTTGGTGCCGTCAGCTCCAATGCTTGTGTTAGGTCACTGACTGAAGTGGCTTCATAACCATGTTCCCAAAACAACAACATTGCCTTTTCTAAAGCCTGCTGTTCATCAAAGCACTTCGGACGCCCACGCTTTTTTTTGAGCGTGTCATCACTCGGTGTTAGTCGGGATTCATCTGCATGAGTCATGGTTATCACAAATATTTTTATAACGATCACTATTAAATTAATTGACGTCATCACTTTTATCAACTATTTTATTTTTTAACGATCGTTATAAAAATTTAATCTTTGTCAATTTTATTGTTATCTCTATAACAACAAAGGAAATTATCATGGAACAAACATCTCCTACAGACATACGTCCCATTGAGTCAAGTCCTTCTCAAGGGAATTGGTTTGCTCTGTTGTCTGTCACATTGAGTGCTTTTGCTTTAGTGACTGGTGAATTTCTTGCTGTCGGTGTACTCAATGAAATCGCACGTGATTTTCAAGTGTCTGTTGGAACAGCAGGTTTAACCGTTTCGCTAACCGCCATCGTTGGAATGTTTGCCGCAGTACTGATTCCCATATCGGCCAAAACACTGGATCGTCGTACATTGTTGCTGCTGTTAACCCTGTTGATGATTTTGGCAAATTTCATTACAGCCCTTGCATCCAATTTTGTCTTGTTACTGTTTGGACGCATTATTTTAGGGATTGCCATTGGTGGCTTTTGGGCAACAGCAGTTGCACTTAGTGGTCGTTTAGCTCCACCGCATTTACCGATTGCCAAAGCCACAGCTTGGGTCGCTTTTGGGGTTACCTTAGCAAGTGTACTCGGTGTACCAATGGGAACTTGGTTGGCTCAGTATAATGGATGGCGCACCTCTTTTACCGTCATTTCACTTATGGGAATCCTGCTTTTTATCTTCCAATACCTCTATCTGCCACAATTAAAACCGTCTTCCTCATTACGCTGGAAAGAACTCCCGATCCTTTTGCAACATACTGCTGCTCGTAAAGGACTGATTATTTTTATCTTTATGGGATTTGCACACTTTGCGGTTTATAGTTATTTTTCTGCCTTTTTCAAACATCAGATTGACTTCTCTGACGGGCTGATTAGCCGCTTACTTCTGGTTTATGGAATTGCAGGGATTTTTGGCAATATCTTTGCGGGTTATCTTGGACAAATCAATATTCGCTATACTTTTGCAGTCAGTGGTTTTGCCTTCTTTTTGGCATTTCTAAGCCTGCCAATGTTTGGCGCCCATATCATGACCGCCATTGTGTTGACTGCCTTATGGGGCTTCGCTTATGGCATCATACCGACAGCAGTCAATATCTGGATGTTTACGCACGCGCCAGAAGCAGTAGAAAAAGGCATGCCAATAGTAACATTGACCTTTTTGATTTTAATTGCCTTAGGCAGTATGTTTGGCGGAATGATTGTCGATCACTTTAACGGCACGATCTTATTCTTTGCCATGCTTCCGCTGGTACTTTGCTCTCTAGTATTGATTTTCACTTTAGCACGCGGTTTAAATAATCCTCAACTCAGCTGTGAAAATGAATAGAGGTGTTTCCCATGAAGTATGATGTGGCTGAACAATTACCCTTTTTACATGGTATCGAAGTCTATGAATTTCTTTATCAAAAAGACGATATTGTTAGTCCCCATTCTTCACTTTGGGGAGACTTTAATTTCAGCCTCAATGGAACGTTAGAATTTGATATTGAAGGGAAGTATTACCTTTCTCCACCTAGTTATGGACTATGGTTACCACCCCATACTGAACATCAATCTTTGCCCGTTGAACATGAGATTCATTATATCTGTATTCGACTGCACCCTAAATTCGGGCAATTTTTAGGAAATAACTGTCGTTGTTTTAGTATCCAGCCCTTTTTCCGTGCTCTGGTCATTCAAATCCTCGAACAACAAAAGCAGGCTTGCCCACCAGAATATTTAGAACATTTATTACAAGTTTTGTTCGATCAACTCAAACAAGCTCCCACGTATTCACATTATCTTCCGCAAAGTAGCCATCCTATTTTATCACCGATCTTGGAAAAGCTGGCTGATCCTGAATCGTTTCATTTGAGTTTGCAGCAAGTTCTCACTCCTTTTAGTGTGAGTGAACGGCATGTACTGCGCCTGAGCCAGCAAGAGTTACAACTCACACTCTCTGAATGGCGCAATCGAGCAAAAATTATTTTTGCAATTAATCAAATCCGCGAAGGGATGACCATCAAACAATTGGCTTTTGCACTCGGCTATCATCATAGTTCAAGTTTCATTGAATTTTTTAAACGCTATACTGGCCAAACCCCCATTCAACTTAAAAATGCAACGCTTTAAAGCTGCACCTTTTTCAGCATATTTTGTATGTATTCATATCAATAGCATTGCACTCTAAAAGATTAGCAGTTAAAACAGGCAAGTGATTTCACAACAACAAATGAGGATGCCCTCCATGAGCCAATCGGTTTATCACATTCCAGTTAAAGATATTAAAGGTCAAGAAGTTGATCTAGAACAATATAAAGGCAAAGTTTTACTTCTGGTAAATGTTGCCTCAAAATGTGGATTAACCCCTCAATACGAAGGTCTGGAAAAACTATATCAAGCTAAAAAAGACCAAGGCTTAGAAATTTTAGGCTTCCCTGCCAATAACTTTTTAGAGCAAGAACCAGGTTCAAATGAAGAAATCGAGCAATTTTGTTCACTCAACTATGATGTGCATTTCCCACTTTTCGCCAAAATTTCAGTGGCGGGTGATGATAAGCATCCCCTCTATCAAACATTGACCCAAGCAATTCCTGAACGTATCGGTGAAGGGCCATGGTGGAAAGACCTTGTAGATTATGGTTTAACACCAAATAATCCACCTGAAGTGCTTTGGAATTTTGAAAAATTCCTCGTCAATAAAAATGGTGAAATCGTTGCACGCTTTGCACCTGATATCACTGCAGATGACGAGCGCATCGTGACTGCGATTGAAGCTGAATTGGCGAAATAGTTTTATCCTCATTGAGAAGAATAGTCTTATTCTTCTCATGTTTCAGTCTTAACTCATCTGTATGGGCGTATTGCATCAGAATGTTAACGAATTGCAAAAATCACATTTTTCTTCACACTTTATGATTATAGTGACGTTCTTTTAAGATTTTCATGAAGTTCTGTCATGCTTAAACACGGTTCTATCTCAACAATTCTCTCCGCAACGGCAATCATTAGCACGTTAGCGCTGGTCGGTTGTGATCAATCTCCTCAAAATAATGAACAGTCTCAGCAACTCACTGAGCTAGAACAAAATATTCCTTCGGCTACCGAGCAAGACGCTCTATCCAATATTGCTGGCAACCAAAATCTAAGTCACGGCAATATGTTTAATATCGTCCGTGATGTTGCTCAATTACAACTCAAAACAGATGACTACACAGCATTACTGCAAAGTTCACAGAACCAACTTGAGCAGGCGATTCAAAATCAAAATGTTCAACAACTCAAAGAAAGTGCTGCAAAGCTTAAACAAGAACTTCATGCCTTACATGATGTTTTGTTATCGTTACAACTTAAAAGCACTGAGGTGGATCAAATCCGTCAAAGTTTGCTGAGTGCGAATCAACAATTACTTAATTTGCCCCTTTTACATGGTCAGCAAGACATTAGCCAATTGGATTTTGAAAAGATCGCAGCGCAATTTAATAAAATTCAGCTCGATATGCTGAAACTTGCCACCCTTGTTTTAGGTAATCCAGCCTCAGAAGCAGACCCTTCAAACTAATCCCATAGATTTTGTGTTTTCTAAATCCTAGATGGCTTGCATTGAATAAGGCTCATTGGCAGCATTGGGAACTTGTTGCTCTAGATCTGGTAACTTAACCACATGTTGAGACATTTGCTTATATTTTTGCAGTTCAGTATTTAGCTGTAGCATACGTTTTTTCAATTCAATCGACATAAATTGATCCGCCTGTGCCAAAGCGACCCAGCCCGCCTGAGCTCTGCGTTTAGGATGATCATAGGCCAATTGTTTTTGTATCCATTGATGGAGTCTGAGTGCACGTTGATACGACTCAAACTTATAAGCATACAGAGTCGTTGAAATGACAGTTTCTGGAATCTTACCCATCAGCTTCGTTTCAATCTGTCTCAATTGAAAAGCGTATAAATCAACTCGATATTTTAATAAATTTTGGTTAAACCATTCAGCAAAACGGATCAATAAATCGATAACTAAATCAGATTGAGCCTTTAATGCAACTTTCTCTGGAACAGGTCGACGTTGCTCGGTCTTCTGTATTCGCCAAGTTCGGTATATTGCAAACCCGCCGACAAGGAAAGCTCCGATTGAACCCGAAATCACACCACCGATTGCAGCGCCGACGGCCAAACCATTTTTAGATATTGAACTCGAATATTTGTCCTGTGAATACATGCGTAATATCGAGGGTTGTCCTGCTTTATTAAAATTGCGATATACCGCAAAACCCGTATTCATTAACGGAATCGGTAAAAACTCTTCATTGCCAGCTGAGTGCTGTAAACTCGCAACAGCTGAGCGCTGCACTGAAGCATAACTCAAAGCGAAATCAGCAAAAACTGAAGGGTATTTTTCTTGTAAATGCGCGAGTTCAATATTCACAATAATCGCGATATGCGGATGATGTTTTGCAAATGCCTCTATCCGATCTGCATCTAAGCTACATTTTACCTGCATCGGCGTGCCATCAACGATCAAATCAAAACTTGCAACATCTGTATGCTCTACAAATTCGATGCAATGTCCTTGTTGACTTAGATTATATGCAACTTGCTGTTTAGCAAGATAAGAAGATACTTGTAATAATGCTGCATCATGATGGTAATCTGGCGCTGGGATTTGCTTTAAATTATAAAATGCATCGGGCTCACGATGGGAGGCAGTTACCAAAGCATCAAGTACCAATGGATTAATTTGTAAGTAGTTCCAAATAAATCCCATACCATGATTGGCCGTATTAATCCCATTGACTAACTTGAGATCACGCCCTGTTAAGATTTTTTGCAGCGCTGTATTTGCTGCTTTATGACGATCTAAACTCACCACAATTTCATGGTTGTTTAATAGTTTAGGTGCACACTCTACCACATTTTTATAATAAGGGACGATGAACTCATCTGTTGTTAGCCAATGATTCAAAGAATATCCAACAAATTTTAATTTTTGTTGGATATCAATTAAAGGTTTCGGTATTTCACGATGCTGAGATTGCAAGTTTTCTGGCAATAACAATGCAACCGCCTTTTGTGTTAATTGCTCATGTAAATGCGGTTGTTGAACATAATCAAGATTGGATAAATGTTCCAGAGCCTCAACTGCATCACTCAATCCTTGCTCATTCCGATAATCATTTCGACTCATCAAGCAGCGTATAAAATCATAATGCACACTTTCAGGCTGAATATCTTGTTGTTGAAATACTCTACGGTAATTTTTAATTGCGGCGGACCAATCCTCTAAACGAGCATATAATTCAGCGAGTGGGAGCGTAACGGATACGTGGTTATATTTTTCTTGTAACTGATTCAAAATATTGAGTTTTAGATCACTATCTTTACAAGTGACTAACTGAGTTAATATTGTGGTGAGTTCAGATAACTCCAGCGGTGGCTGGGTATGCTGCAATCTAAAATTAAGCCCTTGCTCAAACCAAGCATATCGATGGGCATGATGAGGATAAGCAGGAATAAAAACGCGGTTAATGAGCTGAATCAGACGCAATGAACAATCAATTTCATCAACGGTATTGTGTCGAAAATGCCAAACTTTGGGGAGAGTTAGATTAAATAACTGCGTATAAAGATTAGCCGTCAACTCAGGTTGCATTAATGTCACGAGTTTTATCTGATCTTTGGCAGATAAATGATGTCCTTGTTGTTCAATACGATCCAAACGCAACTTTAAGACATTACTGGCTAACATACTTTTCCTAAATTTTTATTTAATATACGCATTCGTTATAGCTTACAACGATGTCATCCATTCATCGTTAAGCATTCATCATATTATGTTTCGAGATAATAAAAAAGCACCTTCAAAACAATCTTAAAATTGATCTTGAAGGTGCTAAAAGCTAAGTTTATCGTTGTTATCGTTTATAAAATCACTGATTTACTTTTTATCTAAACTAATGCTCTGTTTACTGCATTTTCCAGACTGAGCAAATTTATATTCAGCAATGGCTTTTTTACCCGTCTCCAAATCTACTTGTTTAAGATTCGCGCCACCTGTGATTACGCCTGGTTTGATATATTGCTGAATAAAATATTGTTTTCCTGCCTCAGTATTCAGTGTTAAATGATTTGGTGAGAAATCTGATTCAGTCGAAATCGTATGTTTCTGATTGCCCTCCACCTCTTTTAAGAAAAATGTACCACGTGCAGTTTCACCTAAACATTCTCCATCAATCCAAACATCTTTTTTGAGTGCTGCACCCAACACACTATTTGAACGATATACATAAACCGCAGCTTTACCCTCTGTAGGTGCATCAAGTTTTTTTGCTTGTTGAGACAATTGCGGGGTCGCTTGCGGTACTGAAGCACAACCAACAAATGTAAGAGCAAGAATAACGGGAAGTAAAATTTTCATTATGATATTTCTCATAAAGTTATATATTGAAACCGTACTCTATATGAAAATGATAACTATTTAAATTTTGTTTTTAATTTATTTTTCAATGAAAAAGCCACCTTACGGTGGCTTTCTCAATCAAAAAACGGTACTGATTAAAGTGCGCGATTTTTGATTTTACGAATCGTTTCAAGCTGTGCCGCAGTTTCTGCAAGCGAAGCAAGTGCAGCAGCAGAATCCAAATCACTCTTTTGATTTGCGAGCAATTGTTCAGCTTGTTTACGAGCTTCTAAAATTGCTGCTTCATCTAAGTTGTCCGCACGGATTGCAGTATCTGCAAGTACAGTAACAACATGAGGTTGAACTTCTAACACACCGCCAGATACATAAACGATTTCTTCTGTACCATTTTCCAACTGAACACGAATCGGGCCCGGCTGGAGCAAAGTTACAAGTGGTGCATGCCCAGGTAAAATACCAAGCTCACCACCCGCACCTTTTGCGATTAACATCGTAACTTGTCCAGAGTAAATCGACTCATTCACACTTACGACATCACATTGGATCGTCGCCATGAGAATCTCCTTAAATTAGAGTTGCTAATTAAAGTTTCTCGGCTTTAGCAATCACTTCGTCAATACCACCAACCATATAGAACGCTTGTTCTGGAATGTGATCGTATTCACCAGCTAATAGACCTTTAAAGCCACGAATCGTTTCTTTAAGTGGTACTAATTTACCAGGTGCACCAGTAAATACTTCAGCTACGTGGAATGGTTGAGAGAAGAAACGTTGGATTTTACGCGCACGGTAAACAACCAATTTATCTTCTTCAGACAATTCATCCATACCCAAGATTGCGATGATGTCTTTAAGCTCTTTATAACGTTGCAATACGTTCTGTACAGAACGTGCAATTTCATAATGCTCTTGACCAACAACCAATGGATCTAGCTGACGTGAAGTTGAGTCAAGTGGATCGATCGCAGGGTAAATACCTTGTGAAGCGATGTCACGGCTCAATACAACTGTTGCATCCAAGTGAGCAAACGTTGTTGCAGGCGATGGATCTGTTAAGTCATCGGCAGGTACGTATACTGCTTGGATCGACGTGATCGAACCAGATTTAGTAGACGTAATACGCTCTTGAAGAACACCCATTTCCTCTGCAAGTGTCGGTTGGTAACCTACTGCAGATGGCATACGGCCTAACAATGCTGATACTTCAGTACCCGCAAGTGTATAACGGTAGATGTTGTCTACGAACAACAATACGTCACGACCTTTACCGTTTTCATCTTTCTGATCACGGAAATACTCAGCCATGGTCAAACCAGTTAACGCTACGCGTAAACGGTTACCAGGTGGCTCGTTCATCTGACCGTAGACCATTGCTACTTTGTCAAGAACGTTAGAATCTTTCATTTCGTGATAGAAGTCGTTACCTTCACGAGTACGCTCACCAACACCAGCGAATACAGATAAACCTGAGTGCGCTTTTGCGATGTTGTTGATCAACTCCATCATGTTAACGGTTTTACCAACACCAGCACCACCGAACAGACCAACTTTACCACCTTTTGCGAACGGGCATAGCAAGTCAATGACTTTAATACCAGTTTCTAAAAGATCAGTAGAAGCTGCTTGTTCTGCATAAGAAGGCGCTTCACGGTGAATCGGCAAACGCTCTTCAGTCGCAACTGGACCTGCTTCATCAATCGGGCGACCCAAAACGTCCATGATACGACCAAGCGTCGCTGGACCTACTGGAACAGAAATCGGTGCATTTGTACTAGTTACATTCAGGCCACGTTTAAGACCTTCTGTAGAACCCATTGCGATGGTACGAACAACACCATCGCCAAGCTGTTGCTGAACTTCTAATGTAGTTTCAGTACCGTCAACTTGGAGAGCGTCATAGATCTTTGGAACGCTATTGCGCTCAAACTCGACGTCGATAACCGCGCCGATGATCTGAATGATACGACCGCTACTCATTGCTGTCTCCTCAATTCAAACTTAATAATGTTAAACGGCAGCGGCACCGCCAACGATCTCGGAAATTTCCTGAGTAATCGCGGCTTGACGCAGCTTGTTGTAAATGAGTTGTAGGTCTTTAATCAATTGTCCTGCGTTGTCTGTCGCTGCTTTCATTGCGACCATACGAGCAGATTGCTCACATGCAACGTTTTCAATCACACCTTGATAAACCATCGACTCGATATAGCGAACCAACAAACCATTTAACAGCTCTTCTGCTTCTGGTTCGTAGATATAATCCCAACCATAAGTACGGTTAAGATCTTCGCCTTCTTCTGCTGGTGCTAAAGGAACAAGTTGTTCAACTTTAGGTTGTTGGGTCATCGCATTGACGAAACCATTTGATACGAGGTAAATACGATCTAATTCACCTTTATCAAATGCATCAAGCATTACCTGAACTGAACCTGTCAACTGTTCCAAGCTCGGTGAATCACCAAGCTGGGTAGTTGCACCAAGCACTTTACCGCCGTAACTCTTAAAAAACGAAACCGCTTTTTGACCAATCAAAGCAAATTCAACTTCAATTGACTGCTCTTGTTGTGCTTTGACATGCTGCACAACTTTCTTGAACAAGTTAATGTTCAAGCCACCTGCCAAACCACGATCTGAAGACACCACGATATAGCCAACACGCTTAACTGGGCGTTCAACCATATAACGGTGTTTATATTCAGGGTTTGCTTGAACCAAGTGAGCAATTACACGGCGCATATTATCGGCATACGGACGGCCTTGAGCCATGCGCTCTTGCGCACGACGCATTTTAGAAGCAGCTACCATTTGCATCGCGCGAGTAATCTTTTGCGTGCTCTTGATACTAGCTACTTTGGCGCGAATTTCTTTTAAATTTGCCATACGCTTAACCTAGTAGTCGAAAGCTCTTTCGAGCTTTCGAAGGTTGATCCGTGAACCAAACTTAACTAAAGCTTAACTTAGTAAGTTTGAGTCGCTTTGAAGCTCTCAATACCTGCTTTGATTGCAGCTTCGATGTCTTTGTTGTAATCACCAGTTTCATCGATCTGTTGCATTAACGCAGCATGTTCAGAGCGGAAGTAAGAAACTAACGCAGCATCAAAGTCTACGATTTTCTTCACTTCAACGTCAGCCATGTAGCCTTCGTTAGATGCATATACAGAAATAGCTTGGTCAGCAATTGAGTAAGGAGCATATTGTTTTTGCTTCATTAACTCAGTTACACGTTGACCATGCTCAAGTTGCTTACGAGTCGCTTCATCAAGATCAGAAGCAAACTGAGCAAACGCAGCCAATTCACGGTATTGCGCTAAAGCAGTACGGATACCGCCAGACAATTTTTTGATGATCTTAGTTTGAGCAGAACCACCAACACGAGATACCGAGATACCTGCGTTCACAGCAGGACGAATACCTGCGTTGAATAATGATGTTTCTAGGAAGATCTGACCGTCAGTAATCGAAATTACGTTGGTTGGTACGAATGCAGATACGTCACCAGCTTGAGTTTCAATGATCGGTAATGCAGTTAAAGAACCAGTTTGACCTTTAACTTCACCGTTCGTGAATTTCTCAACATAGTCAGCAGAAACGCGAGAAGCACGTTCAAGAAGACGCGAGTGAAGATAGAATACGTCACCTGGATACGCTTCACGACCTGGTGGACGACGTAATAACAATGAAATTTGACGGTAAGCAACAGCTTGCTTAGACAAATCATCATAAATGATTAACGCATCTTCACCACGATCACGGAAGTATTCACCCATTGTACAACCAGAGTACGGAGCTAAATACTGCATTGCTGCAGGATCAGCGGCCGCAGCTGCGACAACAGTTGTATACGCCATAGCGCCAGTTTCTTCTAGCTTGCGTACAACGTTTGCAATTGTTGATTGTTTTTGACCAATCGCAACATATACACACTTAATGCCAGAGTTTTTCTGAGCGATGATCGCATCGATCGCCATTGCTGTTTTACCAGTTTGACGGTCACCAATAATCAACTCACGCTGACCACGACCTACAGGGATCATGGTATCAACTGATTTATAACCAGTTTGAACAGGTTCGTCTACTGACTGACGCCAAATTACACCTGGTGCTACTTTTTCAACAGCATCAGTTAGTTTTGCATCAATAGGGCCTTTCCCATCAATTGGGTTACCCAAAGCATCTACTACACGGCCAAGAAGTTCAGGACCTACTGGAACTTCTAATACACGACCAGTACAACGAGCTTTTTGACCTTCTTGCAGGCTTAGGTAGTTACCTAAAACAACGGCACCCACTGAATCCTGTTCTAGGTTCAGTGCCATACCGAATAAGCCGCCGTCGAATTCGATCATTTCGCCGTACATGGCATCCGCAAGACCGTGAATACGCACGATACCGTCAGATACCATAACAATGGTACCCTCATTTTTTGCGGTCGCGCTGGTGTCCAGATCGCCGATACGCTGTTTAATGAGCGCACTGATCTCGGATGGATTCAGTTGTTGCATTGCGCTATTCCTCAATCTTTTTTAAGTTCAGTCTTTTTGCTATTACGCAAGAAGACGAGTCCGCATTTTTTCAAGCTTGTTAAGCGCAGAGTCATCTATCACTTGGTCGCCTGCACGAATCACAACACCCGCGATTAACGCTGGATTAACTTTCACAGTCATTTGGACTGTTTTGTTAAAACGTTTTTCTAGCGCATGAGCTAAAATATGCTCTTGCTTCGCATCCATCGGGAAAGCAGATTCAATCACTACTTCCAAGGTGTTGTTGTTCTGCGATTTAAGTAATTCATATTCTGCTGCGATTTCAGGTAACAATGTTAAACGATCGTTATCTGCAAGAAGTGTCAGAAAATTTGACACTGCCTGAGATTGATCTTCACCTAAAACCTTCGCAAAAAGACCTACTTGTTCCGCAGGAGTCAGCTCAGGGCGATTTAAATAAGCGGAAAATGCTTCATCTTGCACCGCAGCACCGAGCAGTTGTAACGCATTTGACCAAGCGTCAGTTGCATTCTGCTCAGATGCATAAGCAAATGCTGCTTTAGCGTATGGGCGTGCCAACGTCAAGAGTTCAGCCATATTTCCCTCGCTTAAAGTTTAGCAGCCAGCTGAGTCAGCATGGCATTATGAGCTTCTGCGTCAACTTGTTGGTTCAGAATTTTTTCTGCGCCATCAACTGCCAAAGCAGCAACTTGTTGACGTAATTCTTCGCGAGCAGCATTGATGTCCTGATCAACAGTTTCTTTCGCCTGTTGACGAATACGCTCACCTTCAGCCGCAGCTTGGGTACGCGCTTCTTCGACCAATTGTGCTGCACGACGGTTCGCTTGTTCGATCAATTGAGCCGCTTGTGCTTTTGCTGCATCGATCTCTGCCTTTACTTGTGCTTGCGCATCAGCTAAGTCAGCTTTCGCTTTTTCAGCAGCATTTAAGCCATCAGCAATTTTACGCTGACGCTCACTAATCGCATTGATTAGTGGTGGCCAAACAAACTTCATACAAAATGCGACGAAAACCGCAAATGCAATCGCTTGGCCAATCAATGTGAGGTTGATATTCATTTCGCTATTCCTCAATATGTGGATTTAGGAATTAAGCTATTAACCTACAAATGGATTAGCGAAGATGAAGAACAAGCCAATACCAACACCGATCATAGGCACAGCATCAAGAAGACCCGCGATTAAGAACATACGAGTTTGAAGTTGTGGAGCCAATTCTGGTTGACGAGCAACAGCTTCTAAAAAGCGACCACCCAAAAGACCAAAACCAATCGCAGTACCTAAAGCACCGAAAGCGATCAAGATAGCAGATGCAATTGCAACTAGACCTAAAGTGAGTTCCATGAAAAATTCCTCAGAGGTTAGGTTATTACCAAATTAAACTAAAAATTTAAGCCCAACCATCAACTGATAGTTAGGCAATACCATTAATGCTTTTCGCTTGCCATGCTCAAGTAAACGATGGTCAGCATCATAAAGATAAATGCTTGCAACGTGATTACAAGAATGTGGAAAATAGCCCAAGGCACAGATAACGCCCACTGGATCCAGAACGGTAATAACGCGATCAAGATGAAGATTAACTCACCTGCATACATGTTACCGAACAGTCGTAGAGCCAACGAAACTGGACGAGCAAGGAAAGTTACTAACTCCAATATAAGGTTCACTGGAATCAATAACGCTTTTGCAAATTTATTACTTGGGTTAAATGGGTTAAGTGCCAATTCGCCAACAAAACCACCTACACCCTTTTCACGAATACTATAGAACAAGATCAAGGCGAATACAGATAACGACATACCTAAGGTAATGTTCGGATCCGTAGTCGGTACAATCTTGAAGTAAACATGATGTGGGTCCATACCAAACACACTTGCACCAATTTGTTGAGCTAGATAAGGAATCCAGTCAACAGGGATTAAATCCATTAAGTTCATGAGGAAAATCCACACGAAAATGGTCAATGCCAATGGCGCAATTAAACGTGATTTGCCATGAAAGGTGTCACGGACACTTGAGTCCACAAACTCGATAATCATCTCGATTGCTGACTGGAATTTTGTTGGAACACCTGCGTTAGCAGCTTTCGCAACAATCCAGAACAACAAACAGAAAATAATACCAAGTCCGATAGACCAACCCATTGAATCCAAGTGAATTGCAGTGAACCCCATCGATTGAGCTTCTTCAGCAGACTCAGCCAATTTCCATGTACCGTCTGGCATTTTGCCATAGGTCATATTGGTCAAGTGATGCTTGATATACTCGGTCGAAGTCAGGGCATGTTCTTCAGCAGCCATAAATCACACCTGGTCAATGTCAATCATTAAAAAGAGGAAAAATGAATATTGCGGACTGCAAATATCTCACTCTACCCTCCAAAAATCTTAAAATGTGCCCTACTCTCGTTGTTGCAATCGTGACACCCAAAATGGTGCAACCCACGACATCGCTTGAACAAGAATAAATCCACCTAACAATGCAACCGGTGACAGCGGTTTAACATTGCTCAAAATCAAAATAAAACCCACGATCACAATCGCAAACTTACCGAGCATTCCTCGATACATGTTGAGCATCACTTGTTTTGAAGCTCTAGCACCTGCCGTTCTAAACGACTGCCAGGAAAAGTAACAATATGCTAACCAACACACCGAGGCCCCAAGCGCAGCACTCAAAGCAGCAGTTCTATCATTTATCATCCATGCCAGCAAAGCTGCAACTGGAATCATACATGCTTGTAAGAAGACCAAAGCTTTTGCTAATCGTCGGTCAATCAAGCGACTAGTTCGGCTCATTTTTTACCCACTCACAGCATAACTGCTTGACAAGTTTTAATCATGATCGTTTCGAATCGCTGGCATTATAGAGTTACACCCCTGAACATGCAATCTTTTATCGACCTAAGTCTGCTTTTTTCGTTACCATATTTTCTGACGATAGAGTCAACGCATTTTTATTTTTTTGATCAATTTTGAACACTTATCACACATTTATCAGTTTTTGAAGCCAATTTTCTCCAAGCAGCAATAAAATTGTCCTCTCCGTTCATGCTTTCGTCGACCGTTTCAAAGGTGATTGGGTTCAACCTACGATAGACATTTTGATTCGCCGAAATTTCAGCCAATAAGCACATTTGTGTTTTTGGGCGATTGTCATTTAAATACTTAATTTGGGCAGCTGTAGGTGCAATGTGCGGATCATCAGTCAAAGCACCTGCAAATTTCAAATTCAATGCTCTTTCTAAATATTGATATGCATCATGATATGACCAATAGGGTTTAGCTTTATGGCTACTTTCATATTGTTGCGCAGTTTGACGCATTTTTTGTGCAAACTCTCGTGCATTGGCTGTGTATTTAGCTTTATTTTCTGGAGATTGTTGCGAGCGTAAAGCTGCGATGAAAAATGCAATTCGAACCGCATTGTTAGGTTCTAACCAAACATGACTATCGATTGTATTGTCCAATGAAGCACCACGTAAACTACGCTGTGGCAAGATTGTCAGAATACCCGCATCTAAAAGTGAAATGGCTTTTCGATTTTGACTTAACAACTTATCCAATGGTGCTTCGTGAGCCTTACCTAACCAAATCACCAAAGATGCATCCTGAATGATTTTACGATGTGCAGGCGTTAAGTGGACATCATGTCCCGTTTGATCACTTAAAAGAAGGATTGGTGTTTCTACACCTTGGGTCACTTCTTTTGCAATCAAATAAATCGGCTGCGTTGACACGACTAAGCTTTGCGTCCAGCCCCATGTGCTTAATAAGGAAAAGGTGACGAACAAAACAAGGCGCAACATTACAACACTACTCAACTAGGCAAGGCATGTTATAATATAACAAAAGTTCAAAAATGCCTATGTCTATTTTCTATATTTGCCGCTGCTTCTATCGCAAGTATGACTTATATAGTGAGTTCTCAATGAATTGCATGGTATGATGTAGAGTCTGTTGAGCATTCTACACTTTTCTATTTTTTGTAGATGCGCGCTAAGCTCAGTAAGCTTTGGCCACTTTTCATTGTAAGGATGAAGATCAATAGACCCTTGGCTAATAATGAGGTCCATTTATGAGTTCTTGTTCACATGAACATGACAATGCTTTACACGGTGTTCATGGTCATCATGATATTAAAGCACGACTTGCTGAAGCAGAATATCTGTGTACCACAACGGGTGCACGACTCACACCTTTACGCAAAGAAGTCCTCGAACTCATTTTAAATGCATCTGCACCGATGGGTGCTTATGACTTGTTGGCAAAATTAAAAGGTCAAGCAGATCGCCCTGCTGCCCCACCAACAGTTTACCGTACTCTCGACTTTTTATTGGAAAAAGGGTTAATTCACCGCCTGACTTCTATTAATGCCTATATTCCTTGCTGTCATCCACGCGAAGGACATCAGGCTGCTTTTCTCATCTGTACAGAGTGTCACGTGGTCAAAGAGGCATCTGCTCAGGGGCTGATCCAGCAACTTGATCAATTGGCTGCTTCAGATCAATTCACTGCTCAGCACAGTATTATTGAAATTTCTGGGAAATGTCATCAGTGCAGCACAGCACCCTAACGACTCCACTCATTCAGCTGGAGAATATCTCCGTTCAACGTGATGAACGAGAGATTTTGAGAAATGTTGATTTTGACTTAAATGCCAAAGAGATCGTCACGCTTATCGGTCCAAATGGTGCAGGCAAATCAACCCTCATTAAAGTGCTGTTGGGCATCATGTCACCCAATAAAGGCAAGGTTCATTTTTCAAAGAAATTGAAAATGGCTTATGTCCCACAAAAATTCAACCCGTCTGCAAGCTTGCCACTTCGTGTTCAGGACTTATTAGATTTAGAGTTTTGTGAGAAACATCTTCGTCGCGAAATTATCCACGATACTGGCATCTCCAAATTACAAGACTCTAAAGTCCAACAACTATCTGGTGGGGAACGCCAACGCGTTTTGCTTGCACGTGCTTTATTGCGTCAACCTGACATTCTCATTTTAGATGAGCCGATGCAAGGTTTAGATATTCAATCCGAAGCAGAGCTGTATGAATACGTTCGCAGCTTACCCGAACGCTATGGCTGTGCAGTCCTGATGGTTTCGCATGACTTACAATGGGTGATGCAAGGAACGCATCGTGTGGTTTGTTTAAATAAGCATATTTGTTGTAGCGGTTTACCTGAAAGCATTCAACAACATCCTGAGTATCAAGCCATTTTCGGGACGCAGCGCATGTTTTATCAACACCATCATAATCACTGTGTGCATAGTGATCATGCTGAGCCATGTGCGCATGACCCACGCCCTCATATTCATCCCGAACCAAAGGTCTAAGCCATGATGGAATGGTTACAATTGCTATTACCCGCATGGATTATGGGGACATTATTGGTGTTCTTGACCGCACCCCTTGGCTGTCTGATGCTCTGGCGCCGAATGTCTTTTTTCGCGGATACCATGGCTCACGGTACGTTACTTGGTGTCGCCATCGCAGGAATTCTCAGTCTTCCTTTTTGGTTAGGGGTTGGTTTTTTAGCATTATTGTTAGTTGCGATTTTATGGGTGCTACATGATTCACGCCTGCCCAATGATGCCTTACTGGCATTATGTTCAGCTACATTACTCTGCGCAGGCTTATTGCTAATTCAGCAAGTTCCAAGTCTAAGACCAGAATTACTCAGTTATCTGTTTGGTGATCTGCTGAGTATTGAATGGTTGGATCTCCCCATTTTTGCGATAGTTATTATGATGGCGTTGGTGGTGTTATATCGCTCATGGTCTGCGCAAATCCAAATTGCGATTGATCCAGATATCGCAATGAGTGAAGGGATCAATGCCAATTGGCAACGCTTAATTTTTATGTTGCTTCTTGCCTTGTTTACAGTTTTAGCGCTACGTGCTGTAGGCTCATTACTCATGGGGGCGTTATTGGTCATCCCCGCATTGAGTGCTCGCCTTCTCGCTCACTCACCCAAGCAAATGGTGCTATGGGCATTCGTACTCGCGCAATTGGGCATTACAATCGGTTTATGGTCAAGTGCAGCATTAAATATCGCGACAGGCTTGAGTATTGTCTTGTGTATGGCACTGATTTTCGCTTTGATTTTTATGATTCAAAAATTTAAAACACATTCACAAACCAGCTAATCAACAGGTTTAATTAGATTGCTGGATTGCTCCAAGTAGCAATGCAGCAAAACTAAACATCATGGCAAAACTTCGATTTAAATATTTCTGCTGCTTAGGCGAACGTAATAATTTCAGCACCTTAGAAGCTAATCCTGTATAACCCGCCATCACAATCAAGTCGATCGTCACCATCGTGATTGCCATGATCAGATATTGCAACCATTGTGGTCGTCCCAGATCTAAAAACTGCGGCAATACTGCCAATAAAAACACAATCGCTTTGGGATTACTCATATTGACCACAAATCCCTTAAACATCAAAGCAGAAGCAGATTTGTAGACGTATTCTTTTTCAATCTCAATTGCTTGAATAGGTGCTGTCCACTGTTGATAAGCCAAATAAAGTAAATAAACAACGCCGAACCACTTCACCACCTGAAACGCCCAAGGGGTTGTCGCAAATAATACTCCGACGCCCGCCGCAACAATGACAATTTGCAGCAGCAGTGCAATTTGTAAACCAATTACATTCCAATATCCTTGCCTAAACCCATGATTTAAACCACTCGACATGGATACAATTGCCCCCGCACCTGGTGAAATACTAATCACCCAGCAGGCCAACATAAACGCAAACCAGACTTGTAAAGACATCGCAGCACAGCAAAATAAAAGTGGAATTATATTGCTTTATTTTGCCATGATTACAAGTGGTAAGACGATAAAACTGAGTAAATAAACTTTTAAGCCCCACCAACATCAGGCACAATAATTCACTTTTCCGCCTTTAAAAATAATGAAGGAGTTTTTAATGACTGCTCAATCTGTCATTCTTCCACTACCATCTGATCATGCTCGCTTTATTGTTTTGCGCTTAAAAGATTTAAGTATTACCGAATTAAAACAACAGATTGATGCTCTAATTTCAACTCGTGATCGCCTGATTACCCAGCATCCCAGTGGTCAAATTAAAACGGCAGTTGCTTTTGGTCCTGAGCTATGGTCAAAACTTTATTCGACCGTCCCTACAAACTTTAAACAACTAGATCCTCAACACGGCGCATTTAATATGCCTGTCGTGCCTGCAGACGTATTTATTCACATTGCCAGCGCTCGTGCGGATTTATGCTTTGCAATGAGTCAAGCCTTTTTCTCAGGCATACAAGATAAGGTTGAAGTTCTTGATGAACGTGCATGTTTCCGCCAATTTGATGGTCGTGATTTGACTGGTTTCATTGATGGTACGGAAAACCCACAGTTCCCTGAAGACCGTGCAGAAGCAACCTTACTCCCTGATTCGGCAGGGGTGTTTGCTGACGGCAGTTTTATTTTTGCCCAACGCTATATTCACGATTTAGCCAAATGGCATCAACTCAAAGTTGATGCACAAGAGCATGTGATGGGGCGGACTAAACTTGAGTCAATTGAACTTGATGATGATGTTAAACCTGAAAATGCCCATGTTGCTCGCACCGTCGTAGAAGATGACGCAGGCGAAGAAATGGAAATTTTACGTCATAGCTTGCCTTATGGAGATGGTAAAGGTGAACAAGGTTTGTTCTTTGTCGCTTATACCAATAATCTAAACATCATTGATGAAATGCTCAAACGCATGTTTGGTACGACTGGTGATGGCATCCATGACCATTTATTACACTTCACCACTGCGATAGATGGTGCATATTATTTCGCACCTAGTGATGAACTGTTAGCTGAAATTGTAGAAGCCTGAATGGCAGGATGCTATGTCAATTCATTACATAGCATCCGTTTCACGCGTGTTGAGATTGCAATACAAAAAAGATTTATAGGAATATCTTAAATCCTCACAAATCCCTCTCCCCTTAAAGCTGCAAAATTTGCTATATTTAGCGTTTTTCCGCGACATTTATTTCGGTAACTATGAATACGGCAATACAAGCAGCTCTCGATCATGCGGTACAAACCCTGCAACAACAAGGTGTACTTCCTTCAGATTGGACCAACACGAGCCATTTAACCCGTACCAAAGACCGAAGTCACGGAGACTTTGCTTCAAATATCGCAATGATCGGCTCTAAAGTTGCGGGCATGAAGCCACGTGATCTTGCTGAAAAGATCTTAGCAGCACTGCCTGAAGTTGCAGACATTAGCAAAGCTGAAATTGCTGGGCCTGGTTTTATTAACTTCTTCTTGAATGCAGATCAACGTTTTGCTGTGCTTGATCAAATTCAAGCACAAAAAGAACAATATGGTCGTAGCCAAGCCAATGCAGCCAAAAAAATTCAGGTTGAATTTGTATCTGCCAATCCAACGTCAAGCCTCCACGTCGGACATGGACGTGGGGCAGCATATGGCATGACCGTTGCAAATTTATTGGAAGCAACGGGAGCAACCGTTGACCGCGAATATTATGTTAACGATGCTGGTCGTCAAATGGATATTTTGGCGACGTCAACTTACCTCCGTTATTTAGAGTTGACAGGTCAAACCTTAGTTTTCCCTAAAAATGCCTATCAAGGTGACTATGTCAAAGAAATCGCGCAAACGATCATTGATCAAGATAGCGATGCACATGTGCGCCCTGTAGCAGACATTTATAAAGATGTGCCAGAAGACGTACAATATGCTGAAGAATTAGATGCTGAAGGCAACAAAGTCGTCCTTTCTGGTGACAAAGAAAAGCATATCGATGGGCTAATCGCCAACTCACAACAACAACTAGGCAAAGGCTATCGCGTTTTCCATCAAGCTGCCTTACATGCCATTTTAGATGACATTAAAGATGACCTTGCTGACTTTGGTGTGACCTTTGATGAGTGGTTTAGCGAAGCATCTTTAACTGAAAAAATTGATGAAGCATTAGCAACACTTGATCAACGTGGTTACCTGTATGAAAAAGAAGGTAATATTTGGTTTAAATCGACTGAATTTGGCGATGAAAAAGACCGTGTTGTGAAACGTCGTAATGGTCAGACCACTTATTTTGCATCTGACATCGCGTATCATCTGAATAAATTACAACGTGGTTATACTGACCTGATCGATATCTGGGGTTCAGATCATCACGGTTATATTTCACGTGTCAAAGCCGCGATTGATGCAATGGGCTATGATTCGAAAAAGCTGACTGTACTTCTTGTTCAGTTCGTGAGTTTATGGCGTGGCGGCGAAATGGTGCAAATGTCATCTCGCTCTGGCCAGTTCGTGACGTTGCGTGATTTACGCAAAGAAGTGGGTAATGATGCGGCACGTTTTTATTATGTGATGCGTAAGTCTGAACAACATATCGACTTTGACCTCGATCTTGCTGTATCACAAAGCAAAGATAATGCGGTGTATTACATTCAATATGCGCATGCGCGTGTAAACAGTATTGTGAACCGTGCTAAAGAGAAAGGCATTGCATTTGACGTCGCTTCTGCACGCCAAGTTGCTAACCTATTAACATTGGATGCTGAAACAGAAATTTTAGCTAAATTGGCAGCTTACCCTGAAATCGTAATTCGTGCTGCGAATGTCTGTGAACCACATCAAATTGGCAACTACTTAAAAGATCTTGCTGCGTTATTTCATGGATGGTATGCACAAGATGGCGTTAAATTTGTTGATGAAGCAAATATTCCACTATCTCAAGCGCGTTTATTACTTTCAATCAACGTACAGCAAGTATTGCGTAATGGTTTAGAATTATTGGGTGTGTCCGCTCCTGAGACCATGTAAGCAAAGTAATGCTGTTAAGCAGCATTGCTCAGGTCGCAAGACCGAAGGCTATGCATGAGGTGAATGGTAAACATTTTACACATGGCTGCAAGTCAAGAACGATGCTCACTGTAAAGACGTAAGCAAAATAATGACAAAACGTTGATTGATATCAGACAAACAAAGCATTATTTTTAAAGATAATGCTTTGTTTATTTCAAGATTCAAGTTACAAATAATATAAGCTTGATCGAGGAATCGCTTTTTAGCGCCCCCTATGGTTTGAGCGATTTTAGCCAATAATGTAATGCATGGCTGAATAAACAGCCCCTTAGGATTAAGAGGAATCTCAGGTGTTTGGAAAAACGCAACGTGGTGTATCTGAACGACCAAACAAACCCAAAAAACCACTTATTCCAAAGTGGTTGGGTATGCTTGTTGCAATTCTTGCAATCTTATGTGTGATCGTCATGCTGATGTTATGGAAGCCATGGCAACCCGTTCCTGCCAAGAATCAGATCACATCTGAACATTATCAAGAAGAAAATACCAATAAAGATTACCGCTTTTACGACTTACTTCCACAACAGCAAGTCACCCCTATTCCTGAACAAGCGGTTCCAGAAACCAAACAACAAGGCAATGTTGTGATTATCGAATCGCCTCGAGTTGAAGCACCAACAACTGAGGAAACTGGAGAGATCACTGCCAGTGAACAAATTCAGCCTGTAGCACCGACCTATATTTTACAGGTTCGTAGCTATCCAGATCCGGATAGTGCAGATGCCCGTCGTGCAGAAATCATTCTGAATGGTTTATCAGCTGATGTGGTGAGAAGTGTTGAAAATGGTCAAACTTGGTATCGGGTTATATCAGGTCCCTATGATAGTCAAGAAGCGGCTCTTGCTGCACAACAAACCTTGCAACATAGTGGGATTGATTCCATCGTTATTAAGCGCTAATTCCATATATTCAATACAAAAAAGGAACGATATTTCGTTCCTTTTTTTAATGAAGCATATTTAGGCACATTCGGAATCTAAACTTTTTTGCTCAGCACGCTGAAAAGCTGCACGCTCCTGAACTCGTTGCACAAAAGCTTGTATATGTGGATATTTACCATGTAAACGCTTTTGCAAGGCCATCAATGGAAATGCCATCTGAATATCAGCGAAAGAAAACTCGCCCGCAAAATAATCATGCTCGGCCAAATAATCTTCTAAATAAAGAATATGCTCTTTGACCCGTGGACGTACAAAACCAGCTTTAATGCCATCTGTGATTTTGTCTGCAATCGGTCGGATCACCCACGGAACATGTTTATTCACACTATTTAACACTAAAGTCATCACTAACAAAGGCATCAAAGAACCTTCTGCATAATGCATCCAATACGAGTATTGATGCTGGTCTTGCATTTGTTGGGGCTTGAACTGATGCTGCTTGTCATAGCGTTGTTGCAGATAATCCAAGATCACGGCAGATTCCACAATCACCTGTGTATCATCAACCAAAATCGGTGCCTTACCAAGAGGATGGATTTGTTGGAGGCTCTTAGGAGCGGTGTAGTTGGAAGACCTTTGGTAGTATTCAACTTGGTAGTCCATACCAAGCTCCTCTAATGCCCACAGTATTCGAAATGAACGTGAGCATTGCAGATAATGTAAGGTAATCATTTTTATGCCTGCCATGTGTACGCAACTGTTGTTTTAAATCCCTCTGACAGTTGCGTTTAGAATTATATTTTGCCCAAGCACAATAGCATTATCATGTTAAAGAATCACGGTCTGTATGTCTAAACTGCGTAACAAAGTTTTAGTTACTGGCGTTTTACTACACACATTGAGAAGTTTTTCTTTTAAATTTTGTGAAACAGGTTGGGCAAATATTACCCGACGCTCAATACGTTCTTGCTGCTCACGATTGGTATGGAAATCGACCTCAACCGCGAAATCACCTAGCTCAATTTCCTTGTGTTTGGCATACATCCGCAAGGTAATCATGGTACATGATGCCAAACTTGCTGTCAGAAAGTCATAAGGCGCTGGTCCAGTATCATGCCCTCCTGCCGCTTCAGGCTTATCGGTAAGGAACTGATGCGAACCGCTGCTGACCTCACCTTTCCACGGTTCAGCCAAAGCCTGTACTTTTGCACTTGCAATTACGCTCATTTCGAAGCCCTCATTTGATCTGGTAATATCGGTGCTTCTAAGCGTTTACCCTGATAATCCGGAATTTCTCCAAAACGAGCATGATGATTAATCCAATCTTCACGCGCTTGTTTTAGATCTTCCATGGTACGTCCGACAAAATTCCACCATAACAAAATAGGCGATTCAAACGGCTCTCCACCAATCAATAAAACACGGTGACCTTGCGTTAATTCAACTTCAATTTCAGTCAATCCTGTTTCTAGAACCACCATGTTATCTGCATTCAGCTCATGCCCATTGACACAGGCTGTACCTTCCAGCGCCATAAATGCATATTCGAAATCTGGATTGAGTGGGATTCGGATCTTGGTGTTTGCTTGAGCCGTTAAATCCACCCCCACTAAAGGGGTATGTACTTCAACAGGAGAAACAGTATCCATGAACTGACCCACCAGCACTGTAAATTCAACCTGATCTTTAACCACAACAGGCAGTTCCGGATAGTGCTGGAAATTAGGCTGCATATTGCGTTTATCATCAGGCAAAGCAATCCATAGCTGGGCTGCATGCATTTTGGTTTCGGTATCTGGTGCAACTTCAGTATGGGAAATGCCATGTCCTGCCGTCATTAAGTTGACTTGCTTTGGACGGATCAGTTGTTTTGAGCCTAAACTATCAGTATGCATCATGGTGCCTTCAATCATCCATGTAAAGGTCTGCAAACCTATATGTGGGTGTGGTCCGACATCTAGCCCATCACCTGCTGGAAAGCTTACTGGACCCGCATGATCGAGGAAACACCAAGCACCTACCAAACGTTTTTGACGGCTAGGCAAAGCACGCTTAATAATCGTTCCCTTGCCTATTTCTGCTGATCGAATCGTAAATTCTTGGATAAATTGATTGATATAAGTTTCGCAATCTTTTGAATCAGAAATATCATAGTCGTTATTATTGCTCATGATTTTGCTCTCTTTTACCTATGCTATTGCAATGAGTTGTTTTATTGATCTTAGCAATACAAACACAATTCAATATAGTGTTTTGGTAATACGCTGAGTACTATTCATGAGACAATCAGGATCTATTTTCACAATCCTTTAAGCGATAAAGGTTTAGTGTTGTGACGGAAGATCCACAAATAAAGCGGTTATACGTCGAACCAATGGCAAGCACACCAAGACCGTTGGATATGCGATTGCCCAAGATAACATCCACGTCGCAAACCATTTTGAAATAAATTCGGGTACAAAGCCTAAATTCATCGACAGATTAATAAAGGAGATGATTCCGCTCATCAAAGCTGATAATAAAAATGGGACAATCCAAATCGCATATTTGGCAGGTAGTTTTTTAAATTTCAATTTTCGCTTCTCAATTACCATATGGGCTGAAATCAGGCTGACGCTTCACATTCTGCTTTAAGTTTTTCATAAACAAATAGGTTTGACATGTTGTTTTTGATATTTTTTAAGCATAGAAGAATTTTTACCTGATGGCAAAATCTACTCATTAAATTGAGTAAAACGATCAATCAGCCGTTGCTTTACACAACTTCCATTTGCCCGACTTGATGATAGGCGCGATTAAAATAAACCAAACTTTGTTCATGCTGACTTTGCTGAATCGCCACAATACGACAAATAAAAATCGTATGGGTCCCGACATGTTGAATTTGATCAAGTTCACAATCAAAACTGACCAAAGCATCATTTAGCACAGGTGCTCCCGTTTCTAACTCGGTCCAAATACCATGCCTAAAACGCTCTTCGGGACTCAACTTAGAGGAAAATACTTTGGAAATATGTTCATGCTGTGCACCCAAAACATTGACGGTTAAAATTTTGTTTTCAACAAAATGCACATGCGAACTCGATGCTTGATTCATACAGACCAATAAGGTCGGCGGTGCATCCGTCACACTACATACAGCAGATGCGGTGAAGCCAAAACGACCAGACAAACCTGCCGTGGTCACCACGCTGACTGCACTTGTGAGTAAAGACATCGCATTTCTAAAGTCTATTGATTCAATCATCACATTGCTCCTAAAAATTGGACCGTACTATTTTCTTTAGATCTCGCGATACCATGCATTTCGATTACACCGACACATTATCTCGATGCATTCTAGCTGAAACTGATACATGCTTTTTGATTGAGATGAAGATTACCGATTTCATATAGCTAAATCGGTAATCTTTTACATATTTCGATTTCGTTGAATACTAGGCAGAAAGCTCTCTACGGATAATTTCTGCACCTGCACTTAAAGCATTGAGCTTGCCTCTAGCCACTTCACGCGCTAAAGGCGCCATTCCACAGTTGGTCGATGGGTAAAGCTTGTCGGCATCAACAAATTGAAGTGCTTTGCGTAAGGTATCAGCAACTTCTTCAGGTGTTTCAATGTTATTGCTTGCTACATCAATCGCACCGACCATCACTTTTTTACCTCGGATCAATTCAATCAGATCCATGGGTACACGAGAGTTTTGGCATTCTAACGAAATAATATCAATCTTCGATTTTTGCAGCTTAGGGAAGGCTTCTTCATATTGACGCCATTCTGAACCCAAAGTCTTTTTCCAATCGGTATTGGCTTTGATGCCATAACCATAACAAATATGGACAGCGGTTTCACATTTAAGCCCTTCAAGTGCACGCTCTAAAGTCGCAACGCCCCAATCATTTACTTCATCGAAGAAGACATTAAATGCTGGCTCATCAAACTGGATGATATCTACACCTGCGGCTTCTAACTCTCTTGCTTCTTGATTAAGAATTTTGGCAAATTCCCAAGCCAGTTTTTCACGGCTTTTGTAGTGACCATCATAAAGTGTATCAATCATGGTCATTGGACCTGGTAACGCCCATTTAATCGGTTGCTTGGTTTGTTGACGCAAAAACTTAGCATCTTCAACAAAAACAGGCTTTTGACGACTTACAGCACCTACAACTGACGGTACACTTGCATCATAACGATCACGGATTCGTACAGTTTCACGTTTTTCAAAATCAACGCCATCAAGGTGTTCGATAAAAGTGGTGACAAAATGCTGACGGGTTTGCTCCCCATCGCTAACGATGTCAATGCCCGCATGCTGCTGTTCTTGCAATGACAAACGTAACGCATCTTGTTTGCCGTGGATCAGCTCTTCGTCTTGCAATTTCCAAGGCGACCAAAGCTTTTCTGGTTCTGCAAGCCAAGATGGTTTTGGTAAGCTGCCAGCTGTTGAAGTCGGTAATAATATTTTCATTTTCAATCATCTTCTCAATATGAATAGTTAAACGGCAGCGCAATTTTGGTCAGCGTAGTTCTTTGTCCATTGCTCAAGAACATTTTGATAAGGCTTGATGAATTGCTCTTCAACAAATTTCCCTTGTTCAATCGCCAGTCGGCTACGCTCTTCTCGGTCATAAACAATACGAGTAAGTGAATAATCTTGGTGTTTAAGACTAGGTTGATAAAACGTGCCTGCAACCGAATTGGCGTTGTAAATCTCAGGGCGATAAATCTTTTGGAAGCTTTCCATCGTACTGATGGTGCTGATCAACTCAAGGTTGGTATAGTCGCTCAGCAAATCACCTGAGAAATAGAAAGCCAAAGGCGCAACACTATTTGGTGGCATGAAATAGCGAACTTTTAAACCCATTTTTTGGAAATACTCATCTGTTAAAGAGTATTCATCTTGTAGGTATTCGACACCCAAAACTGGATGCTGATTATCACTGCGGCGATAGACTTTGCTGCTCGAAACACTGAGGCAAATCACAGGCTGCTTTTTAAAGTTTGCTTTATAAGTATCAGAGTTAATAAAGCTCTTAAATAAGTTGCCATGTAAATCACCAAAGTTTTCTGGTGTTTTAAATTCAGACTGATTTTTATTATGATCAAGTAATAACACACTAAAATCATAATCACGCACATAAGAGGAAAAATTATTTCCGACAATACCTTCAATACGTTTATTGGTTTTTTTATCAACAATATTAGTTTTTAATATTTCAATCAAAGGCAATGCATTTGAATTGTTTTCAGCATCGATTTTCATCTCAACGGAAATAATTTCAAGCTCGACAGAATAGCGATCGCTATTTGGGTTATCCCAATGCGCCAAAGTATTGAAACGGTTGTCGATCATTTTTAAAGTATTGCGCAAATTTTCTTGACGGCTCTCTCCTCTCGCCAAATTCGCAAAGTTGGTGGTAATGCGAGTATTGTCTGAAGGGCGATAGTCTTCATCGAAACGAATACTCTTTATCGTAAATTTAAATTCTTTACTCATTGTGATCTGCACCCTAATTCCGAGATAAAACTTGAATTTCTTAATGATGAAATTTATACCTCATTCACAACATGAATAAAAATGATTTAGTTTCATAGAAAAGTGAGTAAAATTCATCTTCATGAATTTATTATTTATTAACAATGAGTTGTGTAAAGATAGGGCCACTTAGATTTGTGATCGAGGGTGTAATTAAACGGGTTTCATGTTTAAAGTAATGGGATGGGGCTTTTTTAGGTGCAGCTTTTTTACTGTAATGTCAGATTATGAAGAATAAGAAAAGTGGGGAAAGTTTCCTATAGCGCCATTATTTAGAATAGCTCTAACTTTTCATTTTTTTAAATTAGTATTAATAATATAACGAAGTAAATGTAACTTTAATTGAAAGGTACAAAGTGAAAATTCTCAATCTTACATCTATTGTTTTAGGACTAATCTTTTCTATGGAAACTTTAGCTAATCCAACTTTTTCAAATGATTTATTAGCGAAAGCTAAAAATGGTGATTCATCAGCGCAACTAGAATTAGCCGATGTATATATACATGGTTACGGAATTGAAGAAGATGAGGCTCAAGCAGAAAGCTGGGCTATTAGGTCAGCGGAAAGTGGTAATGTTAATGCGATGTATTGGCTCGGTGATGGCTATGCGACATATGCTGGTCTAGTTGAAGATAGGGATCCAACTGATGCTGATGAGCACTATAAAAAAGCTTTTGTGTGGTTTTCAAAAGGGTCTGACCTAAATCATACTGATTCTATGGTGGGTTTAGCTACGCTATATCGTAATGGTGAGGGAGTTACCAAAGATACTGATAAGGCATTAGATTTATTAAAAAAAGCTGCTTCTCTTGGTAGTAAAGAAGCGATGAGAGATCTTGAGTTTATGTATCAATATGGAGTAGGTGTAGAAAAAGATTTAGATACCGCAAAATTTTGGGAAGATAAAGCAAATCAATAATTATGTCTAAAATCAAAATAATACGCATTATACGAAATGATTTAAAAACTCATTAAACTCTAAAGTAAAAAATAAAAAAGCCGACTTTTCTAAGTCGGCTTTACTTAACGAGCTTTAGCAATCCCTAATACCAAGCGCAGAGCGCTTGACGTAATTCAGGCAAGAAGCTTCGCTTCTTGAAATCCCGTACTGCCGCAGGCGTAGCCTTTAGCGTAAATTTGGCTAAAAGCTATCGCTTTTAAAAAGACCGAATTTACTCCCACTCAATCGTTGCTGGTGGCTTAGATGACACATCATAAACAACGCGTGAAACATCTTTGATTTCATTCATGATACGGGTTGAGATTTTATCAACTAACTCATATGGCAAGTGAGCAAAACGCGCAGTCATAAAGTCAACGGTTTCCACCGCACGAAGTGCAATCACCCATGCATAACGACGACCATCACCTACCACACCCACTGATTTCACAGGTTGGAATACAGCAAATGCTTGAGCTGTTTTGTCATACCAACCGCTTGCACGAAGCTCTTGCATGAAGATGTCATCCGCAAGACGAAGAATATCTGCATATTCTTTTTTCACTTCACCCAAAATACGCACGCCCAAACCTGGACCTGGGAATGGATGACGGTAAATCATGCTATGCGGTAAACCAAGTGTTGTACCGAGTTTACGGACTTCATCTTTGAACAAGTCACGTAATGGTTCCACGAGATCAAAAGCTAAGTCTTCTGGTAAACCACCCACGTTATGGTGTGATTTGATCACGTGTGCTTTACCTTGTTTGCTTGCAGCAGATTCGATTACATCTGGGTAAATCGTACCTTGAGCCAAGAATTTCACGCCATCTAACTTACGTGCTTCTTCAGCAAAAACTTCGATAAACTCACGACCAATAATTTTACGTTTTTTCTCAGGATCAACTTCACCTGCCAATGCTGTCAAGAAACGTTCTTCAGCATCTGCACGAATGACGCGGATCCCCATGTTATCTGCGAACATTTGCATCACTTGATCGCCTTCATTTAAACGAAGTAAACCATTGTCTACAAATACACAAGTCAACTGGTCGCCAATCGCTTTATGTAACAATGCGGCTACAACAGATGAATCCACACCACCAGATAAACCTAATAAAACCTTTTCATCACCGATTTGCTCACGCAACTGTTCTACACGTAAGTCGATAATATGTTCAGGTGTCCAAAGACCACGACAGCCACAAATCTGATGAACAAAGTTTGAAAGTAATTCTGCACCTTTCGCTGTATGCGTCACTTCTGGGTGGAATTGCACGCCGTAGAAACGACGTTTTTCATCGCTGACTGCAGCAAATGGACAGCTTGGTGTGCTTGCTGTTACTTGGAAACCTTCTGGAATTGCGCTGACTTTATCGCCATGACTCATCCATACATGAAGTTGGTTTTCACGATCTTGTAATTTGCCGATTAATTGGTCACGCACCAAAATATCGACTTCTGCATAACCAAACTCATGTACTGTACCTGGCTCTACTTTACCGCCAAGTTGTTCAGACATGGTTTGTAAACCATAGCAAATACCTAAAACAGGTACACCTAATTCAAATACGATCTGCGGTGCACGTGGACTGCCTAGTTCATGCACGCTCTCAGGTCCACCTGACAAGATAATCCCGTTTGGATTAAATGCACGAATGTCTTCTTCAGACATATCATATGCATACATTTCAGAATAGACACCTGCTTCACGTACTCGACGTGCAATGAGCTGGCTATATTGAGAGCCGAAATCCAAGATAAGGATACGATCTTCAGTAATTTGAGTATTGGTCGTCATGGCTAATCAGAATGGCAAATGAAATAAGCGCCATATTCTAGCATTTTTCACGCTTTGGCGCATCGCAATTCATCATCTATCTAATTTTTTAATTACTGGCAGCAATCGTCACTGATATTTAAGTTAAAAATTTGTAAGACAACCGACAAAAAGAGAGCTAAATCAACATTTCTAGTGAATTCTGCTCAACACAAAACAAAAATTGGTGCTAAGATGATGTGGCGAAAACTTGCATTACCACGGAAAGGTACTCAATTACCGCCATCGTTTCCTTCTTTTGAATTAATGGATTTCGATGTCCTTGAGAAAAAGGAAAACTAAAGGGGACTGAAAGCCTAACTTTATTATTGGTGAATGACCAATACCCCAACCATATCACTATCATCTATGGCTTGCTTTTTCACAAGCAACAATTAGGACTTGAAGGACCAATAAAATAATGTTTCAAGAAATGATTGCGGATTTTCAACAGAATTTCTGGTTATATATTTCCATCCCGTTTATCAGTGGTTTAATTGGCTATGTGACGAAAGTCGTTGCTGTTCAAATGATGTTTTCACCACTTGAATTTAAAGGCCTTAAACTATTTGGTTTACCCATTGGGTGGCAAGGGATTGTTCCACGCAAAGCTGAAAAAATGGCGACCACAGCCGTTGAGCTAATGACCTCAAAGCTGATCAAACCTGAAGAAATTTTTGCTCGGCTCGATCCAAAACGCATCGCACAAGAAATCGAAAAACCGCTCATGGCTGCGGCAGAAGACATTACCCGTGAAGTTGCGCAACAGTACCAACCGGGTTTGTGGGAAGGTATGCCAGAGTTTGCACGTCAGAAACTCATTAAACGTGTACAGGCCAAAGCGCCTGAGATTGTTGAACATATCATGGGCGAAGTACAAAAAGATGTTGCCAAGTACTTCGATATCAAACACATGGTCGTCAACAACCTGCTCAAAGATAAGCGCTTACTCAACGAAATCTTTAAAAAAGTCGGCAAACAAGAATTTAAATTCTTTAGTAATGTCGGCTTTATTTTTGGTTTCGGGATTGGTGTGATCCAAATGTTCTGCTGGGTTGTCACACAAGGTAAATATCCTTGGATGCTGCCGTTGTTTGGCGGATTCGTCGGTTTCTTTAGTGACTGGATCGCTTTGCAAATGATGTTTAGACCACTTCATCCCAAAAAGGTGATGGGCTTTACATGGCAAGGTCTATTTATTAAACGTCAAAATGAAGTTGCCGCCGATTATGCTGCCTTGATTTCTAAACAGTTACTTACCTCTCGCAACATGATGGAAGAACTTTTTTCAGGTACACATTCTGACAAAGTGATTGAATTGGTCAGTCGCCATGTAAAGCAAGAAATTGATTTACAAGCGGGTGTGGTTCGTCCTTTGGTGGTGTATGCCATTGGTGGTGAGAAATACCAAAACCTGAAAGCGGACGTTGCTGAACGTATTCTGCAGCAACTACCAGATACCATGCGTTATGTGGAATCATATGCTGAAGATGCCATGAATGTACGTAACACCTTGGTTGAACGCATGCAGAAGCTTAGCCCTGAAGAATTTGAAGGCATGCTCCGCCCTGCCTTTAAAGAAGATGAGTGGGCACTGATTATCGTTGGTGCAGTACTGGGCTTTATGGTCGGTGAAATGCAAATTTTGTTTATGCTTTAAACTTAAAAACCTTCTAAATACAAAAAAGGAAGCAAATGCTTCCTTTTTTGTATTTAGAGACTTAATGATGATGCTTTTCGATCTTGATCACTTCTATATCGGTAGGCTTATAGCGATGGGTATCGACTTCACCAACTAAACGAACATGATCACCTACTTTCAATCCTGCCTTACGCCAAATATCATCATCGACTTCGATGCTAATTGTTCCCGTACGATCTTTAAACTCATAATGATCACTGTTTAAATGTTTCGTAATTTGCCCCATGAGTGTCACTCCAGTTTCATCTGGTAATTGAGCAACCTGACTGACAGTTACGACATTTTTAGCAGCTTCTTGTATGAGTACATAATCCTCTTTACCTGCCCAAGTTTGGCTAGATAATGACAGTATCAATCCAATCGTACATCCAGCAATGATTTTTCTCATTTTTACTTACCTTCTTTTTGAATCTAATCATAGCTAAGCAAAAAAATAAGTAGATGTCGGCTTACATTTGTAATGAACGGTAAATTTCTCTATTGAATTAGCCCCCTCGGCAGCTTAAACCAAGGGGATCACAGATTAATTTTCGATTTTATGATCTAAGCTCAAACGCCCCGCGCCATACAACATTAAATAGAATAACCCGCCAGCCATTGCTAAGTTTTTCATAAAATTGATTTGTTGTGCCTGATCATCTGCACCATGAAAAATAAAAGCAGTCAGAATACTAAATACCCCTAAACCAAATGCAGCAAAACGCGCTTGGAATCCAAATAACAACGCCAAACCACCACCAAATTCAACGAGAATGGTTAATGGTAACATGGCAGCAGGCACCCCCATGGCTTCCATATAACCCGCTGTCGCGCTATAGGCCGTAAGCTTGCCCCATCCTGCGATAATAAAAATATATGCCATGAGAATTCGTGCAATTAAAGTTACGACATTTTCGACGCCAGTTTGCGTAACAATATTTTTGACAACAACATTCGGATTAAACATAATAAATTCCACACTGTTTGTTTTTTGACATAACAACAGTGTATGTATGTTTTATTTTGCAATAAACACAATATTAGTTAATGCATCGTTCTATATTTGAAACAAAGAATAAAATTAATAAGCGACTTCGCGTCAACCCCTGTTACCAATTAATTTGCTTTTTATACTGACATTCCATTGCTGCACTGCTAGGATTTAGCTCAAATTTATAGCGTTAACATTTTCATGGAACTCATTGATTTTATTCTACACGTTGACCAACACTTACTTGAGTTTATCAATAATTACGGCGTTTGGATCTATGCCATTTTATTTTTGATTATCTTTGTCGAAACAGGCTTTGTCGTGATGCCTTTTTTGCCTGGAGATAGCTTACTTTTTGCTGCAGGGGCATTAGCAGCATCAACGGGTGTAATGGATCCTTGGGTACTGGGTGTTTTATTATTTATTGCAGCGGTACTGGGCGACACAGTTAATTATCATATTGGTCATTATATTGGCCCTAAAGTCTTTGAAACCAACTCCCGATTTATTAACAAACAACACCTTCTGAAAACTCAACAATTCTTTGAGCATCATGGTGGCAAAACCATTATTTTCGCTCGTTTTGTGCCTTTTGCACGTACTTTCGCTCCGTTTGTCGCGGGTGCGGGCAGTATGAATTATAAATATTTCCTGAGTTATAACGTGATTGGGGCATTCTGTTGGATCTCCTCTTTTATCACGCTAGGTTATTTATTTGGCAATATGCCAATCGTCAAAGATAATTTCACTTATTTAATTTTCGGTATCATTATTATTAGTGTTTTACCAGGCGTCATTGGCTTTGCTCGCCAAAAACTGAATCAACGTAAAGCATCCTCGTGATGCTATGGTCTTCGCTGATATGGTTTAAAACACCCGAAACACCATGGGTAACATACAAATAATCAGTAACATCGCCGATCCTTTATATAAATGGTCGGCTTTAATTCCAGCAAAGCTTCCTGTCAACAAAGCACGTCCAAACACCATCCAAAAGATTGAAACTGGAATTAAAATCAAACTAAAGATCGCAAATACGATGGCCGCATTTTGAACAGAATTCCATGCTTCTGGTGGGAAAATCCCTGCTGCGAGCAACACTGTTTTCGGGTTTTTTAAGGTCGATACAAACAGTTGAGTAGGACGAATGTGTTGATGGCGTTGATCATGTTTCTGTAGATGCGAGCTTTTCCAGAGATGGAAAGCCATCCACAGTACATATAATAAGCTGCCAACATGTAGCATCACATCGAAAGCGGGCCAAATCGGTTCAAATAGATGAATAAAAAGTGCCCACAAACTGATGCCGTAAATGTACCCCAGCCATTCTACTGGGATAAAAACAAGCGTCTTGGGAACACCGTGTTGGTGGGTTGCACTGGCAAGCATAGCATTGGTTGGACCAGGGATAAGTAATACCGCCAGCATCGCCAAAACAAAAAACCAACTCTCAATCATAGATATACCGAACAACCAGACATGGGCGCCACGATAAACGAATTTAGGGCAGACAGACAAGTTCTAAGAAATGAGCAATGCAGGCTGAAAGAGACAATAATGGCTAATTTAAATTATAAAATATTGATTTTTATAAATTTCAATTGAAACATTTTGCTAATATTTAGTTTTATCGCCATAGCCAGCTATGGCGATAAAACTAAAATAAATTATTTTGTGCGTTGCTTCACAATAATTGGACAACCCTTAAATTGGGCAGCTTGCACAATCGCGTCTTGTTGACCCAGTACTTTCGCCAATTCAGTGTTCTTGGTATTCATGGACTGTCCCATGTTTACAGAAACAGAAGGACCAAAGCCCCAGCCGCCTTTACCCCAACCACCACCGAGTCCGACACCGACCCCAACACCTGTACGTTTTGGTGTTTGCACACCATTATCAATATAGTGTTGGATACGATTGTACTCAGCTTGCAATTGTTGGCAGTTCAAAGCTTGATATTGGGTAGGCGAAACATAAGCGGGTTTAACCGTCGATGCACAAGCACCTAATAACAAACTGACAGCCAAAACTGGCATCCAATATAAGCGTTTCATAATGTTCTCTTATTGCTTAGATTCAATCTCATTGAACAAAGTGACATAAGCAAGAGTCAGTTTGTGTTCAGATGCCAAATGAATCAACGGTAAATTCTTTTGATGCGATTCTTTCATCAATACAGATGGTGGCAACATACTTGCTAACACAGGTAAACCTTCATCGATTAACTGTTGAACCACTTCACGCGGTAACTTTGCTTGAGACTGGAACTGATTGACCACAATCCCTTCAATCTCTAAGCGATCATTATGATCATCTTGGGTTTCGAGAATATTTTCAATCAAAGTTTGTAACGCACGTTTAGAAAATACATCACAATCGAATGGAATCAACACGCGATCTGCTGCAATCAGCGCAGACAATGTAAAGAAGTTAAATGCAGGTGGAGTATCTATAAAGATACGGTCATATCGCGCACTTAGTGCTTGAATCGAATCACGTAATTTATAGATTTTATGTTTACTTTCTAGCGCATGCTCTAGTGCGCCCAAACTTGGACTTGCTGGAATCACATCTAAGTTTGCAAAGGATGTACGATGCACGTAACTGTCCAAACCTTTGCCACGTGGAACTTTAAGAATTGATCCTAGGGCATTGCCAATCAAGCTTTTTTGCTGGGTTGCACCCAAGATATCTTCAAAGAAATTTTCAATATTTGGTTCTAACGCCGCTTTATCCGCAGAATATGTTGCATCTTCACCCAAAAGGTATTGGCTGGAGTTTGCTTGTGGATCAAGATCAATCACCAAGGTTCTCAGCCCTTGTTGAGCGCTAATCGCAGCTAGATTGATTGTAATACTTGATTTCCCCACACCACCTTTTTGGTTAAATACCACACGCGTTAACATGATTTCCCTCTACAATATTTTTTGTAAACTGCACGCAGTTTAACCTAGAGCCAAAACAATTACTAAAACAATGTCCAACAATTACGCAAAAACAGGTTTGATCATGACTAAACCTAAGGTACCCACTAAGGCAACCGCACCGATGATAATACCAGCACGACGTTGGACCAGTAAGATACTGTCATCTTTACGAAAAGCTTTGATCAATGATGAGCATAACACGATGAATAAAATGACTTTGGCATAGAACCAAGGCTGCACATCGAAGTTTTTCATCATCAATAGAATCAGTCCCGTAATCAAAATCACGGTCAATGATAAATGCTGCATCGCCACTAAGCTTTTGCGCGCGGTAGGATTCGGTTGTTCATTTTTAACACCGACAAATAAAGTTGCAGCACGTGCTACAAATGCAATGATTAACAGACTCACTGCCGACATATGAATAATTTTAGTGAGTAAATGCGCGTCCATGATCAATCCTTATTGTTTAGGTGCATGTGCACAGTCTGGGCTTGCAGGTGCTTGACCTTGCCACTCGCTTGGTACATAGGCATGAATAGCAAGTGCATGTATTTTTCCAGGGCTCATGAGTTCTGCTGCGACTGCATAAATTTTTTGATGACGTTGAACTAAACGTAATCCTTGAAATGCTTCGCTCACGACGATCACTTTAAAGTGAGATTCTTTCCCTGGAAAATACCCCCCATGCCCAGCCGATTCGTTGATTACCTCAAGATGACTGGGGGCAAGACTTTCTAAGCGTTCAATCAATTGTTGTTCTAAGTTCATCAGTCACTCTATTAAGGTCAGATCGAGATTGCTCATTAGTATACATCACCCATAGATTGGTTAAACTTTTGTGCAAAATTTTGCTTTTTTCTATTTTTGGCCACGAAAATGCTTTTATTTTATGCAATTAAGCCAATTCTCTGCATAAAGTTGTTGACCCTTATTTTGCTTAATGTATTATAGCTGGCACGCGGGAATAGCTCAGTTGGTAGAGCATAACCTTGCCAAGGTTGGGGTCGCGAGTTCGAGTCTCGTTTCCCGCTCCAGATTGGTTTTTTTAAGTGTAAGTTTTCGTAAAAACTGCTCAATATGCGGGAATAGCTCAGTTGGTAGAGCATAACCTTGCCAAGGTTGGGGTCGCGAGTTCGAGTCTCGTTTCCCGCTCCAAATTTAAAAAGCCCTAGTCGAAAGATTAGGGCTTTTTTCTGTCTATACCTTCAGTAATTATGGCTGTTCAGTGACCTTGGTTTTTAAATTCAAATCATCTGTTTGCAGATAAGCTTGGGCAACACGATCGCGTGGCATAAAGGTTGTTGCGATAATCGCGATCATTGCCATTGAGCCGATATAAATCATAATCAAATAAGGGCTTCCACCGCCGACGCTCAATAGTTTTGTAGCGATTAATGGTGCAATCCCGCCACCCAATACACCTGCCAACTGCACTGAGATGGATATCCCACTATAACGAATTTCAGCTGGGAACTGGCGCGCGAATAATTGTGCTTGTGGTGCATACATAATCGGAAAAACCACCCCGATCGCCAATACGATCGCAGTCCATACCCATACAGGATCTTTGGTATTCAACATACTAAAGAATGGATAGCTAAACAGTGCCAACACACATAAGCCAAACATAAACATATTGCGCTGACCAACCTTATCGGACAAATGTCCACATAAAGGTGTCATAAACAAAATCACCGCTGCACCACAAATGGTGGCAAACAAAATCTCTTGTCGCGGAATACCCAGTTGAGTCGTGGTATAAGCCAAGGTAAATGTTGATGCAATATAAAACCATGCGTTTTCAGCAGCACGTGCCACAATAATCGTAATCAGCTGTTTCGGATGTTGTTTAAACACTTTTAAAGCAGGAACTTTGATGTTTTCAGCTTGCTGTTTGACTTTCTCAAAGTCAGGTGACTCAGGCACTTTGACACGGATATACCATCCGACAGCCAATAGAACGATACTTGCAAGGAAAGGAATACGCCAACCCCAACTAAACAATGCGTGTTCGGGCAGTAACGATACCAAGCCAAGCGCAATCGAGGCCAGCATTAAACCACCACCTGTACTGGCTTGAGGTAAACTGCCCCAAAATCCTTTTTTGCCATCCGGTGCATGTTCAACTGCCATCAGCACTGCACCGCCCCACTCACCGCCCATTGCCATACCTTGAATAAAGCGCAAGATCACCAAGCAAATCGCAGCCCAATAACCGATCGTTTCATACGTCGGTAATAGTCCGATCAATACTGTTGGAATACCCATGAGCATCAAGGTGAGTAACAACATGGATTTACGCCCGATCTTGTCACCGAAGTGTCCAAACACTAAACCACCTAGCGGTCGTCCAATAAAACCCACGGCATAGGTACCAAATGCGGCGAGTACACCTGTGAGAGGATCAAGATTAGGGAAAAATAATTTGTTGAAAATCAGTGCCGCTGCTGCGCCATAGATAAAAAAGTCATACCACTCAATGGTGGTACCGACCATGCTAGAAATCCCTGCTAATCGATGTGACGACTTTTTAGGGGACGAACCGTTTCCATCTGTTGTTTGCATCACAATTATCCTTATTTAGATCTTCTTGTTTTAGCTTGAATGCTTATGGACATTGCTACCCATAAGCATGTCAACACTCTATATTTTTGTGAGCTTTTATTGTTTTTATGTTGTTAATTTAGCTCAGCTTTTCCAATATTTTCTCCAGTTCTGGATTGGCTTGTTTCCATTGCGGTTGTTTGTCTTTATCCACAATCAGTGCGCGTACACCTTCAATAAAGTCCCCATGCTCAAACCAAATATCCTGTAAATCACGCTCAAGTTGCATACATTGTTGCAAGGAAAGCCCACGTCCAAGATGCTGTAGTTTCAAGCTGGTTTGTTTTGCGACAAAAGATCGCTGTTGCAGAAGATGAAGTAATTTACTTGCCCACGGCTGTAATTGTTCATCTTGTTCATTTGCAAGACTTTGCTCAATCTCGTCCAAGTGTTGGAAACCGAAATGTTTACGAATCGCTTCAGCAAACTGTTTCAATTCACTTTCTGCTGGGCGGGTGATAAAGCAACTGACAATGTGTTCAATGTTTTGCTGACTTAAATCAGTTTCCGCAACCAATGCATCTTGCAAGGCTGGAAGTTTTTCGCTCGGCACATGGTAGTCGATCAAATCTAGATAGAGTGCATCACTGCTACTGATTTGTTCGCCCGTGATCGCCATGTATACGCCAATATCATCCAAGCGCGATAGGAAATGAGTAGCACCGACATCTGGGAAAAAACCAATCGCTGTTTCAGGCATGGCAAAGCGTGATTTTTCACTACTCACAATTATGTGGCAGGCTTGGGCTAAGCCAAAACCACCACCAAGCACATAACCATCGAGCAGAACGACGACAGGTTTATGGTACTCACGTATGGTGGTGAGCATCTTATATTCGGCACTAAAATAACCCTGATGATCTGTCTTGCCCAGTTTATAACTGTCATACAAATAGCGAATATCGCCGCCTGCACAAAAGGCTTTCGGGCTATTCGATTTGAACAAAACGGCTTGAATAGAAGCATCATTTCGCCAAAGTTCAAGTTGGGTTCGAATCCCTTCGATCATCTCTAGCGACAAGGCATTCAGATGCGTCACTCGATCCAAAGTGATCATGCCGAGACCACCTTGTTGCTCAATCATTAAGTGATTTTCTTTGTTCATTTTGTTGATCTCTTATTGATTTTTAAAATTGGCTTGCCGTTTTTCTACAAACGCTTGCATCCCTTCTTTTTGATCTATCGTGGCAAAAATAGAATGGAACATGCGTCGTTCAAAACGTAAACCTTCGGTCAAATTGACTTCAAAGGCTCGGTTAATGGTTTCTTTCAACATCATATTTGCAGTTAAAGAACGTGCTGCAATTTTTTCAGCTGCTTGTAGGGTTTGTTCAAGTAGGTCTTCTTTGGTGAATACACGTGCAACTAAACCACTTTGCTCTGCTTCAACCGCTCCCATTTGTCTCGCAGTCAAACACATTTCCATGGCTTTGGCTTTACCAATCGCATGGGTTAGACGTTGCGTTCCCCCAATCCCAGGAATCACGCCCAAGGTTACTTCAGGTAAGCCGAACTTGGCATTGTCAGCGCAGTAGATAAAGTCACACATCAGTGCCAACTCACAACCGCCGCCTAAAGCATAGCCACTCACGGCAGCAATCAAAGGCTTACGGCGTTGAGCAATACGATCGGCAAGATGGAAAAAATCATCAAAATAAATATCAGGAAAATTCAGCTGAGCCATTTCCTTAATATCCGCGCCTGCTGCAAAGGCTTTTTCTGAGCCTGCCAACACGATACAACCAATCTCTCGATCTTTTTCCAGTTCATCGAGTGCTTGATTCACTTCACTGATCAATTCACTGTTTAGCGCATTTAAGGCTTTAGGACGATTGAGGGTAATTAACCCAACACCATTACGCTTTTCCAATAAAATAGTTTGCCACTGCATCATTCAATCCTTGTTTGAGTTTTATAGACTACGTGCGATCACTAAACGTTGAATATCGCTGGTACCTTCATAAATCTGACAAATTCGTGCATCACGATAAATTCGCTCGATTGGAAAATCTTTCAGATAACCATAACCACCAAAGACCTGCAACGCACTCGAACAGACCCGCTCTGACATTTCAGAAGCAAATAATTTCGCCATCGATGCTTCATTTAAACAAGGTTGGCCCGCTTCTTTGAGACGTGCGGCATAATGCACCAGTTGTCGTGCAGCTTCGATTTCAGTTGCCATACTGGCAAGACGGAAGGCAATCGCTTGATGCTCGAAAATTGGTTTACCAAATGTCAGACGTTCTTTGGCATAGTGTGTGGCTTCTTCGAGCGCCGCACGTGCCAAACCCACTGCTTGTGCTGCAATCCCAATACGACCACCTTCTAAATTGGCAAGTGCAATTTTTAGCCCCTCGCCTTCTTTACCCAACATCAAACTTTTATGCACACGCACATCGGTCAAAGCAATTTGACAAGTATCCGATGCATGTAAACCTAATTTTTCTTCAACACGAATGACCTCATACCCCGGTGTATCACGTGGCACGAGGAAAGCACTCATGCCCTTTTTACCCGCGCTTGGATCAGTCACGGCAAAGACGATAATCATCCCTGCATTATGGCCAGAAGTAATAAATTGCTTTGCACCATTCAGAATATAGTCGTCCCCATCTTTAACCGCACGAGTTTTGATGGCTGCGGCATCCGAACCGGTATGAGGTTCGGTTAAAGCAAATGCCCCGATCATTTCGCCTTGCGCTAAGGGCTTTAAAAAGCGTTCCTTTTGCTCGTCATTACCAAATTTTAAAACCGGTACACAGCCTACCGAGTTATGCACGCTCATAATGGTTGAGGTCGCACCATCTGCTGCTGCGACTTCTTCGAGTGCCAAGACATAGGCCAAATTACCCGTGTCAGAACCACCCCATTGCTCTGGGACTAACATCCCCATAAAACCAAGCTGTCCCATCTGCGCCAAGGCAGCTTTGGGAAAGGTGCCATCTCGATCCCAATCACTGGCATTCGGTTTGATTTGTTCTTGGGCGAAGCTTTTCGCCATATCACGAATTAACAATTGTTCTTCGGTAAATTGCATCGTTATTTCCCTTAGCCTGCTTTTGCTTGTTGTTTCGCAATTTCCTGATTACGCAATAAAAAACGTTGGATTTTACCACTCGGCGTCTTCGGCAACTCGGTGACAAATTCCACTAGACGTGGATATGCATGCGCAGAAAGACGTTTTTTCACAAACTGGCTCAGTTCTTCAATCAATGTATTCGAAGGCTGTGCTCCTGCCGCTAAAATCACAAAGGCTTTAACCAGTTCGGTACGATCAGGATCAGGCACACCAATCACCGCGGCTTCAATCACCGCATCATGTTCAAGCAATGCGCTTTCAACATCGAATGGACCGATACGATAGCCTGATGTGGTGATCACATCATCGCTACGCCCCACAAAACTCATACTGCCATCGCTATGTAACTCAGCCGTGTCTCCTGTTAAATAATAATGACCAACAAAAGGTGATTTACGGCTTTCTTTATAACCTCCAAACCACATCATTGGCGATTGACTAATATCTACCGCCAAAATTCCTGCGGTGTCGGACGGAAGTTCTTCGCCTTGTTCATTGACTACGGCAACACGATAACCTGGACTTGGAAAACCTGCTGTCCCTGCACGTATTTCATGGCTTAAACCGTGATGGTTACACACCACCATACCCACTTCCGTTTGCCCATAATGATCATAAATCGGTGCATCTAAAACTTGTTTAAACCAGCGAATCACCTCAGGATTCAGTGGCTCACCAGCACTACTGACCACACGGAATTGTCCTTTTAACGGCGTCATTTGTGCTGGATCAGCCGCCATCATCATACGATAGGCGGTTGGTGCACCTGCCAAGTTGGTGATTTGATAATCCTTGACGATTTGACACAGGCTGTCGGTGCTAAAAGCACCTTCATAAAACAAAGTCGCATGACCCAAGAATAACGGTCCAGTAATCGCATAGTACAAACCATACGCCCAACCCGGATCAGCGATATTCCAAAAGGCATCATCTTCAGTTAAGCCAATCGCATCTTGCATATAGCGACCAAATGCAATCAAGGCTTTTAGTGGCACTTCGAGCGGTTTGGCAGGCCCAGTTGTGCCTGAAGTAAACATCAATAAGAATGGATCATTCAAATTACGCATCACCAATTCACATTGATCAGACTGCTGATTTAACTCCTGCCAAAAATTAAAATCACTTGCTTTCAGCGCTGTGCCTTCTGTATCAGCAACGGTCACGATGGCTGGACATTGTTCAACTTCATCGAGCTTGCTGCGATTGCCTACATCCGTCACGACTAACTTACTTTGCGCAAGTTGAATGCGATGCTCAATCGCTTTCGGCCCAAAAGCAGTAAACAATGGTTGATATACGGCTCCAATTCGCCATGCGGCTAAAATCGTCACGATCAGTTCAGGCGTTCGTGGTAATAAACCCGAAATACGATCGCCTGCCTGTACACCTTGTGATTTTAGAAAATTGGCAAATTGACTGGACCACTGTTTGAATTGCGCAAAGCTATATTGTTGCTTACGCCCATCCTTGCCTTGCCAGTACAAAGCAACTTTTTCACCGTCTACATGTCGGTCACAACACTCAAAGCATGCATTGAGTGCATCTACCGAACCTGACAACATGTGTTGAGCCGTATTTTCAAAATCAAATGTTTGTGCCACATCTTTATAATTCAACATCTCTATTCCCTCAGTCTGGATTTGTAGTTATTCACGACAGAGTTTCATGATTCAAAGCCATCCTATGGCTTCGTGCTTATAGCTTGGTACTTAGACTTCTTCTGGAAGGTACTGCTGGATAATGCTGGAGAAATCCAAATGCGCATTTCCACGCATACACATCTGCTGATACATCTGCTGCACCATACCACCTAACAAAATAGGCTGTTTGACCTGACCTGCCGCTTCGACTGCCAGACCTAAATCTTTGAGCATCAGTTGTGTCGCAAAACCATCTTGGTAGCCACGAGAAGCAGGTGCATTTTCATTGATATGTGGCCACGGGTTACAGATCTCTGAACTCCAGCAACGACCACTTGAGGTGTTCACCACACCTGCCAATGCTTGCGGATCAATCCCCAATTTGGCACCCAATGCCATACCCTCTGCCACAGCAGCCATTGAGATTCCAAGGATTAAGTTATTGCAAATCTTGGCAATTTGCCCCGCACCGACCTCGCCACAATGGATGACATTTTTACCCATATGGCTGAGCACAGGTTTGACTTCCTCAAAAGTCTGATCATTAGCACCCACCATAAAAGTTAGGGTGCCCGCTTGCGCACCAATAGTGCCACCCGACACAGGCGCATCACAGATGTGAATATTTTTACTTTGTGCAAGCGCGGCGATATCTTTGATGGTCTGTGGATCAATGGTACTGCTATCAATACATAAAGCCCCTGCTTTCAAGACTTCCAATACGCCCGCTTCACCGAGATAAACCTCTTTGACATGTTTGGCTGCTGGTAACATGGTGATCACCACATCCGCTTGTTGAGCAGCTGCTTGAGGACTGTCGCAGACCACTCCACCTGCTTCAGCAAAGTGCTGATTGGCCACGTCACTGAGATCATAACCATAGACTGTAAGTCCTGCTTTGAGCAGGTTATGGGCCATTCTGCCGCCCATATTTCCAAGACCGATAAAGGCGATATTCATCCCTGATTCTCCCTTAACGTAAACTAATGGTGGTATTTACACCGCCAACTTCATGGCTATCTTCAAACCAACGACTGGTAATGGTTTTGGTCTGCGTATAAAACTGTACCGCTTGCTTACCATAAGGGCCTAAATCACCCAGTTTTGAACCACGCGAACCTGTAAAGCTAAAGAATGGCACAGGCACAGGAATTGGAATATTGATCCCAACTTGACCGATATCAATCAAGTTTTGGAAGTTACGTGCTGTCGCACCAGTTTGAGTGAATAGCCCAACACCGTTACCAAATGGATTGGCATTGATCAGCTCAATCGCTTCTTCTAAAGTATCTACAGAAATAATCGCCAAAACTGGGCCAAAGATTTCTTCTTTATAGATGCGCATGTCTGTGGTTACGCCATTAAAAATGGTCGCACCAACAAAGTTACCTGACTCATAACCTTTAACTTGTACATCACGGCCATCGAGTAATAGCTCTGCACCTTGCTCGACACCGCTATTAATCAAATCAATCACGCGTGCTTTGGCACGTTGAGAAATCACAGGTCCGATATCTGTATTCGGTTCATGTCCTGCATTGACTTTTAAGGTCTTGGCTTTTTCCACCAACTCCTGAACCCATTGCTTGCTTTCACCTACCATCACAGCAACTGAAAGCGCCATACAACGCTGTCCTGCTGCACCGAAAGCCGCACCGACCAAAGCATTGAGGGTTTGTTCTTTGTTGGCATCAGGCATCACCACCACATGGTTTTTCGCACCCATCATCGACTGCACACGTTTGCCATGTTGGCCTGCGAGGTTATACACATGGGTACCCACTGCAGTTGAACCAACAAATGAAATCGCTTTGATGTGGTGATGTGTACACAGACGATCCACCACTTCTTTACCCCCATGAACCACGTTCAGCACACCAGCAGGCACACCCGCTTGAATCGCAAGTTCAACCAACATCATCGTGGTCAAAGGATCTTGTTCAGATGGTTTGAGTACAAAGGTATTGCCACAAACAATCGCCATCGGGAACATCCACAATGGAATCATGGCAGGGAAATTAAACGGGGTAATGCCCGCACAAACACCTAACGGCTGTTGCAAAGTATAGGTATCAACACCTCGTGCTACGCCTTCGATGTACTCGCCCATTTGCAAAGTACCGACAGAACAAGCGTGCTCAACCACTTCTAAGCCACGTTGGATATCGCCTTCTGCATCTGCTAAGGTTTTGCCTTGCTCAGCGGTCAACACTTTTGCGATCTCTTTCATGTTGGTACGGATTAAGTCTTGTAGCTTCAACATAATCCGCATACGTGCCTGAATCGGCGTTTGACGCCAAGTGGCAAAAGCATCTTGTGCAGCTTGAATCGCAGCATCAACTTCTTGAACCGTTGCAAAAGGCACGCGACCAATCACTTCCTGCGTCGCAGGATTGACAATATCTTGCCATTGCTGGGTATCAGACTCGATAAACTGTCCATTGATCAATAACTTGGCTGTTTCCAGCTCGATTTTCTGGATTGTATTCATAACCTCTCCATAGGCCCTATTTTTATTGTGTTCAGATGTTTGAAAATAGCGATTCGTCGTATTTTCTTTTTTTAACCTTTGGTTGAGACTAGCAAAGAAAACTTTGACCACCAACGCAAATTAATGCACGATTGGTGTGCAAATATGCACAAAGGACACAATAACAATGAAAGTGGATTGGGATCATCTACAATTCTTTCTGGTTCTGGCGCGAACCAAAACCTTAACCAGTGCGGCACGCATTATTGGTGTCGAGCACAGTACGGTTGCTCGACGGATTCAGGCATTGGAGCTGGCTTTAGGGACGACTTTATTCAAGCGTGAAGCATCAGGTTATGAACTAACGATGGAAGGATTAGCACTTGTTCCTCAGGTTGAGCAAATGGAACAGGCCTTTCTTCAGATTGAGAAACCGCATCAACCTTTGCAAGGTCGTGTGCGAATTGGCACACCTGAAGGATTTGGTACGGCATTTCTTGCACGACTGCTAGCCGAGTTTTCGATTCGATATCCGCTGCTCACCATTGACCTGATTCCTGTGCCGAAAATGATTAAGCTCTCCCATCGTGAAGCCGATATTGTGGTATCGATCGAACGTCCCACATCTGGTCCTTATATCATCACGCGCTTGTCTGATTATTGTTTAAAAATTTACGGCAGTAAAAATTATCTAGCCGACAACCCACCGATTCGTCGCCTAGAAGACTTAACCCAACATCGTTTTGTCAATTATATTGATGATTTGGTCTATAGCCCTGAGCTATATTGTCTAGAACGCTTACCCTTAAAACTCACTGCAAATTTTCGCAGTAGTAGCATTTTGGCACAGCAGATTGCGGTCAGTGCTGGCGCTGGGCTAGCCATATTACCCAAGTTTTTGGCAGATGATAAACCTGAGCTTGAAACCGTGTTAGCTGAACAAGTTCGTTTCAACCATACCTTTTGGATGCTGACATTCGTTGATTTACAACATGAACCACGGATTAAACTGGTTTGGGATTACTTACGCAAACAAGCCGATCAATACCAACATTTGCTGATTGATTAACGATTCAAATAGCAGATATAAAAAGAGCCAGTCTCTTAGACTAGCTCTCAAAATGTAGAACTTGAGACTGTTTTATACCAATTCTCGTTGAAGTTTGCGTAATCGTGGTTTGTACACCAGCTGATATGTTGCAGCCAGAATCAACAACCACAATGGGCTTACATACAATGCTTTCAAGGTATCAGGTTCAAGTGCCAAGATCACCAAGGCAAATAGCAAGAAGAGAATCACCAGATAGGACATCCAAACGCCACCCGGCATTTTAAAATTCGACTGCATATGTAATTCAGGGCGCAATTTACGGTAGCGGATATAGCACACCATAATCAGGCTCCATACACTGATGAATAAAATCACGCACAGTGCACTCGCCAAGGTAAATGCTTCTAGCGTATTCGGTACGAAATACTGGAGTACTGCACCACCCATAATAAAAACGCAGGAAAAAAACAGTCCATTGGCAGGTACAGCTTTCTTCGATAAACGTCCTAATGCCGCAGGTGCTTGACCATCCTTAGATAAACCAAACAACATTCGGCTGGTCGAAAACACGCCACTGTTCATGGATGACATCACCGACGACAACACCACCAAATTCATAATAATTGCAGAGGTGACAATTCCTGCATTCAAGAATAATTCCACGAATGGGCTTTTATCCGCACGAATACTATCCCACGGCGTAACAGCCATCACCACCAATAAGGCCAATACATAGAACAAAATGATTCGAATCGGAATCGCATTAATGGCTTTTGGAAGATTTTTATGCGGATCTTTGGTTTCAGCTGCTGTGGTTCCCACTAACTCTACCCCGACAAAGGCAAAAACAGCAATTTGGAAACCTGCCAAGAAACCATCCAAACCTTTAGGGAACATGCCTCCATGCGACCAAACATTACTGAGCGATGCCACCGCACCTTCAGGCGCTTGGAAGTGACTAAAAATCATATAGCCGCCCACACCGATCAAGGCAATGATCGCTAGAATCTTAATCAAGGCAAACCAAAACTCAATCTCGCCAAATAAACGTACCGTCAGCAAATTAAGTCCCAGTACAAACAGCACACAACCAGCACTAATCAAGGCTTGTCCCATCGGCGTAAATGACACACCTTCGGGTAACCAGAAACCAAGATAGTTAATGACTGCCGCTAAATCCGCAATTCCGACCAGCACCCAACCCAGCCAATAGGTCCAGCCGATATAGTACCCTGCCCATGGTCCGATCAAATCATGTGCCATATCCACAAAAGACTTATATTGTAAATTGGCAAGCAACAACTCACCCAGTGCCCGCATCAAAAAGAAAAACATGATCCCGATGATCATGTAAATAAACAGAATCGAGGGTCCCGCCAAGGAAATGGTTTTGCCTGAGCCCATAAACAAGCCTGTGCCAATCGCACCACCAATGGCGATCAGTTGTAAATGGCGATTGGAAAGCTTGCGTTGTAAATCATTTGGCGCGTGTTGATCATTTGGATGCTGTTGCATAACCGTCATAAAAAAGTTCCCTTTTTCTTATTCGTGTATGCGCCAGCCTTTTTATTTTGTTGCGAAAATTCGCTCTCTTTTAAAATGGCGGACGCATATTCATTGCAAGAAAATACGCATCTGCTGCTGTTTTATCTACAACAAATACGTTACTTTTCATCTTTTTTTATATTATTTAAGCAAAACGATCTCTGTTTGCTTTATTTTTGTGCTGCAATCACTGCAATCTCGATTAACCAATTTGGATTGACCAAATCCGCTTGAATCGTGGCACGAGAAGGTGCAACACAACCTTTTAACCAATCGACATAGATCGCATTGACTGTCGGGAAATCTGAGAGATCTTTTAGAAACAGTTGAACAGACAATAGACGTGATTTATCGGTATTTGCCGAATCGAGAAGCTGCTCAATCGTTGCGAGAATATCTCGAGTCTGCCCTTCAATATCTAAGTCTGGATTTTTAGGGACTTGTCCTGATAAATACACCACTTTGTTGAAAACAGTGACTGCACTCATCACTTCGGTCGAGTTGATTTTCTGAATATCAGAATGAGACATGATGACTTCCTTCGCCTTGTTAGATATTAGTCTTGATTGATAAATTTGACACGTGCGGTCACCCCACACATCAGTTCATAACCGACTGTGCCTGAGGCTGCTGCAACATCATCAATGGGTAAAATACTTCCTGTTGTTGAGGTTCCCCAAAGCACAACTTCACTACCAATTTCAGCATTCGGTACGGGAGCCAAATCCACTGCCAACATATCCATACTGACTCGCCCAATGGTACGGGTACGTATACCATTAACTAAAATAGGCGTACCTGTCGGGGAAATACGCTGATAACCATCTGCATAACCACAAGCAACGATACCGATGCTCATGTCATGCTCAGCGACAAAACTCGAGCCATACCCCACACTTTCATTGGTTTTTAGCTGCTGGATTGCGATCAGTTCACTACGCAAACTCATGGTTGGCGCAAGTCCCCAATCTTGGATACTGTGCTGAGGGAAATCAGGCGAGCTGCCATAGAGCATGATGCCGCCACGGACATAATCGGAGTGGAGTTGTGTCGGGTATCGAAGGATGGCAGCACTATTACTGAGCGATCTCTCACCGGGTAAATCTTGAATATGCGTCTCGAATTCTGTCAGTTGATAGTCCACGCCAGCTTGGCCAAAACGCTCCCCATCCGCATCAGAAAAATGCATCATATGAGTGATTTTTGTGACGTTATTAAGACGCTGAAGATGTCGCCACACTTGGCGATATTGCTGTGGTTTGAACCCTAAACGGTTCATGCCATTGTTCATTTTGAGGAAAATATCAAACTGGGCAGGATAGATATGCTGTTGTAACCATTCAACTTGATGCTCACTATGCACCGTGAAACTGAGTTGGTATTGAGCACAATCAAATAAATCTTGGGGTGAAAAAATCCCTTCCAGCAACAGGATTGGACCTGTCCAGCCTAATGCACGCAGACGTTTAGCTTCCTCAATATCAAGTAAAGCAAAACCATCTGCTATTTTAAAAGCATCATAGACACGTTCGATTCCATGTCCATAGGCATTGGCTTTGACCACCGCAAAAACCTTGCTATCTGGAACAGAAGTTCTCACGACCTCAAGATTTTGGCGTAAAGCCTGAGTATGAATAACCGCAGTAATTGGGCGAGGCATAATCAACTTCCTTGTAAATGTAAATTATGCCGCGTGTGAATAACGCTGAATCGATAAACCATCGGTACTTATTTCAGTATGATGATTCATCACCAGATCACTGATTAATTTGCCTGAACCGCAAGCCATGGTCCAACCTAAAGTACCGTGACCTGTATTTAAAAACAGATTCTTGTATTTGGTTGCGCCAATAATCGGTGTGCTGTCTGGTGTCATTGGACGTAAACCTGTCCAGAATGAAGCTTGTTGTAAATCACCACCTGGGAATAAATCTTGGGTGACCATTTCCAAAGTTGCACGGCGATCATCATTTAAGCCCAAATTAAAGCCGCTTAATTCCGCCATACCCCCGACACGGATACGTTGATCAAAACGTGTAATCGCAACCTTGTAAGTCTCATCTAAAACTGTCGATTGCGGTGCAAATTTTGGTTCAACAATTGGAATCGTCAATGAATAGCCTTTCACAGGATAAACAGGAAGATTCAATTGCAATGGTCTTAGGAAGTCGCGCGAATAACTACCAAAGGCAAGCACGAAACGGTCAGCTGTTAAAACCACACCATTGACCAACACACCTTTGATTTCATCACCCTCAACTATCAATTGCTCAACGTTTTGATCGAATTTAAATTCAACGCCTAGCTCTTGCGCCACTTTTGCCAAGGCATTGGTGAATAAATAACAGTCACCCGTTTCATCATTTGGCAAATGCAAACCGCCTACTAATTTATCGGTGTGTGCTAACGCAGGTTCAACGCTACCGAGTTCTTCTGCATTGAGTAAATTAAAATCGACACCACATTCTTTCAGGACCTGGATGTCTCGTTGCACTGCTTCAAGTTGTGCATCATTACGAAATACTTGTAAGGTACCTTTGGAACGATTTTCGTAGTTGATACCTGTTTCGCTTCTCAGTTGACGCAAACAATCACGGCTGTATTCAGCCACACGCATCATGCGCTCTTTGTTGACTGCATAACTTTGTGGATTACAGTTTTTCAGCATTTGTGCCATCCACTGTAACTGCCACATACTGCCATCGATATTAATGGCAAGCGGTGCATGATGTTGAAACATCCATTTTACAGCTTTAAACGGAATACCCGGTGCTGCCCATGGGGTTGAATATCCTGGCGAGATTTGTCCTGCATTACCAAAGCTGGTTTCTTTTGCTGGACCAGACTGACGATCAAGCACAGTCACTTGGGCACCTTGTTGCGCAAGATAGTAAGCACTTGCTACACCAATCACACCACTTCCTAAAACGATAACGCGCATAATAGGTCCCTCTCGCCCACTAGTTTATTTAACTAGTATATTTTTGCTTCAATAGTTTTTTTGACTGTTTTTATAGGTATAATCTAGGTAATTTAATCTATTTGTCGCGGAAAAATTAAAATAAAAGGAAATAATCTATGCGTAAATTAGACCGGATTGATCGCTTGATTTTAGATATTTTGCAACGTGAAGGACGGATTGCGATTAGTGAGTTAGCTTCGCGCGTCAATTTGTCTACCACGCCCTGTTCTGAGCGTGTAAAACGATTAGAACGTGAAGGCATCATCATGGGCTATTATGCTCGGCTCAATCCCGCCCATGTCGATCGTAGCTTACTCGTCTTTTTAGAAATTAAACTCTCTGCCAAATCAGGCGATGTGTTTGATCAAGTCGCACGCGATTTGGTTGATATTCCAGAAGTGCTCGAGTGCCATCTTATCTCTGGTGAATTTGATTATCTGGTCAAAGCAAGACTCAAAGAAATGAGTGCCTATCGCCGATTATTGGGTGATTTATTAAAAAAACTACCTGCTTCCGCATCCTCGCATAGTTATGTGGTTATGGAAGAGGTCAAAGAAAGTTTCTATTTGGATGTAAGCAAGTAAAGACCGTCGCAATAAACGATCTTTACCGCAACCATCACCGTATTAAAAGTATTTTAAAATCGTAATCTGCTTATTCTGATGTTTAAACTGTGAAAACCCTTGCACCACTGGATAAAGCGCAAAAGACATTCCAACCGTGATCAGCCATAACATCCACACATGATCGACTGAAAGATAGTCCCCCTGATTCACGCCCCAAATACTGACCGCAATCACATAGACCAACTTCAACACATATAAATGTAATAGATAGAAGAACATGGGTACCGAACCAAATACGACCAATGGTTTAAACCACTTTTGTTGTTGCCAGCGATCAAATACCACAAGCAAAATTAGTCCCACGCCTACATTCCATAGAATAAATAATAATGACGGCGGATATTTGGTGAGATTAAAGAAACTCATCAGACTCAATTGTGCAGTATCAAAATGTAGCCAGGGTTGATCACCATAAACATTGATCAGGCGTAACAACATGAACAAGCCTATACTGATTAAGCCCATACCCAATAAATACTGATTTCGCCGTTGAGCCGTATATTGCTGACCAAACAAATGTCCCACAGCATATCCCAGTAAAATTATGCCAATCCAAGGCAAAACAGGATATGACGTGCGAATCTTCATATCCGCAAACTCAATCCAACCACGCTCATGTAACACCAGCCAAAGAGTTTGAAAGATTGAACCTTCAGCAAAATGAACAGAATCCAGTAGGTTATGTCCAAAGATAATCACAAATGCGCTCAATAACATGATCGGTAATGGCAAGCTGATACAAGCAGCCAAGACCACCATGCTGATCCCAATCGCCCAAATGACTTGTAAATAAATCACATCAGGTGGAAAGGTCGCAGTCCATGCAAAGTTAACCAAGGTCAGCTCAAGGACGATCAAAAATAAGCCACGTTTCAATAAAAATGCCCGTGTCTCATACAAGCTTTGTGTTTTGGAATAAAACAGAAAAGCGGAGATGCCCGTCAATAATACAAAAATAGGTGCACAAAGATGAGCCAACGCACGGCTAGCAAATAAAGCAGGTTCAGTCGCTGACACATCCATAGGATCAGGGACTTGTTTATGCATATAAAAAGTTTCTCTGACATGATCAAGCAACATAATTAAAATCACTAAACCACGTAAGGCGTCAATCGACTGTAACCGCTGTCGCGTTTTTTCTGAGGGCAGCATAAAAAAAGATTTAAAAATTGATGTAATGTTATACTATTACAAAATCATTTTTTTGTCTTTCTTTGGTTGATGATTTATGCAACGTACACTTGGATTTTGGTCTTGCTTGGGGTTTAGTTTTTTCTCAACAATCACATGGGCAGAAGATCGTACCGCAGTCCTTGAAACCATTCGTATTCAAGCAGATACAACCCAACAGGATCTGCAGCAAAATAGCAGCGGAACCAAATTCTCCCACGATGTCCTCGACATCCCCTTTAACCGTTCATTTATTTCTCAACAAGTGCTCGAACAACAAGATGTGCAACGCATAGACGATGCCTTGACCTTGGTCAGCGGTGTATTTCATCAAAATAATTATGGCGGTGGGTTTTGGGATAATTACTCCTTTCGAGGTTTTAGTAGTGATCCAAATCTGGGGGCTGCAACCATTCGCAATGGTTTAAGTGTCAATCGCGGCGTAAGTGCTCCCAAAGATATGGTCAATATCGAGTCATTGGATTTTCTCAAAGGACCGATGGCAGCACTCTATGGTCGTGGAGAAACAGGTGGACTACTCAATATCAACAGTAAGAAACCTGAGTGGGAAAGCCAAAGCCAGATCAACCTTCGCGCCAATAGCCAAGAACAATATCGCATTAGCCTTGAACATACGGCGCCCATCAATGATGTGCTTGCTTATCGTTTTGCCGTCGCCCATGAAGACAATCAAAGTTTTCGTGATCATGTTAGTAGTGAACGTTGGTTCTTCTCTCCTCAACTCACATGGAAAATCTCAGACCAGACCCAACTCGATTTTGACAGCGAATTTACCCAACATTTAGGTACATTTGATCGCGGAGTAAGTACTGTTCAGAAACAGTTTGTGATGAATCCTAAAACCTTCACGGGTGAACCACGTGATGGTGATATGCGGGTAAAAGACCATTTTTATCAATTGCGTTTAAGCCATGAATTTAATGATGCTTGGAAGCTGAACAGTGCGCTCAGTTATAAAGATGCGCAAATGGTTGGATTCTCCACCGAACCGCGACGTGTACAAGCCGATGGACGCACTTTGGAGCGCCAACGTCGCTATCGTGATTATCAAAGCGAAGATGTGCTGGCACAAACCGAATTACTTGGAGAATTAGACACATCATGGGCACGTCATGAAGTCGTTGTTTCCACAGAATTGGGACAATTGGATTACCGCCAATATCAATTACGTCGTAATCATAGTGCGGATCACCCAAATACCATTGATATTTATCAGCCTCACTATGGGCAATCTCTGCCAAGTCTTGCGACCTTTACCAATACCGATGAGCGACAACGCTATTTCGCCATTAATCTACAAGATCAGATGTTTTTTAATGATCAATGGAGCATCTTGCTGGGTACGCGCTTTGATCGAGTCGAACAAAACTTTGAAAATCACCTAAAACAAACTCAGCATAAGCAAAACCTTAACCAAGCCAGCCCACGTCTTGGTGTCAATTTCAAAGCATCAGATCACTGGTCATTCTATAGTAACTATGGTCGTTCATTTGCGATGAACAGTGGTATGGACCGCAATGGTGAGAACTTTGCCCCAGAAAAAGGTCAAAGCTATGAAATTGGAAGTAAATATCGAATCAATGACCACAGCCTGCTGAGTGTTGCCTTATTTAAAATGCAAAAGCAGAACGTGCTAACCACAGATCCAATCGACAATGGTTTTCAAACTGCTGCAGGTGAAGTCAGCAGTCAAGGTGTTGAACTGGACTTCAACAGCCAATTCACAGATCGCTGGTCACTCAATGCCAACTATAGCTATACCGATGCCAAAATCGAGAAAGACCAAGATCTGGTCAAAGGCGCACGCTTGAGCAATATTCCTAAACACCAAGCTTCAATCAGTACCAACTATGAGTTTTTACAACAAGCTGCAGTGAAAGCAGGTGTCGGTGCCAACCTGAGCTATGTTGGTGAGCGTAGTGGTCATAATCTAGATAATGGATTTAATTTACCGAGCTATACCTTGGTCAATTTAAATGCCTATTACGCCCCATCAGATCGCCAGCGTTATCAGTTCAATCTGAACAATCTATTTGATAAGACCTATTATGTTTCGAGTTATAGTGATGTATGGGTTCAACCGGGTGAACCTTTGAATGCCTCAATATCAGCACAATTCAAATTTTAATCGATATGGCTCAGCCCACTGAGGGCTGAGTCACATTTTATCCATGCTTATTCATCTTCGTCATAGATATAGCTCATACAACCCCAACCGTCGTACTCACCTGAAAATTCTTGTGCGATACGTACCATCCACTCTTCTAGATCAGCAATATCTTCATATTCCAGCATCATATTGACGTGTACATTTAACACCCACATATCGGAACCATCTGAATGTAGCTCTTCTTGATAGAGGGAGATTTTTTGTTCTTGGTGTAAAAGATGTAGAGCACATTTTTCAACCTGTTCTTGTTTTTCAAACACGATTGAAAATTCAACCTCATGCGGCTCACTTAGGTCATTCCCATCTTCAACCATTTGCCACAGTACATTGCCATTATCATCATCTGGAAATTGGTCATAATCGCGTGTCATAAGAATATCCTTTGTTATGTTCTCTAGTTAATGTTTGGCTATAGATTAACCTATTTTTATGTCAGTTTTTAGACGCGTTAATATAATAATTGTAGCGAGCGCTCCCGCTAAATGATCCCCATAAATTAGTTTATCTGGAGATCATATTCGATTGATAACACCACTTGATCTAAGCATCGGATACCGTTTTCAAAAATAGGTTCGGGATAGTTTTGAAAGACATTGCGCTCGATATGGGACATACGAAAACCACATTTTTGATACAGCGCCAATTGATCAAGGCTAGAGTTGCCCGTTTTTATCCATAAAGTTTGAATGCTAGACTGCTGCAAAGCGCCAACCACATACAAAATCAATGTCTTGGCTAAACCTTGTCCCTGCTGACTTGGATCAACCGAAAGATTTTTTATTTCGGCTTGATCCACATTCTGAATCAAACAAAGCTGAGCAATAATTTGATCTTGCTCATTTATCATCACAAAAATATCCGCCTGTAACAGATAAGTCGAGATCACAGCCCAATCCGGATCTGCTGCGAACAAAAGTGGCTTAAGTTGTGCTTGTTGTAGTTCTGTCAACTCAAGCCATGTACGATGCTGGACTGGATACATGATTGCTCCTTTTGGCGAAGGCCTAGAATCTTACCTCAGCGTGAATTTCTATGTTTTGCTGATGAAAAGGATGCTGAAAAGCCAGATACGCTGCATGGAGTGCCATTCGTTTCAAATGGAATTTAGCAGGTTCGGGATGATACAATTTATCCCCCATAATCGGGTGACCAATATGCATCATGTGAACGCGTAGCTGATGTGAGCGTCCTGTCACTGGCTCTAAACGAACGCGGCTCTGATCCGTTTCTGCATCGTAATGCAACGATTGGTATAGGGTCTTCGCTGGTTTGCCCAATTCAAAATGAACCATCTGACGCGGGCGATTCTCCCAATCGGTAATCAGTGGCACCTCGACACTGCCCTCAGCTTGAATCTTTCCCTGTACTAATGCCTCATAATATTTTTTGACTGTCCGTGCCTGAAACATTTTGCTGACTGCCACTTCCGCATCACGATGTTTGGCAAACATCAGTAAACCTGATGTTGCCATATCCAAACGATGCGTCACTTTGGCAAATGGATATTTGTCTAACACACGTAAATAAGCACTATCTTGATGCTCTGGTAAGCGCCCCATAACCGACAACAAACCCGCTGGTTTATTTACCACAACCAAATCATCATCTTCATAAAGGATGTCTAAAGGTTGCTGCGGTGGTGTATAAATAAAATTGTCGTTGAGCGCCATGCAGATCAAAATAGTCGAAGAGAAAATCAGCGCAAATCATAAAGAAATTTAGACAATACCGCAAAAGCATTTCTTCTACCAAATAAACAAAGATCTGGTTGAGGTTTCACGTGAAACCACAGCTTATTCAACTGAATTTAAATTGATTTAATTAGGTCAAAACCTGTAGTTCAGGCTGATCATCCAATTTGAAAAAAGGCAATAACAATGCCTCCATATTATAAAACCCTTTCGGTTTATCTTTTAGATTTTCGATGGCAAATAAAATACCGTTGCCAAAAGCTTCACGGGTGATGGATTCGTGTTTTAGTCGCACCGTTTGAAATGGAAAACCAAATAAGATTTCATGTACCCCGACAATCCCGCCTGCCCGTACAGATTTAATGCTTTCTTCAGGCAGATCAAGCTCTCGGGTAATAACTTTGGCCGTCCCTGAAACCTCAGGTTTCGCCTTAAAATGTTCTTCAATCACATCAATATCTGTGTCGGGTGCAATATTTTTCAAAATCTTTGCTGCAAGAATGACAAAATTGATCCCAAGGGTAATATTAGGTGAATGTAGGACACAGGTTTGCATCGCAAGCCGTTTAAGCTGGTGAATCCTTTTTTCAGGATATTGAGACACCGCACTGATAATCGTGATACCGCGTCTCGCTGCTTCCTCAGCATAGTAGTCCAATCCATTTTCCGAGGAAAAATCCACAATAATATCAACTGGATAATGATCTAAAAGTGCAACTATAGAAAATTCATCTTTTGAAAAAATATGACTTGGTTCATCTGATTCTATTCCTAAGAGATCAGCAACCGATTGTTGTTCCAACTGTTTTGATTGACGGATAACCCATTGTAAATTGGTCTTTTTCGACTCTAATAATACTGATGCAACTGCACGGCCTGTTTTACCAAAGCCAATAATACCCACTTTCATTTGAATTGTCCTTTCATGCATTTGAGGGCTTCCTAACATCCCCCCAACCGAGATTTATCAGATCACAAGATTCATCTCATAAATTGTGTAAATACCCTCCAAAACACTAAAGTCAGGCTCAAACTAGCAACTCAATTTGACCCTGTCAATCAAGTAAAGCATGTTAAAAGTAAACTTACACAGCATAACCATTTGAAAATTATATATTTATTAAAATGTCACATTATATGTAGTCGATAGAAGATTTAAAGAATCAATAATTTATTTTGAACAAAGACGAAGAAATTAGAATCTGAGGGAAGTTAAGCTTTTTAGTTTTTAGTTTTTAGTTTTTAGTTTTTAGTTTTTAGTTTCAGAATTTTGAGGGTATCAAGGGAAAACATGTTGTTTACTTCAACACCTATGACTTTGTAAGCCATAACCTTTGCCTATAAACTTTTGATCTATAGCGTCCTAAGCCGAATCGAGACCTTTTGGGTTCGTACACACTTGCTTTGTAAGCATCGGTGCATGCTACTCTTTTCGATCCCTTTCACACCCTTGAGACATAGTTTAGGCAGATCGATGTGGGATTGTTTTGCTAAAAACCAAAAGATTTTTTATGTTTTTAGAAACAATTTCTGATCAATGCTTAAATATTGGAAATATTTCCCATAGCTATTAAAAATATCAGATTTATATTCCGATATATTCAAATTTACATGTGTATTTTTTCATTGAGACATTAAAATTATGCCCAAATCACCATAATCGCGGCAACAATCACCAGCCATAAGCCCAAATGATCTGTTCTTGCTAATTTTTCTTTAAAGAAAAATGCCGAGATGAGTAAGCTAAATAAAATCTCAATCTGACCGAGCGTTTTCACAATCGCCACCGTTTGCATACTCATTGCACTGAACCAACCCAATGAAGCAAGGAAACTGCAAACACTGACCTTAAAGGTGAGTCCCAATCGTTGCCACATTTTATATAAGGTCTGACGACTAAAAATACACAGATATATCAACATAATGATGCACTGGAAGCTAATTAAGCTACACAGTACCCACGCCGCGCGATGGAGAAATGGCAGCATGCCGAGTTCTAAACTGGCTTCACGGACTAACAATGAGGTAATCGCAAAACATAACCCACTACCTAAGCCAATCATGAGTGTTTTGATTGAAAGTTCGGTGTGTTGCCGTCCTTTACTCAGTAAAAATACTGCCACTGCGCCAATCGAAACGCCCACCCATCCCCAAGCGGTTAAATGCTCTTGTAAGAACAACACACCAACCAATGCCGCTAAGATTGCTTCACTTTTGGCAAGTCCGACCCCAATGGCATAGTTCTTTTGTTGAAATAATTTGACCATTAAAGCGGTTGCATAGATTTGGCTCACCCCAGCAATCACCACATAGAACCAAAATTTATGGGTGAAGCTGACTTCGCTCGTCACAGGTTGTTGGTTATAGAGAAAAGCCAAATAACTAAAGGCAAAGATTGGTGCAAATAGAAATCTTGCCAGTGTTGTGCCATAGACATCGACGGCGGTACTGAGTTGTTTTTGAAATGCGTTGCGCCATGCCTGCATAAATGCAGCCATCAAGGTAAATAAAATCCAAGTAAAAGTCATAACGGCGAATGCACATTCAAAATATGCATGTAATTTACTCGCTTGAGGATTATTTTTCGAGCTTTGAATTGGATAAATTATTTGCTGGTATAGCTCGCTCTCTTATTTTCACTCACAAAAAAGCCCTATCGAGTGATAGGGCTTTCTTCAAAACAGCGGATAACTGTTTGGTGTCTGCGGCTTAAGCAATCTTACTGTTAAATTGATTGCCAAGGCATTTGGTACACGGAGGTAAACGATCAGTACCAATTTCTAAATAAGTGCGATGTCCGCATTGGACACAAAAATAGAAGCCAGTTCCAGGTCTTTCGCCAGCAGTAACCATCTTTGTTCTCCATAGATTTTAGAAATGGTTCATATACTATAGCGTGATAGTTTTGATTATTTATTGACCTTTCTGACAGACAATCATAGCTTTTTTGCTAAGTAATTAGTTTTTCTATTTGTATCCTATCAGTATCAGTATCAGTATCAGTATCAGTATCAGTATCAGTATCAGTATCAGTATCAGTATCAGTATCAGTATCAGTATCAGTATCAGTATCAGTATCAGTA
>NZ_OVCN01000009.1 GCF_900406815.1 Acinetobacter haemolyticus
GTATAAACTAATAAATTATCTTTATAAAATTTAAAACAGATTTTAAAAAAGAATGATGTTATATCTGATTGTATAAAAATCCATTTTAAAGCTTGTTCATAATCTTTTTTGATCATAGAGATAGAGAAGAAAGCATTGTAGAACACGATACTACGGATAGCAGGGTGTTCAATGTGATTAAAAACATAAATATTTTCTCTATTATGTAGTGTGAAATCAATGAAATTTCCAGCTGGAGGGAATCTATTATATTTTTCAAATTCTTTATCTAATATTTTTTTTTATATTTAATGCCAAGTACATATTGGCATTTATTTTGTTAATGAATTTGTCAAAATTCTTTTGTTTTTTTAGTTCGAAATCATCTTTTAAGAAAAAATATAGAAACTCTGTATATGCCTCTGCACTAATTTTTTCGGAATAGCGTGTTCTTAATACTTTGAAAAAATTATACTTGTCAGGTGAGATATCTTCCCAATACTTTAAATATAGTTCTTCTTGATATTTTAAAAAGACGGTCTCTGTAAAATTATCAGGTATATTGCTTAAAAATTCTAATGTTTTAGTGCTGAAAGCTTTTGAAAAATGTTCATTAACTCCTCTGAGGCTGTAAAAGGATTTAATTAGTTCAAAAAATGACTTAATTCGAAATTCTTCGTTGGTATGTATAAAGTAAACATGGTCTTTATCATATTCACAGAGTGTTGAGGTTTGCATTCTTAAATAGCAATCTTTGGGTAGTGCTGATATTGATAAGAATTTAGTTAGTAACTCATCTGAATTTTTCTGAAATAATTTATTTAAATCATTTTTAAAATCTAACATTATTTCTATCCGAAAGATTTATGTATTGCTGATCATGGCTTATACAAGCCATGGTCAACAAGATGCAGACGAAGAATACGACGTAATTCAAGTATCGCCTCTGGCGTTTCTTGAATAGAATGCCCGCCATGTAAAACTTTTTCTGAAACCGCGCCATCTAAGTGAGCACTTTTATATGGAACGATTCCGTCTGTGATGATATTTGGATCATTACTTTTGGTAATATTCCCTAAAATGGAGTGGAAGACTAGACCTTTTTCAGGTGGAACATCAGCCGTTAATTCCATAAATTTTGACTTTTTACTTAAATCACTTGGACCATTTTGGATGACATCATTGGTCAATGTTTTAACAAAATCTTTCAGATCCATATCATCACTGGTGAGTGTGTCTGTGAGGGTTGTAAGGAAAGTCGCAGGTAAACGAATAATTTTCCGAGCAGCGAGGGTAAACCAACGGTCTGCATAATCAGTGCCACGATGAGGTGAAGCCAAGAAAACAGCACGATTAAAATTGGTAATAGGCTTCATTTTTAATCGTTCACTGATTACAGGATGCTTTCTCAGCTGAGTTTGTTGACGACTGCTCATCATTTCCAATGCTTGTTTGGATAGATCAACATCACTGACCAACAAGCGGCTAATAATGCCCCCCATACTATGTCCAATTAAAACAGCATCTTTCGCAGCAGCATCTTTAGGATTTATTGAGGAAAAAGCTTGTTTTAATAATGCATAAGTTTGGAAACGGCTTTCTAAAATAGGCATATTAGTTGAGTAGAAGACTTGCCATACTTGGTAATGTTCACGCAAAACGGGATCACCCATGATATCGTTGGTGACCGCAATCCATGCCTCCGGACTACTTGCCAGTCCATGTATCAAAACAATAACTTTTTTATTTGGATTATAAGGTTCTAACATATAGAGATGTGGCATGGTGAGATGCTGATCTCGGTCAATCAATGAAAGATAAGCTGCTGCGCCTAAATTATTTTCTGCTAGCCATAGACCGTAAGGTGCAGAAAAGTTAGCGGCTAGTGAGTATGCTTTGCCTGCTATATTCACTCTTTCGATCTTATAAGGATCATAAACTTTAATTTCAAAATTCGGGTTGTTTAAAACATCTTCGACACTTGCTGTTGTTTGTTTGGGTTGCGCAATAATCGTGGCAGCCAAATAACGTGCGTTATGGATATTAGGATTGGCACCATTCGGATATTTATAATTAAATGGGTCAAGAATATACTTATTTTCACCGCGATTTGTCTCTGTAGAAGGGAAGACCGCCACAAAATCAGAGCCGAAACCATCACGACGATTAATGGCTCTCAATCCAGAAAAATTCATATTGTAGCTAGATACAAACTGCTCAAGCTGTTGAATATTTTGTAGGCGTTGATAAGAGGTGATATCTATCGTATAGATACTTTTCCCAATTTTTATTGTTGGGGCGATGGTTTTAGAGGGATTCCGAAGATTATGTACATTAACCAATTTGGTTAGCGCTTGATTATAAAAATCTCGGATTTGAACTTGTCGGTTATCAAAAATACGTTCTTGTGGTTGACGGTCTGTTTTAAATAAATATGCATAACTATATCGAATACTTTTATCTAAGGATTCAAGTTCTTGGTCTAAGCATTGTTCATATTTTTGTTGAATGATTTTTTGTTCTTCTTCTTTGCGATGTTTGCTTAGTTTGCTAATTTTACATTCTGATGATTCTGATAATGCCAATGCTTTAGCAAGATATAACTCACTGGCAGTTGATAAGAGTTGTTCATCTAAAATTTGTGGAATCTTATGTAAATCTGCAACACACTCATTAGGTGTTTGTGTGCATAGCTTCGCTTCTTTACCAGACATTGAAAGTACATTCAGGCTGGCTTCACTTAGTTTTTTGTGCGTTAAAATGCTATTACGCTCATTGGCGATGGTCACATTTGTGGCTTGTTGCTTTAGACTGACAACTTGGCAACCACTCACCATGATTGCACTAAGTAGACTTACAGCAAATAAAGATTTATTCGGGTGAAATGCAAACATGATCGATGAGCACAGTAGGCTTAGATGTTATTTATAATACGAAAAATTAATGTTTTTTCAATGTAAAAAAAATAGACTGCTCAGGGCAGTCTATTTGATAGAGAAATAAAAAATTAATTCATCACTTGCCATACGTTCCAGCGCTTGCCAGATTCAATTTCACGAATTAAACGATCTGCAACTTCAGCTTCATCAGGGAATTTAATTTTATAGTTCTTTAATGTCTGAACCGCATTTTTCTTTTGCTCTAACCATAAATAGTTATTTACAGCAGAAAGATACGCTTCTTGTACGCCGCCTTTAATCGCTTTATCTAAATAAGGGATCGCCTCGCGTTGACCGCCACCTTCAGATAAGCCAAATCCGAACCAAAAGTTGGTTTCTGGGTCATTTGGATTCATTGCTAGGATACGTTGTGCATAATTTAGAGATTTAGAGGTATAAGAAGTTCCTAAATCAAGGTTGCGTGCCATGACACTCGCTTTAAATGCACGAGACAAAACATCAAAAGAAGCATTCGGTTTTTCTGCTAAAGCATCAAGCTTATGCGTGATTTCTTTAAGCTTAACTTCATAGCCTTTACGTTCTTGACGTTCAGTGAAACGTGGCGGATAGTGACGTGCTTTACCCTCTACGAGTTGTAAGAAATCATCAATCTCAGTGACATCCGCTTCATTTTCACCCGCAAGTACCGCATATTTGACATTACGTTGCTTGCTATCGATCGTTGGGATAATGATTTTGTTAACATCTAAGGTCATTGATTTAGATGGATCGCTTTGTAGAGAAACGACCATTTTTGTAACGGGTTGTGCAGCAGCTTCTTTGATTGCAAGCTCAAAGCTAGGCGGTGCATCGTATTGAATCGGATTTAAAGCATAGAATGCTGGAGTAGGATCAGGTTCTTTAAATACAAATGGCTCAGCAACATTTTCTTTTTTAGTTGGCGCTACGCCACAAGCCGTTAAAAAAGAAGTTGAAAGTACAAGTAATGCCAAGGGCTTAAAATTCATGATCTACATCCATTAATTTTAGTAAGAGGATAAAAATGATTGGTTCCGCTAGTCTAGGAAAAGCGGAACCAACTTGCAATGTACGAGATGTTATATTTTTTTAACTCAATCGGTTTTGAAGGTTGTACTCTGTGCTTCACATTCACGACGTACTTCTTCAATGATTTTTAACTCTTCTTTGCTATAGGGTTGAGTTTTAGAGTTTTGACCGTTAAAAGTTGGGTCAAGTAATGATAATCTTTGGCACAGTGTATTCATACGCTTTTCATTCTTTTGCATACGATCCAGTAATACACGAATACCTTCTAAAATAGGATCAGATTGATCTTCGGTAGTAGCATAGGGTTCAAAACCGATACTTTTTGCATAATCGCGTCGTAAAGCTTCTTGTTCTGTCTGCTCTTTGGTGTCTTGTTGTTTAAAGATGTAGCGGGCAGGGCTACCCACCGCAGTAACGCCTGCAGGAACTTCTTTCGTTACAACGGCATTTGAGCCAACCTTTGCACCTTTGTGAACTGTAAATGGTCCTAAGATCTTCGCACCTGCACCCACCACCACGCCATCTTCCAAGGTTGGATGACGTTTACCTTTATTCCATGTGGTACCACCCAGAGTAACGCCATGATACAGCGTGACATCGTTACCAATTTCAGCTGTTTCACCAATCACAACCCCCATGCCATGATCAATGAAAAAACGTTTGCCAATTTTTGCGCCTGGATGGATTTCGATCCCTGTGGCAAAACGACTGAAAGATGACAGTAAGCGAGCAGTCCCTTTAAATTCTTTTTTCCAAAGTTCATGTGCCATTCGATGCATGATTAATGCATGAATCCCTGGATAAGTGGTTAAAACTTCAAGCGTATTGCGTGCCGCAGGATCACGTGCAAATACAGCCTCTATATCTTCTTTAAGCTGTTTAATCATTTGTTATGATCCTCCGATTGAGATTTTTTCCATGAACCATTCGCTAGAGACTGTACACGACTGAAAACACCGCGTAATAAATGATATTCCATACGATCTAATTGTATCCTTCCGAATAAACGACGCAAGCGTAAAGGCAGTAAACGAGGATTATCAGGGTCTAAAAATTCAATTTCAGTCAACATTTTCTCAAAATGAGGATAAAACTCTTCCATTTGCTGTTGGGTTACAAGCGGTTCGTCCCATTGCATGGTTTGCTGTTGTTTAAGTTGCATTTGCTCATTTGATGTGTCAACCACTGGACTGACTTGCTCTAGTGCCGCCATTCTTAACTCGTAGCATACGACTTGAATGGCTTGAGCCACATTTAACACGCCATATTCAGGATTTACAGGAATTGTTAAATGATAATTGGCGAGAGCAAGCTCTTCATTAGTCAAACCTCGATCTTCACGACCAAAAACAATGGCAATATTTTGTTGTTGTGTAGCCGCTTGAAGTGCTTCTTTTGCTGCTGGACGTACGTCTAATAATGGCCATGGAATAGTACGACTACGCGCGCTGGTTCCAAAAACAAGATGACAGTCTTGAATCGCTTGTTCGAGCGTTTCTACAATTTCAATATGTTCGATTAAATCTTGTGCACCTGCTGCTAAGGCATCAATATCTGGATGAGGATATGTTTTAGGTGCAACTAATACTAATTTGGATAATCCCATGGTTTTCATGGCACGTAAAGCACTACCAATATTTGCTGGGAGAGTTGTATTGACCATAACAATACGGACATGATCCAATGGTTTGGTCACATTATTTTGCTCAAACTGATTCATATATCATCCAAATTTAAGAATATTGAGAAACTTCGGCTTGATAAAGGTCCAAAGCTTCATCCATAGACATATTTTCAGGTGGTGTTGCGACAGTGCTAACTTTAGGTTTTTCGATTGCTTTGGCAGCTTTTGATTTCACTTGATATTCGATGAAAATAGCATCTTTTCCAAAATAATCACGTAATTTAGCGAGTAGTTCATCTTGAGGGGCAACTTTCCATTGCGGTCCTAGATGTACTTCAGCATATGCAAAGCTTTGCTCAATTTGTAACTGTAAGCCAATATGTTGACTCATATAGACATTACAATACGGAAGGAGAATGGTTTGTAGATCTTTGGCTAAAGATTTGGTCATTAAATCAGGGCTTAGCTGTATTTGAATGCTTTGAGCGCGTTTTTGGCGGATTTCATTCAAGCTAAATGCTTTGCTCAAACGCGCCATTGGGCGGTCAAAACCTTCACGTTCATAAATTTCACCTTCAATGACAACCACTTGTTCAAGTCGAACAATTTCTTTGTAACGTTGGAAACGTTCATGATTGCAACTGATTTCTACACGTGAAGTACCATCATCTAAGGTGATCATAATCCGATTTGGGAAGTTGGCGATATCCACGACCAAGCCAGCAAAGACAGTTGTAACTCCGCGACGAGTCGGTGTCAGTTCATTCAGTTTTGCTGGAATAAAGGCTTTTAATTCTGGACGATAAACATCAATTGGATGACCGGTTAAATACAGGCCAAGCGTATCTTTTTCACCTTTTAATCGAACTTCATCCGACCAAGGTTTGACAGGTTTGGCTGGTTTGCGTTGAACCTCTTCAACTTCACCAAACAAATCCATAATGCCTGTTTCACGATTACTACGTGCCTGTTCAGCTGCTTGCACGGCTTCAGGCAGTTGAGCCATTAAGCTTGAACGCTCAATGCCGAGACAATCTAATGCACCAGCGCGGATGAGTGCTTCAAGTGTACGTTTATTGATTTTCTTTAAGTCAATACGATGACAAAAATCGAACAAGTCTTTATATGGACCTTCTTTAATGCGTGAGTCGATCACAGACTGCATTGCCTGTTCGCCAACACCTTTAATCGCACCTAAACCGTAGACAATAGTACGTTCGTCACTGGCATGGAAATGATATAAAGACATATTTACAGAAGGAGGAAGTACTTCGAGCTTATTGTTACGGCAGTCATCAATTAAGAACACGATACTGTCAGTGTTCTGCATTTCCGATGATAAAACAGCTGCCATAAACTCAGCAGGGTAATGAGCTTTTAACCAAGCGGTATGATAGGCAACAAGGGCATAGGCAGCAGCATGTGATTTGTTAAAACCATAGCCTGCGAATTTTTCCATATAATCAAAGATATGGTTGGCTGTTGCTTCATCAATATCCTTTTCTGCGGCACCTTTAATAAAGATTTGGCGTTGTTTTACCATTTCTTCAGGTTTCTTTTTACCCATGGCTCGACGAAGTAAATCTGCACCACCCAAGGTGTAACCCGCACAGAATTGTGCTGCTTGCATTACCTGTTCTTGGTAAACCATGATGCCATAAGTCGGTTCTAAAACGCTTTCGAGTAATGGATGTAAATATTCAAACTCGCCACCGTGCATACGATGAATAAAGTCAGGAATCAGATCCATTGGGCCAGGACGATATAAAGAAACGAAGGCAATAATTTCTTCGAATTTACTTGGCCTTGCTTCTTTAAGCATTTTTTTCATGCCGACGGATTCAAACTGGAATACCGCGGTCGTATTCGCTTCCGCAAAAACTAAATATGCATCTTTGTCGTCCAACGGGACATTTGCGATTTCGAGTGGAGTTTCAGATTTGATTCTTTTATTAATATTCTGAACGGCATCCTCAATTACAGTAAGGTTTCGTAAACCCAAGAAGTCAAATTTGACTAATCCCGCTGCTTCGACATCATCTTTATCATATTGTGCGACGCGGTTGGTACCATCTGGATCACATAATACTGCAGAGTAATCGGTAATTTTCCCCGGAGCGATAACCACACCACCAGCGTGTTTACCCGTATTTCGTGTGATACCTTCAAGTTTAAGTGCCATTTCCCAAATTTCAGCCGCATCATCATTGTCTGGGTTGGATGGATTGGTGACGATATCTTTAAGTTGCGGTTCCATATCAATCGCAGTCGCCAGATCAACACCAAGCGGTTTGGTTGGCACCATTTTTGAGATACGGTCTGCAAGCCCATATGATTTACCCAAGACACGTGCAACATCTCGAATGGCACCTTTTGCCGCCATGGTACCAAAGGTCGCAATCTGGGAAACAGCTTGGCGACCATAGTTTTGAGCTACATATTCGATAACGCGATCACGTCCTGCAATACAGAAATCCACATCAAAATCGGGCATTGAAACACGTTCTGGGTTCAAGAAGCGTTCAAAGAGTAGATCATATCGAAGTGGATCGAGATCGGTAATTTTTAAACTATACGCGACCAAGGAACCTGCACCCGAACCTCGTCCTGGTCCGACGGGTACCCCATTATTTTTTGCCCATTGGATAAAGTCCATGACGATGAGGAAGTAGCCGGGGAAACCCATTTTTAAGATGATATCAACTTCATATTTGATTCGTTCATCATAGGGTTTACGGATATCATCCCAATCTTCATCTCGCTCTGATATTGGATAAAGATGATTTAAGCGTTCTTCTAAGCCTTGACGAGATAGATGCTCAAAATAGGTATCGATGGTATAGCCATCAGGGATAGGGAAGTCAGGTAAGAAATAGGTCCCGAGTTGTAGTGCTACATTGCAGCGCTGTGCGACATAATATGTATTTTCAATCGCGCTTGGAATATCTGAGAATAGCTCAGACATTTGCTGTCCAGTTTTGAAATATTGTTCGGGGCTATAATTTTTTGGACGTTTATCATCACCCAATACATAACCATCAGCAATACAAACGCGAGCTTCATGTGCGTAAAAGTCATCTTTGTCAATAAAATGGATATCATTGTGTGCGATGACACCAATTTGGTATTTTGCAGCGAGTTTGACTGCCTCTTGAATAAAGTCTTCTTCACCCGCGCGTTCGGTACGTGTTAAGGCCAAATAGACACGGTTACCAAATTTTTCAACCCATGCTTCTAACAAAGGTTCTGCTTTTTGTGGATTTGACGAGCAGAGCATCTTACCCACATCACTGTGTTGCCCCAACAGGATAATCAAATCCTCAGATTGTTCGAGCACCCATTCTTTTTGGACGCAGGGGATACTGAGTTGTTGTCCTTCGATAAAACCACGAGATACAATTTCTGTCAGGTTCCGCCAACCTGTATTGCTCATCGCCAAGAGTGTCGCGCGATGTTCAGCATCATTGAGTCGAATGACGCTGCCTAAAATCGGTTTAATTCCTTTCTTAAGGCATGCTTCATAGAACTTCACTGCAGCATGTAGGTTTGACAGGTCAGTTAATGCCAGAGCAGGCATTTCATCGTTTATAGCAGCTTTGACCAAATCGGGTATGCGAACAATCGACTCTGTAATCGAAAACTCTGTATGAATACCAAGATGAACAAACTGCATAGATCTATCCTTAACGCGACCGCCGATTATTCTAACACGCTCTGTCTATGGCTGTTGTCTAATATTTTTGCAATAAGATCATATCTGCTTTGTATTCGGCTCAGAAACTAAAAAACCGATGTATATGCGATTTGATCATATACATCGGTTTAGTCGTTATGGACGTAAATTAATACTCCCAGAACATCCGTTGAATTTCTTTAGCATCATTGGTTTTAGTGAGTGCCAATGCCGCGAGAATGCGTGCTTTTTGTGGATCAAGGTCATGTGCAGCAACCCAACCATATTTGTCATCAGGTTGTTCCGCATTACGTAAAACAAAACCTTGAGCGACTCGAGAAGAACGGATAATTTGAATACCGTTGTCATCGTGTAGTTGTTGTAAAGTTGGCACTAAGTATTTTGCAACAGAGCCGTTACCCGTACCCGCATTGATGATTGCTTGCGCTCCAGCCTTTGCATAAGCAAGATAAGCATCAGGTTTCATTGAGTCGGAACCATAAACAATTTGAACAACAGGTAACTGTTCACCTTTAATCTGTTCAATATTAAATTCTGATGTCTTCGTATGACGTTTAATACTATTTCTAAACCAATATGGTTTTCCTTCAACAACAGTTCCTAAAGCTCCCCATTGACTTACAAAAGCGTTGGTATGGATGTTGATTCCTTTGGTTACATCGCGTGCAGCAAAGATTGAGTCATTCATCAATACCAGTACGCCTTTATTTTTTGCTTCATCAGAAGAAGCAAGGGCAACAGCACTATATAGGTTAAGCGGGCCATCAGCCGAAAGTGCGGTAGACGGGCGCATTGAACCTACTAAAACAATTGGTTTGTCAGTATGAACGACAAGGTTTAAAAAGAATGCCGTTTCTTCAAGCGTATCTGAACCATGGGTAATCACAACGCCATTCACAGAAGGTTTTTTGACTAAATCGTTGACTTGGCGTGCAAGTGATAAAAGTTCTTTATCGGTAATATTCTCTGACGCAATTTGTAGAGCTTGAACACCGCTTACGTTTGCTAAATCTTTAATTTGAGGAACTGAATTAATTAAAGTTTCTACAGGAACTTTCGCAGCTGTATAAGTTGCGCTATTGGTTGAGCTTGCGCCAGCGCCTGCTATCGTGCCACCAGTCGCCATAATCACGACATTATTTTTCGCGTACAATGAAACTGAAGCTGCAAGCAAAGTGCATGCTAATCCTAATGATTTAACCGTTTTAATCATCAATTACAATCCTGTTTTCTAGTTTTCCATCGAAGTGCTATGTCTAAATCCGACATGACATCGGCGGCTATTATTTGAAGTTTTAGGGTTTAAATCATTGGCAAAATTATTTTTTATTAGACTTTTGTCTAGAATGAAAATGGATGTGATTAAAGATTTAAGCAACTGAAGTGACTCGAGAACATTTACTTTTTAATTTTAATAATATCAGGTGTTTATTTGAGTATTTATGGGTTTTTCATATGATTGCATCATATTGGTGCGGTTTTGTGTAATGACAGACGAACTCTTCTAAAAATAAAAAAAGCAATGTCTAGTGAAGACATTGCTTTAATTTTTTATTAGCGACGAGTGGCGAGGAAGCGGCCTAAACGATTAATTGCTTCACGAAGTTCATTTTCTGCTGGTAAAAATACCACACGGAAATGATCAGGTGTTGGCCAGTTAAATCCTGTACCTTGTACGAGTAATACCTTTTCTGCTTTCAACAAATCAAGCATTAACGCTTCATCATCCTCGACGGCATATACAGTTGGATCAAGTCTCGGGAAACAGTACATCGCACCTTCAGGCTTAACACAACTTACACCTGGGATTTCATTGAGCATTTCCCAAGCAATATTACGTTGTTCGTATAATCGACCACCTGGACGGATCAAATCATTAATCGATTGGTAGCCACCCAAAGCGGTTTGAATTGCATATTGGGCTTGATGGTTCGCACATAGACGCATTGAAGCCAACATATCTAGGCCTTCAATATAATCAGCAGCACGTGCTTTATTACCTGTAATTGCCATCCATCCCGCACGATAACCTGCGATACGATATGCTTTGGATAGACCATTAAACGATACGCAGAGTTGATCACCAGCTAATGTAGCAACTGAAACATGTTCAATCCCGTCATATATAATTTTGTCGTAGATCTCATCCGCAAATAAAATCAAATCATACTTTTTCGCCAAAGCAACAATTTGTGCTAAAACATGGCGAGGGTAGACTGAACCTGTTGGATTATTGGGATTGATCACCACGATTCCGCGGGTATTCGGTGTGATCTTACTTTCCATATCAGCAATATCAGGATACCAGTAGTTTTCCTCATCACATTTATAATGGATTGCTGTACCACCCGACAGATTAACTGCTGCGGTCCATAACGGATAATCAGGCATTGGAACCAGCATTTCATCGCCGTCGTCTAATAAGCCTTGCATTGCCATTACAATAAGTTCTGAAACACCGTTTCCGACATACACATCATTGACGTGCATATCAAAAATACCTTTTTGTTGGTAGTACTGGCAGATTGCCTTACGTGCAGGGAAAATACCTTTAGAATCGGTATAACCAATCGCATTTGGTAAGTTTAAAGCAACATCATTGATAATCTCTTGAGGTGCTTCAAAACCAAATGGTGCAGGGTTACCGATATTGAGCTTGATAATTTTATGCCCTTGCTCTTCCATCTCATTGGCGGCTCGTAACACAGGTCCACGAATGTCGTAGCAAACATGCTCGAGCTTAGATGATTTTTTAATTTCTCGTGGCGTAGTGTTACTGATAACGGACATAATTCCATCCAATGTTTTGTAAGTTAAGAAAAAATAGATTACCGAAAACGCACAATCTATTTTGAAATTCCGCTAGAAATTTATCAACGACTAGCGTAAATATGGAAAGCATGAAGCATGACATTGAATCTCATAGATTTAAAGGAGTTTTTTCATGGGAAAAGTCAATAAAACTGACCGAGAATGGCAAAGAGAGTTATCACCAGAAGAATATCGCATTACCCGTAAAAAGGGTACTGAGCCGGCGTTTACTGGGCAGTATTGGAACAGTAAACAAAAAGGGATTTATGTATGTCGTTGCTGTGGTGCGAAATTATTTTCCTCTGAAACAAAATATGACAGTGGTTCAGGTTGGCCAAGTTTTTATCGACCGATTGATAATTCAGCTATAGAGGAGCACGACGATTCTTCACATGGCATGGTTAGAACTGAAATCATCTGCCATGATTGCGACGCACATTTAGGGCATGTGTTTGAGGATGGCCCAGAACCGACTGGATTGCGGTATTGCGTAAATTCAGCATCATTACAACTTAAAACAGAAGAAAAGAATGACGAGGAAACTTATCCATGAGTAACATTTATCAGTTTGAAGCTGAGTTGTTAGAAGGAGAAATAAAAGCACTTGCCGATTATAAAGGTAAAGTGATGCTGATTGTAAATACAGCAAGTAAATGTGGCTTTACTCCACAATTTGCAGGGCTTGAGAAACTTTATGAAAAATATAAATCTCAAGGTTTAGAGGTTTTGGGTTTTCCATGCAATCAGTTTGGAGGGCAAGATCCTGGGACAAACAAGGAAATAGGAACGTTTTGCCAGCGCAATTATGGCGTTAATTTTCCAATGTTTGCCAAGGTAGACGTTAAAGGACCTGAGGCCCATGTAATCTTCCGTTTTTTAACGCGTGAAGCAAAAGGAATTTTAGGTAGTCGTAATATCAAATGGAATTTCACTAAGTTCTTAGTGGGACGCAATGGTGAAGTATTAGGTCGTTACGCACCGACCACTAAACCTGAAGCTTTGGAAGCGGATATTGAAAAAGCATTAGCGAAATCATAGATATTCCTATGAATAAAAAAGACGGTTATAAAACCGTCTTTTTTATTTTTTACTAGGAAGTTTCTGTCGGTAATGGTTTATTCTTTTTGAAGTTAAACAGCTTTTGATGAATATCATCAATAAATGTGTAAACCACGGGAATAACCAGCAAGGATAAGAATGTACTGGTAATCAATCCGCCAATTACAGAAATTGCCATTGGAGAACGGAAACTAGGATCAGTTCCTACCCCTAAAGCAATTGGTAACATGCCTGCACCCATTGCTAATGTGGTCATAATAATAGGACGCGCACGTTTATGGCAGGCATCGAGTAAAGCATTGAAACGTGAGTAGCCCTTTTCGTTCCTCGCAATGATGGCATAATCGACCAATAAAATAGAGTTCTTACTTGCGATACCCATTAGCATGATCAAGCCAATTAAACTTGGCATGGAAAAACTACTTTTTGCTAAAAGGAGTAAAACAAAAGCGCCGCCTAACGATAATGGTAATGCTACTAAAATGGTGATCGGTTGTAAGAAATCTTTAAATAAAAGCACCAACACAACATAGATACACAATACGCCTGTTAACATTGCCAAACCAAAACTTGAAAATAATTCTTGCATGACCTCTGCATCACCAATGTTGGTATGTGTCACGCTCGGCGGTAGATTTTTCATGGTAGGTAATTGATCAACTTGGGCTGCAATATCTCCTAAAGGTTGGTTATTGAGCTCAATATTTAAATTGATATTACGCATGCGATTAAAGCGATCGATTTGTGATGGACCACTTTCAATGTTGACATCAGCGATTGTGCCTAGCATTACTGGGCCGTGACTTCCCTGAATAATCAAACGCTTCATCAACTCTTGATCTTGTCGTGCTGATAAAGGAAGTTTAATGACTACAGGTACTTGTCGTTGTGAAAGATTTAGCTTTGCCAAATTCTGATCGAAGTCACCCGCAGTCGCAATCCGAAGTGTTTCAGCAATATCATAGGTGGTGATCCCTAGATCAGCAGCTTTTGCAAAGTCTGGACGAATCACTAACTCTGGGCGAATCAATGCTGCACTTGAAGTTACGCTACCGATATTTTGAATCGTACGTAATTCTCTTTCCAACTGTCGAGCAGTTGAAATCAGCGTTTCAGGATCATCACCTGAAAGTGCTAATTGATATTGACTGTTGTTTCCTGCTATGCCGACTTGAATTCTGGCACCAGGGAGTTCAGCAAGCCGTTGTCTGATTTCATCTTCGACTTGTTGAAGACTTGCATCACGACTTTTACGCTCAGTGGTTTGGATCGTTAAGGTCGCTTTACGTGGTTCAGTTGAAGCACCCCCAGCAAAAGGGTCTGTACCTGCCGCGCCGCCACCAATAGTGGTATAGATACTTTTGATTTCAGGGTGATCTTTAATTAATTCGCGGGCATATTCTGCAGTTTTTAATGTATCTGCAAATTGTGAACCAGGTGTCAATTCTAGGCGGACTTGGGTTTGTCCTGTATCAGGTGGAGGAACAAAACCAGTCGGTAGCAATGGAATGAGCATGAGCGAACCGATAAAGAAGAGGATTGCACCAAATAAAGTAATCCAACGATGGCTAATACACCAAGTCACCAATCGCATATATCCGCTCATGACTTTTCCATCATTTTCACGATCTTTAGCTAAACCAGTTTTACCCTGATCATTTGAAGTTTCGCTCTGTAAGGGATGATCAATTTTACCGACCCAAGGTTTTAGAATATAGGCCGCCATCATTGGTGTCAGCAAACGCGCGACAAGTAAGGATGCAAAAATAGCAAGGGATGCTGTCCATCCAAATTGCACAAAGAACTTGCCAGCGATACCACTCATAAAGGCGGTTGGCAAAAAGACAGCGATTAGGGTAAACGTTGTAGCAATGACTGCAAGACCAATCTCGTCGGCAGCCTCCATCGCCGCTTCATAAGGTGTTTTGCCCATCCTCAGATGGCGAATAATATTTTCAATTTCGACAATTGCGTCATCGACTAAGATGCCGACAACCAAAGACATGGCTAACAAGGTGACAATATTTAAAGTAAAACCTAGGTAATACATGCCAATCATGGCGGGTAGAATGGAGAGTGGTAGGGCGGTCGCTGCAATAATGGTGGCACGCCAATCCCGCAAGAATAACCACACGACAAGCACAGCTAAAATTGCACCTTCATAAAGTAGTGCCATTGACCCTTTATAGTTTTCTTCAACGGGCTGAACAAAGTTAAATGCCTCAGTAATTTCAAGATCTGGATGAGATGCTTTGAGTTTATCCAATGCAAGGATAACTCCTTTTTCAACATCAACTTCACTGGCACCTTTACTGCGCGTAATTTCAAAGCCGATTACAGGTTTTCCATTTAATAACGCAGCTGAGCGTCTTTCGGCAATACCATCATGAATCGTTGCTACTTGATCGAGACGGATATGTCGCCCGTCACTCAGTGCGATATCCATCGCGCCAATTTCTTCGGCTGTTTGTACAGTGGCGATTGTACGGATTGACTGTTCACTACCACCTATTTTTGTTTGTCCGCCTGAAGCATCTTGTTGGAGTAGGCGTAGCTGGCGACTGATGTCAGTTGCCGTTGCATTGAGTGCGAGTAGTTTTTCTGGATCTAGTTCAACTTCAACTTGTCTTGTGACCCCACCTACACGTGAAACTGCACCAACCCCTTTGACTTGAAGCATGGCACGGGAAATATCATAGTCCACAAACCATGACAATGCTTCTTCATCCATTTTCGGGGATTGAATTGTATAAGTTAAGATGGGTGAGCCAGATAAGTTGATTTTACTGACAATAGGATCTCGTAAATCTGCTGGTAAATCTGAACGTACCTGTGAAACCGCATTCCGTACATCATCTACGGCTTCTTGGAGCGGTTTTTCAAGTTGGAACTCGGCAGTGATGCTCACTACACCATCTTGAATATTGGTATATTGATTTCTAAGACCTTGTAAAGTTGCTATCGAGTTTTCAATTTTACGGGCAACTTCCGTTTCCAATTGTGGGGGAGCAGCACCTGGAAGTGCTGCCGTTACGGTCACCATTGGAAGTTCAATATCGGGAAATTGTTGAATTTTCATCCAGTGAAAACATAACAAACCCGCTAAACCCAACATGATAAATAACAAAATACCGGGAATTGGATTGCGAATCGACCAAGCAGAAACATTCATCTTAACGCTCCTGCTGAGTAACAAGTTTTTGACTAAGCGGTGTATCAGGGATTTCTTTCGCGATGCTCACTAGGTCTCCATCACTTAAAAAGCCTGTACCCGATGAAACAACTTTGACATTTGCAGGTAAATCTAGAATCTCAACACGATTACCAGAACGACGACCTATGGTGACTTTTTGCTGAGTCACACGGTTATTACGGTCAACTGAGAAAATATAAGTAAAACCATCACGGAGTAACAATGCGCTTTGAGGCAGAGTGAGTGCTGATTTTTGTCCCAGATCAAATTCACCTTTAACAAACATCCCCATGCGGACAGCTTGTGTCGAAGGTAAATCGACATACACAATCCCATAGCGTGTTTGCGGGTCGATAACAGGTGCGATCATTCGCACTTTACCTTTAATCTTCGGTTGAGTAGGGTCGGGAGAAATAATTTCGGCGACCATACCTTGTCTGAGTTTATAGAGATCGGTTGTGGTTACTTCAGCCCGCCATTCTAAGCGGTGATCTCTAATTAACCTGAATAATTCTTGTCCTGTTTGCGCCAAAGACCCGACAGTTGCACTACGAGCAGAAATCACGCCGTTATCAGGGGAAACAACTCTGGTTTGAGTTAAACGCAACTGATTACTTTCAATTTGTGCCTTGGCTGCATCTAAGCGTGCTTGGGCGGTCGCTTGAGAAGTTTGATATTGTGCAGACTCTTGAACTGAGATAGCGCCTGTATTTTTTAGCTGCTGAACACGTTTAAGATTAGCTGATGCATCTGCAAGAACTGCTTGGGCTTCTGCATAACTGGCTTTGGCTGCTGCAAGATCTGCACGAATCGTATCGCTATTTATTTCGGCTAAAACCTGTCCGCGTTTAACCTGATCACCAACGTTGACATTGACCCGAGTAAGGCGTTGACCAGATAACTCACTACCAATTACCACTTCTTGCCATGCAGCGACATTGCCATTGGCAGTAAAGCTTTGTTTCCAGTTTTGTAATACTGGCTCAACGACTGTTACCGTGAGAGCCGATTTTTGCTCAGTCTGTTCTGTAGCTTTTGGCGGCTTGTCCGTTGTTGATTTTTTAGTAATTCCAGTTAACCGTAAGGCAATGAGAACAATGACCAAACCAACGATGATTGCAAATAAAAGCCAAACTTTTTTATTCGTTTTTTGAGGAGTTTGAGAAGCCATCTTTCCATAGTCATCAAGTTGTGTGATGGCTAAGTATAGACCAAGATTTCAACAGATGGTCAAGTGTTCGATTATAGATTTCAGTATATTAAGTAAATTATCGTATTATGCGATTGATGGTAGGGTATCTAATTGATATTTATTTATATAATTTTTATCTTAAAGGGGCAATAATCGATTAAATACCACATTTTTCATGACAATTGTGGAGGTAAGGCGTTGCACGTTGGGTAGGGCAGATAAGCTATCATCATATAATTTTTGAAAACTTGCCAAATCTTTGGTAACCACATGTAATAGATAATCTGGGTTTCCAAATAGACGTTGGGCTTGTGTTACATTTGCGATTTCACTGACTTTTTCTTCAAAACTGGATAAAGCCTTTTTATCTCCATCTTTTAACGTCACGAAAATAATAGCTGAAAAGTTCAACCCAATTTTTGATGCTTCCAGATCTGCATGATAGCCTTTGATAATTCCTGATTCTTCCAATGCTTTCACACGACGATGACATGGAGATAAGCTTAGTCCAACTCTCTCTGCCAGTTCAGTGATAGATAATCGCCCATTTGCTTGGAGTTCAGCAATAATTTTCTTATCAATGCGATCCATTTAGAAGAAACTACCTTTTCATTTTAGATGTATGGAATTATTTAGAATAACATTTTAATCACAAAAGCCTATTATCTCAAAGCGATATTTACCAATTGGTTTAAATATCAAGCGCTGAAAACAGTATGTCATTGGGATATAGGGTCGCATTATGGAATTAAGTGTAATTTTAGCTTTCTGGAGTGTTTCAATTCTATTTGTGCTTACACCTGGTGCCGATTGGGCTTATGCAATTTTGGCAGGGATTGAGGGAAAGTTTGTTAGTACTGCAGTTACTGGATTGATTTTAGGACATTTAATTGCAATTTTATGTGTTGCAGCAGGTGTAGGCTCGCTGTTAAATCATTTTCCTATTCTAATGACGGCAATGACAGTATTAGGTGCGGGATATTTACTGTGGATGGGAGTTCATCTGTTATTACAGCCAGCCACCATTTCACATGCTGATGGGCAGCCTCGATCATTACTGAATGCTAAAGCATGGTTGATTAAAGGTGTGGGTATTAGCGGCTTAAATCCAAAGGTTCTTTTTTTATTTTTTGCGCTATTGCCACCATTTATACATCCGAAAATGGCACTTTCTCCAACAGTACAAATTATGATGTTAGGTATGATTCATTTACTAAGTTGTGCTGTGGTGTATATGTTAGTGGGTGTAACTGCAAAAAAATTACTAAGAACGCGACCTACAGCAGTAAAAATTGTGAGTCGTATTTCGGGCAGCTTGATGGTAATGATTGCTTTAGTTTTAGTGATTGGGCAGGTTTAACATGAAAATAGGAATCCATAAACAGTTTATGGATTCCTTTGATCGTATAAATTAAAGAATCGCTTTCAGACGTTTCACGACCTCTTCACATTGAGCTAGATCTGCGACCAGGGCCATTCGGACATGACCTTCACCGGGATTGCCTTGTTCAGTATCACGAGAAAGATAACGGCCTGGCAAAACTTTGATATGGGCTTTTTCTATGAGCATTTTGGCAAAAGTTTCATCATTATCCACTTTTAACCAATAATAGAAGCCGGCATCAGGTTTTTGTAAAGGCAGTAGATGACCCAGTTCCGATTGGAATAAGTCAAATTTGGCACGGTATTGTTGACGGTTTTCTTCAACATGTGCTTCGTCATTCCAAGCTGAAATGGATGCCAATTGATGCTGAACTGGCATCGCAGCACCATGGTAAGTGCGATATTGTAAATAAGGTTTTAATAAAGTCGCATCTCCAGCTACAAAACCAGAACGCATACCGGGTAAGTTAGAACGTTTAGAAAGTGAGTGAAATACGATGCAATTCTTATAATCATCACGTCCCATTTCTGCACAAACTTCTAATAGCCCAACAGGTGCTTGATCGAACCATAGCTCCGAATAACATTCATCGGATGCAATCACAAAATTATATTGGTCTGACAAAGCAATTAATTTTTTAAATTGTTCTTTTGACAGTACTGTTCCAGTCGGATTTCCTGGTGTACATACAAACAATAATGCTGTTTTTTCCCAAACTTCAGCAGGGACTGCATCAAAATCGCCTAAATAACCATTTTCTTCAGTGCAGTTGATGAAATAAGGTTTAGCGCCTGCAAGTAGTGCAGCACCTTCATATATCTGATAGAAGGGGTTTGGCATGACGATAAAAGGTTCATCTTCACGTTTAATGAGTGATTGCACAAACGAAAAAATACCTTCACGTGTTCCAGAAACAGGCAGAATATGATCTTCTGCACTGATAGTGTTCAATTTAAAACGGTTTGTCAGCCATTGTGCAATACTTTGGCGTAACTCAGGTAAACCTTTACTATTTGGATAGGTAGATAAATGCGCGAAATTATCAATAATGGCTTGTTTAACGAACTCAGGTGCTGGATGTTTTGGCTCACCAATTGAGAGTGGAATCAATGGTAAGTTGGCAGGTTGCACCTCTTTAAAAAGTTGATTTAGCTTTTCAAAAGGATAGGGATGCAATAGAGACAAGCTTGAGTTCATTTAAACATTACCAAAAATAAGAATGAAAAGTCTCCCCATTTTAACAAAGGGGATGCGGAGCGATTGTAGCTCCGCAAGATGTTTTTAAGTTGGATTGCAAACTTGATTAGAAGCTTCATCCAATGCTGCTTTTAATGTTTCAGCAAAAGCCTTTACTTCTTCATCGGTGAGCAATACACCATTTTTCTTGGTGACAAAGAAAATATCCTCTGCACGCTCACCAAGCGTTGCGATTTTAGCAGAATGAATATCTAAGCCTTGCAGCATAAATAATCCACCGATACGAGCCAGTAAACCCGGTTGATCGAGTGTTGAGATTTCAACCATATGCTGTTGTAAAGCTGGGTTGAGTACAATATCAACCGTGTTTTGTATATCGAAGTGACGTAAATGGCGCGGAATTCGGCGTTGCATAATGCCAGGATATTGATCTGAGTGGCTCAATGCTTCAATTAGCGCCGCTTTAACTTTACGCTCGCGTTCTGGGTCGGTGAGTAAGGTGCCAAAACGATCAAGGACTAAGTAAGTGTCCAGACTAAACGAGGTTGAGGCAGTGATAATACGTGCATCTTGTACGTCTAGATTCATCCGATCGAGTACCGCTACTGTTGTTGCGAACAAGTTCGGTTGATCACGTGTATAAATAAAGATCTGAACCGCATCATCTGCAGCGTTGCGGTGGGCACGAAGTAAAACCAAAGGTTCTGGGTTATCCCCATGTTGTAATATGGCTTGAGTATGCCATGCAATTTCATTGGCTGACTCTTTAACAAAATATTCATCACCAAGCTCTTGCCAAACTTTTTCAACTTCGGCGAGGGAGAAATCATTAACCAATAATTCACTGGCAGCAAATTTGGTGTCTTCGATCAGCATTTGGTAATCAACAGGACGACCCAGACCAGAGCGAATCACATCACGTGAATAAGTATAGAGTTGACGCATGAGCGAAGCGCGCCAAGTATTCCAAAGTTTTGGATTAGTTGCATTGATATCCGCTACCGTCAAGGTATAAAGATAATCAAGATGCTCCATATCACCGATTTTTTCAGCAAACTCTTTTACTTCATCAGGATCAGAAATATCTTTTTTCTGTGCAGTGAGTGACATGAGGAGGTGATTGTTGATTAACCATGCAACCAGTTTGCATTCACGTTCAGTAAAACCATGAGTGCGACAGAATTCGATGGCATCAATTGCACCAAGCTCACTGTGATCACCACCACGACCTTTTGCAATATCATGGAAAATTGCCGCGAGATAAACAATGTCATGGCGCGAAATACGTTGGAAAACGGAGCTTACGACAGGAAATTCTTTGGCAAATTCAGGTTCTTTAAAACGACTAAGGTTACGTAGTAGTAATAGAGTATGAGCATCCACTGTATAGATATGGAATAAATCGTATTGCATTAAGCCTGTGATTTGTCCAAAAGCTGGAATGTAATTACCCAATACACCATAACGTTTCATCGAAACCATTGTTTCATATAAACGGTGAGGTGAACGAATAATAGACATGAACAGGGCTTGATGAACAGGATTGTCACGGAAACGTTGATCAATACGTTTTGCCGCAAGTACTAATAAACGTAGGGTACGTGCACGGATACCGGTGATTTCAGGTCGATTTGCCAGCAAATAGAATAATTCTAAGATAGCGCTTGGTTCTTCTGAGAAAACCTTGTGATGCTGTACTGCCAATTTGCCATCAACGATTTTAAAACGTTCATTAATATCGATAATATGGCGTTCATAGTCTGGTAAACGAGGTGTAATTACTGATTCATTGAAATAAGCCAGTAGCATTTCATTCAGGGTTGAAACCTGTTGCGCTGTGCGATAATAGCGCTTCATGAATTGTTCGACTGCAAAGTTTACAGGTTGACCTTCTTCTCGAACATAGCCAAATTTTGCAGCAATATCACGTTGATATTCAAATAATAAACGGTTCTCATCTCGTTTTGCGAGGCGATGTAAATGGGTGCGGATTTCCCATAAAAAGCTTTCTGCTTCTTCCAATACGCCTAGCTCAAATTCCGTAATAAAACCAAGGTGTACAAGGTCATAAATACGGTTTACACGGAAATGACGTTTTGCAATCCAACCAATTTGATTAATGTCTCGGATACCGCCTGGCGCATTTTTAATATCAGGTTCTAGATTACTTTCTGTATTATTATGCTGAGCATAGCGTTTTGCCTGCTCTTGCATTTTCGCATCATAGAAAGTTTGATCCGTCCATGTTTGAGCAACGATTCGACGCGGCCATTTCGCTAGTTGTTCTTTGCCCGTAATTAAACGTGCTTCAATCAACGTTGTTGCAACCGTTAAGTCATTACTCGCTTGTTCGACACAGTTTTGAATGGTACGGACGCTGATACCAGGTTTGAAGTTACCGACATCCCAAAGCGATGAAATAAACGTGGATATGAGTTTCTCTTGTTCCTCGTTAATTTCATTTTCAGACAAAATCATGATATCCGTATCTGAATACGGAAGCATCTCATGACGACCGTAACCGCCAACCGCAAATAAACCTAATTCAGTTTGAGCTAATCCTGCATGATTCCAAAGGAATATAAGGGCTTCATCAATAGAGTTTGATCTTGCTTTGATGACATCGCGAATGGATTGCCCATTTTCATAGCTCTCTTGCAACTGCTTTTCTACATCCGTTCGCCATTGGTTAATAGCTTGAATATCATGATGACTGGTCACGTAGTTTAACAATGGAGATGTATTGATCATGAAAATGGGTCTACTCAATCAGGTTAAGAGTTTGTTTGTACGCTCACTTGGTCAGCTGCTTGCTGAGCTAATTCACGAGCAAGCTCAGTATTTTCAGCGCGTGCAGTAGCAACACCCATACGACGACGTTTGAAGCCTTCAGGTTTGCCAAATAAACGTAAGTCCGTGTTTGGATTAGCTAAAGCAAGATTTAGGCCAGAGAAACTTAAGTTATTTGCATCAACACCCGCATAGATCACGGCACTGGCTGCAACACTATGACGTGCTGTATTCACAGGTAAACCTAATATTGCTCGTGCATGTAGTTCAAACTCGCTTTGGAATTGAGAAGCCAATGTCACTAGACCTGTATCGTGTGGACGAGGAGAGACTTCACTAAACCAAACTTGATCACCTTTGATGAACAACTCTACACCAAAAATACCACAGCCACCCAAAGCGGTTGTGACTTTATTGGCAATGCGTTTTGATTCTTGTAATGCAGTTGCTGTCATCGGTTGAGGTTGCCAACTTTCTACATAGTCACCAGCATCTTGACGGTGGCCGATTGGATCACAGTAATGGGTCTCGATTTCACCTGTTTCAGGATTTTTCGCACGTACCGTCAATAGGGTAATTTCAAAATCAAAATCAATTTGTGATTCAACAATAACCGTACCCTGGTTGACACGCCCACCTTGCATTGCATATTCCCAAGCGGCATCAACTTCATTGAAGTTTTTTACGCGTGATTGACCTTTACCAGAAGAAGACATTACTGGTTTTACAAAGTTCGGATAGCCTATATCGTCACAAGCAGCACGGAAGCTTTCAAGTGTGTTGGCAAAACGATAAGCGGAAGTTGGCAAACCAAGTTCCTCTGCTGCTAAGCGACGAATTCCTTCACGGTTCATCGTTAAATTAACGGCTTTAGCAGAAGGAATCACCGTTGCAGTTTGGCTTTGTTCAATCTCAACGAGTACTTCAGTTGCAATTGCTTCGATTTCAGGAACAATTAAATTAGGTTTAATTTTCTCAATCAGTTTTTTTAATTCAGTAGGATCAGCCATATTTAAGGTATAAGCATAATGCGCTACTTGCATTGCTGGCGCATGATCATAGCGATCAGCAGCATGAACTTCGACACCTAAGCGTTGTAGAGAAATAACGACTTCTTTACCAAGCTCTCCAGAACCTAACAGTAAAACCTTAAATGCAGAAGATTGAAGTGGAGTTCCTAGAGTGACGCTCATGCGAATAATCCTATCCTGAATAATTTGTGTTTAAGCATAGCAGAACTTTTTACGGAATTAAGCTTGTGTTAGACAAAAAACATGGTTTTTGTTAGACAAAAAAGAGTGAACTAAATGCCTACGATCTGCTTAGACATTTACATCATCATTCAGTGGTAATTTATCTGCTTTTTTCCCAAAAATATTTCAATGGTTTTTAAGCGTTTAAAATCGTAATTTCTTATGATTAGGTGTTTGGTAAATCAGTAACAAAGATTGAGAATTATTTCTAAATTGACTAGCATAAGTCGCAAAAGTTTCGGTGATCATTTTCAGATGTTAAAGACTAAAACCTGTGTCACAGCAATGGTGTTATGTACCCCCTTATTACTTATCGCGTGTGGTAATGGCAGTAATGAGCCTGAAAAAAAGGTTGAGATCAAGCCTGCACCGAGACTAACCAATGACGCGACTGCATATGCAAATGCGGCTTGGCAATTAATCAATGACATTGATCAACTTGTTTATGATAAACAAGTTGATGAAATAGAAGAAAAGGTAAGAAAGCCATTGCGCCAATTGAGCACAGATTGGCGAATCAATGTCAAAATGACGGATTCAGTTACAGAAGGGAAATATGCGCTGTGCCGTAAAGCCCTTACCAGCTTAGATAGCTGGGCTAGAGATGTACTCGCAAATGCCAACAGTGCAACTCAAAAGCAAGCCGACTATGAAAGGGATAAAACCCAATGTAAAGGTGCGATTGATAACCCAGCATTAGGGAATACCTCACCTAAATAAGTCGTCATTGCTAAGGTTATAAATTGTAAAGAAATAGTGTTGAAATTTTTCTGAAATGATTGACTCAGAACCATGGAGAACGTAGGATAAATTTCCTCAATTGCGTAAGGAACCTGTGGTTAAAAGCCAAGTTCTCATATGGATACTCCCAGTTTAATTTCAGAAACTTTTGGACAAATCTCTTTTGCTTCTGTCTTCAGTGGTGATGCATTACTTTTATTATTATATGTTGTTTTAGCACTATTTTTTTCGTTTTTATGTTCGATAGCTGAAGCAACATTACTCAGTATTACGCCAAGCTATATTGCTGGCCTCAAGGAAACAAATCCTAAAAAAGCTGAACAGTTACGACGTTTAAAAGAAGACAATATTGATCAATCCCTAGCTGCGATCCTAACCGTAAATACCATAGCACATACGGTTGGTGCGATTGGTGCAGGTGCTAAGGCGATCTCAGTATTTGGTCAAGTTTGGTTCGGCGTTTTCTCCGCTGTGATGACTTTACTGATTCTGTTCCTTTCAGAAATCATTCCTAAAACTCTTGGTGCTGTATATTGGCGTCAATTGGCTTCCTTTACGGGTATTTATGTCAATTTTCTTATCAAAACCATGTATCCATTAATTATTGTTTCAGAAAAGTTAACCAAACTCATTTCTGGCGATAAAAAAGCGCAACAATTCAGCCGTGATGAGTTTGTGGCGATGGCGGGTATTGGTAAAGAAGAGGGGATGTTGAATGATCGAGAATCTAAAATTATCCGAAATCTCTTTTTGTTCAAATCTTTTGATGCCAGTACAGTAATGACACCGAGAATTGTTGTTTCAGCTTTGCAAAAAGATCTAACGGTTGATGAAGCACTTGCCATACCGACTGTATCGAATTTTTCGCGTTTGCCTATTTATGAGGATGATCTCGATAGCGTAGTGGGTTTTGTGCTACGTGAAGATTTGTTAGTTGCAAAAAATAAAGAACAAGGTGAGCATTCAATTAATGAGTTCCGACGTGAATTGATCACAGTCATGGCAAAAACTCCTTTATCCAGATTAATGGAAATCTTATTGGAACAACGACAGCATATTGCGCTAGTTGTTGGCGAATATGGTGATACCAAAGGGGTCGTGACCTTAGAGGATGTTGTTGAAACGCTCTTAGGGATTGAAATTCTTGATGAAGGTGATAAAGTCGAGGATATGCAGAAATTGGCAAGACAACTTTGGGAAAAGCGTGTCGGAAAAATGGGTATCCATTTGGAATCGCCATTTAAATAGGTTTTAATTCAATGCCAATGCTTTATTGGTATTGAATGCTGTATCTTTTAGCCTGTGTGATCTTTTCAACAAGATGAAGATTACATGGGCTTTAATCATTTAGGTTACCCATTGTGGACAACGCTTTTAATTTTTTTAAATCAATAACCTGTATTTTTTTAAACCCTAATTGAATAACTCCTTGTTTTTCTAAATGGTTAAGCTCTTGATTTATAGTCTGCCTCGACACCGTGAGCATATTGGCGAGTTGATCTTGAGATATTTGAATATTCAGATCATTAATAGAAGCTCGATTACCATATCCCTCCAATATAAAGAGTAGCCGCTGCGCTAGGCGTTGAGTAATGCTCTGGGTCTGAATCGCAATTTGTTCTAGAAACACATAACGTAATTTCTGACTGGTGAGCAAGGCAAAGTAGTACCAATAAAAAGGGTTTTGTAATAAAAATTCTTTTAGTGGCTGTGCAGGGATTTGTAAAACAACACTTTTTTTCAGTGCAATTGCATCATGTGATCTTGGCTGCTTATCGATCAATGAGATTTCACCAAACCACATGATCGGTTCCGCAATTGCAGCGATTGCTTCATTGCCATTTACATCGATGTAACCCAAACTAATCGAACCCTCAAGCACACCGTAAACACCATCGAATAGATCTTGGGCATTGAACACAGCAGCATTTTTTTCAATGATAAGTTTTTTGCCATGTTTAAGAATAAAGTTTTGAAATGGCTCTGCTAGGTGTTGATACCAGGAGTTTTGCTGCAAATGGTGAATATAAATAGGATCTAGCACTACTTTTCCCTTTCAAAAATAGAAACCTATTTGTCAGCTATTTGACAACTTGGTTTTTGGATTTCTTATAGATTAATAACATATAGAAATAATATGAGGAATGCGACATGACAAATTTGGAGCGTCAACTTAGCCAATATGCGGCTTATCATTTAGATCGTCATAATATTGTGACTCATTTTATAGGTATTCCACTGATTGTTTTCTCAATCTTGTGTCTCGCTGCAAGAGCAGGTATTGAGATTTCAGGCTTTTCAATCACCTTAGCGATGCTGTTGATTGGATTGAGTACAATTTACTATATTTCATTGGATAAACTCTTTGGTCTTCTGATGCTGATTCTATTTATAGCGGCATATCCGCTTGCCATAAAAATAGCATCGTTGCCAATGTGGAGTTGGTTAGGAGCAAGTATTGGTATTTTCGTAGTGGGTTGGGTATTTCAATTCGTTGGACATTATTTTGAAAAGAAAAAACCCGCATTTGTTGATGATTTGATTGGTTTAGCCATCGGACCATTGTTTGTTTTAGCTGAATTTATTTTTATGCTGGGTTTCCGTAAGCCTCTGCATGAGCGTATTTTAAAAGAAGCAAAAATGAAGCGTGCGGCAATGGATATGAAAACGCAAACTATCTCTTAATGTTGTGTTGAAAGAATAAAAAAACCGCCAATAAGATCATCATTGGCGGTTTGGAAATCAAAAAGTTAATTTATACGTTAAAGCGGAAGTGAAGAACATCACCGTCTTGAACGACATAGGTTTTACCTTCTAAACGCCATTTTCCTGCTTCTTTGGCGCCGTTTTCACCATTGTATTGAATAAAGTCATCGTAAGAAATACATTCTGCACGAATAAAGCCTTTTTCAAAGTCAGTGTGAATCACACCTGCTGCTTGAGGCGCAGTTGCACCGATTTTAACTGTCCAAGCACGAACTTCTTGTACACCCGCAGTGAAATAAGTTTGTAAGCCGAGTAAGTTATAACCCGCACGGATTACCACGTTTAGGCCAGGTTCTTCCATACCCATTGCTTCTAAGAATTCAGCGCGATCTTCATCTTCAAGCAATGAAATTTCAGCTTCGATTTGGTTGCAAAGCGGAACAACAATCGCATTTTCTTCAGCAGCGAGTTTTTTTACTGCTTCAAGGTGTGGGTTATTTTCAAAACCATCTTCTGCAACGTTGGCAATATACATGGTTGGCTTAAGTGTCATTAAGCCAAAACCACGAACAGCTTTACGTTCGTCATCAGACAAGTCAGCGGCGCGCGCTGGTTTACCTTCGTCAAGTAAAGGTTGGATTTTTTCTAAAGCTGCTTTGGTTGCGATTGCTTCTTTATCGCCACCTTTTGCTGCTTTAGTTAAGCGTAATAATGCTTTTGCAACTGTATCAAGATCCGCAAGTGCAAGTTCAGTATTGATGGTCGCGATGTCATCTAATGGGTCAATTTTACCATTTACGTGAATGACGTTTTCATCTTCAAAACAACGTACGACATGTGCAATTGCATCTGTCTCGCGAATATTGGCAAGGAATTGGTTACCCAAACCTTCACCTTTTGATGCACCAGCAACCAAACCTGCAATATCAACGAATTCCATTGTAGTCGGAATAACGCGTTGTGGTTTAACAATTGCTGTAAGTTTGTCTAAACGTGGATCTGGAACAGGTACAATCCCTGTATTGGGTTCAATGGTACAGAACGGAAAGTTTTCAGCAGCAATCGCTGCCTTTGTTAATGCATTAAATAATGTAGATTTACCTACGTTTGGCAGACCAACAATACCGCAATTAAAACCCATGAAACCACTCACAAATGTGTTATTTAAAAATTGCTGCTGATTTTACATGAAAGCCATGACAAAGTCATGGCTAGAGTAGAGGATCCATTCGGGCTTAAACTTTGCGTTTATCCAGTTGTTGGGCAATGTGATCGCCAGTGGCCTGCACCAACATGACCAAAACGATCAGGACCAAAATCACAGCAAGCATCACTTGCATATCAAAACGTTGATAGCCATAACGATAGGCAATATCGCCTAGACCACCTGCACCTATTGCACCGGCAATGGCAGAAGAGCTGATCATCGTGACAATAGTCACGGTAAAACCTGCGATAATACCAGGTAATGCTTCCGGGAGCAGCACGTTCCAAAGAATCTGCTTGCGATTACAGCCCATTGCTTGCGCTGCCTCAATCAGCCCTTGATCGACTTCACGTAGGCTGACTTCCGCAATACGGGCAAAGAAAGGAATCGCGGCGATAGTTAAGGGCACAATTGCCGCCAAGATTCCATAGCTGGTGCCGACAATCCATCGGGTAAATGGAATCAAAGCCACCATTAAAATGAGGAAGGGTACAGAACGGGTAATATTAATCACCCAGCCTAAGGACTGATTGATTTTCTTGGAAGGATAAATGCCAAAATCGGCGGTGCTGACCAGAATCAAGGCAATCGGCAAACCAATCAAAAAGGCGAGAATTGCAGAGACACCGACCATGATTAAAGTATCGGTGGTTCCTGTCAGTAACAGATCAATGAGTTGATTGTACATAACCGATCACCTCAAGTTGTGTTATGGCTGGATGTTTTACAAATTTGGGGCTGTTCAGATCAAACTCGAGATTGCCAATCCCAATCACTAGTGAACCAATGGTTCGCTGTTGAATGGTATCAATCTGACTGTAATACACCTGAACGGGGCTGTTAAATCTATCCAGTAATTCATATAAATCAGGTACCGATCTAGATTCACTGACATATTTCAGTTTTAAAAGCTGATGGGTACTCTGTGGCAGAATGGTTGGGCTAAGTTCAAAAGGTAAATTCACCTGTTCAAAGTTGAGTAATTCCTGTGTGATCTGTTGTTGCGGATTGGAAAATACCGACCAGATCTGCCCAGACTCAACGATTTCACCCTGATCAATCACGATCACCTGATCACAAATTTCTTGGATGACATGCATTTCATGGGTGATCAAAACAATGGTTAAACCAAGGTTCTGGTTAATCTGTTTCAGCAAAGCCAAAATATTTGCGGTACTTTCTGGGTCGAGTGCAGAAGTGGCTTCATCACATAGTAGAATTTCAGGTTGAGAGACTAAGGCACGCGCAATACCGACACGTTGTTTCTGTCCTCCCGACAGTTGGGAGGGATAATCATGTCGCTTTGCATCCAAACCTACCAGCTTCAAGACATTACTGACCCGTTGCTCAATCTCAGCCTTGTCATAACTTGCGATTCGCAGTGGTAGAGCCACATTTTCCCACACCGTTTTGGCAGACATTAAATTAAAATGCTGAAAGATCATGCCAATTTTCTGCCGGGCCTTGATCAACTCGGCATGGCTGAGTTCAGCAATATTTTGCTGATGAATCAGGATACTGCCGGTATCAATCGACTCCAGTCCATTTAGGGTACGGAGTAGGGAGGATTTACCAGCACCGCTTTTCCCAATAATCCCGACAATCTGTGCTTTGGGAATATCGAGATGAATGTCTTTTAAGGCATGTAAGCGTTGGCCCTGTACATCATAAAACTTATTTAAACCGCGTATTTTCAGATGAGGGACTGAAAAATCGACTTGTGAACCAAAACTCACCATCATCGTTCTCCTTATTTCCAGCCAGGGAACCACAAGGTTGGACCGAAATCGCTATCCAAGGCCGCTTTCACTTTGGGTGAATTTTGATAAATCTCGACAAATTTCTGTAGTTTGTTGTCTTTGTCCTGATAGTCATCACGCACCACAAATAAAATCGCATAACGCTTATTGGTGTTGTCATCAAACAACAAGGCACTTTCAGGATCAGCCGTTTTGGCCAAACGTAAGTAGTGCGGATAACCAAAAGCGAGATCAACATCATCAATGGCACGTGCAGTTTGAGGTCCTTCAACTTCAGTAAATTTGAGGTTCTTCGGATTTGCGGTAATGTCTTTCAGTGCAGAAAGATGATTATTGCTGTCTTTCAGTTCAATCAGCTTGGCTTGTTGCAACAGCAATAAAGCACGACCTTGATTGACAGGATCATTCGGAATCGCAACAGTTGCACCATTCGGGAGTTCATCAAAACTTTTATATTTTTCTGAATACAGCCCAACATGCGAAGCCGCACCCGCAGCAAATGACTTTAACTTAAAGCCAGTTTCTTTAATGGAATTATCCAGAAAGGGCTGATGCTGGAAAAAGTTCGCATCGATATCGCCATGACTTAAGGTGATATTCGGGGTATTCCAGTCGGAAAACTCGACCAGTTTGACATTTAATCCCTGTTGTTTGGCTTCATCCGCTGCGACTTGAAGCGGATGAGCAAAAGAAGGACTTATTCCAATTACCAGTTCACTATTACTGCTTTGTCTGTGTTTATTCCAGATCAATAAGGCAATAATCGCAACAACGACCAAGCCAATACCGAGCCATTTTTTAGAGGCTGTTTGAGCCATATATTTCTCCAATTCTTTTCTTAAATGTTAAGCACTAATTTCTTCAATTATTTTTAGGTGATCTGCGTTGTTATGCGTTCTACATCGGAATTGGTCAGCAGGATGGCTTGCAGTTAAAAGATCGCCTTGGGCAAACAATTTGTTACGCAGTGAACCTGTGGCATATTCAGTTTTATAACGACCACGTTGCTGTAACTCAGGGATCACCAGTCGAATGAAATCATAGTGTGATTCAGGTGCAACCGTACGCGTCAGGTTAAAACCATCAATGCCAGTTTGATCGAGTAGTTCAATGAGATATTCAGCAACTTCAGTGCCACTACCGACGATGAGTGGATAGCGCCCACCTAGCACATGCTGTGCTTTCAGGTCATTTTTGCTGATGCGCTGTTCTTTAAATTTCTCATTGACTGAAGCAATGCTATTGCTCTTTTGATATGGAATCGCTTCATCATCTGCAAACTTGGCAAGATCAATTCCGACTGAACTGGCGTAATGTGCTAAACCTGCTTCAGGACTGGCATATTGACGGTATTCAGCCAGTTTTTGCTGTGCAAGTTCATGTGTTTCCGCGACTACAATGGTAATGCCGACAAAGATTTTAATCGCATCTTGATCTCGACCTTGCTGTGTTGTTTGTATACGTATTTTATTGACTTGTTGACGAATCTTTTCTGGTTGATCACCACCAATAAAAATACATTCGGCATGACGCGTAGCAAACTGTAGTCCTTTCGGTGAAGCACCTGCCTGAAAGAGAGTTGGTGTGCGCTGTACCGATGGCGCAACCTGAAATACCCCTTGGCTTTGGTAATATTGCCCTTGATGATTGATCGAGTGTACTTTTTTGGGGTCAGTAAAAATACGCTGTTGTTTGTCTTTCTTTAAGGCGTCATTTTCCCAGGAACCTTCCCAATATTGATAGCAAAGTTGTAAGAACTCCTCGGCTTGATCATAACGTGCATCATGATCTTTTAAGCCTTTTTGTCCAATCAAGCGTTCAGCACTGTCCAGATAGCCAGTGACAATATTCCAGCCCAAACGACCTTGAGTTAAATGATCGAGACTGGCAAAACGCCGTGCAAATTGATAGGGCTGCTCATAGCTGAGATTGACCGTGACACCAAAACTCAAATTCTGCGTGACCAAAGCCATGGCTGAAATCAGGGTGGAAGGGTCATGGCTTGGCAGTTGAATTGATTCTTTCAGAGTGAGATCGATGCCATTCTGATAGACATCATAAACACCTGTAATATCAGCAAGGAATAAACCATCAAACAAACCTTGTTCTAAAGTTTGTGCCAATTCAGTCCAATAATTCAGTTCATTAAAGCGATGTGATTGATCACGCGGATGCGTCCATAAGCCATGATTGATATGACCGACACAATTCATATCAAAGGCATTTAACAAGATTTTTTTAGCAGTGGTTTGAGTCATTACAATGTCCCCCGACGTGGAGGCAGAATGCCATTCAGCACATAATTACCGATGAAGTAATATTTCCAGCGTGCAGCATCATGCAAGGTGTGTACACGCGCATTACGCCAGTGACGATCCAGCCCATCGGCACGTTGACTACCACGACTGCCAGCTAGTTCAATCAATTTAGAAGATGCCTTTAACGCTGTTTCAGTACTATGCGCACGAACTTTAGCAACATCAATTGAGGCTTTGGCTAAGCTTTCTGGATTGAGATCCTGTTTGGCAGCATCAACAGATCGAGCCGCCTGTTTGAGGAGTAATTCACTGGCTTTGACATCGGTTGCGACACGACCCAATTCAGATAGGGTTAACGGATCTTGGGTAGCGGAATCAATATTGGCATCAATCCAGGGGCGAGCGACACGCACGCGTTGCAACGTTTCCTCAAAGGCCGCGCGAGCAATCCCGACTTCAATTGCGGCATGCATGATTTGAGCAAATGGCCCGACCAAAGACAGTTGTTTGAATGCGGTGTCAAACGGAATCACATCCTCTTTGGCAACGAAGACCTGATTAAACTTGACTGTGCCGCTGCCTGTAGTACGTTGACCAAAACCAGACCAGTCATCAATCAGCTCCAAACCTTGACTGTCGCACTGTACAAAAGCCAGAAATTCGCGTCCAGATTCATCCACCACTAAGGTTGGAATACGATGGGCAAAGAGACTACCCGTGCAATAAAACTTTTCCCCCTGAATCAGATAACCGTTTTCGCTTGGGATTAAGGTGGTTTGTTTATGTGCTGAGGTACGGGTTTTAAACTCAGCCAGCGCATTACCAAAACGTGCACCTTGTAATACTTCCTGATAGAGACGCTGCTTTTGTGCTTCGGTACCGGTATTGCGTAATACTTCCAGTGCATAAAAATGGTTTTGTGGAATTTGACCGATTGAACCATCCGCACCACTAAATAGGGCAATCACTTTGGCAACGGTAAGACTTGAAACCTCTGCACCGCCATACTGTTTAGGTACGGTAATTGCCCATAAACCTGACTGGCTATACGCTTCGATTTCAGTAAACGGCAAGTTTCTATTGGCATCACGTTCAACGGCTGTTTGTTTAAACTGTTGACTGAGTTGTGTGGCAATTTCCAATGCTTCAGCATCGTTTTGAATAATATGTGCTGCTTTAAAATTGGTTTTGGAAAAACCTTGTAATTCTTGATAAGAGGTCATGATGATTTGCTCCTTAAATCCAGGCATGGCGGGCAGGGTGCGTACCATTGAGGTAATAGTCACCGATGGCATGGAATTTCCAACGCACAGGATCATGTAAGGTATGTACGCGAGCATTGCGCCAATGCTGATCAAGATTATGTTGGCTCAGGCTGGCTCGGCTACCACCAAGTTCGAGTAATTTTTCTGAGATATGCAGGGCAGCGTCATTGGCATAAATCTTTGCTTCTGCCACCAGAATCGAAGCACGTGCAGCTTGCTCGGCAGAAATCTCAGCGAGTTGATCCAGTTCATCCAGATATTCAGCTGCCTCATCCAGTAATAAAATGGCTGCATCGAGCAGGATATTCAGTTTGCCGACCTCTTGTAGGGTGTAATGTTCCTCACTGGCTTTTTCTACACCTGCATCAACAATTGGACGTGCTTTACGAATGCTAGATAAAGTGTCATTAAAGGCTGCTTCTGCAATCCCAACATCAATCGCAACTTGCAAAAGTTGAGAATAAGCACCGCGAACATTTGGGGTATCGGCAATAATGCGCTCATCAAAAAATAGTGCAGGATCAACAACGACGTTGTGTAGTTTTACCGTTCCACTGGCTGTAGTACGTTGACCAAAGCCATTCCAGTCATTAATCACTTCAACGCCTTCGGCATGACGCTCAACCAGAGTCAATACGGTATAACCATCTGGATGTAAGGCTCGAATCGCTAACCAATCCGCAAAGCTGGTGCCAGTCGAGTAAAATTTTTCCCCGTTTAAAAAGTATTGACCATTTTCTAACCTTAATGTGGTTTGAATGGCTTTGGTATCTTTGGAGTTTTTTTCTGGCCCACCATTGGCAATGCGTTTGCCTGCCAAAATTTCAGTATAGACAAACTGTTTTTGTACATCTGAACCGGTGATATTGATAAAATTTAAAAGACCAAACTGGTTTTGTGGAATTTGTCCGACATTGGCATCGGCTTTCGTTAAAATACGAAACACATGTGCCAAGGTCTTATTGGAGACAAAAGCACCCCCATATTGTTGTGGTATACGGATTCCGCCAAGGCCTTTTTGGCTAAACTGAATAATTTGTTCTGTCGGCAAAATCCGATTTTGATCACGATGATTGCGATCTTCTAATGCAAAGTCAGCAACTTGATAGGCAGCATTGATGGCCTGCTGATCATTTGAAATCAGTTGTGTTTGAGCTTGGATCACTGATTGATTACTGGACATGTGAGCACCTCTAATAGATAAGAGGGACTTTACATAAAAATTACTTTTCAACTAAATTAGAAGTTTTGACTTAGATATCATAATAATTATTAAGCATTTTTTTTGAGAAAAAGCACATAAAAAGTAATATGGAATTTAATGGTAAAACAAATATTTAACTCTTTAAGACGTTTTCTTAATTCTTAAGGTCTATACTTTTATGAAGTAAATGAATATTTTCACCTTAAAAACATATAAATATTTTTAGCCAAAATTTAAAAAAGATAGAGCAAAAACGACATTGTAATCATTCACTTTTACTTCTAAAGTATCAAAAAGCTTATGTTTGATCGAATAGAAAAATAAATTTGGAGTGTTTATGCGGGTTTTATACCAATTTCCTTTATCTCATTATTGTGAAAAAGCTCGCTGGTTGCTAGATCATAAAGAATTGGATTATGTGGCACATAATTTAATTCCGGGTTTTCATCGTGCGTTTACCTATTTAAAGTCTGGGCAAAACTATTTGCCGATGTTGAAGGACGATAAGCAGTGGGTTGCAGATTCAACGCAAATCGCTCTGTACCTTGACAGTACATATCCTGAGCATGCCTTACTACGGCGTGATGAACAATTACGTGAACAAGCTATTGAAATAGATGTGCTTGCAAATGAACTGGGTATTCATGTACGTCGATGGTCATTGGCACAAGCACTTTCCACTAGCGACCATCCACTTGAAATTATGATGGGAGAGCAAGGTTATTTGCGTCAATTTGAGAAATTTTCAAAGCCAATTCTTAAAAGTTTGGTGGCTTCAAATTATCAATTAAATCCAGAAAAAGTCGCCCATTCCAAAGTGCGTATGACAGAGTTAATTACGGACTTAAATCAACGTTTGATTGACAATCAAGGTCGTTATCTAGTGGGTGATCGTTTAGGATTGGCAGATATTTCCGTTTGTTCCATGCTTGCGCCATTGTTGGTGATTAAGGGAACACCTTGGGAGTTGGAAAATGATGGCGTTGATCAATTTGGTGGAGAGTTAAAAGAATATTATGACTATTTGTTAGATCTTCCGATTGGACAATATGTACAACGCATTTACTCAACTGAACGTAATGCCCGTGTGGATTGGCGCGGTCTTTAACCTGTTTTTCAATTTAGATCTAATGATTAAACTGAACATAAAATGTTTGGTTTAATTGATTAGATGAACGATAAGAAGATGTACATATCTAATCGGGTCGAAATTTATCAAATTAATAAAAGAAGTAAGACAATCGGCTAATCAATAAAACACAATTGTATATATAATAATTCATACCGTACGAGTCGGTTTTAAGCTGTGATCCAGCTAAAAACATAAAAATAGAGGGAATACCATGAAAACATTGCAATTTATAGCAGATTGCCCTAAGCATGGGTTAATTGATCATCCGCCAAATGAATGCTATATCACGCAAGAATATGTGGCTGCATTATTGTATAAACAATTAGAACAATACGGTTTTGATGCACAGCATATGCGTCATGAACATGAAAAAATCGAAGTTCGTATCGACAATCATCAGCTGCCACTTTCTATTCTGTGTTCGCAACAAGACTCGGAAGGACATATTTTGTGTGAGATCACGGCAAACCCTCAGCAAGAGTTAGCTTGGTTTGAAAAGATCGAGACGCAAAGTATTATCCGCCAATTGGCTCAAGCTGTTGAAAATAGTTTAAAAGCTGAACATAGCTTTTCTAAGTTTGTATGGAAAAGCTAAGTCAACTTTGAGCATGTGATCTTAAATGAAGTGATTTAACATCATGACCGTTTCGGTGTATGGTGTATATTTGTTTAAACGCTTTATTTGAGAGTATATGTGCATGATACAGGTCGATTTTTCTAAATTATCTCCCCAAGTGGTTTGGCGACATTTTGAGACTTTGTGCACGATTCCTCGACCATCAAAACATGAACAACAATTACGACAGCATCTCAAAGATTGGGCGGAACAGCGTAACCTAGAAACCTATGTCGATGACATTGGTAATCTGATTATTCGAAAAGCTGCCACAGCTGGTAAAGAACAAGTTGCAGGTGTGATTTTGCAAGGGCATCTGGATATGGTGACTCAGGCAAATCGTGGCACGCAACATGACTTTTTTAAAGATCCGATTCGACCAATATTAAAAGATGGCTGGTTGATTGCTGAAAATACCACGTTGGGTGCAGATAATGGTATCGGAGTTGCACTGGCGTTGGCGGTATTAGAATCAGATGATATTGCGCATGGGCCGATTGAAGTACTTTTGACGATTGATGAAGAAGCAGGAATGAGCGGTGCTCGTTTACTTAAGTCGGGTGTTTTAACAGGGCAATGGTTATTTAATATCGATACCGAAGAATGGGGCGAACTCTATCTTGGTTGCGCTGGAAGTATTGATATTGAAGTACAACAGCCACTTGAGTATGAAATTGCACCGAATGATTTAATCTATGTTGATCTACTTGTTTCTGGATTAAAAGGCGGTCACTCAGGCGTTGATATTCATTTAGGTCGTGGCAATGCTAATGTGATATTAGCTAATTTTTTAAATGATTTTTTAACACAATCAAATGGTCGGCTGGTTGAATTTGTCGGTGGAACAGCGCGCAATGCCATCCCGCGTGAAGCGGTAGCAACCATTGCAATTCAAGCAGAACAATTTCCCGAATTAGACAAAGCAGTTGCGGCGACACAAGCTAAATGGCAGCAAAAACTGCAGGGCATTGATGATCAATTACAAATCACCGTACAGCAAAACGTTAATCAGATAAATGAAGTTATTAGCTTGCAACAGCAAAATGATTGGTTGAAAGCATTGGCAGATTGTCCTTATGGTATTGCGAAATGGAGTACTGCTTTACCTGATGTGGTGGAAACATCGAATAATATTGGTGTGATTAAGCTGACCAAAGATGAAGCCAAAACTTTGATTATGGTTCGTTCGATGGTGAATCAAGATGCAGTAGCCTTTGCACATCATATTCAACAGTACTTTGCAAAGTTTAGCATTCAGTCCGAGCTAACACCCTTAGTCTCAGGTTGGACACCGAATCCAGATTCGGCTGCATTAAAGTGTCTACAACAAGCTTATCAATCCGCATTTGAAATTGAACCGAACTTGAAAGTGATTCATGCGGGCTTGGAGTGCGGTATTATCGCGGAACACTATCCTGACTTGCAGATGGTATCCTTTGGTCCAGATATTCAGGGCGCCCATGCACCGGGAGAACGGGTTAAAGTGGATACGGTAGAAAAATGCTGGAAGTTGTTGGTGACGGCGTTAGAATCTGTAAAATAAGTTTTCATAGTAAAGAAGCTCATGATTGAGCTAGTACATCTTAAACTTTAGCAGTGACTTGAAACAGATTTTTGTCCAGTTCGATAAATTCAATTTCACAATCAATAAATCTTTCAATCATGTGAGCCTGACTACGGGTATGTTCGCTAATAAATTGTGCCGTAAATTCTCCACCTTGACCTAATGCCAAAGGTAATAATAGCTGATCCGCCAAATATTCATCTGCAACCGCTTGAGAATCAATATATTGCTTCACTTGTTTAGCTAGATGATTGGCAATTTGTTCAGCACTTTTTCGCATTTCACCTAATGCGGTGAATAGCTGAACATGGTTCTCGTGCTCAACTTTGACATATACAGTATTTCCTTGACTGATACCATTTAAATGGAATTGCTGCTGAGTATTCAGTTTCAGTTTTTGATTTAACGTGGCCAATTCTCGTTGTGCGATTTGCGCTTCTTCTGAAAGATTTAATACGGCTGCAAAAGCATCAGTACTTTGCAAACTACCACGCTCTAGTAAACTTAGTTTGCTTTGATGTTGCCAAGGTTGAATCTTGATTTGAATTTCACCTGCACCAATCGGAAAGAAGCCTGCTTTATTTAACTTAAACTCGACCTCTATTCCAAGTTTTTCTAATGCTGGCAAAAAGCAATGCTCAATAAAATCTGCTGTTGGTGCAAGTGGGTTATGGGTAGCGCCAGAAATCGTGAGTTCACTGGCTTCGTTTTGCAATAACAATGCAGGCAATAGGGTTTGTAAAACCAGTGTTGTACTTCCTGCCGAACCAATCTGAAATTGGTATTTTCCGCTCTGCACATGCTGTGGTGCAAAGTATAGACGTTGGCTATGGAGTTCAGCACCTTCCACATAAGCTTGGCTGATGTGTTGAGATGCCTCGACACAGACCAAATGCTGACGCATTAAGCCCGGTTTTTTTCGTCCAGCACGAATATTGCTTAATTCAAATGCTTGACCTGTAATCATCGAAAGGGCAAGAGCGGTTCTTAAAATTTGTCCACCACCTTCACCCTGTGAACCATCAATTTGGATGGTTACTGGCGTGTTTGCCAAAGCTTTTTTCACTTCTATTTTCCTTATTTTCTAATTTAATGAATATACTGTCAGTATGAATAGCCATTTTTGATTTCACTAAAAATACCTTCTGCAGCACCAGCTAAAGTAATAGCTGGTACAAACGCATTTTCATATAAATGTTTTATTGCTCATTCAAATTGCACAATTCCTGTTTCAATTTGGTTGATTAAATCAACCTTTCACACAAACCACTTGCCGTAAGGTATACACTACTTCAACCAAATCCTTTTGTGCATTCATTACATCCTCAATCGGTTTATAAGCCGATGGAATTTCATCAATAACAGCAGCATCTTTACGGCATTCCACACCTTCAGTTTGTGCGATCTGATCTTCCACAGTGAATCGGCGTTTGGCTTCAGCACGACTCATCACACGACCTGCACCATGTGAACATGAACAGAAAGATTCCTGATTTCCAAGACCACGAACGATGAAAGACTTAGCACCCATTGAACCTGGAATAATTCCATATTGTCCAAGCTTGGCACTTACAGCACCTTTACGGGTTACCATCACTTCTTCGCCGTAATGTTCTTCCTTTTCCACGTAGTTATGATGACAGTTCACTGCTTCCAGTTTGGCATTAAATGGTTTTGGAATAATCGTTGCTAAAGCTTTAATCGCTGACTGCATCATGATTTCACGGTTTTTCATGGCAAAGCGTTGTGCCCAACCTACAGCAAACCAATAATCATCAAAATGCTCAGTTCCTTCGACTAAATATGCCAAATCTTTGTTCGGTAAATTAATAAAGTGTTTCTGCATATCTTTGCGTGCAAGCTCAATAAAATGATTGCCGATGGCATTACCCACACCACGAGAACCTGAGTGCAACATAATCCAAACATGATCATGTTCATCCAAACAGATTTCGACAAAGTGATTTCCTGTACCTAAAGTTCCTAACTGTTTTCGGTTGTTGGTATTCTTTAGACGAGGGTGCTTGGCACAGATCAATTCAAAGTCTGCCACTAAACCCGCCCAAGCTTGATCCACTATTTCAGGTGGGTTTTCCCAAGAACCACGATCTCGTCCACGACCTTTGGTCATCCCATGTGGGATTAAACGTTCAAGTTCAGTACGTAAAGCATGTAAATTATCAGGTAAATCCGATGCAGTTAAGCTAGTGCGAGTTGCCATCATTCCACATCCAATATCGACACCTACAGCAGCAGGGATAATCGCACCTTTGGTTGGAATTACACTTCCGATCGTTGCACCCAAACCAAAGTGCACGTCTGGCATCACTGCCATCCATTTATAAATAAACGGCATTTGTGCTGTTTGCAGCAATTGTTGTTTTGAGTTGTCATCAACAAGTACACCATTGGTCCACATTTTTACAGGCATGCTTTTTTCATTTTGTAGAACCTGATATGCACGTTGTTGCTGTTCTTGTTCAAATTGGGCTTGTTGGTTGATTTGTTCAACGACAGACATTTTCTTTTTCCTTTTAAAACCTGCCTGCCAAGCTTTTGCAGGAAGGTAAGTGAGATTCACAATATCCCAATGATGTTGTGTGCTATTACTATTGCAGTGAGTGTGCTAACTTTTTTAAATTTAATTTATTTATTAATAAAATATTGATAATTAATAATTTAATTAATTTTATCTAACTAGCCTGATAGGTGGAAGTGGGTTTTATATATAAAATATATATTTAATTAGATATGAAAATATCCTAAAAGATATTTAATCTATAGCGGTTTATCGATTTTTTTAAATTGACCCGTCTCATCTAAGCTAAATTGCTCAAAATCATCAGCTAAATAGAAATTGCCTTGATAATATTGACGGACTTCTTCAGCAATTGTTCGTTGCCCGGCATAGTCCTGATGGCGTGGGCTAAAATGAGTCAGGATAAGATTGTTTAGATCTTGCTGTTGAGCGAATTCGGCGACCATCTTTGCCGAACTATGCATGGGGCCTGAACCCACTTTATCTAAAATAGCTTGAGTGTAAGTGCTTTCATGAATTAACAGTTGAGCATCTTGGCATGCTGATGCAAGTAATTCGGGACAATCATTATCTCCACCCACAATGGCATGAACACGTTTAGTCTGTAACTGAATAAAATCAGTTGCTTTCAAAGTTTGCCCATTAAACTCGATGTCTAAGCCTTGCTGTAAATCACCCCAAACTTTACCTTTGGGAATACTGAGTTTAATTAAAGCCTGCGTATCTAATTTCTTTTGTGTGTGCTGCGCAATAATACTAAAGGCAAAACTGGGTACACGGTGACTTAGTGGATGAGCTTGGATCGAGAGTTCATCGGTCAACGGTAGTATCTGAATTGCTTCATTCACCTCAATAAAGTGAAGTGGATAAGGTAAATGTAGGTCGGTCAGTTGTGCTGTGATTTCAATCCATTGTTGAATCTCTTTGGGTGCGATAATCGTTAATGGAGTTGTTCGGGCATTCATACCTGCACTCGCTAATAAACCAACTAATCCGTAACAGTGATCACCGTGAACATGGGTAATGCAGATGGCAACTAGGCTTTGCAACGAAAGTTTGGCTTGTTGAATACGATGCTGTGTACCTTCACCCACATCAACTAAAATCCAGTCTTTATTCTTGCTATTACGTACTGCTAAGGCATAAACATTCCGTGCAAGGGTGGGCACACCAGAAGAGGTCCCTAGAAAAGTAAAATGAAGCATATTATTGGAATTTTTCATCGAATTGCGTATTGTATATGATAGACATGTATAAAATATTATAGAAATTATGCTCAATGCAAAGAAAACCGTCGTAATTGGTTTTGTAGGCTCTACTTTAGATCAAGGAAAGCGGCCTGATCGATGGCAACGCTGGCGTCCGACGCTAAGTCTTTTGATGCATGAAGATTTGATTGTGGATGAAGTGGTACTGTTGCATGATCGGCAACATCATAATTTAGTCAAATTTATTGCTGAAGATGCTCAACAGGTGTCACCATCGACCACAATCTCAGATCATAAAGTAAGTATTCGTGATCCTTGGGATTTTGCCGAGGTTTATGGTGCGCTATATGACTTTGTAAAAAGCTATTCTTTTGATACTGAAAAAAATAACTATCTTTTGCATATCACTACAGGCACACACGTTGCTCAAATCTGTTGGTACCTTCTGGTCGATGCCAATTACCTACCTGCCAAGCTGATTCAAAGTGCACCTAATCAGCAGAAAACACCAGAAGGTGAATATCGCATCATTGATCTGGACTTGTCTCGCTATGATGTGCTCAAGCAGCGTTTTGAAGATGAACAGCAACAAAACTGGCAACAGCTTAAAGCCAATATTTCAACTTATAACCACGAATTTAATCAACTGATCACCGAAGTTGAGTTAGTGGCAACACGTTCGAGTGCACCGATTTTGATTATGGGTGCCACAGGTGTCGGTAAATCACATTTAGCCAAACAAATCTTTCAGTTAAAGAAAAACAAGTTTCATCTGAGTGGCCGTTTTATTGATGTGAACTGTGCGACGTTACGTGGTGATAGTGCCATGTCGAGTTTGTTTGGACATATCAAGGGGGCATTTACAGGCGCGGCAGTTTCACGAACAGGGTTATTAAAAAGTGCCGATCAAGGCATTTTATTTCTAGATGAAATTGGCGAGCTTGGGCTAGATGAGCAAGCGATGTTGCTTAAAGCGCTCGAAGATAAATCATTTTTTCCTGTTGGAAGTGATAAGGAAGTTCAGGCAGATTTCCAATTAATTGCTGGGACAAATCGGGATTTGAGGACTGAGGTGCAAGCAGGTCGTTTCCGAGAGGATTTGTGGGCGCGACTGAATACATGGACTTTCTTTTTACCGAATCTCAAAGATCGAATTGAAGATATTGCCCCAAATATTGAGTTTGAATTACAACGTTTTGCAGCGAATCATCAACGTCAATTGCGTTTTCAACGTGATGCACTTGATGTGTATTTGAAATTTGCCAAGTCTAGAGAAGCATCATGGCAGGGAAATTTTCGTGATTTGACTGCCAGTGTGACACGGTTAGCAACATTATCCAGCGGTGAACTTATCCGTTTAGAGGCAGTTGAAAAAGAGATTCAGCGCTTAAAGCAGTTGTGGTCGATTCAAACTCCACAAAACCAATCTAAAGAAACGGATATTTTATGCAAATATTTAGATCAAACGCAGTTAAATGAGATCGATGAATTTGACCAGATTCAACTGCGTGGTGTGCTTCAAGTCTGTGAAAATGCCAAGTCGATGGCTGATGCTGGACGTCAGCTTTTTGCTGCTTCACGCCAGCAGCGCAATACAACCAATGACAGTGACCGAGTCAAAAAGTATTTGGCTCGGTTTGGCTTGAGTTGGCGTAATTTTCACTAATCATTCCGCGGAATTTAAATTTTTGTGCTATATTTAAGTTCATATATGAACTTTTAAGTTGAATAAAGTGTCAGATATAAGCTATAAAAATAAGTTTTATCCCCTTGATGGGCAATTATTTACCCAGCAACTGGCTACATTAATCAAGCAAAAAAGACTTGAGAAACGGCTACGTCAAAGTGATTTAGCTAAAGCAATTTCTACTTCACTATCAACAGTTAAGCGTATTGAAAAAGGTGATCTTTCAGTCGAATTTGGTATGGTTGTAAAAGCACTATGGTATTTGAATATTTTAACTGATTTACAAAAAAATCTTCCAGCAATAGAAAATAAAGAAAGCCAAAAAAGCCGAGTTCGTTTGGAACGAATAGATGAGGATGATTTTTAATGAAACAAACGATCTATTTATATATTCAGCTTCCTGATCAAACTGACTTTGTGACCCTTGGGCGTTTAACCGTTGAAAATGGTGTTGGGCAATTTGTTTATGCGCCGAGTTATCCGACAACTTGGGTGTTAGATGAGGTTCATTATCCTTGGCGAAAAGAACCTTATACGATCACTACCAATAATGGTATCCCAAATTTTGTCATGGATATTATGCCTGATGCGTGGGGGAAAGTAATTCTCAAACGAATTTATGCAAGAGAAAAAGATACACCTTGGTCGGACTTAGATTTTTTGATCAAAGCAAAAAATGCAGACCGTTTTGGGAATTTGTGTGTGGGTGAGATTAAAACAGTCACTCAAAAAGCAACTTTAGAAAATTTCCAGCACTTAGTTAAATTATCAGATTTTCTTGATTTTAGTGTTGCTATGCGAAAAGGCGAGGCAATTACACGAATCCAGTTGGCCATGGCACAAACGACTTCATTAGGAGGGGCTAGACCTAAAATTACTTTGGTTGATCAAGATAAGTTATACCTCGCTAAACCAAAAGATCGGGATGATTTGATTAATGTGCCGCAAGTTGAATTTGCCTGTTTAAGCTTTGCTGAAAAAAAGGGATTGGCTGTTGCTAAACATCAACTTATTCAAGTTTCTCAACAGAGTGAACAGAAAGATGTATTACTGTTAGAACGTTTTGACCGTATTTATGATTTACAAAGTCAAAAATTTAAACGCTTACCGATGTTAAGTGGTTTAACGTTACTGGATGCAGAATGGAATAGCACTAATCATCAACGCTGGTCATATCCACTTATGGCAAATGAAATGTATCGAAAAGGGATGTCACAACAGGATATACATGAATTATTTCGGCGAATGATTTTTAATATTTTGATTGGAAACGATGATGATCATCCTAAGAACCATGCTTTTATGTATCTAAATGGTCGTTGGCGAATTGCTCCATTGTTCGATATTGTGCCAAATCAGGAATATAAACCCCAAGGATTGAGTATGCAGATCGGTATTTATGGTACTCAAATGGGGCGAGAAAATGTATTAAGTATGGCAAATCAGTTCTTATTGAGTCCCGATCAAGCACAAATGATTTTAGATGAGATGATTGGGTGGGAAGCTGAGTTGATTCAGTATTATCGCGCTCAACTCGCACCTCATGATGCAGAAATTGTCATTTCTGCTATGGGCGTGAGTTATTTAAAAACTTAGATGTTATTTCGATTGTGGATCATCTTTTTTACGCTGCGATTGGCTAGATAAAAACTCCAAGTTCCAAAGTTTTTCAGCATGTCGACCAATCCACCAAAATGAAGCCGCCAATATGATAAAGAAGATTGCTTTATGCATACCAACCCAAAAGAACTCAAAATACTTGGTGTAGAGGTTAATAAATAAGAAGGTGATACCAAAACCACGTGATGTAGCATCATCATGTTTTAAGCCATAGACAATTGCTATGATGGCAATAAATGCGAAGAGAATACCCCAATGTAACAGCTCATATTGCTTGACGTTATACCAGCTACCCAAGTCACCATAATTGCCAAAGATCGAGAGAATCCATAAGGCAATAAATAGATAAAGCAGTCCCATGACATAAGTTGAATGGGCGAAGTCTTTAAAATGCGCATAGCGTTTAAATATCAGGCTTAAGCCAATCAAGGCACCGCCAAAAAAGACAAAGCGTAAAGGGAAGTTCATGCCTAGGTAATAGGCACCCCAACCCGACAGATAGCCTGTTTCTGTCCCAAACCATGAGCCGAGTGAAAGTAGAGAGAACACCCAGATCAGTTTAGAAGGAAACCAGAAGGCAAGTGCGGCATAAATAATGGTAGAAAGTAGGAATAACAAAGAGAAATGCCCACTACCAGTATCAATCGCTTGACCGAAATAGGCGACAGATGCTGCGGTAGAAAGCACCCCTGTGAAAATAATCGCTTCATTGCTAAATTGATGTAAGGGTTTGGTTTTACGTCGAAAATAGGCAAAGCTATAAAAGGCCGCCGCAACTGTAGCAAAAATCAGACAAGGAATGATTTTGGAATCGATAAAGATTTTTTCAATTAACTTCATCAAGTAATCATCAAGTGTGATGGCAGCTATTGCAATCACTGTGCAAATCATTGAAATCCAGAACGAATATTTTGCCATTCGTTCCCAGTCAAAAGACCGAATCGAAAAACTCTGATTTAATTTATTGGCCACATCAGGCGTAATCGTGCCTTGTTGTTGCCAGTGCTCAATGGTTTGCTTTAAAAAAAGTCCCTGTTTTTTATTTAATTTCATTATTAAAGAACCTAAATGCCTGTACATCTATACTGATATAACAGACATTGGGTTCAAAAGACGTATATTTTTCTTAGTAATTTGTTGTTAAGTCTACAGTTTTAAAAAACGACTAATGACTTGACGCAACTGTTTTAGATAACCTGTAAAGAAATGATTGGCACCCGGCAGAATCGTGATGGGATGTTTTTGTGGTTTTGCCCAAGCGATCATATCTGAGAGGAGGGTAATATCATCTTGCTCGCCGTGAACAAATAAAATATCACCATCAATTGCAGGGGTTTTATAATGACGTAACCCCACCACAGAACCTGTTGGTAGGCCGCAGAGCACTAATTGTTTTGGACGTAACTCTTCACTGAGTTGTGCTTGGCATTTAGCCAATACATGAGAACCGAAACTAAAGCCACCGGCATAAAAAGTTAAACCAGCATGCTTTGCACGGGCATATTCAATCACAGCCATAATATCATCAGTTTCGCCGTGACCTTGATCATGTGTACCTTCGCTACCCTGTAAACCACGGAAGCTAGGACGATAAACCACACATCCCATTTCATTAAAAATCTGAGCCAATAGGACAGGGACTTTATGATGAGGTGTTCCACCTTGTAAAGGATGTGGGTGGCAAACAACAGCAAAACCTGTGATTTCACCTTGGGGTTGATCTACAAACATTTCAATTTGACCAACAGGACCTTGGATGAATACTTGCTCAGACATAAGATACGCAATGGATAATGGAAGAATCTACTATTTTACCGATAATGAAGAATGAAAACACGAATTGGCATTAAAAATTATCAACTGTTATAGTTTCACCAAGTTAAATTTATTTTTGATTGATTATGCTTGCTTTAATTTCTCCAGCGAAAACACTTGATTACACAACAGCTCTGCCTACAGATACATATACACGGCCACGTTTATTAGAACAATCACAGCAGCTGATTGATGTATGTCGCAAGCTTTCTGCGAGTGAAATCGCATCTTTGATGACGGTTAGTGAGAAAATTGCCAATTTAAATGTAGAGCGTTTTCGCGACTGGAATGCAGATTTTGATTTTTCCAATGCGCGTCAAGCCTTGTTTGCATTTAAAGGTGATGTCTATACAGGGCTGGATGCATATCATTTAAAAGATCAAGATATTGATTTTGCTCAACAACATTTGCGAATGTTATCTGGCCTTTATGGTTTATTGCGTCCTTTGGATTTGATGATGCCGTATCGTTTAGAAATGGGTACTAAATTAAAGAATAGCCGTGGTCATAATTTATATGAGTTTTGGGGTAGCATTATCACTGATCAAATTAACCAAGATTTAGCTGAAATTGATGCAAAAGTATTGGTAAATTTAGCTTCTGACGAATATTATAAATCTGTGAATGAAAAGAAAATTAAGGCAGAAATTGTTAAGCCTGTATTCTTGGATCAGAAGAATGGAAAATATAAAGTCATTAGTTTCTATGCGAAAAAAGCGCGTGGTCTAATGGCAAGATACTTGATTGAAAATAAATTAAACCAAGTAGAACAATTAAAAGCATTTGATAGTGAAGGGTATTACTTTGATGCTGAAAGTTCATCGAATAAAGAGTTGGTCTTTAAGCGAGATGAACAGCACGCAGCTTAGATTTGCCCTAGGTAGGGTGGGATGTTAACCAAACAACATTTATTAAAACACGCGATATCGTCTGATCAAGTCCGAATCAAAGGGCATCTGACAGAACCTCGGAGTTATGGGGTGTATGCATTGCCTTTAGATACGGATGGTACTCGACGATTCAGATTTGGTAATCATCCTATGCGCCAACAGGAACTGAAACATGAGTTTGGTTCTTGTACCTTGTATCAGCTCTTTCTGGAGCGTAAAGATGCTGAATCCTTGGCAAAGTGGCTGAATAAAGCAATTCAATGAGGATGAGTAATGCAGCAGTATTTAACGCGACTAGAAAAATCATGGTTTGAACTGCATCAGTATTATCATTTTTCTGAACCACAGAAAGTTTTTAATAAGTTAATTGCTGTCTATAGTGAAAAGCAGCGGGCTTATCATACTGTTCAGCATTTGTATGAATGTTTGGTTTTGTTTGAATCGATTCGACCAGATTTAAATGATGCGAATGCAGTTGAGTTAGCACTCTGGTTTCATGATGCGGTTTATGATCCGCAAGCGAAAGATAACGAGTTGAAAAGTGCTGAGCTGTTTGAAAAGTATATGGCTCAGGACCTATCTGTTGAGATTATTGAAAAGATCAAGCGCTGGATTATTGCGACGCAAAAGCATGAATTAACGAACGAGTTGGATTTGCAGTTTTTATTAGATATCGATTTGGCGATTCTAGCTACTTCGCCAGCGCGTTTTGCGGAATATGAACAGCAGATCCAGCAGGAATATGCTTGGGTAGATTCAGATGTTTATTTGATTAAAAGAAAAGAAGTTCTAGCGCATTTTTATCAGACAGAATCACTGTATCAAACGGAATATTTTCAACAGAATTTTGAGCAAAGGGCGAAAGAGAATTTGAGGGAAATATTGGATGGAAAATAGTTCAAATATTCCTAAGTTCCCTAACACTAATGCTAGGTTAGCATTGGCAAAGCGATTGAACTTGCCTTATCACGATAATATGCAAGATTGGGAATATGAAGTTGCTGTAAAGGGCGAACTGTGTTCGCCCAAAAACTTTACTTAAAGAAATAGCCAGTTTCAGGCGAACTCGCATTCGCCATACGTTTACGAGGCATACGACCTGCTAAGAATGCTTCACGACCTGCTTCAACCGCTTTTTTCATTGCAGAAGCCATTAAAATTGGATTTTGCGCAGCCGCAATCGCCGTATTCATTAATACGCCGTCGCAACCGAGTTCCATTGCAATGGCTGCATCACTGGCTGTACCCACACCAGCATCCACCAACACAGGAACCTTAGCATTTTCTTTGATAATGGAAATGGTATGTGGATTTAAAATACCAAGGCCAGAGCCAATCAAACTACCCAAAGGCATGATTGCAACACAACCCATGCTTTCAAGTTCTTGGGCAACAATTGGGTCATCCGAGGTATAGACCATGATTTCAAAGCCATCATCAATCAAGGTCTGCGCAGCTTTCAGTGTTGCAGTCACATTTGGGTATAAAGTTTTTTCATCACCAAGTACTTCTAACTTCACCAAATTGTGACCATCAAGCAGTTCACGTGCCAGCATACAGGTACGAATCGCACTATCTGCATCAAAACAACCTGCCGTATTCGGCAGAATCGTGTATTTTTCTGGTGGAATCACTGAAAGCAAATTCGGCTGATCGGCATGTTGACCAATGTTTACACGACGAATTGCAACGGTGACAATTTCAGCGCCACTGGCTTGAATGGCTAAATCAGTTTCATTTAAATCTTTATATTTACCAGTTCCGACCAATAAACGAGATTGGAAAGTACGTGAACCAACAATTAAAGGGGAATCTTGCATGGGCTTACTCCATTTTTAGCCGATTAGCCGCCACCAACAGCTTGAATAATTTCAATACGATCTTCAGGAGCAATTGTTGTTTGCTCAAGTTTGCTTTTCGGAATAATCTGTTGGTTCTTCTCTACAGCAAAGCGTTTGCCTTCTAAGGCTAAATTCTGAATCAATTGCTGTAGGTTTTCACAAGACGTGTCTGTTGACTCGCCATTTAAATAGATGTGCATGATCAATCCTTATTTCGCATGCTTGATTGCTTGCCATGCGAGTAACAGCCAGCCCGCTATCATAAACACACCGCCAATCGGTGTAATCGCACCTAATATTCTAGGTAAGCCAAGCGCCATAATGTACAACGAACCACAGAAAAAGAGGATGCCAATTTGCATCAAAATAAACGGAATTTTTATAGGAAAACTTGTTGTGGTTTTATTTAGTACACTCAGAATTAATAAGCCGAGGGCGTGATAGAAAAAATATTGGGTTGCTGTGTCCCACCAAACGAGTTGCTCAGGTGATGCAAAAGATTTGAGTCCGTGTGCGCCAAACGCTCCAAGCATGACTGCAAGGGCAAGATTGATTGCAGAGATCGCTATCCACATAATGAAAATGGAACTAGAAATTTGATAAGCAACGTTAACATATTCGGGTGTTTAAACAAAGCCAGATACAACAAAAGGGCATGAAAGCCCTTGTGTTTGATTTAATCTTAACTCGCAGACATGGCGGTTTTGATTTTTTCCATTGCATTTTTTTCAAGCTGGCGAATACGTTCAGCAGAAACATTATATTCAGCAGCAAGTTCATGCAATGTAGATTTATCATCGTCTAACCAGCGACGCTGTAAAATATTACGAGAGCGATCATCTAATTGGTCCATCGCTTGATGTAATGCGGCCGTACTTTGTGCTTCATAATCTTCTTCTTCAGCTAGGCGTGCTGGATCATAACGATTATCTTCTAAGTAAAGGGCTGGCGCAGTATGAGGTGTGTCATCGTCATCATCGCCTTGTGCTTCGAAAGCAGCATCATAGGCGGTCAATCGACCTTCCATTTCAAGTACTTGTTCTGCCGTGACATTTAAATCATTCGCGATTGCTTGCGCTTCTTCTAAAGTCAGGCGTTTACTCGATTTTTTCAAACTACGTAAATTAAAGAACAATTTACGTTGTGCTTTGGTCGTCGCAATTTTGACAATACGCCAGTTACGAATGACATATTCGTGAATTTCGGCTTTAATCCAATGTACAGCAAATGAAACAAGGCGCACGCCCATATTGGGATCGAAGCGCTTAACTGCCTTCATGAGGCCTAAGTTGCCTTCTTGAATGAGATCACCTTGTGGTAATCCATAACCTGCATAACTTCTTGCAATATGTACAACAAAGCGTAGATGTGACATCACCAATAATTTGGCGGCATCAAGATCTTGGTCATAATAATAACGTTCAGCAAGTTCTTTTTCTTGCTCGGCCGTTAAAATTGGAATTTGATTGACAGTGCTGATATATGCACCGAGGTTTACACCAGGCGCAGACAATGACAGGGGCATCAATTGATTGCTGCTGTCAGTAGTCATGGAGTCTCCTTATAGGATGATATTTGAGTCAACAATTTCATCTTAATGCGAATGTTCTTCATCACTAAGGAAATTTGAGTATAGAAATGTAAATTTATCTTTACGAGTAACCAAGAGTTTAACAAAGAATAGCAGTTCCACAAGACCTAGATGGATTCAATCAGATAGTGAAACTCATTTTCTGAGATTTTTTTTGTTTGGCATTGCAGATTCTGAATTTGGCAATATCGTGTTACATCAATTTCACTGTGTGGATCAGAAGACTTTAACAGGTAGGTTTTTTTACCTGTTGCTTTTTTTAGTGCTCGTTTCAACATAAGTAATGGCATCGGGCAAGGTTGCCCTAAGGCGTCGATAACTTCAGCTGAATGAGTGGGTGAGATAGTCATAAAGGTTGAATATAGCTTATATCAGAATTTATCTCATTTGATTTTATATACGTAAAGGAAGTTCAACAAGTTATTTTTGGAGAACCGTGTTTCTGTAAAATAAACTAAATGATGAGTATAAACAGATAGAAGCATGGGAAATAACTTAAAATAAGTCTATTAATTGTCATAAACCCATGTTAAGCTCGATGCGTTTTAGGAAGTGTTTCATTTCGTTTTATCGTAAAAAACCCTATAACAAATGGATGTAACCGGAAATTGTTGATAGTTTTACAGAATGATTACAAGCTTTAAAATTATAAGATTTTAAAACCTTGTTGGCTCTGCTGTTTGCAACACCGGAAGGTCCTTATCTTTCAATATCTGAGGATTGACTTATGACAGCTCGTGAACAAGGCGTAGTAAAGTGGTTTAATGACACTAAAGGCTTTGGTTTTATTCAACGCAATGGCGGTGATGACGTTTTCGTTCATTTCCGTGCAATTGTTGGTGATGGTCACCGTTCTTTACGTGACGGTCAGCGTGTAGAATTTAGCGTAGTTCAAGGACAAAAAGGTTTCCAAGCTGAAAACGTTCAGCCGTTAGACTAATTTGTTGCTTTAACGCGATATAAAAACGCTCCAATGTTATTTGGGGCGTTTTTGTTTATAATAACGACTTTATTTTGGTCATTGATGGTTTGAGAGCATATATGACGTCTGGTTTTGAAACCTTAAAATTACATCCGCAGTTGAAAAAGGCGATTGATGCTTTGGGTTTTACTCAAATGACTCCAATTCAGCAAAAGGTTTTAAAATATACGCTAGCAGGGCATGATGCGATTGGTCGCGCACAAACAGGGACTGGTAAAACGGCTGCCTTTCTGATTAGTGTGATCAATGATTTGTTAAATAATCCGATTCAAGAACAACGCTTTCGTGGTGAGCCACGTGCTCTAATCTTGGCGCCTACTCGTGAGTTGGCTTTACAAATTGAAAGTGATGCAAAGTCGCTGACAAAGTTTTCTAACTTGCACCTTGTAACGTTGTTGGGTGGGGTTGACTTCGATAAACAGAAGAAAATGTTAGATCGAAACTTTGTTGATATTATTGTTGCGACCCCTGGACGCTTAATTGATTTTGTTGAGCAGAAAGAAGTGTGGCTGGATCGCATCGAGTTTTTAGTTATTGATGAAGCTGATCGATTATTGGATATGGGCTTTATTCCTTCGGTAAAGCGTATTGTTCGTTATTCTCCATCCAAAGAGCAACGTCAAACTTTAATGTTTTCTGCAACATTTAGCTATGATGTGCTGAATTTAGCTCGTCAATGGTTGTTTGAGCCTGTTACTGTTGAAATTGAACCTGAGCAAAAAACGAATGTTGACGTTGAGCAGCGTGTATATGTTGTTGCAAAAGAAGACAAGTATAAATTGTTGCAGGATATTCTACGTGATGAGCCGATTGATAAAGTCATGATTTTTGCGAATCGTCGAGATCAGGTTCGTCGTTTATACGATCATTTGAAACGTGATGGTTACAAAGTTGGAATGTTATCTGGTGAAATTGCACAAGATAAGCGTTTGAAAATGCTGGATCAATTTAAGCAAGGCAAACACAACATCATGATTGCTACAGATGTAGCTGGACGTGGTATTCATGTTGATGGCGTCTCACATGTTGTGAATTTTACGCTGCCAGAACAATCTGATGATTATGTGCATCGTATTGGTCGTACAGGTCGTGCAGGAGCTCAAGGGGTGAGCATTAGTTTCCTGTCTGAAGACGATGCGTTTTACTTACCTGAAATTGAAAAAGCAATTGGTAAAAAATTACCGCTTACACGCCTTGAAGGATACTGTTAAGGATTGAATTGGTTCTTTTTAGTATTTGATGCCTAAGCACGAAATAATTAGAGGCTAAATCATTATTGGATTTAGCCTTTTTTATTGTTAAATGTGTTGTGATACGCAAATTACACAAAAGATTCAGGTTTTTTTTTCAAATCCTGTGATTAGTTGCTGAATTGAAATAAATCAACATGTAGAATATGGCGCATTACCTGGGAGGATATTATGGCTCTAATCTCGATGCGCCAGCTCTTGGATCACGCTGCAGAACACAACTACGGCGTACCAGCGTTTAACGTAAACAACTTAGAACAAATGCGCGCAATTATGCTAGCTGCAGATGCGACGAATTCACCTGTAATCGTACAAGCTTCGGCGGGTGCGCGTAAATATGCAGGTGCACCTTTTTTACGTCATCTTATTTTAGCTGCAATTGAAGAATGGCCACATATTCCAGTGGTAATGCATCAAGATCATGGTACTAGCCCTGATGTTTGTCAACGTTCAATTCAATTGGGTTTTAGCTCTGTGATGATGGACGGTTCATTGGGTGCTGATGGTAAGACACCTACATCATATGATTATAATGTTGATGTAACTCGTCGTGTTGTTGCTATGGCGCATGCATGTGGCGTTTCAGTTGAAGGTGAAATTGGTTGCTTAGGTAGCCTTGAAACTGGTTTGGCTGGCGAAGAAGATGGCGTGGGTGCAGAGGGTGTGCTTGATCATTCTCAATTGCTTACTTCGGTGGAAGAAGCGACCCAATTTGTTGCGGATACTAACGTTGATGCTTTAGCGATTGCAGTTGGTACTTCTCATGGAGCGTACAAGTTTACTCGTCCACCTACAGGCGATATCTTGGCGATTGATCGTATTAAAGAAATCCATGCTGCATTACCAAATACACATCTTGTAATGCATGGTTCAAGCTCAGTACCACAAGAGTGGTTGGCTGTAATTAACCAATATGGTGGCGATATTAAAGAGACTTATGGTGTGCCTGTAGATCAGCTTGTAGAAGCGATTAAACATGGCGTACGTAAGATTAACATTGATACCGATTTGCGTTTAGCTTCTACTGGTGCGATGCGTCGTATGATGGCTGAAAAACCAAGTGAATTTGATCCACGCAAATTCTTTGGTGAAACCGTTGAGGCAATGAAAGATATCTGTGTTGCTCGTTATGAAGCCTTTGGTACAGCAGGTAATGCAGATAAGATTCGCCCGATCTCTCTAGAGAAAATGGTTGATCGTTACAAATAATTTTGGTGCAAAAAATAGCGGCATTTGCCGCTATTTTTTTGGTTAAATTATTTTTGCGCTGCTTTTGAGTCCATATTTACATCTTTGATTTCAACGTAGGCATTAGCACGTAGTTCGCGAGTCCAACTATCTACTTCCGTTTCAAATTGACGCTCACCTAAGATTTGGCGTGCCATACGTTCTTGCGCTTCTTTGGTCATATCTTGTTGGCGTGTATCTGTTACTTCTAAAATATGCCAACCAAATTGACTTTGGAATGGTTCGCTGAGCTGGCCAACAGGTATTTCCTTCATTACTTTTTCAAACTCAGGCACCATTACACCAGCATTGACCCAGCCTAAGTTGCCGCCATCACGAGCAGAACCTGGATCATTCGAGAAGGTAGCTGCTAAAGTTGCGAAGTCTTCACCTGCTTTAATTCGGTTGTATAAGCTATCAATCATTTGTTTAGCGCGATCAGAGCTTACAACTTCAGATGTTTGGATCAAAATGTGACGTGTTTTATATTGTGGAACAAGTGCACGTTGATCATTCTGTTTACGTTCAAGTAATTTTAATACATGCGTTCCATCACGAACATTGACTAAGCCGGTGGTTTGTCCTACTTGCAGTGGAGTGACACGAGCAGCAAGTTCGGTTGGGATTTCAGATAAAGCACGGAAGCCCATATCTGCGCCATCAACTGTTACTGTTCCTGTTGATAATTTAGTGCTGATTGCCTTAGGATCGTTACTTGTAGCAAGAGATCGTCTGACTTCTTCTGCAACTTTTCGTACTTCATTATTGTCTGTACCAGAAATACGCATATGAAGAACATGAACTTGTGTTCCCAAAGCTGCTTGACCTTCAGGTGATTTTAGGAAGTTTTCAACATCGTGATCACTGATTTTAATACGTGACATCACTTGTTGTTGACGAAGACGACCAATTGCAAGGTCTTCTGCAATTCGGTTTCTTAGATTTTCATAAGTGCCTGGTGCAATAGCATCTAACTTTTGTTGAAATGCGGATAATGAATTACTACCTGATTGATTGGCGACTCTTAATACCGCCGCATTTAAGCTATTTTCATCAGGTTTGATGCCATAACGTTTTACTTGTTCTAATTGAGCTTGGCGAATAATCAGTTGATCCAAAACCTGCATTTGTAAGTATTGCTTTGGAGGGACAGTTTGATTTTGAGCCTTGAGTTGGTGTTCAGCCTCAGCAATTCCTTGTACTAAGTCGCTTTTAAGAATGACACTACTATCTACAATTGCGACAACCTCATCCGCAGGTTGAGCAAAGCTATGCATTGATGAAGAAATTAGGGCTGCTAGAACAGTGGCTCTAAAGATATGTTGAAAATGTTTTATCTTCATTAACGTTGTGTCCAAGATTGATTAGTTTTGTTGAAACCTAAAACTCTATTCTCAAGCAGAGAAGATAGTTTGGTATTTAAAGCGCCTAAACCTTTCAGCGTAACTTCGGCCATAACGGCATTCTTCTTACGTACATCAGGAGAGTTTGGATCATCCAGATCGTTATAGTAAGAGCGACCGTATACTGAAACAGCCCAGCAGCAAGATTCGTAATTGACGCCCAATAAATACTCACGCATGAGGTTATTGTCAAGGTCATACTGAGCATGACCCATAATACGCCAATTATCTTTTACGGGTTGTATAAAGGATGCAACAACTTGATCGTAGGCATTTTGTCGGTCTTTGATATCTTTGCGGTAAAAATAACCAACATTATAAAGATTGCCTTTATCGCCAGTATAATATGCTTGAAAATCACGTTGCGCATTATCGCCATTCGACATCCATGCAGAGTTGGCGCTAATGGTAAAGTTTTGATTAAGTTGGCTAGTCAAATTGACTACAGGCCCAGTACGTCGCTGTGTATCAAATTCATCAAGTTGTTCGTTGAGGCTGACTCGACGATCATTAAAATAATAACTTTGTCCGACGCTGGCTTTGATACGCTCTAAGCCTTCAGTATCTAAGAGGCTATAAGTTACACCTAGTGACAGGAAGTTATTGTCATCTAAACGGTCGTGTCCATAAAAGCGATATGGATTAAATAATTGATCGTAATTGATCGATGCTGTTGTGGAATCAAAGTTTGGATGATCATCCTGTTTTCGATATGGTGAATAAGCATAAAAAGCACGTGGAGAAATACTTTGTAAGTACTTACCATCTTTTTCAAAAGTTAAACCTGTAGCCAATGTAAATTGAGGTACCACAACTGATTTTTCTAAATCATTAGAACTACGATCTTGTTGAGAGTCTTGATCGTAGAATGTATTGATACTACGTACAGAAGCCTCTGGAATAACATAGAACCATGATGGAGTAATATGATTGTATCGTACAGCAAATTGATTGTAGATACGTGTACCACTTGATTCTAAGGCAGATCCATCATTGATGGATTTTTTGAAATACGCAGTATCATTATTAAATTCATACTGTAATCCTTGTGGGTTACCTGCGACATAATTTAATAAGAATTGAGGTAATCGTGCATAAGGTTTGTCTTTGTCATCGATTTCTTTATCAAGTGTTTGGAAATCTTCAACTTTTAATTGTGCTCTTAGACCAGGGATGCCATTTCGATAATTAAGCTCCCATGCTCGGCGCAAGTTTAAATCGGTTCTTGAGTTGGGGTTGTTATTAAAGTCAGAAAAATATTCTTTATCTGATGCGTAATTGTATTCTAGATTGGTAGACCACTGATCATCAATTCTCCAGTTATGGATAAAATGTAGATCGGAACGATTTTTGTTATTGTATTCTTTGTCATTTTGTATATATCCACCCCAAATTTGACCTGAACCAAAGTTTTCAGTCATGTAGCGATATTCAGCATCTAGCTTGGCACCACGGTTACTCATAAAGCTAGGTGTAAGCGTAAGATCATAATTAGGGGCTAGATTGAGATAAACGGGTACTGACAGTTGTGCGCCACCATCACTACTATAGCCAAAATTTGGACTGAGCATCCCTGTGGTGCGGCGATCATCGATTGGGAAGTTGAAATAAGGAACGGCAATCACGGGTACATTTTTGACATACAGCTTGGTGCCGCGAGTAACGCCGCGACCAGTATCTTGATTGAGTTCAATTTCTTTGGCTTGAATTTTCCAAGCCGGTTTTTGCTCTGGAGGACATGCTGTATAGCTTGCATCCTTTAAAACGAGTAGATTTTCGTTTTTCCGCAATATTTGATTGGCTTGCCCGTGCGCATGTTGTTGCTCAGCAATATAGAAGCTGTTATTTAAATCGCCTGTTTGGGTCTTTAGATTATAGTTAATTTGGTCACTTTGGGTGAGTAACCCAGATTGAGCAAGTTGAACTCGACCTTGAGCATTTGCATGAGTTTGTGTGGAGTCAATCGTGACTTGGTCAGCGCGAATGGTGCGGCCTTCTTGGTCAATTACCACATTGCCTTGTAAAATTGAATCACCGTTCGGGTTGTAGTGACCATAATCTGCTGTGATAACAGACGTGGTGCTGTTTGCATCAGCTGGCTTGGTTGCAGGATTAATTGGAGTAACCCATGTACCTTGACAGAAGGACGAACTCAAATGCTGATTATTACGCAGTTGAGCTTCTGGCGCGGTTTTATCTACATAATACTGTTGAAAAAAATGTTCGCCAGCATAACTTTCCTGATCTGGTTTTACTTGATTTTTTTCGGCGATAGCCTTGAGTTTAGCATTGTCTAGTGTAGAGACATGAGACGTGGTGGAAGCCGCGAAACCTGTTTGAATCGTGCCGCCACACAAGAGTGTCAAAATAGCTGTTGCTAAAGGATTAAATTTAAACTGATGTTTCATTGTCTCATTAACCAGTATGCTAATTCACAATTAATTATTGTCGCATCATAGAGAAAAAGTTGATAAGTGGCTACACTTAAGCTCTCAAAATCTCAGCTAGTTTTAGATTTTATTGCAAATGAATACACAACGTGAACAATTGATACAAACTTGGTTGCAAGCCACTCTACAATCTGATCAATTTGAGGTCAGCTTTTTAGCGGGGGATGCAAGCTTTCGTCGCTATGCGCGAATAAAGTTACAAAACAAAACATATATGCTTATGGATGCACCCCCTGAAAAAGAAGATTGTACGCCATTTGTGACAATTGATGAGTTTTTCGATCAGCATGGTGTACGCGTTCCTCATATCATTGCCAAGGATTTGGAAAATGGCTTTTTATTGTTGGAAGATTTTGGCGATGTAGTTCTATCGACGTTGCTCAATGATGCAACAGTGGATCAATATTATGCGCAGAGTTTTAAACAACTCATCGAATTGCAAAAGATTAATGGTCATGAGTTGTTGCCAGTTTATTCTTATGAAAAATTAATGACAGAAATGCGGTTGTTAACCGATTGGATGTTACCTTCGTTAAAAATTCAACCAACAGAGCAACAGCTTGAAACCATAGAACAAGCATTCGATTTTCTTGCAATTGAAGCTTTAAGTCAGCCGCAAGTGATTGTTCATCGTGATTTTCATAGTCGTAATTTGATGAAAATTGATAATGAACAAGAGCTGGGTGTCATTGATTTTCAAGATGCTGTAATTGGTGCAGATACTTATGATCTAATTTCAATTACACGTGATGCCTATGTTCAATGGAATGCGGCGCGCGTACACGAATGGTTTAATGTATTTTATAAGTTGTTGCCAGATGCAGCGAAAGTAAATCGCAGTTTTGAACAATTCAAGCGTGATGCTGATTTGATGGCGATTCAACGTCATTTAAAAATATTGGGCATCTTTGTGCGTTTATATGAGCGTGATGGTAAATCGGGCTATCTAAAGGATTTGCCACGGGTAATGTGGTATTTGCTTGAAGAAAGCCAAGGTTATGATGAGTTAAATGACTTTATGCATTTTATACGTGAAACGGTTATGCCAAAGTTCATATTGAAATATGGCGAATACGAGGTTGCTGCTTAATGAAAGCGATGATTCTGGCGGCTGGTCTAGGTAATCGTATGCGACCACTTACATTACATACACCAAAGCCGTTGCTTGAAGTGGGAGGGAAACCGCTCATTGTTTGGCATATTGAAAAATTACAGAAAGTCGGTGTAAAAGAGATTGTAATTAACACCGCTTGGCTGGGTGAAAAGCTTGTAGATGCTTTAGGTGATGGAACTCAATTCGGCGTAAATATTTTGTGGTCGCACGAGGGGGAAGGTTTAGAGACAGCGGGTGGTATTATTAATGCTTTACCTTTGCTTGGTGATCAACCATTCATTCTTGTAAATGGTGATGTTTGGACAACAATGGACTTCGCATCATTGCTGGATGTTAAATTAGGGACTAAACAGGCACATTTGGTTTTGGTTGATAATCCACCACAGCATTTAAAGGGTGATTTTATTCTGTCAAACAATATGGCCTATACTTTTGATCAAGAGCAATGTGGTGAAGCGCTAACATATAGTGGCGTTGCGGTGTTGGCACCTCAGATGTTTATCGGCTTAGAGAGTGGTAAGCGTCCATTGGCTCCATTATTGAAAGAAGCGATGTTAGAACAGCAGGTTTCAGCTGAAAAAATGCAAGGAATTTGGGTGGATGTCGGTACTCCTGAGCGTTTGCAGCAGTTAGATCAACAGATACAACAAGGTGCGTTTGCTTAGCGCTAATAGCAAACCCTATTAAAAAACTTAATAGTTTGTGCAGTTTATCGTGTTTGTTCATGTTTAACTGCATAATCGTTCAACAAGTCCTACTGTGTCTTGTGACAGAAATAGGTATACTGCACAGCAAATTTATCGAGATGTCGCACTGTTATGCATCCTTTTTTTCAAGAATTAAAGCAAGGAAGTCAAGCCTTAGGTTTAAGTCTAAGCGAAGAAGCCTTATCGCTCTTGTTGAAATATCAAGATGCTTTGGTGTTGTGGAATAAGGCATATAATTTAACAGCCATTCGTGAACCCAAAGAAATGTTGGTTAAACATTTATTAGATAGTTTGAGTATCTTAAATGATTTACCTGCTGGGCGTTTACTTGATGTTGGTACAGGTGGTGGCATGCCAGGCATGATCATTGCATTATGTCAACCAGAACGTGACTGTGTACTGCTAGATTCAAATGGGAAAAAAATTCGGTTTTTGAAGCAATTTATTGCAGATTTAAAGCTCAAAAATGTAATTGCAGTGCAAACACGAGTAGAAAGCGAACATAGTATATCTGAGCTCGGTCATTTCGATGTCATTACAAGCCGTGCCTTTGCATCTCTGACAGATTTTGTGAATGCTGCACAGCCTTATATGCATGATCAAAGCATTATTGCAGCGATGAAAGGTCTCATTCCTGAGGATGAGGTGGAGCAGATGAAGGATGAGTATTCTTGTAAAATCATTGAACTTCGTGTGCCAAGATTAGATGAGCAACGTCATTTACTGTTACTTCAACGTATTCAATAAAAAATATTAAGGGTAGTTATGGCTCAGATTATAGCAATTGCAAACCAAAAAGGTGGTGTAGGGAAAACCACGACAGCGGTAAATCTTGCTGCTTCTTTGGCGATCTTGAAAAAACGTGTCTTGTTAGTCGATATGGACTCCCAAGGGAATGCGACGATGGGGTCTGGCATTCAAAAAAATGATTTACTTTATACAGTGGCAGACGTGCTTTTAGGTGAGGTACCAATCGAGACTGCAATACAAAAAGCTGAAGTTGGTTACAAGGTCTTGGGAGCAAACCGTGAACTTGCTGGCGTTGAGCTTACTATTGCCGAACAGGATGGTCGTGAGTTTATTCTAAAAAACGCGCTGCAAGAAATTGATGCATCATTTGACTATATTATTGTGGATTGTGCTCCGAGTTTAAGTCTGATCACTGTGAATGCTTTAGCTGCCGTAAATGGTGTGATCATTCCAATGCAATGTGAATATTATGCTTTGGAAGGATTGGCTGACTTAACCCAAACAATTGATCGTATACAAAAAGCATTGAATCCAAACTTGGAAATTGTCGGTGTATTACGTACCATGTATGATGCTCGTAACGCGTTGACACGTGATGTATCTGCTGAATTAGACCAATATTTTGGCAAGAAGTTATACGAAACGGTTATCCCCCGAAATATTCGATTGGCTGAAGCACCTGCACATGGTTTGCCTGTCATTTATTTTGAGAAGAGCTCAAAAGGTGCGGTTGCCTATTTGAATTTGGCCGCGGAAATGTTGAAGAAAAGTAAAGTCAAAAAAGGAAGTGCTGTATGAGCATCAAAAAACGCGGATTGGCTAAAGGTCGTGGTTTAGATGCGCTATTAGGTTCAATTCAGAAAGAGAAATTGCAACTTGAAGCACAAGCCTTGGATCATGGTCAACTCAAGCAAATTGATGTGAACTTATTAAAACGTGGTGAATATCAGCCTCGTCGTTTTATTCAAGAACAAGACTTACAAGAGCTTGCATCATCAATTGAAAAGCATGGCGTGATGCAACCCATCGTTATTCGTCCTGTAGATGATGAACAGTTTCCATATGAAATTATTGCGGGTGAACGTCGTTGGCGTGCTGCACAGTTAGCAGGACTAACTGAAATTCCTGCAATTGTTCGTGAACTCAATGATCAGGTAGCGATTGCATTAGCATTAATTGAGAATATTCAACGCCAAGATTTAAATCCGATTGATCAGGCACTTGCATTACAACGTTTTCACGATGAATTTGGATTAAGTCATCAAGAAATTGCAGAGACAGTTGGTAAAGCTCGAACAACAGTAAGTAATCTGTTACGTCTATTAAGTTTGGCTGATCCAATTAAAGATTTCATGCAGCAAGGTCAAATCGATATGGGGCATGCACGTGCGATTTTGAGTTTAAAAGCAAAAGATCAAATGGACGTGGCAAAGATCGTTATTGAAAAGAGTTTATCGGTACGTCAAACTGAACAGTTAGTACGTGAGTGGAATGAACCAAAGCCTGAAAAGGAGAAAGTACAAGTTTCTCCAGATATTGAACAATTGACCCAAAAGCTGTCAGAGCGTTTTGGTGCAAATGTGAAAATTGATCATAATCAAAAAGGTAAAGGGAAAATGGTCATTCATTATCACTCATTGGATGAGTTGGATGGGATTTTAAATATTTGTTTACCTAACTGAACTTATAACATTGAGAAACCATCCTTTTATAATTTTTTAAATATTATTGGGGAATGATATGTGGGAACTTGTGAAAGCAGGCGGCTGGTTGATGCTGCCGCTTATTCTCTCATCAATTTTTACGGTTGCAATTATTATCGAGCGGTATATTCGTCTTAAACGCTCACAAGTTTTACCGCAAGCATTGTTGGTTAAAGGTGCCGATGTAGAGAATGTTGTATTGACTCTTGAACAGCCTGAAATAAATCATAGTGCTTTGGGACGAATTCTAAAGGCTGGATATGATCATCAAGATCAGGGAGAGCAGTTTGCTCGTGCTCAAATGGAAGCTACTGCTTCAGAAGAAATAACCCATCTTGAAAAAAACATAAATTTTTTAGGTACCTTAGGTGCAATTGCGCCACTACTAGGACTGCTGGGTACTGTTCTTGGGATTATTGAGGCGTTCTTGGTGGTTGATGTTGGGTCGGCTGGTAATGCAAGTATGATGATGCCAGGAATTTCTACGGCTCTGATTACTACAGCTGTGGGGATGTTGATTGCAATTCCAGCAATGATTGCTTACCGTTATTTTCAGCGAGTCGTTCATGAGTATGTGGCTGAGTTAGAACAGCAGTCAACATTGTTTCATGCAGCGCTTTTCCATAAAAAGACCCCACATGTTCAAGAACATCGTCGCGCCAGTTGAACGTAGGTGTGATGATGAAATTTAAACGCGCTCAAGTTGATGATATTCATATAAATTTGACACCTATGATCGACTGTATGTTGTTTATTTTGGTGTTTCTACTACTTTCTACCACCTTTAGTCAGCAAAGTCGCATAAACTTGACGCTGCCTGATGCTCAGGGTGTACCACCGAAACAATTCGATCACAAAATTGAAATAATGGTAGACTCAAAAGGGCATTATTCTGTGAACGGTCAAGCGATGGCAAGTAAGGAAGTTGCTGATCTAAGCACAGCGATCAAACAGATTGCACAAGATCGTCGTGATTTTATGTTCGTGATTGCTGCTGATGCCAATGCTGCACATCAAGATGTTATTCGTGTGATGGATGTGGCTGGTCAGCTCGGTTTTGTCAATGTCAACATTAGCACTAAAGTTCCAACAAGAGGTTTCACTGAGTGAGTCAGGATTTTAAGGTCTATTTTCGTCTACTAGCTTATTTAAAATCTTATTGGGGTATCGCCTTATTTGTATTGATTGGTTTTAGTATCAATGCCGCAACAGAGGTCTCTGTTGCAAAGTTGCTTAAATACATTATTGATGCCATTCAAGAAGGTAGCCGAGAAAACCTAAATTGGTTTCCTGCCTTAATCGTATTACTCATGTTCTTTCGTGGTGTAGGCTTATTTCTAGGTGGATACTTTTCGGCAGTTATTTCTCGTCGATTAGTATTCAGTATCCGCCAAGAAGTGTACGCAAAACTACTTAGATTGCCTGCCCAATATTATCTTGATAATAGTGTCGGTTATATCAGTGCTAAATTGATGTATAACGTGGAGCAGTTGACTGCAGCTTCATCGGACTCATTGCAGACTTTAGTAAAAGACGGTTTGATCGTTATTGGATTGTTAAGCTATCTATTCTATACCAATTGGCGTTTAACACTCTGTATCCTTGTATTCATGCCTGTGATTGGGGTCTTGGTGAGAGTCGCAGCAAAACGCATGCGCAAACTTTCTATTCAAGTGCAAAACACCATGGGTGATGTAAACCATGTGGTTCAAGAAACGATTAATGGTAATTCTGTAGTGAAAAGTTTCACTGGTGAAGCTTTTGAACAACAACGTTTTTATAAATCGTCTGAAGAAAATTTACGTCGCGGTTTGAAGATGGTGGTGGTTCAAAATATCAATAGTCCAGTGGTACAGTTGATTTTATCTTGTGCGATGGCTGTTATTCTTTGGTTGGCATTGCGTCCGCAAGTTTTCGGTGACACATCTGCAGGTGAATTTGTTGCTTATATTACGGCAGCAGGTTTGATTTCAAAGCCAATCAAAAACTTGACTGATATCAATGAGAAATTACAACGTGGTTTAGCAGCTGCACATTCAGTTTTTGAGTTACTAGATTTACCAGAAGAAGAAAATAAGGGGCAATTAAAACCTGCACTCAAAGGCAGTATTCGCTTTGAGCGCGCTAATCTTCAGTACTCTGATGGTACTCATGCGATTAAAGATTTCTCATTGGATATAAAAGCAGGGCAAACGATTGCATTAGTGGGTCGTTCGGGCGCAGGTAAAACGTCGTTAGTGAATATGTTGCCGCGATTCCAAGAGTTGAGTGGTGGTGAAATCTATTTGGATAATATAGCAATTGATCAAATAGAGCTTTTATCACTACGATCTCAAATCGCAATGGTTAATCAACAGGTAGTACTGTTTAACCGTTCGGTACGCGATAATATTGCTTACGGTCAATTACAAAATGCGAGTGATGAACAGGTGATTGCTGCCGCGAAAGCAGCTTATGCACATGAATTTATTATGGCATTACCGCAAGGTTATGACACGGTTCTAGGGGCGCAAGGTTTAAGCCTTTCAGGTGGCCAGCGTCAACGTATCGCGATTGCACGTGCGATACTAAAGGACTCACCAATTTTAATTTTAGATGAAGCGACCAGTGCTTTGGATAATGAGTCTGAATATTTTATTCAGCGTGCGTTTGATGAGGCGATGCAAGGTAGAACAACAATTGTAATCGCACACCGACTTTCAACTGTTGAGAATGCTGATTTGATCGTTGTCATGGACAAAGGACAAATCATAGAGCAAGGAACTCATGCTGAGTTGTTAGCAAAACACGGGATGTACTATCAACTTCATCAACGTAACTTTGAGGAAGAATAAGTATGTCGATGGCGCAACGCATACAAGATGCTTGGAACCAACAAGCCTCATGGTTAATTGTTTTGCGTCCATTGTCATGGCTCTATCGATTCGGCTTTTGCTTAAATCAAGCTTTGTATACTTTAGGTTTGAAGAAAGTATACAAGGCTCCTATACCAGTGATGGTGATTGGTAATATTACCGTGGGTGGTAGTGGTAAAACACCGCTCTTGATTGAGTTGGTTAAGTATTTGCAGCGACATGGTGTGCGAGTTGGTGTGATTAGTCGAGGGTATGGTGGTCAGGGACCTTTTCCAGCAATTGTTGAACAACACGCTACACCTTCAAAAGTGGGTGATGAACCTTGTTTGATTGTTCAATCAACTCAAGTACCTATGGCTGTTGGCCCTAATCGTCAAGCTTCTATTGAGTTGCTATTAAAAACAGCTCAGTTGGATTTGGTTATCAGTGATGATGGTTTGCAGCATTGGGCTTTAGCACGTCAAATTGAATGGATCGTTTTAGATCAAAATCGTGGTTTAGGTAATGAAAAATTATTGCCAGAGGGCTATTTGCGCGAACCCAAATCGAGATTGCAAAACAGTACTGTGATTCAACATACTAAAAATGCTGATTCTAAGCTAAATATGCATTTAGGTCTTGGTGACCCATATTTACTGAACTCGGATCTCCAGGCGGATTGGTTTGATCCAAATCAATATTTTAATGCGGTTGTAGGGATTGGTTTTCCACAGCGCTTTTATCAAACGTTGAAAGGTTTGGGTGTTCATCAATTTCAAGCGCATGAGTTTCCTGATCATCATGATTACGAAATAATAGATTTAATGTTTGATTCAGATGATGCCATTATTACCACTGAAAAAGATGCGGTAAAATTTAAACAGCTATTGGAACAGCATCCAGAGTTTAATACACCTATTTGGGTTGTACCCGTTAAAGCTGTTCTATCATCAGATTGCTACGACTTGTTAAAGCAACAATTGCAACAAGTTGGTATTCAGTTTTCTTAGAGAAAGACCATGAAACATATTGTTATACCTGCGCGTTTTGCCAGCTCACGTTTACCTGCGAAACCACTTTTGTTGATTCATGGTCGTCCAATGATTCTACGAGTAGTCGATCAGGCTAGAAAGGTCGGTGGTTTTGATGATCTATGTGTAGCAACTGACGATTCTCGTATTGCTGAGGTATGTCGTGCTGAGGACGTGGATGTGGTTTTGACGAGTGCTGATCATCCATCTGGTACAGATCGTTTAAGTGAGGTTGCACGTATCAAGGGATGGGCGGAAGACGATATTATTGTGAATGTTCAAGGCGATGAACCTTTACTTCCGGCGCTACTTGTTAAACAAGTGGCACAATTGCTTGTGGATAATCCTCAATGTTCAATGTCAACTTTGTGTGAGCCAATTATTCATTTAGATGAGTTCCAACGCGATAGTATTGTCAAAGTTGTGATGTCGAATCGAAATGAAGCGCTTTATTTTAGCCGAGCAACGATTCCTTATGATCGTGATGGAGCTAAACAAGATGAGGTTAAGCTACATAGTCAAGCCTATCGCCATCTAGGTCTGTATGCATATCGAGTTAAATTATTACAAGAGTATGTAACATGGCCACAAGGTAAATTGGAAGTTCTGGAGAGCTTAGAACAGTTGCGTGTTTTAGAGAATGGTCATCGCATTGCGATTGCTGTAGCTCAAGCTAATCTTCCACCAGGTGTTGATACACAAGTAGATTTGGATCGACTTAATGCAATGCCAATAAGCGCGTTTGAGTAATATGATTGAAGATACGCAAGCAACGATGATCTATCCATGGCATCAGCAAACATGGGAGTTACTCAGTTCTAGGTTTCCTGAAGTTGGACATGGCTTATTGTTTTATGGCAAAAAAGGGTGTGGCAAAAATGAGTTCACAGCGCGTTTCGTTGCTTGGATATTATGTTTGAATAAACAAGCTCAAGCTGCTTGCGGTGAGTGTTCGAGTTGCCAATGGTTAAAATCTGATACTCATCCCAATTATGTACATATCACAACGGATGAAGATAATAAAAAGCAAAATGCAAAGATTAAAATAGAAAAAATACGTGATTTATTGCCATTTGTTCAACAAACGGGTGAGGGCTGGCGCGTTGTTGTGATTGAACCAGCAGAAGCACTAAATATTGCTTCTGCAAATGCATTACTAAAGACTTTAGAAGAACCAGGTGAAAAAGTTGTTTTGATTCTGCTTGCTGATCATTATTTGAAATTGCCAGCAACAATTCGTAGTCGGTTACAGCATTTCGCTTTGGATCGATTGAGTCAACAAGAAGCTGAGAAATATATACAACAACAAATACCACAAGTTATGCCAAATCAGATTTCATTGCTACTTAATCTGGCGAATGATATGCCGTTGACAGCAATTGAAATTGAAAAAAGTGATTGGCTACAAAAAAGATCTTTTTTTGTCGCTGATTGGCTGAAATTAGTTGCTGAAAAAAATATGCCTTTAAATTATGTCAATAAGTGGTCTAAAGAGTTAAATTTTTCAGAATTCATGACTATGTTTGAGTATTTATTAGGGGATTTGATTGCTTTCAAGTTGAAACAACCTTTAAGAAATATTGATTTAGATTTTCAAGAACTAGAAAAACATTATGAGCTTGATGCTTTGTTCACCATCTATAGTGATTTACAGCAAAAAAAATTGATGGTTGCACAGAACGTACAAACACAATTAGTTATGGATGAGCTTTTTATGCAACTTATGAATATTTAGTTTTAAAACCACTCTGCTTTAAATTGCTTTAGGCGTTTTATGTAAAGATTGTATTTAAATTGTTTCTTGTTCTGTCATCCTAATTAAAAATATATAAAATGTGAGTTACTTCACAATAATATTAAAAAATAAGGAATATAGTGATGAAAATAAGACTATTTGCTGTTCTGTTATCACTTTACACTCTGCCTGTAATTGCTATGGCAGAGCCGAAGTTTGAATCAAATATTGATGGTTCTTCGATTTTGATCAATGCTTCGAATCTTGGGGCACAATCTTATGAGTGTGTTTATAGCTATTCATATAACCATCCTAAACAAAACGAGGGTGCATATCAGTTCAGTGGAAAACTACAGATTGAAGCTGGCGCAAAACAAGTCGCTGTTGTAACACGACATACGAATCAGGCTGTGATCAAACTCAACTTTGATTATAAATGCACACAAAAGTAAATTTAAATCCATCTCATAAAAACCATTCTTTTTGAAAATAGAAGAATGGTTTTTTTTATTTTCTGATCTATGAAAATTTTAGCTTATTTGCACTAAAGCTATCTATAAATGGATCATCTTTTAGTTTTTCTTGTCATTTCGTTGAAACAGAGTTTGTTGTTTTGAATATTGTTTTCTATAATCAATTGATAAATTAACTTTAGATTTTTAAATTTGACGGTAAACCAAAGAAACGACGACAAAAATATATAGTGTTTTCTATATGTCTAGGCGTTATCAAGATCATAAACTTTGGTGATTTAGCGATTTAACAGGGGAATGTTATGCAGCAGCAAATGATGGGTGGGATTATACAGGTTAATATTCCAGATAAAGCGACTTTACAATCAAGTTATATGCCTTTTGTGGTGGGCGGTGGACTATTTGTTCCGACTAAACAAGCAGTTTCTATGGGACAAGAAGTATTTATTTTAGCAACCTTACCAGAGCAGACGCAAAAGATTCCGCTTACAGGTAAAGTGATTTGGATTTCACATAAGCAAACACATTTTAAGCCACAAGGCTTTGCGATCCAGTTGGTTGGAGAAAAAGGCGTGTATTACAAGAACGAAGCAGAAAGAATATTGGCAGGCTCAAAAGCTTTAGAACGACCAAGTTATACGATGTAAATAAAGAGTAGGAAGAAAGCGTGTTCGTTGATACACATTGTCATTTAACCATGTTGGATCTCAGTCCTTATGATGGAGATTTAGATCAAGCCTTAGCACAAGCTCGACTTGCTGGTGTTTCAAAGTTTATGGGAATTTCAGTTGATCTTGATGATCATGTGAAATTGGCTGAAATAGCTGCTCGTCATGATGATGTTGGATATACAGTAGGTGTACATCCTTGTGAGGATGAACATATCATGGCGCGCGCTACAACGGATTATTTAGTTGAATTGGCGCAGTCTGATAAGGTTTGGGCATTAGGTGAAACGGGCTTAGATTACTATCACAGCCAAGATTTCATCGCAGAGCAAAAGCGGTGTTTTGCACGCCATATTCAAGCATCAAAAATAGTAAAAAAGCCTGTAGTTGTCCATACGCGTTCGGCCAAATATGATACCGTCGATATTATTCGTGCGGAACAATCAACCCATGGGATTTTGCATTGTTTTACTGAAGATTGGGAAACTGCAAAAGCTGTTCTAGATTGTGGATACTATATTTCTTTCTCAGGCATTATTTCTTTTAAAAATGCTCAAGATCTTCGTGACGTTGCAAAGCAAGTACCGATTGATCGAGTGCTTATCGAAACAGACAGTCCTTATTTGGCTCCTGTACCTTATCGTGGTAAAACCAACGAACCTAAATACGTTCCTTATGTAGCCAAAGCTCTGGCAGATGTATATCATAAATCAGTTGAAGAAATGGGTCTGATTACGACTCAAAATTTTGAAAATCTTTTGAAATTTAAATAAACGGTTTATGTTGTATTAGGAAAGAGAGTTATCACGTGAAAATGGATCGTCAAGCTCAATTTAGGGCAAGAGAAGTATTAATTTTTCAAATCGCTGAGCAACTCCTATTAGAAAATGGTGAAGCGGGCATGACCCTTGATGCCTTAGCGGCAGAATTGGATCTAGCAAAAGGTACTTTATATAAGCACTTTCAAAGTAAAGATGAACTATATATGTTGCTGATTATTCGCAACGAAAGAATGTTGCTTGAGATGATTCAAGATACGGAGAAGGGATTTCCTGAGCATTTAGCTTTTTTCATGTTACATCATTTACATCACCCTGAACGTACCGCTTTATTTCATCAAATTGAAGAGCGCCTATCGACAACGGCTCAAGGTATTCAACTGTTATTTAGCGAGCTTTATAAAATTCGACGTCAGCGTTTGCGGATTATTATTCGTATGACGGAAAGTTATTTAGCTGATATAAATAGCACAATGACCACGCGTGACTATCTTGCTTCTATTTGGTCTTTAACTTATGGAGCTGCCGTGATACTAAATTCGAGTTTCTATCAACGTTATCTTGGATCAAGAGATACATTGCGAGTTGCTTATATCGAACAGGCATTAGCGATGCCGAAACTTCCTGAATACAGTGCATAAGTTGATCAGCAACGATGAGCTATCAATCTTTTAGTCGAGAAAAAAGTGCTAAAGCTTCTTGTATTGCGGAGCGGCCGAGCAGTGCTCGACTTAATCGCTCCTCAGGATTTACGTTGATTGAGATTATGGTTGTCATCGTTATTATGACGATTATGACATCATTGGTTGTACTGAATATTGGTGGAGTTGACCAACGTCGAGCAATGCAAGCAAGAGAAATGTTTATTCTTGATTTAAAGAAAATCAATAAAGAGTCAACAGATCAAGCCAAGGTATTTGCTCTGAATATACAAAATGCTACTGATGTCGCGCCCTTAAGTTATAGTTTGTTTGAATATCATGATCAGAGCTTTGAGCGAGTACGACAAGCAGATCGTATCTGGCAACCATATACAGAATTTAAACCTCGTCAATTACCAAGTAATGTCTCATTTAGTGTGCAAAGTTTAAATAATGAAAATTACCCTCGTGCGCAGAATGATGATTTATTGGGTGGCCAAGCACCACAGTTAATTTGGTTTGGAAATGGTGAAGTGAGGCCTGTTCGAATCCAATTTTACTATGCTCAACAGCCGATTGGACATGAATTAGAATTGGATCACTTGGGGAAGGTTAATGAAAATTAAGTCTTTATCAGGTCTTCCAGAAAATGCTTCTTGTCTTGTGAAAGAACAGAAACCTCGGATCTCAAGCATAGCTTTCGATCTTGCAGCAGGGCCAAGCGTTGCCCGATTTAATCGTGCTCACGTCGAGCATAGCTCTCCGTCTTGCGCTCAGGAGAAACGATGTTTCTCTAATCCTCGCTCAGGATTTACCTTACTTGAAGTGATGGTGGCTTTGGCAATTTTTGCGGTGGCTGCAATCGCGCTAACAAAAATAGCCATGCAATATACGCAAGCAACCTCAAATGCAATTTTACGTACTAAGGCTCAATTTGTTGCAATGAATGAGGTTGCAATGATGGAGATTAACAAAGAGTGGTTGGATGGAACCCAATCCAAACAAATCACTTCACAAGGTGAAACATGGCAAATTGATAAAAAAGCACAAGCAACGATTAGCCCCAAAGTTCAGCGGATCGAATTACAAGTGAGTCTATTTAACGTTGATCAAGATAAAGTTGAAGCGGGTGTTGGTCATCTAGTGTTTTTCAATCATCAGACTGAAAGTTAAATCATATGAATAATAAAAACAATAATATGCAAATCTCAAAGCTTCACTTTGTTAATCCTCGTACTCAAAGCCTAGCTTTTCGTTTTGCGGAGCGGTCGAGCAGTGCTCGACTTAATCGTGATCACTCCGAACATAGTTCGTCATCTTGCGCTCGGACAAAGTTTCACTTTGTTAATCCTCGCTCAGGATTTACGTTGGTTGAGTTGCTGGTTGCAATTGCAATTTTTGCAGTTCTTTCTATGTTAGGTTGGAAAGTATTTGATTATTTGTTAAAAGTGAAAGATCGAAATGCTGAACATGAAGTGAATTTGTTTGCATTACAAGACGCTTATCAGCAGATCTTGCGAGATAGTTTGCAGATCATCCCTTTAACAGCAAATGATGGAAGGCAATTGCAAGCTGCATTGGTACTTAATGATCAGGTTTTTATGTTCAGTAAAGCTGGTGTTTCTGATCCGCTTAAGCAAGGGTTGTCGCCATACGAGCGTATCGAATATCGTTTTGATGAGTCTCAAAAAAGACTATATCGATTGAAATACACAAATCTAAATATTCCAAATCGTGTGCAGCCGATGTCAAGTGTATTGTTGGATAATGTTGAGCGCTTTAAAGTATCAGTTTTCAATCCACAGGAGTTAATGCAGTGGCCTGAAAATAATGTAGATTCAGAAAACACGGCTGAATTAAGAAAGCTACCATTAGGATTGAAAATTCAATTGACTGTTGCTGGTACAGATTATGAGTGGATCTATCGTCTGATCGATCGTAGTCAGGATAGTCAATGATATGAGAAATATAAGATCACAACATGGCGTTGCTTTATTGACTATCCTTGTTATGGTTGCTTTAGCAACAATTCTCGCCGCAACAATTGCAAAACGCCAAAGTAATAGTGCTGAAAATACAGGCTATTTAATGCGACAGAATCAATCTTTGCTCTATGCGAAAAGTGCGGAGGCATTTTTTGCTGAGTTATTGATTCAGGATAATGAAAGTGGCAAAAATATTGATCATTTACAAGAAAGTTGGGCGAAACCAATGCCTGCATTCCCTGTAGAGGATGGATATGTTTCGGGTCGTTTAGTTGATGAGTCTGGAAAGTTTAATCTCAATAATTTACTTAAAAGTGACGGTAGTGTTGATGATTCTGCTCGCCGATGGTTTGAGAGATTGCTGCAACGCGTTGGATTGCCAGCAGAATTAAGTCAAGCGGTAATTGACTGGCAGGATAGTGATGATGAGCCAACAGGTGCTATGGGGGCTGAAAGTAATTATTATCAAGGTTTAGAGCCAGCTTATTTAACACCAAATACCAGATTTCACAGTATTGAAGAGTTAAAATTAGTCCGCGGCTTTGAAGGAAAGAATTATGACTTAATTAAAAACTATATTTCTGCCTTACCTGAACCAACAAAAGTGAATATCAATACAGCACCAGCATTGTTGCTTGCGAGTATTGATCCTAGAGTTGACGTAAATACGGTTGATCAAGAATTAAAAGCAAAACAGGCAAATTTAACGTATTTTTCTAGTCTTGATGATTTATGGAAAATAAATGCATTTTCTGGGATAGAAGAACAGAATAAAACGGATGCAGCGGCGTGGTTGGATACTAAATCAGATTACTTTACAGCGTTGATTGAGGTTGTTTTGAGTGAGCGAAAACGTCAATTTACCAGTGCTATATACAGGAAAGATAAGCAGGTTACGGTTTATGCTCGAAGTTTAGCACCTTTTCGTACGGGCCATGGATTGAATAATTGAATAGTCACAAATTTTAAATTCGATCCCAATGCTTGTTTTTTTGTTTTATAATAAACTTCGTTTGCAGAAAAGATTCGCTTGGTGCATGTTAATTCGTAAATTATTTAAGTTTGAAAACGCTCATATTGTACGGAACTGTACATCAGATCGCTGTAAGCGTTCTATTCATGGTCATAGCTATAAAGTTGAGTTGCTGCTAAAAGCATCGAAGCTGGATCATGGGCAAATGGTTTATGATTTTGGCTTGTTGAAAGGCGTGATTAAAGAGCTGTTTGATAGCTTTGATCATGCAATTTGCTATTGGCAAAAAGATGATCCAGCTTATATTGATGCATGTAAAACGTTTAGTGCACGATGGATCGCATTGCCTGTTTCGCCTTCAGCAGAGCAGTTTTCTCGTATTTTCTTCTATCTCGCTCAACAAGTGTTAAATTCAACAATTACTCAAAACGGTGAGGGTGATGTTGAAGTTTATTCGGTCATTGTTCACGAAACAGATACGGGTTATGCACAAAGTTTTCAAGAAGATATTGATAATGAGCAAATGGGTGCATTGAGCTTGGAGCAAATTATTTTTTCCGAGCAAGTTCAAGCTGAATGGAGTGATCCAAATCTGTATAAAAACTTGAAACAAGGGTTAAAATTTCAAAACCCAAATGTAGAATTACAAGTTAATATTTAATCTGTACATTTCATTCGTGAGAGTGGAGTAATTTCAAGGAATGTTGATGCAATTTACTGAACAACAGCAGGACAAGTTAAGTAAAGTTCAGTTGGATGAGTCGTGGAAAATTTCTTTATCTGACTTTCTTCTTAGTCAGAAAATGGATAGTTTGCGTGATTTTTTGCAGCAGCAAAAAAATGCTGAAAAAATAATTTATCCGCCGAGTAAGCAGATTTTTAATGCATTGAATACAACACCTTTAAATTCGGTTAAAGTTGTAATTTTGGGTCAGGATCCTTATCACGGTCCAAATCAAGCAAATGGTTTAAGCTTTTCGGTGCAGAGAGGGGTTGCATTACCACCATCTTTGCGTAATATTTTTCATGAATTATCTACTGATTTGGCAATACCCATTTCTCGTCATGGTGATTTGAGTAAATGGGCAGAGCAAGGTGTTTTGCTTTTAAACAGTGTACTTACTGTTGAGGCTGGTCAGCCCACATCACATCAAAAGCAAGGTTGGGAAGAATTTACCGATGCAGTGATTGATGTGTTAAACGAACAACGAGAACATGTTGTTTTCATTTTGTGGGGGGCTTATGCACAACGCAAAGGGCAACGTATTGATCGTAATAGGCATCTTGTTTTGAGTGCAGCTCATCCATCACCATTAGCAGCAAACCGTGGTGGTTTTTTTGGTTGCAAAGTATTTTCTAAAAGTAATCATTATTTGAAACAACATGGCATTGAGCCTATAGACTGGCAATTGGACGCATAATGACTTCTCCCGATTTGAATAGCTATCATCCTGATTTGGTTATTGAGCAAGAAAAGAATGGTTGGCGAGTAATTCGTTTAAACCGCCCAAAATCATTGCATGCATTAGATGAATCTATTGTTAGTGCACTACTTAAGGTTTTTGAGCATTTTCATGAAGATGAAAGTGTTAAAGCAATTTGGCTAGATTCAACAACCCCTAAAGCATTTTGTGCAGGCGGCGATGTACGTAAGCTCCGTCAGCTTGTCATTAACAATGAAGTTGATGCCGCAAATCGTTTCTTTGAACAAGAGTATGCCTTAGATTTACTGTTACATAACTATGCTAAACCAATCGTGGTTTGGGGTGAGGGTTATGTGATGGGTGGTGGACTCGGTTTATTTATGGCTGCGCCATTTCGCTTAGTTACACCTTATTCTCGCCTTGCGATGCCAGAAATCAATATTGGATTATACCCAGATGTGGGTGGAAGTCGTTTCTTGGCAGATCGCGGTCAAATTGGTTTATTCACGGGACTGACAGGGTCGATTATGACAGCTGCAGGTGCATTTAGTATTGGTTGGGCAACTCATATTTGTGAAGCGCAGCGTGATAATGTTTTACAGAAAGTATTGAATGTTGATTGGAATCATTATCCAGCGGGAGCTTTCCGTGCGATTGATGACACATTAAATAGTCTGCATCGTCCAGTTGCGGCAGGTCCATTGCAAAACTCTATTGATGTTATACACAGCGTTTGTCGTGGCCAAAACTTTGAGTTTGATTATCAGGCCATCATTGGATTGAGTGAAGCGAGCAGTGATTGGTTGCGTCAGGCGAGTGAGAATTTGCAAAAAGGTTCTCCAAGCACGGCGGCTATTACTTGGTTACTTTGGCAGTGGGGCAAACAAGGACATGCTTGGGATGAAGTGTTTGCATTAGAGGCCCAAATTTCTGATTGGAAAATTCGCCATCCAGATTTTGTTGAAGGTGTGCGTGCGCGTTTAGTGGATAAAGATCTATCGCCTGAATGGAAAGCAACTGAAAAAATTACATTAAAAGATATTTTGTCGGATTGTCCACCTATAACTACGATTGATAGTTGGAATGTATTGTTAAGACAATACGGTATCATTGCATAAGGCGATGAGTAATCCAGATACTTTTGATGACGAATATTGGATGCAGTTTGCTTACGAGCAAGCTGCATTAGCTGCAGAACAAGGTGAAATACCTGTTGGCGCTGTTATTGTAAGTCAATCGAAAATTATTGGGGCAGGTTACAACGCGCCAATCTTGCTTTCAGACCCAAGTGCACATGCTGAAATTCAAGCATTGCGCATGGCTTGTCAGAGCATTCAAAACTATCGTTTGCCCGAAGATGCAACGCTTTATGTAACGCTTGAACCTTGTACTATGTGTGTAGGTGCTTTGATTCATGCGCGTATTCAACGTGTTGTATTTGCAACGCCTGAACCTAAAGCAGGTTCGCTGGTGAGTGCTCGTCAGTTACTTGATAGTGGTTATTACAATCACAAATTTGTTTTTGAACATGGGTGTATGCAAGCAAAATGTTCCGCTCAACTCAGTGATTTCTTTAAACAAAGACGTAATCAAAAGAAACAGATCCGTTTATCTAAAACGTCCTCAAATGATTAAAAATCTGCGATGAGTTATGGCAGACTAGCCGCTCCTATGATTTTGGTTTAATCAAAAAGGCGAAACTATGCGTAATGCGATCACCATAAAAAAAGAATTCAATGCACCGATCTCCGAAGTTTTTGATCTGTTGTCAAAACATGCAACATACAATAAGGCATTTGCACCTTTGCAAGTTGTACGTGTTAAGGACTCTACTGATCCACAGCGCCCAGATGGAGTGGGTTCTATTCGACGTATGGGATTTGGGCCGATTAAGCCACTTCAAGAAGAAATAACTTTGTTGGAAGAAAATAAGCGTATCGAATATAAGCTAATTAATAACCCTTTAGTTAAGCACCATTTGGGACAAATTGATTTTAGAGAGATTACGCCTTATATCACTTTAGTAACTTATAAGATTGAATTTACAGCAAAAGCACCGCTTGTAAGTAAATTAATTCTTGCACAACTCAAAGCAGCGATTACACTAGGTTTTTCAAAGTTAGCGAAGTCGGTTGCTTCATAAGAGATGGGAATGACAGTTCATATTATTACGATAGATGGTCCAAGCGGTTCAGGTAAAGGAACATTGGCAGCAAAAATAGCAGCGCATTACGGTTTCAATTTGTTAGATTCTGGTGCGTTATATCGTTTACTTGGACTGTCATTGTTTCAACGCGGATTATTAGATCAAATTGATTCAGAATTGGAGCAATGTATTGAATGTGCAACTCATCTCGACATTGAGTTTAAATCATCAGCCTCTATAACACTTATCTATTTAGATGGTGTAGATGTGACCAATATAATCAGAACAGAACAAGTTGGTGAATACGCATCAAAGGTTGCGACTGTACCAGAGTTGAGAAAAGCATTATTTGAACGCCAACGTGCTTTTATCCAAGCACCGGGTTTAGTGGCCGATGGTCGTGACATGGCGACATCAATATTTCCTGAAGCGCAAGCTAAAATCTATCTAACTGCATCTGCTGAGTCCCGTGCCGAACGTCGGGTAAAACAGTTGCAGGGTATGGGTCTTGATGCTAAAATAAACGACATTTTATCTAATATACAGGCTAGAGATAAACGAGATATGGAACGTGCTGTTGCGCCATTAAAGCCAGCAGGCGACGCATATATCATTGATAGTTCTAATATTGGCATCAATGAAGTCTTCCAATTAATGGTTGACTATATCGATAGCCGTATTCAATAGATAAACCATTTTATTTTCAGTTGAAGCATTGCTTGATCAGATTTTTTGGACAATGTAACAACTTAACTAAACCGGCCTTGTCTGATCCAAGACCGCGGACTTTATCAGGTATATCATGACCGAATCTTTTGCAGCCCTCTTTGAAGAAAGTGAATTAAACCTCAACGTTGAAAAGGGTGCAGTCATCCAAGGTACTGTTGTTAGTATCGATTCTGACTGGGTTACTGTTGACACTGGCCTTAAATCTGAAGGCGTTGTTGATCGTGCTGAATTTTTAAATGAACAACGTGAACTTGAAGTTCAAGTTGGCGATACTGTTGACGTAGTTGTTGAAGCGCTTGACAACGGTATGGGTCAAACAGTTTTATCACGTGAAAAAGCAAAACGTGCTGAAACTTGGACTAAACTTGAGAAAATCTTTGAAGACGGCGAAATCGTTACTGGTGTTATCTCTGGTAAGGTTAAAGGTGGTTTCACTGTTGACATCGGTCCTGTACGTGCATTCTTACCAGGTTCTTTAGTTGACACTCGTCCTATTCGTGACACAACTCACCTTGAAGGTAAAGAGTTAGAGTTCAAAGTAATCAAACTTGATGCTAAACGTAACAACGTTGTTGTATCTCGTCGTGCAGTTATGGAAGCTGAATCTTCAGCTGACCGTGAAGCATTACTTGCTCAACTTGAAGAAGGTCAAACAGTTACAGGTACAATCAAGAACCTTACTGATTACGGCGCGTTCGTTGATCTTGGCGGTATTGATGGTCTTCTACATATCACAGATATGGCTTGGAAGCGTATCAAGCACCCATCAGAAGTTGTTGAAGTTGGTCAAGAAGTTACAGTTAAAGTACTTAAATTTGACCGCGAGCGTAACCGCGTATCTTTAGGTCTTAAGCAATTAGGCGAAGATCCATGGTTAGCGATCATGAGCCGTTACCCTAAAGGTTCTATCGTTAAAGCACGTGTAACAAACTTAACTGATTACGGTTGCTTCGCTGAAATCGCTGAAGGCGTTGAAGGCTTAGTACACGTTTCAGAAATGGACCACACGAACAAAAACATCCACCCATCTAAAGTTGTTCAGATCGGTGACGAAGTTGATGTTATGGTTCTTGAAGTTGACGAAGAACGTCGTCGTATTTCGTTGGGTATCAAACAAACTCGTGCTAACCCATGGGAAGAGTTTGCTAAAGCACATGAAAAAGGCGAAAAAGTTTCTGGTACAATCAAGTCAATCACTGACTTCGGTATCTTCATCGGCTTAAACGGTGGTATCGACGGTTTAGTTCACTTGTCTGATATTTCTTGGAACGAACAAGGCGAAGAAGCGATTCGTCGTTACAAGAAAGGCGACACAGTTGAAGCAGTTATCTTGTCTGTAGACGCTGAAGGTAACCGTATCAGCCTAGGTATCAAGCAATTAAACAGCGATCCATTCAATGACTTCTTGGCTGCGAATGAGCGCGGTGCTTTAGTTAAAGGTACTGTAACTGCTGTTGATGCTAAAGGTGCTACAGTTAAATTAGCTGATGACATCGAAGCAACACTTAAAGCTTCTGAAATCAACCGTGACCGTGTTGAAGACGCAACTAAATTCTTAGAAGTTGGTCAAGAAGTTGAAGCTAAGATCATCAACGTTGATCGCAAATCTCGCTCTATCAACTTGTCTATCAAAGCGAAAGACGAAGCTGAAGAGAAAGAAGCTGTGAACAATGCTCGCCAAGCTGCTGCGACTCAAGCTGCAGAAAGCAATGGTCCTAAGACTATTGGTGACTTAATTAAAGCTCAAATGAAGTAATTTGTTAAAAAGTACGTTTCTTGTAACAGAGATGTACTTTTTTATACAAAAATACTGTAAACGGTAGCGTAGTAATCATGTACTGCGCTACCGTTTTGTATTTAAACAGGTTATTATTAAAAACACTGAGAAGTAGCAATAATTAAAGAGGTCATTAATGACTACTGAAGCACTTAATAAATCTGATTTAATTGAACGGATTGCACTTAAAAACCCACACTTAGCAGAACCTTTAGTTGAAGATGCTGTTAAAATTATGATTGACCAAATGATCGAAGCTCTTTCAAATGGTGATCGTATTGAAATACGTGGTTTTGGGAGCTTTGCTTTACACCATCGTGAGCCACGTTTAGGTCGTAACCCAAAAACAGGTAAAGCTGTTGATGTCGCAGCAAAAGCTGTACCACATTTTAAACCAGGTAAAGCCCTTCGTGATGCAGTAAACGAATCTGGTCAATAAGAATTTGAGGTGTTTATGCGTTATGTATTAATTGCATTACTCGTTGTCATCTTTGGTTATTCACTTGCCTTGGTGCTTCAAAACCCAACTGAGCTACCAGTTGATTTATTGTTTACTCAAGTTCCAGCAATGCGTTTAGGTTTATTGCTTCTATTGACGTTAGCATTAGGCATTGTGGTTGGACTGCTCTTAGGTGTTCAGGTTTTCCGCGTTTTCCAAACGAATTGGGAAATTAAAAGATTGCGTAAGGATATTGATCATCTTCGCAAAGAACAAATTCAACTTGCACAACAAGCGGCTGCTGATGCTGCTGCAAGTGTAAGGCACGAAAAAACTGTATTGGATATTACCAATGAAAATAAAAGCCCATTATAATATGGGCTTTATTTTTATCGGGAAGAAAAGCTCTTGAGTATTATTGTTGCCCTAGACGCAAAAAGCCAATACGACGCTCTGACGATTGTGGAACAACTTGATCCTACTTTATGTCGAGTTAAAGTAGGCAAGGAGCTTTTTACTCACGAAGGACCTGCTGTTGTTAAAAGCTTGCATGATAAGGGTTTTGAAGTTTTTCTTGATTTAAAGTTTCATGATATTCCAAATACTACAGCACAAGCTGTATGCGCGGCTGCTGATTTAGGGGTGTGGATGGTGAACGTTCACGCATCTGGCGGTCGTAAGATGATGGAAACTTGTGTGGAGCGTCTTAAAGCAGGAAATTATCAAACCCAATTGATTGCAGTTACTGTTTTAACTTCGATGGGTCGTGAAGACTTGCGTGATATAGGTTTAGATATTGAGCCTGTTGAGCAAGTGCAGCGTTTAGCTAAACTCACTCAGGAAAGTGGTTTAGATGGGGTCGTTTGTTCAGCGCAAGAAGCAAAAATTCTTCGTCAAATGCTCGGCCAAGACTTCGCATTGGTTACTCCAGGAATTCGTCCAGCAGGATCAAGTGCTGATGATCAAAAGCGTATTGTGACACCGAAACAAGCGATACAAGATGGTTCTACTCATTTAGTAATTGGTCGCCCAATCACTAAAGCAGAGAATCCGACAGCGATGCTAAAATCGATTTTAGCTTCAATTTAAAATTTTAAGTTTAAAAATAGACTGATTAAGAGTGGCGCGAGCAAGGATAAAATTAATCCGCTCATCATGGCGTGTGGTACGTAATGCGTGCCACATGATTGTTTAACCATTGCTAAAGTTACATCCATCGACGTTGCACCTGCACTAGAAATTGCTGATCGTGGAAAACGCCAGCCTAAACAATACATCAATAGAATTGCAAAAATCTCTCTAAATAAATCAGTAAGCAGCGCAATACCACCAAGTCTAGCTGAGTGTAATTCAGTAAACACAATTCCTGACATTGAATACCAACCGTAGCCCTGTGCTAATGCGAGAACTTCGTTTAATTTATAGTGATCTGATAGAATAAAATAGTTAAAGATAGAAGCAAGACAAGAACCAATAATAGCAGCAACAGGAACAAGCAAAATTTTCCAACTTAACCAACTGCGATCAAATTGGGTAAAGGCGAGTTCGATACCGATTAAGAAGATAAAAATAAGTAATAGATACCAACTGTTGAATGGTATATGTACATCAAAATTTTTGATCAATAGGCCTATTGCAACACCTATTGCAAGTGCCAAAAATGCTTTAGCGATATTTTTCAATGCATTTAAAAACAAGCGTAATGATATTTTGCCTTGAACACTTTGCCGATCAATCAGTTTATAAGTAAATAAACAAATAAAGAAAGCACCTATAGATGTTGTAAATGCAATCAGTAAAGCTGGAGGAAGAATAGCGACAGGATTTTCAATATGATTGAGGGCTTGAGTTAACTCAAAAGCTACACTGATCAATAAAATATAAGAAAAATAAGGAAGAATTTTAAAAACAAGTTGTTTTATCTGGAAAGATAAGTGAGGGGCAATAAAGTAGCCTAATGAAATTACGATAAATATTTGGAGAATCAGAATAAGAGATTGCATAAAAAAAGCAGGTCACGAATAACCTGCTTATTATGAAGAATTATTGCTTAAGCTGCATCGACTTTTGTATCAATTGCTATACTGATAAAATTGTAATCCGCAACATTCACCTTGCGGGTTTCTAACCAATATTTCCAAGTATACGTTGGCCACAAAGAAAAGTTTTTACCATCCGCAGCTTGATACCAACTGCTACATCCACCGGCTTGCCATACTGTGCCTTTGAGTTGTTCTTGTACACGTTCGTTGAATTGGTCTTGAACTTCTTGCTTGACTTCAATTGCTTGAGTGCCTGTTTTATCAACTGTTTGAATCAATTGTAGAATGTAGTTTACTTGTGATTCAATCATAAAAATCACAGAGTTATGGCCAAGAATTGTGTTTGGACCTAAAAGCTGGAAAAGGTTAGGGAAGTTTTTAGTTGCAACACCATAATAACTCTCAGCGCCATCTTTCCAAGCTTGTTTAAGCTCAATGCCATTTCGACCCACACAGTCAAAATGTTTTAAGTAGATACGTGGATCCGTAATAAAACCTGTACCATAGATCAAACAGTCAATCTGACGCTCTTTACCATCTTTGGTGATAATGCCATTTGCTGTGATTTCTTGAATACCATCTGTTACTAGTTCAACATTTTTACGGTTAAACGTAGGGAAGTATTTGTTTGAAATCAAAATACGTTTACAACCCATAACAAAATCTGGGGTAAGCTTCTTCGCTAAGGCTTTGTCTTTGACTTGGAAACGAATAAAGGCTTCGGCAAGTTTTTGACCATATTTCATAATTTGTGGTTGCACAATTGGTACAACACGTGACTCGTTGCTCCAGTACAAACGACTACGATGAATTTGACGATAAATATTTGAAGCTTTAAATAACGATTTACTTAGTTTTGAATATTTACGTTCATCACGTGGAATTACCCAGGCTGCTGTACGTTGGAAAACATAGAGTTGCTTAACCTCAGGTGCAATCTCTGGAATATATTGAATAGCACTACCACCTGTACCAATCGATGCAACTGATTTTCCATTTAGATCGTAATCGTGTTCCCATTTAGATGAATGAAATACTTTACCTTTAAATTTCTCAATGCCTTTGATATGTGGAATTTGTGGAACATGTAATGGACCAGAAGCAAAAATTACGAATTGTGCTTCTAGTGTTGGTTGGTCTTTAAAATCTACAGTCCAAACATTACGGTTTTCATCAAATTCAGCATGTGTTACTTCATGATTAAACTTGCAATAATCCTTTAATTTGTATTGCTCCGTAATATCCTGAATATAACCAAAAATTTCATCTGCTTCGGCATAACGTTTGGACCAATCTGTCTTTGGTGCAAAGGAAAGAGAATACATATGTGATTGGACGTCACATGCAGCACCAGGATATTGGTTTTCTCGCCATGTTCCACCAACATCGTTGGTTTTTTCTAAGATAACAAAATCATTGATTTGACTTTGCAACAAGCGAATCGCCATAGCTAAACCACCAAAACCTGCACCAATAATCGCAACTTTTGTTTTTTGAATAGCATTTTTGGTTACATCACGCATAGTCTACGTCCTACACAGCTAAATTTTGTGCAAGTTTAACGGTTTTACCAAGATTAAATATGATTGTATAGACGTAAAACTTGATCATTTCGGCAATTCATTTAGCTATTTTTTTATAGTACAACATTAAAGTTTTGAGAATTAGATTTAGAATTATGAAAAGATCTATCCTCGGATTGATGTATTTGATTCAAGGCATGCGTCATGTTGGAATAGATGTGGATACACGTTTAGCCCAAATGGGAATACATGCTGACGCTTTAGATCCAAGTTCAATCATTGCGGATGAGATTGAGTGGGATATTCTGCAGCATATTAGTCAAGATGTTTCACCTGAACAAGGTTTGTTTATTGGTCAGCATTATGCATTAGCAGGTTATGGTCCATTTCTTATGCTTTTGGTGACCAGTAATACTTTAGAAAAAGCTTTGCTAAACGGAATCCGATTTCAACAGCTCACGCATCTATTTGGTTCTTTAAAATTAGATATTCAAGAAGATTTTATTCATTTGGCATATCAACCGGTTGATCTCGAAACACATTTGGGGCATTTGAGAGCGCAGTGTGAAATCTCAGGAACCTATAAATTCCTACAAGATATTTTTAAAATGATGGGATTAGAGATTCCTAAAATAAAGATTGAATTACCCTTTAAAAGGCCAAAAGATTTACACTTGATCGCTTCCTACCAAGATTATTATGGTGTGGATGTGAAGTTTGGTTGCGAGCAAGCTGCATTTATGATGGAGAATACACAACTTTTAGAAACTAAAATTCCATCTGCGGATATCCTGACCTATCGAATTTATGAAGAAAAATGCCTATCCGATTTGGAGCTGTTAGAGAAGGTCGCGCATTTAGATGTGACAATAGTTGAGTATGTGGAAGGTTATCTCGAATTGCAAAATGGGGTCATACCGACCATGTCTGAGACAGCATGCGCACTCAAAATTCCTGAGCGAACGCTAAGGCATCAATTGCAGCAAATGCAGACCAGCTATAAAGAAATCCGTGAAAGGCTTATCAAGAAAAAGGCAATAAAATTTATTGAAGCAAGTACATATTCAGTTGAACAGATTGCAGAAATGTTGGGTTATTCTGAACCTGCTGCCTTTAATCATGCATTTAAACGATGGTTTGGACAGAGTCCTCGACAGTATAACCGAAATCATTAAATGATTAAAAATGGAACATTATGATGTTTAAACTACATGATAATTAAGCCTAAAATCTAATGTCTTTGAACTCAATGTTCGATATAATTTTTCTCAATTAAAATTGTAATAACACCTTATGTTAAATTCTAAGCCAGACTCGCATAGCACTGCATACATTCCAACATCACCTGCTGAGCGTTATGCTCAAGCACTTGAGTCAGGACAGTTCATGCCTGATGAAGCACAAGCTCAGGCAGTTCAAGAGCTAGATCGTGTATGGAAAGAGTTGCTCACTCGTTATAAAGCATCGAAGAAAGCGTTTAGACGATTCCGTCGTCAAACCTATCCGAAAGGTGTTTATATGTGGGGTGGTGTAGGACGTGGTAAGACATGGTTAATGGATCAATTTTATGAGTCAGTACCATTCCGTCGAAAAACACGTATGCATTTCCATCACTTTATGCAACATGTACATAAAGAGTTAAACAAACTTTCAGGTCAGCGCAATCCTTTAGATTTGGTTGCAGATCAAATCTACAAAAATGCAGTGGTGATCTGTTTTGATGAATTCTTTGTATCGAATGTTACAGATGCAATGATTATTAGTGATTTATTCCAGAAGTTGTTTGAGCGGGGCATTACTTTAGTTGCTACCTCAAATATTGCTCCTGAAGGTTTGTATAAAAACGGAATTCATCGAGATCGTTTCTTGCCGACAATTGCATTGGTTCAGAAAAATTGTACCGTTTTGAATGTTGATGCTGGTATCGATTACCGTTTACGGGTATTAAAGCAAGCACAATTGTTTAAGCATCCGCTTGGTAATGATGTGCAGGCATGGATGGCTGAGCGTTTTAGCGCTTTAACCCAAACACAAGTACAATCAAACTCTCCGATTATGATTAACAATCGTGTTGTTGAGACTTTGGGGCATACTGAAGACGTATTGTGGTGTGAGTTTTCTGAACTATGTTTTAAACCGCGTAGCCCAGCTGATTTCATCGAAATTGCAAACATATACAATACTGTTTTAGTCAGTAATGTACCGCATTTGACGGATTTCTTATCTGAAGGGACACGTCGCTTTATTTATTTGGTCGATGAATTCTATGACCGTGGGGTAAAGTTATTATTAACCTCAGAGGATTCGATTATTGATTTATACGAAGGCGATAAATTAGCATTTGAAATTGAACGGACGCGTTCAAGATTACTTGAAATGCAATCGGATGACTATTTAAATTCTGAACATCGACAAATCCAAATCGCAAAAACTTCATGATTTGAAAAGGCATTCTTCGGAATGTCTTTTTTTATGATTTTAAGTATAGAACACTTTATTCTTGCAGGAATTTTGTTATAACTAGATAGGTTTGAACCTTGTGTAAAGGTTACAACACTAAACAGTAAGGACATAATACATAAGCTTTTCCCAAAACAAGAAATTGAATTTTTGTCAATACTACATGTGGGGAAAATGCTTACTATTTAGGAATGTGATATTACTATTCAGGCTAGTATAAATCGGTATACTAGGTTTCTTGTTATAAAAAGTTAGCACCATCAGGAAAGACAATGACTGTACGTATTCAACAAGGCAAGCTAGCGATTGCTAAAGAACTTTACGATTTCATCGAAAATGAAGCTTTACCAGGTTCTGGTTTAGATAGTGAAACTTACTGGAAAAACTTCGAGCAAGTCGTTGTTGATCTTAGTCCAAAGAACAAAGCATTATTGGCTAAGCGTGAAGAGCTTCAAGCGAAAATTGATGAGTGGCATCGCAATAACAAGTTTGAACTCGAAGCATATAAAGCATTCTTAACAGAAATTGGTTACTTAGTACCAGAAGTAGAAGATTTTAAAGTTACAACTGAAAATGTTGACGAAGAAATTGCTTTATTGGCTGGTCCTCAACTGGTAGTACCTGTGCGTAATGCACGTTACTGCTTGAATGCTGCAAACGCTCGTTGGGGTTCATTGTACGATGCGCTTTATGGTACAGATGTAATTTCTGAAGAAAATGGTGCTGAGAAAGGTAAGGGATATAATCCTGTTCGTGGCGACAAAGTGATCGCTTTTGCAAAAGATTTCTTAAACCAAACCTTCCCATTGGCGCAAGGTTCGCATGCAGATGCAACAAAATACGCGGTTGATCACAACCGTTTAGTTGTAAGCCTAAAAGACGGTTCAACCACTACTTTAGAACATGAAGCACAGTTTGTTGGTTTTAATGGCGAGGCTGCTAATCCAACAGAAATCGTTTTATTAAATAACGGCTTACACGTTATTATTGATATCGATGCAAATAGCCCTATTGGTCAAACTGATGCAGCTGGCGTGAAAGATTTAACGCTTGAGGCTGCGATCACCACCATTCAAGATTTAGAAGATTCTGTTGCAGCTGTCGATGCCGAAGAGAAAGTTGAAGGTTACCGTAACTGGTTAGGTTTGATGAAAGGTGACTTGCAAGAGTCAATCGAGAAAAATGGTAAAACCATTACTCGTGCTTTGAATAAAGACCGTACGGTTCAAAACTTAATTGGTGGTACGACAACTTTACATGGTCGTTCATTAATGCTTCTTCGTAATGTTGGTCACTTGATGACGAACCCAGCGATCCTTGTGGATGGTGAAGAAGTATTTGAAGGAATCATGGATGCTTTAGTTACGCCATTACTTACAATTGCTGATATCCGTGGCCAAAACGAGAATCACAACTCTCGTAAAGGTTCTATGTACATCGTAAAACCAAAGATGCATGGTCCTGAAGAAGTTGCTTTCGCAGTTGAATTGTTTGAACGTGCTGAACAAGCACTTGGCTTACCAGCTAAAACACTCAAAATCGGTATTATGGACGAAGAACGTCGTACCTCAGTGAATTTGAAGAACTGTATCGCTGCTGCGAAAGATCGTACAATCTTCATTAACACAGGTTTCATGGACCGTACGGGTGATGAAATCCATACTTCTATGGAAGCTGCACCAGTTGTACGTAAAGAAGCAGTTAAGACTCAGAAATGGATTGCTGCTTATGAAAACCGTAACGTTGCAATTGGTTTAGCATGTGGTTTACAAGGTAAAGCTCAGATTGGTAAAGGCATGTGGCCGAAACCAGATAGCATGAAAGATATGTTGGCAACTAAGACTGCACATCCAAATGCTGGTGCAACTTGTGCATGGGTTCCATCACCAACAGGTGCCGTACTTCATGCGTTGCATTACCATCAAATCAATGTTAAAGCACGTCAAGACAAGTTAGCAGCCGAAGAAATGTTGTCACTTGATGACTTGTTAACTCCACCATTTGCACCTGAGACGAATTGGACTGCAGAAGAGTTAAACAATGAGTTAGAGAACAACTGCCAAGGTATTTTAGGATATGTTGTTCGTTGGGTAGATCTTGGGGTAGGTTGTTCGAAAGTTCCAGATATCCACAACGTTGGTTTAATGGAAGACCGTGCAACATTACGTATCTCTTCTCAACATGTTGCAAACTGGTTACGTCATGGGATCGTTACACGCGAACAAGTTGAAGAAGTGCTTAAGCGTATGGCTGTGATTGTTGATCAGCAAAATGCAAATGATGCATTTTATATACCAATGGCACCAAACTTTGATGGTATCGCATTCCAAGCTGCTTCAGATTTGATCTTTAAAGGCGCTGAGCAACCATCAGGTTACACAGAGCCATTGTTACATGCTGCACGTTTAAAGCTTAAAGGTTATACAGGTGACTAATTTCGATTAGTGACTGTCAATCTGCAAAGACCCTTCAATTCTGAAGGGTCTTTGTTTTTATGGCGCGATCATATAAATGCGAACTAAATTTTTGCTATAATTCTCTCAATTTGATCATTTAGTCGAAACTTAACAATGTCACAGATTTTAAAATTAGATGCTTTAAAACAAGCACAAGTTTCAACCTCTCCTTATCCATATTTTGTGGTAGAAAACTCGATTTTGGATAGTGAAGTAAAGGCTGTGATTCAAGACTTCCCAAAAATTGATCAAGGGGGAAGTTATAATATTGAAGACGTTGAAATCAAACCTAATTTTGATCGTTTTTTAAAGTCTCTTGATACCAAAGAGTTTCGCCAAATCTTAACTGAAAAATTTGATGTGGACGTGATGGAGCATCCGATGATGATCACATTGCGTGGTTATTCACGTCAAAAAGATGGTCGTATTCATTCTGATTCTAAAACTAAATTGCTGACTATTCTGATTTATCTAAATGAGTCTTGGGATGCGCCTACTGGTCGTCTTCGTATTTTAAATGACGAGAAGAATATGGATGACTATGTAGAGGAAATCAATGCTGGTCCAGGTACTTTGGTTGCATTTAAAGTGACAGATAATGGCTGGCACGGATATGTTCCTTACGAAGGGCAGCGCCAATCAATTCAAATTAACTTCTTAACGAGTGATAAAGCCAACGCTAAACATCGGTTTGTCCATGGTTTAAGTGCGAAATTAAAAAAGTTATTTAAATAACCTTTTTAAAATAATAAAGGAGGTGAAAATACCTCCTTTTTAAACAAGATTTTTATTTAAGATTTAATTAATCATCATAATATGTGTGCTAACTATAAGCCTTTAACGCCTGAGCAAGTAAAGCAACTCGAATTGCCATTGATCCCATTTGAATATGTGGATGAAGTCTATCCGAGTTATAAAACGCCTTTGCTATTTCAATCGGAACAGGGTTTAGAATGGCGAGAGGTATTGTTTGGTCTGGTTCCTAAGTGGTCGGAAGACACGAATATTGCCAAACATACTTATAATGCACGACACGAAACAATCTTTCAGAAACCTAGTTTTGTCGAAGCCGCATCAAAGTGTAAGTTTGGTGTTATTCCAGTTTCTGAATTTTATGAAAGTAAATATATTGATAATAAGCCGCAGCGGTGGGGTGTACGTAGAAAAGATGGTAAAGCATTCTATATTGCAGCACTGTATGAAATCCGCAAACTCAATGACCAGATTGTACGCTCTGCAACGATGTTAACCATGGATGCAATTGATCATCCGATGATAAAAGATTTTCATGAACCTGGTGATGTTAAGCGCTCTGTCGTGGTTATTCCTCATCATCGTTTGAATGAATGGCTCAGCTTAAAACAACCTGATCAACTTAATCATTTCATGTGTGGATTTCCAGTGGAAGAATTTGAATGCTCACATGTACCCAAAATAAAGATCGAAAAGATAACACCTCAGCTAAATATGTTTGATGAATGAAAATTTAACCAGACATAAACGACAAAGGCTTCATTAATGAAGCCTTTATGTGTCAAGAGGACGAATATTTTAGCGAGCAAGATTCTTAAACATGTGTCTCAAAATTTCCATGGTTTTTTCGATTTGCAATGGTGTCAAACCATCAAAAGATTGCTCAAGGATAACAGAGGTCAAATCATTAATTTTAGTGATCATTTCTTGACCTTTATCTGTTAGATAAACGCGAGTGATACGACCATCTTCTTTGCATGAGTAGGTCTCAATATAACCTTCATCTTTTAAACGATAAACAATTTTGGTTGTTGTCGACATTTTTGAGATGACCATATCTGACAGTTCAGATACGCTTGCATGAGGTTTAACATCTAATGCGATAAGAATACGACGACGTGAGTTGTCTAAGCCATATTTCTTAAGTACGTTGTCGATGTTTTGTACGTACTGAGCATTTACTTGAGAAATCCAATAATAAGGAAAATCTTCTAGCTTAAATGAATCGGCTGTAGGTAAAAAACGCGCATATTTCTTTGTCATTTCCCTCTTTCCCCCATGCTTTATGAAGAGCGATATAGCGTAACGCTTAGATTCCATGAAATGTCTACAATTTCATTGCTAAAAACACGAGTTTCATAGCAGGTCGTTAATAGCCAATCTATTTAAAGATAATTATGTAATTATCTTGATCAATCACTAAGGGAATTATCACAAAATTCACATAAATTTGTAATGAATGATGAATTCACCAAAGAGACCCAATCCCACGATATTCCAACGACTTCGCATTTCTGCTCATTTGTAGAATAATCGTATTGTAGAAAAAAAATACGTATTTTGACGTGACTTTTTTATAAAAAATTCTGTCTAAAATGTCATAAAAATACAAAATCAATATATTTACTAAATAAATAATCAATAAAAAATTAAATAATACAGAATCTTGTATTGAACAGATGGTTAAAAAAATATGCGCAAAAATATTGTGAAACAGTTGAATAAGGACATTCTTTATCACACTTTCATTTTTTGCTGCGGAATAAAGCATTTTTTAAGGAAATTAGGTTAAGTATTTCTAATTTAATAATTATTTTGATTAGTATGTCTAACTTATATGTTAATTTTTTTAGGTTTCATCATAGTTAAATTGATTGCTTAAAAAAACGCATCTAAACAGGATTACAGATTTAGATGCGTAAAGTGGAAAACTTGTTTCTAGTGATTGAGATCTATATGTAATTCTCTTTCAATCACTGGCCAGAGTTTTTGATGTGATTTTTTAAACATTAACATATGACCAATTTGCTTATAACCATGTTTCTGCGGACTCAGCTCAATCAGCTTGGTTCTAGCATTTGGATATAAACGAAGTAGATCTTTGACATTGGTATGGGTGGCGATTTCATCGTCGCTAGCCCAAAAAGAGGTGATAGGGCATAGAATTTCTTGGTGATAATCTTCGAAAATACTTTTGCCAATCGCATTCATGACATAGCCTGGTTTGCTACAAAATTCTGCCCATTGCTGAGCGACTTTTTTAGGCAAATTTTCTCCCATACCAATAAATTGTGTGGCCCCATATCCTTTAATTAAACTTGAGATCGGAAAAATCACATTGAACATTACTGGCGCAAGTAACTTGGTTTTACCTTTCAAACCTTTTACATGACCAGTAGAACCGGCGATTGCCAAAACTTTTGCCACTTTATGATAGTTTGGTGTAATGCCAAGGAGTTGTCCTCCAGCACTGTGTCCGACAATAATCACTTGTTCTGCATTTGTTCTTTTTAATAATGTTTCAATTGCAGCAGGGATATCGAGCATGCCCCAATCATTGATGCTGGCTGTTGAATCTTTTAATGGGCCATGTAAGGAACCACCAATACCTCTAAAATCAAAACTAAGAACATTATATCCTTGTTGGCTTAACCACTCTGCAAAGGCATGATAAAAGGTTTTGGTTATACCCGTTGCTGGACAAATCAAGATAGGGAGTGCTTTAGTATTCTCTGTTTGAGCAGGATAGAATTGAGCAGCGAGTTGATAGCCATCAATACAACTCATCCAAAATGATTCAAATGTTTTCATCCAAGACATACTCTTTTTGATTCATTGTTCTACTTTACACAAGTTCCAAAAAGAAACTTGATTGAAATGTGACTCCAAAGTCAAATTTTATGTAATATAGCGGCGAAAGGAAATTAAATTACTAAGGATGCTTTGATGTATGTATTAAATACTGCAACGCAGATTGCAATTGTGTTTAGTGGGATATTTTTATGGGTAGGAATGCTTACTGGGGTTTGGAAATACTATCAGATTAGAAAAACTGAACAGGCGAGAGCACATTACTATGTCGATATTGCTCATCGAAGTAGTCTGTTATATGCCGCAGCGAGTTTAATACTTGCGGCGCTTAGTTATTTTACGATTTTGGCTGAGTCAGTGGTCTTATTTTGTGTTATTGCAAATTTATTCTTTTTCGCTATGTCAATTTTCACTTATATCCTTCACGGCTTACTAAAAGATACAACCAATCAATTTAAACAACCCCATCAATTAGGGCGTTTAACACTGCCTGCTTGGGCCATGACGATGATGATGTTGGCTTTAATTATAGTGGAACTTGGCGCAACAGGAATTTTATTGTTGGGCACAATGTTAAGTTTTTGGAGTTAAAAAAATGGATGATCACTCATCCATTTTTCCTAAAGAATTTTTCTTACGTGCTAGGCTTAATTGTCGAAATTTTTGGTCTACGACGGCCCAAACACAAAATGCCAATGAAACAATTAATGCATAAGCAAAATATTCAGGTTTTAAATTGCCTTTAATGACGCCTTGAAACAATAATGTTGCCATTAGCGCAAGTGTCGTGATGGCATAAATAATTGAGTCATTGGTCTTCAGAGTGTTAATGAAGACTTGCTTGTTGAAATGTGTTGATAACATCTCCATCCCTCCTTGTTGTGATGACAAAACCATGTGTTTTTGTCAGAATTGTTATTAAAGTTGTACTTGGAATTTTCAAACTTTTCAATAGCTAAATGCATTCTTTTTTAGGCGAATTATATATAAGGATTGATTTATATAACTTTTTGGTATTTTTTGTGTGAATTCACCCTATTTATTTGTTAAATATAAAGACATTGTTATCTTTTTTAGTAACTGCCGAAAAGTAACTCATGGACAGAATTTGTTTAATTAGTGGTCATCAACTTAATTGTTGATTATTTTAAATTTAGTACATGGAAAAATGATTTGTCGTAAACAAAAAATGAACATTGGATAAAAGAACATTCTTTGTATAGCTAAAATCATGTTTGGGTAAAACATCATTTTAACGACAAATCATTTTAGTCTTTACTCATAACCATTCGATCTATCACAATCGCGCAGACGAGAACGATCAAGGATGGTAGTAACCATGCAAGATTTTGTTCATTTAATGGTAATTGTTCGATAAAACTAGGTAGATAGGTTTCAAAACCTGCAGCTTTTATGGCTTCGATAATTCCAAAGAAGAAGGCAATCGCAGTTACTGAACCGACCACAAGAGAAGGTTTTTTCCAATATTTCCAGAAAAAGCTCAGCATGATCACAACAATTGCAGGTGGATAAATCGCACTCAACACTGGAACAGAGAAAGCGATTAGCTTAGTTAAGCCCAGATTTGAAATTAATAAAGACAAGCCGGTAAGGATGAAGACCAATAACTTATACGGTAAACCTGTTAACTCCGTAAAGTATTCAGCACATGCACATGTTAAACCAATCGCTGTGACCATACAGGCAAGGAAAATTAAACCTGTCAGGAAATAAGAACCATAATCACCAAACGCATGTTGGACATAAGCATGGAGGATGATTGCACCATTGTCTGCATTGGCTGCAACTTCATGACTGCCTAAACCCAGTTTGAATAAACTTATATAGACAAGGGTTAAACCTAAACCTGCAATTAAGCTAGCGATGATGGCGTATTTGGTAATGAGTTTGGAATCAGTGACCCCACGTGAATGAATCGCCTGAATGATCACAATACCAAATACAAGTGCACCTAAGGTATCCATGGTTAAATAACCACTTACAAAACCTTCAGAAACTGGGCTAGCAATATAGTTATTGATTGGTGGTGAAATCAATCCTGTCGGAATCGCAAATGCCGCAATCCCTAATATGGCCAGTGCAATGATTTTTAAGGGTGCAAGTACATGACCAACTGTATCTAAAAGCTTGTTTGGATACAAAGACACAGCCATGACAAAAACAAAATAAATGATACTGTAGATGAATAGACTGCTATTTGAAGTCCCAAAATAAGGTGCAAATCCGATCTCATACGAAACGGTTGCTGTGCGTGGTGTAGCAAACAGTGGTCCTACAGTTAGATAACAGACGATCGTGAGAAGTAAACTCGAAAAACGTCCTAGGGGAGAGCTGATGATTTCAATTGAGCCTTGCATACGGGACAAAGCCATAATTGTGATTACAGGTAGACCTACTGCTGTGATTAGAAATCCAAAAGCAGCTAGCCATACATGTTCACCAGCTTGTTGAGCAACAATAGGTGGAAAAATAATATTACCTGCACCGATGAACAGTGCGAAGGTCATAAAACCTAAGGCAATAATATCTCCTGTACGGAGTTGGTTCATAAAAGCGGGATGATTAAATAAAAGTGCGGATTTTAGAACAGAAAGATGATCAATTGAAACCAATTTTATGTGAAAACTGGTTTATTTTTGACTAAAAAGCACATGTAAAAAACAAAATATGATTTTGATTCATTTGATGGATCGATAAGTGTTTAAAAGTGCAGCAGATTAAGTGGCTTATCGTTTCTCTCTATAATTGGTATTGAAATTAAATGTAAAATAAAAGTGTTATTTTAGTCATAAAATGATTGAAGATTTTTCTTTTGAAGCGTAAAACTATTCCCCATACCTATTGTAGCTTCTCTTTTAAGCTACTTTTTGAATTGAAATTGTTTTTTATAAGGAATATCTCGAATGAGAGCTTCTACTGTGACCATTAAGACTGAACAAGATATTGAGAAATTACGTATCTCTGGACGTTTAGCGGCACAAGTATTAGAAATGATCGGACCTTATATTAAACCCGGCGTTTCAACTGAGTATTTAGATGATATCTGTAATGATTACATCGTAAATACATTACAGGTTATTCCAGCGAATGTGGGTTACCACGGCTTTACCAAGACCACTTGTATTTCTGTTAATGAAGAGGTCTGCCATGCAATCCCTTCTGCTAAAAAGATTTTACAGGATGGTGATATCCTAAACATTGATGTGGCCGTGATCAAAGACGGGTATTTTGGTGATACAAGTCGTATGTATTTTGTGGGTGAGCCAAGTCCAGCAGCTAAAAAATTGGTTGAAACCACTTATGAAGCAATGTTAGCTGGTATTCATACAGTTAAACCTGGTGCGACTTTAGGGGATATTGGTTACGCAATTCAATCTGTGGCTCATCGCGAGGGCTATAGCATTGTTCGTGAGTATTGCGGGCATGGTATTGGACGTGTTTACCATGAGCAGCCAAATATTTTGCACTATGGTCAAAAAGGTCAAGGCATGGTGTTAAAGAAAGGTATGGTATTTACCATTGAACCTATGGTGAATGCAGGAAAACCTTTTGTAAAAGAGTTAAGCGATGGTTGGACTGTCATCACACAAGATAAATCTTTGTCCGCGCAATGGGAGCATATGGTTGCTGTGACTGATGATGGTTTTGAGTTACTCACACCATGGCCAAATGGAACAGGAAATTATCCACCTGTTTAATATTTCTTAGACTGTTAGATGAATAAAGCGAAAGGTTCGATTTAAGATCGAACCTTTTTTGTTGTGCACTGAGCTAACTCTTCCACTAGATAATCAATAAAAACGCGCACCGCAGGCAGTAGTCCTCGTCGTGAAGGATAAACAGCATGGAAAATACCATGAGGTGCCGTCCATTCTGGTAATACTCTGACCAGTTGCCCTGATTCTACAAAGTTTTGGGCAATACTATCCGGTAATAATGCAATTCCACAGTTTTGACTGGCTAGCTCAGTTAACATCAATAAATTTGAGCCCATAATCACGGGATTAACCTTAATCTTCTTTTGAATATTATTCGGTCCAGATAGTAAAAACTGTTGATCAAGATGATCTTCAGACATACTGATGATGCGATGATCAGTGAGTTGTTCCGGTGTGGTGATATGACCAAACTCGTTTAAATAGGCCTGACTTGCGAAAAGTCGTTGTTCGATTGTTTCAAACTGTCTTAAAACCAAGTTAGGGTCTTCATCAAGATTCGAGCGGACGCGTAGTGCGAGATCAATTCCTTCGTTAATCACATCAACCCGACGGTTACTAACCAGCATTTGCACTCGTACTTCAGGATATTTTTTTAGAAAAGCGGGTAGGATTTTAGCCATTTGGTTTTGAGCTATATCTACAGGTACGCTGACTTTAATTACACCTCTAGGTTCGCTGCTTAAATGGTTGACTACATCATGTGCAGCTTGTGCAGCATTCATCATGACTTGTGCATGACGATAGACATCCATACCAATATCTGTAACTGCAAAATGTCGAGAACTACGTTGAATTAAGCGTACACCGAGTTGCTCTTCGAGGTTGTAAACGCGCCGACTGAGTTTTGATTTTGGAATATCAGTTGCGCGTTCAGCCGCACTAAACCCACCATGTTCAACGACTAGCGCAAAACAGTAAAAATCATCTAAATCGGTTAGCATTATTCAATTCCATTTCTGCAACATTCGATATTTTATAGATTTGTCGTTGCAAAAATAAGAGCGTATTCGATATTTTTTGTGAAGTAAAAAGTCCTTTATAATTCAGAAAATTTTTATGATCGATAAATATGACTTATCAACTCTTTGAAGTATCTGATGCTAGTGCGAATATTAGCTGTCCTTATTGTGACCAAGCAGTTTTAGATTGGACGCAAGAGCAATATATACAACCATGTGAACATACTTTGTTTATGGCAATGGATTTAGGGTTTGAGTTCATTGCTGATCGTTTTGAAGCAGCTTTGTCTCAATCAGTGGATGAAATTCACGATGATCCTAATATGAACATCTATGCAACAGTGACTCAGGCAAAATACTTAAATATACAGATTTTTAAAGCAGATTTGGGCGTGGAAGGGATGTTTCGTTATATCGGGTTTAGTAAAGACTAAGACTTTCTATTCTCAATTTCCAATAAAAAAGCCAATCATATGATTGGCTTTTTGCTTGATAGCTTATGCTTCAGGCGCTGGGCTGTATTGTTCTACTAATGGTTTTAACTCACCATTTTGGAACATTTCAAGCATGATATCGCTACCACCAATTAACTCGCCATTAATCCAAAGTTGTGGAAAAGTAGGCCAGTTTGCAATTTGAGGTAAAGTTGCACGAATATCTTGATTTTCTAGGATATTTACATAGGCAAATGGACGACCAATTTGGCTAAGTGCTTCTACTGCACGAGCAGAAAAACCACATTGCGGGAATTGTGGAGTGCCTTTCATGTAAAGTAAAACAGGGTGTTTCGCAATTTGATCACAAATTAACGCTACTGTATCACGCGCTTGTTCCGTCATTAGATAGATCCTCAACTAAACTTCCGACATTATATACCTAAAAAAATCGCTTCGCCGAGCATTGCCTAAGATTTTTCTTGTATAAATGTGAGTTTATGCTTTCAATCTATGCAAGTTTTTGCTTATATAACTTTTTTCCACACAACTACTGATAGATTGAGTTTGTTATGACAAATATTACTCTTGCTCCTGTGCAACCTGATCAACCGTCACATCTTATGGCAACCTATGGTCGCCAAGCGATCAGTTTTGTGCGAGGACGAGGGGCGTATTTATATACAGCAGAAGGGACAGAATATCTCGATGCTTTGACGGGGATTGCAGTATGTGGTTTAGGGCATGCACATCCAGTGATTGCATCTGCTATTGCTGAACAAGCTGCAACATTAGTACATACCAGTAATTTATTTGAAATCCCTTGGCAAACTGCAGCAGCGCAGAAACTTGCTGAAGTCTCTGGTATGGAAGAAATTTTCTTTTCGAACAGTGGTGCTGAGTCAAACGAGGGTGCAATTAAAATTGCACGTAAGTTTGGCTCACAACAAGGGATTGCGAATCCTAAAATTATCGTAGCTGAGCAATCGTTCCATGGACGTACACTGGCAACTTTGTCAGCGACAGGCAATAAGAAAGTTCAAGAAGGTTTTGCGCCATTAGTCGACGGCTTTGTTCGTGTGCCTTTTGGAGATATTGAAGCAATTCAAGAAGCAGCGATTCACCATCCCGATATTGTTGCGATCCTGATTGAACCAATTCAAGGTGAAGGTGGTGTCAATACTGCACCGCAAGGTTTTAGTTATCTAGAAGAAGTACGTGCGTTATGTAATCAGCATAATTGGCTGATGATGCTCGATGAGATCCAAACTGGAAATGGACGTACTGGTAAATATTTTGCTTATCAACACACCAGTATTATTCCTGATGTAATGACGACTGCTAAAGGTTTAGGTAATGGATTTCCCGTAGGTGCTGTGATGACCCAAGGAAAAGCTGTTGGAATACTCGGCGCTGGTAGTCATGGTTCAACTTATGGCGGAACTGTATTGGGTTCACGTGTGGTTTATACCGTAATTGATACGATTCAGCAGGAAAATGCAGTAGAGAATGCTGCTACAGTAGGGGCATATATAGTTGATCAACTAAGAACACAACTTGCTGAAAACAATGTCCAAGTGCGCGGTTTTGGTATGATGATCGGTATTCAACTCCCTAAGGATTGTGCTGAATTAGTTGCGATTGCACGTGATCAGTATAAATTGATTATCAATGTAACTGCGGGTTCAGTTGTTCGTCTATTACCACCGTTAAATATGACTCAAGCACAGGCAGATGAATTATTACAGCGTCTTGTTCCTGCCATTCAAAACTTTTTAGCCGCATAAGTCTTATATTTAAAAAAATGGGCAATTTAAAAATTGCCCATTTTTTGATAATTCGAAAATCTAGCCTGAAATATATTGTTGTAATTGTTCAATTAGAATACGTTGATCGTCCATAGCTGCTTTCACTAAATCACCGATAGAAATAAAACCAACCAGTTTGTCATTTTCTAATACTGGTAAATGACGCAAATGACGATCCGTCATTAGCTGTAAGCATTCTTCAACTGTGTTGTTTAAACCTACGGTGATGACTTTAGAAGTCATAATATCAGCAACCAATGTGCTATTTGATGAACGTTCCATCAATGCAATCTTACGGGTATAGTCACGTTCAGAAAAAATCCCAATGACTTTTTCATCCTCTGCAACGACTAAAGCACCAACACCTTTGTCTGCCATAATTTTAATTGCTTCAAGTACAGTCGAATTTGGTGAGATTGTAAAAATGGATTGTTCAGCTTTATTTTTGATGACTTGAGCAACGATTGTCATTGTTTATTCCACCTGTGTTGTATTGTCGTTTTCATTTAACTTAACGGTATTTTTTTTAATTGCAAAGCCCTAATTGCAGCTTAATGATGACTTTTTAAACATATTCTGAATAAAAATATGCATTGATGTCGCTAATTTCTCCTAAACAGCAATAGCTGTTTGATGATGCATGAAGAAAAAGTGCTGCATCTGCTGTGTAGAGAGTTTAAATTTGCAATGAGATGAATTAAATAAAGCTGGTTCTACCTGCAAACGTGTAAGTAGGGGAAGTAGGGATTCATGAAAATCCTTTGATGTGATTTTACGTGGTTTATAGTGTTTCCAATTCGACTGAGCATAGCGATGCGCTTGAACACCATTGAGCCAGAAGGGGAATAAATGTCCATTTTGATCGGACTTAATCGCCCAACCTTCATGATAAAGACCCCAAAGAACTCCGCAATACATCATTGTTTTTAGAATTGATATTTTAATCATCAACTCTCGCGAGACTGGTTTGAAATGATTGAACCGATACATGTCGTTAAACTGAGCTTATTTAAACTTATGTTTTATTATAAGAAATCTAGATGGCATTTATGTTTAAACTCTTCATCAAAATCGTAAGCAAATATTCTTGGTATTGCACAACCAACTAAGTAAGTTCTGCAAAACGACTATAGCTTTGATGTAGCGCAAGATAAATAGGGGTATTATTGATACATTGCTTTTATACAAGGATTAAAAAACGCCACCTAGGTGACGTCTCTTTATGCTTGCAAGGTTGCCATCTTTTGCCAGTATTGGGCTTTTAATGAATCTCGTTCGACTCGAAAACCTTGATAGTACAATTCTGCTAAAAATAATGCTGCTTTACCGTGACCTGCTTGTGCAACTTGTTCAAGATCTTTTACAGCGTCTTGAAAGTTTTTTTGCGATTGAATTGTATTTACCGCATTTGCATAAACATGCTCTAGTTCATGTTGTGTAAAATGTTGAATCATATATAACTCCTTATTTTAATTATGATTACCGCATATTCTATTCAAAGCTACATTGCTCCGAATTTAAGCTAATTTATCACTTGTTTGTGAACTTATTATGACAAAATTAATTGAATTGTCAAATAACTAAAGTGACTAAACAGATTTTTATTTGTTTTAAATAAAAGCTTACACGATGAAACATTCACTGCAAATAATTTTGAGTAAAATCAAAGTGAGAAGAAGAGATAAGGAGAAAAATATGTCATACATAATCGATGGTTTAAACTTCGATATGCCACCAACTGAGAATCAAATTGTTGCTTTAGCACATCATCATCGTAAGTTACTTGATGAGGCAGTTTTTCATCAAGAGATTCATCTAGGTGATTATTGTTTGGCGCAACGTAAACGTGTTTATGATTTTGCGATTAATCTTAGCCCTCAAGAAAAAGAACGCTTTTATGAAATATACAATGGTGAGCTACTGAGGATTGCAGATGAAGATGATTTGCATCCTGCGGACGCTGAAAGCGGCGTCGGAATGTTTGCAATATTTATAACCTTGGTATTCATTGCATTTATTTTGTATTTTGCCTTTGTACGTACACTGACAAGTTAATTTTGATTTCTCCGTGGGTGTTGCGTTATTGATTGAAAAACAGTCTTTAACGCATACTTTAATAGGTGTAGATTGAAGTTGAGACTTGCTCTAAGTGAGGTAGATACATACACTGCTTCATAACACTGAGGTTGGTTATGTTGTCTATCATTTCTAAACATAAAATTATGCAGTCTAAGTATGGACTTACACTAGACCGATTTTTTAATATTTTGGTCCTTGTTGTTATTTTTTCTTTTTTTATTGTGGGCTATAAAGCTTTACAACGTCCAGTGAACGACTTACAAATCGATCACATAATTCAGTTATCTCTACAGGCAAGTCATCCTAGAACTCAGGCGATGGCAAAAGAAATTTTAAACTCTCCACCAATTAAAAAATTTAGCTATTTACGTCTCATGCATGCTTATCAATTTGAATCAAATCGAATTAAACAATACCCAGCAATGGCACGAGAAGATGAGTAGTTTTAAATCACTATTTTTAATGATAAATGAATGGTTTATGTCGGTCGGGAAAATGAGATCAATTTGTGCTAGACTGACGATCTTTTTAAAAGCTGCTTTATTTTCAAGGAATCGACATGCAACAGCAATCGAATATTCAAAATAAATTCTTGATAGATGCTGACATCGGTGATGATGATGTTACCTTGCCAAGTTTACCTGCTGTCGATGTTCCGATTATTGAACCTGTAGCGCCAAAAACGGTAGAAGAAACGTCCGCTCCTGTACCTGAGGCAACTGCGCCAGTTGTTGAAGAAGAAAAATCAGGTGGTTTCTTTGGTCGTATGAAAGATGGTTTAACCAAAACCCGCCGTAGTTTTACGGATGGGATGGTGAACATCTTGATTGGTGGTAAAGAAATCGATGATGAATTATTAGAAGAAGTTGAAGAACAATTGTTGGTTGCTGATATCGGTGTAGATGCAACAAAGACGATTATTGCAAATTTGACAGAGCGAACAGCCCGTGGCGATTTGATTTATTCACATGCATTGTATAAAGCATTGCAAGAAGAGTTAGTGGCTTTGCTTGCTCCACGTGTTAAGCCTTTACATATTGATCCAAATAAATCTCCTTATGTGATTCTTATGGTCGGTGTAAATGGTGTAGGTAAAACGACAACGATCGGTAAGCTTGCGAAACGTTTGCAGGGTGAAGGCAAGAAAGTAATGTTGGCCGCTGGTGATACTTTCCGTGCGGCTGCCACAGAGCAACTACAAATTTGGGGAGAGCGTAATGATATCCCTGTTGTTGCACAAGGCCATGGTGCAGATAGTGCTTCTGTAATTTTTGATGCTTTTGAAAGTGCCCGTGCGAAAGGGATCGATGTATTAATTGCAGATACCGCTGGACGTTTGCAAAATAAATCGCATTTGATGGAAGAACTTAAAAAAGTGAAACGTGTGATGCAAAAGATTGATGCAACTGCACCGCATGAAATTATGTTGATTGTTGATGCAGGTACTGGTCAAAATGCGATTAATCAAGTGCAACTTTTTGATGAAGCAGTTGGATTAACGGGTATTACCATTACGAAATTGGATGGTACTGCAAAAGGCGGCGTACTCTTCAATATCGCAAGTCGTACGCATGTACCGATCCGTTATATTGGTGTGGGTGAGAAAATTGACGATTTACGTCCTTTCTCAGCTAAATCATTTGTTGCTGCATTGTTTGAAACAGATAAATAACTAAATATTGTTAAAAAGGCCCCTTCATGGGGTCTTTTTTACAGGTTAAAAAATAATATTGTTTCAAAATCGAAACGATCTGTTATGTTTTTTAGACTATTACAGAAAAATGAGCCGTTATACACTACATTCAATCCAAGATAACTCCCATCGGGTACAGGTAGGAATAACAACATGAGTAACTTTTTAAATAGTATCAAAGCACGTCGTACAATCTATGCCATTGGTAAAAATGTTTCTGTTGATCAAGCAACAATTGAAGAAACGATTCGTGAGGCGGTAAAACAAAGTCCATCATCTTTTAACTCACAAACATCTCGTGTTGTGACTTTATATGGTGAATCGCATACGAACTTCTGGAATATCGTTCGTGAAACATTACGTAAAATTGTACCCGCTGAAGCTTTTGAAAGCACCAATGCAAAAATTGATAGTTTTGCTGCTGGCTTTGGTACAGCGCTATTTTATGAAGATCAAGATGTTGTAAAGGGTTTACAAGAACAATTTGCATTGTATGCAGATAACTTCCCAGTATGGTCAGAGCATTCAAGTGCAATTGCACAATTTGCAACATGGACTGCATTAGCTGAAATTGGTATCGGTGCTTCATTACAGCATTACAACCCGATTATTGACGAAGAAGTTGCAGAAACTTTTGCTATTCCAGCAAATTGGAAACTACGTGCTCAGCTTGTATTTGGCTCAATTGAAGCACCAGCAGGTGAAAAAACCTACATGGATGATTCAGCACGCTTCAAAACCTTTAACTAAGTTGTCGTGTAATAAGAAGGGCGCGTTATGCGCTCTTTTTTTTTGTAATAAGAAAAAACAGCGAAATTGGGCAAAAGTGGTATGGCCTTTGATGGAAAATATGAGTATATATCACTTGAAGGTGGAAGTTTTAAGATAGACAGTTCGTCTTATTGTCATAAAATAGTCATAATCTCGTAGCATAGTGCATACGGTTTCATAAATAGTTTATATCGAGAAAAGTCTAATGTCTTTAAGAGTTGGTATTGCTGCTTTAGGGTTGTTATTCAGTGGTTCAGTTTTTTCAGCGGTTACAATCACTGCTCCTGAAGAAATCGTTATTGTTGCGGTGAATGGTCAAGAAGTAAACTCAGGTCTATTACCTTCAAGTAAAAATAACTATCAAGTTGATGCTGGCGACTTAACCCTTAATGTTCGATATCGTGAGTATTTTGAGCATTTAAGTGGTGAGCATGATATCGTGAGATCGGGTGTTGTAACCATTCAAGCACCAAATTTAAAAGATAATCAAAGTTATCGCTTGGGTTTAGTCGATGCCCCTAAAAATTTTGAAGCTGCAAAAAAATATGCAGAACAGCCAACAGTTGCGCTGTATGACCAAAATAAAAAAATTATCGTACAACAAACTGGCGCTAATAATGAGGCAAAGCCATGGTTTACGGGTAATGGTCTGTTGAGTCGTACACTTGATCTAACACAAAAGAATAAAAACAATACTGCTAATCAACCTCCAGCTGTATACGCAAATGCAAAACCAGTAGTTGTTGAACCTGTAGCTGTAGTTACAAACAGTACTGCGAACACAACTGATCAGCAATTGGTTGAGTTGTGGCAGAAAGCTTCTAAAGCAGAACGTCAAAAATTTATGACGTGGTTAGCTGGGCAAAGTAACTAGTGTATTTTTTGTTTTATGAAGCCGATGTTATCATCGGCTTTTTTATTAAATAGATATAAACAAGAAATGATGAAGTTAAAAACCAGAAAAGCCATCAAGGAAGATGTAGGTCAAATTGTTGAATTATTGAATAGTGCGTATAGAACTCAGTCAGGACGAAGTTGGACGACAGAGAAAATCTGGGTTGAAGGAAATCGGATAACAGTAAAGCAATTAAATGAAGAGTTAGAAAAAGAACAGTTTGAATTATTCGTGGGTGAAAATGAGCAAAAACAAATAATTGCATGTATTGGTTTAACGTTTGAAGATATCAGCGTTGAAATTGGTACATTTGCTATTAAACCAATGATTCAGAACGTGGGTTATGGCCGTGAAATGCTCGGTTTTGTTGAACACTATATTACTGTTGATCATCCTCAGATTTCTAATCTATTCATGTATGTTTTAGATGTAAGGCATGAACTAGTTACTTATTACCAACGTCGGGGTTATCAGCAAACGGGGAATATATTACCTTATCCTTTAGATGCTGATGTTGGCCTGCCTTTGGCTTCAATTCAGCTTATTGAAATGAAGAAATACTTAAAACCTGCAATGTAATTACAATGGATGTGCATTGTGATGAATTGTACATTAACAAAGAAGTATCTTGGTTGAAGATACTTCTTTGTTTGTTATAAATCTAATTGCCAACCCAAATATAATAGCCAAGTATCATGAGCGGCCATGCAATATATGGGCTAAATAACCATTTCCATAACCAAAATTTGGGAATAAACCCTACACCATGAATGAAACCACCAGAAATACCAATCATTACCAACATCAGTAGACTATGATTGTAATGCCCGTTCGCATCTAACATTAATGCAGGATGAACCAATAAAATAGCTGCAAGTGGCAATGCCAACAGAAACGAAATGGTCATTGCAAATACATGTGCTTTACTATTTTTCGGTGTTGCCATTGCTTTTGCCATTTTAAGATTCCTCATCTAGATTTTGATGGTGTTCGATATATAGTGCACTGAGTACACCAGCAAAACATGCCATTAAAATCCCTAGGATCCATGCAAAGTACCACATTTCTTCGCTCCTTAATCAGTACAAACTATGTGAATTTTCTTCGATGTGGTTGTTCGTAATCACTCCCCACATTTTGTAATATGACCAAGAGGTATAGATCAAAATGAGCGGAACAAAAATACAAGCAGCAACAGTCATTACTCCTAGCGTTTTATGGCTGGATACGGCATCCCACATCGTCAAGCTAGAGGCTGGGTCGATGGTGGATGGCAACAGGAAGGGAAATAGTGCAAATCCTGCAGTAAGAATCGCACCTACGATCATTAAACTTGTACCTGTGAAGCTGGCAGCAGCTTTGTGTTTGCCTGCACTGATAAGAGCAAGTAGTGCACCCAAAATAGCAGCAATAGGCGCGGCTATAGTGATTGGGTAGGTTGAATAATTATTCATCCAGCCATGGTTTGCATTCGTCACGACTTCTTTTGCAAGAGGGTTGAGTGCAGCATTGGTATCTATTGCAGTAGCGTAACTATAGCCTTCAATATTTCCGAAATATAACCAAGCACCTGCTGCTAAAAAGCAGACAAGGAAAACAGTTGCCATCAATTGGGTGGCTTTTGCAGAGCGATGAAATAATTCATCATCGGTACGTAGCATCAACCATGAACCACCATGAGCGCAGAGCATGGATAAGCTCACAATACCGCAAACCAAGGCAAACGGATTTAAGAGAGCAAAAAAGCTACCTGTATATTGAGAGCGTAAGGTTTCATCTAAGCCAAATGGGACACCTAAGAATAAATTACCGAATGCCACGCCAAATACTAAAGCCGGAACAGCACCACCGATACATAGCCCCCAGTCCCATGAGGTACGCCATTGCGTGTTTTCTAATTTAGAGCGATAGTCAAAACCAACGGGTCGTAAAAATAGTGCAAACAAGACCAATAGGAGTGCCCAGTACATACCTGAAAAGGCAACAGCATAAACCATGGGCCATGCGGCAAATAGCGCACCGCCTGCGGTAATAAACCAAACCTGATTACCATCCCAGTGTGGTGCAATCGTATTGATTGCAGCACGTCGTTCATTGTCTGTTTTACCAACAAATGGCATTAATGCCATTGCCCCCATATCGAATCCATCGGTGAGCGCAAAGCCGATGAGTAAAACACCAACCAATACCCACCAGATAATTTTAAGTAGTTCATATTCGATCATGGTTGAGCCTCCACTGATTTGGCTTCAAATTTTTCAAAGTGATACTTACCAGTGTGTAAAGAACTTGGACCTAGACGTGCAAATTTGATCATCAAGTACATTTCAATGATGAGAAGAACGGTATAGAACGCAGCGAGGGCAATAATTGAACCCCATACATCACCCGTACTGATGCTTGATGCAGACAGGTGTGTCGGTAAGATCTCACCGATGGACCACGGTTGACGCCCACCTTCAGCAACATACCAGCCTGTTTGAGCTGCAATCCATGGGAGTGGAAGAGAAAATAATGCAAATTTGAGTAACCACGGTTTATCTTCGGCATTGCGTTTAGCCACTGCCCACGTTGCTAAGATAAAGAGCAGAAGCATCAAGAAGCCTGAAGCCACCATGGCACGGAATGAGAAGAACAAAGCTGCAACATTTGGAATAGTATCTTTGGTCGCTGCTTGAATGTGTGCTTCAGTCGCATCCACAACATTTGGAGCATATTTCTTTAATAAAAGGCCATAACCAAGGTCTTTTTGATTTTGCTCAAATGAGGCAATTAATTCTGGAGAGCGATCACCAGCACGAAGTTTTTCCAATTCGCTATAGGCCACCATACCATTGCGGATACGAATCTCATGCTGTTTCATAAGATCATGAATACCCGTTACTTCTTTGTCAGTAGAACGAGTTGCAATGATTCCCATGACATAAGGGATTTTAATAGCATAGTCAGTCCGCATTTTTTCTTGGTTTGGAATACCAAATAAAGTAAATGCAGCAGGTGCTGGTTCTGTATGCCATTCAGCTTCAATAGCCGCAAGTTTGGTCTTTTGAACATCACCTAATTCGTATCCTGATTCATCACCAAGTAAGATCACAGATAAGGTGGAAGCTAAACCAAAGATTGCAGCGATAGCGAAAGAGCGGCGTGCAAAAGGTAAATCTCTTTTTTTCAATAAGTAATAGCTAGAGATTGCTAGAACAAAGATTGCACCAGTAACATAACCAGCAGATACGGTATGAACGAATTTAACCTGAGCAACTGGATTAAAAATCAAGGCTGCAAAGTCTACAAGTTCCATTCGCATGGTTTCATAATTAAATGCAGCACCGACTGGGTTTTGCATCCAACCATTTGCAATCAAAATCCATAATGCGGACATATTTGAACCGATTGCGACTAACCAAGTTACCCCTAAATGCTGAAATTTTGAGAGTCGATCCCAGCCGAAAAAAAACAAGCCAATAAAAGTAGATTCTAAGAAGAAAGCCATTAAGCCTTCAATTGCAAGCGGTGCCCCGAAAATATCACCGACATAGTGTGAGTAATAAGCCCAGTTAGTTCCGAACTGGAATTCCATCGTAAGTCCAGTGGTTACACCTAAAGCAAAGTTAATCCCAAAAAGTTTTCCCCAAAATTTAGTCATGTCCTTATAAATTTCTTTACCAGAAATCACATAGGTGGTTTCCATAATGGCAAGGATAAAAGCAAGACCTAAAGTTAAAGGGACAAAAATGAAGTGATACATCGCAGTCATTGCAAATTGGAATCGCGAAAGATCGACCACGCTTTCAGAAATCATCAACGTGTCTCCTGAGTGTTGGATAAGTTACCCGCAATACGCTCGGCAACTTGATTGTTAAAATCTTTTGGAATTGTTGGTGCATCAAACCAGATATGTTTAATTACCAAGAGAAGGGCCACTTTAATAATAAGGATAATCGTGATTTCTCGAATTAATCGCCGATTTGAGTTTTGAGAACGTGTGTTCATAAAACTAGTTTCATATTAAAGTTAAGATATTTGTATTATTTATCAAAAATAATTAAAAATAAAATTTAAATGTATTTTAAATACATTTATCAATAAATAATTATTAAATTCAAAAAGATATATTTATTATATATTTTAATATAATGATTCCCTACTAAAATAGTTGGTTATAAAATAAAACCCGACTAAAATGCTTATATTTAATTATTTAAAATCCTATTAAAATAGTTGGGTATATGTTTTTTATAGGTTGAATAAGTTTATTAAAATACTCGGGATTTAATAAATTTTAATGTTTACATAGAGTTGTGTTTTTATGTCTTAAAATTATTTTTCATTGAAGTTTAAAATGTGATAAACCTAGTAAAATACTATGGTTTATCTAAAGAATAAATAAATACAAATATCTTGTTCGCTTGTCGAAATTTACTCAGCATTAAAAAAATAGAAAAGGAGAGGTTTTAGGATGATTTATTGTTAATTTTTGTAACAAAGGCTCATAGAACAAGTTCCAAACACTTAATCAGCGGTAAAAAGCTTATTTGAAATGGATATTTTTTTTGCAAGATAGTGTGCATTCGATCTTTGGCTTATTAATAATACTTGAGATTGTAGCTCTAGCTCCCCATATTCGGGTTCGACTTGCACATAATAAAGCTGTCCAAATTCATCACGAACACGAGCTTGAGCAGAAAAGCCAGGACGGGCATTGCCCGTAGAAATCGTCGCTAAACGACCAACCAAATTAGCATGCGTATGGATGACTTTAGGTTTAATGACTTGATCCAGACAGTGAATCATAAAGACTGTAAAAAAGATGTCGATGATGAATGCTGGAATAAATAAATAGTAGGGTGAAATGAAATAATGCTGAATTGCAAAAAAAGAGAGTTCTAAAAAATAGCCTGCAAAACTAAAATTGATTAGCAGAAAAACAACAATCAGATATTTTGAAAACTTAACATCTAAAAGGGGGGAGTTTAAAATCCATTCAGGCATCATTTTTTTTACAAGATGGCTTGGACGTAATCCAATCAAGATACCCACTGTTTCTGCTATGCTGAGTAGAATCAGAGCGACTACACTCATGTGAAAAGGCATCAGATAGTAGTTTAGAAAAAACTCAGTCATAGCAAAATTCTAATTTGGGAATCAATCAACTATATAAATACCACCATCAGAGTGGACTTCCAAATTTACTTTTTCAAGGAAGTCACCCAGACACGGTCCAGAAATACATTCACCTGTTTCCACTGAAAACAATGCACCATGGGTTGAGCATTGTATATATTCTCGATCTTGATCTAAAAACTGATTTTCTAAATACTCAAGTTCTGTTTGCAAATGCGGGCAAACATTTTGATAAGCATAAAAACTACCATCTTTTTGAGTAATAAAAATAGTTGTCCCTTTCATCGTGTCAAATGCACGAGATTCACGTTCAGGGACTTCTTCAGTCATGCAAATCTTTTCCATGTTAAGCACATTCCTGTTGAGCTTTTTTAAATTGTTCCAAGAGTTCTTCGTAATGAGCCACCGATAAACGTGGACCGAACTGGGCAACAACTTCGCTAGAGATTAAAATAGCAAGTTGAGCAGCTGCTTCCAAGCTTAAACCAGCATTGATTGCATATAGAAACGCACCTGCAAAGGCATCACCCGCACCATTGGTATCCACAGCTTCTACCGCACGACCATTGACATGAAACTGATGAGCTGCGTCTACAATTACTGCGCCTTTAGCACCTTGTGTAATCACAATATGTTGATTTTTATTTTTTAAAACTTCAATGGCGTCGTTTAAATTATCTGTTTTGCTAAACATCAAAGCTTCTTGTTCGTTACAGAACAGTAAGTCAACACCTTCATCTAAAAGTTCTTCTAAACCTGATCGCGCATATTGCACCATTGCTGGGTCAGAAAGAGACAAGGCAACTTTAACGCCATGGGCTTTAGCCAGTGCTCGTGCCTGTTTTACTGCTACACGTGCTGTGTCACTTGTTGATAAATAGCCTTCAATGTAGAGCCATTTCGCTGTTTTTAATGGTTCAAAGTCGATCTGCTCAGCTGTCAATTCAGCTGTAATACCAAGATAAGTTTGCATGGTACGTTCAGAATCTGGACTAATCAGAACCATACAAGTCCCAGTGACGCCTTCACTGATGGATTGGGTTGCTGTTTTGATGCCAGCTTCGTTTAAACCCGTCAAATAGATTGAACCGAGTTCGTCATTACCTACGCGACAACCATAAAAAGCGGTACCACCCAAAGCGCTAAAAGCTACGCTTGTATTCGCTGCTGAACCGCCACTTGCTTGTCCTTTATAAGTTTGCGTATCTTGAAGTTTTTGATATAACGCAGATTGAGTTTCACCATCAGCTAACTGCATAGTGCCTTTTTGCAAAGCATGTTCTGTTAAAAACTCATTTGAGACTTTAAATTCTTGGTCAATGAGCGCATTTCCAATTGCAAAAAGATCAACAGTTGCCATGTTTGTCATCACATTAAAAATCAAAACATAAAGTTTACACTAATGCTCAGGATTACTGTAGGTTGTTCAGAAAAAATCAAGCGTTGAGTGGTTTCCTGTATTTATTCTGAATATTGCTCAGTCGATGAATTTTTCTACAAAAATAGACTAATTTACATGGATATCGATTACGATTCTTCGGTAGACTCTCAAGAGTAACTATTTAAATAGATAAATTGGAGATCATATGACTGTCGATGTTTCTGAAAGTATTGCTAAAACGACACACCCAGCGTTTCAGTTATTACGCCAACATCATGTAGAAGCACTCGATATTCACGTTTTAGAATATAAACACAAAGTTACTGGTGCGGTTCATTACCACTTAGCCACCAACCATGATGAAAATGTTTTTTTGGTTGCATTTAGAACTCAACCTATGGACTCGAAAGGGACAGCACATATTTTAGAACATACCGCATTATGTGGTTCTGAAAAATTTCCTGTTCGTGATCCATTCTTTCTCATGATTCGCCGTTCACTTAATACTTTTATGAATGCATTTACGGCAGCAGATTGGACTGCTTATCCATTTGCAACACAGAATAAAAAAGATTTTCAAAATTTATTATCCGTTTATTTAGATGCAGCTTTCTCTGCAAATTTGAATCCTTTGGACTTTGCTCAGGAAGGAATTCGAATTGAACTTGAAAATGATCAAGCCGTTTACAAAGGTGTCGTTTTCAATGAAATGAAAGGTGCGATGAGTGCTCCTACAGATCAGCTTTATCATCAACTTGCGCACCATTTGTTCCCAGAAACGACTTATCATTACAATTCTGGTGGCGATCCTAAAGACATCCCGGATTTGAGCTATGAGCAATTGGTTGATTTCTATAAAACGCATTATCATCCGAGTAATGCTGTATTTATGACTTTTGGTAACCAAAGTGCTTATGATCTACAAGAGCAATTTGAAAACTTGGCATTACATAAGTTTTCCCAAGGTACAACTTTATATTCAAAACCTGAGAAGCGTTTAGCGGCGCCGATTACAGTTACAGAATCTTATGCCGTTGATAGTGAAGACTTAAAAGATAAAACTTATCATGTGCTGGCTTGGTTATTGCCAGAAACAAGCGATATTAAGTTACGCTTAGGCATGCGTTTAGTCGAAGGGATCTTATTAGAAAACTCTGCTTCACCATTGCGCCATTATCTAGAAACTTGTGGTTACGCTCAATCCACAGGGCCAATTATGGGTGTTGATGATAGCAATTTTGAAATGACTTTCTATTGTGGCGTACAAGGTTCCAATGCTGAGCATGCAGAAACCTTCAAAAATGGTGTTTTAAATATTTTAAACAAGGTTGCATCTAAACCTGTTGACCAAGATCTGGTAGATGCAATTCTTCATCAAATTGAATTACATCAACGCGAAATCAATGGTGATGGCACACCTTATGGTTTAAGTTTGATTTTGAATGGCTTGAGTAGTGCAATTCACCACAATGACCCAATTCACGTCTGGGATGTAGATTCAGCAATTGAGCAAGTAAAAGAAGAGCTAAAAGATCCAATGTGGTTGTCTAATTTAATACAGACACACTTGCTGGATAATCCACATCGCGTACAAATGACGTTGGTGCCAGATGCAAGCAAATCAGTTAAAGAACAACAAGATGAACAAGCGCGCTTGGCTGAAATCACAGCGCATTTGACAGAAGCGCAAAAACTAGAGATTCAGAAAAAGACAGATGCACTTAAAAAACGTCAAGATACACCTGACGATCTGGAGTTGTTGCCAAAAGTTGGTTTGGAGGACATTCCTGCCGATCTACAAATTGTACAAGGTCAATTGCGAGAGATCATTTGCAATCGTCTCGATACACCCTTAAATCTTTATCATGCTGGAACCAATGGTATTTATTATCAACAAGTTTTGATTGAAATCCCAGATGAAATTGTTCAGTCTCCATACTTCAATTTACTGTCTATTTTGATGGGAGAAGTGGGTGCTGGTGAATACAATTATCTTGAGTTACAACAAATTCAGACCGCTGTAAGCGGTGGCTTGGGCATGGGTGCATCTTTACGAAGTAAGGTTGATGATAAGGATCGTATTAGTGCTTGGTTGACGCTGACAACTAAATCACTTACGCAAAAACTTGATGCAATTCAGTTATTGAAATTGGCTTTTGAAAAGCTTCGATTTGATGAGAAAGATCGGATTATCGAGTTATTGCAACAACGTAAAACACGTTGGCAGTCACGTTTGTCGGGCTCTGGACATAGCTATGCGATGCAAACAGCATCTCGTCAAATGAGTGCATTGGCTCGCCGTGATTATCATAATACCGGTTTAGGTGCCTTAAATTGGCTCAGTGATCTTGTGAGTAAGATTGACAAAGATGATGAGGCTTATCAGGCACTCATTACTGAGTTACAAGCAATACATCGGATGTTATTACAAGCTCCAAAACAATTTTTATTGGTCTGTGAAGAGCATCAGTCTGATCGATTAGTTGAAGAAATTCAGAATGTTTGGGATAAGTTAGAAATTGATCCTACACCTGTAACGCTCAGCCAGATCGAGCAAGACAACAGTAATACTGATGAAGCATGGTTAATTCAAGCAAATGTACAATTCTGTGCATCTGCCTATCAAGCTGTAGATGTATCGCATCCTGATGCAGCGCCTTTGATGGTGCTAGCAGCCTATTTACGGAACGGTTTCTTGCATAGCGCGATTCGTGAAAAAGGTGGCGCATATGGTGGTGGAGCAAGCTATGATGGAAATGCGTGTTCATTCCGTTTTTATAGCTATAGAGATCCTCGCTTAGAAGAAACTTTTAAAGATTTTGAAGCAAGTATTCAATGGTTATTAAACAGCGAACAGTACCCGTATCAACTAGAGGAAGCGATTTTAGGTCTTGTTGCAAGCATGGATAAGCCAGGTTCGCCAGCTGGTGAGGCGATTACTGCTTGTTATGCTTATTTGCATGCACGCACACCAAAATTCCGAAAATTACTACGTGAACGCTTGTTAAATGTAACCTTGGCTGATTTGCAACGTGTTGCGAAACAATATTTACTCGAACAGAAACCAGTTAAAGCTGTTGTTGCTGCATTTGCAAAGCGTGAGGCTTTACAACAACTTGGTTTTAATATTCAACAGGTTAATTAAAATAAAAGTTGGAGACATCTATGACGTTCAAATCATTTGAACGTAGTCATCTTGGGCTGAGTGTTATTACGATACTCAGTTCACTCACTACGTCATTGGCAAATGCACAAGCGACAGCACCTGCAAGCCCAGCCACTGCTGAAGCCTGTGTCGCTTTAGCATCCAATGCAGACCGTTTAGCATGTTATGACCGTCTTTTTAAAGCACCCACCATTATCGAGTCAGTGGAGCAACCAGCACCAGAACCTGTTTTGGCTGCATCTGCGCCTGTGGTAGAGCGTAAAGAAAGTCCGCAAGCAGAGTCACTAAAAGACAAAGTTGTACAGAAAGTCAGTGATTTTCACATATTAGGACCAGCCCCAAAGTTTGATCCAAACGTGTCGTTATTAGACCGCCGCTGGGAGCTTTCAGAAGAAAGTAAATTAGGTGCTTGGAATATCCGTGCCTATCAACCAGTCTATTTGTTACCTGTATTTTGGACCAGTAATAAAAATGAATTTCCAAGCAGTCCAAATCCTGTAAATACGGTAGATGAGAAGCAAAATCTAACGTCATCTGAAGCCAAGTTTCAGCTTTCATTAAAGACCAAAGCTTGGGAAAATATCTTTGGGAATAATGGTGATCTATGGTTGGGCTATACGCAATCTTCACGCTGGCAAGTTTATAATTCAGAAGAATCACGACCATTTCGTGAGACCAATTATGAACCTGAAGCAAGTTTGATGTTTAGAACCAATTATGAAATTTTAGGTTTGAATGCGCGTTTGCTTGGTGTCACGTTGAACCACCAATCAAATGGTCGTTCAGATCCGTTATCTCGTAGTTGGAACCGTGTGATTTTTAATCTTGGTTTTGAAAAAGATAATTTCGCACTTATGCTGCGTCCTTGGTATCGGGTAGAAGAAGATGCCAAAGATGATAATAACCCTGATATTAAGGATTATATTGGTCGTGGCGATTTAACCGCATTTTACCGTAAGGGTGATAATGAATTTTCTTTAATGTTACGACATTCATTAAAAGGCGGAGATCGCTCGAATGGCGCGGTTCAGTTTGATTGGGGATTTCCTATTACAGGCAAGTTGCGTGGACACTTCCAATTGTTTGATGGTTATGGTGAAAGTTTGATTGACTATAATCACAAAGCAACTTATGTCGGTTTGGGTGTGTCGCTGATGAATTGGTATTAAATGGGCTTAAATATTCCTAAACCTTTGCTGGAGCTAGAGGCAAATTGTGGTGTATTTGCAGTTTGGTTGATTGTAAAACAATATGATACCCATATTGATATTGCTGATCTAATTCGTTTGTGTCGCCATGATCAGCAAGAAGGTACATTTACCATTGCTTTAGCTGTAGCATTAAAAAAAATAGGTTTTAAGGTCTCATTTTATACCGACCCTGATCCAAATATTGATGATAATGAAAGACAAAGTTACCTTGATGCTGAGCGTTTAAACATTCCAGTTCAAGCTGCTTTGTCTTACTTCGATATTCAGCAAGCCTTTGATCATGGGAAATTTGTCATCGTATTCTATGATACTTTTCAAGGCGTTGGAAATCAGTCCTTAATTTATTCTATTGATGAACAACAAATTAGTTTCTGTGATCATTTTGATGTAATGACCAAAAACGAATTTGAACAACAACGCCAAGCTGATGGTATTTGTAGGCAAGTCGTTGTTGTTGAACACGCTTAAATGACAATCCTCATCACCCAATCTGAATATTTGCAGTAGGGTGTTTTAAACGACTCTTTTTTGGAGTAGCGATTAAATAAGCTAGTGTGAGTGGTCCTAGCCGACCCGTAAACATCAATAGGCACAGGACAAGTAGGCTGCCATCATGTAATTCTCCAGTCGCACCTCTCGACAGTCCTACGGTACAGGCGGCTGATAACACTTCGAACATCAAGTCCAGTACATCAAGTTCAGGTTCTAATATCAATATAATAAAGCCACCAAGAAATATGAGCATTCCAGTTATGGCCGCAACAGCGAGGGCTTTATAGGTCGTTTCTTGCGAAATGGCGTGATTAAAAATGCGGATTTCGTCATTACGTCGCAGAAATGCAACCACACACAACACCAAAATGACAAAGGTTCCAACTTTGATTCCGCCTGCAGTACTCAGAGAGCCACCGCCAATAAACATGAGTAACATAGTGAGAAGTGTTGTACTGTTATTCATTGAACCTGTGTCAATTGTATTGAAACCCGAGGAACGAGGTACCGTGGCTTGAAACCATGAATTGACGGCTTGTTCACCAAGACTCATTGACCCTAATGTCATCGGATTACGTGATTCTAAGAGCCAAATCATGATGAAGGCAAATATATTGATAATAACGATGGTACTAAGAACAAGTTTGGTGTTTGGACTAAGTTTTCTCCATTTTTTATTCTGTTTAATATCCATTAAAACTAAAAAACCGATTCCACCTAAGATGTACAAAAGACTAATGGTGAGACAAATAAAGTAATTGCCATAAAAATTGCTCAGTCCATTGTCAAATAGAGAAAATCCAGCATTGTTAAAAGCGGAGATACTATAAAAAACAGAATAGTAGAGTCCTTTGGGTATCCCATAAAGAGGAATAAAGCTGGTTGATAATATGATAGCGCCAATCAACTCAAAGAAAATGGTATAAGCCACAACACCTTTAGCAATAAAAGTGACTTTCGATAAGCTTGTTTGTCCCAAGCTTTCTTGTGCCATCATCTGTTGCTTTAAGCCCACTTTTGGAGACAAACTGAGTGCTGCTAATATCGCAAAGGTCATAAAACCCAATCCACCCGACTGGATCATCAGCAGAATAATAAATTGTCCAAAATGTGTATATGACTCTCCAATATTAACCACAGACAAGCCTGTAATCGTCACGGCAGAGGTCGCAGTGAAAATGGCATCCATCCAAGAAATTTGTCCAGTATGCGAAATGGGAAGCTTAAGTAACAAAGTTCCAATTACGATAAAGCTAAGAAATCCGATGGCAAGAAGAGACGGGGGACTTAGATTAAAAATCTTTTGTGTCTGTGTTTTCGTTGTCATTTTATTGGAAACACTCAGAGAGTTTTTTAAGATTTACAAGTAATCCTTCTAAGATAAGTACATCTCCTTTATTTAATGTAAAGGTGGTGTCCGTTTCATAGAAGATATCTTTATTGCGTTTAACCAATAGAAGTTTGACGTGAGGTGCTAGCTGCATCAAGCCGGATAAATTAATACCATGTAATTTTTCTTTGATTGGAACTTTAATAATAAAGTGATCATCATCCAATGCCATATATCGACTTACCATTGGATAGTTGAGTGCCTGTGCAACGCGAACACCCATATCTTCTTCAGGATGAATAATTTTATTAATATTGAGATGAGATAAAATAGTATGGTGTGCTTTGGTTTTTGCTTTGACCCAAATTTTATCTATTCCTAGATTTTTTAAACTGAGCACGCATAAAATGCTGGCTTCGATGTCTTCACCGATTGCAACAACAACAGCATCACAGTTTTGTACATTCAACTCATCTAGTACATGTTCATCAGTAGCATCTGCGATAACCGCATGAGTAATTTTGTCTGCAAGGTTTTCGACATTACGTTTTTGGGTGTCTATGCCGATAACATCATGATTTAGCTTAGTAAGCTCAAGTGCAACAGTTGCACCAAAACTGCCTAAACCAATGACTGCAAATTGTGCCATAACGGTCCTTAACTAAATGATTAGAATGTCTTTTTATCTATTTTAAAATGGATAAAAATTCTCTTTGTAATGATTTTGTGTTGCTCGAAAACATTTGTCTAGTACACATAAAAAGAAAACCGACAACTGTCGGTTTTCTTGACTGTGATTTTTACTTTAAGAAACGCTTATATCCAATATTGTCGCTAATTTCAGCATATGGATAAGTGATTTGTTCAAGCGTCTCAATAAGCCCATCCGGATTTTGCTTCGCATCAGTGGCTTGTAAACCAACCAGTACTCGACCTTCGGCAGCGCCGTGATTACGGTAGTGGAATAACGTAATGTTATGCGTTGGGCCTAATCGCTCAAGGAAGGTTAATAGTGCACCTGGTCGTTCAGGAAATTCCACACGGAATAAACGTTCGTTTTCAATATTGGCATGACCGCCAATTAGGTATCGAATATGTAGTTTAGCAACTTCATCATCTGAAAGATCATCTACTTCATATTGCTGCTTTAACATCTCATGAATTTCGTGACGCTCAGTTTCACCGCCTTTTAGGCTAATACCAACAAACACCTGTGCTTGATTACTATTACTTGCACGATAATTAAATTCAGTAATATTGCGACCCTGTAATGAACGGCAGAAATTAAGGAATGCACCTTTTTGTTCAGGGATGGTGACAGCATAGATTGCTTCTTTACGTTCACCTAATTCAGTACGTTCAGCAATATAACGGAGGCGATCAAAGTTCATGTTTGCACCACAAACAATTGAGACCATGTTCTTATCGCTGATTTGATGTTCGGCAACGTATTTTTTTATACCTGCCAAAGCCATTGCACCAGAAGGTTCAACGATACTACGATTTTCATCATAGGTATCTTTGATTGCAGCACAGATTTCATCGGTATTTACCGTAACAATTGTTGGATCAACAATTGGACCTGAATTGTCTGATTTACGCAGTTGTACCATTTCAAAAGGAAGTTCACCAATTTGTGCAACTGCTGTGCCATCTGCAAATAATCCAACATGCGGTAAAATCACACGTTCATTGGCCGCGAGTGCGGCTTTTAAACAAGCAGACTCTTCATACTCAACACCGATCACTTTGACGTGTGGTGCAACTTCACCTAGATAGGCAGCTACACCTGCAATTAAACCGCCACCGCCGACAGCAACAAAAACATATTCGACATCACGCCACTGACGTAAGATTTCATTGGCAATGGTGCCTTGGCCAGCAATGACGAGTTCATCATCATAAGGCGGAATAAAAACTAGGCCTTCTGCTTCAGCACGTTGTTTGGCATATTTATTCGCGATATCAAAGCTGTCGCCGTGCAACACCACTTGACCACCAAGATTTTTAACAGCTTGAACTTTAATGTCAGGTGTGGTACTTGGCATGACAATGATGGCATGGATACCTAATTTTTTTCCAGATAAAGCAACACCTTGAGCATGATTTCCTGCTGAAGCACAGATTACTCCACGCTCAAGTTGGTCTTTTGGAAGCTGGCTAATACGGTTATAAGCACCGCGAAGTTTGAAGGAGAAAACAGGCTGTAAATCTTCACGTTTAAATCGAATATTATTATTAATTTTTTGACTAATTCGTGGAGCTGCTTCTAGCGGTGTTTCAATCGCAACATCATAAACCGTTGCTTGTAAAATTTGTCGTACCACACGAGACAGCATGTTCATCTTCCCTATAACAGTTTAAAATAGGGGATCATTGTAGCAAACCCCTGTGCATTTGCGCTGTTTTCTTACAGCAAATGTCAAAATAGTTGAGTGAAGTCATGAGTCTATATGCAACCCAAGATGAAAAAAAACAAGCTGCGGCTAAAGCAGCTTTAAAACATTTGCCTAAAGGCGGCATTTTGGGCGTAGGAACTGGAAGTACGGTTAACTTTTTAATTGATTTGTTACCTGAATTGCAATTAGAAGCAGCAGTTGCGAGTTCAAATGCAACAGCAGAACGCCTTAAAGAATTGGGTATCGAAGTTGTTGATATGAATTCTGTAGGCGGCCTAGATGCTTATGTAGATGGAGCTGATGAGATAGATCGTCATATGCATATGATCAAAGGTGGTGGCGCTGCGTTGACACGTGAGAAAATTGTTGCTTCTATTGCCAAAAAATTTGTTTGTATAGTTGATGATTCGAAATGGGTTGAGCAATTAGGACGTGATTTTCCGTTACCTGTTGAAGTGATCCCGATGGCACGTTCAGCTGTCGCACGTAAAATTGTCGCTTTAGGCGGTGATCCTGTATATCGTGAAGGTGTTGTGACTGATAATGGAAATGTGATTTTGGATGTTTATAATTTAAATATCCTCAATCCAATTGAGTTAGAGAAAACATTAAATAACATCCCAGGTGTTGTAACCAATGGTATTTTCGCACTCAATGCAGCAACGATCGCAATTGTTGCAACCAATAATGGAATTGAAGAGCGTGTAGCGCAGTAATGGTATCTGTTTCTGGAGAAACGCCATTACCAGAAGTCAAAGTAGTTCGACATGCAAGGGCGAGAAATTTGCGTTTGCGTGTCGAGCTAACTGGCATTCGTTTGACGGTACCGCTGTTTTGTACTAAACGTCAGATTCAACAATTTTTAAATCAATCCGAATCATGGCTTTTGGCTACATGGGCAAAGCAACAACAGCAACTGCTTCAAACATCCACTTTTCCTGAGCAATTGGTATTATTCGCCCACACTCAACCATTCTCCATTGTGAAACAAAAACAACGCCACATCTTTATATTTAATTGGGAATTACAGACGTTATTTATCCGAGAGATAGAGTCTGAAAAAGCACTACAAGCAGCGGTATTGGCTTATGCAAAACAATTTTTACCTGAATATTTAAATCAAATCAGCCGAGAAATCGACTTGCCTTACCAAGCGTGTACAGTCCGAAAACCAAAGACAAGGTGGGGAAGTTGTACCTCTAAACATGACATCATGTTAAATGCAGCTTTGGTTTTGATGCCTGAGTCGATTGTTCGCTCTGTTTGTGTGCATGAATTGGCACATACCAAACATTTTGATCATAGTGAAGCTTTTTGGGCTGAAGTTGCGAAACATGATAGAAATTACATCGAACATCGTAAACAGTTGAAGCAGGTTCAATTACCGAGTTGGTACTATCAAAAATAATAGCGTCTGATTTATTTAACCATTAAAAAAACGATTGCGTTGAATTTCTAATCCTCGTCTTAAACGAAGAGCTTGTTTGAGACTAGGTACATCATTCTGCCACTGCTTGAGTGTGAGAATGATTGCGATAATTTCAATGCGTGTCAGGATCCCTAGCCAAATAACTGCGTTAAATAAAAGTTGTGATTGTCCTGTAAGTGTGATTTGGACCAGCAACGCAAATAAAAATAAAGTCCATATTTTTGCCCCTATCGTATGAGTTGCAATTTCTTTCTTAAATTTAAAGTAGCTGATGATATAAGTGAATGCTTCAAAGATAATTAAAATAATGATTGGAAAAATATGTTGTTTAAAGAATTCTGGTTGCTGTAAGTAAATTGCACTGATCGCACAGATAAAGAAAATTTGGTCAATATTTGAGTCTAATCTACGTAGATTCTGATCCGAGACGCCCAAATGTCGAGCGATGATGCCATCAAAAATGTCACTGAGAAGTCCTAATGTCAGGAAGATTACAGTGTAAATGGGATAAAATTTGATTTGCATTAGGGTAATAATAACAATGAGTATGCCAAGGATGAGTCTTAAATAAATAAGAAGTTTAGGAGTTTTCTTTGCGATTGGCATCAAATTTAAGCTTGAATCATCATGTTGGAAAGAGTATAGCATTCACATTAGTGGTTATGTGCATGGCTCAATTTCCATAGATAAAAACGACCACAAATATTGTGGTCGCCTTAATTAGTACTGTTTATCTTGAGGCGTTTTGTTGAATACCTAACGCATCACGGATAATAAAGAATAAATCGGTTTGATCTAGTAAGCCAGATACGTTCGCAGCACGTGGTCCATAAGCCGCAATACGGACTTGTGCACCAGTATGATGTTGACTTGAACCCTCTGGAGCGGTGCCATAGTTGATTGCCATTGCAACCCCATCTTTGGTTTTCAGAGCTGCAGTTTGTCCTGGGCTATCTCCATTTATTGGTATAATTTGGCTTGTATGTGCATGATCACCCGTTACAACAATCAATGTCTCGCCGTGTTCTTTTGCAAATTTAAGAGCAACTTGAATGGCTTCATCAAGCTGTACAGTTTCACCAATTTGTCCACACGGATCGGCTGCATGATTTCGTTTATCAATAGAACCGCTTTCAACCTGTAAAAAGAAGCCTTTTTCATTGTTGCTTAATAGCTCGATCGCTTTTTCTGTCATTTGTGCCAAGCGTGGTGTTTGAATAGAAAAGGCGCTATTATCTTGGCAGCTTTCAGCACCTTTTTTATGTCCATTTAATTGTGTCACTGGACCACTCCAGATAACAGGAAGGTTACCATCGGCGAATAAGCCGAGTAAAGGCTGGTTTTGATTGGCACTATCAACTGCTTTTAACGAGTTTAGGTCTTCAACAATACGATAATTTTCTAATTTTGCGCGTTCAAGTAAGGTCTTATCTTTGAAAGGACCTGCTTTTGCAACTTCATAGAATGTTTTCTTGCCGCCACCTAAAGTAACGTCAGCACGGGTTGTTAAAAGCTGTTCTGTGATCGAACCTAATCCACCATTTTCCAATGCGCTTTCAGGACAGCGTTTAGTGGTTTCATTTGGTCCATAACACTTACGTGCGCTGATATGCGAGACTAAAGCCGCAGGGGTTGCATCTTGCAGTTCTGTGGTGGTTACATTACCTGTTGCAAATCCAGCTTTTTTTGCTAGTTCTAGTAGTGTTGCATGATGGTTTCCGCGAATATCTAGGCCTAAGGCATTGTTATAAGTTTTAATTCCAGAAGCCCATGCAGTTGCTGATGCTGCGGAGTCGGTCACGTAATCAACTTCGCCATCTTTATTTAATGAGTAAGTCGTATAGCTTCCAGTGAAAGGTAAGACGTCTAAGCCTTTAAAATAACCAGCCGCGCCTTCTGCATAGTTTCGTGCTGCGGTGATTTCAGAATCGCTCGTACCATCACCAATAAATAGAATTACATGCTTGACGGTTTTGTCACTCAGAGACTCTCTCATTGCCTGAGTACGTTCTTTTTTTAAGCGAGTTGCTCCGCCAAATTCACTAACATGACCATTTGCACCAACTTCAAGAAGTTCACCATCGAATTGAGGTGTTGTTACGGGTGGCTTAGGTTTTTCTAAAGGTTGATTTGATGATGAGTAATTATTGTCATCTCCGCCACATGCGGTAAATAACAGGGAGGTGATTAATATAGGTAAAAGTAATGGTTTTAGTTTCAATGTTTTTTCTCTAAAAATTAGTTGATAAGTAAACTAATTAATAGATATGAAATTTTGGTTAACATTTGATGACGGTTTAATGACAATAAAAATTAATATTTCTAACAATGAGTGAAAATTTGATTTCTTAATCTAAATCAGGCAATCAAAAATGATGTTTCAATTGCCTGATTTAATTATGATTAGTTGAAATTACATTGTAACTGTGTACTTTGTAATTGGTCTGGTGCTTTTCGACTATCCAAACCTGCACTGGCACTTAATACTTGATTTTCTTTAAGGTGTAATTGCACAAATTCATATTGAAGTTCGCCTTGCTTAGGCTCAGGGGAGCTGCTATTTAGTAGATACTCGTGATCAGCTTTATTCACTCTTAATAAATTATCTGTGCTGTCACCATCTAACTTGGATCGAAACTTTTGATTATCTTTTATAAGTTCAATCCAGCCATCGGCTCGAACATTAAGCTGACAATTTTGGGTACTGTCTTGGTAATGACCAATGAGATATTCAATCGTTGGCAAAGAGTGATTAATCAGATTGATGCCGATTAAACCTTGTTTACAAGGGTAGATTGAGCCATTACATGTTGCACTGGTATCTGCAAAACCGACAGCACGACGATAATCACCAGCACCATTCAAGCGAACACTTGATGGTGTGGATGGATCAGCAATTGGCATGACACCAGCATAAGTGCGTTGTTGTAAGTTGCTGTAGTTTTTGGGATTAGTGCTGCTTTGGTTAAAAGAATCAGCAAGCTCAAGCACTGCCTGCTTTAATGAAGCTGCATATTGCTCACGCGCATTTTTTTGAGTGGTTCCAATACCAATAATTGTGTTTTTGGCGGGATCAATGTTGTCAGGTGTGGTTGCGACCAGTGAAGTTAAAGGTGCTGGATCACCACGAAGCGTTTTTCCATCCAGGTAACCATCTCTTAAATCAATAGCCAGATTATGAGCAAATTCGACAAAGCTATTGTCCGGGTATGTGTTGGCCCACTGACGTAAATAACCAAAACTCAGATAGGTATTTGCGTATAAAGCAGTTTTTAAATGAGCATCTTGAGGTGAAAATACGTGAAAAAGAGTAGTTGCTTCTACATTTGGGATATCAAGATTTTTAAAGGCACTCAATAGTGCGGCATCTACATCACCTGTCGCAAGATCAAGTTGATTTGCTGTGATGAGCATAGGATATTGGTTTTCATCAGTAGGTAATTGTCCTGAACGTACCAACGCTCTTTGATATATCGCTTCAGAACTTGGATTGATGAAAATTGCTTGAGTTAGATTGCTTACATCAACCTTTACCAAAGCTCGCCAAGTAAAGTTCATGCTTTCGTATTTACTCGTGAGAAAGTTATATACAATAGAACTAGGAGTTGTAGAGATCTCAACACGATATAAGCGGTTTCTGTCTAAAATATAAGGTAGAGTCACTTTTAAATTTGTAGTGGTAATGACACTTTGCTCAAGCACTAATTTGTTATCAGAATTATCAAACACCTTTAGCACGACATTACGCATCTCAATCGGCACTTTAATGTTGAAATCTTTAGGCTTAGGAACAATAACCTCTTCTGGTTGAGATTCTTTATTCGCTTTACTTTCACCGCTACCACAACCAACTAAAGTGGTGCCGAGTAAAATGACACTCAAGCCTAAACAAATATGATGATGTAATCTTTGTTCTAACATCAAAGAAGGCATTCCAGCTCTCCAAAAAAAATTTGCATCCATGAAAATTATTATTTCTACGCGGTTTTATTCTATGCGAATCTGTCCTTGATTCAATAGTATTTCTTGACCAATGGTAAAATCTATTCGAATAAAATAAAAAAGCTTTTAATTCTTATATATGATTTTGGGGTGATATGCGAATAGATTGCTGTTAATTCTATAATTGATCATTAATTTCTTATAAGTTAGTGGCTTGTAGATTGTGTAAAACAAGGCAAACTGCCATACTATTTGCTTACCTCAATTAAAGCTAAAGGTGTGACACGTGATTTCTGTTGGTATTGTTGGTGGGACTGGATACACAGGGGTTGAGCTATTACGTCTATTATTAAGACATTCACAAGTTCAAGTCAGTATTCTTACTTCACGTACAGAAGCCGGAAAGCGTGTTGCAGATATGTTCCCAAGTTTACGTGGACATACTGATTTAGAGTTTTCAGATCTTGATTTAGATCAGTTAAAAAAATGTGATGTGATTTTCTTTGCTACACCGCATGGTGTCGCTATGCAACATGCTGAAGAGCTAATTGCAGCAGGTACTAAAGTAATTGATCTCGCGGCTGATTTTCGTTTGCAAAATCTTGAGCAGTTCGAGAAATGGTATGGTATGCAACATACTTGCCCAGAGGTTCTTCAGTCTTCAGCGTATGGTTTAACTGAACTCAATCGTGAGAAAATTAAACAAGCTGAAGTGATCGGTAATCCTGGGTGTTATCCAACAACTGTACAACTTGGACTCGCACCACTGATAAAAGATCAGTGGGGTTTGATTAACACACAAAGTATTATTGTCGATGCTAAATCAGGTGTGTCAGGTGCAGGACGTAAAGCTAGTCTTGGTATGATTTATACTGAAAATGCTGATAATTTCAAAGCTTATGGTGTTGCAGGACATCGTCATCATCCAGAAATTGTTGAGGCATTGGAAAATATATCGGGACAAAAAAGTCAGTTTGATCAACTGGTGTTTGTGCCTCATTTAGTACCTATGATTCGTGGCATGTTAAGCACGATTTATGTTGATTTAACTGAGCAAGGCCAGCAAAAAGATCTACAAGCGTTGTATGAAGATTTTTATAAGGACGAAAGATTTGTTGATGTTATGCCAGCAAATAGTTCTCCAGAGACTCGTAGCGTCCGTGGCGCAAATGAGCTTAGAATTGCATTATACCGTCCTCAACCAAGTAAACTCATTATCTTGGTTGCACAAGATAATCTAGTGAAAGGTGCTGCTGGTCAAGCTGTTCAAAATATGAACTTAATGTTTGGCTTTGATGAAGCAACTGGTTTAGAAGGCATTGGTTTATTACCATAAAAAACGCTTTTTTACTTCACACACATTTAAATTTGGATTTAAATGTGTGCTTTGATGTAGATCATAACGATAGAGATGAAGATGGAAAACGTTGAACCGACGAATTCACCAGACAGTTCCGTTGAGAAAAACAAATTCTTAAAATCAAATTTACCTTTGTTAATTGCTGCTGCAATTTTAATTGGTGGTAGTTTCATGGTTGGCTATACTGTTGGCCATCGTCAAGGATTAACCGTTGTTGGTTATGATGCAGATGCTGAGCAGCTCGTTGAAGTTGTCCAAAAGCAAAAGACGGCCTTGGACTCGATGAATAGAAGTTTGAATACAGCTATTCAAGAGCGAGATATGGCTGTAAGTAATGCTGATGACTTGTTTAAAGCGATCAATCAAGCCAATGCGGAGAAAACCCAGTTTCAAGGGATGAATGCGATTTATCGTGAAATATTGAAACAACGAGGTGGTGTCAGCTTAACGATACAGAATCTTGCTATTAAATCGTTACCTGAAAATACTTTTGAATATCAAATTGATTTGGTGCAAGTGAGCCCAAATAAACGCCGTGCTAGTGGTACTGTTGAATTACGTTTGATCAGAAATACTGAAATTCTAGATGTACCTTTAGAAGATAAAAGTTTTAACTTTGAAGACTTTGAACGTTTGACTGGACGCTGGACGATGCCAAAAGGATTTACACCTCAATTTATTGAAGTTCGTTTAAGTGGATCTGGAACACCAGTGATTAAACGGTTTAGCTGGCAACGTGGTCAACCTGTAGAATTAAATTCTGCTTTTGTATCAGAAATTCCTCAAGCTGAAGCAAATGCTCAGTAAATTTAAAGATTAAGTGTTCAATATGCGAAGATATAAACGTCAAATGAATTTAAGTGAAGTAAAAAACTCGTTTCAACAATCGGGTTATGTTGATTGGCACTTAAATCCTCGTTTAAGTGATTCGCACGAGGAGCATGAGGGTGAGGTGGTTGTACAAACTGCACCACCAGAATTAAAACGACCGCCGTTATATGCGGTTGTTCTAATGAATGATGACTACACACCAATGGACTTTGTGATAGAAGTCCTGCAAAGTTATTTCGGCATGGACTTTGATCAGGCAAGTCAGGTGATGCTGACGGTTCACTATGAAGGTAAGGGTACGGCAGGGATCTATCCTCGTGATATTGCCGAAACCAAGGCAAATCAGGTGAATAATTATGCACGATCACAAGGTCATCCATTACTGTGCCAAATCGAACCTGAGCAGCGTTAAGAAAAGCAACGCTTTTTAGCTGCGCAAGGCGAGCAACTGTGTTGCGAGTGAAAGGGTTAAGAAAAGCACCGCTCTTGCGGAATATATTCCTCATGCGCAAGGTGAGTAACTGTGTTGCGAGTGAAAGGGTTAAGAAAAGCACCGCTCTTGCGGAATATATTCCTCATGCGCAAGGCGAGCAACTGTGTTGTGAGTGAAAGGGTTAAGAACAACGCCTTTGCCTCATGCGCAGGACCTTGCGCCATGATATGGCTCATAAGTTATGAGTGATAGACTTAAAAGAAGCACAGCTTTTGTGGAGCTTGCTAACTGATAAGGATGGCGGAATGTCCAAGTGACGAGTTAAAAAGACAATTTGATAGAATCTATATTTTGATCGATTTGTCTTATTTTTGAACAATTAGATGGTTTATATTCTCTTTGTAATTGAAATTTTACAACAATACTTTGTTTTGAATCTTGACCAATATGCTCAACTAATGCTAACAGTAGATTATGAAGCGAAGAGATTCATAAACGTGTATTAGATAACGGTTATTGATACTCAAGTGGATCAGTCCATAATCGGCTTTTCAGTTTAAGATTCGTCTTTTTTTGATAGGCCCAAAATATAAGGGGGTTACATGCTCAGTCGTCAATTAGAAGTATCGCTACGTTTGGCTGTTAGCATGGCTCGTCAAAAGAGACATGAGTTTCTGACAGTAGAACATTTGTTGCTTGCATTACTTGATAACGATTCAGCCGTGAATGCTCTAAAAGCATGTGGTGCTGATATCGTTACGCTACGTAAAGAACTAGAGGAATATGTAGAGCAACATACCCCAAAGCTTGGTGACAATAGTGAACAAGCGCCTCATCCAACAGAGAGTTTTGATCGAATTTTACAACGTGCGATCTTCCATGTTCAATCGAGTGGTGGAGATCGAACAGTCGAAGGTGCAGATGTTCTCGTAGCAATGTATTCAGAAAGAGATTCTTTTGCTGTTTATTTGCTTAAACGTCATCAAATTAACCGTTTGACGCTAACTCAATACTTGTCTCATGGTACACGTAAAGATGAGATTCAGGTCGAAGAAGAAGTAGAAGATATTGAAGGTGAAAATGGTGCTTCAGCGAGTGCTGGGCCATTGGAGCAATATACGCTTAACTTAAATGTCGAAGCTCAAAAAGGTAAAACAGATCCTTTAATTGGACGCGAGAAAGAGATTGAGCGTGCGGCACAAATCCTATGTCGCCGCCGTAAGAATAATCCGCTTTTAGTCGGTGATCCTGGTGTTGGTAAAACATCGATAGCCGAAGGTCTAGCTTGGTTAATTGTCAATGGTAAGGCGCCGAAACCACTTGCAAATGCTGAAGTGTATAGTTTGGATATTGGTGCGTTAGTTGCTGGTACTAAATATCGTGGTGATTTTGAAAAGCGTTTAAAACAACTGTTGAATGCCTTGAAAAAAAATCCAAATGCCATTTTGTTCATTGATGAAATTCATATGATTATTGGTGCAGGCTCTAGTATGGGCAGTACCATGGATGCATCGAATTTAATTAAACCAGCTTTGGCGAATGGTAGTTTACGTTGTATTGGATCAACCACATTCCAAGAGTATCGTCAGGTATTCGAAAAAGATCATGCTTTATCACGTCGTTTTCAAAAGGTTGATGTAAATGAACCAAGCATTAATGAAACGATTGAAATTTTGCGCGGTTTAAAAGGAAAATTTGAAGACTTCCATCATGTTGAGTATGAAGATAAAGCGCTTGTTGCAGCGGTAGAGCTTTCTGCTAAATTCATTAATGATCGCTTTTTGCCAGATAAGGCAATTGATGTGATTGATGAAGCGGGCGCTCAACGTCGCTTAAAAGCAGAAGTGGATGGTTCAATGATTTCTGTTGAAAACATTGAAGATATTGTGTCAAAAATTGCACGTATTCCACCGAAAACTGTATCTAAAGATGATAAGACTGTACTTGAAAACTTAGAGCGTGATTTAAAGCGTGTTGTATTTGGTCAAGATGAAGCAATTACAGCACTAGCATCAGCGATTAAGCTATCCCGTGCAGGTTTAAAAGCGCCAGACAAACCGGTAGGCAGTTTTGTGTTTGCAGGTCCTACAGGTGTCGGTAAGACTGAAGTGACCAAACAGTTAGCTAAATTGTTAGGTGTCGAGTTTGTGCGTTTTGATATGTCTGAATACATGGAGCGTCATGCAGTTTCTCGTTTGATTGGTGCGCCTCCAGGTTATGTTGGTTATGATCAAGGTGGCTTGCTCACTGACGCGATCCATAAGAATCCACATTGTGTATTGTTACTTGATGAGATTGAAAAAGCACATCCTGATGTCTTCAACTTGTTATTACAAGTGATGGATCATGGTGCATTGACGGACAATAATGGACGTAAATCTGATTTTAGAAATGTGATTATTGTGCTTACAACCAATATCGGTGCAGAAAGTATTTCTCGTGCAAGTATTGGCTTTACTGAGCAAGATCATAGTGCTGACAATCAGGATGCAATGAAACGTGCATTCTCGCCTGAATTCCGTAATCGTTTGGATGGTGTGATTCAGTTCAAATCTCTTCCAACCACTGTTATCGAATCAGTTGTAGATAAATTCTTAACTGAGTTGCAAGCCCAGTTAGATGAAAAACAAGTCGTATTAGAGGTAGATCAAAGTGCACGTGACTGGTTGTCAACCAATGGTTATGACCGTCTCATGGGTGCTCGTCCTATGCAACGTTTGATTCAGGAACACTTGAAAAAACCGCTTGCTGAAATGATTCTGTTTGGTGAGCTAGCCGAGCATGGCGGCAACGTTGCGGTTTCTGTGAAAATGGAAGATGGCAAAGAGGTTGGCTTGAAGTTGGAAGTATTTGAAGATCATATCAACCCGAGTGCTGAACCTGCTTAATGTTTGAAGTCACTTACTCAATAACCCAAGTACTTAAGGTATTTGGGTTATTTTTCATTACAGCAATTGCTGAAATTTTAGGTTGCTATTTCCCTTATTTAATTTTGAATCAGGGCAAATCTCATTGGTTGTGGATACCTACAGCATTGAGTCTAGCTCTTTTTGTCTGGCTATTGACACTGCATCCAGTAGCATCTGGTCGTATTTATGCAGCCTATGGCGGTATTTATATATTTACAGCGTTAATGTGGTTGCGCTATGTCGATCAAGTCGTGCTGACCCGTTGGGATCTCTTGGGGGTAGTTGTGGTTTTATGTGGAGCATCACTTATTATCTTGCAACCAGATGGTCTTGTACGCTAGAAACTACAAAATATTTACTAAAAACACTTGTCAAATGGTGAAATAGTGCGTAATTTAGATTTAAGAGATATTTTTTGATATTTGAAATAAATATGTTAAAGCATACTTTGAACACAAACGCATACTTTTACTTTTGGCACTATTGATAGTTGCCTGATGCGTTTCGGGCAGCAAAAAGGGTTGCCCAACCAGTTAATACCTGATCGGCAACACCGATCAGGTTTTTTTATGCTTTAACAATCATTACCTTAGGAGAATCATCATGTATACATTTAACGTTTCATATTTTAGCAAGACTTCTTGGTTTTACTTTGCGAAGAAATCAACGTCGCTTAGATCACACTTGCTCAAATAAATATTCGGACTGTTTAGCAGTCCAAAGGAAATGAAAATGAATGCTTTAAATACTGCTTTGACACAACCACAAACGCATACAAAAGAATCAATGCTCAGCTTACCTACACAGCTCAAAGCGCAGTATCCCTTGTCCGCTACTTTAGCGCAGCAGATTTCAAAACATCGTCAAACGATTCAAAATATTTTATCAGGTCATGATCCTCGTTTAATGGTAATTACAGGGCCTTGTTCGATTCATGATCCTATTGCTGTATTAGAGTACGCTGATCGCTTACAACAACTACAAGAACAAGTGAAAGATCAGATATTTCTCGTGATGCGAGCATATATTGAGAAGCCTCGCACAACAGTAGGTTGGAAAGGTTTCTTATATGACCCAAATTTAGATGGATCATCAGATTTACAATTAGGTTTAGAAAAATCTCGTGAGCTTTATTTACAGCTCATTGAAAAAGGATTACCTATTGCAAGCGAAATATTAAGCCCTATGGCTACAGGTTACTTCGATGATTTATTGGCCTGGGGCGCAATTGGCGCACGTACTAGCGAATCACAAATCCACCGTGAAATTGCGAGTCATATGCCGTATAGCATTGGCTTCAAAAATGGTACGGATGGTTCGATTCAGATTGCTTTAGATGCAATTCAATCTGCTTTAAATGGTCATCAATTTTTAGGAATGACACAACAGGGATTACCTGCAATTCTTCATAGCAATGGTAATCCATTACCGCATTTAATTTTACGCGGTTCTAACCAAGGCACAAATTATGACTTAGCATCAATTCAAGCAATGCATTTTAAGCATAAGCATTTACCAGCATTGGTGATTGATTGTAGTCATGGAAATAGTGGTAAGGATCCATTACAACAACCGAATGTATTAAAGCAAATCATTGCAGAACGTGCTGAGTCCAAAGTTCGTGGTGTGATGATTGAAAGTCACTTGGTTGATGGGAATCAAAAGATTTCTTGCGATATGACATATGGACAATCGGTGACTGATGGTTGTTTAGGTTGGGATAAAACTGAACAAGCTTTATTAGATGTTGCAAAACAAATGAGATCAAAAAAGTGATGTTGAAATATTACTAGCCAATTCAAAGAGATTGGCTAGTAATTTTATTTATCATTCATTATGCCGCATGACTTGAATGTGCTGAAAGAAATAGACTTATCTCTTGAGTGAATTTTCTAGGCTCTGTAATCAAAGGGGTGTGACCTGAACGTTCAAAATATACCGTATTGGCATTCGTCAAGCTTTCAGCAATCAGAGTTTGTCCTGTTTCAGGATAAAGCGTTGAGCCGCGGCCTATAAAAAATGTAGTTGGGCAATTTAACTGAGCAATTGCTTCGCGATAATCTTCATCATGATTGAGATAATTTTCTACATACCATAGCAAGTAATCAAGTCGTTGAATTGGCAGTAAGTACTTTTGTAAGAAAGGACGATTCAGCGCCAGTTTGAAAATCTTCGGACTATAATTGTTACTGCCTTGCAGCTCGATAAATGCACTCCATAAACTCACAAGCTTATATCGGATATCATTCGGTAAATCTTCAAGCTTCTGCGCATGCTTGTATTCAAATAACAAGGTCTGAATATCGAGCAGGAGATTTTTAAATTGAGGATATTGTTTACCAAATAAGCCATATTGCCAAGAATCGTCGACAGAAATTTTTGGCGTTTGATCAATGTGCAAATAGGCTTTTAATTTTTGCGCCAAATCTCCATGCTTCATGCCATGCATGGCTGTTGTTGCACCCATTGAATAGCCCATCAAAATGAATTGATCTAATTTTAATAGTTTAATCAGCGTATCAATATCATTCCAATGACTTGAAATGGCATCTAAGTGAGGAATTGCACAATCCTTAGAGCCGCCAAAACCACGCCAATCAGGAATAATAAATTCATATTGTTTACGACTAGCAAATAAAAAAGGAAGCCATTGCCAACTTTGCATGCCGAGTCCCGATAAGACGAGTACAGGTTGGCCTTCGCCTACACGTCGAACAAATAATTTTTCTTGATCAGGCATGTTATAAAACGGCATTATTTTTCTCCAATTTGACTTTGTTCTTCAAACTTTTTCAGTTGAGGAATCATTTGTTCTAACCATTTTATCCATTCATTTTCTTTAATGATACCGAGTTCTAGGATCATTTTATGAATAAACAGAACACGATTAGTAGGTTCATTGTTTTTAAAATCTTTATCATGAATTGCTTGATAAAGGTTTAATTTTTCCTTATGTAATATTAAATGTCGTTCCAATTCTGGCAAAATTTTATTACCACCGAGTTGAGCTTCGGCTCTTAATCTGACCATAAGGTCATCACGAAGCTGGGCTGGTTCACTTTGCTCTTCTATCCACGAGGCAAGTTGTATCCGTCCAGACTGTTCGATTTGATAGGTTTTTTTTCGGCTATTTGCCGCTTGTTCTTCTATTGTAGATATCCATCCTTTTTTCAGCATACCATTGAGTTCTCTATAGATTTGCTGATGCGTCGCATTCCAAAAGAAGCCCATTGAGCGATCAAAACGACGAGCTAACTCGAAACCTGTACTTGGTTTTTCTAGTAGGCTCGTCAATAAAACGTGGGCGAGTGACATGTTGATCCAATATAAAAATGACTCATCAGAATTATGCAATATGTTGCATAAAAATCAAATCTTGTTTATAAATCTATGCAACAAGTTGCATTAGCTAGCAGATTGCTCGCCAGAGGAGAACACATGTCGGCTTATCCACATTTATTAGAGCCATTAGATTTAGGTTTTACCACTTTAAAAAACCGTGTGCTTATGGGGTCTATGCACATTGGTTTAGAAGAAGCACCGCAAGGTTACGAGCGCATGGCGGCTTTTTATGCAGAGCGTGCTAGAGGTGACGTTGGTTTAATCGTTACTGGAGGTGTTTCTCCTAATGATGATGGTGTTGTTTTTGCACATGGCACTAAATTGGATAGTATCGAAGAGGCAGAAAAGCATAAAGTTGTTACTCAAGCAGTGCATGATGCTGGTGGTAAGATTGCAATGCAGATTCTTCATACGGGTCGTTATTCGTATCAAGCAAATAATGTTGCACCATCAGCAATTCAAGCGCCTATCAATCCAGTTAAGCCAAAAGCGTTAAGTTCTGCTGAAGTCCAGCAGACTATCGATGATTTTGCTAATTGTGCAAAACTGGCCCAATATGCTGGGTACGATGGTGTTGAAATTATGGGCTCAGAAGGTTACTTGATCAATGAGTTCATTGCAGCACGTACCAATCATCGTGATGATGAATGGGGTGGTAGCTACGAAAATCGTATTCGTTTTCCAATTGAGATTGTGAAGCGTACGCGAGATTTGGTCGGGGAAAATTTTATTATCATTTATCGTCTTTCAATGTTGGATTTAGTTGAGGGCGGTTCAAGTCTAGAAGAAGTGATACAGCTTGCGAAAGCAATAGAACAAGCTGGTGCAACAATTATTAATACAGGCATAGGCTGGCATGAAGCTCGTATTCCAACGATCGCAACTAAAGTGCCACGCGCAGCATTTACATGGGTCACAGAAAAATTAAAAGGTTCTGTTTCTATTCCATTAATTACATCGAATCGGATTAATACGCCTGAAATGGCAGAATACGTATTGGCTTCTGGTCATGCAGATATGATTTCTATGGCACGTCCGATGTTGGCAGATGCAGAGTTTGTTCTTAAAGCGAGTCAGGGTCGTAGTGATGAGATTAATACTTGTATTGGGTGTAACCAAGCGTGTTTAGATCATATTTTTTCTATGACAGTGGCGACTTGTCTGGTTAATCCACGTGCATGCTATGAAACAGAGCTTATATTTAAAGAAGCGAATATTGAAAAAAATATCGCAGTAATTGGTGCGGGACCAGCTGGATTGAGTTTTGCAGTTTATGCTGCGAGTCGTGGTCATAAAGTAAAGGTTTTTGATTCAGGTGATCAAATTGGTGGACAATTTAATATTGCCAAAACCATTCCTGGGAAAGAAGAGTTTTATGAAACCTTGCGTTATTTTAAACGCCAAATCGAGTTGCAGCCAAATATCGAACTAGTCCTCAATCACACCGTGACCTATGAGGAATTGAGTCAAGCTGATTATGATGAGATCGTCGTGGCTACGGGTGTCACGCCTCGTCAACTACAGTTTGAAGGGATCAACCATCCAAAAGTCTTAAGTTATTTGCAAGTATTGAAAGAGCGTGTACCTGTGGGTAAGCGTGTAGCAATCATTGGCGCAGGGGGTATTGGATTTGATACGGCTGAATATTTAAGTCATGAAGGTGAAAGTGGAAGCTTAAATCCAGAAAAATTTTATGCAGAGTGGGGAATTGATACCTCATATGAAAATGTTGGTGGTTTAAAGCAACCCGAATTAGAGAAATCTGAACGTGAGATTTATCTATTGCAGCGTAAAACAGCTGCTGTTGGTTCAGGATTGGGTAAAACCACAGGTTGGATTCATAGAACAGGTCTAAAACATCGTGACGTCAAAATGGTAGCAGGGGCGAGCTATGACAAAGTGGATGATCAAGGTTTGCATATAACTGTGAATGATCATCAAATCGTACTTGAAGTCGATAATGTCGTGATTTGTGCTGGTCAGGAATCGTATACAGCGATGTACGATCAACTCAAAGCTGATGGTAAAAATGTGCATTTGATTGGTGGGGCAAAAGAAGCAGGTGAGTTGGATGCCAAACGTGCAATTCGCCAAGGTGCAGAACTTGCAGCAGTGCTATAAATAAAAAAACAAGGCATTTCTTCTTAGAAGAAATGCCTTTAATTTTTATAGATTAATTTAAAAAGGAATAAAAAAATGATCTTTGAAACTACAAAAAAATCGTTAGAAAACTGGCATCAAATGATTCAGGTAGGTGATTTATCTAACTTAAATGAGTTGTTGGCTGAAGATGTAGTATTTCGTTCGCCCGTCGCCTATAAACCTTATGAAGGCAAACATGTCGTTTATTTCATTTTAAGTAATGTCATACAAGTTTTTGAAAATTTTACTTATCACCGTGAATTTTATACGGAAGGTGGTGAGAGTGTTGTGTTGGAATTCAGTGCAAATGTGAATGGTAAGGCATTAAAAGGAATCGACATGATACGTTTTAATGCAGAAGGGAAAATCATTGATTTCGAAGTAATGATTCGCCCAATGAGTGGACTAACTGCTTTAGCTGAACAAATGGGCGCTCGATTTGCCCAGTATCAGCCGCATTAACTTATAAAATAGCCTAAGTAATATTGAGATTATTCTAATGTGGTTAAAATTCTCAACTATCGCCTTACTGCCTGTATTGGTTATTCAAGGCATGATTGTACGCAAACGTACCCCACTATTACCAGAACCGCTAGGTGATAGAGATGGGCTTGTTGGTGAAGGAAAACCACTTTCTTTACTTATATTGGGTGATTCAGCGGCGGCAGGTGTTGGCGTGGAGAGGCAGGAAGAAGCATTATCAGGTGCGATTATTTCTGAGCTCAAAAATGACTATACATTGAAATGGAAATTACATGCTAGAACAGGACATACAACCCAACAAGTAAGTGAGGCAATAGCTGAGATTAGTCAGGGGAATTATGATGTAATTGTAACGTCAATAGGTGTTAATGATATCACCAAATTGACCTCTATAGGAACTTGGATAAAACAACAAAAACAATTATTTACTCAAATACAAAACCGTTTTCAACCAAAATTGGTTATTGTATCAGGAGTACCACCGATGCAGCATTTTCCATCATTACCTCAACCATTAGCATGGTTATTTGGGAGATATGCCGAGCACATGAATAACACCTTACAACAATGGTTAGTTTCACAACAACAATATAGATTTATTTCATATGATATTGAGGTTTTTCAAGCATTAAATATATCCATGGCAGCGGATGGCTTTCATCCAAGTCGTGAAATTTATGCAATTTGGGGTAAACAGGTCGCAGATTTAGTGCGGCAATCGTTTAACCCCTAATATAGAGGGAGGAATGAAATTATGGGCATATCCACTCTAAATAAACTTAAAGTTCTAGGTTCAGAATTATTTGATTTTGCAGTAGGTGCAGAACTACCAAAAATGTATTATCACCCGCAAGGGAAAATTAAAGATGTTTTAGAAAAACTGCCTCAATTAAAACGAAAATATCGACCAACACCATGGTTAAGCAATACACATGTTCATCTTTTATATTTTGATATAATTAGAAAGAAAACAATCAAGCTTATATATGATCGAATTGATCAACTAACTATGCAAGATGGCGGTGTTACTGCCATTGCTTGGTATGGATTGGATCTGCCAAAAGATACCCCAACAGTTGTGATGATGCATACCATTACGGGTACGCCTGAGAGTATGCGTGAGTTGGTCAAAGATTTGCATGAATATACCGGTTGGCGAATCGCGTTATGTTTGCGTCGTGGTCATGCGGGTCTACCAATGCCTGTCCCACAGATTTCTTTATTTGGTTCAACCAGTGACCTTAAAGAACAATTGGATCATATTCAAAAGTTATTTCCAAAATCTGATTTGTATGCAGTCGGTTCATCTGCTGGAACAGGTTTGTTGGTACGTTATCTTGGTGAGCAGGCGGAAAATACGCCTTTTAAGGCAGCTTTTGCAATGTGCCCAGGCTATGACACCGAAATTGGATTTAAAAATGTGCATCCTTTTTATAGCAAAGTGATGACGAAAAAACTATTCAAGCATTTTATCGAGCCATATCAGAATATTTGGAGTCGAATTCCATCACTTGAGAAGGTATTAGCGACCACAAGTTTAGAAGAGTTTGAAAAAGCTTATTTTGAAATGGCTGGGTTTCAGGATTATCAAAGTTATTGTAAGGCGATTAACCCGATTTATGTGTTTCAAAATATCAAAATTCCATTGATGATTCTCAATGCTGAAGATGATCCAGTATGTTCAATTAAAAACTTGGAGCCTTATAAAGATAAAATAAAACAAATGGAAAATATTGTAGTAATCACAACGAAGAAAGGAAGTCACTGTGGTTTTTATGAAAGTCTAAGTGTTAAATCATGGGCTTCACGTTTGATGGCAGATTTCTTCAAAAACTATTCATAAATACTTAATCCAAAAAACATGCGCCGCAATAAAGCGGCGCATGATATTTGGTTTTAATGATAACCAATAGATTAATTGTTGAGTGCTGGTGTTGCAGCAGCAATTGCAGCAGCGACTGCATCTTCTTCAGATTGGCTAGAGCCGCTAGGTTTTGGTGCTTTTGGCTGTTCAGTTCTCGGTGTGCTTGGTTCAGTTTGAGTAGGTCTAGCTGATTCCGTACGTGAGGTTTCAGTTGGCGTACTATTACTTTGTGATTGAGCTGGACGAGTTTCACGACGAATTTCGGTCGTTGTGTTTTCAGTTTCTTCTCGCATCGTCTCAACTGAAGGTGCAGGAGTTTCCTCACGTTCCACACTTTCTAGCCTTTCAAACTGTTGAGTTGTTTCTACAGACTCAGGTTGTTGTTCAACGACTTGTGTTTCAGTTGATTGCTCAGACTGCTGCTCTTCATTTTTAGGTTCTTCTTTTTTCACACAAGCTGTCAATAAAAGACCAGTGGCGATTGCTGCACAAATTAAAAGTTTTTTATTTGCCATTGCTAAAACAACATATTAAATAAAGACGGGGCAATTATAACAGCAAAATTATCCGAAAATATCACTGGTGCCACTCAAGTTTGTTGATATTTTATAAATGTTTGCATTGAAAAGACCATTTGTAAGGGAGTTGGAACCCAATGGCAGCATAGTTTTTTAATTCATTAACTCCATTTGGAGATAACAAAAGCAATTTATCTATTAAATCTCCACAAATCCCATAAATTTTTATCGAAAATGCTGATAGAATAGTCAGTTGTTTATAGTTCTTTGAATTGATGCGGTTTGACTTTGCTTTATAGGGGCAGAGTACAGTAAAATTGCCCAACATTGTAGGCCGATTTCGGCTCGATTGTACGAGAAACTCAATGACCCATTTTATTTTTGTCACTGGTGGTGTGGTTTCATCACTAGGTAAAGGTATTTCTGCTGCTTCTGTTGCTGCACTTTTGGAAGCTCGTGGCTTGAAAGTCACTATGGTAAAAATGGATCCATATATCAATGTCGATCCAGGTACCATGAGCCCATTTCAGCATGGTGAAGTTTTTGTCACAGAGGATGGTGCTGAAACTGACTTAGATTTGGGATATTACGAACGTTTCCTACGTCGTGCAAAAATGACCAAGTTGAATAACTTTACAAGTGGTCGTGTTTATCAGGACGTTTTGAATAAAGAGCGTCGTGGTGATTATTTAGGTGGTACGGTTCAAGTTATTCCACACATCACAGACAATATTAAAGAACGTGTATTACGCGCGGGCGAAGGCTATGATGTTGCGATTGTAGAGATTGGCGGTACAGTTGGTGATATCGAATCCCTTCCTTTCATGGAATCAGTACGTCAGTTAATGGTTGAGCTTGGTCATAAGCGCACTATGCTTATGCACTTGACCTTATTGCCATATATCAAATCTGCTGCTGAGCTTAAAACTAAGCCAACTCAGCATTCTGTAAAAGAACTTCTTTCGATCGGTATTCAACCAGATATTCTTATCTGCCGTACTGAATACGATGTCGATGTTGATACTAAACGTAAAATTGCATTGTTTACGAATGTCGAAGCGCGTGCCGTGGTGGTATGTAAAGATGCGAAAACCATCTATCAAATTCCGCGTACTTTCTATGAGCAAAACGTTGACGATTTGATCTGTGAGCGTTTTGGTTTCAATGATCTTCCTGAAGCAAACCTTGAAGATTGGGATAATGTAGTAGAAGCATTACTAAACCCTGAATACACAGTCCGTGTTGCGATGGTTGGTAAGTATGTTGAGTTACCAGATGCATATAAATCTGTAAATGAAGCACTTTTACATGCAGGTATCCAGAACCGTGTCAAAGTCCAGATTGATTATGTGAATGCCGAAGATCTTGAACAACAAGATATTAGTGTTCTAAATGCTGCTGACGCGATTTTAGTTCCTGGTGGTTTTGGTGAACGTGGTACTGAAGGCAAAATGAAAGCGATTCAATATGCACGTGAGAACAATATTCCATTCTTGGGAATCTGTTTAGGAATGCAGTTGGCAGTCATCGAGTTTGCTCGTCATGTTGCTGCTATGCCAGAGGCTAGTTCAACAGAGTTTAATCGTTCAACCAAATATCCACTCATTGGTTTAATCACTGAATGGTTAGATGAGCGTGGCGAATTACAGCAACGTAGTCTGGAATCTGATTTAGGCGGTACGATGCGTCTAGGTGCTCAAAAATCTGAATTGGTTGAAGGCACAAAGACTCGCGAAGTATATGGTAAAGCTGAAATCACTGAACGTCATCGTCATCGTTATGAAATGAATAACCGTTTCATTGAGGCGATTGAAGAAGCAGGCATGAAGATTTCTGGTTATTCTTCAGCGCAACATTTGGTTGAAACTGTAGAAATTCCTGAACATCCTTGGTTTATTGCTGTACAATTCCATCCAGAATTTACAAGTTCACCACGTGATGGACACCCATTATTTGCTAGCTTTATCGATGCTGCAAAAAAACAGCACCAAAACAGTAAATAATGTAGGCTTAAATAAACTGGGAAAGTTTAAATGTCACAATTAAAAGCACAAGAAGTTGTACGTTTAGGCGATATACAAATGGCAAATCATTTGCCATTTGTATTATTTGGCGGAATGAACGTACTTGAGTCAAAAGATTTAGCATTTGAAATTGCTGAAACTTATATTGATATTTGCAAACGCCTAGATATTCCATATGTGTTCAAAGCCAGCTTTGATAAAGCTAATCGTTCTAGCCTAAACTCTTTCCGTGGTCCTGGTTTAGAAAAAGGGATTGAGTGGCTTGCAGACATTAAAAAGCAATTTAATGTTCCGATTATCACTGATGTTCATGAGCCATATCAGGCTGCGCCAGTGGCTGAAGTTGCAGATATCATTCAGCTTCCAGCATTTTTAAGTCGTCAGACTGATCTTGTTGAAGCGATGGCAAAAACTCAAGCCATTATCAATATCAAGAAAGCACAGTTCCTTGCACCTCATGAAATGCGTCATATTTTGCATAAGTGTTTAGAAGCTGGAAATGACAAACTGATTCTTTGTGAACGTGGTTCGGCATTCGGCTATAACAATTTAGTTGTAGATATGCTTGGCTTTGACATCATGAAAGAAATGAATGTTCCTGTATTTTTTGATGTGACACATGCATTGCAAACACCAGGCGGTCGAGCTGATTCTGCTGGTGGTCGTCGTGCGCAAATTACGACTTTAGCACGTGCAGGTATGGCGACAGGCTTAGCTGGTTTGTTTTTAGAAGCACATCCAGATCCTGAAAAAGCGAAATGTGATGGACCATGTGCTTTGCGTCTATCACAACTTGAGCCATTTTTGGCGCAATTAAAAGAATTGGATACTTTGGTTAAAGGATTCAAAAAGTTAGATACACATTAAGCCGATTTTCCCCTTTGAGTTCCTCTAGCAAGGGGAATCTCAACGTAAATCAAGGTTTAATTTAATATTCATTCAACAGAGGAATTGTTCATGAGCCAAATCGTTGATATTCGTGCACGCGAAATTTTGGACTCTCGTGGTAACCCAACCATCGAAGCAGACGTAATTTTAGAATCTGGGGTTGTTGGTCGTGCATGTGCACCATCTGGTGCTTCAACTGGTTCTCGTGAAGCTTTAGAACTTCGTGACGGTGATAAATCACGTTACTTAGGTAAAGGCGTGCGTACAGCAGTTAACAACGTTAACACATTGATTCGTGATGCTTTGTTGGGTAAATCAGTTTTTGAGCAAAAAGACATTGATAACACAATGATCGCGCTTGATGGTACTGAAAACAAAGAGAAATTAGGTGCGAATGCAACTTTGGCTGTGTCATTGGCTACTGCACGTGCCGCTGCTGAAGAAAAGAAACTTCCTCTTTTCCAATATATCGCAGATCTTCGTGGTCAAACTATTTTGACAATGCCTGTTCCAATGATGAACATCTTAAATGGTGGTGAGCATGCGGACAACACTGTTGATATTCAAGAGTTCATGATCGAGCCTGTGGGTTTTACTTCATTCTCTGAAGCGTTACGTGCTGGTGCTGAAGTATTCCATTCTTTAAAATCAGTTTTAAAGAAACAAGGTTTAAATACTGCAGTTGGTGATGAAGGTGGTTTTGCACCTAACTTACGTTCTAACGAAGAAGCGATTACCGTAATTCTTCAAGCAATTGAACAAACAGGCTACAAAGCTGGTTCAGACATGATGCTTGCATTGGACTGTGCATCTTCAGAATTCTACAAAAACGGTCAATACGTTTTAGAAGGCGAAGGCAATCGTGCATTTACAAGCAACCAGTTTGCGGATTATCTTGCAGGTCTTGTAAACCAGTATCCAATTATCTCAATTGAAGATGGTTTAGATGAATCTGACTGGGAAGGTTGGAGCTACTTAACATCAATCCTTGGTGATAAGATCCAATTGGTTGGTGATGATTTATTCGTTACAAACCCTAAGATTTTACAACGTGGTATTGATGAGAAAGTAGGTAACTCTATTTTGATCAAATACAACCAAATCGGTACGTTGACTGAAACTTTAGATGCAATCTATCTTGCAAAAGCAAATGGTTACTCGACAGTAATTTCTCACCGTTCTGGTGAAACTGAAGATTCAACAATTGCTGACTTGGCAGTGGGTACTGCAGCTGGTCAAATCAAGACGGGTTCACTTTGTCGTTCTGACCGTGTAGCAAAATATAACCAATTGCTTCGTATTGAAGAATTAACCAAAGCGGCTTACCGTGGTAAGGCTGAATTTAAAGGTCTAAACTAAGGTAACGTGTATCTATGTTGAATTCTCCTGATGAACTTTCTTTACAAAAGAGAGAAACTTCACGAATTAATAATCCGATAAAATTCGTGACAGATCTTCCTTTAAAAAGAAGGATGTAGGGAGTTTTCAATGTTAGATGTTTTTCAATCTACTTCAAGTAAGTTGATTTTATTACTGGCGGTTGTTTTGATCGCAAGTTTACAGTATCGCTTTTGGCTAGGTGAGGGAGGCTATGTCCCTCATCAAGCATTAACTCAACAGATCCAACAACAAGCAGAGATTAATACTGAGTTAAAAGAGCGCAATCGTATTCTAGCGGCTGAAGTTTTTGATTTAAAAAATGGAAGTGAAGCGATTGAAGAACATGCACGTTTAGATTTGGGTTTGATCAAACCTAACGAAACATTTGTGCAAATGAGTACGATTAGTACCCAATATAAACCAATATATATCGATCCAAATGCGAAAGTAGATACAGCAACCAATGAGAACTAAGCTATGGGCGGTTGTACCAGCAGCAGGTTCTGGCAGTCGTTTTTCAAAAACTGAATTAAAACAGTACCAGTATATACAAAACCAAACTGTGCTTGAGCATACGGTTAATCGTCTTCATACATTAGATTTAGCGGGTTGTGTACTTGCCATCAGTGAGCAAGATACTTTTGCTAAGACATTATCTTTTCATCATCAGAACAAAATGCATTTTTGTTTAGGGGGTACAGAACGGGTTCATTCTGTACTAAATGCTCTAATATATTTATCTGATATTGCTGATGAGAATGATTGGATCCTTGTACATGATGCTGCGCGGCCATGTGTTGCATCATCTAGTTTGCAAGAATTGGTACGTTTAGCAATCGAAGCTGATAAAAACTCAATTTTGGCGATCCCAGTTCGAGATACGTTGAAACAAGTTCAAACTGAAAACAAAATAACAAAAACTGTAAGCCGTGAGTTTTTGTGGCAAGCACAAACACCACAAATGGCAAAATTGAAAGATTTAAAACATGCAATAGAAGTAGCACTGGCAAATGATGTTGTTATTACTGATGAAGCCAGTGCTTTAGAATATATCAAGCAGCCTGTACAAGTTGTACAAGGGCGATCTGACAATATTAAGATTACTTATAAAGATGATTTAGAACTTGCACGTCTCATTTTACAATCACAAACAGACAACTAGGATTTAGGAAATTTCTTGGCTTAGAAATAGCCTAAGTAAATTATGTGAATTTTATTATTTATACTTACAGACAAATGACAATTAGTTCACAATTTGTTAAATTTAAACAACATTCTTTATAATGGGTCTATAAATGAAAAAATTATTAATTGCTGGGCTTTTTACCTTCTCTTTGGTGGGTTGTGCATCTACTTCTCAACAACCTCAGAATACAGCACAAGAAACCATTCGCTATTCATCTAGTCCATGTTTTGGTACTTGTCCAATTTATTCTGTTGAAGTTTCTCCCAATGGTTCAGTACATTTTGATGGTAAGCAATATACGAAAGTAACAGGAACTCAAGATCTTTCAGTTGATCCTTCTGTTTATAAAAAACTACAACAAGAGTTAAAAACTTATCGTCCTGAAACTGGCGCGAGTGTCAAAACGACAGGCTGTGAAGAAACTGCAACAGATCAACCGAATGCATATTTTTCTTGGAAAAGCCCAGATGGTACCGTTACGAACTTAAGTCACTATATGGGGTGTATTTCGCCAGCAAATGCTGAGTTAAATAAACTTATTGAGAAATTACCTAAACTAATTGGAATTGAAGATTTAGTAAGTTAATCAATTCTGGAAATGCCCCGATGTATCGGGGCATTTTTTATGCCCTATGCTTTTATGCTGGCATAGGGAAAATGCCTTGTTGTAAAAACTGTGATAATTCAAAACGAACAATATTAGATCCTTCTACTGCTTTAAATATCACCTCATCAGCAGCAATATCACAGAACCATTGCTCTCGGTCTAACGGGCTGTTCTGGCTAAAGTGTTCTGCAGTGAATAGTCCAACACAGGCTGCATGATCAATTGCTCGCGCAGACGGATATTCGAAGATTTCAATTCCTTCATTTCGCATCGCTGTGCCTAATTGTTGTGCATAGCTATAGTTTGTAGGGTGAGCAATTAGATCAAGATATTGATCAAAAGGAGGGGATTGTAAACGAATGCCTCTATGACAGTGATAACCGACTGAAAATAAAGTATGTTCAGTACGTATCTTTTCTTTCTTTGGTGTACCATCCATTGAGTGCCAGAATACAAAACGATAATAAGCTGATTCAGCCAATGTCACATTTACACTACATCCACCATAAAAAATACTGGATTCAAAAATACGACCAAAACGTGATCCCCATTTTAACGGTGGATAACGAAAAGGTGTCTTGAGTAGATAATGTAAGTGTTCTGAGTGGGGAGGATATGGTGGTTTAACTAACTCTAACATATCCTCTAATAATGCTTGTTCTTCTAAAGTATCAACTAATTGTCTTGTTGCGATTTGTTCTTGGCTTTCGACTAAACGATATAAAGTACCTGATAAAGGTGATATTTGTTTGTTTCCTTCACAACATTGCCATATATTTTGTTCAATGGCGGTCATACTTTACCTCGAATTGCATCGACAAATTGAAGTACAGAAACTAATCCACTCACACTTTCAATTTGTTCAACAGGTATACCGCCTGTAACACGATTTGGTGTATTCATAAAATGACGCATCCAATCGGTATCACCACCAGTTAATGCATATAGGGCTCGTGACAAACGAATAAGCAGTAAAGCCAGTTCACCTTGCTTCGAAGCTGGATCTAGTTCAAGATTGTTTTTTAATCGACTGATGGCGGTACGATGTACACCCAAAATAGCTGCAAGTTGTACTTGTTTTAAGTCAAGTTGTTCGGCAGCGTTGAGGACTGCTTTAGCAAGAACTACTTTTTTGTCTGCGGGTTGTTTTAATAATGCACTCATGATTAAACCCTTATGTTGTATATGCACTTATTATAATGAAATTGTGCAAATTGCACAACATGCTGAATTTGGTAGTGGTTAAATCGTATCAAGTAAATTTTTTAATGATTGAGATGTAATGGCCGTGATTAGACACAATAATTACATTAAATTTTAAAAAAACCACCAAATAATATTTATATTAATATATTATAAAAACATATATTGTTAGGGTGGAATATGCATAGTATTTTAATGGCTTTAATAGGTGGAGTAATCCTCGGAGTTGCTGTCGTGGGTTATTTGTATATCAATGGTCGCATTGCTGGAGTCAGCGGATTACTGTCACAGCTATTACAGCCTAAAGTTTTTCTTCATAGTTCAGCATTATGGTTTTTATTGGGACTACTGATCACACCATTCATTTATCAACTATTTAATGAACCTGAAATTATCATCAAATCATCTCCATTGGGCTTAATTATAGCTGGTCTTTTGGTTGGCTTTGGTACGCGTTTAGGTTCAGGTTGTACGAGTGGTCATGGGATTTGTGGAATCAGCCAATTGTCAATGAGGTCAATCATTGCAACAGTTACATTTATGTTTGCAGGCATGGTGACTGTATATGTCATTCGGCATTTGATAGGGCTGTAATATGAAAAATTTATTCGCTTTTATATTTGGCAGTTTATTTGCTATCGGTTTAATGGTTTCTGGAATGTCAAATCCTGAAAAAGTATTAGGATTTCTAGATCTATTTGGAGACTGGGATATTAGCCTAATGTTTGTAATAGTTGGGGCTATTTTAGTTGCATTCATTCCATTTCAAAGAGCAATTCGAAATCCTAAAACATTATTCGGTGAAAAAATTAATTTACCAACAAGCTTCCAGATTGATAAAAACTTAATCATAGGCGCATTATTATTTGGTGTAGGTTGGGGCATTGCTGGAATTTGTCCTGCACCAGCAATTACCTTAATTGGTTTAGGGTATTTAGAAGCTTGGTATTTTATCGGATCAATGCTGTTAGGCATATATTTTCATTATATTTGGGCTAAACGATAAAAAAAGGAGAGATGGAATGCAACATGCTCAAGTTAAAGCTTTTTTTGATGAGAACACGAATACGTTTAGCTATGTGGTAAGTGATAAAGTAACAAAAGCATGTGCTGTGATCGATAGCGTATTGGATTACGATCCTGCTTCTGCCTCGACAAAAACAACACATGCTGATGAAATTATTGAGTATATTCACAAAAATCATTTCAGCGTGGAGTGGATATTAGAAACCCATGTACATGCAGACCACTTAACAGCTTCTCAATATCTAAAATCAAAATTAGGTGGCAAAGTCGCCATGAGTGAAAAGATTGCGATTGTGCAAGAAACGTTTAGTGCGATCTATCATATAGATATAAAGAATTTTAATTCAAATCAAGCCTTTGATTATCTTTTTAAAGATCATGAACATTTTCGGATTGGCGGATTAGATGCTTATAATATCCCCACACCAGGACATACGCCTGCATGTTTGAGTTATGTGATAGGCGACAGTGTATTTATCGGTGATACGCTTTTTATGCCAGATTACGGATCGGCGCGTTGTGATTTTCCGAAAGGCAGTGCAGATCTTTTATTTGATTCAGTTCAACGACTATATCAACTGCCAGACGATACGAGAGTTTTTTTGTGTCATGATTATAAGCCTGAAGGACGAAATGAATATAGTTGTGAAACAAATATTTATGCACAGAAACAGACCAATATTCATATCAATCAATTCACCAAGAAGCAAGATTTTGTTCAAATGAGGCAGGCGCGTGATGCAACTTTGTCTATGCCAAAACTTATATTACCTTCTATACAAATCAATATGGATGCAGGTCGATTTCCAGCACCAGAAGCGAATGGTGTACGTTACTTAAAATTGCCATTTAATTATTTTAGTTCTTAAATTCGATGCTTAGGTCAGTATATGTTTATTTTAGACATAAAATAGCCTAAGCAAATTTAGAATTTATTTGAATTTAAAAACCTAAAACTTTGTAATTTATTAAATAGCTATGATAAAAATACATTTCTTTTTAAGTTGTATACAAATTAAGGTAGTTTGATGACCACCATCTATTTAGTCAGACATGGTCAAGCTTCATTCGGTAAAAGTAATTATGATGAACTTTCTGAAAATGGAGAAGCTCAGGCCCAACTGTTAGGGCGGTATTTCAAGAATCTTTTTACTGAACAGCCGTATATTGTTTCAGGCAGCATGAAGCGTCATCAACAAACGACACAAATTTCTTTAAGTCAATGTTTCCCTCAGGCAAGTTATAAAGTTGATGGGCTATGGAATGAGTTCAATCATCAACAAGTATTTTCTTTATATGAGCCAAGATTTGCCAAACCTGAATTGTTAAAGCAAGACATTATTGGAGAAGTCGATCCAAGGGCATATTTAGCACAGATTTTTGATGAAGCGATTGCACGATGGATAAATGAAGAATTTCATCATGAATATGATGAATCTTGGCCAACCTTTAAAACTCGAGTAGACATGGCGCTTAAAAACTTATGTATTGAACTCACAAATAATCCAACTCAAGAGGCAGTTGTTTTTACCTCTGGAGGGGTCATTTCTGTCATTATTGGTAAGCTATTAGAATTAAGTGTACAGCGAACTTTTGCATTAAGTTGGTCTATCGCAAATACAAGTGTAACTACTTTAAAACTCGTAAAGGGTGAACTTCAACTAGTGAGTATGAATGAACACCAATTTATCAAATCCCAAAATCCTGATTTGTTGACATGGTTATAAATATGAGTGCATGAAGGTTCATAGATTGTGTGTTCTTCATTCGTAGGGCAAAAAATATACAGACGAAAAGTTTTTTGGCTAGGAATCTGTTTTTTTTATGGTATAAAAATATCTCAACTATTTAAACTTGAGAATAAGAAATGTCTGAACAAAAATATCATTGGTATTTAATCGGTTATACATTTAATGATAAAAACAGCGGTAGCAATACACGGAATTTTAGTATTCAACTCCCTTTGGAGAAGCTTCTACCACCAGTTTCTAAGTCAAAATTAAACGAGTTGGGGGTGATTGGTCTGGAATGGTTAAAGAAAAATGATCCTTCATCTGAACCAGAAAATTTATTCGCTATTTCAATTGGTTATTTGGGTGAAATGACCATGCAAGAGTTTAATACTTAAACTCAATTAATAGATGAAGAAGCCCTCATATAGGGCTTTTTCTTTTAAGCTGAGCTGTAGAATTAGCTCAAATTAAATTCATCAGCGAAGACAAAGTTGTCTCATTCAAATCTTGGTTTTTGCATTCATGATCGAAATAGAAACACATCCCTTACAACCTTTTCTCCCTTCTAATGCAAAGCTGTTAATGTTGGGAAGTTTTCCACCGCCACCAAGCCGCTGGAAGATGGATTTTTATTATCCAATCTGTTAGACGGCGTAATTAAATGAGCTGGCAAATAAAGATGATATCAACTCAATCACACCCGTATTAATGGCCATGACAATGGGTTGAATGATCTTAAGACAAAGTTAAAAAGTATGAAAAATATGCTGCAGAAATAATGCGGCACTACTGTACATACTCTGCATTATCGCGTGCATTAAATCTTACAGTCTTAAATCTTTATAATAGTGCAAGTAGTGTATATTATTTTTTAAAATGTAAATAATTATTCTAAACAATCAGTGTGAGCATTTAGTCATTTGTTTTCTTGTGGCTAAAACAATAACTATTTAATTGTATGAATACAATATTCTTTTTTTCAAAAAAAAATTTAACTTATCATCAATATCTTATACTAAAAATTTATTTTTAATAAAATACTTTAAAATAGAAGTGATACAGATAATTTTGAATTATTTTATTGAAAATTAAAGAAAAAATTATTTAAGGAAATTATTTTTCAATATGTGTAAAACCATTAAAATCAATAATTTAAATTTATTGTTTTTTTTGTTGTAAGCTATTAGTTAATTTGGGTAAAAATAGTATTGTTATAGAAACTTTAAATGAAAATAGGTGCTTTAATATAAACTATTTATGTAATATTAAAAAATAGGGTAAAAAATATAAGCTCTAAAAGAGCAGTCAAATTAAAAATGATTGTAATGTTAAGGGTTAATTTTTTTACATCTATTCATTCCAACAATTTAATGTAAAAAGGTTTAAACCATGAAAAAGACTTTTTATTATTTATCAGCAATTGCTGTAGGATTATTTTCTCTCAATACAGCAAATGCCGCTACAGCAACGGGTACATTGACTGTGAGAGCGACAGTAACAAATAGCTGTGTTCTAAATACCTCAGCCACCGGTACGACTACAAATGCGGTCTTAGACTTTGGAACATTAAGTTCACTTGCGAGCAACGTAGATGCAGATACCACAACCACAGGTGGTACCCCAATCACAGTACTTTGTAATAACACCGTGCCATGGACTTTGTCATTTGATGGTGGTCAAAATGTTTTATCAACCCAACGTCGTATGATTGGTGGCGCAACCACTACAGAATATATTCCTTACGACCTTTACTCGGACACGGGACGTGCAACAGCAATTGGTATTGCAACAACTGCATACAGTGGAACAGGAACGGGTAATCTTCAAACTGTTAATGTCTATGGCCGTATTCCAGCAGGGACGACTTTACCAAGCGCTGGTAGTTATTTAGATACAGTGACAGTGACCGTAACTTATTAATTTTTATAAATAAGAAATACTGTTAGCCCTTTAAAAGGGCTAATGCTTTAAAAGATTTATTTGAGCAAGTCATGAAAAAAAATATCTTTATTATTACGAGTTTATTTTTATCTCTATCGAGCGCTTTGAGTGCAGCTACAATCCGAATTTCACCTGTGAATGTAGAGCTATTCAGTAACCAAACTGCTTCTTCGATTAGTTTATTTAACCAGTCCAGTGAAAGTACGGATTTGCAAATTCGCGTGTTTGAATGGTCGCAGAAGGATGGACAAGATCAATTAATTCCTACAGATGAGATCGCGATTAGCCCACCATTTTTAAAATTAAAGCCTAATGATTCTTATAACTTACGTGTAGTCAGAATTAATCCGACAGCTATTTCTGGTGAAAAAACTTATCGTATTATTATTGATGAGTTACCAAAACCAGTTGATAGCCGCAAAGCGGCTCAAGGAATAAATGTATTACTTCGCTCATCATTACCTGTTTTTGTAGTGGATAAAGAAGCGATGACTAAACTGAATTGGAAAATTGATCCTAGTCAGAAGGCACCTTCTTTAAATATTAGCAATATTGGAAATCGACATGCACTTTTAAATGATTTAACGCTTGTTGATATGACCGCAGGAAAAAGTTATCCCATAAAAGTAAACACCGTAAATGGTTATATTCTTGGACAGCAGAGCCGAAGTTACCCGATAGATAATTTTACATATCAGCCAAATCATAAATACAGTGTGTCTCTGACAATGAATGGTAAGAAAACAACACTTTAAGAGGCTTATATGAAATACATTATAGGTGTCTTATGTGTTGCATATCTTCCTGCATATTGTTTTGCTGAGCAACTTCAAGATCATACCAATACCGCAACTCCTCATGTGCCAGATGCGATTAATCGCAATAATCAGTTTGCGCAAACAAAGGATGCCGGACCGGAACAAGATCTTAACTTTACTCAGCTTTTTTTAAATATTTCTATGAACGCCAATGCGTCCGAAGACTTGGTTGCTGTGAAACAATCTAAGCAGGGCAAGTTGTATATCCGTGCCCGAGACTTAAAAGCGTTAAGACTGAAAATAGATGAACAGACGCCTGAAAACCAATGGGTGTGTATTAATGATCTACATGGCATCCAGTTTCAATACCAAGAGAATGAGCAGGCTCTAAAGTTAATGGTTCCTTCAAGCATGTTGACAGGGTATGCAGTGGACCTCAATGGCCAACAGATCACCAGTCCGGATTTGCTCAAGATGAAACCCTTAAACGCGGCTATTCTCAACTATAGTCTGTATAACAGCACAACCAATGATGAAAATACGTTTTCCGGCTCGGCTGAGGGGATTTTTAACAGTGCCATCGGTAATTTTTTTTCAGGTGTTTTATATAGCGGAAGTAATGAGAATAGTTATAATCATGAAAAATGGGTGCGATTGGAAAGTAAGTGGCAATACGTTGATCCTGAAAAAATCAGGTTATATACCTTAGGGGATTTTATTTCCAATAGCCCTGATTGGGGCAGTAGTGTCCGCCTTGCTGGTTTCCAATGGTCCAGTGCCTACACCCAACGCGGTGATATTGTGACCTCGGCACTCCCGCAATTTTCTGGCTCGGCTGCACTACCTTCAACACTAGATTTATATGTCAACCAACAAAAGATTTATTCAGGGTTAGTACCATCAGGCCCATTTGATATTAAACAGCTCCCATTTATTTCAGGAAATGAAGTCACGCTGGTGACAACTGATGCGACAGGACAGCAGAGCATTACCAAAAAGCCATATTATTTTTCCTCCAAGATTTTGGCAAAGGGCATTAATGAATTTTCTGTAGACGTTGGTGTTCCCCGTTATAACTATGGGCTGTACTCAAACGATTATGATGATGCCACCTTTGCATCAGGTGCAATCCGATATGGCTATAGTAACTCACTGACATTTAGTGGCGGTGTGGAAACTTCAACAGATGGCCTGTCGAATCTCGGTACAGGATTCGCGAAGAATGTTTTTGGCGTTGGGGTGATTAATGCAGACCTTGCAGCAAGCCAGTATAAAGATGAAAACGGCTATTCGGCCTTACTTGGCTTAGAAGGACGTATTAGTAAAAATATTTCATTTAACAGCAGTTACCGCAAAGTATTTGATAATTATTTTGACCTGGCCCGTGTGTCTCAAGTCAGATATTTAAAAGATAACCAGATCAATGACGAGTCACAAAACTATCTGAGCTACAGTGCACTGGCAGATGAAATTTTTAGGGCTGGGATTAACTATAATTTTTATGCAGGCTACGGGGCTTATGTAGGGTATAACCAGATCAAATATAGCGACAACTCCTATAAATTACTGTCTGCCAACTTAAGCGGAAGTATTAATAAAAACTGGGGATTTTATACTTCTGCCTACAAAGATTATGAAAATAACAAGGATTACGGCATTTACTTTGCGTTGCGGTATACACCATCTAACAAACTCAATGCGATCACAAGTGTTTCTAGTGACAGCGGCAGGTTGAGTTACCGCCAAGAAATATTTGGTTTATCAGAACCACGAATCGGTTCATTTGGATGGGGTGGCTATGTTGAGCGAGATCAGGATGCAAAAGAAAATAACGCTTCGCTCTATGCCTCTTATCGAGCTCGTGCGGCTTACCTGACAGGACGCTATAACCGATTTGGAGATAACGACCAAGTAGCACTTTCGGCAACGGGTTCATTAGTTGCGGCAGCGGGGCGCATCTTTGCAGCCAATGAAATTGGAGAAGGTTACGCAGTTGTGATCAATGCCGGTCCGCAAAGCCAGATTCTAAACGGTGGGGTTAATTTAGGTTTTACCGATAAGGCCGGTCGGTTTCTCATTCCTAGCCTCATGCCATATCAAGAGAATCACATTTATTTAGATCCGTCCTATCTTCCTTTAAATTGGAGTGTTAAAGCGACAGACAAAAAAACTGTGGTCGGCTATCGCCAGGGAACCTTGGTTGACTTTGGTGCGCATCAGGTTATTTCCGGATTAGTCAGACTTGTGGATCAAAACAACTCACCGTTATTGCCGGGCTATACAGTTCGAATTAATGGACAGCAGCAGGGCGTAGTTGGTTATGACGGTGAAGTATTTATTCAAAACCTATTAAAGCAAAACAAACTTGAAGTCAATCTTCTGGATCATGGCTCGTGCCAAGCTGACTTCACCTATAACAGTAATCAGTACTCAACTCAGAAATTGGGACCTTATGTATGTCGATAAGTATTTTTGATAAGACTCAAATAGAGAGTTACAAGAAATTTTCATTGTTTTTGAAACAGTTAATCGGTGTTTGCTTACTTTATCTTGTTTATGCATTTTTTAGTCCTGCGCAGGCTGCCTGTACGGTAAGTGGAACGACCAATAATACTTTTACCTATACCGCAGCAAATATTAATAGTGATGCCACCGTAAATCTATCAGGAACAATTAGATGCACGACTTTAGGGATTCCCCAGACTTCTGCTTATATGTGCATGAAAACCGTTTTTACCGGCACAACCAATAGCCTTAATAATGTTTCACTCCCTTATACGGTAGCCGCTACAGTAGGTGGGGCAGGGTCTACTACCACTAACCAAACCTCTAATGTCTGGTATGGGCCCGTAAGAACCGTGGCTTCAAACAATATCATTAATTACTCAGTGAACGTGAAAGTGCCTGCCCGAACAGGATCACTTGTCGTCTATCCTCCAGGAACATATACGGCTACGGTTCGGCTCTATTGGGATATGGATGCTCTGGGCTTAGTATGCGGTGATTTAATTGGAGGCTGGGATTCAGGTGATACACTACTAACAGCCAACTTTGTCGTCCCAAGTATGTGCCAATTAAACTCAACTTCAAATGTTGATTTTGGCAATATTAACGATATTCGTACTACAAAAAGAGACTACACAACTCAAGGAGCTGTGAATACGACTTGTAATTTTGGAACGCCATACAGTATTTATTTAGGCGATGGTAATAACCGTATAACTGGTGGGTTTAGACGTATGACCAACGGTAATAATGAATTTATACCCTATCAGCTCTATAAAGATTCTAACTATAGTACGGTATGGGATGCGACAGGAGGCGTAACCAATGTTGGGGGAACAGGAGGAGTCTCAAAAACTGGTACAGGTAGCGCTCAAAGTACACCTGTTTACGGAAAAATTCCGCAAGGCACAACGATTTCAAGTACTCCGGGAAACTACTCAGATAGCGTGGTTGTTACTGTCACCTATTAAATCATTTCAAAAGGTGGAGTCTCAAACCTGCATCCGTAAAAGCCGCTTATTTAAGCGGTTTTTTATATTTTGGGAGCAGGTTTTCACCCGATTTGTCACCGGTCAGAACGACAGATTTACATCTCAAACAGTAAAAGGGTATTGCTAAAATTTTATTAAGGTGAAATTTTACCAACAAAAGAACCGAGCAAAAAACTGGAAAATTCGATAAAATGGTTAAAAATATTCACTCAAGTTAAAAATTTGGCTATTGATATAAATGACTGATATAGAAATAGAAACACATCCCTTACAACCTTTTCTC